>NZ_JBVJHI010000007.1:0-270210 GCF_055586885.1 Micromonospora sp. NPDC048907
CTCGAGTACCCCGAAGGGCCTTTCCGCTCGACTTGCATGTGTTAAGCACGCCGCCAGCGTTCGTCCTGAGCCAGGATCAAACTCTCCAACAAAAATCTTTGTTGAACAATCATCCTGACAACAAAAGTGTTGCCAAAGGAATCCCAACCAGCCAAACCGAAGCCTGACCAGTCCGGGGTATAAATCAATTTGGCACTGGCTTATCAAGCACCCTGTTGAGTTCTCAAAGAACAACCACACACCATCCGGAAACCCCACACCGTGGAGCCCCCATCCGGGGCATTTCGTTCATCCCGCACCCGCCGCTCTCGCGCCGGGCACTTTTACTACGTTACCCGCTGGTTTCTGCGGTGTCAAACCGGTGTTTCGCGGTTTGTCATGCTTCCACCCTTTTAACCGGGCACCACAATTCGACCGGCTCGCGCCGGGCGCTTCGTGGGTTTGGCAGGACGGCCGCCGCGGTTTCCCGCTCGCTCGTCCGTGTCCCTGCCGGTCGACAACCTTACCCGGTCGGTTCCGCCTCACCAAATCCGCCTCCCGGCGAATCCGGGGCACCGCCCGGTCCAGGGTCCGATGGGATCAACCATCCTCACCCGGTTGTCATTCCCGCGCTCCGGCCTCCAGGTCTTTCGCCCTGTTTCGTCCGTTCCGCGCTGGCAGAGAGAAAGTTACGCGCCCGGCGGATTGATCGTCAAATCCGCCGGGCGCGTCCCGCGTCACACCGTCGACCGAGGGCTATCTGCCCAGCTCGACGCCGGCGAAGTTGCGCTTGCCCCGGCGCAGCACCAGGTAGCGGCCGTGCAGCAGGTCCGCCGGCGACACCGTCGCGTCCACCTCGGCGATGCGCACGTTGTTGACGTACGCGCCGCCCTCGGCGATGACCCGCCGCGCCTCCTTCATGCTGGGCACCAGGCCCGACTCCTTGAGCAGGCCCGCCACGTCGGGCAGCTCGTCGAGGTGCACCAGGCCCGCCTCGGTGAGCGCGGCGCGCAGGGTCTCCGGGGCCAGTTCGTCGAGCGAGCCGCGACCGAAGAGCGCCTGGCTCGCCGCGACCGCCTGGGCCATCTCCCGCTCGCCGTGCACCAGCGCGGTCAGCTCCTCGGCGAGGGCCCGCTGGGCGAGCCGCGCCTGCGGGCGTTCCGCCGTGGCCTTCTCCAGCTCCTCCAGCTCCTCGCGGGAACGGAAGCTGAAGTACCGCAGGTAGCGGGTGACGTCCCGGTCGTCGGCGTTGACCCAGAACTGGTAGAAGGCGTAGGGGCTGGTCATCTCCGGGTCGAGCCAGACCGCACCGGTCTCGCTCTTGCCGAACTTGGTGCCGTCCGACTTGGTGACCAGCGGCGTGGTGAAGGCCTCCACCGGCCCGGCGCCACGGCGCCGGATGTAGTCCACCCCGGCGGTGATGTTGCCCCACTGGTCGGAGCCGCCGTACTGGAGCTGGCAGCCGTGCCGGCGGTGCAGCTCGAAGAAGTCGTTCGCCTGGAGCAGCTGGTAGCTGAACTCGGTGTAGCTGATCCCGGTCTCGAGCCGGGCCTTGACCACCTCCCGGGCCAGCATCTTGTTCACCGGGAAGTGCTTGCCCACGTCCCGGAGGAACTCCACCACCGACATCTCGCCGGTCCAGTCCAGGTTGTTGACCAGCTGGGCCGCGTTCTCCCCCTCGTACGTCACGAAGGGCGCGAGCTGGTCGCGGATGCGCTGGACCCAGCCGGCGATGACCTCGGGCGGGTTCAAGGTGCGCTCGGCGCTCTCCTTCGGGTCGCCGATCTGACCGGTGGCGCCGCCGACCAGCAGCAGCGGCCGGTGCCCGGCGAGCTGGAGCCGGCGCGCCATGACGACCTGCATGAGGTTGCCGACGTGCAGGCTCGGCGCCGTCGGGTCGAAGCCCACATAGAAGGTGGTGCTCCCGCCGTCGAGCAGCGCGCGCAGCTCGTCGAGGCCGGTCGAGTCCTGGATCAGGCCCCGCCACAGCAGGTCTTCGGTCAGGGAGTCCCGCCCCTGCGGGAGGTTGCTGTCGGTCACGGTCACCGATTCTCCCCCATCAGCGGCCGGCACCCGTACCGGGTTTGCCGACGGGGGCGCCGACTAGGCTGGCGACGCCGTCGCGCGAGAGGGAGGGGTCGCCGTGGAGGAGCCGGATCTGACCGGGGGCTTCGTCGCCCTGCTGGGCCTGAAGTTCGACGAGGTGAGCGGGGACCGGGTGGTCATCCGCTGGCAGGTCCGTCCGGAACTGCACCAGCCGTACGGGATCCAGCACGGCGGGGTCTACTGCTCGGTCGTGGAGACGGCGGCCAGCATCGGCGGCGCCCTGTGGCTGGGTGACAGGGGCAAGGTCGTCGGGGTGTCCAACCAGACCGACTTCCTGCGCGCGGTCCGCGACGGGGAGCTGACCGCTGTCGGCACCCCGATCCATCGAGGCCGCAGCCAGCAGCTCTGGCTCGTGGAGATCACCGACGAGGGTGGCCGGCTGGTGTCGCGCGGCCAGGTGCGGCTGCAGAACCTCACCTCCGCCTGATCGCGGGCTGCTCGATTCGCCCCAGATCGGGGATCTGACGCCGATATCGTCGCGTCGATGAGCCCGGCCACACCCGACCCGACGTGAGGAAGCTCTTCGCGGCCACGCTCGGCGTGCTGTCCGCCGTCGGCGGCTTCGTCGACATCGGCGACCTGGTGGCGGCGAGCCAGGCCGGCGCCCGCTTCGGGATGGCCCACGCCTGGGTGCTGATCGTCGGGGTGGTGGGCATCTGCGCGTACGCGGAGATGGCCGGCCGGATCGCGGCGGTGAGCGGCCGGGCCGTGTTCGACCTGGTCCGGGAGCGGCTGGGGCCGCGGGTGGCGCTGCTCAACCTGGCCGCCTCCTGGCTGGTCACGGTGATCACCCTGGCCGCCGAGCTGGGTGGGGTGGCGCTGGCGTTGCGGCTCGCGACCGGGTTGAGCCATCTGCTCTGGGTGCCGGTGGCCGCGGTGGCGGTCTGGCTGGTGCTGTGGCGGATGCGTTTCGAGCTGATGGAACGGGTCTTCGGCCTCGCCGGGCTGGCGCTGCTGGTCTTCGCGGTCGCGCTGTTCGCGCTGCCCACGGACTGGGCCGAGCTGGGGCACGGCGCCCTGCGCGTCAGCTCCGCCGGCGAGAGCTGGTCGGTGTACTGGTTCGTGGCGGTGGCGCTGTTCGCGTCGACGGTCAGCCCGTACGAGGTGTTCTTCTTCTCCTCCGGCGGGGTCGAGGAGCGGTGGAGCGCCGCCGACCTGGCGCACGCCCGGTCGAACGTGCTGATCGGGTTTCCCGTCGGGGGCTTCCTGGCGCTGTCGCTGATCGCCGTGGCGACGGTGGCGTACCACCCGTCGGGGGCGTCGCTGGACACCCTCGACCAGGTGGCCCGGCCGGTGGTGACCGCGCTGGGCGGGGCCGGCCTGGCCACGGTGGTGCTGGCGTTCTTCGCGGTGACCTTCGGCGCGGCGTTGGAGACGGGCCTGTCCGCCGCGTACGCGGCGTCGCAGTACTTCGGCTGGCAGTGGGGCAAGCGGGTCAGCCCCCGGGAGGCGGCCCGGTTCCACAGCGTGCTGCTGGTGGGGCTGCTGCTCGGGGTGCTGCTGCTGATGACCAGCGTGGACCCGATCCGGCTCACCGAGTACATGCTGGTGCTCAGCGCCGTGGTGCTGCCGCTGACGTACCTGCCGATCCTGGTGGTGGCGAACGACCGCAACTACCTCGGCGACCGGGTCAACGGGTGGTGGACGAACCTGCTCGGGACCCTGTTCCTGGTGCTCATCGTCGCCGCCTCGGTGGCGGCGCTCCCGTTGGCGATCATCACGAGGATGGGGCGATGAGGATCCAGCTCGCCAAGCAGTTGCTCGACCGGCAGATCGTCGACGTCGACGGCCGGCTGGTCGGGCGGGTCGACGACGTCGCGTTCGCCGTCGACGAGGAGGGCTACCCGTACGTGGACTCCCTGCTCACCGGGCAGGCGGCGCTCGGGCAGCGGATCGGGGGCCGGATCGGGCGGCTGCTGGTGGCCGTCGCCGACCGGTTCACCGACGACCCGCCGGTGCCACCGCTGCGGGTCCCGCTCGCCCAGGTCGACCGGGTCGACAGCGTGGTGCGGCTGCGCTGTCCGGCGGCCGACCTGCCGCCCTCGCCCGTGGAGTCCTGGCTGCGCCGGCACCTGATCGACCGCATTCCCGGAGCGGGCCGTGCGAGCGGGTGAACTGCTCGGCCGGACCGCGTACGACCTGCACGGGCGGCGGTTGGGCCGGGTCGTCGACGTGGTGGTGCGGGGCGGCTGGCCGCCGGAGCGGCTGCGGATCACTGACGTGATCGTCGCCGGCCACTGGTGGACCCGGGTCACGAGCCGGCTGATCGGGCCGGAGCGGCATCCGTCGGGGCCGTGGCTGCTGCGCGCGATCACCCGGGTGCTGGGGCGCAGCACGCTCCAGGTGCCCGCCGACGCGGTGCAGCTGCTCCCACCGGTGCCCGGTTTCCCGTTCGGCCCGCCGTCCGGCCGCTGAGGTCAGCTCCGGGCCTCGTCGAGCACGGCCGTGCCGTCGGTCAGCTCCGGGCCTCGTCGAGCACGGGCGTGCCGTCGGCGCCGGCGTCCTCGGCGTCCTCGACGTGGTCGCGGCGGCTGTGCCGGCGGACCCGGACCTCGGTGATGGCGTGGTGGTCGACGCCGCCCACGGCCAGGTCCCAGCCGTCGACCCGGACCCGCTCCCCCGCCACGGTGGGGATGTGCCCGAGGCAGATGAGCACGAGCCCGGCGATCGTGGTGTAGTCGCCCGGCGGCCGGTTGGGCAGCTCGACGCCCAGGTCGGTGAGGTCGTGCACCGGGAAGGTGCCGGGCAGCACCAGCGTGCCGTCCTCCTCCGTGCGGACCGAGCCGAGGTCCCGGTCGGTCTCGTCGTAGATCTCGCCGACGATCTCTTCGAGGATGTCCTCCAGGGTGACGATGCCGTCCACGGCGCCACGCTCGTCGACCACCAGTGCGATGTGCTGGCGTTCCGCCTTGAACTGGCGCAGGGCGTCGACGACCGACAGCGAGTCGGGCAGCAGCATGGGGGGTCGCGCGATCTCGTCGACCGGCCGATCGTCGGGGACGCCGACCAGGTCGCGCAGGTGGATCACCCCGACCGCGTCGTCCAGGCCGCCGTGCCGCACCACCGGCGCCCGGGAGTGGCCGGTCGCGGCGAGGACCAGCCGCGCGGCCTCCGCGGTCGTTCCGCTGTCCAGGGTGAAGACCTGCAACCGGGGTACGAGCACCGCGCGCAACTGCCGGTCGGCGATCTCCACGGCGCCGGCGATGATGGTCCGCTGCTCCTTGGTGAAGCCGTGGTTGCCGGCCACGATGTCGCGCAGCTCGTCGGGGCCGATCTCGTCCGGCTCGTGCTTCGGGTTGAGCCCGAACAGGCGGACCACCAGGTCGCTGGTGGCGCCGAGCGCCCAGACCGCCGGGCGGGTCACGCTGGCCAGCACGTCGAGCGGGCGGGCCACGACGAGGGCCCACCGCTCGGCGGACTGCATGGCGATCCGCTTGGGGGCCAGCTCGCCGAAGACCAGGGTCACGAACGTCAGCGCCAGGGTGACCCCGACGATGGCGACCGTCTCGGCGGCGTCACCGAACACCCCGAGCAGCGGGACGAGGGGCTTCGCGAGGGACACCGCCGCGGCGGCCGAGGCCAGGAAGCCGGCCAGGGTGATCCCGATCTGGATGGTGGCCAGGAACCGGTTGGGGTCCTTTGCCAGCCGGGCCAGGGTGCGGCCGGCGCGGCTGCCGCGTTCCAGGCGCTGGAGCTGGCTGTCGCGCAGCGACACCAGGGCCATCTCGCTGCCGGCGAAGGCCGCGTTGACGATCACCAGAACTCCGACCAGGGCCAGTTGGCTCCAGTAGCTCTGCACGCGTGGTTCTCTCCCTCGGCCCGACCCGGGCCGGCCGCCGTGGCCGACCCGTCGCCGACCGTGGCCCGGCCGGCGTCGCCCCTCTGTGCCCCGCGGGCGGGCCGCGCAATCCTCCGGTCGCGGGTCAGGCGGGCGTGGGCAGGTCCAGCACGTACGCGTCGCCCTCCGGCCGGAAGCCCAGCCGGTGGTAGTAGGGGGCGACCATGCCGCGCGGGCTGACGACCCGGCGGAAGCCGCGGTCGGTGAACAGCCGGCTGCGCCGGTAGACGAACTCGCCGGGGGTGAAGTCGCGGAACGGCGGGGTCACGTAGTCGAGGTCGATCTGCGCCACCCCGCCGGCCTCGGCGTGCGAGACCACCACACCGACCACCTCGTCGGCGCGGACCACCAGGAACGCCGAGCGGTCGGCGGCGGCCGGGTCCCAGCGGAAGTCGGGGTTGAACCGGGCGATGTCGGCGGCGTGCACCCGCAGGGTGTGGGCCAGGAAGGCGTCGCCGGTGCCCACCTCGACCACCTCGTAGGTCTGCGCGTCGTGGCGGGTGGCGAGCATCGTCCGCAGGTACCAGACGTTGATCACGGCGAGCACCACGTTGAGCCCGACCATGGGCCACACGTGCACGGCGGCGTTGTAGCCGATCAGGATGAGGCAGCCGACCAGGTTGAGCGCGCGCAGCCGCAGGATGCGGGTCTGCAGCAGCGACCAGACCAGCAGCGCGGAGCCGGCCCAGCCGACGAGTTCCAGCCAGTTCACCCCGGGGAGACTAGTGGTCGCCCTGGTCAGTCGCCTCGGCGGGCAGCTCCAGCACGTATTCCTCGACCTCGGCGCCGCGGCTCTCCGCGTACCCGGAGTCCTCGCCGACCACGACGAAGCCGCACTTGCGCAGCACCGCCAGGGAGGCGGCGTTGTCCTTGGCGGCGCGGGCGTGCACCGGCCGCTGCGGCAGCTCGCGCAGCAGCGCGGCGAGCGCCGCGGTGGCGTGACCCCGACCCCAGTGGGCGGAGTCGATCCAGTAGCTGACCTCGGTGCGCTCCCCCACCGGGAAGGCGGCCACGCGCCCGACCACCGCGCCGTCGACGGTCACGGTGCGGTTCACGATGCGCGGGTCGGCCCGGATGCGGGCCCAGTGGGCGTCGAAGGCGGCCCGGTCGGCCGGGTCCTTCGGGCCGAACGCGGCCATCCAGTTGGCCTGCGGATCCTGCTCGTGGGCGAAGAACACCGGCAGGTCGTCGTCGCGTACCGGGCGGAGTCGCACCTCACTGGTCACCCGGCGGACGATACGCGGACCCACCGACAGGACCGGGATGTCCGGGCCGTCCTCCCGTGCGGCCGGGGAGGAACCGCCGGCGGGCGGCGTCGCGTCACCCGGGCGATGGACCGGCACCGAAGTCGGTGCCGGACGAACCGGCTGGGAGCAGAGGATCCACGGATGAACAGGATGCTGCACCGCCCGCGGCGCCGGGCGTTCCCCATGCGTACCGTCCGCGCCTCCGTGGTCGGTCCGACGGCGGCCGGCCCGCGCGCCCTGGGCCCGACGGCGGCCGCGCCCCTGGCGCTCGCGGCGGCGGCGATCGGCGCCGTGGCGATCGGCCGGCTGATGATCGCGCGCCTGGCCGTCCGCCGGGCGGTGATCCGGGAGCTGCGGATCGGCCGGCTGGAGGTGGACGACCTGGTGGTCCACCGGCACGCGGCAGGTCAGCCGGTCGGCGGGAGCGCCGCCGGGTACCCGTAGAGCTCCGGCAGCCGCATCCGGCACGCGTGCGGCCGGACCTGGCCGCCGGACGGCCGCGTTCGGGCTCGGCCGGCGGGGTCGTCGTCGACAATGGGCGGAGCCGACCGGAGGGATGCCGATGAACCGACCTGTCGTGGTGGGTGTCGACGGATCGTCGACCAGCCTCACCGCCGCCGAACACGCCGCCCGGGCCGCCGTGGCGCGGTCCCGGCCGCTGCACGTGGTGCACGGCTACCTGCACCCGCTCGGCTACGGGGTGCCGCTCAACCCGTACGACCTCGGGGTGCCGGCGCCCACCGAGGAGTCGCGGAAGATGCTGGACCAGGTGGCCGCGGATCTGGCCGGCCGGCATCCGGGCCTGCGGGTGGAGGTGCGCCAGGTGGCCGGTGGCCCGGGCGTCACCCTGATCGAGGAGTCCCGCCGGGCGGAGCTCGTGGTGGTGGGCAGCCGCGGTGTGGGCGGCTTCGCCGGGCTGTTGCTCGGCTCGGTGAGCAACCAGGTGGCGCAGCACGGGCACTGCCCCGTGCTCGTGGTCCGCCCGGCGGAGCAGCCCATCCCGGTGCGGGGGCCGGTGCTGGTTGGGGTGGACGGGTCCGAGTCGGCCGCGTACGCCGTCCGGATCGCCGCCGACGAGGCGGTCCGCCGGGACGCCGACCTGGTGCTGGTGCACGTCCGCACGCCGGAGCGGGGCGCGGTGGCGCCGGACGCCGCGGCGGAGGCCACCGCCGCCGCGCAGGCCGAGTCGGCGGAGCTGCTGGCCGGGGCGGCCGCCCGGATCCGCACGGACCACCCCGTGCTGGGCGTGGTCGAGCGGCCGTTGCGGGGCGCGTCCCCGGAGCAGGCGCTGATCGAGGCGAGCGGGGAGGCGGCGCTGGTGGTCGTGGGCTCCCGGGGCCGGGGTGGCTTCGCCGGGCTGCTGCTCGGCTCGGTCAGCCAGGCGCTGGTGCAGCACGCCCACTGCCCGGTGCTGGTGGCGCACCCGTACGAGCCGGACGGCGACTGAGGTCGCCGGCCGGCCGCCGGGTCAGGACGGGTCGCGGCCGGCGAGCAGGTCCTCGAAGCTGGTGGTGAGCGCGAACGGGTCGGCCGGCCCGGTCGCCGCCGGGCGGCGGTCGACCTGCTCGGCCAGCTCGATGCCGGCCCGGCGGATCCGGGAGCGCAGCGCGCGGTCGGCGCCGTCGCCGGCCCAGTCCTCCGGCGCGGCGAACACCGCCGTCGGCAGCACGACCGCCCGCAGGTACGTGAACATCGGCCGGACCGCGTGCTCCAGGGCGAGCGAGTGCCGGGCGGTGCCACCGGTGGCCCCGATGAGCACCGGCCGGTCGGCCAGCGCCTCCTTCTCGACCACGTCGAAGAACGACTTGAACAGCCCGCTGTAGGACGCGTTGAAGATCGGGGTGACCGCGATCAGGCCGTCCGCGCCCGCGACGGTGTCCAGCGCCGCCCGCAGGGCGGCCGGCGGGAAGCCGGTGAGCAGGTGGTTGACGACGTCGTGGGCGTGCTCGCGCAGGTCCACCGTGTTGATCTCCACCTCGGCGCCGCGCCGGACCAGCTCGTCGCGGGTGGCCGCGGCGAGCTGGTCGGCGAGCAGCCGGGTCGACGAGGGCTGGCTGAGACCAGCCGAGACCACGGCCAGGGTGCGGCGGGTCATCGGGCCTCCTCCGGCGCCTTGCCGGTCACGTCGTCGACGGCGTGGACCGTGCTGTCCTTGGTGCCACCGGCCGCGGCCAGCAGCGAGGCGTGGGTCGGCGCCTCGGGCACGTGCGCGGGGCGCAGCGAGTCGAACTCCTTGCGCAGCACCGGGACGACCTCCTCGCCGAGGAGGTCGAGCTGCTCCAGGACGGTCTTCAGCGGCAGCCCGGCGTGGTCCATGAGGAAGAGCTGGCGCTGGTAGTCGCCGACGTACTCGCGGAAGCTCAGCGTGCGGTCGATGACCTGCTGCGGGCTGCCAACGGTCAGCGGGGTCTCCCGGGTGAACTCCTCCAGCGACGGCCCGTGCCCGTAGACCGGGGCGTTGTCGAAGTACGGCCGGAACTCGCGGACCGCGTCCTGCGAGTTCCTGCGCATGAAGACCTGGCCGCCGAGGCCGACGATGGCCTGGTCGGCGGTGCCGTGGCCGTAGTGCGCGTAGCGCTGCCGGTAGAGGGCGACCATCCGCTGGGTGTGCTCCTTGGGCCAGAAGATGTGGTTGGCGAAGAAGCCGTCGCCGTAGTACGCGGCCTGCTCGGCGATCTCGGGGCTGCGGATCGAGCCGTGCCAGACGAACGGCGGCACGCCGTCGAGCGGGCGCGGCGTCGAGGTGAACGACTGCAGCGGGGTGCGGAACCGGCCCTTCCAGTCGACCACGTCCTCCCGCCACAGCCGGTGCAGCAGGTCGTAGTGCTCGATGGCGAGCGGGATGCCGTTGCGGATGTCCTGCCCGAACCAGGGGTAGACGGGGCCGGTGTTGCCGCGGCCCATCATGAGGTCGACCCGCCCGTCGGCCAGGTGCTGGAGCATCGCGTAGTCCTCGGCGATCTTCACCGGGTCGTTCGTGGTGATCAGCGTGGTCGCGGTGGACAGCAGGAGCCGCTCGGTGCGGGCCGCGATGTGGCCGAGCATGGTGGTGGGCGACGACGGCACGAACGGCGGGTTGTGGTGCTCGCCGGTGGCGAACACGTCGAGCCCGACCTCCTCGGCCTTGAGCGCGATGGCCACCATGGCCTTGATCCGCTCATGCTCGGACGGCAGCCGCCCGGTGGTCGGGTCGACCGTGACGTCGCCGACGGTGAAGACTCCGAACTGCATGACCAGCTCCTCGGGGGTGGGTCCGGACCGCCCCGGCCCGGAATCGCTCCGCACAACATATTTGACGAAGCAACTATTCCGGTCGGCCCCCACCCCGGGGTGGCCCACGCCACCCGCACCGCACGCACGCCGTGGGTCAGCCGCCGGCCACCGACGGGAGGATCTGGATCTCGGCGCCCTCGGGGACCCTGGTGTCGAGGGCGCCGGTGTGGCGGCAGTCCTCCCCGTCGACGTAGACGTTGACGTAGCGGCGCAGGTCGCCACGCTCGTCGCGGATCCGGCGGGCCAGCCGGGGCCACGTGGTGGCCAGCTCGTCGAGGACCGCCCGCAACGTGCCGGCGGCGGCCACCCGGAGGCGGCCCTCGCCGCCCGTCTCGGCGCGCAGCGGGCCGGGCAGCAGCACGGTGACCACTCAGACCTCCGCGGCCCGGACGCAGAGCACGTCCGGCAGGTGCGCGGCGACAAGCGACCAGGAGTCACCCTCGTCGGCGCTGGCGTAGACCTCGCCGGAGCGGGTGCCGAAGTAGACGCCGGCCGGGTCGTGGTCGTCGGCGCACATGGCGTCGCGCAGCACCGCCGGGTAGAACGGCCCGTCGGGCAGCCCGGCGGTCAGCGGCTCCCACTTCTCACCCGCGTCGGAAGAACGGTAGACCCGGCAGCGCCGGTCGGTGGGGAACCGCTCGCCGTCGGCGGTCAGCGGGAAGGCGTAGACGGTGCCCGGGCGGGACGGGTGGGCGACGATCGGGAAGCCGAAGTCGCTGGGCAGGCCCGCGGCGATCGAGGTCCAGGTGCGCCCGTCGTCGTCGGAGCGGTAGACCCCGTGGTGGTTCTGCGCGTACAGCCGTTCGGGGTCGCCGGCGTCCCGGGCGATCTTGTGGACGCACTGGCCGAACTCGGGCCACTCGTCGGGCAGGAAGTAGGCCCGGATCCCGGTATTGCCCGGCGCCCAACTCGCTCCCGCGTCCTCGGTGCGGTAGACCCCGCCGGTGGACATGGCCACCGCCATCCGGCCCGGGTCGCCCGGGTGCGGTAGCACGCTGTGCACGGCCTGGCCGCCGAAGCCGGCGCCCCACTGCTCCCGGTGGGGGTGGTCCCAGAGCGCCCGGACCAGGCTGAAGCTGCGCCCGCCGTCGTCGGAGCGGAACAGCGCGGACGGTTCGGCGCCCGCCCACACCACGTCGGGCTGGTCCGGGCCGGCCGGGGTGAGCTGCCAGACCCGCCCCAGGCTGGCCCCGGTGTCGGCCGGGAACGCGACCGGCGCCTGGTCCGGCTCGTGCCAGGAGCCGCCCAGGTCGTCGCTGGTGGCCACGCTGGGGCCGAAGTGCGAGCTGGTCATGCCGGCCAGCAGCCGGGGCCGGCCGGGGCGCTTGTCGACGGCGACCGCGTAGACCCCGGTCATCGGGAAGTGCGGGCCGCTCACCGCCCAGTCGCGCCGGTCGGAGCTGGTGGCCAGGAAGAGTCCTTTGCCGGTGCCGATCGCGAGCAGCGTCGTCATGCCGGTCCTCCCTCATCGACGGGTGCGGTGATTATCGCCACACCCACCGACAGGATTCAGCCCCGCCGCGCCGGGCCCCCGGTCAGCGCCGGGTCCGGGGCACGTGCCGGCGGTACGCGCTCACCGTCGGGTCGCCGGTGAGCCAGAAGCGCCAGGGCACGTCGTGGGCGCCGGTGACGCCGACCCGGGGGCCGGCGGAGACCGCCGCCTCGGGCACCGGCGCGAGCGGGGGCCGCAGCCGCACCGGACCGTCGCCGAGCAGGTCGGCGCCGTAGACGGACCGGTCGATGCCGAGCGCCGCGCAGAGCCGGGCCGGCCCGCGCGCGAGATCCACGTCCCGGCGTACGGCCGGGCGGCGCTCCCGCGCGACGTCGAGGCCGTCGACCACCTCGCCGGCGCGCAGCAGCACGGCCGAGGCTTCGCCGTCCGGTCCGGTCACCACGTTCACGCACCAGTGCATGCCGTAGGTGAAGTAGACGTAGGCGTGCCCGGCCGGGCCGAACATCACCGCGTTGCGCGGCGTGCGCCCCCCGTGGGCGTGCGAGGCCGGGTCGCCGGCGGTGCCGGCGTACGCCTCGACCTCGGTGATCCGGACGGTGACCCCGTGCCCGGTGAGCCGGCAGCCGAGCAGTCCCCGGGCGGCGGGAACCACCGGGCCGGCGAGCAGGTCGGAGAGGGCGGAGAGGTCGGTCGCGGTCACCGGGAAACCCTAGCGGGATCCGCGCGGGAGGCACGAATTGCTTTCAACGGGCTGTTGACAAAGTGTCGTTCAAGGGTGTGGAATCGACGACATGGTCACGATGGACAACGACCCGTTCACCGCTCCGGATGCTGCCCAGGCCCGGGCGCACCGCAACTACGCGGCGCTGCTGCGGATCGCCGAGCGGCACGCCGGCAGCGACGCCCGCCGCCGGCGCTACGCGCACCCCGACGTCCCCGACGCCTACGAGGCGGCGACGCTGGTCATGGCGCTCGCGGGCGGGGCGGAGCTGGCCGAGGGCGAGGAGCCGGTCGACCAGGCCGACCTGATGGCCGCGCTGACCCTGATCCCGCACGTTCGCGCCGAGGTCGACGCCCTGGAGGCGGGCCTGCTGCAGGTGGCCCGCGGCCGGGGTCTGACCTGGCAGGCGATCGCGTTCGGGCTGGGGCTGGGCAGCGCGCAGGCGGCCCGGCAGCGCTACGAGCGGCTCACCCTGCGCACCGGCACCGGCGACTGACCCCGGCCGGGATCGGCGACGGGGCGGCGCCCGGCGACTGTCACAGCGGCGGGTGAGACTGTGCCGGTGACCGCCACGGGAGGGATGCGATGACACGCGAGGAGATGCTGTCCTACTGCCTGGCCAAGCCGGGCGCCTGGCTGGACCGGCCGTGGGAGGGCGACGAGGTGGTGAAGGTCGGCAGCCGGATCTTCGCGTTCCTGGGCGCGCCCGACGGCGAGGCCCGGGTGGGGGTCAAGTGCGGCCCGTCCCGGGAGGTGGCCGACGAGTGGCTGCACCGGTTCCCCGACGACGCCCGCTCCTCCCCCTACATCGGCCGCTCGGGCTGGAACACCCTGCGGCTCGGTGGGGGCATCCCGGACGAGGAACTGATCGAGGCGGTCGACGGGTCGTACGACGCCGTGGTGGCCAAGCTGCCCAAGCGCGAGCGGCCGACGGCCTGACCCCGCGCGGCGGCCGGGCCACCGCGCGGGGTCGCACGCTCAGCGGGGAACGACCCGCTCGGCGGTCCAATCCCGCCAGCCGGCCAGCTTGTCCGCGGCCGTGGCGAGCTGGTCGGCGACCGGACCGGGGCCGGTGGAGCCGGGAGTGATCCGGGCGGCCAGGGCGGAGCGCACCGAGAGCACGTCGCGCACCGACGGGTCGAGGTGCTCGCTGACCGCGGCCAGGTCCTCGTCGGAGACCTCGTCCAGGGCGCAGTCGCGGGCCACGCAGAGCGCCACCAGCCGGCCGGTGATCTCGTGCGCGTCCCGGAACGGCACGTTCCGGCGGACCAGCCAGTCGGCGACCTCGGTGGCGAGCGAGAAGCCGGCCGGCGCGGCGGGCACCAGGCGGTCGACCCGGACCGTCATCGTGGAGATCATCCCGGCGAGGGCGGGCAGCAGCAGCTCCAGGGTGTCGACCGCGTCGAAGGCCGGCTCCTTGTCCTCCTGCATGTCGCGGTCGTAGGTCATGGGCAGGCCCTTGAGCATGGTGAGCACGCTCATGAGGCCGCCGACCAGCCGGCCGGACTTGCCCCGGGCCAGCTCGGCGATGTCCGCGTTCTTCTTCTGCGGCATGATCGACGACCCGGTGGCGAACGCGTCGTCCAGCTCGACCCAGCCGAACTCCTGCGACGTCCAGAGCACCACCTCCTCGCCGAGGCGGGACAGGTGCACGCCGATCATCGCGGTGACGAAGAGGAACTCGGCCACGAAGTCACGGTCGGCCACCGCGTCCATCGAGTTGGCGAAGGACGTGCGGAAGCCCAGCTCCTTGGCGACCGCCACCGGGTCCAGCGGCAGGCCGGAGCCGGCGAGCGCGCCGGCGCCCAGCGGGCTGACGGCGCACCGGTGGTCCCAGTCGCGCAGCCGCTCCAGGTCCCGCAGCAGCGGCTGCACGTGGGCGAGCAGCCAGTGCCCGAAGGTGACCGGCTGGGCGTGCTGGAGGTGGGTCATGCCGGGTGCGGCCGTGTCCACGTGCCGCTCCGCCTGCTCCACCAGGGCCTCGGCCAGCTCGACCAGCCGGGCCGCCACGCCGCGGGCGTGGTCGCGCAGGTAGAGCCGCAGGTCGGTGGCGACCTGGTCGTTGCGGGAGCGGCCGGCCCGCAGCTTGCCGCCGAGGCTGCCGAGCCGCTCCAGCAGCCCCCGCTCCAGCGCGGTGTGCACGTCCTCGTCGTCGATCGTGGGCCGGAACGTCCCGGCGGCGCAGGCGGCCTCCAGGTCGTCCAGCGCGGCCAGGATCCTCCCCAGCTCCTCGGGGTCGAGCAGGCCCGCGCCGGCCAGGACCCGGGCGTGCGCCCGGGAGCCGGCGATGTCGTACGGGGCGAGGCGCCAGTCGAACTGGACGCTCACCGACAGCCGCGCGAGCGCCTCGGCGGGGCCGCCGGCGAACCGGCCTCCCCAGAGGCTCGTCCGGTTGGCGGGGGCGCTGTTCTCGGTCAGGCTCTTGTCGTCCACCCCACCCATTGTGAAGGTCAAGACCGCGCTCCGCCGAGCCGGGCGTCCCGTGCGGCGGCCATCCTGCTGGGCAGCCCCCAGAGCTGGACGAAACCCTTGGCCAGGGACTGGTCGAAGGTGTCGCCGGTGTCGTAGGTGGCCATGCCGAAGTCGTAGAGGCTGGCCTCGGAGCGCCGGCCCGTGACGGTGGCCCGGCCGCCGTGCAGGGTGAGCCGCACCTCGCCGGAGACGTGCTGCTGCGCGTCGTCGATGAACGCGTCGAGCGAGCGCTTGAGCGGTGAGAACCACAGGCCGTCGTAGACCAGCTCGCCCCAGCGCTGGTCGACGCCGCGCTTGAAGCGGGCCAGGTCCCGCTCGACGGTGACCGCCTCCAGCTCCTGGTGGGCGGCGATCAGCGCGATCGCGCCGGGGGCCTCGTAGACCTCGCGGCTCTTGATGCCGACGAGGCGGTCCTCGACCATGTCGAGCCGGCCGACGCCCTGGGCGCCGGCGCGCCGGTTCAGCTCCAGGATCGCCTGGTACGGGGTGACGGTCTCGCCGTCGACGGCGACCGGCACGCCGGCGTCGAAGGTGATGACCACCTCGTCGGCGTCCCGCTCCTGCGCCGGGTCGGCCGTGTAGGAGTAGAGGTCCTCGATGGGGCCGTTCCAGATGTCCTCCAGGAAGCCGGTCTCCACCGCGCGTCCCCACAGGTTCTGGTCGATGGAGTACGGCGACTTCGCCGACACGTCGATCGGCAGGCCCTTCTCCTCGGCGAAGGCGATCGCCTTGTCCCGGGTCCAGGCGAAGTCGCGGGCCGGCGCGATGATCTTCAGCTCGGGGGCGAGCGCGTTCAGGCCGACCTCGAAGCGGACCTGGTCGTTGCCCTTGCCGGTGCAGCCGTGCGACACGATGGTGCCGCCGTGCTTGCGGGCCGCGGCCACCAGGTGCTTGACGATCAGCGGCCGGGACAGCGCGGAGACCAGCGGGTAGCGGTCCATGTAGAGGGCGTTGGCCCGGATCGCCGGCAGGCAGTACTCGGCGGCGAACTCGTCGCGCGCGTCGACCACCTCGGACTCGACGGCGCCGCAGTCCAGCGCGCGCTGCCGGATGGCGTTCAGGTCCTCGCCGCCCTGGCCGACGTCGACCGCCACCGCGATCACCTCGGCGCCGGTCTGCTCGGCCAGGTAGGGAATGGCGACGGAGGTGTCGAGACCCCCGGAGTACGCCAGGACGACCCGCTCGGTCATGGTGTGGTGCTCCCTTCAACGTTCTCTTCCCGGCGGGCCCATGCGGCGAGCTTGTCGCCCAACGCGGCGCCGCCGTCGGCCTCGCGGGCCACGACGAGGATGGTGTCGTCGCCGGCGATGGTGCCGACGATCTCGGACAGGCCCGCTCGGTCCAACGCGCTGGCCAGGTACTGGGCTGCGCCCGGCGGGGTGCGCAGCACGGCGATGTTGCCGCTGGCGTCGACGCCGTTGAGCAGCTCGCGCAGCAGCCGGACGAGGCGGGCCGGTGCGGCCTCGGCCTCGCGCAGCGGCCGGTGGCCGTCCTCCGGGATCACGTAGACGCCCCGCCCGTCGCCGCCGCGCGCGGTGACCGCCCCCAGTTCCTTGAGGTCCCGGGAGAGGGTGGCCTGGGTGACCTGGATGCCGTCACCGGCGAGCAGGTCGGCCAGCTCGGTCTGCGAGTGGATGGCCTTGTCGCGGATCAGCTCGACGATGCGGCCGTGCCGCGCGGCACGGGTCAGCGGGGCGGTCATGATGCCTCCAGGAGAAACGTCAGCAGCGCCTTCTGGGCGTGCAGGCGATTCTCCGCCTGGTCGAAGACGGCGCTGTGCGGCCCGTCGAGCACCTCGTCGGTGATCTCCTCGCCCCGGTGGGCGGGCAGGCAGTGCAGCACGATCACCTCGGCCGCGGCGTGGCCGAGCAGCGTGTCATCGACCCGGTACGGCAGGAACGGCGTGACGCGGTCCTGGCCGTCGGACTCCTGACCCATCGAGGTCCAGGTGTCGGTGGCGACCACGTCGGCGGCGCGGACCGCCTCGACCGGGTCGGTGAGCACCCGGACCGAACCGCCGGTGCCGGCGGCGATCTTCTCGGCCCGCGCGACGATCTCGGCGTCCGGCTGGAAGCCGGCCGGCCCGGCGATCCGCACGTGCATCCCGGCGGTCGCCCCGGCCAGCAGGTAGGAGTGCGCCATGTTGTTGGCCGCGTCCCCGACGTACGCCAGGGTGCGCCCGGCGGTGCCGCCGCAGCGTTCCCGGACGGTGAGCAGGTCGGCGAGGAGCTGGCAGGGGTGGTAGGTGTCGGTGAGCGCGTTGACCACCGGCACCGTGGCGTGGCTGGCGACCTCGGCGATCCGGTCGTCGCCGTGGGTGCGCAGCACGATCGCGGCGACGTAGCGGGACAGCACCCGGCCGGCGTCGGCGAGGGACTCGCCCCGGCCGAAGTGGGTGACCTGGGTGTCCACCACGAGCGGGTGCCCGCCCAGCTCGGCGATGCCCGCGTCGAACGAGATCCGGGTGCGCAGGCTCTGCTTGTCGAACAGCACCGCCACCGATCGCGGACCGGCCAGGGGCTTGTGGGCGAACCGGTCGGCCTTCATCCGGGCGGCGAGGTCGAGCACGGCGGCCTGCTCGGCGGGGGCGAGGTCGTCGTCCCGCAGGAAGTGGCGGATCATGCGGGGACCTCCGTGGCGGCGGGTACGGGGGCGGCGGCGTCGAGGGCGGCCGGCAGCGCGGCGAGGAAGGCGTCGACCTGGCCGGCGTCCAGGATCAGCGGCGGGGCGAGCCGGACCACGCCCGGCTGCACCGGGTTGGCCAGGAAGCCCGCCTCCCGCAGGGCGCCGGTCACCGCGCCGGAGACCGGCGCGGCGAGCACGATGCCGAGCAGCAGGCCGGCGCCGCGGACCTCGGCGACGAGCGGGTGCCCGAGCCCTTCGATGCCGCGCCGCAGCCGCTCACCGACCCGCTTCACGTGGTCGAGCAGCCCCTCGTTGGCAATGGTGGCGACCACGGCGAGCGCGGCGGCGCAGCTGACCGGGTTTCCCCCGAACGTGGTGCCGTGCGAACCGGGCGTGAGCAGGTCGGCGGCCCGCCCGAAGGCCAGGCAGGCGCCGAGCGGCAGCCCGCCGCCGAGCCCCTTGGCCAGGGTGACGACGTCCGGCTCGACGCCGTCGGCCTGGTGGGCGAACCAGTGGCCGGTGCGGCCGACGCCGGTCTGGACCTCGTCGAGCACCAGCAGCGCGTCGTGCGCGGCGGTGATCCGGCGGGCCTCGGCCAGGTAGCCGGGCGGCGGCACGACGACGCCGTTCTCGCCCTGGATCGGCTCGACGATCACCATGGCGGTGGCGTCGGTGACCGCCTCGGCCAGGGCCGCGGCGTCGCCGTACGGGACGTGGGTCACCTCGCCGGGCAGCGGGCGGAACGGGTCGGCCTTGGCGGGCTGCCCGGTCAGCGCCAGGGCGCCCATGGTCCGGCCGTGGAAGCCGCCGTGGGTGGCCACCACGTGGGTGCGCCCGGTGAGCCGGGAGAGCTTGAACGCGGCCTCGTTGGCCTCGGCGCCCGAGTTGGCGAGGAACACCCGGCCGGGGCGGCCGGCCAGCGCCAGCAGCAGCTCCGCGAGGGCCACCGGCGGCTCGGCAACGAACAGGTTCGACACGTGCCCGAGGGTGGCGACCTGCCGGGACACGGCGGCCACCACGGCGGGGTGGGCGTGCCCGAGGGCGTTGACCGCGATGCCGCCGAGCAGGTCCACGTACTCCCGGCCGGCCTCGTCGACCACGACGGCGCCGGAACCGGAGACGAGCGCCAGCGGCGGGGTGCCGTAGTTGGCCATCATGGCCTGGCCCCAGCGTTCGACAAGCGTGCTCATGCCGCCACCACCATCGTGCCGAATCCTTCCGAGGTGAACACTTCGAGGAGCGTCGAGTGGGCGACCCGGCCGTCGACGACGTGCGCGGCGGGCACTCCCCCGCGCACCGCCCGCAGGCACGCCTCCATCTTCGGGACCATCCCGGACTCCAGGGACGGCAGCAGCTTCGCCAGGTCGTCTGTGGTGATCTCGCTGACCAGGCTGGCCGTGTCGGGCCAGTCGGCGTAGAGGCCGGGCACGTCGGTGAGGACGACCAGCTTCCGCGCGTCCAGGGCGACGGCGAGCGCGGCGGCGGCCGTGTCCGCGTTCAGGTTGTGCAGCACCCCGTCGGCGTCCGGCGCGACGGTGGAGATGACCGGGATCCGGCCGGCCGCGATGAGGTCGGCCACCGCCGAGACGTCCACCGACTCCACGTCGCCGACCTGCCCGACGTCGACCGGCTCCCCGTCCACGTACGCGGGGCGGCGCACCGCGGTGAACAGGCCGGCGTCCTCGCCGGAGAGGCCGACCGCGAACGGGCCGTGGGCGTTGATCAGGCCGACCAGCTCGCGGCCGACCTGCCCCACGAGGACCATCCGGACGACGTCCATGGCCTCGGGGGTGGTGACCCGCAGGCCGCCCTTGAACTCGCTGGCGATGCCGAGCCGGCCGAGCATGGCGGAGATCTGCGGGCCGCCGCCGTGCACGACGACCGGCTTGAGGCCGGCGTACCGGAGGAAGACCATGTCCGCGGCGAACGCCCGCTGCAGCTCGGGGTCGGTCATGGCGTTGCCGCCGTACTTGACCACGACGGTCGCCCCGGAGAGGCGGGCCAGCCAGGGCAGGGCCTCGATCAGCGTCTCGGCCTTGGCCTGGGCCCGGGTGAGGTCGGCGGTGAGGCTCACGGCACCAGCCTTCCGTTCGCGACTGCGGGACTCCGCGGCGCTGCGTTCCTCGCGCTCACGACGAGTACGCCGAGTTCTCGTGCACGTACGCGTGCGACAGGTCGTTGGTCCAGACCGTCGCCTCCGCGTCGCCCGCGTGCAGGTCGATCCGGATGGTGACGTGGCGGCCGGTGAGGTCGACCTTGGCCCGGTCCTCGGCGGCGGCGCCGCCCCGGCACACCCAGATCCCGTTGACGGCGACGTCCACGCCGTCCGGCTCGAAGGCGGCGGCGGTGGTGCCCACGGCGGCGAGGATCCGCCCCCAGTTCGGGTCGTTGCCGAACAGCGCGGTCTTGACCAGGTTGTTCCGGGCCACCGAGCGACCCACCTCGACCGCGTCGTCCTCGTCGGCGGCGCCGGTCACCTCGATGGCGATCTGCTTGGTGGCGCCCTCGGCGTCGGCGATCAGCTGCTGGGCGAGGTCGTGGCAGGCGGCGGTCACCGCGGCGGTCAGCTCGGCGGCGGTGGGCTCGATGCCGGCGGCGCCGCTGGCCAGCAGCAGCACCGTGTCGTTCGTGGACATGCAGCCGTCGGAGTCGATCCGGTCGAAGGTGGCCCGGGTGGCGGCCCGCAGCGCGGCGTCCAGGGTCTCCGGCCCGGCGACCGCGTCGGTGGTGAGCACGCAGAGCATGGTGGCCATGGCGGGGGCGAGCATCCCGGCGCCCTTGGCCATGCCGCCGACCGTCCAGCCGCTGCCCCGGGCCACCGTGGTCTTGGGCCGGGTGTCGGTGGTCATGATCGCCTCGGCGGCCGGGTGACCGCCGTCGCGGGACAGGCCGCGCACCGCCCCGCGGACGCCCGGGAGGAGCTTCTGCATGGGCAGGCGCTCGCCGATCAGGCCGGTGGAGCAGACCGCGACCTCGCCGGCGCCGACCATGAGCCGGGGGCTGCTGGCGGTGAGCGCGGCGGCGGTGTGCTCGGCGGTGGCGTGGGTGTCCTGGAATCCGGCCGGGCCGGTGCAGGCGTTGGCGCCGCCCGAGTTGAGGACCACGGCGCGGACCACGCCGCCGCGGACGACCTGCTGGGTCCAGAGCACCGGGGCGGCCTTGACCCGGTTGGCCGTGAAGACGCCGGCGACACCGGCGTCGGGGCCGTCGTTGACGACGAGGGCGACGTCGCCCGCGCCGCCGGCCTTGAGGCCGGCGGCCACGCCGGCGGCGCGGAAGCCCCGGGGGGTGGTGACGGTCACTGGGCCGTCCTTTCGTTCGCGACTGCGGGGCTCCGCTTCGCTGCACTCCTCGCGCTCACGGTGCTACTCCAAACACGGGCAGTCCGGTGGTCTCGGGGAGGCCGGCCATCAGGTTGGCGTTCTGCACGGCCTGGCCGGCGGCGCCCTTGCCCAGGTTGTCGATGGCGCTCACCACGATCACCCGGCCGGAGTCGGCGTCGACGGTGACCTGGAGGTGGCAGGAGTTCCCGCCGGCGGTGGCGGCGGTGTGCGGCCAGGTCCCCTCGGGCAGCAGATGCACGAAGGGCGCGTCCGCGTACGCCGCCGCGAGCACCTCGCGGGGGTCGGCCGCGCCGGTCGGGACGGCGGTGACGGTGGCCAGGATGCCCCGCGGCATGGGGGCCAGGACCGGGGTGAAGGAGAGGCTGGTCGCCCCGGTGGCCTGCTTGATCTCCGGCACGTGCTGGTGGGCGCCGACCTTGTAGGGCGACAGGTCGCCCATCACCTCGCTGCCCAGCAGGTGGGGCTTCGCGGCCCGGCCGGCGCCGGAGGTGCCGGAGGCGGCGACCACCACCACGTCGGTGGGGAGAACGGCGCCGGCGGCGATCAGTGGGGCGAGCGCCAGGGTGGTGGCGACCGCGTAGCAGCCGGTGCTCGCGACCCGGTCGGCCGCGGCGATGGCCGCCCGCTGGCCGGGCAGCTCGGGCAGGCCGTAGGTCCAGGCGCCGGCGTGGTCGCCGCCGTAGTAGCGGGCCCAGGCGTCGGCGTCGCGCAGCCGGTGGTCCGCCCCGAGGTCGACCACCTTGACGGCGGCGGGCAGGGCCGCGGCGATGGCCGCCGACTGGCCGTGCGGTAGGGCCAGGAAGATCAGGTCGGCGTCGGACAGGGTGGCCGGGTCGGTCGCTCCGAGGACCAGGTCCAGCCCGGCGAGCTGCGGGTGCACGGCGGCGACGGGCCGGCCGGCCGAGGCGTGCGCGGTGGCGCTGACCAGCTCGAACTCGGGATGCCCGGCGAGCAGCCGGAGCAGCTCACCGCCGGCGTAGCCGCTCGCGCCGGCGACCGCGACCCGGATGCCCATACTCACCTCCGCATGGCTATGCAGTGAACGGTAGCAGCGATGATCCGCTCCTGCAAGTTCATACGGTGTGGCGCATGAAACTGCGCCGACGTCCGTCGCATTGACAGCCGCCCATGCGTGTCACATGCTCAGAGAGCGCTCTCACGGGCCGTCCCGCCCGCGTACGCGTACCACCACACCCACCACCCCGCGCCCGCCGCAGGCCGCGGCGGGTGGAAGGAGCGTCCCGTGCCCACCCCCAGGACACTGCTGCGCGCCGTGCTCGCGCTCACGCTGGCCACCACCGGCGCGGTGGCGGCCGCCTCGCTGGCCCGCGCCACCGGCCCCGCCCTGCTCCCGCTGACCGTCACCAACGCCACCGGTCGCACCGAGCCCACCTGGCTGTACGTCCTCGGCACCGACCTGACCACCGGCCGGCTCGGCTACGTCACCGCCGGCGGCGCCTTCACGCCGTGGCCGGCCGGCGGCCTGCCGCCCACCCCCGCACCGGACGTCGCCGTACCCGGCCCGGCCACCGGGGCGAGCACCGTGCTGCGGCTGCCCCGGAACCTGTCCGGCCGGGTCTACTTCTCCTTCGGCGCCAAGCTGAAGCTCTTCCTCACCCCGGACGGCCTGGTCCAGCCCGCCCCGTGGGCGGCCGGCGACCCCAACCGGGACCTGCTGTTCGACTGGTCCGAGTTCACCTACAACGACGCCGGGCTCTGGCTCAACAGCTCCCAGGTGGACATGTTCGCCGTGCCGCACGCGGTGAGCGTCACCGGCGCCACCGGGACCACCCGGCGGACCGGCCAGCCGGTCGACGACGGGCGCAACCGGGTGATCGCCGCGATCCGCGCCCAGTCGGGCTGGAGCGGCGCCGTGCAGACCCGTGCCGACGGCACGGTGCTGCGGGTGCTCGCCCCCGGCAAGGCCGCCGACGCCGGCCTGTTCAGCCGCACCTACCTCGACCCCTACATCGCGTCGGCCTGGCAGGCGTACGCGACGAGGACGCTGACCGTGGCGCCCTTCACCGACCAGCCGGCCGTCCGCTACTACGGGCGGACCAGCGGGGACGTGATGGCCTTCACCGACGGCGGCGGCCGGCAGGTGGCCTCGTTCCGCCGGCCGTCCAGCGCCGACGTGTGGGGCTGCGACGGCGCGCTGGCCGCCCCGAACGACCAGGTGGTCGGCCCCATCGCCCGGACCCTCTGCGCCGCGCTGCACCGCTCCACGCTGGGCACCCTCGACCTGCAGCCCTCCGGTGGCCCGGCCGACTTCTACCGGGGCGCGCTGACCAACCACTACTCGCGGATCGTGCACGCCAACATGGCCGACGGGAAGGCGTACGGGTTCGCCTTCGACGACGTGCTGAACCAGGAGTCCCTGGTGCACGACGGCGACCCGCGGGCCGCCGGCATCACGCTCAGCCCGTTCGGGCCCGGCGGCGGCCCGAGCCCCTCCCCCAGCCCGTCCACCACGGCCACCCCGGGTCCGTTCGACGCCACCCGCTACCTGCGGGCCGGCGGCGCGCTCGACCCGGCCACCGGCGCGCCCGGCACCGTGAGCGTGGCGGCGGCCGGGGGCAACCACGACGGCACGCCCACCAACCCGCAGGTCTTCACGGCCCGCGGCCTCACCGGCCGGTGGACCGGCGGGTCCACCGCCTTCGACCTCTCCGTCGACGCCGGCACCGCGGTGGGCGACGGGGTCCAGGTGCGGATCTCCTACGACCGGACCGGTGACGGCGGCTGGGACCGGGTGGAGACGTACGCCTACTTCGCCACCGACCCGGTGCCCGGCTGGGAGCACTACCGGCAGACCCAGGGGCTGCGCTCGGCCACCGGCACCCTCGGCGACCTGACCGGCGGCACGGTGCGGGTCGAGGTGTGGAACGCCATCGGCGGCACCCCGACCACGCTGGGCGTCGGCGACTCCTCCCGGCTCACGCTGCCGTACACCGGCTGAGCCCACCGCCGGCGCCCCCGCGGCCGGCCGCCCCCGGGACGACAGGTTCTTCTCGCCGAAGCCGTCACTGTCCGAACAAATATCATGACAGGCAGCTTCCATCGATTAACATTGTTGTTTCACGGGGTGCGGGGTCGGGCCGGCCGGCCCGCGGGGGCGCACGGAGGACGCATGGGCCTGACGCTGCAGATCCTCGGTCCGGTACGGGCCTGCCGCGACGGGCGGTGGCTGCGGCTGCCCGCCGGTCGGCCGACCGCCCTGCTGGTGGTCCTGCTGCTGCAGTCCGGCACGCCGGTGCCGGTCGAGCGGCTCCGGGAGGAGCTGTGGGGCGGGCGGCCGCCCGCGTCGGCCGTGGCGAACCTGCGCAGCCACGCCAGCCAGCTGCGCCGGCTGCTCGCCGTGCCGGGCGAGCCGCCCCGGCTCCGGGCGGAGGGCGGCGGCTACCTGCTGCGCACCGGCCCGGGCGAACTCGACGCCGCCGAGTTCGAGCGGCTCACCGCCGAGGGACTGGCCGCGCAGGCCCGGGGAGCGGCGGCCCACGCCGTGGACCGGCTGGGCCGCGCCCTCGCGCTCTGGTCGTCCGACACGCCACCGCCGGCGTACGGGCCGGGCACCGCCGCCGCGTTCGACCGGCTGCGCGAGCGGCGGGCCGTGGCCCGGGAGGCGTACGCCGCCTGTCGGCTGGAGCTGGGCGACCCCGGCTCCGCGGAGCTGCGGAGCCTGCTCGGCGAGCACCTGGTCGAGAACCCGCTGCGGGAGACCGGCTGGGCGCTGCTGATGAGCGTCGAGCAGCGGGCCGGCGACCGCGCCGCGGCGCTGGGCACGTACCGCCGGGCCTGCCGGGCGCTCGCCGGTGAGCTGGGGGTGGCGCCCGGGCCGGAGCTGACCGCGCGGTACCGGGCCGTCGTGCACGCCGGACCGGCGCCGCGACCGGAGCCCGCCCGCGCCACCGTCGTGGACCGCGTCCCGGCGGTCCCGCACGAACTGCCGTACGCCCTCGGGCCCTTCGTGGGCCGGCACGCCGAGCTGGCCCAGCTCGGCGCCGCGCTGGCCCGGGCCCGGGAGCGACCGGTGCTGCTGTCCGTGCACGGCCCGGCCGGCGCCGGCAAGTCCGCCCTGGCCCTGCGCGCCGCGACGGCCGCCCTGGACGCCTTCCCCGACGGTCAGCTCCACCTCGACCTCGGCGGATCGGTGGCGGGTGAGCCCGTGCCGCCGCGCCAGGTGGCCGACCGGGTGCTGCGGGCGCTGAGCCCGGCGCCGGACCCGGAGCCGACCACGGTGGCCGAGGCGCAGGCCCGGGTCCGCTCCGCGCTGTTCGGCCGGCGGGTGCTGCTGGTGCTCGACAACGCGGCCGGCCCGGCGCAGGTGGACGGCCTGCTGCCGGCGCGCGGAGGCTGCGCGCTGCTGGTGACCGGCCGCGCGAGGCTGCCCGACGGGCACGGGCCGGCCCTGCGGCTGGAGCCGCTGCCGCCGTGCGACGCGCTCGCGCTGCTGCGCGCGCTTGTCGGCGACCGCCGGGTCGACGGCGAGCCGGCCGCGGCCGCCGCCGTGGTGGCGCTCTGCGGGGGACTGCCACGGGCGCTGCGCGCCGCCGCCCGGCGGCTCGGCGAGGGCGGGACCCTGGCCCGGCTGGCCCGGCTGCTCCGCGCCGACCGCTGCCGTCCGGCCGGCGCCGCCCACCTGCACGCCAGCTGACCGCATTCCCGGGTGGCGCTACCCGACCGGGCTGGCCGCCACGGCGTCCGGGGTGGCATCGGGCGGCGGGCCGTCCTGGCGGTAGCCGCGGGCCTGGAGGGCGAACAGCCGGGCGTACCCGCGGCCGGCGGCGAGCAGCGTGTCGTGGTCGCCTCGCTCGGCCACCCGGCCGTCGGCGAGCACCACGATGACGTCGGCGTCCCGGACCGCGTTCAGCCGGTGCGAGACGAGCAGGCTGGTCCGCCCCCGGCGCAGCGCGCGCAGGCGGGTGTGCAGGTCGTGCTCGGCCTCGGCGTCCAGCCCCGAGCTGGGCTCGTCGAGGACGAGCAGGTCGCAGTCGGCCCGCAGGAAACCCCGGGCCAGCGCCACCCGCTGCCACTGCCCGCCGGAGAGCACCACACCGGCGCGCGGGTCGTCCCGGTCCGGCCCGCCGAAGAAGACCCGCGTGAGCAGGGTGTCGTACCCGTACGGCAGCCCGGCCAGCACACCGTCCACGCCGGCCTGCCGCGCCGCGGCCCGCAGCCGGTCGGGGTCGTCGCGGGCGGTGAGGTCGCCCACGGCGATGTTCTCGGCGGCGGTGAGGTCGTACGGCATGAAGTCCTGGAACACGGCGCCCAGCCGCTCCCGCAGCGCCGCCGGATCGAACTCGCGCAGGTCGACACCGTCCCAGAGGACGGCGCCGCGCTCCGGGTCGTAGAACCGGCAGAGCAGCTTCACCAGCGTGCTCTTCCCGGCGCCGTTGAGCCCGACCAGCGCGGTGGTCGCGCCGGCCGGCAGGAGCAGGTCCACCCCGCGCAGCACCCACGGGTGCTCCGGCGAGTAGCGGAACCAGACGTCGCGCAGCTCGATGCCGTGCCGCAGCGGTGGCACCGGGCGCGGCGCGGCGGGGACCGGCAGGTCCGGCTCGGCGTGCACCACCTCGTCGTAGTGGTCGAACAGGAGCAGTGCCTGGTGGACGGAGCCGATCTGGCCGACGAGTGCGCCGAGCGCGCCCTGCACGCCGGGCACGGCCGCCAGGAACAGGGCGACGTCGCCGACGCCGACCCGGCCGGTGGCGGCGCGGGTGACCACCCAGACCACGCCCACGCCGGCCACCACGGCCCCGAGCAACGCGAGCAGGGCCTGGGCGCGGGTCTCCCGGGCGTCCAGCCGACGCTCCACCCGGTGCATGCCGTGCAGCTCGTCGAGCATCCGCTCGCCGAAGAACCGGCCCAGGCCGAACAGCCGGACCTCCTTGGCCGCCGGCACCCCGGTGATCAGCTGGGCGAAGAACAGGTCGCGGCGCTGGAAGTGCTCCAGCCGCAGCACCATGGCCGCGCGGGCCCGGTTGAGCCGGAGCTGCATCCACAGGGTGGGCAGGGCGGCCAGCAGCACCAGCAGGCCGGTCAGCGGGCTCAGCGCGAGCAGCACGCCGAGGAAGCCGCCGATCGCCACCACACTCTGCGCCGCCCCGAGCAGGCTCCCGGTGAGCTGGGTCGGCCCGAGGTGCCCGGTCTGCTGGGCCGCCTGGAGCCGGTCCTGGTACGCCGGGTCCTCGAGGCGTACCAGGCCGACCAGGCGGGACACGGCGTCGAACAGGCGGCGGCGCACCAGCCGGGACACCGCGCGGGTGCGCTCGGCCTCGACGTACCGGCGCAGGTGGGGCAGGACCACGCCGGCCGCGGCCGCCCCGGCCAGGCCGGCTCCGAGCAGCGCCAGCGGCACGTCCCGACCGGCGGCGCCGGTGAGCCGGTCCAGGACGACCTTGGTGAGCCCGGCCACGGCCACCGGCGCGGCACCGGCCAGCAGCGCGAGCAGCAGGTCGACCAGGGTGCCGCCCGGGGCCGCCCGCCAGGTGAGCCCGAGGGCCGCCCGGGCGTGCCGGGCGGCCCGGCGGGGCGTCAGCCGTGGCTCGGTCACGGCGCCACCGGCAGGTCCAACCGGGCGATGCCGAACGCGGTGGACGCCACGATGCCACGCTCGTCGAGCAGGCCGAACGCCGGGAAGCCCTTGATCGCGAACGCCGTGGGTAGCGGCCCGCTGCCCGGCTCGACGAACACCGTGGCGAGCCCGGCGAACAGGTCGGCGTACGTCTGGGTCTCCGGGCCCTTGCCGACCACGACCACCCAGACGTGCGCGGCGCCGCCGGGCATCTCGGCGGCGCGCTCGCGCAGCAGCGGCAGTTGCTCCTCGCAGTGGTCGCACCCCGGGGAGATGAACGCCACCAGGGTCATCGGCGGGAGGTCGGCGCGGGTCCGGACGCGACCGTCCACGGTGGTGGAGACGAAGTCGCCGGGGATCGAGCCGACCTCCAGCATCACCTCCGGCGGGGCGGACTGCCGCTCGCTGAGCAGGTCGGTGTGCTCCCGCAGCCGGCGGATCACGCCGAGCAGCAGCACGAGGTTGAGCAGGCCGAGGGCGGCGACCAGGACGACGGCGACGGTCAACAGGGGCATGGGGTCTCCTTCAGGGTGGTCAGGAGCGGCCGGCCGGGCGGGCCGCCCGGGGCGGGCTCGGGGCGAAGAGGGCGACCAGGTCGTCGAGGCGGACCACCAGGGCGGCGAGCGGCACGGCCAGCCCGGCGGCGAGCACCAGGCCCGCCGGGCCGGGCGCCGGTCCGCCGACCGCTCCGGCCAGCAGGCCGAGCAGCGCCGTCCCGGCGAGGGCCAGGTTGCGCACCACGTGGCGGGCGCCGATCGGGGCCTCACCGGCGCCGAAGCAGCGGCAGGCCGGGCGGGCGCCGCGGCGGAGCGCACCGACGATCGCGGCCGTGAGCACGCCCAGCAGGCCGGCGGCGAGCAGCAGCCCGGCGGGCGCCGTGCCGGGCGGGACGAGCAGCACCACCACGGCCGCCTCGGCGGCCACCGCCAGCCGGGCGACGGGACCGGACCACCGGACCGGCACACCGAACTGCACGACCGAGCCGACGAACCCGGCGAAGCCCGCCCGGGTCCGCAGCTTGCCGACGACCGCGGTGAGGAACACCAGGGCCAGCAGCAGCCGCGTGGTCAGCTCCACCGCTCGCATCCGTACCACCTCCTTCGGCGCGGGGAGGCCCACGCTGCCAGCGGTGGATACATCCGGGATACATCGGGTCCGGCGAGCGCCGGCGGCCGCTGTAGGCCCGGTGTACCGGACGGCCGTAGCGTCCCGGCATCGATCGGTGTCGAAAGGAGGTGAACGAATGTTCCGTCGACTCGAGAGCCTGGGTGAGCGGATGCTCGGCGTGTTCGTCCCGAAGGTGACGGCCGCCGCCGGCTGTCCGCCGGACCCCTGGTGCGCCGTGTGCGGCACCTGCTACCTCAAGCGGTGCAGCTACAGCGGCTCGTGCGCGGTGAACTGCGGCGGGTGCGGCTACTACTGCACGGCCGGGGCCAGCACGATGACCACCCTCTGCTGATCGGGTGTGCCGCGCGGCCGGTCCCGGTCGCGCGGCACGTCCTCGTCAGCCCCGCAGCCGGGGCCGGATCACCACGCCGAGCACGTCCGGCTCGGGGATGTAGCCGCACTCGCGGGAGTCGTAGCTGAACGGCGGGTTGTCGCCGAGCACCACCAGCCGCCCCGCCGGCACCGTGCTCTCGGAGCGCTGCCGCAGCAGCGGCACCCGCCGCACCGGCACCGGATCGCCGGGCACGGCGTGTGCCCGCTTGATGAGCAGCCCCGGCCCCTCGTCTGGCCGGCCGGGCCGCCCGGCGGTCATCGCCGCCGGGGCGCGGACCACCACCACGTCACCGGCCCGGACCCGGTCCAGGGGGACGCGCCGGGCCAGCACCCGGTCACCCGCGCGCAGCGTCGGTTCCATGCTGCGCCCGACCACCGAGACGAGCAGCAGGTGCCGCCGGGCCCAGAGCAGGCCGGCGACGGCCGACGCGAGCGCGCCGGCCGCCACCAGGCCGAGGACCGCCCACACGTCAGGCGCCGCGCAGGGTGGCGCCGAAGCGGCGGGCGGCCTCGGCCACCGCCGCGTCCCGGGCAGCCACCGCCTCCTCGCCCGCGAGGGTGCGGTCCGGCGCCCGGAACGTCAGCTTGTACGCCAGCGACCGGCGGCCCGCGCCGAGCTGCGCGGACGCGTAGACGTCGAAGAGCCGGACGTCCTCCAGCAGCGGACCGGCTCCCTCGGCGAGGGCCCGCTCCACCTCGGCGGCCGGGACCGACTCGTCCACCACGAGCGCCACGTCGATGAGGGCGGGCGGGAAGGCGGAGACGGCCGGGCCGGCCACCACCGGCGCCTCGGGCAGCGCGTCCAGGTTCAGCTCCATGGCGCTGGTGCGCCGGGGCAGTTCCAGCGTGGCCACCACGGTGGGGTGCAGCTCACCGGCGTACCCGACGGCGGTGCCGTCCACCAGCAGCTCGGCGCAGCGGCCGGGGTGCCAGGGGGCGCGCTCGGCGGCCCGCACGGTGACCCGGTCGGCCGGGATGCCGGCGGCGGCGAGCACGGTCCGGCCGGCCTCGACGGCGTCCGCCCAGCCGGCCGCGCGGCCCGCCCCCCACCAGCCGGTCGGCTCCATCTCCCCGGTGAGCACCACGGCGACGTGCCGCGGCTGGTCCGGCACCACGGCGTCGGCGCGGGCGAACTCCTCGTCGGTGGGGCGCCGGTCCACGCCCATGGCCGGCGGTGCGCCCGCACCGGGACGCGGGTGGAACACCACACCGATCTCGTAGATCGCCACGTCCCGCTGGCCCCGGCCGACGTTGCGCTTGAGGATGCCGAGCAGCGGGCCGAGCAGCGTGGTGCGCAGCAGCGGCTCCTCCTCGGACAGCGGGTTGGCCACCCGCACCGCGGGACGGCGCGGGTCGTCGGCCGGCAGGCCGAGCTGGTCGGCCAGCTCCGCGGCGACGAACGGGTGCGCCAGGACCTCGACGTACCCGCGTTCGGCGAGCGACCGGGCGACGGCCCGGCGGCGCTGCTGCGGCGCGGTGAGGCCGCGGCCGGGGGGCGCGGTGGGCAGCACCGACGGCACCCGGTCGTAGCCGTCGAGGCGGACGACCTCCTCGACCAGGTCGGCCGGGTCGGTGAGGTCGGGCCGCCAGCTCGGCGGGGTGACGCTCAGCACGGCACCGCCGCCCGCGGCGGCGACACCGGTCTCGCCCGGGTCGTCGGCGAGCCGGTCGGCGCCGCGGGCGACCGCGCAGCCGACCTGCTCCAGCAGCTCCACCACCCGCTCCGGCGGGTACGCCACGCCGACCCGCCGCGACGGCAGGTCCACCGGCAGGGCCACCGGGGTACGCGGGCGGACGTGGTCGAGGTCGAGGATCTCGGCGCCGACGGTGCCACCGGCGTGCTCGGTGAGCAGCCGGACGGCCTTCTCCAGCGCGACCAGCGGCAGCGCCGGGTCGACGCCCCGCTCCCAGCGCTTGGCCGCCTCGCTGAACAGCTTGTGCCGCCGCGCCGTGCGCCCGACCATGGCCGGGTCCCAGTGCGCCGCCTCGAAGAGCACGTCCGTGGTGGAGGCGACGACCTCGCTGGTCTCGCCCCCCATCACGGCGGCGAGCGAGATCGGCCCGGTGTCGTCGCAGATCACCATGTCCTCGGCGACGAGCGTGCGGGTGACGCCGTCCAGCGTGGTCAGCTTCTCCCCCGGCTCGGCCCGGCGGACCACCAGCGGGCCGCTGATCCGGTCGGCGTCGAACGCGTGCATCGGCTGGCCGAGTTCGAGCATCAGGTAGTTGGTGATGTCGACCGGCAGGGAGATGCTGCGGACCCCGGCCACGCTGAGCCGTCGGGACATCCAGCCCGGCGTCTGCGCGGTCGGGTCGACGCCGCGGACCATCCGGGCGGCGAACCGGTCGCAGCCGACGGTGTCGCGCACGTCGACCGGGTACGCCGGCTCGGCGGTCCCGCCCGGCGCGGGGATGTCGGCCGGGTCGCGGAACGGCACCCCGAGGGCGTGCGACAGCTCGCGGGCGATGCCCCGGACGCTGAGCGCGTACCCGCGGTCCGGGGTGATCTCCAGCTCGACCACGACGTCGTCGAGGCCGACCACCGGCCGCGCGTCGTCGCCGGGCTTGGCCGGGCTGTCCTCGGGCAGCACGATGATGCCCGAGTGGTCGTCGCCCAGGCCCAGTTCCTTGGCCGAGGTGATCATGCCGTTGGAGTTGCGCCCGTAGGTCTTGCGCGCGCCGATGTGGAAGTCGCCGGGCAGCACGCCGCCGGGGAGGATCACCACGACCCGGTCGCCCGGGGCGAAGTTGCGCGCCCCGCAGACGATCTCCTGCGGCTCGCCGGTGCCGTTGGCGGCGCCGACGTCCACCCGGCAGAACCGGATCGGCTTCTTGAAGCCGGTCAGCTCCTCGATCTCCAGCACCTCACCGACCACCAGGGGGCCGGTGACGGTCTCCCGCAGGTCCACCACGGAGTCGACCTCGATGCCGAGGTCGACAAGCGCCTGCTCCAGGTCGCCGGTGGGCAGGTCGGCCGGGAGGTCGACGTACTCCCGCAGCCAACTGACAGAAACTCGCATGACTGTTAAACCACCGTCTCCGTAACTCGTGCCCGCACCGTCAGACGCCGAACGCGCGGGTGAACCGCACGTCGCCCTCGGCCAAGTCCCGCATGTCGCTGACCCCGTGCCGGAACATCACGGTCCGGTCGATGCCCATGCCGAAGGCGAATCCGGAGTAGACCTCCGGGTCGATGCCGCAGGCGCGCAGCACCCGCGGGTTCACCATGCCGCAGCCGCCCCACTCGACCCACTGCGGACCGTCCCGGTGCTCCGGGAACCACACGTCGAACTCGGCGGACGGCTCGGTGAACGGGAAGTAGTGCGGCCGGAACCGGGTCTTCGCGCCCTCGCCGAACATGGCCCGGGCGAAGTGGTCCAGCGTGCCGCGCAGGTGCGCCATGGTGATGCCCTTGTCGACCACCAGGCCCTCGACCTGGTGGAAGACCGGGGCGTGGGTGGCGTCCAGCTCGTCGGTGCGGTAGACCCGGCCGGGCACCACCACGTAGATCGGCGGCTTGCGGGTCAGCATGGTGCGCGCCTGCACCGGCGAGGTGTGGGTGCGCAGCACCAGGCCCGAGCTGTCCGCGCCGGCCTGCGGTGCGATGTGGAAGGTGTCCATGAGGCCGCGCGCCGGGTGGTCGGCCGGGATGTTCAGCGCGTCGAAGTTGGTCCACTCCAGCTCGACCTCGGGGCCCTCGGCCACTTCGTAGCCCATCCCGACGAACAGGTCGCTGATCTGCTCCATGAGGGTGCTCAGCGGGTGGCGCGCGCCGCGCGGCCGGCGGTCGTAGGGCAGGGTCACGTCGACCCGCTCCTCGACCAGCACCCGCTCGGCCTGCTCGCGCTCCAGGATCTCCTGCCGGGCCGCGTACGCGGTCTCGATGGCGCGGCGGGCCTCGTTGACCCGCTTGCCGGCGTCGGACTTCGCGGCCGGCGGCAGCGCGCCGATCTCCCGGCGCGCGAGGGACACCGGGGACCGGTCCCCGAGGTGCGCGGGGCGCAGCGCGGTCAGCGCGTCCGGGTCGGCGGCGGCGGCGAACGCCTTCTCGGCGTCGGCCACGGCCGCGGCCAGGGCGTCCGGGTCGAGCAGGGCGACCTGCTTCGGGTCGTACGGATCGTTGCGGTAGCTCATGGCGTACGGGCACTCCCTCACGGCGGCGCCGGCCCTCACGGGCGGCTAGGCGAGTCTACGGACGCGCGGCTTCGCCGCAGCCCGCCGGTGGGAGATCGCGCAGGAGGAAGGGTCAGGCCCGCCGCCCGCCGACACCGGCGGGCTGGCTAAACGAACGCCGTGGCGCGTTCATCATCCGGCTGACTCCCCTGCTGTGTGGCCGCGCGGACCCGCGGGTCGGCGCAGAGCTCTCGCTGAAGCGTACAGGCAGACGGCCGCGGCCGCAGCCAGGTTCAGGCTCTCGGCGCGCCCGTGCAGCGGCACCCGGACCCGGGCGTCGGCCGCTGCGGTCAGCTCCTCGGGAAGCCCGTGCGCCTCGGACCCGAAGAGCCAGGCGGTCGGGGCGGCCAGCCGGCCGGCGTCGGTGAGGTCGTCGAGGTCGCTGTCGCCGTACCCGGTGGTGGCCAGGACGGTGAGCCCGGCGGACCGCAGCGCCGCGACCACCGCGACCGGGTCGGTGGCGCGGACCACGTCGACGTGGAACAGGCTGCCGGCGGAGGCCCGCACGCACTTGCCGTTGTAGGGGTCGACCGCGTCACCGGCGAAGATCACCGCGCCCGCGCCGGCCGCGTCGGCGGTGCGCAGCACGGTCCCCGCGTTGCCGGGGTCGCGGATCTCGGCGAGCACCGCGACCAGGCGCGGTCCGCGCGCCAGGGCGTCGGCCAGGGGTACGTCGAGGTGCCGGCAGACCGCGACCAGGCCCTGCGGGGCGACGGTCTCGGCGAGCGCGGCGAGCGCCTCGTCGGTGACCTCGGAGACCGGCACGTCGGCCCGGGCCGCGAGCGCGGCGAGGTCGGCGTGCCGGTCCAGGGCGGCCGGGGTGCCGAACAGCTCGACCACGGTGCCGGCGCGGGCGAGCGCCTCCCGGACGGCCTGCGGCCCCTCGGCCAGGAACCGGCCGGTGGCGTCCCGGTCCCGCCGGCGCTGGAGCCGGCGGGCGGCGACCACCCGCGGGGTACGCGGGGTGAACGGGCCGGGAACAGCGTCGAGGCGCCTCCCGTGCGGTGCTGACGGCATGGGAGACGCCTCGATCTGCTGGTGCGGGTGGATCAGGCGGCCTGGGCCGCGGCGCCACCGGTGCCCTCGGCCGCCACGGCGGCGCGGGCCAGCTCGACGATCGCGGCGAACGCCGCGGCGTCGTTGACGGCCAGGTCGGCCAGGATCTTGCGGTCGACCTCGATGCCGGCCAGGCGCAGGCCCTGGATCAGCCGGTTGTAGGTCATGCCGTTGGCCCGGGCGCCAGCGTTGATCCGCTGGATCCAGAGCTGCCGGAAGTCGCCCTTGCGGTCGCGGCGGTCCCGGTAGGCGTACTGCATCGAGTGCAGCACCTGCTCCTTGGCCTTGCGGTAGAGCCGGGAGCGCTGACCGCGGTAGCCGCTCGCGGTCTCCAGCAGGGTACGACGCTTCTTCTGGGCGTTCACAGCCCGCTTGACGCGTGCCATCTCAACTCCTTCTTCGGTTCAGGTGGCGCGCGTCAGCGGCCGAGCAGCTTCTTGATGCGCTTGGTGTCGGCCTTGGCCAGCTCGACGGTGCCGGTCAGCCGGCGGGTGTGGGTGGAGGGCTTCTTCTCCAGCTTGTGGCGGAGGCCGGCCTGCTGGGCGACGATCTTGCCCTTGCCGGTCACCTTGACCCGCTTGCCCATACCCGTGTGGCTCTTCATCTTCGGCATGTGGAACGTATCTCCCCTGTTACTGGCCGCTGGTGTCAGCGGTCGTGCCGGTCTCGCCGGCTGCTGCGGTCTCGCCGGCCGCCGGGGTCTCGCCACCTGCCGGGGCGGTCGACTCCTCCGCGGCCCGGTCGCGGGGACCGCCGCGGGACGCCGTGGCGGCGACCGCGGAGGCCTTCACGGCCCGGTGCGGAGCGAGAACCATGATCATGTTTCGACCGTCCTGCTTCGGAGCGGCCTCGACGTATCCCAGGTCCGTGATCTCGGACTCGAGCCGACGCAGGAGCCGGTAACCCAGCTCCGGGCGGCTCTGCTCGCGACCGCGGAACATGATCGTCACCTTGACCTTGTCGCCCGCCTTGAGGAACCGCACCACGTGACCCTTCTTGGTCTCGTAGTCGTGCGGGTCGATCTTCGGCCGGAGCTTCATCTCCTTGATGACGGTCTGCTGCTGGTTACGCCGCGCTTCGCGCGCCTTGAGTGCGCTCTCGTACTTGAACTTGCCGAAGTCCATGAGCTTGCACACCGGCGGGCGCGCCATCGGCGCAACCTCGACCAGGTCCAGGTCGACGTCCGCGGCCAGCTGCAGGGCGCGCTCCAGCGGGACGATGCCCACCTGCTCACCCTCAGGGCCGACCAGTCGGACCTCACGTGCCCGGATCTGTTCGTTCACGCGTGGTTCGACGCTGATGGGGCCTCCTCGAGTCGAGTCTTCCGTGGTGCCGACTCCGCGGGCTCCCGGACGGGAGCCGACCCGGAAAGCAGAAGGCCCCGGCGTATGCCAGGGCCCACTCGACCGGTCGGCACGATCACAGGATCGCGCATCCGGATCCGGGACGTGCCCGGAACCGGGAGACCGGGACCCGGCCACCTACGGGGGCGACTCGGGTGGGAGCAGGCGCTCCGCTTCAGGACCGCCCGCAGGACGGTCTGGTCGACTCCGCAACACTACACCCTCGGACCAGCCCGCCCCAAACCGGGGCGCGGCGGTCAGCGGGGGGCGGCCGGGTCGCCGACCAGGGCGGCCAGGTGGGCCTGGTGCAGGCGGCGCAGGGCGCGGACCGCCTCGACGGCGCGCTCCTTGTCGGCGGCCTGCAGGGCCACCATCGGCAGCAGGTCGTCGTCGTGCAGCTCCAGGCTGGCCCACGGGGCGCCCCGGTCGAACCGGACCCCGCGGATCACCTCCCAGGGCAGCTCGTAGGAGCCGATCACGTTGCGGACCCGGACACCGCGGGCGTCGGCCACCACCCGGGGGCGGGTGAAGAGCAGGAAGCCGAGGGCCCCGAAGACGCCCAGCCCCACCATGGCGAGCTGGTCGCCCCGCTGGAAGCTGCCGTAGCCGTCGCCGGTCGACCCGCGCAGGGAGGTGGCCACCAGGCTGAACACCACCAGCAGCGTGACGGCCGACGCCCAGCAGACCACCCGGACCCGCCGCGGCCGCACGGTCACCACTGAATCGTCTCCAACCGCTGCCTCGCTTCGCTCCGCACCGGCGCGAGGCGCCACGCTGCTGAGCCTGCTGGTTCGCTCGCTCCGCTCGCTCACGAAACCAGTCTGCCATCCGGCTCGGGCTCGCGTTCCGCCGCCACACGGAGCGGGCGGCGCCGCACCCCGGCCACGACCACCGCCGCGCCGGTGAGCACCGCCCCGGCCAGCACCGGCAGCCGCACCCCGGCGCCGCCGGGCACCGCCACGTCCAGCACCAGGGCGCCGCCGAGCTGGCCGGCCACCAGCGCCAGGCCGGTGCGCAGCACCCCGGCGGCGCGGACACCGACCAGCAGGGCGAGCACGATGCCGACCCCGAACAGGCCGCCGACGTAGAGCCACCACTGGCTGGGCCACGCCGGGCGGGTGGCCAGCGCACCGGCCAGCGCCGCCACCGCGGCGATCACCGAGGTGCTGACCGCGAAGTTCACCGCCAGCCCGGCAGCCGGACCGATCGCCGCGGCGACCCGACCGTTGAGCGCGGACTGCAGCGCCACCGCCAGACCGCCGGCCACCGAGAGCAGCACCAGACCGACCGCCAGGTCGCCGACCGGCCGGCCGAGCTGGGCCATGGTCACCGCGGCGATCCCGAGCAGCGCCCCGACCACCCGGGGCAGGGTGAGCGCCAGCCGGCCGGTCGCGGCCAGGCCGACCCGGTCGACGGCCAGCCCGCCGAGGCTGCCCCCGGCCACCTGGGCGATCGTGAAGACCGCCACCCCGAGCGCCGGCACCACGAACGGGCCGATCACCACGATGGCGGCGCCACCCAGCCCGCCCAGGTAGGCCCACCAGGGCAGGCCGGAGCGGCGCAGGCCGGCCAGCCCCGCGCGCATGGACGGGACGGCGACCAGCCCGAGCAGCACGACGAGGCACCCGCCGAGGTTGTTGACCACGGCGCCCACGAGAGGGTCGCCGGCCCGCTCCCCCAGCTCGGCGTTGACCACGCCCTGCGCGGCCGACGCCACCCCGCCCAGGACGACCACGGCCAGGGCGGCCGGGACCGGCAGCGGCCTCACAGCCGGCAGGCGTGGATGTTGGTGACCAGGATGGCGCGGGCGCCCAGCTCGTAGAGCTCGTCCATGATCCGGTGCACGTCGTCGCGCAGCACCATGGCCTGCACGGCCACCCAGCCCTCCCGGTGCAGCGGGGAGACGGTCGGCGACTCGATGCCCGGGGTCAGCGAGCTGGCCCGGTCCAGCAGACCGGCCGGCACGTCGTAGGCGAGCATCACGTAGCGGCGGGCGACCAGCACCCCGTGCAGCCGGCGCAGCAACTGCTCCTGCTGGGCGCAGCCGGCCGCGCCGGCCCGGCGGACCACCACCGCCGAGGACCGCAGCAGCGGTTCGCCGAAGACCACCAGGCCGGCCTGGCGCAGGGTGGCCCCGGTCTCCACCACGTCGGCGACCACGTCGGCCACGCCGAGCCGGATGGCGTTCTCCACCGCGCCGTCCAGCCGGATCACCTCCGCCTTGACGCCCAGCTCGGCCAGGTGCCGCTCCACCAGCCCCGGGTACGCGGTGGCGATCCGGTGCCCGCCGAGCTGCTGGACGGAGTCCACGTCGCCGGGGCGGGCGGCGAACCGGAAGGTGGCCCGGCCGAAGTTGAGGTCGACGACCTCCTCGGCCGGCGCGCCGGAGTCGACCAGCAGGTCCCGGCCGGTGATGCCGACGTCCAGGTCGCCGGAGCCGACGTAGGTGGCGATGTCCTTGGGGCGGAGGTAGAAGAACTCGATGTCGTTGGGCTCGTCCCGGCAGACCAGGTCCTTCGGGTCGGTGCGCTGGCGGTAGCCCGCCTCGCGCAGCATCCCGGCGGCCGACTCGGCCAGGGCGCCCTTGTTGGGTACGGCGACACGCAGCATGGGAGTGCTCCTTCGATCGACGAGATGATCAGCGGGCGGGGCACTCACAGATGTCGGTAGACGTCCTTCAGCTCGAGGCCGGTGGCCAGCATCAGCACCTGGGCCTGGTAGAGCAGCTGGGAGATCTCCTCCGCGGCCCGCTCCGGGCCCTCGTGCTCGGCCGCCATCCACGACTCGGCCGCCTCCTCGACGACCTTCTTGCCGATGAAGTGCACGCCCTTCTCCAGGGCGGCGACCGTGCCCGAGCCCGGGGCGCCGGCAGCGGCCTTGGCCTGCAGCTCGGCGAACAACTCCTCGAACGTCTTCACGGAAGGCGATTCTTCCAGCCGCCCCGGGTGACGCCTTCTCCCGGGGCCCCTGGTCCAGGGTGTGGTCAGGCGAAGCCGACCCGGTGGCCGCTCGCGGCGTCCAGGCCGCGGACGGCCAGCGCGGCGTCCAGCGCCGCCACCGTGGCCGCCCAGCCCTTGTCCTCGGCCGAGCCGGGCAGTCCGGCCCGGTCCCGGGCCTGCTCGATGGTCTCCACGGTGAGCACACCGTGGGCCACCGGCTTGCCCTCGTCCAGCGCCACCCGGGTCAGCCCCTCGGTGACCGACTGGCAGACGTAGTCGAAGTGGGCGGTGGCGCCCCGCACCACCACGCCGAGGGCGACCACCACGTCGAACCGGCGGGCCATCGCCTGGGCCACCACGGGCAGCTCGACCGAGCCGGCCACCCGGGCCACCACGGACCGCGCACCGCACGCCTCGGCGGCGGCCACCGCCCGGTCGACCATGTGGTCGGTGAGGTCGCCGTGCCAGCGTGCGGCCACGATGCCGACGGTCAGCCCGCCGGCGTCCACCGCGGTCACGCCCGGTTCGCCGAATCCCGCCATGTCTACGCTCCGATCTCGTCGTCGGCGACCGGGCGGCCCATCGGCGCCTCGGTCACCTCGTCCAGCCCCTCCAGGAGGTGGCCCATCCGGTCCCGCTTGGTCCGCAGGTAACGCACGTTCTCCGGGTTGGACCGCACGGGCAGCCCCTCCCGGCCGCTCACCGTGAGGCCGTAGCCCTCCAGGCCGGCCCGCTTGGCCGGGTTGTTGGTCAGCAGCCGCATCGAGCGGACGCCGAGGTCGTAGAGGATCTGCGCGCCGGTCCCGTAGTCCCGCGCGTCGGCGGGCAGCCCCAGGTCGAGGTTCGCGTCCACGGTGTCCCGGCCCTGGTCCTGGAGCTGGTACGCCTGGAGCTTGTGCAGCAGGCCGATGCCGCGCCCCTCGTGCCCGCGCACGTAGAGCACCACCCCGCGCCCCTCCTGGGCCACCCGGGCCAGCGCGGCCTGCAACTGCGGGCCGCAGTCGCAGCGCAACGAGCCGAAGACGTCACCGGTGAGGCACTCGGAGTGCACCCGCACCAGCACGTCCCGGCCGTCGCCCAGGTCGCCCATGACGAGCGCGACGTGCTCGGCGGTGTCGTGCTCGGCGCGGTAGCCGAGCGCCTGGAACACGCCGTACGGGGTGGGCATCCGCGCCTCGGCGACCTGCTCGACCTGCTTCTCGGTGCGCCGCCGGTAGGCGATCAGGTCGGCGATGGTGATCAGGGTGAGCCCGTGCTCGGCGCAGAACTTCTCCAGGTCGGGCAGGCGCATCATGGTGCCGTCGTCGTTGACCAGCTCGCAGAGCACCCCGGCGGGGCGCAGCCCGGCCAGCCGGGTCAGGTCCACGGCCGCCTCGGTGTGCCCGGGGCGGCGCAGCACGCCGCCCTGGCGGGCCCGCAGCGGCACCACGTGCCCGGGCCGGGCCAGGTCGGTCGGGCCGGTCGACGCGGCGGCGAGCAGCCGGATGGTGTGCGACCGGTCGGCCGCGGAGATGCCGGTGCTGACCCCCTCCCGGGCGTCCACGGTCACCGTGTACGCGGTGCCCCGCCGGTCCTGGTTGGTGTGGTGCATGGGCGGCAGGTCCAGCCGGTCGCACTCGCTCTCGGTGAGCGGCACGCAGATGTAGCCGGAGGTGTAGCGGACCATGAACGCGACCAGCTCCGGGGTGGCCAGCTCGGCCGCGAAGATCAGGTCGCCCTCGTTCTCCCGGTCCTCGTCGTCGACCACCACGACGGGCCGGCCGGCGGCGATGTCCGCCACCGCCTGCTCGATGCTGCCGAAGGTGCTGCTCATGCCACGGCCTCCGAGTACGTCGGCGGGATCGGGGTGCGGGCGGGCGGGGTCGCCCGGGAGGTGCGCCACCAGGCGTACAGGCCGGCGAGGCAGAACCCGCCGTAGACCAGGTACATGGCGGCCGACGGGTAGAAGCCGCCCTGGAGCAGCAGCGGCACGCCGACCGCGTCCACGGCGACCCAGATCAGCCAGAACTCCACCCAGCCGCGGGCCATGCCGTAGGTGGCGAGCAGGCTGCCGACCAGGATCCAGGCGTCCGGCAGCGGCCCCCACGAGCCGAGCGCGGCGAGCACCGGGTAGGCGGCCGCGGTGCCGACCGCCGCGGCGGCGAGCAGGCCGAGCCGCTCCCGCCAGGTGGCCCAGCGCGGGACGACCGCCGGCTGTTCGCCGCCGCCGGAGCGGCGGTTGCGCGACCAGCGCCACCAGCCGTAGACGCTGACCGCGAAGAAGAACACCTGCCGGCCCGCCTGGCCGTAGAGGTCGTGCGCCTGCGGGGTGGCGAACACCCCGCCCAGGAAGACGGTGAACAGCAGCGCGTTGCCGATCATGCCGACCGGCCAGGCCCAGACCACCCGGCGCAGCCCGAGCAGCGCCGAGGCGAGGCCGAAGACGTTGCCGACGATCTCCCGCACCAGCACCGGCGAGCCGGCCACGTGCACCTGGGCGTCGAGCAGCCAGCCGAGCGGGCCGGTCATCGGGCACCTCCGGCCGCGCGCTCGCCGAGCAGCCGCTCGACGTACTTGGCCAGCACGTCCACCTCGAGGTTGACCGGGTCGCCGACGCCCTTGGCGCCGAGGGTGGTGAGCTTGAGGGTGGTGGGGATCAGGCCGACCGAGAACCAGTCGTCGCCGACCTCCGCGACGGTCAGCGAGATGCCGTCGACGGTGATCGAGCCCTTCTCCACCACGTAGCGGGACAGCCCGGCGGGCAGCCGGAAGCGGACCGTCTCCCACTGGGCGGCCGGCTCCCGGGACAGCAGCTCGCCGACCCCGTCGACGTGCCCCTGCACCAGGTGGCCGCCGAGTCGGCTGTTCAGCGCGGCGGCCCGCTCCAGGTTGACCGGGTCCCCCGGGCGCAGCGCGCCGAGCGCGGTGCGGCGCAGCGTCTCGCCCATCACGTCGGCCGTGAAGGTCCCGCCGTCGACGTCGACCACGGTGAGACAGACCCCGTTGACCGCGATGGAGTCGCCGTGCCGGGCGTCCGAGGTGACCAGCGGGCCGCGGACCGCGACCAGCGCCGAGTCATCCCCGGTCTCCGTGGTCCGGACGATCTCGCCCAGTTCCTCGACGATGCCGGTGAACATGTCAGGCCTCCCTCTTCCGGGGCAGCGCGGTGATCCGCAGGTCGGGGCCGACCTGCGTAACGTCGGTGAGCTCCAGGTCGATGGCGTCGGCGATGGTGGTCACGCCGGCGTCCAGCAGCGCGGTCGGGCCGGCGCCGAGCAGCTTCGGCGCGACGTACCCGACGATCTTGTCGACGAGGCCGGCGGCGAGGAACGCGCCGGCCAGGGTGGGGCCGCCCTCCAGCAGCGCGGCCCGCACGCCGCGGTGGTGCAGCTCCGCGAGCAGCGCCGCCAGGTCGACTCGGCCGTCCGGGCCGGCGCCGACCTCCGCGGCGGTGGCCACCCAGGTGCGGGCGGCGCCGTCGCGGACCCGGGCCTGCGCCGGGGTACGCCCCGAGCTGTCCACCACCACCCGCAGCGGCTGCCGGATGGCCAGGGTGCCGTCGCGCAGGTTGCGGGCCGTGAGCCGGGGGTCGTCGGCGAGCACGGTGCCCACCCCGGCGATCACCGCGTCGACGGTGCCGCGCAGGGCGTGCACGTCGATCCGGGCCGCCTCGGAGGTGATCCACATGCTGGTGCCGTCGGCCGCGGCGGAGCGCCCGTCGAGGGTGGCCGCGTACTTCCAGATGAGGTACGGCCAGCCGCGGCGCATCGAGGTGAGCCAGGCGATGTTGCCGGCCTCGGCCTCGTCGGCGCGTACCCCCAGGTTCACCTGGACGCCGGCGGCGCGCAGGGTGGCCGCGCCGCCGGAGGCGACCGGGTTGGGGTCCGGGACGGCGACCACCACGCGGGCGACGCCGGCGGCGATGAGGGCGTGGCTGCAGGGACCGGTGCGGCCGGTGTGGTCGCAGGGTTCCAGGGTGACCACGGCGGTGCCGCCGCGGGCGCGCCGGCCGGCCTGGGCCAGCGCGACGATCTCGGCGTGCGGACCGCCCGCGTAGGCGTGGAAGCCCTCGCCGACGACCTCGCCGTCGGCGTCCAGCAGGACGCAGCCGACGACGGGGTTGGGGCTGGTGGCGCCGAGGCCGCGGGCGGCCAGCGCGATCGCGCGACGCATCGCCTCGTCCACGGAGACGCTCGCCATCGCCAGCCCTGCCCTTCCGCTCGCCGGTAGCGCGCGGGCGGGTCGGGGACAGAACGGCACGGGTGCCGCGGACACGCGGCGGCGGAGATCCGGGGACGGCACAGCCGACCCCGGGGAGCCCACGCGGCGGCTGAGGGTGCTCAGCGCCCGGCAGGGCTCTCCCCCGTCCCGCGCGCTGTCTCCCATCCGGACTTTCTGGGGGCGGACGAGCCGCACCCCAACCGTCGGCCCCGGATTCTCACCAGGTCCACCGTCCGGCCGAAGCCGTCCGGGTCGCGGGCTTACCACGGTCGGACCGTGGATCACCGCCGGTTCGGAATTTCACCGAGCCCCGCCAGCGCGTGGTGGGTACACCGGAAGTCTTACACGGCGGGCGGCGGGTCGCGCCACAGACGCGAGCTACCTCACAACGAAGGACGGATCGTCACGTCACACCCCGGCGGCGGTCGACCGCGACGTACGAGCCGGGTTGGCTCTTGGCGACCGTCTTCATCTCGGAGGCCACGGCGATCGCCTCCAGGGGGTCCGTGAAGCGTTTGCCCGCGTCGGAGAGGGAGACCCCGATCGAGAGGGTCACCAGCGCGGCCCGGCGGATGTTGCCCCGGCGGTCCTTCAGCTCGACGAAGCCGCGTTCCCGGTCGGTCGGGTCGTAGAGGGCGTCGGCGGCCTTCTCGAAGTCGACCACGGCCCGGCTGGTCAGCGGCCGGACCTGGGACGGGGTGCACACGATGACGAAGTCGTCGCCGCCGACGTGGCCGAGGAAGGCCGGCGGCAGGCCGATCGAGACCACCGCCCGGTGCAGGCTGCGGGCCAGCGCCGAGATGAACTCGTCGCCGCGGACGAAGCCGTAGCGGTCGTTGACGCTCTTGAAGCGGTCGATGTCGATGTAGCCGACGGCGTAGTCGACGCCGCTGCGCACCCGGTCGCTGATCTCCCGCCGGATCCGGCTGTTGCCGGGCAGCCCGGTCAGTGGGGAGACCTCCCGGAACTCCTTGTTGCGGCGCAGCGTGGAGCTGACCCGGGCGACCAGCTCGGCGGTGTCGAAGGGCTTGACCAGGTAGTCGTCGGCGCCGGCGCTGAGGCCGTTGACCTTGTCGGAGGTCATCCCCTTGGCCGTCAGCATGATCACCGGGAGGGCCGAGGTCATCGGATCGGCGCGCAGCCGGCGGGTCAGCTCCAGCCCGTCGATCCGCGGCATCATGAGGTCCACCACGGCCAGGTCCGGCCGGTGCCGCTCGATGACCTCCAGGGCCTCCTGGCCGTCGCCGGCGTGCAGCACCTCGAAGCCGTGCAACCGCAGGTTGAACTCGACGAAGCGGGCGATGTCCTCGTCGTCGTCGACGACCAGGATCACGTCGGGTCGGTCGCCGGCCGGGTCCACCTCAGGCCCCGGTCGTCGCGCGTTCCGCCAGGCCGCGCAGCCGGCGGACCGCCTCGGCCGGGTCGTCGGCACCGTAGACCGCGGTGCCGGCCACGAAGGCGTCGGCGCCCGCCGCGGCGGCCTGTTCGATGGTGTCCGCGGCGATCCCGCCGTCCACCTCGATGCGCAGCTCCAGGTGGCCGCTCGCGACGTGCCGCCGGGCGGCGCGCACCTTGTCGAGCAGCTGGGGGATGAACCGCTGGCCGCCGAAGCCGGCCTTGATCGTCATGATCAGCAGCGTGTCGAAGCTCGGCAGCAGGTCCAGGTACGGCTCGATCGGGGTGTCCCGGTCGATCGCCAGCCCCGCCTTCGCGCCGGCCGAGCGCAGGTCCTTGGCCAGCGCCACCGGGTCGTCGCACGCCTCGGCATGGAACGTCACGTTGTAGGCACCGGCGTCGGCGTAGCCCGGCGCCCAGCGGCGCGGATCCTCGATCATGAGGTGCACGTCGAAGGGAAGCTGGGTGGCCGCCCGCAGGCTCTGCACCACCGGCAGCCCGATGGTCAGGTTGGGCACGAAGTGGTTGTCCATGACGTCCACGTGCAACCAGTCCGCGGCGTGCTCGACGGCGCGGACCTCGTCGGCGAGGCGGGCGAAGTCGGCGGCCAGGATGCTGGGCGCGACGATCAGCGGCGGTACGGTCACCGGGCCAGTGTACGAAGGCGGTCACCCGGCGTCCGCAGCGCGGCTCCGCCCGCAGCCCGCTGTGACCCGGCCGTGACCACCCGTGCAGAATCGGCCGGCCGGGCGCGGAAAGTCGGCACGAAAAGTCATCCGCGACTGGCCGAACGATCGAAACAGGACGAAACTCCTACAGGGACTGTCACATATGCTGCACGCCCGGTCGCGCGGAACTCCGCACGGGCCGCGGCGGCCGGCTGTCATCTCCCGGGAAGGGCGGACGATGCGACGGTGGCTCCTGGCGCTGGCGCTGGCCGGCACGGCGACGGTGGTCCTGACCGGCTGTGTCCCACCGCACCGGGCCGACGGGGACCTCACCGACGACTGGGCCGCGTTGCCGGCGCCGCGACTGTTCGTTCCCGCCACGGACGCCTGCCTGTCCCGGCTCACCGCCGTGGTGCAGGCCGCCACCTACGAGACGGTCGACTGTGCGGGCAGCCACCTGGCCGAGACGGTGCACGTCGGCACCTTCACCGGGCCGGCGGCGCAGGGCGCGCGGCCGGAGCCGGGCTCGCCCGGGCTGCGCACCGCCCGCGCCGAGTGCGACCAGCGGGCCCGGGAGGTGATCGGCGGGGACTGGCACTCGGCCCGCCTCACCTTGAACATCGCGCTGCCCCCGGTGACCGCGTGGGTGAGCGGGGCCCGCTGGTTCCGCTGCGACCTGGCCGAGACCGACAGCATCGACAACACCCGGCCCGTCAACCGGGTCGGCAGCCTGCGGGGCGCCATGGTGGGCGACAGCCCGCTGGTGCACCGCTGTTTCGACCCGAAGCTGATCGGTGACAACCTGAACTACATGGCCCCGGTGCTCTGCACCGAGCCGCACCGGGCCGAGTTCGTCGGCGTCTTCGAAGAACGCGACATGAGCTGGGCGGACTTCAGCCGGTCCGCCGCGCAGGTGCACCGCCGCTGCATGGCGCTGATCGCCGCGTTCGCCGCGGTGCCGAACAACGCCGACCTGCCGTACCGGGCCGGTTCGATCTTCTACCCGCCGTCGCAGCGGGAGTGGGAGGAGGGCGACCGGGGGGTGCGCTGTTTCCTGTGGAGCGACGACCGGAAGCTGACCCGGTCCATGCGCGGGGCCGGCCCCGAGGGACTCCCCGTCAGCTGAGCCCCGGTGTCGTATGCTGCACCGCCGAGGCGTACCCGGTGCTCCGCGCCGGTCGGGCGACCACGGACGACGGGGAGGTCGGTCGGGATGCGGCGATGGTGGGCGGCGGTCGCCGTGGGTGTCACGGCGGTGTTGGCGCTCGGCGGCTGTGGCGCGCCGGCCGGGGTCGACCGCGACCTGGCCGACGACTGGCCCGCCTTCGGCGCCCCGGTGGCCTTCGTCCCTCAGGCCGGCACCTGCCACCCCACCGTCCAGGACGTCGGCTACCTCAGCGGCTGGAACCCGGTGGACTGCGCCGCCGCGCACCGCGCCGAGACGCTGTACGTGGGCACCCTGACCGGCCCGGACGCCGGACGCGGCACTCCCCCGCGGGCCGGGTCGTCCGGCGTTCGGACCGCGCACGCCCAGTGCACCACGCAGGTCAACAAGGCGGTCGGCGCCGAGTGGCGCTCGGGGCGGCTGCGGCTGTCGGTGGTCTTCCCCTCGGCCCTGGCCTGGACGGGCGGGGCCCGCTGGTTCCGCTGCGACGCCTCCGAGGTGACCAGCGTGGACGACGGCAGCGTCGTCGCGCGCCGGGGCAGCCTGCGCAACGCCTTGAAGCCGGGCTCGCCGCTGACGCTCGGCTGCTTCAACCCGAAGCTGAGCAAGGACGAGGTGGAGGAGATGCGGCCGGTCGCCTGCACCGCCAGGCACCACGCCGAGTTCGTCGGGGTCTACCGCTTCCCCGACCTCAGCTACGCCGAGTTCCAGCGCACCACGCTGCGGGCGCACAAGGGCTGCCGGGGGCTGATCGCGAAGTACGTGAAGGTGCCGAACAACAGCGACATGGTCTACCGGGCCGGCACGATCATCTACCACCCCTACGAGGAGGAGTGGCAGGACGGCGACCGCGGCGTGCAGTGCTTCCTGTGGGTCTCGGACCGGACGCTGACCCGTTCCCTCAAGGGCGGCGGCAGCAGGGCGCTGCCGGTCACCTGAGCGGGAGCGGGGTGGGCCGGCGAGCCCACCCCGCCCGGCTCGCTCAGCCGACCTGGAGCGTCACGTCGTCGACGACGAAGCTGGTCTGGAGCGAGGAGTCCTCCACACCGGTCCACTTCAGCGTGACGGTCTGCCCGGCGTACGCCGCCAGGTTGAAGCTGCGCTGCGCGTAGCCGCTCGCCGCGTTGAGGTTCGACCACGTCGCCAGCGTGGTGGTGCCGACCTGCACGGTCAGCTTGTCGTACGCGGTGCTCGTGGTGGTCTCCGCGGTGTCGACGTGCAGCCAGAAGGACAGCGTGTAGCTGGCGCACCCGGCCGGGATGCTCACCGACTGCGACAGCGTGTCGGTGTGGGTGCTGCCGTAGCCGTCCAGCCACGCCTTGTAGGAGCCGGTCCGGGCGGCCTGGCTCGACGAGTTCGTGATGACGCCCGAGCTGGCGGTCCACGGCGTGGTGCCCGACTCGAAGCTGCTGTTGCCGATGAGCTGGCCGCCGGCGCAGCCGCCGGTGCCGGTCACCGTGAGGGTGTAGCCGGTGGTGCGGGTGACCGAGCCGGCTCCGGTGACCGTGATGGTGAAGGTGCCGGTGGTTGCCGTCGCGGAGGCGCTGACCGTCATGGTGGCCGAGCCGCCCGAGGTGACCGAGGACGGGCTGAAGCTCACCGTCACCCCGCTGGGCGCGCCCGTGGCCGACAGGCTCACCGTCTGGGCGCTGCCGCTGGTGGTGGCGGTGCTGACCGTCGCGGTGGTGGAGCCGCCCCGGGCGACGCTGCCGGAGGTGGGGCTCACCGCGACGGAGAAGTCGTTGGTCGGGGTGCCGCCGCCGACCGCGAGCTGCCAGATCGCGTACGCCACGCCGTCGGCGCTGCGGTTGAGCACCGTGGCGCTGACGTTGGCGGTGGTGTCGCAGGAGCGGTGGTAGCAGGAGTCGTACGCCGAGTTGGCCGTGCCGCCCCACTTGCTCGCCTGGGCGCTGGTCTTGCGCGCGCTGGCGCCGGCGGCGTACCCGGAGGTCGGGATGCCGGCCTGCTGGAAGGAGTAGTCGTCGGAGCGGCCCTGGCCCTCGACGTTCTCCTCCGGCTGGAGGTTCAGCGAGTCCCAGTACGCCTTGAGCGGCGCCGCCGTGGTGGAGGTGAGCCGGTTGATGAAGTAGCCGCCGTTGGTCGAGCCGACCATGTCGAAGTTGTAGTAGCCCTTGATGGCGCTCCGCTGGGTGGCGGTGAGCGAGTTGACGTAGAACTCCGAGCCGTTGAGGCCCTGCTCCTCGTCGGTCCACCAGGCGAACCGAACCCGCTTCGTCATGCTCGGGTTCTGGCTCGCCAGAACCAGCGCGTTCTCCAGCAGGGTGGCCGAGCCGGAGCCGTTGTCGTTGATGCCCGGGCCGGCGGAGACGCTGTCCAGGTGCGCGCCGAACATGACCACCTGGTCGGCGGGGCCCTGCGGCCACTCGGCGATCAGGTTGTTCGACCGGTAGGTGCAGGTCGTGCAGACCTGCTCGGAGACCGTGTAGCCGGCGGCCTGGAGCTTGCCCTTCACGTAGGCGACGGAGGCGGTGTAGCCGGCCGAGCCGGCCCGCCGGTTGCCGCCGTTGCTGCTGGCGATGCTGTTGAGCTGGGTGAGGTGGGCCTGGACGTTGGTCACCGAGATGTCCGGCGCCGCGGCGGCGAGCGCGGGGGCGGCGGCACCGGCGGGGGCGGCGCCGGCCGGTGCGGGGGCGGCCAGGGCCGCCGTCACGGCGGCGAAGAGGGCGAGCGCGAGGCCCGCGGTCGGCGTTCTGCGTCTCATGGTGACTCCTCGTGGGGGTCGGCGGGACGTGCTGGCGGGGGTGGCGCGACCCCGGGACCCCGGTGGGAGCCCCGGCGTCGAACTGATCGGAACAGTTACATGTATCGATGTAAGAGTCAACGGGGATGTCACATGACACAAAGCGGGACCGGCGTCGCCGGTCCCGCTTTTAAGTTCACCTTGGACATTCGACCCGTCGACCGGGCCCGCCCTCAGCCCCGGCGCAGCACCGCCAGGAACATCGCGTCCGTGCCGTGCCGCTGCGGCCACAACTGGACCGTCGGGCCGTCCCCCAGCCCCGGCATGCCGGCCGGCAGCAGCGGGCGGGCGTCGACGAAGTCGACCGGGAAGCCGCACCGGCGGGACGCCTCGGTCACCGTCACGTGCGTCTCGACGGTGTGCGGCGAGCAGGTCACGTACGCGACCAGGCCACCCGGCCGGACCGCGCGCAGCGCGGCGGTGAGCAGCTCCCGCTGCAACCGGGTCAGCGGCGGCAGGTCCGACGGCTGGCGGCGCCAGCGCGACTCCGGCCGGCGGCGCAGGGACCCGAGGCCGGTGCACGGGGCGTCGACCAGCACCCGGTCGAAGTGCCCCTCCGGCAGCTTCGGATCCGCGCCCACCGTGCGCCCGTCGGTGTGCAGCACGGCGACCGGCAAGCCGCGGGTGGCCTGTTCGACCAGCCGGGCCCGGTGCTCGGCCACCTCGACCGCGGTGAGCCGCGCGCCGCGCTCCGCGGCCAGGGCGCCGAGCAGGCCGGCCTTGCCGCCGGGGCCGGCACACAGGTCGAGCCAGCGGCCGTCCGGGCCCTCCAGCGGCGCCACCGCGAGGGCGTTCGCCACCAGCTGGGAGCCCTCGTCCTGGACGTGCGCCCGCCCCTCGGTCACCGCCGCCAGCTCACCCGGCGCGCCGCCGGAGAGGTAGACCGCGTACGGCGAGAAGGCGCCGGGCGCGCCGCCGACCTCGTCGGCCAGCGCCACCGGGTCGGCCAGACCGGGCCGGGCGCACAGGTGCACCGGCGGGCGCTCGTTGTCCTCGATGAGCAGGCGGGCCGTCTCGCGCAGGTCGCCACCGAGCGCCTCGGCGAAGGCCCGCACGATCCACTGCGGATGGCTGTACGCCAGCGCGAGGTGGCCGATCGGGTCGGTCTCCTCGGACGGGGCGAGCTTCCCCACCCAGCCGTCGAGGTCGCGGCTCGCCACCTCGCGGAGCACCGCGTTGGCGAAGCCGGTGGCCCCGGGCCCCACGGTGCGCACCAGGTCCACGGTGGACGACACGGCCGCGTGCGCCGGCACCCGCGTGTGCAGGAGCTGGTACGTGCCGAGCCGCAGCGCGTCCCGCACCGGCGGGTCGATCCGCTGCACCTCCCGGCCGGCCGCGTCGGTGATGATCGCGTCCAGGGTGCCGGTGTGGCGGAGCGTGCCGTAGGTCAGCTCGGTGGCGAAGGCGGCGTCCCGGCCGGTGAGCCCCTCGTCCCGGAGCATGGCCGGCAGCACCAGGTTGGCGTACGCGTCGTCCCGGTGCACCGCCGCGATCGCCTCGAACGCGACCTGCCGGGGCAGGTCGACGGCCGGCCGGGCCGGACGCCGGGCGCCGCCGCGCCGGTCCGCGCCGAAGCGCCCCTCGCGCGGCGGGCCGTCGCCCCGGCGACCCGGACGCTCACCGCGCTCCGGCCGGCCACGGTCCCGGGACCGCTCGCCGCCGGTGAACCGCCCGGCGTCGCCGGAGCGGCCGCCGCGGGGACCGCCGGCGGACTCGGACGGCCCGGTCACGCGAGCACCTCGCCGGCGGCGACCCGGGCGCCCCGCGCCCAGTCGCCGGCCGACATGGCCTTCTTGCCGGCCGCGCGCACCTCGCCGAGCCGCACCGGGACGGTGCCGGTGCCGGCCAGCACCCGCGACTTCTCCACCAGCAGCTCACCGGGCTTCAGCTCCGGGCCGTCGGCCACCCCGGTGACCGGGCCGAGCTTGACCCGGTCGCCCCGGAAGGTGGTCCACGGGCCGGGGGCCGGGGTGCAGGCGCGGATCCGCCGGTCGACCGCGAAGGCCGGGTCGGCCCAGCGGACGCGGGCGTCCTCGACGGTCAGCTTCGGCGCCAGGGAGACCCCGTCGGCCGGCTGCGGCTCGGCGCGGGCGGTGCCGGCCGCCAGCGCGTCGAGCACCGCGACCAGCAGCCCGGCGCCGGAGTGGGCCAGCCGCTCCAGCAGGTCGCCGGAGGTGTCGGCGGGCCGCACCTCGTCGGTGACGGTGCCGTAGACCGGGCCGGTGTCGAGCCCCTCCTCCAACTGGAAGACGCTGGCCCCGGTCAGCTCGTCGCCGTGCAGCACGGCGTGCTGCACGGGCGCCGCGCCGCGCCAGGCGGGCAGCAGCGAGAAGTGCAGGTTGATCCAGCCGAGCCGGGGGATCTCCAGCGCCGCCGGCGGCACCAGCGCCCCGTACGCGACCACCGGCACGCAGTCCGGGGCCAGCTCGCGGAGCCGGTCGAGGAACTCGGGCTCGCGCGGCCGGGCCGGGGTGAGCACCTCGACGCCGTGCGCGTCGGCCCACGCCCCGACCGGGGAGCGGACCAGGCCCCTGCCCCGCCCGGCGGGCGCGTCGGGGCGGGTGACCACGGCGAGCAGGTCGTGACCGGAGGCGGCGATCGCGTCCAGCGCGGGAACGGCGACGGCCGGCGTGCCGGCGAAGACCAGGCGCATCCGGGTCACCGCCCCAGGCCGAAGGGGTTGCCGGCGGCGTGCGGGCTGAGCTTGACGGTCGGCGGGGCGGCCTCGTCGTACCACTCGGCCTGGCGGATCGCCTTCATGGCCTCCTTGCGGCCGGCCGGGTCGAGCCGGTCGACGAAGAGCACCCCGTCGAGGTGGTCGGTCTCGTGCTGCACGCAGCGGGCCATCAGGCCGGTGCCGACGATCTGCAGCGGGTCGCCGTAGCCGTTGAAGCCCTTGGCGATCACGTTCTGCCGGCGCTTGGTGTCGAAGTAGAGCCCCGGGATGGACAGGCAGCCCTCCGGGCCGTCCTGCTCCTCGGAGTCGGGAAACTCCAGCACCGGGTTGACCAGGTGCCCCAGGACGTCGTCGACGTCGAAGGTGAACACCCGCAGGCCCACCCCGAGCTGCGGCGCGGCCAGGCCGGCGCCGCTCTGCTCGCGCATCGTGTCGGTCAGGTCGGCGATGAGCTTGCGCAGCTCCGCGTCGAAGTCGACGACCGGGTCGGCCGGCGTGCGCAGCACCGGATCGCCGAACAGACGGATGGGCTGGACGGTCACGCGGAGTGGCTCCTTGTCTGGGACGGCTGGTGCCGTACCAGTCTACGGAGTCGATCCGGTCGCCCCGGCCGGCGTACCGCGATCGGTGACCGGCGACGCTCCGTCACCCACGGTGACCGGCAGGGTGGCGTGTCCACGCAGGGTGAGCCGGACCCGCCGCTCCCCCGGCCCGGCCAGGGCGAGACCGGGCAGCCGGCGCAGCAGCAGCGGGAACGCCACCTGCGCCTCCAGCCGGGCCAGCCCCGCGCCGAGGCAGTAGTGCGGGCCGGCGCCGAAGGACAGCGGGTGCACCTGCGGGCGCCACGGGTCGAACCGCGCCGGCTCCGGGTAGCGGCCCGGGTCCCGGTTCGCCGCGCCGAGCATCACGATGAGCCAGCTCCCGGCGGGCACGTCCACGCCGCCGTGCCGGCTCGGCTCGGTGCTCATCCGGGACGTGAGCTGCACCGGGGAGTCGTAGCGCAGCAGCTCCTCGACGTAGCCGGGGGCGAACTCGGGGTGGTCGCGCAGCGCCGCCGCGTCGCGGGGATGGTCGAGGAGCACCACGAGACCGTTGCCGAGCAGGTTGGTGGTGGTCTCGAACCCGGCCACCAGCAGCACGATCAGGTTGGCCAGCAGCTCGTCGCCGGAGAGCCGGCCACCGTCGGTGTCGTGCGCCTGCACGAGGGCCGTGGTCAGGTCGTCGGCCGGGGCGCGCCGGCGGGCGGCGACCAGCTCGGTGAAGTAGTCGCGCAGCTCGCTCGCGCCCCGGTCGGCCACGGCCAGCTCCTCGGGGGTGATCTCGGGCTCCAGCACCCCGGTCAGGTCGGTGGCCCAGCGCCGGAACAGCGGGCGGTCGGCCGCCGGCACCCCGAGCAGCGCGCAGATCACCCCCACCGGCAGCGGGTACGCGAACTCGGCCATGAAGTCGACCGGTGCGCCGTCCCGGCCGCGGGCCAGCATCCCGTCGACCAGCCGGTCGGCCTGCGCCTCGACCACGTCCCGCATGGCGGCGATCCGGCGCGGCGTGAAGGCGCCGGCCGCCAGCCGGCGCATCCGGCTGTGGTCGGGCGGGTTGGTGCGCAGCATCGACCGGGAGATCGACAGGACAGCGGGACTCTCCCGCCACCCCGGGAGGAACTGGTCGCGCAGGTCGTCGTCCATCACCCCGAACCGGGCGTCGCGGAGGATCGCGTCGGCCTCGGTGTAGCCGGTCACCACGTAGAAGACCGGCCCGGCCTGGACCACCGGGCCGTGCGCGCGCAGCCGCTCGTATGTCGGGTACGGGTCGACCCGCCCCGAGGGCGACATGAGCAGCGCGAGGGCGTCGGCAGGATCCACGGTCGGCCTCCCCAGGCATCGGAGACCTTCATCATGCTCCGGTCCGCCGGATCGGGCGATCCCGGTCGCCGCGCCCGCGGCCGGTCAGACGCCGGTGCCCGGCTCCCCGGCCAGTACCGCGTCCCCGCCCAGCAGGGCGTGCTCGGGCAGCGGCAGCGCGAGGCCGTGCGCGGCCTCCCAGTCGTGGATCAGGCTGGGCCGGGCCTGGGCGGTGAAGAAGTCGACGGCGCTCAGCCCGCCGACCACCGGCTCGTCGACCTCGGCGACCAGCCGGGCGGGGACCAGCGGGAAGCCGCTCTGCAGGGCGGCGCTGAGCCGGCGGTGGCCGTCGACCACGAAGAAGTACTCCCCGGTGTAGCCGATGGTCAGCGGCTCCAGGGCCTCGTCGCCGGACCCGGCCACCTCGCCGACGAACTCCGAGTCCCACAGCCCGCGGAGGGCGGCGATGTCCTCGGTCGGGTAGATCCGGGCCGGGTCGAGCAGCAGCAGCGGCTGGCCGTCGCGCAGCACCTCCGCGCCGAGCCGCCCCTCGTAGACGTCGATCACGTGCTGGATCACCTGCTCGGGGGTGGCCCGGGTGGTGTCGCAGACCAGGTCGTAGTTGCGCAGGCGGGCCTTGTCGACGCCGTAGCGCACGATGAACCGGTTGCGCTCGCTCTCGCTGCGCTCGCGGAGCTTGGCCTTCGCCTCCTCCATCGAGGTGTAGCTCTCCGCCGGGCCGGACGGGCGGGCCAGCACCCGCCGGGCCGCCTCGGTCGGCTCGGTGATCATGTGCACCTTGAGCGCGTCGGTGAAGAAGTGCCAGGCCAGCCGGGAGTCCATGACGAGGCTCTCGCCGGAGGCGGCGATGTCGCGCTGGAGCTGGTCGACGTAGCCGTCGACGGCCTGGTCCAGCTCGGCGTGCAGGTTGAGCTGGAGGGCGGTCATCTGCCGCTCCTGGGCCATCTGGCGGTAGAGGTCGCCGACGCTGACCCGGCGCAGCCCCAGCCGCTTGGCGATCTCGACGGAAACGGTGCTCTTGCCGCTGCCGAGGTCACCGTTGAAGACGATCGACTGACGAACGGTCACGACTGGTCCACCCCTGATCACCGGCTGATTGACATCATCGAATCCGCGTCGGCTCGACGCGCTCCCGCTTCGCCGCGCCGCGACCGTGAGCCGTCGTGCGCCTGGGCATGACGGGCGATGCTATCACGCGTCTTCCACCCATTTGCCGCACGAGGTGTGCGACAAACCGCTGCTCACGACCGTACGCGACGGCCCGGGTGCGGCACGTCACGGGCCGCCGGTGGGCTCAGAACAGGCTGAGCGGGTCGATCTGGAGCCGGACCGGGTCCGCCGCCTTGCGGGCGCTGCGCTGCCCCGCCGCCGCGTGCAGCGCCCCGGCCAGGGCGGCGGCCCGGGCCCGGGGCACCCGGACCAGCATCCGTTCCCGCCCCTCGTCGGCCGGCACCGGGCCGAGCACCTCGGCGCCGTCCGGCAGCCGGGTGCCGGCCAGCAGGTCGGCCACCGCGTCGGCCACGCCGGTGACGCTGGCCATCCGCACGGCCGGCGGGAAGCCCAGCTCGCGGCGCTCGGCCAGTTCGCGGGTGGCGAACCAGGCCGAGTCCCAGCGCAGCAGCGCCTGCACGGGCGCGAGCGCGCCGTCGGCGACCACCACCACCCGGCCGCCGGCCGGGCCGGGCCGGGCCAGCGCGGCGGCGGCCAGCCAGCGGCGCAGCGCCTCCTCCCCGGCCCGCAGGTCGGCCCGGGTGAGCAGGGCCCACGAGTCGAGCAGCAGCACCGCCCCGTAGCCGCCCTCGGCCACCGGCTCCGCGCCCGGGGTGGCGATCACCAGACCGGCGCCGGCCGGCACGGCCGCGAGCACCTCCTCCCGGCCCGAGGTGCGCACCGGCACCCCGGGAAACGCCCGGCCCAGCTCCTCGGCGGTCCGCCGGGCGCCGGTGACCGACGCCCGCAGCCGCCGCCCGCCGCACTCGGGGCAGGCGTACGCGGCGGCGACGCGCCCGCACCAGCGGCAGGCGGGCACCCCGTCGGCCGACGGCAGGGCCAGCGGCCCGGCGCAGTGCGGGCAGCGGGCCGGGGCCCGGCACTCGGCGCAGGCCACCGAGGGCAGGTAGCCGCGGCGGGGCACCTGCACCAGCACCGGCAGGTCGGCACGGAGCGCGTCCCGCGCGGTGGTCCAGGCCAGGCTCGGCAGCCGGGCCGAGGCGGCCCCCGGGTCCCGGGCCAGGTGCGGGTCGTCCCCGGTCGGCGCGATCGCCGGCATGCGGGCCCGCACGGTCGCCCGGTCGGCGACCACCTCGCGGGCCCAGCCGGTCTCCACCAGCAGCTGGGCCTCGGCGGTGCGGGCGTAGCCGCCGACCAGGGCGGCGGTCCCGCCGAGCTGGGCGCGGGTGAGCAGCACCTCCCGGGCGTGCGGGTACGGCGCCCGGGGCTCGGCGTGCAGGTCGTCCCCGTCGTCCCAGACGGCGACCAGGCCCAGCCGCTCGACCGGGGCGAACATGGCCGCCCGGGTGCCGATCACCACGGGCACGTCCCCCCGGCGGGCGGCGAGGAAGGCCCGGTAGCGGCGGGCCGGTCCGGCCGCCGCGGAGAGGCAGGCGTGCCGCCCGGGCCCGAGGACGGCGGTCAGGGCGGCGTCGAGCCGGTCCAGATCCCGGGCGTCGGCCACCACGACCACCGCGCCCCGGCCGCCGGCCACGGTGGCCGCCACGGCGTCGGCGTACCGGTCGGCCCAGTCCTCGCCGGGCAGCGCGGACCACACGGCCCGGGGCGCCCGGCCGGCGGTGAGGGCCCGTAGGAGGGCCGGCCCGGCCGGGTAATCGCGCCAGCCACGCGGGTCGACCGGGGCGGCATCGTGCGGGCCGTCCACGGGGGCGGACGCCGGGGTGGCGGGGCCGGCGGCGTCGGCGGAGGCCGGAGTGGCGGGGCGGGCGGCGCCGGCGGAGGCCGGAGTGGCGGGGCGGGCGGCATCGGCGGAGGCCGGAGTGGCGGGGCCGGCGGCATCGGCGGGCGCCGGGACGGCCGGGTCGGCGGCGGTCGGCGCGGTGGCGTCGGCCCCGGCCGCGTCGGTCGCCGTGACGTCCTTCTCGACCCGGGCGTGCCGGGGCGGGACGGCGAGCCGGAGCACGTCGGCGAGGCTGCCGGCGTAGCGGTCGGCGACCGCGCGGGCCAGCTCGGCCACCTCGGGCGCCAGCACCGGCACCGGGGAGACGACCTTCTCCAGGTACGCCAGCTTCGGGTGCGCGGACTCCGCGACGCGCTCCAGCAGCCAGCCGTCGACGAGCTGCCCGGCGAAGCGGACCTTCACCCGCACCCCGGGCCGGGCGTCGGCGTCGAGGGTGTCGGGGACGAGGTAGTCGAAGGGGCGGTCGAGGTGCGGCAGCGGCACGTCCACGCAGACACGAGCGACCGGCGACCCCTCGGCGGGTCGCCGGTCGCCGCGCCTGGTGCCGGTCAGGCTCCCGCGGCCGACTTGAGGTCGGCGGCCCGGTCGGTGCTCTCCCAGGTCAGGTCCGGCAGCTCGCGGCCGAAGTGGCCGTAGGCGGCGGTCTGCTGGTAGATCGGGCGGAGCAGGTTGAGGTCCCGGATGATCGCGGCCGGGCGCAGGTCGAAGACCTCGGCGACGGCCTTCTCGATCGAGGCGACCGGCACGGTCTCGGTGCCGAAGGTCTCGACGAAGAGGCTGACCGGGTGGGCCTTGCCGATGGCGTACGCGACCTGCGCCTCGCAGCGCTCGGCCAGGCCGGCGGCGACCACGTTCTTGGCGACCCAGCGCATCGCGTACGCGGCCGAGCGGTCCACCTTCGACGGGTCCTTGCCGGAGAACGCGCCGCCGCCGTGGCGGGCGTAGCCGCCGTAGGTGTCGACGATGATCTTCCGGCCGGTGAGGCCCGCGTCGCCCATGGGGCCGCCGATCTCGAAGCGCCCGGTCGGGTTGACCAGCAGCCGGTAGCCCTCGGTGTCGAGGCCGAGGCCCTCCAGCTCCGGGGTGATGACGTGGTCGCGGACGTCCGGCGTGAGCAGCGACTCCAGCGAGATGTCGGCCGCGTGCTGGCTGGAGACGACGACGGTGTCGAGCCGGACGGGGCGCAGCCCGTCGTACTCGATGGTCACCTGGGTCTTGCCGTCGGGCCGCAGGTAGGGGATCGTGCCGTCCTTGCGGACCTGGGCGAGCCGGCGGGCCAGCCGGTGGGCGAGCGCGATCGGCAGCGGCATCAGCTCGGGCGTCTCGGAGCAGGCGAAGCCGAACATCATGCCCTGGTCGCCGGCGCCCTGCGCGTCGAGCGCGCTCTCCGACGAGCCGGTACGCAGCTCGAACGCGTTGTCCACGCCCTGCGCGATGTCCGGCGACTGGGCGCCGATGGACACGCTCACGCCGCAGGAGGCGCCGTCGAAGCCCTTCTTCGACGAGTCGTAGCCGATCGACAGGATCGTGTCCCGCACGATGGTGGGGATGTCGGCGTACGCCTTCGTGGTCACCTCGCCGGCGACGTGCACCTGGCCGGTGGTGATCAGGGTCTCGACCGCCACGCGGCTGTGCGGGTCCTGCGCGAGCAGTGCGTCGAGAATGCCGTCACTGATCTGGTCGGCGATCTTGTCCGGGTGGCCTTCCGTGACCGATTCGGACGTGAAGAGACGTGTCACGGCACTCCTAAGCATGTGAAGACTTTTAAAGGTCGCTCGGCGGCAGTTTAGTCACCGTGCTCCCAGGGTGACCCGGCGAACCGGAGAGTGACCAACCGTCAGGACCGCTCCACCAACCGGGCGACCACGAGGTCCCAGACGGCGTCGGCCAGGTCCTCCTTGGGCTGCTCGGGCATCCGGTGCACCGACCCGTCCGCCCCGATCACCGTGGCGGCGTTGGTCTCGGCCCCGAACACCTTGTCCACCCCGACCTCGTTGATCACGATGAGGTCGGCGCGCTTGCGGGCGAGCTTGGCCCGGCCGTTGGCCTCGGCGTCGCCGGTCTCCGCGGCGAAGACCACCAGCACCTGCTCCGGCGGCCGGCGCCGGCCCAGCTCGGCCGCGATGTCCGGGTTGGTGACCAGCTCGATCGTGGGCGCGCTGCCGTCGTCCGACTTTTTGATCTTACCGGGCGCGTACGTCGCCGGGCGGAAATCGGCGGGCGCGGCGGCCATCACCACGGCGTCCGCGTCGGCGGCCGCCTCCAGCGTGGCCTTGCGCAGTTCCTCGGTGCTGCCCACCCGCACCAGGTCCGCACCGGCCGGATCGGCGAGCGCGACGTTGGCCGAGACCAGGGTGACCCGGGCGCCCCGGGCCACGGCGGCGCGGGCGAACGCGTAGCCCTGCTTGCCCGAGGAGCGGTTGCCCAGGAAGCGGACCGGGTCGAGCGGCTCGCGGGTGCCGCCTGCGGTGACCACCACGTGCCGGCCGGCCAGGTCGGCGGGGACGGCGCCGCCGCGGGCCAGGGCCCGGCGGGCGACCGCGAAGATCTCGGCCGGGTCGGGCAGCCGGCCCTTGCCGGTGTCCTTGCCGGTGAGCCGGCCGACCGCGGGCTCGATCACCAGGACGCCGCGGGACCGCAGGGTGGCCACGTTCGCGACGGTGGCCGGGTGCTCCCACATCTCGGTGTGCATGGCCGGCGCGAGCACCACCGGGCAGCGCGCGGTCAGCAGGGTGTTGGTGAGCAGGTCGTCGGCGAGGCCGTGGGCGGCCTTGGCGAGCAGGTCGGCCGTGGTGGGCACCACCACGACCAGGTCGGCGTGCTGCCCGAGGCGGACGTGCGGCACCTCGTGCACGTCGGACCAGACGTCGTCGGCGACCGGCTGGCCGGAGAGCGCGGCCCAGGTCGGCGCCCCGACGAAACGGAGCGCCGACGCGGTCGGCACGACCCGGACCCGGTGACCCGACTCGGTGAAGAGCCGGAGCAGCTCACACGCCTTGTAGGCGGCGATGCCGCCACCGACCCCGAGGACGATCTCGGCGGCCATCGGGGCGGGCGGGGCTTACGGCTGGTCGGTCGGCTCGGCGGTGAGCAGACCCGCGTTGATCTCGCGCATGGCGATGGAGAGCGGCTTCTCCTGGGGGGTGGTCTCCACCAGCGGGCCGACGTACTCCAGCAGGCCCTCACCGAGCTGGCTGTAGTAGGCGTTGACCTGGCGCGCGCGCTTGGCCGCGAAGATGACAAGCGCGTACTTCGAGGTGGTCTTCTCGAGGAGCTCGTCGATCGGCGGGTTGGTGATGCCTTCGGGGTTGGCGATGGATCCCACGAATTAACCTCTGCGTCGTTGTGCACCGCCCGGGGGCGGTGGCCTCTCAAGAGCGGTGGCCTCTCAACCGCTCCGGCGCGGTCGGGCCGAAGCCAGGAAGGAAGAACCGAGCAAGCCTACCAGCTCCTCGGCCGCGCGCTCGGTCCGGTCGTGCACGACGGCGTGTGCGAAGGCGGCCGCGACGGCGGGTTCCGGGCGGTACGCGGGCGGGATCAGCAGCACCAGCCGCGCGTCCGGCGCCACGGCCCGGACGGCGAGCGCGCCCGGCAGGTCCAGCGGGAGCAGCACGGGCCGCCCCTCGGCGAGCCGGGACCGCACGCCCGCGCGCGGCACCCCACGCCGGTACGGCCCGATCCGGCTCCACTCCAGCAGCTCGTCGGCCGCGACCATGCGGTCGAAGTCGCCCGCGTCGAGGAAGAGCCGGTCGACGCCGTCCACCTCACCGGGGCGGGCCGGCCGGGTGGTCGCGGCCACCGGCACCCACACGGACGGAAAGCGCGCCCGGACCAGCTCGACGACACTCTCCCGGCCGGCCCCCGAAGGTCCGGCCAGGACAGTGAGCCGAGCCGCCGGGCGCGCCTCGTCATCCGTGCTCACCGCTTGTTTCTACACGGTGGGTCGTTCAGTTGGCGGCGAACTCTCCAAGCAGCGCCTTGCGCTGCTGCTCGCCCAGGCCACGCAGCCGGCGGCTGTCAGCGATCTTGAGCTTCTCCATGATCTGGGTGGCTCGGATCTTGCCGATGCCCGGCATCGCCTGGAGCACGGCCGAAACCTTCAGCTTGCCCACGACGTCGTCGGACTCGGCCCGCTCGAGGACGGTGGCGAGGGTGGTCTTGCCCTGCTTGAGCTGCTCCTTCAGCTCAGCACGGGCCTTGCGGATCTCCGCGGCCTTCTCCAGCGCGGCAGCGCGCTGCTCGGGGGTCAGTGACGGGAGCGGCACCAGTTCTCCTCAGGTCCCTAGTACGGCGGGCGGGGCGCACCACCGCAGCTGTGAAACGTGGTGTCGCTGGCAACCAAAGGGGTCAGTGGTTCCCAGCGCGGGGAAAACTAGCGGTCAACGGCGTTTTCGGCAACGTGGGCGCGCGAAGATCAACGGAAAGTGACCGAGCCGTCAGTCAGTCACGGGGTGGCCAGGGCGGTCCGGCACTCGGCCAGCACCCGGTCGGTGGCGGCGCGCAGCGCGGCCGGGTCCGGCCCCGCGCCCAGCACCTCCCGGGAGTACGACGGCAGCACCCAGGGCAGGGCGGAACCGAAGACGGTACGCAGGTCGGCGGCCGTGGCACCCTGCGCGCCGAGCCCCGGGGCGAGCAGCGGACCGTGCACCGCGGTGAGGTCGTGACCGGTGTCACCGATCGTCGCGCCGACCACCAGCCCGAAGCTGCCGAGCGGCTCGGCACCCCGGTTGAGCTGGGAAATCTCGTCGATGACGGTCTGAGCCACGGTGCGCCCGTCGGCCCCGACGGCGCGCTGCACGGCGGCTCCTTCGGGATTCGAGGTGAGCGCCAGGACGAAGACGCCGCCGCCGTGCGCGGCCGCCAGCTCGAACATCGGCGCGAGCGAACCCACCCCCAGGTAGGGACTCGCGGTGACCGCGTCGACATACAGCGGGCTGGATGGATCGAGGTACGCCGAGGCGTACGCGCTGACCGTCGAGCCGATGTCGCCGCGCTTGACGTCGAGGAGAACGAGCGAGCCCGCATTTCGCAACTGTCGGATAGTTGACTCAAGGATCCCGACCCCGCGCGCCCCGAAACGCTCGAAGAACGCCGACTGCGGCTTGACCACGGCCACCCGGTCGCCGACGGCCTCCACGACCGTCCGGCAGAACCGGTCCAGGCCGTCGACGTCGTCGGTCAGCCCCCAGCGGGCCAGCAGCCCGGGATGCGGGTCGATCCCCACGCAGAGCGGTCCCCGCTCGGCCACGGCCCGGTGCAGGCGGGCGCCGAAGGTCTCCATCGCGACTCTCCCTCTCCTCGTGCGGGCTCGCGCCGCGCTGTCCGCGACGGGTACGCCGCCGCTCGTGGTGCTGTCCCCGGCCGCCGCGCGGCAGCCGGGCCGTCCTGCCACCACCGGTCGCCGGTCGCCGGTGGCCTCCCGCGGGCTCAGCCCGCCTTGACCGCCGCCTCGACCCCGGCCACGATCCGGGCCACGTCCGCCTCGTCGGTGACGTACGGGGGCATGGTGTAGACCAGGTCCCGGAACGGCCGTAGCCAGACCCCCTGCGCGACCGCGGCGGCGGTCGCCCGCGGGATGTCCACCTCGTGGTCGAGCTGCACCACGCCGATCGCGCCGAGCACCCGCACGTCGGCCACCCCGGGGGTGCCGCGCAGCGGCGCCAGGCCGGCGCGCAGGCCCTCGGCGATGCCCGCCACCCGGCCCGCCCAGTCCCCGGCCCGCAGCAGGTCCAGGGAGGCGTTGGCGACCGCGCAGGCGAGCGGGTTGCCCATGAAGGTGGGGCCGTGCGCCAGCACCCCGTCGGCGGAGATGCCCCGGGCCACCTCGGGGGTGCAGAGCGCCGCGGCCAGGGTGAGGTACCCGCCGGTGAGCGCCTTGCCGACGCAGAGCACGTCCGGCGCGACCCCGGCGTGCTCGGCCGCGAACATGGTGCCGGTCCGGCCGAAGCCGGTGGCGATCTCGTCGAAGACCAGCAGGATCCCGTGCGCCCGGGTCACCTCGCGCAGCACCCGCAGGTAGTGCGGGTGGTGGAAGCGCATCCCGCCGGCGCCCTGCACCACCGGCTCGACGATCACCGCGGCCAGCTCCCCGGCGTTCCGCTCCACCGCGTCCACCAGCGCCGCCTCGTACGCCGGGTCGGGCGGGGTGTCGAAACCGGACGGTGGCACCGGCGCGAACACCTGCCGGGGCAGCACGTCGCCCCAGAGGTGGTGCATGCCGCCCTCCGGGTCGCAGACGCTCATGGGGTGGAAGGTGTCGCCGTGGTAGCCGCCGCGCCAGGTGCCCAGCCGGCGGCGCTCCGGCCGCCCCAGGGCCCGCTGGTACTGCAGGCACATCTTCACCGCCACCTCGACGCTGACCGAGCCGGAGTCGGCCAGGAAGACGTGCTCCAGGCCGTCCGGGGTCAGCTCCACCAGGGTCCGGGCCAGGCGTACCGCGGGCTCGTGGGTGAGGCCGCCGAACATGACGTGGCTCATCCGGCCGAGCTGGTCGGTGACGGCCGCGTCGAGCACCGGGTGCCGGTAGCCGTGGATCGCCGCCCACCAGGACGACATCCCGTCGACCAGCTCCCGGCCGTCGGCCAGCCGCAGCCGCACGCCCTCGGCACTGTCCACCACGTACGGTGGGCTGGCCGGCGGCAGGGCCGCGTACGGGTGCCAGACGTGCCGACGGTCGGCGGCGAGGATCTCCTCGGGCGTCACGGTTCTCCTTCGTGGTGTCAGCGCCGGGCTGCCGCCCGGGCCACCGACCGGACCAGGGCCGGGCCCCGGTAGATGAAACCGGTGTAGAGCTGGACGAGGCTCGCCCCGGCGTCGAACATCCGGGTGGCGTCGTCCGGGTCGAGGATGCCGCCCACGCCGATCACCGGCAGCCGGCCGCCGGTCTCGCGGTGCACGAAGGCGACCACCTCGCGGGCGCGGTCGGTCAGCGGGCGGCCGGACAGGCCGCCGGTCTGCGCACCCGAGGCCCGCTCGGCCGGTGCGAGCCCGTCGCGGGCCAGTGTGGTGTTGGTGGCGATCACCCCGGCCGCGCCGCGGTCGAGGCAGACCTCCAGCAGCTCGGCGACGGCCGGCTCGGTGAGGTCGGGGGCGATCTTCACGAGCACGGGCTTCTCCCCCACGAGCGCCGCGAGCAGCGCGTCCAGGTGGGACCGGTCCTGGAGGGACCGCAGCCCCGGGGTGTTCGGCGAGGACACGTTGACCGCGAAGTAGTCCCCGTGCCCCTTGAGCGCCCGTTGGGAGGCCAGGTAGTCCTCGACGGCCTCGTCCAGCGGGGTCACCTTGGACTTGCCGAGCGAGATGCCCAGCGGCACGCCGAGCGGGCGCGGCAGCGCCGCCAGCCGGGCCGCGAGGGCTTCGGCGCCGGCGTTGTTGAAGCCCATCCGGTTGACCACGGCCTCGCTGTCGCGCAGCCGGAACAGCCGGGGCCGGGGGTTGCCCGGCTGGGCGTGCGCGGTGACCGTGCCGACCTCGACGAAGCCGAAGCCCAGCGCCGGCCAGGCCGGCAGCGCCACCCCGTTCTTGTCCATCCCGGCCGCCAACCCGACCGGATTCGGGAACTCCACCCCGAACACGGTCCGGGGCGCCGCCCGGAAGTACCGGGCCCGCAGGGCAGCGAGCACGGCCGGCCGCCGGGCCACCGAGGCCAGCCGTCCGAGGGTCCACTCGTGCGCCACCTCGGCGTCCCCGCCCCCGATCCGGAACAACCGGGGCCGCACCACCTTCTCGAAGATCACCGCCCGGACACCCCCGCTGCGTCGATCATGAGGTTGACGGCGAAGTCGATCTCCTCGACTGCCGCCAACCTCATGATCGACGCGGTGGGCAGCGTGGCGGGCAGGGTGGTTCGCACCCTGGTCACTCGCCGGCCCGGAGGGCGGCGTGGAGCTCCTGGAGGGGGCGGACACGCATGTCGCCCCGGATCCGCGCCTCGATGCCCATCACCGCGGCCGCCGCGCCGGGCACCGTGGTGACGCAGGGGATGTCCGCCGTCACGGCGGCGCTGCGGATCTCGTAGCCGTCGGAGCGGGCGCTCGCGCCGGAGCCCTGCGGGGTGTTCACCACCAGCGCCACGTCGCCGCCGAGGATCAGCGAGACGGCGTCCTCGCCCTCACCCGACTCGTAGTGCTTGCGGATCTGCTCGCAGGCGATGCCGTGCCGGCGCAGCACCTCGGCCGTGCCGGTGGTGGCCACGATCTCGAAGCCCAGGTCGGCCAGCCGCTTGATCGGGAAGATCATGCCGCGCTTGTCCCGGTTGGCCACCGAGACGAAGATCTTCCCGGCGGTCGGCAGCGACCCGTACGCGGCGGACTGCGACTTGGCGAAGGCGTGCCCGAAGTTGGTGTCGATGCCCATCACCTCGCCGGTGGACTTCATCTCCGGGCCGAGCAGCACGTCGATGCCCTTGCCGGACGGGGTTCGGAACCGCTTGAACGGCAGCACCGCCTCCTTGACCGCGATCGGGGCGTCGGCGGGCATCGTCCCGCCGTCCCCGGTGGGCGGCAGCATCCCCTCGGCGCGCAGCTCGGCGATGGTGGCGCCGAGCGCGATCCGGGCCGCCGCCTTGGCCAGCGGCACGGCGGTGGCCTTGGAGACGAACGGCACCGTCCGGGAGGCGCGCGGGTTGGCCTCCAGCACGTAGAGCGTGTCGCCCTGGAGCGCGTACTGGACGTTGAGCAGGCCCTTCACGCCGACCCCGCGGGCGATCTCCTCGGTGTAGCGGCGCACCTCCGCCAGGTGCGAGCCGGCCAGGGTGATCGGCGGCAGCGCGCAGGAGGAGTCGCCGGAGTGGATGCCGGCCTCCTCGATGTGCTCCATCACGCCGCCCAGGTAGACCGCGCCGTCGGCGTCGACCAGGGCGTCCACGTCGATCTCGATGGCGTCGTCGAGGAAGCGGTCCACGAGCACCGGGTGGTCGGGCGAGATGTCGGTGGCCCGGCCGATGTAGTCGCGCAGGGTGGCGTCGTCGTAGACGATCTCCATGCCCCGGCCGCCGAGCACGTACGACGGGCGGACCAGCACCGGGTACCCGATCTCGTCGGCGATCGCCTTGGCCTCGTCGTACGAGGTGGCCATGCCGTGCGCCGGGGCGCGCAGCCCGGCCCGTGACAGCACCGCGCCGAACGCGCCGCGCTCCTCGGCCAGGTGGATCGACTCCGGGGAGGTGCCGACGATCGGCACGCCGGCGCTCTTGAGCCGCCGGGCCAGCCCGAGCGGCGTCTGCCCGCCGAGCTGCACGATCACCCCGACCACGCCGGGGCCGCCGGCCGCCTTGCCGGAGGTGTCCTCGGCGTGCCAGACCTCCAGCACGTCCTCGAAGGTGAGCGGCTCGAAGTAGAGCCGGTCGGCGGTGTCGTAGTCGGTGGAGACGGTCTCCGGGTTGCAGTTGACCATGACGGTCTCATAACCGGACGCAGCGACCCCTCCGACCGGCGCGCTTCGCAGCGCCTGCACGGCGTGCACGCAGGAGTAGTCGAACTCGATGCCCTGGCCGATCCGGTTCGGCCCGGAGCCCAGGATGAGCACCTTGGGCCGGTCCGAGGGGCCGACCTCGGTCTCCTGGTCGTACGTGGAGTAGTGGTACGGCGTGGTCGCCTCGAACTCGGCCGCGCAGGTGTCCACCGTCTTGTAGACCGGCCGGATCCCGAGCCGGTGGCGCAGGGTGCGGACGCCGTCCTCGGCCGCCAGCTCGGGGCGGAGCGCGGCGAGCTGCCGGTCGGAGAGACCGGCCCGCTTGGCCCGGCGCAGCAGCTGGGCGTCGAGCACCGGGGCGTCCACGATCTCGGCCCGCAGCTCCACCAGCGCGGCGATCTGGTCCAGGAACCAGGGGTCGATCCCGCCGGACGCCTCGGCCACCTCGGCGATCGACGCGCCCAGCCGCAGCGCCCGCTCGACCGTGTAGATCCGGCCGTCGTGCGGCATCCGCAGCGCCGCGAGGGTGTTCTCCCTGGTGGCCCCCTCCGGGTCCGGGGTGGTCCAGAAACCCGATGACTTGGTTTCCATCGAGCGCATCGCCTTGTTCAGCGCCTCGGTGAAGTTGCGCCCGAGGCTCATCGCCTCGCCGACCGATTTCATGGTGGTGGTCAGCTCCGGGTCCGCGCCGGGGAACTTCTCGAACGCGAACCGGGGGATCTTCACCACCACGTAGTCCAGGGTCGGCTCGAACGCCGCCGGGGTCTTCAGGGTGATGTCGTTGGGGATCTCGTCGAGGGTGTAGCCGATGGCCAGCTTCGCGGCGATCTTGGCGATCGGGAAGCCGGTGGCCTTCGACGCGAGGGCCGACGAGCGGGACACCCGCGGGTTCATCTCGATCACGACGATCCGGCCGTCGGCCGGGTTCACCGCGAACTGGATGTTGCAGCCGCCGGTGTCGACACCGACCTCGCGGAGCACCGCGATGCCCAGGTCACGCAGGCGCTGGTACTCCCGGTCGGTGAGCGTCATGGCCGGGGCCACGGTGACGCTGTCGCCGGTGTGCACGCCCATCGGGTCGAGGTTCTCGATCGAGCAGACCACCACCACGTTGTCGTGGCGGTCGCGCATGAGTTCGAGCTCGTACTCCTTCCAGCCGAGCACGCTCTCCTCGATGAGCACCTCGTGCACCGGGCTGGCGGCCAGGCCGGCCCCGGCGATGCGGGTCAGGTCCTCGTCGGTGTGCGCCATGCCGGAGCCGAGGCCGCCCATCGTGAACGACGGCCGGATCACCACCGGCAGGCCCAGCTCGCCGACGGTCTCACGGACCTCGTCCATGGTGTGGCAGACCCGGGAACGGGGCACCAGCGACGACGGGTCGTCCAGCCCGAGGCGTACGCCGGCCTTGGCCACGATCTCCTTGAACAGCTGCCGGTCCTCGCCCCGGTTGATGGCCTCGATGTTGGCGCCGATCAGCTCGACGCCGTACTTGTCCAGGATGCCGGCCTCGTGCAGGGCGACCGCCGTGTTCAACGCGGTCTGCCCGCCCAGGGTGGGCAGCAGCGCGTCGGGGCGCTCCTTGGCGATGACCAGCTCGACGAACTCCGGGGTGATCGGCTCGACGTAGGTGGCGTCGGCGAACTCCGGGTCGGTCATGATCGTGGCCGGGTTGGAGTTGACCAGGCTGACCCGGATCCCCTCGCTGCGCAGCACCCGGCACGCCTGCGTGCCGGAGTAGTCGAATTCGCAGGCCTGGCCGATGACGATCGGCCCGGAGCCGATCACGAGGACGTGCTTGAGGTCGGTCCGCTTAGGCATCCGTGCGCCCCTCACTGTGCTTCCGGTCGGGGCCGCGGCCCTCGATCAGCTCGGCGAAACGGTCGAAGAGGTAGTCCGCGTCGTGCGGGCCGGCCGCCGCCTCGGGGTGGTACTGAACGGTGAAGGCGGGCACGTCCCGGGCCCGCAGCCCCTCGACCACGTTGTCATTGAGGCAGACATGGGAGACCTGGACGCCGCCGAACTCGGTGTCGATCACCTGGTCGGGGACGACCACGCCGTGCGCGGCGCCCGGCACCTCGACCGCGAAGCCGTGGTTGTGGCTGGTCACCTCGACCTTGCCGGTCGCGCGGTCGAGCACCGGCTGGTTGATGCCGCGGTGGCCGTAGCCGAGCTTGTAGGTGCCGAAGCCGAGCGCCCGGCCGAGGATCTGGCTGCCGAAGCAGATGCCGAACAGCGGGATCCGCCGGCCGAGCACCTCCCGCGCCAGGGCGACCGGCCCGGCGGCGGTGGCCGGGTCGCCCGGCCCGGGCGAGAAGAAGACCGCGTCCGCGCCGGTGGCCAGCAGGTCCTCGATCGAGGAGCCGGCGGGCAGCACGTGGGTGGTGACGCCGCGGGCGGCGAGCCGGCGGGGCACGTTGCGCTTGATGCCCAGGTCCAGGGCCGCGACCGTGAACCGGTGCTCGCCCTGTGCCGCCACCACGTACGGCTCGGCGGTGGTCACCTCGGCGGACAGGTCCGCACCGACCATCTGCGGCGCGTGGCGGACCCGGTCGAGCAGGGCGGCCGGGTCGTCGTCGATGCTGGAGATGCCGACCCGCATGGCGCCCCGCTCGCGCAGGTGCCGGGTGAGCGCCCGGGTGTCGACGCCGCTGATGCCGACCACGCCCTCGGCGGCCAGCCGGTCCTCCAGCCCGCCGGTGGCCCGCCAGTTGGAGCCGATCCGGGCCGGGTCGCGCACCACGTAGCCGGCCACCCAGATCCGGCCGGACTCGTCGTCCTCGCCGTTGACGCCGGTGTTGCCGATGTGCGGCGCGGTCTGCACCACCACCTGGCGGTGGTAGGAGGGGTCGGTGAGGGTCTCCTGGTAGCCGGTCATGCCGGTGTTGAAGACCGCCTCACCGAAGGTCTCCCCGACGCTGCCGTACGCCTCGCCGTGGAACGTGCGCCCGTCCTCGAGGACGAGGATCGCGGGCCTCCGCTTGGTCATCGAACTGCCTTTCCGTCCAGGACCGTCGGCTCGCCGCGCAGGAAGGTCGCCACGATGCGACCCGGCAGCGTCATGCGGGCGTACGGGGTGTTGCGACTGCGACTGGCCAGTTCCGCCGGCTCGACGACGCGGCGGGCGGCCGGGTCGACCAGGGTCAGGTTGGCCGGCACGCCGGGGGCCGGGTCGAGCCCGTGCCCCTCCAGCCCGGCGATCCGGGCCGGGGCGCGGGACATCCGCTCGGCGATGAGGTCCCACTGCGGCCCGAGCACGTCCAGCGCGATGGAGAGCGCCGTCTCCAGGCCGAGCATGCCCGGCCGGGCGTACGCCCACTCGCACTCCTTGTCCTCGACGGCGTGCGGCGCGTGGTCGGTGGCGACGATGTCGATCACGCCCTCGGCCAGGGCCGCCCGCAGCGCGGCGACGTCGGCTGCGGTGCGCAGCGGCGGGTTGACCTTGTAGACCGGGTCGTAGGTGGTGGCCTTCTCGTCGGTGAGGAGCAGGTGGTGCGGGGTCACCTCGGCGGTGACCTTCACCCCCCGGGCCTTGGCGTGCCGCAGCACCTCGACGCTGCCCGCGGTGGAGACGTGGCAGATGTGCAGGCGGCTGCCGACGTGCTCGGCCAGCAGCACGTCGCGGGCGATGATGGCCTCCTCGGCGACCGCCGGCCAGCCGGTCAGCCCGAGCCGGGTGGAGACCTCGCCCTCGTGCATCTGCGCGCCCTCGGTGAGGCGGGGCTCCTCGGCGTGCTGGGCGATCACCCCGTCGAACGCCTTGACGTACTCCAGGGCCCGGCGCATCAGCTTCGGGTCGGCGACGCAGTGCCCGTCGTCGGAGAAGATCCGCACCCGGGCCGCCGAGTCGGCCATCGCGCCCAGCTCGGCCAGGCGCTCGCCGGCGAGGCCGACGGTGACCGCGCCGATCGGCTGCACGTCGACCAGCCCGGCCTCCCGGCCGAGCCGCCAGACCTGCTCGACGACGCCGGCCGTGTCGGCCACCGGCGAGGTGTTCGCCATGGCGCAGACCGCCGTGTAGCCGCCCAGCGCCGCCGCCCGGGAGCCGGACTCCACGGTCTCGGCGTCCTCCCGGCCCGGCTCGCGCAGGTGGGTGTGCAGGTCGACCAGGCCGGGCAGGGCCACCAGGCCGGTGGCGTCGAGCACCGTGGCGTCCGGCGCGGTCAGGCCGGCGCCGGTCTCCGCCACGACGCCGTCGCGGATCAGCAGGTCGGTCGGCGCGCCGCCGAGCACACTCACGTTCCGGATCAGGTACGCGGTCACCGGTTGTTCCCTCCGAGCAGCAGGTAGAGGACGGCCATCCGCACGGAGACCCCGTTGGCGACCTGTTCGACGATGGTGGAGCGGGGCGAGTCGGCCACCTCGGGCGTGATCTCCATCCCCCGGTTCATCGGGCCGGGGTGCATGACGATCGCGTGCTCGGGCAGCCGGCGCATCCGCGGCCCGTCCAGCCCGTAGCGGCGGGCGTACTCGCGGGCGGAGGGGAAGTAGGAGTCGTTCATCCGCTCCCGCTGCACCCGCAGCATCATCACCACGTCCACACCGGGAAGAACGGTGTCGAGGTCGTAGGAGACATCGGTGCCGGGGGCCAGCGCGGGAGAGATGTCGACGGGGATGAGGGTCGGCGGGCCGACCAGGGTGACCTTCGCGCCGAGGGTGGAGAGCAGCAGCACGTTGGAGCGGGCCACCCGGGAGTGCAGCACGTCGCCGACGATCGCCACGTGCAGGCCGTCCAGGCGACCCAGCCGGGAGCGCATCGTGTAGGCGTCGAGCAGCGCCTGGGTGGGGTGCTCGTGGGTGCCGTCTCCGGCGTTGACCACCGAGCCGTCCACCCAGTCGGCCAGCCGGTGCGGGGCGCCGGAGGCGGGGTGCCGGACGACGACCGCGTCGGCGCCCATGGCCTGGAGGGTGAGCGCCGTGTCCTTCAGGCTCTCGCCCTTGGCCACGCTGGAGCCCTTGGCGGAAAAGTTGATCACGTCGGCGCTGAGCCGCTTGGCGGCCGCCTCGAACGAGATCCGGGTGCGGGTGGAGTCCTCGTAGAAGAGGTTGACCACGGTCCGGCCGCGCAGCGCCGGCAGCTTCTTGACCTCGCGGCCGGCCACCGTGGCCATCTCGGCCGCGGTGTCCAGGATCCGGGTGGCGGTGGCCGCGTCCAGGTCGGCCCCGGAGAGCAGGTGACGGATCATGAGGTGCCTCCGTGCAGCCGGACCTCGTCCGCCCCGTCGGTCTCGGCCAGGGTGACCTTGACGTTCTCGGCGAGCGCGGTGGGGATGTTCTTGCCGACGTAGTCGGCGCGGATCGGCAACTGGCGGTGCCCCCGGTCGACCAGGACGGCGAGCTGCACCGACGCCGGGCGGCCGACGTCGCTGAGCGCGTCCAGGGCGGCCCGCACGGTGCGGCCGGAGAAGAGCACGTCGTCGACGAGGATCACCCGCCGCCCGTCGATCCCGCCCGGGGGCAGGTCGGTGGGGCCGACCGCGCGGGTGGCGTGCCGGCGCAGGTCGTCGCGGTAGAGCGTGATGTCGAGCACCCCGACCGGGACGGTCACGTCCTCGAAGGTGCTGATCCGGGCGGCGAGCCGCTTCGCGAGGGGGACCCCGCGGGTGGGGATGCCGAGCAGCACGGTGTCGGCGGCGCCCTGGGTCTTCTCGAGGATCTGGTGTGCGATGCGGTCGACCACCCGCGACACGTCGGCGGCGGCGAGGATCACCTTCACCGAGGGTTGTCGCGGCGGCGACGGGTGGGCAGCCGGTGGGTAGGCCACGGCGGACCTCCTTCCCCGCCTCACGGGACGGGTCGTTAAAGGACGTCTGGTTGGCTCCGGCGGACCGTGGCGGGCCCGGACCGGGGCTTCGTGCCACGTTACCAGCGGTCACCGGGTCGGCCGCCGCCGGGACTGACCAGCGGGTCAGCGTGGAGAAATGCGGACAACCCGCACACCGGGCCGACCGGGGTCGTCACGAACACTTGACCGCGTGTCGCAATCCCCGTACCGTCACGCTCCGTAGCGATAGCTGGGAGAACCCCGAGCAGCACTGGGAGTGTCCGAATGCCCTCTGAATACGCCAAGTCGCTGGGCGCCCGCCTGCGCTCCATCCGCCAGCAGCAGGGCCTGTCCCTGCAGGGGGTGGAGGAGAAGTCGAACGGGCGGTGGAAGGCCGTGGTGGTCGGCTCGTACGAGCGCGGCGACCGCGCCGTCACCGTGTCCCGCCTGGCGGAGCTGGCCGACTTCTACCGAGTTCCCGTCTCGGAGCTGCTGCCCGACGGCAGTGGGGTGCGCCACGAGCCCACCAGCAAGATCGTTCTGGATCTGGAGCGGCTCTACGACGAGGCCTCGGAGGACCTGGCCTACGTCGCCCGGTACGCCCGCGCCATTCAGCAGCAGCGCGGTGACTACAACGGCCGGGTGCTCTCCATCCGCGCCGACGACCTGCGCGCCCTCGCGATCGTCTACGACGCCTCGCCGTCGGGCCTGATCGAGCGGCTCACCGAGCACGGTGTGCTGGTCGCCGACCCCCGGGCGTTCTTCGCCTCCTGACCCGACCACGACGAAGGGCCCGCGCCGGACGGCGCGGGCCCTTCGTCGTCGGCGGCTCCAGGTCGCGGCGCGGCGTCAGACGCGCCGAGCTGGAGTTGCCGTGGAGCCTCAGCGGGTGGCGTACTCGGCGATGCGGCCGAGGATGCCGTTGAGGAAGCGCGGCGAGTCGTCGGTCGACATCTGCCGGGCCAGCTCGACGGCCTCGCTGATCGCCACGGCGTCGTCGATCTCGTCGACGTAGAGCAGCTCGTAGACCGCGATCCGGGCCAGGTTGCGGTCGACCGCCGGCATCCGGTCCAGCGTCCAGCCCTCGGCGTAGCTGGCGATCACCTCGTCGATCCGGTCCAGGTGCGCGGCCACGCCCTCGACCAGGCCGACCGCGTAACCGACGTGCTCCGGGCGGGGCTTCTCGATCCGCTCCAGGTAGCCGGCGAGCACCTCGACGGGCGGCCGGTCCCGCAGGTCGGCCTCGAAGAGCACGTCCAGCGCCCGCTTGCGCGCCTTTCGGCGCGCCGGCATCTGCTGCTTGGGACCCTCGGCCATCAGGCTCGGCCGAGGTAACGGCCGTCGCGGGTGTCGACCTTGATCTTCTCGCCGGTGGTGATGAACAGCGGCACCTGGACGGTGGCGCCGGTCTCGACGGTGGCCGGCTTGTTGCCGCCGGTCGACCGGTCGCCCTGCAGACCCGGCTCGGTGTAGGTGATCTCGAGCACGACGGAGGTCGGCAGCTCGATGTAGAGCGGCAGGCCCTCGTGGGTGGCGACGGTGGCCTCGGCCTCCGGGAGGAGGTAGTTGGCCGCCTCGCCGACGGTGCCGCCGGGGACGGTGATCTGGTCGAACGTCTCCAGGTCCATGAAGACGTAGTCCTCGCCGTCGGCGTAGAGGTACTGCATGGTGCGCTTGTCGACGGTGGCGGTCTCGACCTTGGTGCCCGCGTTGAAGGTCTTGTCGACCACCTTGCCGGACAGCACGTTCTTCAGCGTGGTACGCACGAACGCACCGCCCTTACCGGGCTTGACGTGCTGGAACTCGACGACGGCCCACAGCTCGCCGTCGAGGTTGAGTACCAGGCCGTTCTTGAGGTCGTTGGTGGTGGCCATTTCCTGCCTTGATCATCAATTGGCGGACAGACCTGTGAAGTCTACTAGCTGTGTCGAATTGGGCAGCCGTGCTGCGCACGGGCCACGGTCCACCGGCCCGGTCCACCCGCCCCGGACGTGCCGAACGTCACCCGAGGCGGCCGGCCAGGTGGCGCAGGGCCAGCCGGTAACCGTCCACGCCCAGCCCGCAGATCACCCCGGTGGCCACCGCGGAGACCACCGAGTGGTGCCGGAACTCCTCGCGGGCGTGGATGTTCGAGATGTGCACCTCGACCAGCGGGCCGCGCAGCAGGGCGCAGGCGTCCCGGACCGCGATCGAGTAGTGCGACCAGGCGGCCGGGTTGAGCACCACGGCCGCACCCTCGTCGGCCGCCGCGTGCAGCCAGCCCAGCAGCTCGTGCTCGGCGTCGGTCTGCCGGACCACCACGTCCAGCCCCAGCTCGCGGCCGGTCTCCTCGCACATGGTCACCAGGTCGGCGTAGCTGGTGGCCCCGTAGACGTCGACCTGGCGGGTGCCGAGCCGGCCCAGGTTCGGCCCGTTGAGCACGTAGACCCTCACGAGCTGACCTCCTCGTACGCCCGCGCCAGCAGCTCGTCCGGCGGCGCCTCCAGGATCGTCGGGCGGGCCAGGCCGTCCAGCACCACGAAGCGCAGCCGGCTGCCCCGGGCCTTCTTGTCCACCCGCATGGCGGCCAGCAGCTCCGGCCAGGCGTCCGCCCGGTAGCCGGTGGGCAGGCCGAGCGCCGCCACCACGGACCGGTGCCGCTCCGCGGTGGCCGCGTCCAGCCGCCCGGCCAGCCGCGCCAGGGTGGCCGCGTAGACCAGGCCCACGGCGACGGCGTGCCCGTGCCGCCAGCGGTAGCCCTCCACCTTCTCGATCGCGTGGGCGAGCGTGTGCCCGTAGTTGAGCACCTCACGCACCCCGGACTCGCGCAGGTCGCCGGAGACCACGTCCGCCTTGACCCGCACCGCCCGCTCGATCAGCTCGCGGGTCACCGGCCCGGTCGGGTCCAGCGCGGCGGCCGGGTCCCGCTCCACCAGGTCGAGGATCACCGGGTCGGCGATGAACCCGCACTTGACCACCTCGGCCATCCCGGCGGCCAGGTCGGCCGGCGGCAGGCTGTCCAGCGTCGCCAGGTCGCAGATCACCCCGGCCGGCGGGTGGAAGGCGCCGACCAGGTTCTTGCCGGCGGCCGTGTTGATCCCGGTCTTGCCGCCGACAGCCGCGTCGACCATGCCGAGCAGGGAGGTCGCCACCGGCACCCAGCGCACCCCGCGCAGCCAGCTGGCCGCCACGAACCCGGCCAGGTCGGTGACCGCGCCGCCGCCCACCCCGACCACCGCGTCGCTGCGGGTGAAGCCCGCCTCGCCGAGCCGGTCCCAGCAGGCCGCGGCCACGTCGACGTGCTTGCCCGCCTCGGCGTCCGGCACCTCGATGAGCAGCGGGGTCACCCCACCATCGCGCACCCGCCCGGCCAGCTCCTCGGCCAGCCCCTTGAGCGGCGGCGCGTGCAGGAAGGCCACCCGCTCGGCGCCGGGCAGCAGCCGGGGCGGCGGGTCCAGCAGGTCGCGTCCCACCAGCACGTCGTACGGCCGGTCGCCGCCGACCGGGATCCGGGTCACCTCGTCCATCGCGGGCAGCCTAGTCGAGGCGGCGGCGCCGGGGCGGCGACTGTCCACTCCGTGGCCGCTCCGCCGTCCCCGACGTTTGACCCGGCAGGAGCGGGCAGTAACGGTGGGGACGAACCCCCCGACGGCGGAGGTGCAGGCATGACCCGACCAACCATCGACGGCGCGGACATCCGGGTGCCGGCGACGATCCTCGGCGTGGGCCTCGGCGGCTTCGTCGACGGGATCCTGCTCCATCAGCTGCTCCAGTGGCACCACCTGCTCAGCAGCACGAACACCGACCGGATCGGCGTGAAGTACTACCCGGTGGACACGGTGGCCGGGCTCAGGATGAACACGCTCTGGGACGGGCTGTTCCACACGGTCACCTGGGTGGCGGTGCTGACCGGCCTGGCCCTGCTCTACGCCCGGGTCACCCGGTCCCGGGGCCGGCTGTGGCGCTCCCCCGCGCTGTGGGGCTGGGCGCTTGTCGGCTGGGGCCTGTTCAACCTGGTCGAAGGGCTCGTCGACCACCAGATCCTCGGCATCCACCACGTGCGCGGCGGCCCGCACCAGCTCTGGTGGGACCTCGGCTTCCTGGCCCTCGGGGCGGTCCTCGTCCTGATCGGCTGGGCGGTGCAGCGGCGGGCCTCGACCGTCGACCTGTGCGCCCCGGAGCGGCGGTGAGCCTCGCCCACGCCGGGCACGCCGCCGGCGGCTTCCCGGCCGTCGCGCTCGTACCCCCGGTCCTGTTCTGGGCCTACCTGGCGGCGGCCCTGCGGCAGCGGGACCCGGGCCGGCCCGGGTGGGACCATCGGCGGACGGCGAGCTTCGGCCTCGGCGCGGCGCTGCTCGCCGCCGGGCTGCTGCTCCCCGCCGCCGACCTGCCCGGGCACATGGCGCAGCACCTGGTGCTCGGCATGCTGGCGCCGCTGGCCCTGGCGCTCGGCGCGCCCGGCACGCTGGCCCTGCGAACGGTGGACCGGCGGGTCGGCCGCGCGGCGCTGCGGCTGCTGCGCCACCCGGCCCTCCGGGTGCTCGCCCATCCGGTGACCGGGCTGCTGCTTACCGCGGGCGGGCTCTGGCTGCTGTACCTCACCCCGCTGTACCGGGCCACCCTGACCCATCCGGCGCTGCACGGGCTGGTGCTGCTGCACTTCGTGCTCAGCGGCTACCTGTTCACCTGGTCGATCGCCGGGCCGGATCCCGGCCCGCACCGGCCCCGGGTCCCGGTCCGGCTGGTCGTGCTCGGGCTGGGCGTGGCGGCGCACGCCGTGCTCGCCCAGCTCCTCTACGCCGGGCTGCTCGTGGACGTGCCGGCGACCGGGGACGAGCTGCGGGCCGGCGCGACGGTGATGTACTACGGCGGCGACCTGGCCGAGATCCTGCTGGCCCTCGCCCTGCTGGTCACCTGGCGGCCGGAGCGGGCGCCCCGGCCCGTGGCGGTCAGGGCTTGAGCAGGGCCGCGATCTCGGTCGCGATCTCCTCCGGGGTGCGCCCGTCGGTCAGCACCGTCGCGGTGGCCACCTCGGCGTAGAGCGGGCGGCGCTGCTCCATGAGGTGCCGGAGGGTGGCGCGCGGGTTCAGCGCCAGCAGCGGCCGGCCGGGCCCCAGGCCGACCCGCTTCACGGCGTCGGACAGCTCCACCGACAGGTGCACCACCGTGTGCCCGACCAGCGCGGCGCGGTTCTCCTCGGCGAGGACCGCGCCGCCGCCGAGGGCGAGCACGCCCGCGTGCGAGGCCAGTCCCGCCGCCACGGCGGCCCGTTCGAGGGTACGGAAGTGCTCCTCCCCCTCGTCCACGAAGATCTCCGGGATCGGTTTGCCGGCGAGCTGCTCGATGTCGCCGTCGGTGTCCCGGAACTCGACGCCGAGGGCCGCCGCGAGCGCGCGCCCCACCGTGGTCTTGCCGGAGCCGGGCGCCCCGACCAGCACGCAGACCGGCCGGGTGCTCACTTGACGACCAGGGCGTCGAGGTAACCGGACAGGTTCCGGCGCATCTCGGCCACCGAGTCGCCGCCGAACTTCTCCACCGCCGCCTCCGCCAGCACCAGGGCCACCATGGCCTCGGCCACCACGGCCGCGGCCGGCACCGCGCACACGTCCGAGCGCTGGTTGATGGCGGTGGCCGGCTCACCGGTGAGCACGTCGACCGTGGACAGCGCCCGGTTCAGCGAGGAGATCGGCTTCATGGCCGCCTTCACCCGCAGCGGCTCGCCGGTGGTGATGCCGCCCTCCAGCCCGCCGGCCCGGTCGGTCACCCGGCGCACCCCCGTGGCGGTGGGCAGGATCTCGTCGTGCGCCTCGGAGCCGCGCGAGCGCGCCTGCGTCCAGCCGTCGCCGATCTCCACGCCCTTGATGGCCTGGATCGACATCAGGGCGGTGGCCAGCCGCGCGTCGAGCTTGCGGTCCCACTGCACATGGCTGCCCAGGCCCGGCGGCACCCCGTACGCCAGCACCTCGACCACGCCGCCGAGCGTGTCGGCCGCCTTCTTGGCGGCGTCGACCTCGGCGACCATCCGGGCGCTTGCCTCCGGGTCGAGGCAGCGCAGCGGGTCGGCGTCGATCCGGGCGGCGTCGGACGGGGTGGGGCGCAGGCCGGGCTTGACGCCGATCGGGCCGAGCTCCACCACGTGGGAGACGATCTCGACGCCGAGGGCCTGCTTGACCAGGGCCTTGGCGACCGTGCCCACGGCGACCCGCGCGGCGGTCTCCCGGGCGCTGGCCCGTTCCAGGATCGGCCGGGCGTCGGTGTGGCCGTACTTCTGCATGCCGGCCAGGTCGGCGTGGCCGGGGCGGGGGCGGGTGAGCGGGGCGTTGCGGGCCTGCCCGGCCAGCTCCTCCGCGTCGACCGGGTCGGCGGCCATCACGGTGCGCCACTTCGGCCACTCCGAGTTGCCCACCCGGATGGCCACCGGGCTGCCCAGCGTCACGCCGTGCCGGAGCCCGCCGATGACCTCGACCTCGTCCTGCTCGAACGACATCCGGGCGCCGCGGCCGTAGCCGAGCCGGCGCCGGGCCAGCTCGCCGGAGATCTCCGCGGTGGTCACCTCGATGCCGGCGGGCACCCCCTCCAGCAGCGCGACGAGGGCGGGTCCGTGCGATTCACCTGCAGTCAGCCAGCGCAACACAGCGGTCAGTCTGTCACGCCCGGTGTCCGGCGGATCGGCCCGCCCGCCGCGTCCCGCCCTGCGGACGCGGCCGTCCGCCCGGCGGGCGGTGACCGCGCGGTCAGGCCTCCGCGCGGGCCCCGGCCAGCGCGGCGCGCATCGCCTCCCGGGGCGCGGACACGCCGGTGAACTGCTCGAACTGGCCGATCGCCTGGGCCAGCAGCAGGTCCAGCCCCGAGACGACCCGGCAGCCGGCGGCGACCGCCGCCGCGGCGAGCGGGGTGGGCCACGGGTCGTAGACCACGTCGAAGAAGACCGTCCCGGGCCGCCAGTCGAAGTTGTCCGCCAGCGGGTCGGCCACGCCCTTCGGCACCGTGGAGACCACGAGGTCGGCCCGGGCGTGGGCCGGGGCGCCGTCCCAGGGCGCGCCGGCCAGCGGGACGCCGACCGCCTCGGCCGTCGAGCCCAGCTCCCGCACCGCCTCCGGGCGCCGGGCCACCACCGTCACCTCGGCCGCGCCGATCCGGGCCGCCGCCGCGACGGCCGCCCGGGCGGTGCCGCCCGCACCCAGCACGGTGACCGTGGCGCCGGCCGCGCAGCCGGCGGCGGTGAGCACGTCGACCATGCCCGCGACGTCGGTGTTGTCGGCGTACCAGGTGCCGTCCGGGCGGCGTACCAGCGTGTTGGCGGCGCCGACCGCGGCGGCGACCGGCGAGGCCGCGTCGGCCACCGCGAGCGCGGCCTCCTTGCCCGGCATGGTGACCGACAGGCCGGCCCACTCCGGGCCGAGACCCGCGACCAGGCCGGCCAGCTCGTCGGCCGCGCACTCGATCCGGGTGTACGACCACCCGCTCAACCCGGCCGCCGCGTACCCCGCGTTGTGGATCACCGGGGAGAGCGAGTGGGCGATCGGCCGGCCGACCACGGCGGCCTTCATCAGGTGCAGTTCTCCCCCGTGAGCACCTTGTTGTCGCACATCTGCCGCTGCAGCCTGCGGAAGTCGGCGTCGTTCGAGCCGTAGCCCATGGTGCCCTTCTGGTCCACCGTCATGAAGAAGATCCAGTCGCCTGGTGGCGGCTCCAGGGCGCCCTTGAGCGCGGCCTCACCCGGGTTGCTGATCGGGGTGATCGGCAGGCCGGCCACGTTGTGCGTGTTGTACGGGTTTTTCAGGTCGTTGATCTCGCTCTGCAGCAGGTCGTCGGAGTCCTTCGGGTCCTTGCCCTGCAGGCGGAAGTAGTAGTTGATGCCGCTGTCGATGCCGAGGCACTTGCAGCCGATCTTGCCGGCGTAGACCCGGTTGTAGATCACCCGGGACACCTTCGGCAGGTCGACCGCGTTCACCGACTCGGCCTCCGCGATCGACGCGGTGATCAGCGCCTCGTACGGCGAGATCTTCCGCTCCTTCTGCGCCCGGTCGACGAAGTCGAGCTGCTGGGCCACGGTCAGGAACTGGTCCACCATCATCGACAGGATCTGCTCGGCGGTCGCCTTCGGCGGGATCTCGTAGGTGGACGGGTAGAGGAAACCCTCGATGCTCTTCGGGCCCTTCTTGCCGTCCTCCCGGTTGAACCAGAAGGCGGGCACGCCCAGCTTGACCGGGTCCTTCGCCGCGGCCTGGAAGTCCTTGACCGGGATCTTGGTCTGCTTGGAGAGGATCTGGTAGATGTTCAGGCTGATCGTGCCCTCGGGGATCGTCACCCCGTTGACCACCCGGCTCTTCGGGTCGAGCATCAGCGTGATCACGTCCGCGGCCTTCATCTGCTTGCGGACCTTGTACCGGCCGACCTGGATGTTCTTGCTACGCGAGTTCGCGTCGGCGGCCTCGATGAACGCCTTGGTGCTCTTCACCACGCCGGCGTCGTAGAGGGTGATCCCCATGTCGGTGAGGGTGTCGCCGGCCTTCACCTCGACAAGCACCTCGCCCGTGCCCGGCCCGTCGTAGTCCGGTGTGACGAAGTGGTTGCGGATCCGGTCGAAGCCGACGTACGCGCCGCCGCCGATGCCGCCCAGCAGCACGATCGCCATCAGCAGGGCGAAGATGGTCTTGCCCCGGCCGCCACCCGACCCGCCGTTGCGCTTGCGCACGGCGCTGCGCCGGTGCCGGCCCTTCTCCCCCCTCTCCGCCTCGTCGAACCCGAGATCAAGATCGTCGATCATTGCGTCCGCCTCCGCTGCGCGTCCAGCCAGCTCTGCAGAATCTCCACCGCGGCGGCCTGGTCGACCACCGCCCGTTGGCGCTTTCCCCGGACGCCCCGTTCGGCCAGCCTACGACTCGCGACCACGGTCGACATCCTCTCGTCCGTCAGCGTCACCGGAATCGACCCCATTACATCGGCCAACCGGGCAGCGTACGCCGAGACGTTCGCCGCCGCGGGGCCGTGCTTTCCGGCAAGGTTGACCGGCAGGCCGACGACGATCTCGACCGCCTCGTGCTCGGCGGCCAGCCGGACCAGCTCGGCGATGTCGGTGGGCACCGCGTCCGGCCCGGTCGTCAGGTCGCGGGCCAGGGTGACCAGCGGGGTGGCCAGGATGCCGTGCGGATCGGATCGGGCCACCCCGACCCGGACCTGGCCGACGTCGACGCCGAGCCGGACACCACGGGACAGTTCAGCCATCTACCGGACACTTCCCCTCCGGTACGGGCCAGGGCGGACCCGGCGGCCCGCCCTGGCTTCCATCGGTGCGCACATCAGGCGTCGGCGATCGCCTTCTCCACGGTGGCCAGCAGGTTCGGCGCCTCCGCGGCGGGCAGGCCGCCGCCCTGAGCGAGGTCGTCGCTGCCACCGCCGCGACCGGAGAAGGCTGCCTTCACCAGGTCCTTCGCGGTCAGGCCCCGGCCGCGGGCGGCCTGGTTCACGGCCACCACCAGCGACGCCTTGCCGTTCGCCCGGGCGGCCACCGCCACCACGGCCGGGCGGGCCGGGTCGATCCGGCCCCGGATCTCCTGGGCCAGGGTCCGCACGTCGTTGCCGGCCGCACCCTCGGGGGCCTCGGTGCCGACGTACGCGACGCCGCGGACGTCCTTCGCCTGCGCCGCCAGTGCCGCGGCCCCGCCGAGCACGAGCTGGGCGCGGAGCTTCTCCAGCTCCTTCTCCGCGTCGCGGAGCTGGGTGACGGTCTGCTCCACCCGGTCGGCGACCTGGTCGCCCGGCACCCGGAACAGCTCGGCGAGGCGCGAGACCAGCAGGTGCTCGCGGGCCAGGAAGCCGAAGGCGTCCATGCCGACCAGCGCCTCGATCCGGCGCACCCCGGAACCCACCGACGCCTCGGAGAGGATCTTGACGAGGCCCAGCTGGGCCGAGCGGGCCACGTGCGTGCCCCCGCACAGCTCGCGGGCGTAGTCGCCGACCTCGACGACCCGGACCCGCTCGCCGTACTTCTCGCCGAACAGCGCCATGGCGCCGATCCGGCGCGCCTCCTCCTGCGTGGTGATGAAGGCGTGCACCTCCAGGTCGGCCAGGAGCACCTCGTTGACCTGCTGCTCCACGTCGTGCAGCACGCTCGGCGCCACCCCCGTCGGGGTGTTGAAGTCGAACCGCAGCCGGCCCGGCGCGTTCAGCGAACCCGCCTGGGTGGCCGACTCGCCGAGGAAGTTGCGCATGGTCTGGTGCACCAGGTGGGTGGCCGTGTGCGAACGGGAGATGGCCCGCCGCCGGGACACGTCGATCTCGGCGTAGCCGGTCTCGCCGGCGCGCACCTCACCGCGGAGCACCTTGGCCCGGTGCACGATCAACCCCGGCACCGGCTGCTGCACGTCGAAGACCTCGAGCTGGCCGCCGCCGACCGTGATCAGGCCCTGGTCGGGCTGCTGCCCGCCGCCCTCGGCGTAGAACGGCGTGGTGTCGAGCACCAGCTCGATCGTGTCGCCCTCGACCGCCGCGGCCACCTGGGCGCCCCCGGCCAGCAGCGCCCGCACCCGGGACTCCCGGGTCAGCTCGGTGTAGCCGGTGAACTCCACCGCCCCGCCGCCGTCGAGCACCGACCGGTAAGCCGACACGTCGGTGTGCCCGGTCTTGCGCGCCTGCGCGTCGGCCTTGGCCCGGCTGCGCTGGTCGGCCATCAACCGGCGGAAGCCCTCCGCGTCGACCTGGAGGCCCTGCTCCGCCGCGATCTCCAGGGTCAGGTCGATCGGGAAGCCGTACGTGTCGTGCAGCTGGAACGCCTTGTCGCCGGAGATCGACGCCTGCCCGGCAGACTTGGTCTCCGCGATGGCGGTGTCCAGGATCGTGGTGCCCGCCCGCAGGGTGGCGAGGAAGGCGTCCTCCTCGGCGTACGCGTACTGGGAGATCCGGCCGAAGTCCTCGGCCAGCTCCGGGTAGGACGGGGCCATGCAGTCCCGCGCCACCGGCAGCAGCTCGGGCAGGGCCCGGTCCTGGTAACCGAGGAGGCGGACCGCGCGGATGGCCCGGCGCATGATCCGGCGCAGCACGTAGCCGCGGCCCTCGTTCGACGGGGTCACCCCGTCGCCGATCAGCATCAGCGCCGTGCGGACGTGGTCGGCGATCACCCGCAGCCGCACGTCGTCCGGGTGCGACTCGCTGGCCACGTGGCCGGAGTGCGCGCCGTAGCGCTTGCCGGTCAGCTCGGCGGCCCGGGCCAGGATCGGCCGGACCTCGTCGATCTCGTAGAGGTTGTCGACGCCCTGGAGGATGGACGCCATCCGCTCCAGGCCCATGCCCGTGTCGATGTTCTTCGCCGGCAGCTCACCGAGGATCGGGTAGTCCTCCTTGCCGGTGCCGGGCCCCCGCTCGAACTGCATGAAGACGAGGTTCCAGAACTCCATGTAGCGGTCCTCGTCGACCGCCGGCCCGCCCTCGCGGCCGTACTCCGGGCCGCGGTCGTAGAACAGCTCGGAGCACGGGCCGCACGGGCCCGGGATGCCCATCGACCAGAAGTTGTCCGCCTTGCCCCGCCGGACGATCCGCTCGGCGGGCACGCCGACCGACCGCCAGATCTGGAACGCCTCGTCGTCGTCCAGGTAGACCGTCGGCCAGATCCGCTCCGGGTCCAGCCCGAAACCGCCCGCGTCGACCGGCTTGGTGACCAGGTCCCAGGCCAGCGGGATGGCGCCGTCCTTGAAGTAGTCACCGAAGGAGAAGTTGCCGTTCATCTGGAAGAACGTGCCGTGCCGGCTGGTCTTGCCGACCTCGTCGATGTCCGGCGTCCGGATGCACTTCTGCACGCTGACCGCACGCCGGTACGGCGGGGTCTGCTGGCCCAGGAAGTAGGGGACGAACTGCACCATGCCGGCGTTGACGAACAGCAGGTTCGGGTCGCTGATGGCGGGCAGCGGAGCGGACGGCACCACGGCGTGGCCGTTGGCCTCGAAGTGGGCGAGGTACCGCCGCTTGATCTCCGCCGTCTTCATCGCTGGTGCTCCTCCGGGAAAATCTCTCGGTCACCGATCCGCGGGTCCTCCCGCAGCTCGGCGAACTGGTCGTCGTACGCCTCGCCGCGGGCGAAGGCCTCGTGGATCTCCTGCTCGCGCTCGGCCATCCCGGCCCGGACGTCGTCCACGAAGCTGCGCACCGACTCGACGAGGCCGCCGGCCGACTCGGACAGCCCGCTGGCGATCCCCGCCGGCGTGTACGCCTGCGCGGTCCGGGTGGCCTTGCGGACCACCAGCACGCCCACGGCCAGGCCGATGCCCAGCCAGAACAACCGCCTCATGCTCTCATCCTCCCGCTGTTCGCCGGCCGGGTCAGCGGTTGCCGCGCCTGGCGGACCGGCGCTGCTGCTTGATGGTGTCGCGCACCTCGCGCTCGGTCTCGGCGTGCCGGCGCGCGGCGGCGGCCTTGCGCACGCCGTAGCCGAACGCGGCGACCTTGACCAGCGGGTTCGCGGCGGCGGCGGAGACCACGGCGGCCAGGTTCGCCACGTTCGCGGTGACGTTCTGCGCGTGGGTGGTCATGGTGTCCACCTTGGCCAGCTGCAGGTTGACCCCGTCGAGGGAGGTCTGCACCTGCTCCAGCGCCGTGTTGACGTTCTTCACGGTGGTGTTCACGTCACCGAGCAGCGGCGCCGTGCGGTCGTTCAGGTCGGCGATCATGCGGGTCGTCGCGTCGACGGTGTGCCGCAGCCGCAGGATCGGCACCGCCAGCACGAGCACCAGCATCAGGAACGCGCCGGCCGCGATCAGCGCAGCGATCTCTCCACCACTCACGCGCATGTCCTCCTCAAGCAGTGTCCCGGGGCCCGACGCCCCGGGACGCGCGACCGTACCTGGCCGGTCCGTCGCACGCCGACCCGTGACCGGTCAACGGGGCGGACGGGCCCCGCCAGCCCCAGACCCTACCGTCCGTGATGGAAACCGGCTCACGACGGTGAGGGTGCCGGCTCACCGAGGGGATCGTCGGTGAGGGTCGGGTACGGGTCCTCGCCGGTGAGTGACGGATCGGTGGTGGGCTGCGGCCCGGTCCGCTCGTCGTCGATCGCGTTGCGCACCTTCACCGACACCAACGAGCCGGTGCACTCCCCCGCTGCGGGCGCGGGCACCGGAGACGGCGCCGGCTCGCCCGCGACGGCCGGCGGCACGCAGGTGGGCTCGCGCACCCAGAGGTCGAGGGTCAGTTCGTCCCGGCGCCAGCAGGTGTAGCTGCCCTTGACCTTCTGCTCCGGGCAGCGGTCCACCTTCCACCGCTGCCAACCGTCCCGGGACAGCGCCGCCTCGTAGGCCTGCGCGGTCTCCTTCCAGGCCTTCTGCGACTCGACGGTGCGTTCCCGCAGCCGGCAGTCCTGGAGGCACCACCGGCTGCCGCTGACGTTGTCCACCGTCTTGGTCGCCGCCCAGGACGGCACGCTCAACGCGTCGAGGGTGTCGAAGACCGGGTCGTGGCTCAGTGTGCGGAGCCCGAAGAAGAGCGGCAACGCGCCGAGCAGCACCACGCTGACCAGGGCGAGGATGCCCATCCGCAGCCGCCGCCGCTCGCGCACCTGCCGGCGTAGCTCGGAGCGGGCGCCCCGCAGGCCGCCCGTCGCGTCGTCGGCGTCCTCCGGCGCGGCCTCGGCCCGGCGCAGCGCCGGGCCGGCGCCGTCCTCCGGTCCCGGCCGCGCCTCCGGCGGGTGCACGACCGCGGCGGCCCGCGCCACCGCCGGCTCGCCGGGGGGTACGACCGCGGCCGCCCGCGCCACCGCCGGCGCGCCGGGCCCCTGCGGCACGGCGCCCGGGCCGCCCGGTCCGGGCCGGGTGGGCTCCGGCGCGAGCGGGTTCGCCCGGCCGGCCGGCCGCTCGTCCGGCCCCGCGGGCCGGGCCACCGAGGCGGCCGCCCGGGCCACCGGAGGGCCACCGGCCGCGGCGCGCGGCTCACCGGGCGGGACTCCGCCGTCCGGGCGTGCCGCGCCGCGGGCGGGACCGCGGGCGTCAGCACCGGCCGCGAAGCCACCGGTGCGGGACGGGTCGCCGGCCGGACCGCGCCCGCCGGGACGGTCGCCGGCCGGCAGGCCGCCGGTGCGCGCCGGATCACCACCGGCGGGGACACCGCCGGTGCGGCCGGGATCGCCGCCCCGGCCCCGTCCGCCGGCCGGCACGCCGCCGGAACGGGCCGGATCACCGCCGGCCGGGAAACCACCCGTGCGGGCCGGATCACCGCCCGCCGGGAAACCACCCGTGCGGGCCGGATCGTCGGCGGGAGGGCGCCCGCCGGGCCGGGGAGCACCGGGTCGCAGCCCGCCGGTGCCGTCGCCGTCCGGCCGGGCGGCGCCACGGGCACCGTCGCCGGGAGCGGCCGGGCCGGCGGGCCGGGCCAGGCCCCGGGCGGGGCCGGTCTGGTCGGGCTTCAGGGGCGGCACCGCCGCGCCGACGCGGCCGGTCGCGCCACGGTCGGGGCCGGTGCCACCGCGCCGGGTGGCGGCCGGCTCGTCCACCGGGGGGCCGCCGGGGCGGCGGACCGCCGGCATGGCGGGGTCGCTGTGCGAGGTGCGACCGGCCTGGCGCAGCCAGTCGGCGGGACGGTCGGGTCGCTGCGGGCGCGGCTCGTCGGCGGCGTCGCGGGCCGCGCGGCGCGGGGCCGGAGCGCCGCCGGTGGCACCGGGTCCACCCGGCGCGTCAGCGGCGGCGCGGCGACCGGACGCGGGCGGGGCGTCGTCGGGGGCACGGTGGCCGGACGCGGCCACCGGGCCGTCGGGAGCACCGCGGCGACCCGGCGACGCCGCGGCGTCGGCGGCGGCCCGCCGGCCGGGCGGCATCGCCGCCTCGTCGGGAGCGGTCCGCCGGCCGCGCGGCGCGGCGGTGATGTCGGGCGCGCCGGTCGGCGGCGCGCTGTCGTCGGGAGCGCCGCGACGGCCGGGCGGGACCGCCGGGCCGTCGGGAGCCGCTCGGCGGCCGGGCGGGGACGCCGGGACGGCACCGGCTCGCCGGCCGGTCGGTGGGACGTCGGTGCCGGGCCGGGGGCCGGCTGCGGCACCGGCCGTGGTACGGCGCGGGGCCGGTGCGGCGCCGTCCGGCCGACGCTCGACGTCGGGACCGGCGCCGGGCACCTGCGGGGCGTTTCCGCTGCGGGGCACCACCGGGTGGTCCGGTTCCCCCGCGCGACGACGGCCACCGCTCCGGCCGGCGCCACCGTCCGCGGTGGGCACCCCGGCGGTGGACGGCTCGGGGCGTTGCGGGGCGCGACCGCGACGCGGCCCGGGCTCGCCCGGCTGCGGCCCGCCGGTCACCGGATCGGTGGGCCGGCCGACGCCGGGCGCGGCGGCGCGCGCCGAGGGCACGCCGGCGCGGCCGGGATCCACGGCGGCCCTCCGGCCGGCACCGGAGACGGGTTGGACGGCGGGGTCGGCCGGACCCGCCGGGGCGCGCCGGCCGGTGCCGGGCGGAGCACCGTCGGGCACGGCCCGCCGGTGACCGCCGGTGGGCGGGGGGCCGCCGGGAGCGAGGTCGGGTGCGCCGCGACGGCCGGGTGCGCCGCCCTCGGAGGCCGGCCGGCGGCCGGCGCCGGAGACCGGGCGGACGCCGGGGTCGGCGCCGTCGGGCAGGGCCCGCCGGCCGCCGCCGGGGGCGGGTCCCACAGCCGGGTCGACGCCGCCCGGGCGGGGGCCGCCGGCCGGGCCGGCGGGCGCCTCGGCGCCGTGCCGGCCGCGCGGCGTGGGCGGAACCGCGTTCCGGGCGCCGTCGGGGCCGGGCCAGGCGGGGCCGGGATTCGGGCCACCGGGACCGCGGTCGGGGGTGGGACCGGCGCCCTGACCGGCGCGGCCGGGAACCGGGCCGGGGGGCGGCGCGACGCGCGGGCCGGGCGGGCCGCTCATCCGGCCGGGAGCCGGCGGCTGCTGGCCGGTCGGCGCGTCCGGGTTCCGGCGGGGCGGGCGGGACGGTTCGCCGGGGCCACGGGTGGGCTCGGCGGGGCGCCGGGCCGGCTCGGGTGCGCCGGGCCAGGGACCGTCGACGGGGCGGCGCGGCGCCGCCGGGTCGGGGCCGCCGGGGCGGGCGGGTGGCATGGCGGGGCCCGCCGGGCGGGCCTCGGGGCCACGGCGGGCGGGTGGGGTCTCCGGCCCGGGCCGGGCGGCCGGGGGCGGCGGCACCGCGCCCGGGCGGGCGGCACCGGGCGGTTCCGGGGCGGCCGGACCGGGCCGGGGCCCCGGAGCGGCGGGCGGCAGCCCACCCCGCGCGGGCGGCACGGCGCCGGGCGCCTCCCCGTCCGGGCCCAGGTCACTGCGCTGCTGCTTGGCCGTCCGCAGGTCGTCGATCCAGCCGAACTCCTCGCCGGCGGCCGCCTCGGCGGGCTCCGCGTCGGCCCGACCCCGCCCCCACCGGCGGCCCTTGGCACGCGGGTCCCGCCGCTCGTCGGGGCCGTCCGCCGGCTGCTCCGGACCACGCGCCATCACTGCTGACCCTCCCCCACGGCGTCGCTGCCGCCCTCGTTCGCGCCGTCGGCCCGCGCGGCGTCCGCCGGGCGGCCGCCGCTCACCGCCGCCTCGACCCGTGCCGGCGGCGCGGGCAGCCCGCGCACGATCCGGCGCAGCAGGGGCAGCCGGGTGGCCACCGCCCGCTCCGCGCCGTGCCCGCTGGGCTGGTAGTAGTCGGTCCCGACGAGGTCGTCCGGAACGTACTGCTGGGTGACCACTCCGCGCTGGTCGTCGTGCGGGTAGCGGTAGCCGGCCCCGTGGCCGAGGCCCCGGGCGCCGGCGTAGTGGGAGTCGCGCAGCCCGCGCGGCACGGCCCCGCCGCGACCGGCGCGCACGTCGGCGATGGCCGCGCCGATGGCGGTGGTGGCCGAGTTGGACTTCGGGGCGGTGGCCAGGTGGATGACCGCCTGGGCCAGGTTGAGCTGGGCCTCGGGCAGGCCGACGTATTCGACGGCGTGCGCGGCGGCGGTCGCGACGGTCAGGGCCGTGGGGTCGGCCATGCCGACGTCCTCGCTGGCGAAGATCACCATGCGCCGGGCGATGAACCGGGCGTCCTCGCCGGCCACCAGCATCCGGGCCAGCCAGTGCAGCGCGGCGTCCACGTCCGAGCCGCGCATGCTCTTGATGAACGCGCTTGTCACGTCGTAGTGGGCGTCGCCGTCGCGGTCGTAGCGGACGGCCGCCACGTCGACCGCCTGCTCGGCGACGGCGAGGTCGATCCGCTCCACGCCGCGGGCCGTGGCGGTGGCCGCCGCCGCCTCCAGCGCGGTGAGCGCCTTGCGGACGTCGCCGCCGGCGAGGCGGACGAGGTGGTCCTCGGCGTCGGTCGCGAGGGTGAGCGCGCCGCCCAGCCCGCGCTCGTCGGCGACCGCGCGGCGCAGCAGGCCGCGGACGGCGTCGTCGTCGAGCGGCTGGAGGGTCAGCAGCACGCAGCGGGACAGCAGCGGCGAGATGACCGAGAAGTACGGGTTCTCGGTGGTCGCCGCGAGCAGGGTGACCGTGCGGTCCTCGACGGCGGCGAGCAGCGAGTCCTGCTGCGTCTTGCTGAACCGGTGCACCTCGTCGATGAAGAGCACGGTCGGCGGGCCCCCGGCGCGGCGCTGCCGGCGGGCGGTCTCGATGACCGCGCGGACGTCCTTCACCCCGGCGGTCAGCGCCGACATGGCGACGAAGCGACGGTCGGTGGCCCGGGCCACCAGGTGCGCGATCGTGGTCTTGCCACTGCCGGGCGGCCCCCAGAGGATCACCGACATCGGCGCCGCGGACTCGACGAGTTGGCGCAGCGGGGCGCCGGGCGCGAGCAGGTGGTCCTGACCGACCAGCTCGTCGATGCTGGCCGGCCGCATCCGGACGGGCAGCGGCGAATCCGCCGCGGCGGCGGTGAACCCGTCGACGCCGCCGGAACCCGCGGGGGCGCTGGGCGCTCCGGCGGGTTCGCCGAGGGTGAAGAGGGCGTCGGATTCCATCACGAGAACAGTACCGGGCCGGGCCGACGACGCTGGAATCGCGCCGCCGCCCGGCCCGGATGGTCGTTTCCGGTCAGCCGCGACCCGGACGCCGCCCCCGGTACCAGCGGCCGCCGCCACCGCCGCGCGGGCCGGACCCGACCCCGGCCAGGTAGAGGGAGAGCAGCAGGAAGCCGATCAGCATGAGGGTGTGGGTGTTGAACAGGTCGGGCGCGCCGAGGTTCGTGTTCAGGAAGTCGATCAACAGGGCGAAGCCGAACACGATGGCCGCGAGAATGGCGAGCATGGTCGTTCCTCCGGTGGGGGGTCCCAGTAGGTCGGCGACGGATGTACCCAATCGGTCTGTTCGTCAATCTCCACCGTGGAACGCCCCTGCCGGGGGCAGGTGTTTCCGGTCAGCGGTCGGTGGCGAGGATCGCGTACCGGACGGAGTCCCACCAGGAGCCCCGGACCAGCAGGTGGTCCCGGCTGACGCCCTCGCACCGCAGGCCGGCCTTCTCCAGCACCCGCCGGGAGGCCACGTGGTCCGGCCGGGTCGTCGCCTCCACCCGGTGCAGCCCCACCGGCCCGAACGCCAGGTCGAGCAGCAGGCCGGCGATCCCGGTGCCGAGCCCGCGGCCCCAGTGGTCGGGGTGCACCACGTAGCCGATCTCGCCGCGCCGGTGCGGCACGCTCTCCACGGTGAGGGTGCCCAGCCCGAGCAACCGGTCACCGTCGACGGCGGCCAGACGGTAGGCGGGCCGCGGCTCGCCGCCGGCCTCCTCGCGCCACGTGGACACGGCGTCGTGGACCTCGTCCCGGGTCGGCGCCCGCTCGTCCAGCACCCGGTCCAGCACCCGCGGTTCGGTCAGCAGCGCGTGCAGCGCGGGCACGTCGTCGTCGGCCCATTCCCGCAGCACACAGCCCGGACCGGTCAGGCGCACGGCCCGTACGGAGTGGATGGGGGTCACGGATTCTCCTCTCGTAGGCTGGCCGCATGATCGCTGCCGACCAGGTCCTGCTGGGCCGGGACACCCTGCTCGCCGCCGCCGGTCACCACCCGTACGCCCGGCACGCGCTCTGGCGCGACCGGGAGGCGCGGGGCTGGCGGCGCGACGGCGCGGTCGGCTGGCTGCTGCCGCCGGGGCAGGGGCCGGCCGGCGGGGCGCTCGGTGCGGCCGGGCCGGCGCTGGACGTCTTCGCGGGCCTGGTGGCGGACGGGACGCTGCGCGCCGACCAGTGGCTGCACCTGCCCCGGACCGACCCGGCGGAGGTGGCCGACCGGTTCACGGTGGCGCGCCTCGACGAGTGGGACTTCCTCTGGACCACCACCGCACCGCCGGAGCAGCCGGAGGAGGAGCGCGTCGTCCGTCTCACCGAGGCCGACCATCCCGCGCTGGCCGCGCTCATCGAGGAGGCCTTTCCGAGCACGACGTCCCGCCCGGGCGACCCGCGCGTCGTCGACTGGTACGGCATCCGCGACGGCGACCGCCTGGTGGCCTGCGGCGCCGACCGCAGCCGGGGCGACATCGGCTTCCTGGCCGGGTTGACCGTGGCGCCCGACCGCCGGGGCCGCGGGCTCGGCGCGGCGCTCACCGCCGGGATGACCCGCGCCCTGTTCGCCCGGCACGATCACGTGGCGCTCGGCGTCTACACCGCGAACGTCGGGGCGATCCGGCTCTACCGCCGCCTCGGCTACACCGGCACCGAGCACCGCACCTCGGTCCACCTGGGCTGATCCGCCCACGACGACCACCTCCCGGACCGCGGCGTTCCCGCGGGCGCGCGGGCCGGACACGGCTCAGTCCGTCCGGGTGGGCGCGGCGGCGGCCGGGACCGGGTCGACGGGACCCGCGGGGTCGAGTGCCGGGCCGGGGTGGCCGGGGCCGGCAACCGAGTCGCCGGGCCCGTGGTCGTCACCCGGCTGCTCCGCCACCCGGCGCCCGGCGCGCCAGGCCGGCAGGTAGAGCGGGGCGGCCACGGCGAGCACCACGGCGCCGGCCAGCATGGCGACGGTGACGCTGGTGGCGTCGGCCAGGGCGGTCAGCACGACCGCGCCGAGCGCCGCGGCCGGCTGGCCCATCATCGAGTTCAGCGAGAGCACGCTGGTCCGGTAGGGGCCGTCGACCTGCCGGTGCAGCAGGCCCATGTGCAGCGGGTTCGACGCGCCGTGCACGGTGTAGCAGGCCAGGTAGGCGATGAGCACCCCGACCGGGCCGCCGAGCAGGCCCATCCCGACCACGGTGACGCCCTGGAGGACGCGCATGAGCGCGGCGGCGGGCGCGGCGCCCAGCCGGCGCAGCATCAGCGGGGTCAGCGCGGCTCCGGCCGCGTTGGCCAGCCAGGCCGCCGAGCTGGCCGGGCCGAGCAGCGCGGCGGCCCGGTCGGCTCCGCCCACCACCTCGGCGAGGCGCACCGGGAGCAGCGACTCGAAGGTGATCATGCCGAAACCCCAGAACAGCTCGACGGCGACCAGGGCCAGCAGCACCCGGTTGCGGCGCAGCAGGCCGACGGCCTGGCCGACCATCCGGGGCGCCTCGACCACCGAGGCCCGGACCGCGGCGGCACCCCGGGCCGGGCGGTGCTCGACCAGCAGCACGGTGAGCGCGACAAGCGCGACCGCCTGGAGGGCGACGGCCACCAGCACGGGCAGGGCCAGCGCGCTGAGGGGTCCGATCGGGCCGAGCGCGACCAGGCCGCCGCCGAGCAGCGCGCCGGCGCCGATGGCCACGCCGATCACGGTGCCGGCCCAGCCCAGGCCGCGTTCGTACTCGGCCTTCGGGTCGGCGGCCAGGGTGGCGTCGACGTACCAGGACTCCAGCGGGCCGCTGTCGAGCGCCCGGTAGATCCCCTGCAACGCCCAGACCAGGAAGAACATCCAGAACGAGTCGGCGACGACGAAGAGCACGAGCGAGACCAGGCAGACCGCCCAGGCGACGAGCAGCACCGGCTTGCGGCCGAGCGCGTCGGCGAGGCCGCCGGTGGGCAGTTCGAGCGCCAGCACGACCAGGCCCTGCGCGGTGGCCACCAGGCCGATCTGGGACAGCGACAGGCCGCGCTCCTGCATGAGCAGGATCATCACCGGGGTGAGCAGGCCGGTGGGCAGCCAGCGCAGGCCGTAGAGGGTGAGGTAGCGGGACCGGATCTGTCGTACGGAGAGCGCGGTCACCGGAACTCCTTCGGCAGCGGGTAGGTGGCGAAGTAGATCTGGACCGGCTCGGCGCCGGCCTCGGCCGGGTCGGCCTCGTTCCGGTGGCGTTCGAAGAGTTCCCAGACCTCGGTCTTGATCTGCTCGAGCCGGGCGGCCGGGATGGTCATGAAGACGTCGCTCATGCCGAAGGCGTCCCGCCAGGCCGGCGCCCACTCGTGCTGGGTGGCGAACCACTGCTCGGCGTGCTGCGCCAGGTGCCGGACCTGGTCGCCCTGGATCCAGTCGATGGCGGCGCGGGCGTCCGGGTCGTCGTCGAAGTCGGTCGGCTCCCAGTTGGTGACGTCGTGCGCGGCCTGCCACCAGCGTTGCCGGCCGGTGCCCCGGTCCGGGTCCTCCACGACGAGCCCCACCTCGGCGAGCTGGCGCAGGTGGTAGCTGGTGGCTCCGGTGTTGGTGCCGAGCATCTCGGCCAGCGCCGTGGCGGTGGACGGCCCCTTCACCCGCAGCGCGCCGAGCAGGCGCATCCGCAGCGGGTGGGCCAGCACCCGCACCTGTCGGTGGTCCAGCCGCACCTCGCGCGGCTCGGGACGTGACCTCGCGTTCTCCATGCCTTGCACAATATCTGTGCACAGTTTCTGTGCACAAGTGTTATGCACAGGAACTGTGCATCATGGGGTCAAGCCCAGCACCTCGGTGATCCCGCGCAGCCGGGTGCGCAGCAAACCGACGGCCCGGGACGAGTCGAGGCGCACGTCGGCGGGGCGGTGCAGGCCGGCCTCGGCGATGGTCGACGTCTTCAGACCGGCCGGGTCGAGGCTCTCGTGCCGGGCCACGAGCAGTCCCATCTCGGCACGGCTGACCGCCTCCGGGCCGGCCACGTTGAGCGGGCCGGCCAGGTCCGTGGGCACCAGTTCGAGCACCGCCGCGGCCAGGTCGGCCACGTGCACCGGGCAGCGGGCCTCGTCGGTGAACAGGACGGCCCGGCCGGCCAGGGCGTCCCGGCAGAGCTGGATCTGCTTGCTCCCCTCCCCCACGATCAGCGAGGTCCGCACCAGCACCGCCCCCGGATCGACCGCCCGCACCGCCGTCTCGGCGGCCGCCTTCGCCGCCCCGTACGGGTGCACCGGCGTGGGCACGTCGTCGTCCAGATACGGCGTCGGCCGGCCGGCGTGCAGCGCGTCGCTGGACAGGTGCACGAGCCGCGCCCCCACCTCGGCGGAGGCGCACGCGATGTGGGCCGCCCCGTCGGCGGTGACCGCCCAGTCGTCGTACCGGTAGGGGGTGGCCACGACGGCGTCGGGGCGTACCTCGGTCAGCAGCGCGCGGACCGCGGCGCGGTCGGTGACGTCGAGCCGGCGCGGCGCGACGCCCGCCACCGCGACGGCCGCCGAGTGGTACGTGCCGGTCACCCGGTGCCCGGCCGCGACGGCCTGCCGGCACACCTCGGCGCCCAGGAGGCCGCTGGCCCCCACCACGAGCAGGTTCATCCCGTCCTCCAGACGTCGAAAGGCCCGCGCCATCATGACGCGGGCCCTGCGTCGAGTCAGGATCAGGTCGGGCCACGGGGCGCGCAGCGGGTGAGGCGGACGCCGTCAAGGCCGACGCGACGGCTCCGGCGGCTGGCTCGTTGGTGCGACGAGGGGACGGAGGCGACGATGGCGGCGGGACGAGGGGCCGGCCTGCTGCGCCCTCCCACGAGTTCGGGTCGTGCGACGTTCCTGGAGCTCTTCTTCGACCTGGCCTTCGTCGTGGCCCTCACCCGGGTCACGCAACGGTTCGTCGACCTGAGCGATGACACCGGCTGGGCTCTCGTCGCGGGGCTCGGCCGCACAGTACTGCTCTTCCTGGCGCTCTGGCTGATCTGGTCCCACACCGTCTGGATCACCAGTCGCTACGAACCAGAGCGGTCGATCATCCAGGCCGTCGTGATCGGCACCATGTTCGCCGGCCTGATCATGGCGGTGACGCTGCCACGCGCCATGGAGGAGCGAGCGCTGCCGTTCGCGGCCGCGTACCTGGCGGTGATGGTGGTGCGGCCGCTGGTGGTCGCCGCCGCGCTGCGTGGCCACCCGCGACGTCTGGTGCCGTTCCGGCTTGCCGCATGGGCCGCGGCGAGCGCGCCGCTCTGGCTGGCCGGCGCGTTGGGCCCGGACGCACTCCGCCTGCCGCTGTGGGCCGCCGCCCTCGCTGTCGACTACCTCGCCTGGGCCCTGGGCTGGCCGGTGCCGCGGCTCGGCGCCTCGGCGGTGCACCGCTGGCGGATCGCGGGGACGCATCTCGCCGACCGTCACCAGCAGATGTTCCTCGTCGCACTCGGAGAGACGATCCTGGTCATCAGCATGGTTTTCGGCGGCACGGCCTACTCCTCGGTCCGGGCTGCGGCCTTCGGGGTCGCGTTCGCCACCAGCGCGCTGCTCTGGCGGATCTACTTCCACCGCGCCGGCCTGCTGCTGCCCGAGGCGTTGGGCCGGGCGGGAATGCCCGGCCGGCTGGGCACGGTGTCGGGGCGGGCGCACCTGCTGATCGTGCTCGGTGTGCTCGTCACCGCGGTCGGCTACGAGTTGGTGATCGATCATCCGTTCGGGCCGCCGCGGCGCGGCCTGATCCTGTTCGTGGTCGGCGGCCCGGTGCTCTTTCTCGTCGCCCGTACGCTGCTGGAATACGAGATCTTCGGCCGGGTCTCCGGGTCCCGGGTGATCGGCTTGGTGGCCCTGCTGCTGTTCACGCCCGCGGTGGCCCGCTGGGCACCGATGGCCGGGCTGGGCGTGGTGGCCGGAGTGCTGGCCCTGGTCGCGTTACTCGACGCGCTGCTGAGCCGGGGACGGCCGTTGGAGCCTTCGGCCCAGTCGGTCGCGCGGGAGGAGTCGGCATCCGCCGATCGCGACTCCGAGGCGTGACCCTACGCCACCTCGGCATCGCGGTCGGCCGCCGTACGCCTCCAGGAGACGCAGCCACATCTGGTGGTCGCCAGGTCAGCTCGCTTTCGCGGCGCGGCCGAGGCGGACGGCCGAGATGAGGAAGAAGACCGCGCCGGGGATGGCGTAGCCGATCGCGTTGGTCAGCGCCGGGTTGTCCGCCGAGGCGGCCACGACGAACGACCCGCCGGCGAGCACGGAGAGGCCGCCACTGATGATCATCGGCCACTGGCCGCCCATGCTGCGGCGGGTCACGCCCACGATCAGCTGCACGAGCCCGGCCACGATCGCCCAGGCACCCCAGACGCGCAGCATCGCCGAGATGCCGGACGTGCCGGCGACGGCCAGGCCGATCGCGGCGAGCAGGCTGACCGCGATGTTCACGTACAGCAGGGTGGGCGATCCGGTGGCGCACGACGCGCGGGCGTCGACGACGGCGGCGGCCACGTCGAACAGCGGGTAGATCACGAAGAGCGTGACGGGGAGAGGGCTGAGGTCTCCGGCGAGCGCGAACGCCACGCCGGCCCAGACGATGGCGAAGGCGAAGCGGACGAAGTACAGCCGCCGCAGGGCGGACGCCGTGGTCGGGATGCCGGGGGCGGCAACGATGGTCATGGTCATCCTTCCGGTGGTTCCTGAGGGGGACCGCGACCGGGCGGGGCACGCGGCTGGAACCTCCCTCTGAGCAGAACGAACGTTCTGTCTCGTCGTAAGGTAACGACAGCACTCCACCCCGTCAAGACCGAACGTTCTGTTCGCTAGGCTGGGGCCCATGGCACGTAGCGACTCCGGCGTCCGGCCGTCCGAGGCGCGGCAGCGCCTCCTCACCACCGCGACCAGGATCTTCTACGGGGAGGGAATCCACTCGGTCGGCGTGGATCGGATCATCGCCGAGGCGAAGGTGACCCGGGCCACGTTCTATCGGCACTTCCCGGGCAAGGAGGATCTCGTCCTCGCCTATCTGCGGGCGGCCGATCACGCCATCCGTGACCAGGTGGACGCAGCCTCCGCCGCCGCCCTGCCGGCACCCGACGCCCTCCGGGCCATCGCGGAGTCGATCGCCCGCGACATCCAGTCCGCCGGCTTCCGCGGCTGCGCCTTCCTGAACGCCGTGGCGGAGTATCCCGACCCCGACCATCCCGTGCACCAGGCCGTCCTCGCGCATCGGCAGTGGTTCCTCGAAACGATCACCACCCTGCTGGCGAGCATCGAGGACACCGAGGCCGAGTCCGGCGCGCGGCACTTCGTCATGCTCCGCGACGGCGCCATGGCAGCCGGGTGCCTGTTCGACCCGGCGCTGATCTCCGAGACCTTTCTCCGCGGCGTCGAGGGACTCATCCGGACCCATGCCGCACGCCGGCCGTCCTGAGTCCGCCGCACCGAGGAACGCCTGAAAGGCAACCACCGTCCCAACCACCCCTCGCCCGCGTCGATCATGAGGACAGCCGCGGGACGCGCCGGAGCGGCCCCGGCCATCCTCATGATCGACGGCGAGGAGCGGGGGATCAGGTCGGGTCGGCCACCGGGGCGGCCGGGCCGGCGGTGCCGGCGTGCGGGCCGGTCGGCGCCTTCGGCTTGGCGTCGATCCCGGCCTCCGCGCGCTGCTGGCCGGTGATCGGCGTCGGCGCACCGGTCAGCGGATCGAAGCCGCCGCGGGTCTTCGGGAAGGCGATGACCTCGCGGATCGAGTCCGCGCCGGCCAGCAGCATGCAGACCCGGTCCCAGCCAAAGGCGATGCCGCCGTGCGGCGGGGCGCCGTACTTGAACGCCTCCAGCAGGAAGCCGAACTTGTCCTGCGCCTCCTCGGCGGTGATGCCGAGCAGGTCGAACACCCGCTGCTGCACGTCGCCGCGGTGGATACGGATCGAGCCGCCGCCGATCTCGTTGCCGTTGCACACGATGTCGTACGCGTAGGCCAGCGCCCGGTCCGGCGCCTCCTCGAACCGGTCGACCCACTCGGCGTTCGGCGACGTGAACGGGTGGTGCACGGCCGTCCAGCCGCCCGCCCCGCCGTTCTCGTCCGAGGTCCGTTCGAACATCGGCGCGTCGACCACCCAGCAGAACGCCCAGGCGCTCTCGTCGACCAGCTTGGCCCGCTTGGCGATCTCGATCCGGGCGGCACCGAGCAGCTCCTGCGCCTCCCGGGCGTCGGTGCCGGCGGCGAAGAAGACGGCGTCGCCCGGCTTCGCGCCGACCGCGTCGGCCAGGCCGGCCAGGTGCGCCTCGGAGAGGTTCTTGGCCACCGGGCCGCGCGCCTCGCCGGTCTCCGCGTCGAGCACCACGTACGCGAGGCCCCGCGCGCCGCGCGCCTTGGCCCAGTCCTGCCAGCCGTCCAGCTCCTTGCGGGTCTGGCTCGCGCCGCCCGGCATGACGACGGCGCCCACGTAGCCGCCCGCGTCGATCGCGCCGGCGAAGACCCGGAACTCGGTGCCGCGCAGGTAGTCGGTCAGCTCGGTCAGCTCGACGCCGTAGCGCAGGTCCGGCTTGTCCGAGCCGTACCGGGACATGGCGTCGTGCCAGGTGATCCGCGGGATCGGGCGGGGGATCTCGTAGCCGGCCAGGTCGGACCAGAGCTTCGCCACGATCGCCTCGCCCAGGTCGATCACGTCGTCCTCGGTGACGAACGACATCTCGATGTCGAGCTGGGTGAACTCCGGCTGCCGGTCGGCCCGGAAGTCCTCGTCCCGGTAGCAGCGGGCGATCTGGTAGTAGCGCTCCATGCCGCCGACCATGAGCAGCTGCTTGAACAGCTGCGGCGACTGCGGCAGCGCGTACCAGCTGCCCGGCTGGAGGCGGACCGGGACCAGGAAGTCGCGGGCGCCCTCCGGGGTGGAGCGGGTCAGCGTCGGGGTCTCGATCTCCAGGAAGTCCCGCTCGTGCAGCACCGAGCGGGCCAGCTGGTTGGCCCGCGAGCGCAGCCGCATGGCCTTCGCCGGGCCGCCGCGGCGCAGGTCGAGGTAGCGGTACTTGAGCCGGATGTCGTCGCCGGCCTCGATCTGGTCGTCGACCGGAAGGGGCAGCGGCGCGGCCTCGGAGAGCACCTCCAGCGCGGTGGCGGTCACCTCGACCTCGCCGGTCGGCAGGTCGGGGTTCTCGTTGCCCTCGGGGCGGCGGGTCACCTCGCCGGTCACCTTCACGCAGAATTCGTTGCGCAGCGCGTGCGCGTCCTCCTCGCGGAAGACCACCTGCACGACGCCGGAGGCGTCGCGCAGGTCGACGAAGATGACACCGCCGTGGTCGCGCCGGCGGGCCACCCAGCCGGCGAGCGTCACCGTCGAGCCGGCGTCCGCCGCGCGCAGGCTTCCGGCGTTGTGGGTACGGATCACGGCTTGCGTCTCCTCATCTGGTCCACGTCTGCTCCCCGCATTCTGTCAGGGCGGGCGGCCCGGCTCCCGGGCACCCGGCAGGCCGGGCCCGCGCCGAACCCCGGACCGGGGCCGGGCCGGGCGGTTACCGTGGCCGGGTGCGTGCCGTACCGAGCTGGGCCGTGGCCACGGCGGCGGCCGCGCCCGTCCTGCTGGTGGCGGGCTGGACGGTGGCCGGCGCCCGGCAGCCGGCCGGCTACGACCCGGTGCGGGACACGATCAGCGAGCTGGCCGGCGAGGGCGCGACCGACTCGTGGCTCATGGCGGGCTGCCTGGCGCTGCTGGGCTGCTGCTACCTGGGCACCGCGCTGATCCTGCACGCGGCCGGGTTGCCCAGCCGATTCCTGCTCGCGCTCGGCGGGACGGCCACCATCGCGCTTGTCGCCTTTCCCCGGCCGCAGGTCGGCGGGTCGCCGGCACACGGGACGGTGGCCACGATCGCGGTGCTCGCCCTGTCGCTCTGGCCGGCCGGGTCGGCGCTGCGGCTGCCCCGGGCCGTCCGGAGCGGCGTGGCCGCGGCGCCCGCCGGCACGCCGCCGTGGGCGTTCCGCCGGCCGGTGGCGCTGGCCGCAACCGCGCTGCTGCTGGTCCTCTTCGGCTGGTTCGTCGTCGAGGTGACCGGCGGGTCGCGGACCGGGCTGGCCGAGCGGGTGGCCGCGCTGGCCGTCGCGCTCTGGCCGCTGGCCGCGGTCCTGTCCGCCCGCCGGGCGCACCGCCGCTTCCTCGCGCGGTCACCGGAACCACCGGCGGCGGACCCGGCCCGGCCGGACGGGCCGCCGGTCAGTCCGGGTCGGCCGGGAGCAGGTGGTTGACCCGTACGTCGCCCTCGGCCAGCGCGCGGGCGCGCTCCTCGACCGCCCGGTCCGCCCCGGTGAGCCGGCCGCCGTGCTGCCGCAGGTGCTCCTCCCAGGACGGCACCTGATAGACCTCGACGAAGCCGTGCGTCCGCTCCCCGGCCCGGAACAGCCCCCAGCGCATCGCCCCGGTCCGCCGCCGGGACCGGCCGACCACCCGCATCGCCTCCACGAACTCGGCCTGCCGCTCCGGGTGGACCGTGTAGGAGACGGTGACCAGCACCGGGCCGCCGCGCGGCTGCGGCTCCAGGGCCAGGTTCGGCTCGGGCCAGTAGATCGCCGGGTCGCGGTCCACGCCGCGGGTCTCCCGCAACGGCCAGAGCAGCACGCTGAGCGCGCCGAGCGCCATCACCACGGCGGCCGCCGTGAGCGCCCCGACCAGGCCGGCGACCTCGCCGAGCCCGCCCCAGGCGACCGCGCCGAGCGCCTGCCCGCCGGCGAAGAACATCTGGTAGACGGACAGGCCGCGGGCGCGTACCCAGCCGGGGAGGAACAGCTGCATGGCGGCGTTGACGCTGGACAGCACGGTCATCCAGGCCAGCCCGGCGGGCACCAGCGCGGCCACCGCCACGATCGGCTCCGGCACCAGCGCGAGCACCAGCAGCACCCCGGCGTAGAGCAGGCCGGCGAGGAGCAGCAGCCGGTTGCTGGAGAGCACCCGACGGACCCGGGGCAGGACCAGGGCGCCGGCCACCGCGCCGACGCCAAGCGCGCCGAGCAGCACCCCGTACCCGCCGGCGCCCAGGCCGAGCCTGCGGGTGGCGACCAGCGGCAGCAGCGCCCACAGCGCGCTGCCCGGCACCACGAACAGGGCGGCCCGGAGCAGGATCCGGCGCACCACCGGGGAGTGCCGGACGTACCGGCCGCCGGCCCGCAGCGCCGCGGTGAACCGTTCCGGCACCGGCTCGGTCTCCGGCCGGTCCGGACGCCAGCGCAGCAGCGCCAGGGCGAAGATCGCGAACGAGACGGCGTTGACCGCGAAGACCACCGCGACGCCGGCCCGGGCCACCAGCACGCCGGCCACCGCGGGCCCGACCGAGCGGGCCAGGTTGACGCTGATCGAGCCGAGCGCCGAGGCGGAGACGAGTTGCGCGCGGGGCACCAGTTCGGGGATCACCGCCTGCCAGGCGGGCAGGGTGAGCGCCTGCCCGACGCCGAGGCCGAAGGTGAGGGTGAGCAGTAGGGCCGGCGGCATCCGGTGGGCCGCGGTCAGCGCCGTGAGCAGGACGCCGACCGCGGCCAGGAAGCACTGCACGGCGATCAGCAGTCGCCGCCTGTCGAACGTGTCGGCGAGGGCGCCGGCCGGCAGGGCCAGCAGCAGCACCGGCAGCATGCTGGCGGTCTGCACCAGGGAGACCAGGGTCGGCGCGTTGGGCTGGTCGACCAGCAGCCACTGGGCGCCGACGGTCTGCATCCAGGTGCCGACGTTGCTGGCCAGGACCGCCAGCCAGAGGCTGCGGAACGCGGCGTTCCGCAGCGGCGCCCAGGCGGACGCCGCCGGCGCGGGCGGGGCGGTCACGGGGGTGCTCACCGGGCGGAACGTACCCCGCCCGGCGGCGCTCAGTCCGGTGATCCACGAACGCGGACGGGCCGCCGGTCGTGCCGGCGGCCCGTTCGCGTGCGGTCGGTCAGAAGACGCTGACGCCGTAGCGGCTCAGCACCTCGGTGACCGGCTGGAAGTAGGTGGTGCCGCCGGAGGAGCAGTTGCCGCTGCCACCGGAGGTGAGGCCCAGCGCGGTGCTGCCGGCGAAGAGCGAGCCGCCACTGTCGCCGCCCTCGGCGCAGACGGTGGTGCGGATCAGGCCGGAGACGCTGCCCTCGGCGTAGTTGACCGTGGCGTTCAGGGCGGTCACCGAGCCGCTGCGCACGCCGGTGGTGCTGCCGGAGCGCCGGACCGACTGGCCGACGTAGGCGTTGCCGGCCGTGGTGATGTCCTGGTAGGTGCCGTTGTAGAGGTACACGTTGCCGGCCGCGTTGGCCGAGTTGCTGTGCCGCACGATGCCGTAGTCGTTGCCCGGGAAGCTGGTGCCGGTACGGGTGCCCAGCACGGCGGTCTGGCCGGAGTTCGAGTACCAGGTCGAACCCAGGTTGGTGCAGTGACCGGCGGTCAGGAAGTAGTAGGTCGAGCCGCTGCGCACGTTGAAGCCCAGCGAGCAGCGGTAGCCACCGGTGTAGATGGCCTGGCCGCCGGAGATCCGGGTGCTGAGCACGCCGGCCTCGGCCTCGATCCGGACCGCGCCACCGGTGCGGGCGGCGGCGGCCTTGACCCGCTCCAGCTTGGCGCCGGTGACGGTGCTGTCCACGGAGACGACGACCTGGTTGGTGGCCGGGTCGGTCCACCATGCGGTGCCCGGGATCTTGGCGGACCGCTCCAGCTCGTTGGTGGCCGCCGCGAGCTTGTCGGCGCCCCGGGTGACGAGCTTCGGGGTGGCGCCCGCGGCGCGGACCTGGCGGGCGGCCGCGGCGTCGGTCACCGCGACGACCATGGTGCCGCTGCTGTCGGCGTACGCGCCGGCGGCGCGGTCACCGAGCTTCGCGGCGAGGGCGGCGGCGGCGTCGGGCGAGGCGGGCGAGGCGGGGGCCGCCTGGGCGGGTGCGCCGAGCAGCGATCCGGTGACCAGGGTGCCGGCCACCGCGACGGCAACGGCGCGGCGGAGCGTGGACCTCGTGGGTCGCATGTAACAACCTCCGGATGGGGGTGACGGGCACTGTCATGTGGACGTGCCCGGGGACAACCCGGTCGACCTGGGGAAACGGCCGGGCGAACCAAGTATTCACATATTTAAGATCGTAAGCAAGACGTGGCTTTGCCCGAATTCGCGGGGCCGTGCGATGTAACCGCGAAGCAACATCACCGACATCGGCTGTCAGAGCCGGCCGGCCCCCTCAGGCGCGGCGGCGGGCGCCCGGGCCGGGTTGCGGCAGGACGTCGCGCGGGTCGGTCACGTCGTGCCCCTCGGCGCACCGCAGCGCCACCCGCACCTCGGCGCCGCAGTCGCGGTGGGTCACCGCCAGCGGCGAACCCTCCGGGTCGGCGAGGTAGCGGTCGCCCCAGCCGAGCACCGCCACCAGCACCGGCCAGAGGTCGAGCCCCTTGCCGGTGAGCCGGTACTCGTGCCGCAGCCGGCTGCCCGGCTCCCGGTACGGCTCCCGGCGCAGCACGCCCTGCTCGACAAGCATGGCGAGCCGGTTGGTGAGCACCTGCCGGGGGACGCCGGTGCGCACCCGCATGTCGTCGAAGCGGCGTACGCCGGTGAAGACCTCCCGGAGCACGACAAGGGTCCAGCGCTCGCCGAGGATCTCCATGGCGCGGGCGATCGTGCAGTTCTCGACCGACCAGTCCAGTGCCGCGGGTCTCATGCCGACCAGGCTAGGTCTGATTGACAGACTCAGCAACGCGCTGCGAGGCTGGGTCCATGACACAGACGCAGGAGCGCAGCCGCACCTTCACCTGGTCCGACCCGGTCGCCGGGGCCGCGCACATCGGCCGGCGCGGCGGCCTGGAGCTGCTGCGCGCCATGATCGCCGGGGAGCTCGCCGCGCCGCCGGTCATGCACCTCATCGACATGTCCCGGATGGAGGCGGACGAGGGCCGCGTCGCGGTCGAGCTGGTGCCGCAGGAGTTCCACTACAACCCGCTGGGCACCGTGCACGGCGGCGTCCTCTCCACACTGCTGGACACCGCCGCGGCGTGCGCGGTGCACACCACACTGCCGGCCGGCGTCGGCTACACCTCGCTGGACCTGAACGTGAAGTTCCTCCGCCCGGTCACGGTCGCCAGCGGCACCCTGCGCTGCGAGGGCACCGTGCTCCAGCGGGGCCGCCGCACCGCCCTGGCCGAGGCGCGGCTGACCGACGCGCGCGATCGGTTGGTCGCGCACGCCACGTCGAGCTGCCTGATCTTCCCCCTCGACCAGCCCGCCTGAACGCGCCGGAACGCCGCCTCAGCGGGCCGCGGCGAGGCGGGCGGCGCGGGCCGCGCGCTTCTCCTCGAACCGGGACGCCTGGGTCTCCAGGGTCTCCAGCTGTGCGGCGATCTGCTCGCGGGCGGCCTCGCCGTCGGCGTCCAGCCCGGTCACCTCGAAGAGGTTCCACTGGCGCAGCACCGGGACCACCACCTCGTCCCGGTGCTGCCGCAGGTCGTAGATGCCGGCCAGGGCGATCGCCACCGACTTGCGGGCGAAGCCGTCGATGCCCACGCCGGGCATCTGGAACTCGGCCAGCACGTCCGCCACGGCCCGCATGGCCTGGTTCGGGGCCAGCTCGAAGGCGGCGCCGAGCAGGTTGCGGTAGAAGACCATGTGCAGGTTCTCGTCGGCGGCCACGCGGGCCAGCAGCGCCTCGCAGGCCGGGTCGCCGGTCGCCCGCCCGGTGTTGCGGTGCGAGATCCGGGTGGCCAGCTCCTGGAACGAGACGTACGCCAGCGAGTGCAGCACCTCGTCGTCGTGGGTGTTCACGTAGCCCGCCGACATGTGCGTCATCCGGGCCCGCTCCAGGGCCACCGGGTCGACCGCCCGGGTCACCGTCAGGTAGTCGCGGATCGCCGTGCCGTGCCGCCCCTCCTCGGCGGTCCACCGGTGCACCCAGGTCCCCCACGCGCCGTCCCGCCCGAACAGGGTCGCGATCTCGTGGTGGTACGACGGCAGGTTGTCCTCGGTGAGCAGGTTGACGATCAGCGCGGTCCGGGCCACGTCGGGGATGGTCGAGTCGCCCTCGGTCCAGGGCTCGCCGCCGAGCGGGCCGTCGAAGGTCCGCCCCTCGCTCCACGGCACGTACTCGTGCGGGAACCACTCCTTGGCCAGCGACAGGTGCCGGTCGAGGTTCTTCTCGACCACGGGTTCGAGTTCGAGGAGCAGAGCGGTCTGGCTGAGCACGGTCACGGCGATCTCCTTACGGTGGCGTAACTTACGCCACCGTAGGTCCAATCGTCGTCAGGCGCCAGCCGTGACCGGTCCGACCAGCGGCTTCAGGTCGGCCCGGGGCGGCGTCCACTCCCCCGCCGCGGCGGCCACCTGCTCGCCCGAGCGGATGTCCTTCACCTCGTCGCCCTCGGCTCCCGGGAACCAGACGTACGGGATGCCGCGCCGCTCGGCGTACCGGATCTGCTTGCCGAACTTGGCCGCGCTCGGCGACACCTCGGTCGGGATGCCCCGCGAGCGCAGCGCCTCGGCCACCCGGTTGCTGGCCGCCCGCTCCTCCTCGGCGGTCACGGCGACCAGCACGCAGGTCGGCACGTCCCTGGAGACCGACAGCGCGCCGGCGCCGAAGAGCAGGCCGAGCAGCCGGGTCACCCCGATCGAGATGCCCACGCCGGGGAAACGGACGTTTCCGGAGCTGGCCAGGTTGTCGTACCGGCCACCGGAGCAGACCGAGCCGAACCGCTCGTAGCCGACCATCTGCGTCTCGTAGACGGTGCCGGTGTAGTAGTCGAGGCCGCGGGCGATCCGCAGGTCGGCGACGCAGAGGCCGGGCGAGTGCGCGGCGGCGGTCTCCACGACCGCGACAAGCTCGGCGATGCCCTCGTCTAGCAGCGGGTCGGTCACCCCGAGGGCGCGCACCGCGTCGGCGAACGAGGCGTCCGGCGCGGAGATCTCGGCCAGCGCCAGGCATGCCTTGGCCTGCGCCTCGCTCGCCCCGGCGGTCTCCGCCAGCAGCTCGGCGACCTTCGCCGGGCCGATCTTGTCGAGCTTGTCGACCGCGCGCAGCGCCGCCTCCGGGTCGGTCAGCCCGACGCCCCGGTAGAAGCCCTCGCAGATCTTGCGGTTGTTGACCTGGATCCGCACCGGCGGGATCGGCAGCGAGCGCAGCGCGTCGCCGATGACGAGGGGCATCTCCGCCTCGTAGTGGGCCGGCAGGGTGTCCCGGTCGACGATGTCGATGTCGGCCTGGAGGAATTCCCGGTAGCGGCCCTCCTGCGGGCGCTCGCCCCGCCACACCTTCTGGATCTGGTAACGGCGGAACGGGAACTGGAGCTTGCCGGCGTTCTCCAGCACGTACCGGGCGAACGGCACGGTCAGGTCGAAGTGCAGGCCGAGCGCGTCGTCACCGGCCGGGCCGTCGGTGTCGGCCTGCAGCCGGCGCAGCACGTAGACCTCCTTCGAGGTCTCCCCCTTGCGCAGCAGCTGGTCGAGGGGCTCGACCGAGCGCGTCTCCAGCGGCGCGAAGCCGTACAGCTCGAAGGTGGCGCGGATCCGGTCGAGCACGAACTGCTCGATCATCCGCTGGGCGGGCGTCCACTCCGGGAAACCGGAGATGGGCGTGGGCTTGCTCATCGCGTACTCCTTGGGCGCCGCGCGGGACCGCGCGGTGAGGTCGTGGGTCGCGGCCGGGTTACAGGCCGCGGGTGGGCGCGGCCGGGCGCGCGCCGCCGGTGCCCGACACCTCGACGAGGTACGGGTTCGTCGCGCGCTCGCGGCCGATGGTGGTCTGCGGGCCGTGGCCGGGCAGGACGACGGTGTCGTCGGCCAGCGGGAGCACCTTCTCCCGGAGGCTGTCCAGCATGCGGGGCATGCTGCCGCCCGGCAGGTCGGTGCGGCCGATCGAGCCCGCGAAGAGCACGTCACCGGAGAGGCAGATCTGGTCGGCCTCCCAGGGCGAGCCGGCGCCGGGCATCCGGAACAGCACCGACCCGCCGGTATGGCCCGGGGCGTGGTCGACGGTGATCTCCAACCCGGCCAGCGAGAGCGTCGCGCCGTCGGTCAGCTCCGCCACGTCCTCCGGCTCGGCGTACGGCAGCCGCCCGCCGAAGAGCTGCGTGAGGTCCATCGAGAGCGCCTTGGCCGGGTCGGCCAGCAGCTCCCGGTCCTCCGGGTGGACGTACGCGGGGATGCCCCGCGCGCCGCAGACCGGGGCCACCGAGAAGGTGTGGTCGAGGTGGCCGTGGGTGAGCAGCACGGCGGCCGGGTGCAGGCGGTGCTCGGCGAGCACGGCGTCGAGCCGGTCGAGCACCCCGATGCCGGGGTCGACCACCACGCACTGCTCCCCCGGCGCGGTCGCCACCACATAGCAGTTGGTGCCGAAGGCGTCCGCGGGAAAGCCGGCCACGAGCACGTCCGCTCCCCTTCCGTCCGGTCGTCGTCCCTGTCAGCAGCCTAGCCGCACGGGCGACCGCGTTTCGCCGACCACCGGCCCCGGTCGCCCCGCCAGGCACAGTGACAACGCCCGATAAACCGAGGCCGGACCTCGTACACCACTTTCCCAGCCGGTACCCGTACACTCTGGCGGGCGTGTGGCGTGGCGCACCCCCGCGACAGCGGGCGGGCAGCGCCCGGCGCCGGCGAGGACCAGGGTAGAGGAAGGGGAGCACGGGTGGCTTCCAGCAGGGACCGGCAGCGCAAACTGGCGCGGGCCAAGCTCGACCGGCAGCTCGCCCGGCGGGCCGCGGCCGCCAAGCGCCGCCGGCAGATCCAGGCCGGCGTCGGCGCCGCCGTGGTGCTCGCGTTGATCGTGGTCGGTTCGGCCTGGGCGCTGGGCGCCTTCGACTCCGATCCGAAGAAGCAGGCCGCCGAGGACACCTGCCTCTGGACGCCGCAGGACGCCACGGCCAACACCAACCTCAAGGACGTGGGCACGCCGCCCACCACCGGGCTGCCCACCCAGGGCACCCGGACCATGACGGTCACCACCAACCAGGGCGGCCCGATCACCGCCGACCTGGACCTGGCCGCCGCCCCCTGCGGCGCCGCCAGCATCTCGTTCCTGGCCGGCAAGTCGTTCTACGACAACACCAAGTGCCACGAGATCACCACCGAGGGGGCGCTGCGCTGCGGCGACCCGAGCGGCAGCGGCATGGGCGGCCCGACCTACTCGTTCTACAACGAGAACGTCCCCACCACGCCGGAGGCCAGCCCGTCCGCCTCGCCGGCGCCGGCGCAGCCCCCGGCGTACCCGAAGGGCACGGTCGCCATGATCGGCAACCCGCCCGGCAGCAACGGCAGCCAGTTCCTGATCTTCTTCAAGGACTTCAACCCGGCCACGCCGGCGTACACCGTCGTCGGCAAGGTCACCGGCGGCCTCGACGTGGTGGAGAAGATCGGCGCCCTGCCGACCGTGGACAATGGGAGTGGGGCCAAGGTCAAGCCGAAGACGGACGTGGTGATCCAGAGCCTCACCGTCGGCGAGCCGAACGCCGCGCCGGCCGCCACGAGCGCGCCCGCGGCGAGCCCCAGCGCCGGCTGACCCGGCCGCCCCACCTGAGCAGCGGCGAGCACCGCCGTACCCGAGAAGCATGTGAGGAGTGACCGTGACGTCCACGAGAGAGCGGCAGCGCGCGGCGGCGCGGGCCCGCCTCGAGCGGGAGATGGCCGAGCGTGCCGCCAAGGCCCGCAAGCGCCGGCAGACCCAGGCCATCGTCGGCGCCGCGGCCGTGCTGGTGCTCGTCGTGGCCGGCACCGTCTGGCTCGCCACCTCGCTCGGCGGTGACGACAAGAAGCAGAACACCGCCGGCGGCGCCGGGTTCTCCCAGTGCGCCTACACCGAGGTCCCCAAGGAGGGGCGCCCGAAGCAGATCAAGGACGTCGGGCTGCCCCCGGCACAGCAGGCCAACAAGGGCACCCAGACCATGACGATCGACACCAACCTGGGCCCGATCACCGCGAAGCTCGACCGTGGCCTGGTGCCCTGCACCGCGGGCAGCTTCACCCACCTGGCCAGCAAGGGCTTCTTCGACAACACCAAGTGCCACCGGCTCGTCACGCAGGGCATCAAGGTGCTCCAGTGCGGCGACCCGAGCGCGACCGGCAAGGGCTGGCGGGAGACCGACGGCACCGGCGGCCCGAGCTACAACCTGGCCGAGGAGAACCTGCCCACCGACAAGCGGCCCCCCTACCCGGAGGGCGTCATCGCGATGGCCAACTCCGGCCAGCCGGGCAGCACGGGCAGCCAGTTCTTCATCGTGTACGGCGACTCCCAGCTCGACCCGAACTACACCGTGCTCGGCACCGTCACCGGCGGCATGGACCTGGTGAAGCAGGTGGCCGCGGCCGGTGACGACGGCGCCTTCGCCCAGCAGGCCGGCGGCGGTCACCCGAAGAAGGAGATCGTCATCAACAAGCTGAGCATGAGCGACATCCAGGGCTGACAGCCCCTGCGACGGAAAGCGCCCGCCGGCTCGGAGCCGGCGGGCGCTTCTCGTCGTGCGGTCAGGCGCCGGAGGTGACCCGGTAGGCGTCGAAGACGCCGTCGACCTTGCGGACCGCCGCCAGCAGGTGACCGAGGTGCTTCGGGTCGGCCATCTCGAAGCTGAACCGGCTCACCGCCACCCGGTCCCGCGTGGTGGTGACCGTCGCGGAGAGGATGTTGACCCGCTCGTCGGAGAGCACCCGGGTCACGTCCGCGAGGAGCTTGTGCCGGTCGAGGGCCTCCACCTGGATGGCCACCAGGAACGTGGAGGCGGAGGTGAGCTTCCAGCTGACCTCGACCACCCGCTCGCTCTGCGCCTTGAGGTCCTCGGCGTTGGCGCAGTCGTCCCGGTGCACGCTCACCCCGCCGGAACGGGTGACGAAGCCGAACACCGCGTCCGGCGGCACCGGGGTGCAGCAGCGGGCCAGCTTGATCCAGACGTCGCTGACCCCGCGGACCACCACACCCGGGTCGTGGCTGGACGCCCGGCTGCGCGGCGGGCGGGTGGCGACGGCGGTCTCGGCGATGTCCTCCGCCGCGCCCTCCTCGCCCCCGTACGCGGCCATCAGCTTCTGCACCACCGACTGGGCCGAGACCTGGCTGTCGCCGACCGCCGCGTAGAGCGAGGCCACGTCGGCCAGGTGCAGGTCCCGGGCGATCGCCATGAGCGCGTCCGAGGTGAGCATCCGCTGCAACGGCATGCCCTGCTTGCGCATCGCCTTGACGATCGAGTCCTTGCCGGCCTCGATCGCCTCCTCGCGCCGCTCCTTGTTGAAGTACTGGCGGATCTTGGTGCGGGCGCGCGGGCTCTTGACGAAGCCCAGCCAGTCCTGCGTCGGGCCGGCCGTGTCGGACTTCGACGTGAAGATCTCGATCACGTCGCCGTTGGACAGCGTCGACTCCAGCGGCACCAGCTTGCCGTTGACCCGCGCGCCGATGCACTTGTGCCCGACCTCCGTGTGCACCGCGTACGCGAAGTCCACCGGCGTCGACCCGGTCGGCAGCGGGATGACGTCACCCTTCGGGGTGAAGACGTACACCTCCTGGCTGGACAGGTCGAACCGCAGCGCGTCGAGGAACTCGCTCGGGTCGGCCGCCTCCCGCTGCCAGTCCAGCAGCTGGCGCAGCCAGGTCATCTCGTCGATGTGCGCCGGCGGGCCGACCACCGGGGTGCCCTTGTGCTCCTTGTACTTCCAGTGCGCGGCGATGCCGAACTCGGCGGTGCGGTGCATCGCGTAGGTGCGGATCTGCATCTCCACCGGCTTGCCGGTGGGCCCGATGACCGTCGTGTGCAACGACTGGTACATGTTGAACTTGGGCATCGCGATGTAGTCCTTGAACCGGCCCGGCACCGGCTGCCAGTTGGCGTGGATGACACCCAGCGCCGCGTAGCAGTCCCGCACCGTGTCGACCAGGATCCGCACCCCGACCAGGTCGTAGATGTCGTTGAAGTCGCGCCCCCGCACGATCATCTTCTGGTAGATCGAGTAGAGGTGCTTGGGCCGGCCGGTGGTCTCCGCCTTGATCTTGGCGGCCTTGAGGTCGGTGGACACCTTCTGCGTCACCTGGCGCAGCAGCGCCTCCCGCTGCGGCTGGTGCTCGCCGATCAGCCGGTTGATCTCCTCGAACCGCTTCGGGAACAGCGTGCCGAAGGCCAGGTCCTCCAGCTCCCACTTGATCGTGTTCATACCGAGGCGGTGGGCCAGCGGGGCGAGGATCTCCAGCGTCTCCTTGGCCTTCTGCTCCTGCTTGGGGCGGGGCAGGAAGGTCAGGGTGCGCATGTTGTGCAGCCGGTCGGCCAGCTTGATCACCAGGACCCGCGGGTCCTTCGCCATGGCCACGACCATCTTGCGGATCGTCTCCGCCTTGGCCGCGTCGCCCAGCTTGACCTTGTCGAGCTTGGTGACGCCGTCAACCAGCAGGGCCACCTCGCCGCCGAAGTCGGCGCGCATCTGGTCGAGGGTGTATTCCGTGTCCTCGATCGTGTCGTGCAGCAGCGCCGCGACCAGGGTGGTGGTGTCCATGCCGAGGTTGGCCAGGATGGTCGCCACCGCGAGGGGGTGGGTGATGTAGGGGTCACCGGACTTGCGGTACTGACCCGAGTGCCAGCGCGCGGCCGTGTCGAAGGCGCGCTGGAGCAGCCGGGCGTCGGCCTTGGGGTGGTTCTCGCGGTGGGTGGCGATCAGCGGCTCCAACACCTCGCTGACCTGCGAGGTCTGCCAGGGCGCGTTGAAGCGGGCCAGCCGGGCGCGCACCCTGCGGCCGGTCGGCGCGTTGGAAAGGGCGAAGCCGGCGCCGGGCGTGGGATCCGCCGCGCCGTCGGTCGGGAACGGCACCACGACCGCCCCGCCGTCCGCCTTCCCGTCGGGCCCACCGCCGGGGCCGGTCACTCGCGCCGGCGGGTTGCCGCTGCGCTCGGTCACCGAGCCGTCCGCGTCGCCTGTCGGGTGCACCGTGCCCTCCACCGGAGGGACGACATCGTGGGACACCGGCCTCCTCACCGCTCGCCGGGAAGCGCCGGCCGTCCGGCCGACGTCCTGTCCAACCGGCCGAGGGGCCGGAGTTGTTCCGCGCCGGGCATCGGAACCTCGCGGCCCCGGCAGCCCCGCGCCCGCCGGACGGTCACCCGCCCGGTCAAGCAAAGGGCAATGCTACCCGTACGCAGGGTACGCCGCCGCTCCGCCGGACGGACCGCGCCAGGACCGACCGTCGGGCCGGCCGGGTCAAACGGTCAGCAGGGCATGGACCGGACGCGGAGCGAGCCGCTCCCGCCCCTTGAGGAAGCTCAGCTCCATGAGCACCGTGAAGCCGACCACCGTGCCGCCGGCCCGCTCCACCAGGTCCAGGGTGGCCTCCGCGGTGCCGCCGGTGGCGAGCACGTCGTCCAGGACCAGGACCCGGTGGCCGGCCGTGAAGGCGTCCTGGTGCACCTCCAGCGTCGCCTCGCCGTACTCCAGCGCGTAGGAGGCCGAGTGGGTGGCCCGGGGCAGCTTGCCGGCCTTGCGCACCGGCACCACGCCGACCCCGGTGGCGTACGCGACCGCCGCGGCCAGCACGAACCCCCGTGCCTCGATGCCGACCACCGCGTCGAACGAGTCCCGCCCGTGGTACGCGATGATCCCGTCGATCACCTCGCGGAAGGCCGTGCCGTCGGCGAAGAGCGGCATCAGATCCTTGAACATGACACCGGGCTTCGGGAAGTCCGGCACGTCCAGCACCCGGCTGGCGACCAGTTGGGCGACCTCCGGGCCGCTGTCTCCCCGTACCCCGGTGGTGTGGGTCTCCGTCACGGTGCGTCCCATGTCCTCTCGAACGACGGCGGCGTCCGTCATGCCGCTTTCACAGCATGGCGGACGCCGCCGGGTCGATCCCTACCGGGTGGGCGGTCAGCGGCGCTTCGCGCCACCGGGCCGGTTGCCCCCGCCGCCGGCCGGACGCCCGCCGCGGGCGCCGCTGGGGCGCTTGCCGGCCGGCCGGGCGCCGACCTTCGGGGCGGCGCCGGCCAGGGCGGCCGCCTCGGGGTCGATGGTCTCGTCGGCCGTGGCCGCCGCGGCCCGCGGCGCGCCCTTCGGCGTGACCTCGCCGCGCGCGATGGCACCCCGGCGGGCCAGCACCCGCTTGTTGTGCGCGCTGATCCGCGGGTCCTGGTTCTTGAGCAGCACGAGCAGCGGAGTGGCCAGGAGGATCGAGGTCAGGAAGGCCACGGCCATACCGACGAAGAGCACCAGACCCAGGTCCTTCAGGGTGCCCGCGCCGAGCAGGCCGGCGCCGATGAAGAGCAGGCCGCCGACCGGGAGCAGGGCGACCACCGAGGTGTTCAGCGACCGCATGAGGCTCTGGTTCAACGCCAGGTTGGCCGCCTCGCCGTAGGTCTGGTTGTTGTTCGCGGTGATGCCGCGGGTGTTCTCCTGGACCTTGTCGAAGACCACCACCACGTCGTAGAGCGCGAAGCCCAGGATGGTGAGGAAGCCGATGATCGTCGACGGGGTCACCTCGAAGCCGACCAGCGAGTAGATGCCGGCCGTGAGCACGAGGTTGGTGAACAGCGACGCGATCGCGGCGACCGCCATCCGCCACTCGAAGCGGAGGATCAGGTAGATCGCCACCACCGCGACGAAGATCACCAGGCCGAGCAGGGCCCGGGAGGTCACCTGACTGCCCCACGCCTCGGAGACCTGGCTACCGCTGATCTGGTCGGCGTTGATGCCGAACGACTGCGCCATCTCGGTCTTGACCTGGTTGGCCTGCTCCGCGGTGAGCTGCCCGGTGCGCAGCTCGTAGTACTCGCCGCTGGTGCTGCCGACCTTCTGCGCGGTGACCACCTCGGCGCCGCCGCCCTTGGCCGCGAGCGCCGCGTCGACCTTCGCCTCGGCCTGCTCCAGCGTGCCGACGCTGGCCGGCACCTGGAAGGAGTTGCCACCGGCGAACTCGATGCCGAGCTTGAAGCCGCTGATCGCGAAGCTCAGCACGGCGATGAGCACCAGCACACCGGCCACGCCGAACCAGAGCTTGCGCTTCCCGACGATATTGAGATCGGCCTCGCCCCGGTAGAGCCGGGCGGCCAGACCACTCTTAGCCATCTCAGGCCTCCTTGACGCGCGGGTTGCGGCCGGTGCCCGCCTCGGCCGACCGGGCGGGGAGCGCCCGGCCCAGGCCGCTGACCCGCGGGGACAGGAACGCCCGGGTGCGGGCGAACATCGTCATGATCGGGTGGCGGAAGAGGAACACGACGACCAGGTCGAGGACGGTCGCCAGGCCGAGCGCGAAGGCGAAGCCCTTCACCGCGCCGACCGAGACGATGTAGAGCACCACGGCCGACATCAGGGTGATGGCGTTCGCCGAGATGATCGTCCGGCGGGCCCGGATCCACGCCCGCGGCACCGCGCTGCGCGGGCTGCGCCCCTCCCGGATCTCGTCCTTGAGCCGCTCGAAGTAGATGACGAACGAGTCCGCCGCCACGCCGAGTGACACGATCATGCCGGCGATGCCGGCGAGCGTGAGGGTGAACCCGATCGACCGGCCGAGCACCACCAGCGCGCCGAAGACCAGCAGCGCCGAGAGCACGAGGCTCAGGAAGATGACCGAGCCGAGCAGCCGGTAGTAGAAGAACGAGTAGATGATGACCAGCAGCATGCCGATGCCGGCGGCGAGCAGACCCGCCTTGAGGTGGCTGTCGCCCAGGGTCGCGGTGACGTTCTGCTGCTCCTGCGGCTCGAAGGTCACCGGCAGCGCGCCGTAGCGGAGCTGGCTGGCCAGCGCGTTGGCGCTCTTGTTGTCGAAGCTGCCGGTGATCTGCGAGTCACCGGTCAGCACGCCCTGGATCTCCGGGGAGGAGACGATCTCGTTGTCCAGCACCACGGCGACCCGGCACTTGCCGTCCTGGCCGAGCGCGGTCTGGTCGCAGGCCTGACCCTCGTTGTTGAACGCCTCGCGGGTCAGCGCGGTCCACTTCTCCTGGCCCTTGCCGGTGAAGTTCAGGCTGACCACCCAGGAACTGGTCTGGTCGAGCACGGCGTTGGCGTCGTCGACGTCGGTGCCCAGCACCTTGGCCTTGTCGAGCAGGTACTTGGCGCCGGACTCGCAGGCCACCGCCTGCTGGTTCTCGTCCTTGATCGACGCGGCGGGCCTGTCGTCGAGCTGGGCGCAGGTGATGGTCGGGACGTTGAACTGCATCCCGACCGGCAGCACCGCGACCTCCTGCGGGGAGAGCGTGCCGAACGGCTTGAGCTTGTCGGCCAGCGACGGGTCGGCGGTCAGGTCGGCCGGCGCCTGGAGGCCCGACGCGGCGGCCCAGGCGGCCGCGCCCACCTTCTGCTCGATGGCCTTGCGCTGCTGCTCGACGCTCTGCGGCACCGGCTCGGCACTGGCGCTCGGGCTCGGCGCGGCGGCGCTCGGCGTGGCCGACGGGGTCGGCGCGGCGGCGCTGGCGCTCGGCGTCGGGGCCATACCGCCCTGCCCGCCGGCGCTCGGCGACGTGGTGGCCTTGGCGCCGGCGCTCGCGGTCACCTTCGGCGAGGCGCTGCCGGACGGGTTCGGGGTGGCGCTGCCCGACGGGGCCGGGGTCGCGCTGCCCGAGGGAGCCGGGGTGGCGCTGGCGGTCGGGGCCGGCGCGGCGGCGGCGCCGCTGCCGTCGGTGGCCTTGAGTACCTTGCGGAAGCGCAGCTCGGCGGCCTCACCGACGGTCGTCAGGTCCCGGTTCTGGCCGGGCAGGGAGATGACGATGTTCCGGTTGCCCTCGGTGACCACCTCGGCCTCGGCCACGCCGAAGGCGTTGACCCGGTTCTCGATGATCTGGCGCGCCTCCTCCAGGTTGGCGGAGGTCGGGGGCTTGCCGTCCACGGTGTTGGTGGCCTCGAGCGTCAGCCGGGTGCCGCCGACGAGGTCCAGGCCGAGCCGGGGCTCCAGCCGATCCTTCCAGCCACCGCTGGCGCCGCCCGAGAAGAACACCAAAAGATAGAGGACGACGAAGATGAACCCGAGAACGGCGAGCTGCCGTCCGGGGCGCATCTGTCCCTGAGGTGGTGCCACGGCTGTCCTGTCTCCCTGTACGGTCGCGCCGCTTCGACAGCGGCGGGATTGTCGGGCCGGGGGTGTCCGCCCGACTGCTCCGGGGGGCCGGCGCCGCCTGACGGCACGCCTCCCCGGCGCACGACGCGGCGGCGTCGCGCGGGGGTTCCCGCGTGCCGGCGTCGGACGCCGACCCAACTATCCACTTGTGTGAGTGAATCCGCTGCCCCGTCCGGGGCCGGTGTCACTCCTTGACCGACTCGGCTTCCTCGCTGATCGTCTCGGCCTCCGGAGCCTCGACCCGCTTGACCACGCGGGCGATCGCCGGGCGGGCGTACCGGGTCTGCACGCCCGGGGCCACCTCGATCAGGACGGTCTCGTCCTCGACGCCGGTCACCGTGCCGTAGAGCCCGCCGATGGTGACCACCTCGTCGCCCACGCCGAGCGCGGACTGCATCTGCTCGGCCTCACGGCGACGCTTCTGCTGGGGGCGGATCATCATGAAGTACATGACGCCGAAGAGCAGAGCGATCATGAGGATCGGCGTCAGACCGCCGGCCCCTCCGCCACCTGCTGCAAGGTTCTGCACGGTTGTCGACCTTCCCATTGGCCTCCACTCCCCCCGGTGGGGTGCCGGAGCGGAGGCGACTTCTCACGTCCTGTACAAACCGCGGCGAAGTCTAATCCCTGCACCTGAGAACACCGAATGCGGCACAGATCACGTTCGGATCACGGCTGATCGGTCTGGGCCGAGAACAGATCGGGCGCCGGAGGGGCATCCATGCCAAATGTACCATTCGGCGGCGTACGCCCCAGATGGTGCCAGGCAGCCGGGGTGGCGACGCGGCCGCGCGGGGTCCGCGCCAGCAGCCCGGCCCGGACCAGGAAGGGCTCGCACACCTCCTCGACCGTGTCCGGCTGCTCCCCCACCGCCACGGCGAGGGTGGAGAGCCCCACGGGGCCACCCCGGAACGAGTCGACCAGGGCCGTGAGCACGGCACGGTCCAGCCGGTCCAGGCCGAGCGCGTCGACGTCGTAGACGGTCAGGGCGGCCCGGGCGGTCTCCAGGTTGACGACCCCCTCGGCGCGGACCTCGGCGAAGTCGCGGACCCGGCGCAGCAGCCGGTTGGCGATCCGGGGCGTGCCCCGGGACCGGCCGGCGATCTCGGCCGCCCCGTCGGCGGTGATCGGCACGCCGAGGATCCGCGCGGACCGGTGCAGCAGCGTCTCCAGGTCGGCCGGGGAGTAGAAGTCCAGATGCGCGACGAAGCCGAACCGGTCCCGCATGGGGCCGGTGAGCAGGCCGGACCGGGTGGTCGCGCCGACCAGGGTGAACGGCTCCACGTCGAGCGGGATGGCGGTCGCCCCCGGACCCTTGCCGACCACCACGTCGACCCGGAAGTCCTCCATGGCGCTGTAGAGCAGCTCCTCGGCCGGCTTGGCGATCCGGTGGATCTCGTCGATGAAGAGCACGTCGCCCTCGGCCAGGCCGGTCAGGATGGCGGCCAGGTCGCCGGAGCGCTCGATCGCCGGCCCGCTGGTCACCCGGATCCCCGAGCCCAGCTCGGCGGCCACGATGTTGGCCAGGCTGGTCTTGCCGAGGCCGGGCGGTCCCGACAGGAGGATGTGGTCGGGCGGGGAGCCACGCCGCATGGCGCCCTGGAGCAACAGGTCGAGCTGGTCGCGGACCCGGTCCTGGGCGATGAACTCGGAGAGGCGTTTCGGCCGGACGCTGGCCTCCGCGTCCCGTTCCGCGTCGCTCACGTACGCCGAGACCAGGTTCTCCCCCGTCATGCGCTGACCCTCACTCGCGACTGCGGGGCTCGCAGACCCGGCTCACTCCTCGCGCTCGTCATCGGGTGCGGCCCAGGAGGCGGATGGCCTGCTTGAGCAGGACCGGCACGGGCGGGGTCTCCCCGTCGACGGTCTCCGCGACCGCGGCCACCGCCTGCTCGGCCTGGGCGGCGGTCCAGCCGAGCCCGACCAGGGCCTGGCGGACCTGGTCCGGCCAGGCGCCGGCGGTCACCCCGGCCGCGCCGTCGACGCCCATCGGCACCGGGCCGACCCGGTCGCGCAGTTCGAGGACGAGCCGCTCGGCGCCCTTCTTGCCGATGCCGGGCACCCGGGTGAGCGCGGCGGTGTCGGCGTTGGCGATGGCCTTGCGGACCGCGTCGGGGGTGTGGACGGCGAGCACCGCCTGGGCCAGCCGCGGCCCCACCCCGCTGGCGGTCTGGAGCAGTTCGAAGAGCTGCTTGGCGTCGTCGTCGGGGAAGCCGTAGAGGGTGAGCGAGTCCTCCCGCACCACCAGGCTCGTGGCCAGCCGGGCGGGCTGGCCGACCCGCAGGTCGGCGAGGGTGCCGGGGGCGCACTGCACGGCCAGGCCGATGCCGCCCACCTCCACCACGGCGTGGTCCGGACCGGTCGCGGTCACCGTGCCGCGCACGCTGGCGATCATCGCGCTCCTCCTCGTCGTGCCCGCTCGGCGGCGGCGGCCAGCTTGGACCGGGTGCCCCCGCGCCAGATGTGGCAGATGGCCAGGGCCAGCGCGTCGGCGGCGTCGGCCGGGCGGGGCGGCTCGGGCAGCCGCAGCAGCCGGGTGACCATGGCGGTCATCTGCGCCTTGTCGGCCTGCCCGGAACCGGTCACCGCCGCCTTCACCTCGCTCGGCGTGTAGGTCTGCACGGGCAGGCCGGCCCGCGCCCCGGCGAGCACGGCGATCCCGCTGGCCTGGGCCGTGCCCATCACGGTGCGGACGTTGTGCTGGCTGAAGACCCGCTCGACGGCCACGGCGTCGGGGCGGTGCTCGGCGACCAGGTCGGTGAGCGAGCGGTCCAGGTGCAGCAGGCGCAGCGGCAGGTCGTCGCCGGGGTCGGTGTAGACCACGTAGTAGGCGACCAGCGTGCAGGGACGGCCCGGCACGCCCTCGACCACGCCGACCCCGCACCGGGTCAGCCCCGGGTCGACGCCCAGCACGCGCACGCCGCCTCCTCCCCGAGCCACCGGCAGTACGTGTGTTCGACACCCTACTGGTGCGGCCCGACGCGCGGCCGGGCGGACACGCCGGGAGCGGCGGACACGATCCGCGCCACACACTGAAGCGGTCGAGTATGTGTCGCCGCCCCATGTGCCGCCGGCCACACAGCTCGTAACTTCTTGCGCCATGACGGCAGAACCCGTGGCGGTCCCCCACGTCGTGAACGTCGACCTCTCCGGTCGCGCCGCGCTGGTGACCGGTGGTGGCAGCGGCATCGGACGGGCCTGCGCCCTGCGCCTGGCGGCGGCCGGCGCGGCGGTGCTGGTGGTCGACCGCAACGTGGAGGCGGCCAAGGCGGTGGCCGCCGAGGCGGGCGGCCGGGCGGAGGGCGTGGACCTGGCCGACCCCGAGGCGGTGGACCGGCTCGACGTCGACGTGGACATCGTCGTCAACAACGCCGGCCTGCAGCACGTCGCGCCGGTGCAGGAGTTCCCCGTCGAGCGCTTCGAGTACATCCAGCGGGTGATGGTGGAGGCGCCGTTCCTGCTGATCCGCCGGGCGCTGCCACGGATGTACGCGAACGGGTGGGGCCGGATCGTCAACATCTCCTCGGTGCACGGGCTGCGCGCCTCGCCGTTCAAGGCGGCGTACGTCTCGGCGAAGCACGCCCTGGAGGGGCTGTCGAAGGTGGTGGCGCTGGAGGGCGCCGCGCACGGGGTGACCGCCAACTGCATCAACCCGGCGTACGTGCGGACCGCGCTGGTGGAGAGCCAGATCGCCGACCAGGCGGCCAGCCACGGCATCGGCGAGGACGAGGTGGTCGAGAAGATCATGCTGGCCCGGGCGGCGATCAAGCGGCTGATCGAACCGGAGGAGGTGGCGGAGCTGGTCGCGTACCTGTGCTCGCCGCCCGCCGCGTTCATCACCGGCGCGTCGATCGCCCTCGACGGGGGCTGGACGGCCAACTAGTGGCCTCGCGCACAATGTCGGTCATGTCGTCGCCGGTCGAGTTCCTGGAGCTGCTGGCGCGGGAGGCCGCCGCCGTCGAGTTCGAGGGCCCGCTGGTCGCCGCCCGCGCCGCCGGCCTGCCCGCCGAGCGCCTCGCCGAGCTGGAGCAGGCGAAGCTGGTGGCGTTGCGGGTCCGCGCGCTGCTGGAGCGGCGGCGCCGCCGGGAGATCGAGCTGTCCGGCCTGTACGACACGGCCAGCGACCTGGCCGGGCTGCGCGACCTGGACGACGTGCTGCGCGCCATCGTGCACCGGGCGCGGATCCTGCTCGGCACCGACGTGGCGTACATGACGCTCAACGACGACGAGCGCGGCGACACGTACATGCGGGTCACCGACGGCTCGATCTCGGCCCGGTTCCAGCGGCTGCGGCTGGAGATGGGCGACGGCCTGGGCGGCCTGGTGGCGCAGACCGGCACCCCGTACGTCACCTCGAACTACCAGGAGGACGACCGGTTCAAGCACACCGGGGAGATCGACGGCGGGGTGGGCGAGGAGGGCCTGGTGGCCATCCTGGGCGTCCCGCTGCGGTTGGGGTCGAGCGTGATCGGCGTGCTGTACGCGGCCAACCGCTCGGCCCGGCCGTTCGCCCGGGAGGAGGTGTCGCTGCTGGTCTCCCTGGCCGCGCACGCCGCGGTGGCGATCGACACGGCCCGGCTGCTGGCCGAGACCCGGTCGGCGCTGGAGGAGCTGTCGGCGGCGAACAGCACGATCCGGGCGCACAGCAGCTCGGTGGAGCGGGCGGCCGCGGCCCACGACCGGATGACCGCCCTGGTGGTGCGTGGCGGCGGGATGGAGGACGTGGCCGCGGCGGTCACCGAGGTGCTCGGCGGGGCGCTGCTGGCACTGGACGCCGAGGGGCGGCGGCTGGCCCGGGTGGGCGAGATCGAGGAGCCGGACCGGGCGGACATCGTGGAGGCGGTGGCCGCGTCCCGCACCGAGGGGCGCAGCGTCCGCCGGGGTCCGCTCTGGTACGCCGCCGTGGTGGCCGGCGCCGAGAACCTGGGCGCCCTCGTGCTGCGCCCGGACGGCGAACTCGTCGACGCCGACCAGCGGATCCTGGAGCGGGCCGCGCTGGTCACGGCGTTGCTGCTGTTGTTCCGCCGGACGGTGGCCGAGGCGGAGGGGCGGGTCCGGGGCGAGCTGCTGGACGACCTGATCGCCCGGCCGCTGCGGGACACCGACGCGCTGCGCAGCCGGGCCCGCCGGCTCGGTGTCGACCTGGACTCCCCGCACGTGCTGGTGGCGGTCGGCGACGACGCGATCGCCGCCACCGGCTCGGCCCGGCAGCGGGTGCTCTCCTGGGCCACCACGTACGCCTCGACGCGGGGCGGCCTGGCCGCGGCGCGCGACGGGCGGGTGGTGCTCATGCTGCCCGGCCGGGACGCGGGCGGTGCGGCGCGGGCGGTGGCCCGGGACCTGTCCCGGGTGACCGGGCGCCCGGTGACCGCCGGGGCGAGCGGGCCGTCGACCGGTCCGGCGTCGCTGGCCGCCACCTTCGCCGAGGCGGAGCGGTGCCTGACCGCGCTGGGCGCGCTGGGCCGGGCCGGGCAGGGTGCGAGCACGGCCGAGCTGGGCTTCGTCGGGCTGTTGCTGGGCGCGGTCGGCGACTCGGGTGACCGGGACGTGGCGGGTTTCCTCACCGCGACGGTGGGTCCGGTGGTCGACTACGACGCGCGGCGGGGCACCGCGCTGGTGAAGACGCTGGAGGCGTACTTCGGGGTGGGTGGCAGCCTGGCCCGGGCGGCGGAGCTGCTGCACGTGCACGTCAACACGGTGACCCAGCGGTTGGAGCGGGTCGGGCAGCTGCTCGGCGCGGACTGGCAGAAGCCGGAGCGGGCCCTGGAGGTGCAGCTGGCCCTGCGGCTGCACCGCCTGCGCACCCCGGCCGCCTGACCCGGGCGGCCGGGCCGGGGTCAGCGGGCGCGGAGGCCCTCGAGGACGCTGTCCACGACCCGCTCGGGGAGGATCCGGTCGTCCAGCTCGGGGTGCCAGCGCAGCACCCGCTGGAGCAGCATGGGGCCGCTGAGCAGCGCCAGGGCCAGCTCGATGTCGAGGTCGGCGCGGAGCTCGCCGCTGTCCACCCCGCGGCGCAGCACCTCCCGCATCAGCTTCCGGCGCGGCGCGACGATGTTCTGGTAGAGCCGGAAGTGGTCGGGGCTGCGGTTCACCTCCGGCACCAGGCACGGCATGATCTTCGCGGCCCGCGGGTCGACGTTGTGGCCGACCGCGCCGACCAGCAGCACCAGGTCGTCGCGGACGGACCGGCCGGCGGGTTGCGGCGGCACACCCTTGAGCCGGCCCAGCGCGTCCATCAGCAACGCGTCCTTGCCGGACCAGCGGCGGTAGATGGTGGCCTTGCCCACCCCGGCGCGGGCGGCGATCGCCTCGATGGAGAGCGCCTCGAGCGTGCTGCCCTCGGCGAGCAGGTCGAGGGTGGCCTCCACGATCGCCTCGTCCGCGCGGACGCTCCGCGGTCGCCCGGGCGACCGCGGAGCATCAGCCATGGAAGTCATGTCAGACATTGTCGCCGAACCTACGCGGTCCCGGCCAACTCCGGCTCGGCGGCCGGCCGGGACTCGGTCTCGACCGCCGGGCGGCCCGGCATCCAGCGCAGCACGATGCCCATCCCGAGCAGCGCCACCAGCGCGGAGATCCCCGCCGCCCAGTGCATCGCCGAGACGAACGAGTCGTTCGCCGCGTCGATGAGCCGGGGTGCGCCGGCCCCGAGCCGGCCGGCGACCGCGTACGCCCCGGAGATCGACTCCTGGGCCGCGTCGCGGACGGGGGCGGGCAGGCCGGACAGGGTCGAGGCCACGTCGTTGCGGTAGACCGCGGAGAGCACCGAGCCGAGCACCGCCACGCCGAGCGCGCCGGCCACCTGGCGGACGGTGTTGCTCACGGCCGAGCCCACGCCGGCCTTCTCCCGGGGCAGCGCCGACATGATCGACTCGGTGGCCGGCGGCATGATGTTGGCCATCCCGGCGCCCTGGACGAAGCCCAGCGCCGAGAAGATCCAGATCGGGGTGTCGGCGTCGATGAGCACGAACGCGCCGAGCGCGGCGGCGGTGAGCAGCAGCCCGACACCGGCGACGGCCCGGCCCCCGTAGCGGCGGACCATGGCGGCGCTGCGCGGCGCGAAGATCAGCTGCGCGGCGGCGAAGGGCAGGAAGAGCAGGCCGCTCTCCAACGGGCTGTAGCCGCGGACCAGCTGGAGATAGAACGCGCCGAAGAACATCACGCCCATGGCGGCAAAGAAGACCAGGCCGACCAGCGCCACCGGCGCGGCGAACCGGGGCACCCGGAACAGCCGGACGTCCAGCGACGGGTGGTCGCTGCGCAGCTCGTGGGCGACGAACCAGCCGAGCACCGCGAGCCCGCCGAGGATCGCGACCCACACCCGCGCCCGGTCGAAGCCGTGCTCGCCGCCGTCGATGATGCCGTAGGTGAGGGCGACGAGGCCGACCACGGACAGCAGGACGCCGAGCAGGTCGACCCGGCCCGGCCGGGGGTCGCGGGACTCCGGGACGAGGGCCGCGACGAGCACCACGCCGAGCACCACCACCGGCACGTTGATCAGGAAGACCGAGCCCCACCAGTAGTGCTCCAGCAGGGCGCCGCCGAGCACCGGGCCGATGGCCACGGCCAGGCCGACCGCGCCGGCCCAGACGCCGATCGCCTTGGCCCGCTCGCGGGGGTCGAAGACGTTGGAGATGATCGACAGGGTCACCGGCATGATGGCCGCGCCGCCGACGCCCATGAGGGCGCGGGTGGCGATGAGCTGGCCCGGGTCCTGGGCGTACGCGGACAGCAGCGAGGCGAGCCCGAACAGGGCCAGGCCGACCATCAGGAAGCGCTTGCGACCGAGGCGGTCGCCGAGGACGCCGAAGGTGAAGAGCAGCCCGGCGAAGACCAGGGTGTAGGAGTTGATCGCCCACTCCAGCTCGCCCTGGCTGGCCCCGAGGCCGTGCACCGGGTCGGCGAGGGTACGCAGGGCGACGTTGAGGATGGTGTTGTCGAGGACGACCACGAGGAGGCTGATCACCAGCACTCCCAGGATCGCCCACCTCCTCGGGTGTCCGGTGTTCTCGTGCGGTTCCACTCGGGTTCTCCCCCCGGCTCACCCGCGTCAAAATACGATACGGGACAGACTCGTAACGGAGTCGAGAGTAGGCGAGAAGGTTTCGATACGGAACCGGTTCGTATCGTTTGTGTCCCAGGTCACCGCCCGGCGGGGACATCGGTCGACGGGGTCACCGTCCGTTCGGCACGTCGCCGGTGCACGAGCCACAGCGCGGCGAGCGCGAAGAGCACCAGCACGGTCAGCACGTAGGCGTCGACGGCGAGCCACTTCGCCCGGCCGTCCATGTGTGCCGAGTTCCAGATCAGGCCCCGCGGGATCCGCTCGCCGGTCGGGATGGTGCCCGGCCACAGGAGGAAGGGCAGGATCGCCGCGACCGCGACGACGCCTGCGACCACACGTGCCACGCCCCGCGAGCGCCGCACGACGTCGATGAGCACCACCGCCATCGGAGCGGTCCAGAGCCAGTAGTGCGACCAGCTCACCGGCGAGATGAGGAGCATGGTGCAGCCGACGACCACCAGGGCCATGGCCTCCTCACCGGTGCGCTGCAGCGCGGTCGCGAGCGCGAGGCCGGCCACCGCCACGACGACCACGGACAGCAGCCACCAGTTCGTGTTCAGCTCGTTGGTGTCGAGCTGACGGGCGACGAAACCCTGCAGGGACTGGTTGCCGGCGTACCGCGGGCCCGACCCGCCGAGCATCGGCTGGTTGTCGAACGCCCGGCCGGTCACCCAGTAGTCGAACGAGTTGCGCGGTTGGATGATCGCGCCCAGCAGGGTGAGCCCGGCGAAGGTGCCCGCCGCGACGACGGCCGCGCGGATCCGTCGCGTCAGCAGCAGGTAGACGACGAAGAGGCCGGGCAACAGCTTGGTCGCGGTCGCCGCCCCGATACCGATCCCCTTGAACCGGCTCCGGTCGGGCAGGGCGAGGTCGACCACGACCAGCAGCATGACGAAGATGTTGATCTGACCGAGGTGGAAGTTGCGCTGCAGAGGCTCGGTCCACAGCAGCACCGCGAGCACGGCGGCGGCGAGACCCAGCCGGCCGCGGAGGCCCTCGTACCCGGTCATCCTGGTGGTCAACCAGATCACGGCGAGCATCGCCAGCAGGCCCGCGACGCTCCACACGTAGAGGGCGACCGCCTCGTCGAGCCAGGTCAGCGGGATCAGGAACGTCATCGTGACCGGCGGGTACGTGTACGGCAGGTTCAGCCCGGTGTAGCCGGCCCGGTAGACCGGCTCACCGTCCAGGAACGTCCTGGTCGCCCCCAGGTACATGCGGAAATCCGTCCCGGCCAGCGAGTGGTGGCGCAGGTACGCGCCGTAGAACGCGAGCGAGACGGCCAGCACCGCCAGGCCGGGAACGAGCAGCCAGTTCGGAACGGGAACCCGCGGACGAGCCGGCTGCTCCGCCGGAACCTCGGAGGCGAGCCGACGGATATGCTGAATGATCATGGTGTCCGGATAGTAGCCCGCACGGCGTCGCGGCGGGGGTACCGGCGCTCCGGGCACCCCGCACGCCGACCCGCGCCGAGCTATCCCCGCCGCCGGGAGCGCCGCCGGCGCAGCGCCAGAGCGGCCACGGTGCCCCAGATGCCCCGCCGGAACAGCAGCACGACGAGCACGAAGATGCCGCCGGTGACCAGGCCGATGGCCTCGAAGCCGGAGAACGACAGCCAGTCCTCCAGGCGGACCACCAGGGCCGCCCCGAGCACGCCGCCCCAGAGGGTGCCGATGCCGCCGAGCACCACGACGATGACCGCCTTGCCGGAGGTGGTCCAGTGCAGCACGTCCAGCGAGACGAACCGGTGGCCGACCGCGAAGAGCCCGCCGCCGAGCCCGGCAAGGAAGCCGGACAGGACGAACGCGGTCAGCTTGTAGCGGTGCACCGGGTAGCCGAGCGCGCGGGCCCGGGCCGGATTGTCCCGGATGCCCACCAGCACCCGGCCGAACGGCGAGTGCACGATCCGCCAGGCGGCGAGCAGGCCGAGCACCACGATCGGCAGGATCGCGTAGTAGAAGTAGTAGTCGTCGGAGAGGTCCGCGCCGAAGAACTCCCGGGGCACGCCCTGGAGGCCGTTCTCGCCCTGGGTGACCGAGCGCCACTCGTTGGCCACGTAGTAGACCATCTGCGCGAACGCGAGGGTGACCATGGCGAAGTAGATGCCGGTGCGCTTGACCGCCAGGTAGCCGATCGGCAGCGCGAGCAGCGCCGCGGCCAGGGCGCCGGCCAGCACGGCCGCCGGGAAGGGCAGGCCGGCGTGGATCGCCACCAGGCCGGTCACGTATGCCGAGGTGCCCCAGAACGCGGCGTGCCCGAAGGACATCAGCCCGGTGAAGCCGAGCAGCAGGTCCACCGAGACGGCGAACAGCGCCCAGCAGAGGATGTCCACGGCCACCGCCGGGTAGAGCCCGTTCGGCAGCCAGAGGGCCACGAGCAGGCCGGCGGCGAGCAGCGCGTACCGGACCCAGCCGGGCGCCCGGGCGACGGTGAGCAGCCCCGACGGCGGGGCCGGCCGGGCCGACTCCTCGGCGGGGGTGTCGACGGCACTCGTCATGCCGGTGCCTCCTCTCGGCCGAACAGGCCGGCCGGCCGCCAGAGCAGCACCGCGGCCATCACCACGAACACGACGGTCTGCGACACGATCGGGAAGTCCGACAGGTACGCCTCGCCCCACGCCTGGATCAGGCCGATGCCGAAACCGGCGGCCACCGAGCCGAAGATCGAGCCGAGCCCGCCGATCACCACCACCGCGAAGACCACGATGATCAGGTCGGCGCCCATGAGCGGGTTCACCGCCCGCATCGGGGCGGCGAGCACCCCGGCCAGCCCGGCCAGGGCGATGCCGAAGCCGAACACCGGGGTGACCCACTTCCCCACGTCGATGCCGAAGGCCCGGGTCAGCTCGGGACGCTCGGTGGCGGCCCGGACCACCATGCCGACCCGGGTCCGGCCGAGCACCCACCAGACCGCGACGCAGAGCAGCACGGTGAACCCGAGGATGAAGACCCGGTAGGTGGGGAAGTCGAACAGTCCGAAGTCGACGGTCCCGCTCAGCTCCGTCGGGGTGGCGTACGGGCTGGACTGCACGCCGTACCGGGACTTCACCAGGTCCTGCAGGATCAGCGTGAGGCCGAAGGTGAGCAGGAAGTTGTAGAGCGGGTCGAGCCGGGTCAGCCGGTGGATCACCGCCCGCTCCAGCACCATGCCGAGCAGGCCCAGCGCCAGCGGCATGATCACCAACGCGGCCCAGAACGGCACGCCCGCCTCGGCGAGCAGCACGTACGCCCCGAAGGCGCCGAGCATGTAGAAGGCGCCGTGGGCGAAGTTCACCACCCGGAGCATGCCGAAGATGACCGCGAGCCCGAGGGCGAGCAGGGCGTAGAACGCCCCGCCCACCAGCCCGTTGAACGTGTTCTGCAGGAACCCGGACATCAGTTGCTCATCACATCTTGCAGTCGGCCGACGGGGCGCGGAACGCCTCGGCCGCCGGGATGGTCTTGAGGATCTTCACGTAGTCCCACGGCTCGCCGACCTCGGCCTGCGGCTTCACCTGGGCCAGGTAGGCGTCGTGGATGACCCGGTGGTCCTCCGCGCGGATCTTGCCGTTGCGCAGGAAGAGGTCGTTGACCTCCTTGCCCTCCAGGCCCTTGACCACGGTGTCCGCGTCGTCGGTGCCGGCGGCCTGCACGGCCTCCAGATACTGCATGGCCGCCGAGTAGTTGGCCGCGTGGGCGAAGGACGGCCGGGTGCCCGTCTGCTTCTGGAACGTGTCGGCCCACTCCCGGTTCTGCTTGTCGAAGTTCCAGTACCAGGCGTCGGTGTAGGTGGTGCCGGCGAGCGCCGCCGGGGTGAGCGAGTGGATGTCGGTGATGAACATGAGGCCGACGGCCAGCCCGACGCCCTTGTCCCGCAGCTTGAACTCGTTGTACTGCTTCACCACGTTGACCAGCTCGGCGCCGGCCTGCATGGTGCCGAGCACCTGCGGCTTCGGGTTCAGCGTGGGGGCCTTGAGCAGGAACGAGGAGTAGTCGCCGCTGGTGTTCGGGAAGGGCGCCCCGTCCTTGCCGACCACCTGCCCGCCGGCGGCGGTGATGGCCGCGGAGAAGCTCTTCTCCATGTCCTGCCCGAACGCGTAGTTCGGGTAGAGGATGTACCAGTTCTTGCCGACCTGCTGCGTGGTCACCGTGCCGGTGCCGTGGGCCAGCATGTAGGTGTCGTACGCGTAGTGGAACGTGTACCTGTTGCAGCTCTTGCCGGTCAGGTCGGTGGTCGCCGCGCCGATGTTGAAGTAGAGCTTCTTCTTCTCCTTGGCCACGTCGGCGACCTTGAGGGCGGCCGAGGAGGTCGGCACGTCGAGGATGGCGTCGACGCCCTTGCGGTCGTACATCTCCTGGGCCTTGCTGTTGGCCACGTCCGGCTTGTTCTGGTGGTCGGCGGTCTCCACGCTGATGTTCTTGGTGACCGCCTTGTCGCCGTACTTGGCCTTGAAGTCGGCGATGGCCATCTCCACGGCCTTGACCGAGTTCCGCCCGGACAGCTCCGAGTAGGCCCCGGACTGGTCGTTGAGGACACCCAGCACGATCTTGTCGCCGGTCAGCTTCTGGTCGCCGCCGGACTGCGGCCCACCACCGCCGCAACCGGCCAGCAGCACCGCCGCCGCCGAGGCGGCGGCCACACCCACGCTCCTGCGCATGTCGAATCCTTCCCTGCCGCGCGGTCCGCGCGGGTCAGCCGTCGTCTGTCAGATCCCGAGGTACGCGAGCAGCTCGCGCTCCCGCGAGCGCACCTCGGAGTTGTCCATCGCCTCCGCGATCCGTCCCTCGGCCAGCAGGTAGTGCCGGTCGGCGACGCCGGTGGCGAAGTGCAGGTTCTGCTCGACCAGCAGCACGGTCACGCCGTGCTTCTTGGCCTCGCGCAGCAGGTCGCCGACCTGCTGCACGAGCAGTGGGGACAGGCCCTCGGTGGGCTCGTCGCAGAGCAGCAGCCGGGCGCCCATGCGCAGCACCCGGGCCAGCGCGAGCATCTGCTGCTCGCCGCCGGAGAGCATGGTGGCCGCCGAGTCCCGCCGGCTGTAGAGGGCGGGGAACGCCTCGTAGACCCGTTCGAGGGGCCACGGGTCCGGGCCGACCCGGGGCGGCAGCGTCAGGTTCTCGGTGACGGTCAGGGTGGCGTACGCGCCCCGGTCGTCGGGGACCCAGCCGAGCCCGAGCCGCGCCCGCTTGTGCGCGGGCAGCTTCGTGACGTCCCGGTCGGCGAAGCCGACCGTGCCGCGCTGGCCGGGGTGCAGCCCCATGACGCAGCGCAGCAGCGTGGACTTGCCGGCGCCGTTGCGCCCGACCAGGGTGACCACCTCGCCGGCGGCCACCTCCAGGCTCACCTCCCGCAGCACCTGGGCCTCGCCGTACCAGGCGGAGAGGTTCTCAATGCGCAGCATCCGCGGCTCCCAGGTAGGCGGTGATGACCCGCTCGTCGGCGCGGACCTGCTCGTACGGCCCCTCCACCAGGACCTTGCCGGCCTGCAGGACGGTGACCGTGTCGGCGAGTCGGCCGACCACGCTCATGTTGTGTTCGACCATGACCACGGTCCGGCCCGCGCGGACCCGGGCGATCAGGTCGACGGTGCGGTCGACGTCCTCCAGCCCCATCCCGGCGGTGGGCTCGTCGAGCAGCAGCACCTTCGGGTCGAGGGCGAGCGCGATGGCCAGCTCCAGGGCGCGCTTGCGCCCGTACGCGAGGGCCTCGGCCGGCGCCTCGGCCAGCTCGGCGAGACCGACCATGGCCAGCAGCTCGTCGGCCCGGTCGCGGTAGCGGCGCATGAGCTTCGCCGAGCGCCAGAACCGCCACCCCAGCCCGCTGGGCGCCTGGAGGGCCAGCTCGACGTGCTCCCGCGCGCCCAACTGGGGAAAGAGGCTGGTGATCTGGAAGGAGCGGGCCACGCCGAGCCGGGCGACCCGTTCCGGGGGCAGGCCGGTGACGTCCCGGCCGGCCAGCTCGATCCGCCCGGCGCTGGGCGGCAGGAAGCCGGTGAGCAGGTTGAACAGGGTGGTCTTGCCGGCGCCGTTCGGCCCCACCAGGGCGTGGACGGTCTCCGGCGCCACGTCGAGGTCGACCCCGTCGACCGCCCGGAAGCCCCGGAAGTCCCGGGTCAGCCCTCGGGCCGACAGGATCGCTTGCCCGGCCATCGCCTCACCCTCCGCAGGTCCATCACCGCGCCGGCCAGGTCGGTGACCGGGGTCACAGGGCCGTCGCGTGCAGGAAACCTACGGCGCACCGGCGGAGTCGAGCCATGTCGATCCCCCACACATTCACCCCCCATGGGACGGGCCCGCTCCCCATAGGGGGCGGGCCCGTCCACCGCCATCCGGACGGATCGGCGGCCGTCGACATGTGGTGGCGCCACCGTCAGCGGGCGGCCGCGTACTCCGGCAGGTCGATCCCGTCGGCCTTGCTGAAGAAGAGGCGGGTGGCGAGCCCGCGCAGCGGGCGGGAGGTCATGGCCCGCATCGACAGGTCGCGCATCCGGATCGCGGCCCGGCTGGCCGGCAGGAAACCGGAGATGCCACCGCCCGGGATCTCCTGGCCGCGCGTCACGTGTGGGCGCAGCAGCTCCTCGTAGCGGCGGTAGGCCACCGCGTGGTCGCCCCGCGCCGCCGCCAGCTCGCCGGCCAGCAGGTACGCGCCGACCAGGGCGAGGCTGGTGCCCTGCCCGGTGAGCGGGGACGGGCACCAGGCGGCGTCGCCGAGCAGCGCCACCCGCCCGGCGCTCCACGAGTCCATCCGCACCTGGCCGTACCTGTCGAAGTAGAAGTCGTCGGCGGTCGGCGCGGCGGCCAGCAGGTCGGCGGCGCGCCACCCGACGTCGGCGAAACGCTCGGCGAGCAGCCGCTGCTGGGCGGCCCGGTCCCGGCGGTCCACGTCGAGTTCGTCGGAGCGGAAGCTGAAGAGGGCGGCGGTCCGGCCGTCCCGGGTCGGGCGGGTGCCGACCACCCGGCCGCCCGGCGCGTTGTGCAACAGGAACCATCCGGTGTCGTCCCGGTACGGCGTGGAGAAGTAGGCCAGGTACGCGCCGAGCGGCCGGACGTACGCCGACTCGGGTCCGAAGGCGAGCTTTCGGGTGCGGGAGTGCGAGCCGTCCGCGCCGATCACCAGGTCGACGGTGCGCGGGGCGGAGCGGGTGAAGGTGAGCCGCACCCCGTCCCCGGTCTGGTCCAGGGTCTCGATCGAGTCGTCGAAGACGTACTCGACGTCGTCCCGGGTGGCCTCATGGAGCAGCCGGGCCAGGTCGCCGCGCTCGATCTCGATGTCGGCGACGATGCCCTCCCCGCCGAAGGCGTGCACCGGCAGCCGGGCGCGCGTCCCGCCCCGCTCGTCGACGTACGCCATGCCCTGCTCCCGGACGGTCGCGGACCGGATCCGGTCGGCCAGCCCCATCCGGTCGACCACCTGGCGGGCGGCCCCCCGCACGTCGACCGTCTGCCCGCCGGGACGCAGCCCGGGGGCGTTCTCGACCACGGTCACGGCGAAGCCGTGCCGGCGCAGCCAGAAGGCGAGGGCCGGGCCGGCCACGCCGGCGCCGGAGATGAGCACGGTCCTGTCGTTCATGGTGGTCTCCCGAGATCGCGCGTACACCGTCCACCCGGTCCGGGCCGGGCACTGCGCGTCACGCTAGGTCCGCGCGGCGCCGCGCGCCCCCGCCGACCTAGTACGCTGGCCGATCCGGGGTGCCCGGCGGGGCCGGTGTACTAGTACGCTGCCGGGATGTCGCCGCACGGTCCGGGCCAGGAGCCGCCGTACCGGCGGATCGCCGCGGAGATCCGCCGCCGCATCGACCTGGGCGAGCTGCGGCCCGGTGACCGGGTGCCCTCGGCCCGGCAGCTCACCCGCGAGCACGGCGTGGCCATCGCCACCGCGACCCGGGTGCTCGCCCTGCTCCGCGCCGAGGGGCTGGTGCTGACCCGCCCGGGGGCCGGCACCGTCGTCGCCGCGCCCCGGCCCGAGTCGCGGCGGGCGGAGCCGGAGCTGAGCCGCGAACGGGTGCTGCGCGCCGCGATCGCCCTCGCCGACGAGGGCGGCCTGGCGGCGGTGTCCATGCGCCAGATCGCCGCCGAGCTGGGCGTGGCCACCATGTCGCTCTACCGGCACGTACGCGGCCGCGACGAGCTGATCCTGGCGATGGCCGACGCGGTGCTGGCCGACGCCCCGCTGCCGGCCACCGAGCCGGCCGGCTGGCGCGCCCGGCTCGACGTGCTCGCCCGGGCGCAGTGGGCGGTCTACCGGCGGCACCGCTGGTTGGCGCACGTCATCTCGATCGCCCGGCCGCAGCCGCTGCCGCACGGCATGGCGCACACCGACATGGCTTTGCGGGCCACCGCGGGGCTGGGCCTGGACCGGCAGACCCGCTGGCACGTGGCGATCACCCTGATGGCCTACGTGAAGGGCATCGCGACCAACCTGGAGATGGGGGCGCAGGCCGTGCAGGACACCGGCCTCACCCACGACCAGTGGGTGGACCGGCAGCGGGCCACGTTCCAGCAGATGATGACCGGTGGCGGGCTGGCCACCATGGACGCCCTGACCACCGGCGGCGTCGACCTGGACCTGGAGACCGTCTTCGACTTCGGCCTGCGCCGGCTGCTCGACGGTGTCGCCACGGTGATCGAGGGCGACGTCAGTCCGGGAAGGTGACCACCCAGCGGGCGCCCTCACCCCGGGCCAGCCGGTCCAGCGCCGCGGGCGCCTCGTCCAGGGTGATGGCACCGCTGACCAGCGGCGCCAGGTCCAGACTGCCGTCGGCGAGCGCGCCGGCCAGCTCCGGCACCTCCCGGTCGGGGTCCGAGGAGCCGTAGACCGAGGACCGCAGGGTGCGGGCCGAGTGGAAGATGTCCAGCGCCGACAGGCTGAGCAGGTCGTCCTTGGCACCCATGCCGACCACGGTGACCGCTCCCCCGCGCCGCGTCGCCCGCCAGGCGGCCCGGATGGTGACGGACCGGCCGACACACTCGAAGGCGTGGTCGACGCCGCGCCCCTCGGTGCGCGCCCGGACCTCCTTGGCGAGGGTGTCGTCGGAGCGGAGGAAGTCGGTGGCCCCGGCGGCCAGGGCGAGCTCCCGCTTCGCCTCGGCCACGTCGACGGCGAGGATCGGCGCCGCGCCGGCCCGCCGGGCGGCGGTCAGCACGGCGAGGCCGACCCCGCCGAGGCCGATCACCGCCACCGACTCGCCGGGGGCGACCCGGGCGGTGTTGCGGACCGCGCCCGTGCCGGTGAGCACCGCGCAGCCCAGCAGCGCGGCCTGCTCCGGCGGCAGGCCGGCCGGCACCTCGATGGCGGCCCGCTCGGGCACCACCACCTCCTCGGCGAGCGCACCGAGCCCGAGCGTGACCTGGAGCGGGCCGCCGTCGGCGGTCTGGCCCCGGGCCACCGAGGCGCCGGTGTTGGCCGTGCAGAGCCAGGGCTCGCCGTGCCGGCAGTGCCAGCAGGCGCGGCAGGCGGGGGCCCAGTTGAGCACCACGGGCGTGCCGACGCCCAGCCGCGTGCCGGGTCCGGCCTCGGCCACCACGCCGGTCGCCTCGTGCCCGAGCACCAGCGGGTACGCGGGCGCCACCGTGCCGTCCACCATGGCCAGGTCGGAGTGGCAGATGCCGGCGGCCCGGATCCGGATTCGCAACTCGCCGGGTCCAGGGTCGGGCAGGCGTACCTCCTCGACGGCCGGGGTGGCGCCCCGGCCGCGGACCACGAGCGCCCTCACCGCTGGATCGCCTTCAGCTCGGTGAACTCCGCGATGCCGTGGCCGCCCAGTTCGCGGCCGAGGCCGGACTGCTTGTAGCCGCCGAACGGGGCGAGCGGGTTGAACGCCCCGCCGTTGATGTCCACCTGGCCGGTGCGCAGCCGGCGGGCGACGGCCAGCGCCGTCTCCTCGTCGGCGGACCAGACCGCGCCGGCCAGCCCGTACCGGGAGTTGTTGGCGATGGCGACGGCCTCGTCGGTGTCGGCGAACGGGATGACCGCGAGCACCGGGCCGAAGACCTCCTCCTGGGCGAGGGCGCTGTCCGGATGCACGTCGGCGAAGACGGTGGGGGCGACGAAGTGCCCGCGCGGCGGCAACGGCGCGTCCGGGCCGCCGGCGACGAGGCGGGCGCCGTCGGCGAGCGCCCGGTCGACGTGCCCGCGGACCCGCTCGGCCTGGGCGGCGGAGACCAGCGGGCCGAGGCGGGTGGCCGGGTCGAACGGGTCACCGGGCCGGTAGCCGGCCACGGCCGCCGCGACGAGGTCCAGCGCCTCGGCGTACCGGTCGCGGTGGACCAGCATGCGGGTCCAGGCGGTGCAGGTCTGGCCCGAGTTGAGCAGGGCGTTGCCGACCCCGACCTTCACGGCGGTGGGCAGGTCGGCGTCGGCGAGGATCACGTTGGCCGACTTGCCGCCGAGTTCCAAGGCGACCCGGGCGATCCGGTCGGCGGCCAGGTGGGCGATCCGCCGGCCGGTGGCGGTGGAGCCGGTGAACGAGACCAGGTCGACGTCGGGGTGGCCGGCCAGGGCCTCGCCGACCACCGGGCCGGTGCCGGGCACCAGGTTGACCACCCCGGGGGGCAGCCCGGCCTCGGTGATCGCGTCGAAGAGCAGGTACGCGGTGAGCGGCGTCAGCTCGCTGGGCTTGAGCACCACCGTGCAGCCGGCGGCGACGGCCGGGGCAACCTTGGCGACCACCTGGTGCAGCGGGTAGTTCCACGGGGTGATCGCGCCGACCACGCCGACCGGCTCGCGGACCACGAGGGAGTTGCCGACGGTCTCCTCCGCCGGCGGGCGGGCGGCCAGGTCGACCATGCCGCGCAGCACGGCCAGCGGCAGGCCGGCCTGCACCCGGGTGGCGAGCTTGAGCGGTGTGCCCAGTTCGAGGGCCACCGTGCGGGCGATGTCGTCGGCCCGGGCGGCGAGCGCGGTGTGCAGCCGGTCGAGGTGGGCGGCGCGCTCGGCGGGGGCGGTGGCGGCCCAGCCGGGGAAGGCGGCCCGGGCGGCGGCCACGGCGCGGTCCACGTCGGCCGGGGTGCCGGCGGGGACCTGCCCGAGGACCTCCCCGGTGGCCGGGTTCTCGACCGGGATCGTCCCGCCCTCCGCCGGGTCGACCCAGTCCCCGGCGATGTGCAGATGGCGGCGGACCAGCAGGGCGGGGGGCGCGTCGGCGAGATCCATGGCGTCCCTTCGGGGGGCGGGAAACTAGCAGTGGGAGTTTTGACGCTACCCCGGACCGGTCCCGCGTTCCAGGGGGGTCACGGTCCGGGCGTACTCGGCGGCGAGGCCGTGCAGCAGCGCGTCGAGGCCGAGGGTGAACGCGCCCTCGTCGACGCTGCGCTGGTGGCCGCGGAGCCGGTGGGCCTGGTTGAGGTGCGGGTGGGCCGCGTACAGCTCCGGGTCCTCGACGAAGCCGCGGGCGAACGACCCGAGCGCCGAGCCGGCCACGAAGTAGCGCATCGCGGCCCCGATGTGGGTGGCCCGGGCCGGCGGCCAGCCCGCCCGGACCAGGGCGCCGTAGACGGCGTCGGCCATGGCCAGCGCGGCCCGCCGGCGCCCCGGCCCCTGCGCCAGGTAGGGGACGATGTTCGGGTGGACGGTCAGGGCCTCGCGGTAGGACCGGGCCCAGCGGCGCAGCGCCTCGACCCAGTCGTACCGGTCGAAGACGCTGACGTCGACGGAGGCCGTGACGCTGTCCGCCACCGCGTCGAGGATCTCGTCCTTGGTGGCGAAGTGGTTGTAGAGCGACGGGCCCTGCACGTTCAGCGCGGCGGCCAGCCGGCGGGTGGAGAGCGCGCCGAGGCCGTCGGCGTCGATCAGCGCGAGCGCGGTCTCGACGATCCGGTCCCGGTTCAGCAGGGCCTGGCGGGGACGGGGCACCTCAGCCCACCCTCGCCGGGGCCGCGCCGCACGCCCCTCGCCGGTCGAATCCCGCCACGCCGCCTCCCCCGTCGGAACACCTGCTCACGCACCCTAACCGGGGCGGGGCCACGGAGCCTCACCGCGACGGCCGGAGGAGGGGTCTGGACGGATGAAAACTTACACCGCTAGTTTAAAGGGCGACCGCCGCCGCCCGCGGCGGTCCACCGTCACGCCGACCGAGGGAGCATCGTGGACTTCGCACTGTCCGACGAGGAACGGGCCGTCCGGGACACCGTGCGCGCCTTCGTCACCCGCGAGGTGCTGCCGCTGGAGCAGGAGGTGCTGCGCCGCGAGCGCGCCCACCAGCCCGGCCTGGACCGTTCCGAGCTGCGCGAGCTGCAGCTCAAGGCGAAGAAGTTCGGCTTCTGGGGCCTGGCCACCCCGGAGGAGTACGGCGGGATGGACCTGCCCGCGGTCCTCCAGTCGCTGATCTGGACCGAGCTGGGCCGCTCCTTCGTGCCGTTCCGCTTCGGCGGCGAGGCGGACAACATCCTGTTCCACGCCACCGAGGAGCAGAAGCGGGAGTTCCTCCTCCCCACCATCGAGGGGGAACGGATCTCCTGCTTCGCGATCACCGAGCCGGGCGCCGGCTCGGACGCGGCGAACATCAAGCTGCGGGCCCGCCGCGACGGCGACGACTGGGTCCTCGACGGCGAGAAGACGTTCATCACCAACGGCAACGACGCCGACTTCGCCATCGTGGTGGCGGTGACCGACCCGGAGAAGGGCGCCCGCCGGGGCGGCGCGACCGCGTTCCTGGTGGACCGGGCGATGGGCTGGCGGTCGGAGTTCATCCAGACCATGGGCGAGGGCGGCCCCGCGTCGCTGATCTTCGACGGCGTACGCGTGCCGCACCGCAACATCCTCGGCGAGATCGGCCAGGGCTTCACGCTGGGCATGGAGTGGATCGGCAAGGGCCGCTACACCATCCCCTCGCACGCCATCGGCATCGCCGAGCGGGCCCTGCAGATGGCCATCGACTACGCCAACACCCGGGAGACCTTCGGCGCGAAGATCGGCACCAACCAGGCGATCCAGTGGATGATCGCCGACTCGGAGACCGAGCTGGAGGCGGCCCGCTGGCTGGTGCTGAAGTCGGCGTGGACGGTCGACCAGGGCCTGGACCCGCGGCACGCCTCCTCGATGGGCAAGCTCTACGGGGCCGGCATGGTCAACCGCGTGGTCGACCGGGTGCTGCAGATCCACGGCGGCATGGGCTACACCCGGGAGCTGCCGATCGAGCGCTGGTACCGGCAGGTCCGGCTGTACCGGATCTTCGAGGGCACCGACGAGATGCAGCGGCTGATCATCTCCCGCGACCTACTGCGCGGCTACACGAAGATCGGCGGCCACCTGGCCTGACACCGGTGGTGGCTCCCACCCGTGCCGGGGTGGGAGCCCCTCCACCTCAGCCGGTCAGCGCCGTCAGGGCCAGGTCGACGTCCTCCTCGGTGGTGTAGAGGTGGAACGCGGCCCGGACGCGCCCGGCGCGGACCGCCGCCCGCACCCCGGCCCGGGCCAGCTTCTCCTGCGCCCCGGGCACCTCGACGGCCACGATCGCGCTGTCGCCGGGCGGCCGGCCCAGCCCGGCGAGGAAGCGGTTGGCCAGCGCCACGTCGTGGGCGTGCACGGCGGGCAACCCGATCTCGGCGAGCAGTTCCAGGGCGGGGGCCGCCCCCACGTAGCTGAACCACGCCGGCGAGATGTCGAAGCGCCGCGCGTCGTCGGCCAGCCGCAGCGGGGGGCCGTAGTAGGAGGCGTGCGGGTCCGCGCCCGCGTACCAGCCGGCCGCGTCGGGCCGCAGCCGCTCGCGCAGCGCCGGGGCCAGGTAGCCGAAGGCCGCCCCGCGCGGCGCCATCAACCACTTGTACGCGGCCACCGCCACCACGTCGGCCAGCCCCGCGTCGAAGGGCAGCCAGCCGGCCGCCTGGGTGGCGTCCACCGCGACGAGGGCGCCGTGCGCCCGGGCCGCCGCGACGATCGTCTCGTACGGGGCGACCGCGCCGTCGGCGGACTGCACGAGGCTGAACGCGACGAGGTCCGTGTCGCCGTCGATCGCGTCGACCAGGCCGGCGAGCGGCACGGTCCGGACCCGGACGCCGCGCTCCTGCTGCACCAGCCAGGGGAACAGGTTGGAGGTGAACTCCACCTCCGGGACGACCACCGTCGCGCCGGCCGGCAGGGCGGCGGCCACCGGGGCGAGCAGTTGCGAGGCCGTGCTGCCGATCGTCACGTCCGCCGGGGCCACCCCGACCAGCCGGGCGAACCCGGCGCGGGCCCGCTCGGCGGCCTCACCCCAGCCCTCCCAGGAGATCCGGCCCACCCGCCAGTCGGCCAGCGCGTCCTGCAACGCCTGCCAGGCCGGCTCGGGCGGCAGCCCGTAACTGGCGGTGTTCAGCCAGCCGGGCTCCGGCTGCCACAGCTTCTGTGCCTGCTCCACGTCCATGCCACCGACGCTAACGATCACCGCCGGCCATCGGGACGGCCAATCCCGGCCTCGTGGTCCCCTCGACGGCCGGGAGCCACCGGCCAGGCCGCCGAAGGCGTCGGGAGGGGTACGCCGGGCGGGCCTGCCGGACGGGGGTCCGGCAGGCCCGGGGCGCGGGTCGGCTCAGGCCGTCCGGTCGGCCAGGGCGGCCGGGGTCCCGGCCGGCTCGGCGGCCCCGCCGTCCGCGTCCTCGTCGTCGTCGTCGAGCATGGTCGCCTCGTCGAACGGGCGCTGCCCGCTGAGCACGGCCCGGGCCTGCGCCCGGTCGAACTCGCCGGTCCACGTGCCGACCAGCACGGTGGCCACCGCGTTGCCGGCGAAGTTGGTCAGCGCCCGGGCCTCGGACATGAACCGGTCGATGCCGACGATCAACCCGACCCCGTCGACCAGGTCCGGCCGGTGCGACTGGAGACCGCCGGCCAGGGTGGCCAGGCCCGCGCCGGTCACCCCGGCGGCGCCCTTCGAGGCGATGATCATGAAGGCGAGCAGGCCGATCTGCTCGCCGATCGCCATGGGCTTGCCCAGGGCGTCGGCGATGAACAGCGCGGCCATCGTCAGGTAGATCGCCGTGCCGTCGAGGTTGAAGGAGTAGCCGGTCGGCACGGTGATGCCCACGACCGGCCTGCTGACGCCGAAGTGCTCCATCTTGGCGATGAGCCGGGGCAGCGCCGACTCCGACGAGGAGGTGGAGAGGATGAGCAGGAACTCGCGGCCCAGGTACCGCAGCAGGGCGAAGATCGAGACACCCGACACCAGGCGCAGCAGCGTGCCGAGCACCACGATCACGAAGATCAGGCAGGTGGCGTAGAAACCGAGCATGATCTGGGCGAGGCTGGTCAGCGCGTCCACGCCGGTCGCGCCGACCACCGCGGCGATCGCGCCGAACGCGCCGATCGGTGCCACCCACATGATCATCGCGAGCACCTTGAAGACCAGGCGCTGGATGACCTCCACGGCCCGCAGCACCGGCTCACCGCGCCGGCCCATCGCCTGGACGGCGAAGCCGACCAGCAGGGCGACGAGCAGCGTCTGGAGCACCGAGCCCTCGGTCAGCGCGGAGAAGAGCGAGGTGGGGATGATGCCGAGCAGGAACTCGACGGTGTCGCCGCTCTCCCCGCCGGCCGCGGACTTGCCCGCGTCGGCCACCTCCGGGCCGAGGTTCAGGCCCGAGCCGGGGTGGACGATGTTGCCGACCACCAGGCCGATGGCGAGCGCCACCGTCGACATGAGCAGGAAGTAGCCGAGCGCGAGGCCGCCGACCTTGCCGACCCGGGCCGCCTGCCGCACGGACCCGACGCCCAGGACGATCGTGCAGAAGATGACCGGGCTGATCATCATCTTGATCAGGTTCACGAAGCCGGTGCCCAAAGGCTTCAGCTCCTTGCCGACCTCGGGCGCGACGAGGCCGACCACGATGCCGGCGACGACGGCCAGGATGACCGCCAGGTAGAGGTACCGGGTCCGGTCCCGGCGGGCGGGCCGGGCGGCCACGGGGGTGGGTGGGGTGGTGGTGTCCATGCCGACAATGTGAGGCCGGTCTCACCGCGGGGCACGCTTGCGTTCATTCTGTTCACCCGCGCCGCGCAGGGCCGAAACCGCGCCGCAAGGGTGCGCCAGACTTGCCGACGACCGGCGGCGGGAGGAGGGGAACGTGGCCCGACGGCAGTGGAGCATCGCGGGGCAGCTCTTCGCCCTCCAGGCGGTGGTGGTGACGCTGCTCGTCCTGGCCGGCGCGGCCGGCGCCGTCTGGCTGGCCCGCAGCGACTCCCACCAGGCCGCGAAGGACGAGGTGCTGGCCGTGGCGCAGGCCGTTGCCGGCTCCCCCAACGTCCGGGCGGCCCTCACCAGCACGGACCCGTCGGCCACCCTCCAGCCGTACGCGGAGGCCACCCGGGTCGCCACCGGGACGGACTTCGTCGTGGTGATGGCACCGGACCGGACCCGCTACTCGCACCCGAGCCCGGAGCTCATCGGGCAGCCGTTCATCGGCGACATCGGCCCGGCGCTCTCCGGCGAGCCGTTCACCGTCACCAACGTCGGCACGCTCGGCGAGTCGGTGCGCGCGGTCGTCCCGGTGTACGACGACCGGCACCGGATCATCGGGCTGGTCTCGGTGGGCATCACCACCCGTGCCATCAACCGGAAGCTGCTCGCCCAGGTGCCGGTGCTGCTCGGCGCCGCCGCGCCCGCACTGGCCCTCGCGGCCACCGGATCCTGGCTGCTCAGCCGCCGGCTCCGCCGGCAGACCCACGGCCTCGGGCCGCGCCAGATGACCCGGATGTACGAGTACTACGACGCGGTCCTGCACTCCGTCCGCGAGGGCCTGCTGGTGCTGACCCGGGACCGCCGGGTGGCGCTGGTCAACGACGAGGGGCGCCGCCTGCTCGGGCTGGCCGACGACGCGGCCGTGACCGACCGGCCGGTCGCCGGGATCGACCTGCCCCCGGCGGTGGCCGAGCTGCTCGACTCCGGCCGCGACGCGCACGACGAGCCGATCCTGGCCGGCGACCGGGTGCTGGTGGCCAACCAGCGGACCACCCGCTTCGAGGGCGCGGCGCTCGGCACCGTGCTGACCCTGCGCGACCAGACCGAGCTGCGCAACCTGGCCAGCGAGCTGGACTCCGTCCGCGCCCTCACCGAGGCGTTGCAGGCGCAGACCCACGAGTCGGCGAACCGGCTGCACACCGTGCTCACCCTGGTCGAGCTGGGCCGCACCGACGAGGCCGTCCGGCTGGCCACCCGCGACCTGGCGCTCGCCCAGCAGCTCACCGACCGGGTGGTCGGTGCGGTGACCGAGCCGGCGCTGGCCGCCCTGCTGCTCGGCAAGTCGGCGCAGGCCGGTGAGCGCGGCGTGGACCTGGTGATCGAGCCGGACTGCCGGCTCGACGACAGCCCGCTGCCCACCACGGACCTGCTCACCGTCGTCGGCAACCTGCTCGACAACGCCCTGGAGGCGGTCGCCGGCACCCCGCCGCCGCGCCGGGTCCGCGTCTTCGTCGGGACGGTCGACGACGAACTGCTGGTCCGGGTCGGCGACAGCGGCCCCGGACTGGACCCGGACCGGGTGGCCGACGCGTTCCGGCGCGGCTGGTCCACCAAGAGCGCCGGCCGGGGGCTGGGCCTGGCGCTGGTCGGGCAGGTGGTCCGCCGGCACGGCGGCGCCGCCGAGGTCGTCCGCACCGACGGCGGGGAGACCGTGTTCACCGTCCGGCTGCCGGTCCCGCGGGAGGCGCGATGAGCGACATCCGGGTGCTCGTGGTGGAGGACGAGCCGCTGCTGGCCGAGGCGCACCGGGCGTACACCGAACGGGTGCCCGGCTTCGTGGTGGTCGGCGTCGCGCACACCGCGCGGGACGCCATGGCGGCGCTGCGCCGGCACGGCGGCGCGGACGTCGACCTGGTCCTGCTCGACTTCCGGCTGCCCGACCTGCACGGCCTGGACGTCTGCCGGGCCCTGCGGGCGGCGGGCAGCAGCGTGGACGTGCTGGCGGTGACCTCGGCGCGGGACCTCGCGGTGGTCCGCACCGCGGTGTCCCTCGGGGTGACCCACTACCTGCTCAAGCCGTTCACCTTCGCCGCGTTCCGCGACAAGCTGGAGCGGTACGCCGACTACCGGCGGCAGGCCCTCGCCGACGGCGAGGTGGCCGCCCAGCACGAGGTGGACCGCATGTTCGCCACGCTGCGCGGCACGACCCGGCACACCCTGCCCAAGGGCCTGGACGAGCAGACGCTGCACAACGTGCTGGCCGCCCTCGGCGACGGTGGGCTGTCGGCCACCGAGGTCGGCCGGCGCACCGGGATGTCCCGGGTGACGGCCCGGCGCTACCTGGAGTACCTGGTCTCCGCCGACCGCGCCGTCCGGGTGCCCCGCTACGGGACGCCGGGCCGCCCCGAGGTGGAGTACCGGCCGACCTGACGACAGGGGTGGATCGGGCGGTGCGGGGACGGATAGCGTCAGCCTCGCAGCCACTCCGGAGGTCGTCGATGATTCTCGAGATCCGCACCTACCGCCTGAAGCCCGGCACCGTCGACGAGTTCGTCCGGGTGATGCGGGAGGAGGCCGCGCCGCTGCTCGGCCACTTCGGCATCCGGGTGGTGGCCGCCGGAGCGTCGCTGGTCCGGGAGGACGGCCACGAGGAGGCGTACCTGATCCGGGGTTTCCCGTCCCTGGCGGTGCGGGACGAGCAGGAGGAGGCCTTCTACGGCAGCGACGCCTGGCGGGACGGCCCCCGCGACGCGATCCTGTCCCGCATCGAGAGCTACCACACGGTCGTGCTGGAGACCGCCGACGCCGCCGCGGACGTGCTGGGCGGGCACCGGCTCTGAGTCACCCGCCCTGGCCGCGGTGACGCGGCAGCCGGCGCAGCCGACCGGGTCGGTCCTCCAGCACCGACTCCCGCGCCGGATCCGCCGGCCGATCCGGTCAGCTGACGTTGGCCGGGCCGAGGACGCTCTTGAGATCGCCCATCAGCGCGGTGGTCGCGGCCACGCGGAACGGGCCCAGGCGCAGCGTGGTGGTCTTGCCGCCGTTGAGCAGCTTGACGTGCACCTCGGTGTCGCCCGGGTGCAGCACCAGGGTCTCCTTGAGCTTTTCCACCAGCGGCGGCGTGCAGCGGTGCACCGGGATGGTGAGGGTGACCGGCTTGTTCGCCGGGTTGCTGCTGATGTCCGGCATGGACATGTCCATCGCCATGATCCGGGGCGTGTCGTCGCGGCGGTCGACCCGGCCCTTCACCACGACGATGGCGTCCTCGGCGATGTACTGCCCGATCACCTCGTAGGTGTTGGGGAAGAACAGCGTCTCCACCCCGCCGGCCAGGTCCTCCAGGGTGGCCGAGGCCCAGGCCCGGCCCTGCTTGGTGACCCGGCGCTGCACGCCGGAGAGGATGCCGGCCAGGGTGACCACCGCGCCGTCGGGCACGGTGCCCTCCTCGGAGAGGGCGGCGATGGTGGTGTCGGCTGCCGCGTTCAGCACGTGCTCCAGCCCGAAGAGCGGGTGGTCGGAGACGTAGAGGCCGAGCATCTCGCGCTCGAAGGCGAGCTTGTCCCGCTTGTCCCACTCGCTGTCGCCGATGACCGGCATCACCGTGGTGCTGCCGCCGGTGTCCGCGTCGCCGAAGCCGGCGCCGAACAGGTCGTACTGGCCGACGGCCTCCTTGCGCTTGACGTCGGCGTACGCGTCGATGGCGTCGGCGTGCACGGCGAGCAGGCCCTTGCGGCTGTGCCCCAGCGAGTCGAAGGCGCCCGCCTTGATCAGCGATTCGATGGTCTTCTTGTTGCAGGCGACCGCGTCCACCTTGGACAGGAAGTCGTAGAAGTCGGCGTAGTCGCCCTTCTCCTCGCGGCACCGCATGATCGCCGCCACCACGTTCGCGCCGACGTTGCGCACGGCGGCCAGGCCGAACCGGATGTCCTCGCCGACCGGGGTGAACGGCCCGGCCGAGGTGTTGACGTCCGGCGGGAGGACCTGGATGCGCATCCGGCGGCACTCGGAGAGGTAGAGCGCCATCTTGTCCTTGTCGTCGCCCACGGAGGTGAGCAGCGCCGCCATGTACTCGGCCGGGTAGTGCGCCTTGAGGTACGCGGTCCAGTACGACACCAGGCCGTAGGCGGCGGAGTGCGCCTTGTTGAACGCGTAGCCGGCGAACGGGACGAGGACGTCCCACACCGCCTGGATGGCCTCGTCGGAGTAGCCACGCTCGCGGCAGCCGTCCCGGAACGGGATGAACTCCTTGTCGAGGATCTCCTTCTTCTTCTTGCCCATGGCCCGGCGCAGCAGGTCCGCCTGGCCGAGGGTGTAGCCGGCGAGGATCTGCGCGGCGCGCTGCACCTGCTCCTGGTAGACGATCAGGCCGTAGGTGGGGGCGAGGATCTCCCGCAGCGGCTCCTCCAGCTCCGGGTGGATCGGGGTGATCTCCTGGAGGCCGTTCTTGCGCAGCGCGTAGTTGGTGTGCGAGTCCACGCCCATGGGGCCGGGCCGGTAGAGCGCCAGCACGGCGGAGATGTCCTCGAAGTTGTCCGGCTTCATGAGCCGCAGCAGCGAGCGCATCGGCCCGCCGTCGAGCTGGAACACGCCCAGGGTGTCGCCGCGGGCGAGCAGCTCGTAGGCCGGCTTGTCGTCCAGCGGCAGGCCCAGCAGGTCCAGCTCCTTGCCGTGGTTGAGCTGGATGTTCTTGACCGCGTCGTCGATGATCGTGAGGTTGCGCAGGCCGAGGAAGTCCATCTTCAGCAGCCCGAGCGACTCGCAGGTCGGGTAGTCGAACTGCGTGATGATGACGCCGTCGGCGTCGCGCCGCATCAGCGGGATGTGCTCGATGATCGGCTCGGCGGACATGATGACGCCGGCGGCGTGCACACCGGTCTGGCGGATCAGGCCCTCGATGCCCTTCGCCGTCTCGATGACCTTCTTGACGTCGGGGTCGGACTCGTAGAGGCCGCGGATCTCGCCCGCCTCGGCGTAGCGCGGGTGCTTCGGGTCGAAGATGCCGGACAGCGGGATGTCCTTGCCCATGACGGCCGGGGGCATCGCCTTGGTGATCCGGTCGCCCACGGCGTACGGGAAGCCGAGCACGCGGGCCGAGTCCTTGATCGCGGCCTTCGCCTTGATGGTGCCGAAGGTGGCGATCTGCGCGACCTTGTCCTCACCCCACTTGTCGGTGACGTACCGGATCACCTCACCGCGCCGGCGCTCGTCGAAGTCGATGTCGACATCCGGCATCGAGATGCGCTCGGGGTTGAGGAACCGCTCGAAGATCAGGCCGTGCGGGATCGGGTCCAGGTCGGTGATGCCCAGGGCGTACGCGACGAGCGAGCCGGCGGCGGACCCACGGCCCGGGCCGACCGCGATGCCCTGGCTCTTCGCCCACTGGATGAAGTCGGCGACCACGAGGAAGTAGGACGGGAAGCCCATCTGGATGATGACGCCCAGCTCGTACTCGGCCTGGACGATGTGGCCCTCGGGGATGCCGTCCGGGAAGCGGCGCTTCAACCCCGCGAAGGTCTCCTTGCGGAACCAGGACTCCTCGGTCTCGCCCTCGGGGATCGGGAACCGCGGCATCAGGTTGTGGAACTCGAACATGCCGGCCGGGTCGACCTTCTCGGCCACCAGCAGGGTGTTGCGGCAGCCCTGCTGCCACAGCTCGGACGAGTCGACGGCGCGCATCTGCTCGGCCGACTTCACGAAGTAGCCGCCGCCCTCGAAGCGGAACCGGTTGGGGTCGGCGACGTTGCTGCCGGTCTGCACGCAGAGCAGCACGTCGTGCGCCTCGGCCTGCGCCTCGTGGGTGTAGTGCGAGTCGTTGGTGACCACCGGCGGGATGTCGAGCTTGCGGGCGATCTCGGTGAGCCCGTCCCGGACCCGGCGCTCGATGTCGAGGCCGTGGTCCATGATCTCCAGGAAGTAGTTGTCCTTGCCGAAGATGTCCTGGTAGGCGGCGGCGACCTTGAGCGCCTCGTCGAACTGGCCGAGCCGCAGCCGGGTCTGCACGGCGCCGGACGGGCAGCCGGTGGTGGCCATGATGCCCTCGGCGTGCTCGGCGATCAGCTCCATGTCCATCCGGGGCCACTTGACGTAGTGGCCCTCCATGGAGGCGCGCGAGTTGAGTTTGAAGAGGTTGTGCAGGCCGTCCCGGTTCGCCGCCCACATGGTCATGTGGGTGATGGCGCCGTTGCCGGAGACGTCGTCGCTCTTCTGCTCCGGGCGGCCCCACTTGACCCGCTGCTTGTGGAAGCGCGACTCCGGCGCCACGTACGCCTCGACGCCGAGGATCGGCTTGACCCCGGCGGCCATGGCCTGCCTGTAGAAGTCGTTCGCGCCGTGCATGTTGCCGTGGTCGGTGATCGCCACCGCCGGCATGCCGAGCCGCGCGGCCTCGGCGAACAGGTCCTTGAGCCGGGCCGCCCCGTCCAGCATCGAGTACTCGGTGTGTACGTGCAGATGCGCGAACGAATCGCCCATGCGTGGCGCCCCCCGGGGTGTGGATCAAGGCTGCGTCGGAGTCGACCGACCCACCCTACCGAGGCGATCTGACCGGCTCCACCGTCCGCGCCGGGGGTGTCCCGGGTCTCTCCGTTCCGATGGTGGTGGCGCACACGATGGTGTGCCTCTTGCAAATAGTGTGTGACGCACACTATGGTGTGACGCATGGTGAGCGACGAGGTCCTCCGGACCCATCTCCAGGAGCTGCGGCGCGGCAGCGTCGTGGTGGCCAGCCTGGTGGCCCTGCGCCGACCCGACTACGGCTACGCGCTGCTGCAACGGCTGGCCGCGCACGGCTTCCCGGTCGACGCCAACACCCTCTATCCCCTCCTCCGCCGGCTGGAGGAGCAGGGGCTGCTGACCAGCGAGTGGAACACCGAGGAGAGCCGGCCGCGCAAGTTCTACCGCACCAGTGACGACGGCGAAGCGGTGCTGGGCCGCCTCCTCGACGACCTGGCCGCGGTGCAGACGTCCGTCACCCAGCTGATCGAAGGAGTGGGACGATGAGCTCCCTGACCGACCGTTACCTCGCGGCCACCCTGCGGGCCGTGCCGCAGCAGCGCCGGGCGGAGCTCGCCGACGAGCTGCGCGCCTCCATCGAGGACATGATCGACGACCGGACCGGCGGCGGCCAGGAGCGCGAGACCGCCGAGCGCGAGGTGCTCACCGAGCTGGGCAACCCCGAACAGCTCGCCGCCCGCTACACCGACCGCCGCCTCCAGCTCATCGGCCCGCGCTACTACCTGGTCTGGTGGCGGGTGCTGCGGCTGCTGCTCACCTTCATCCCGGCGATCGTCGGCGTGGTCGCCGGCGTGGTCAAGGCGACGGTCGGGGGCGAACCGGGCGCGGCGATCGGCGCCGGCATCGCGAGCGCCCTGCAGACCGCCGTGCAGATCGCGTTCTGGGTCACGCTGAGCTTCGCCGTGCTGGAGCGCACCGACACCTCGCTCAACCTGCCCGAGTGGACGGTCGACCAGTTGCCCGAGGAGACCCGGGAGCGGCAGGTCACCCTGGTCGACACCTGCGCCTCGGTCGTGTTCCTGGTCGTCGCCATCGCGTACCTCCCGTGGCAGCACTTCCAGCCCTGGCTGTCCGGGGACGGCTCCCGGCTGCCGATGCTCGACCCGGCGCTCTGGCGCCTGTGGCTGCCGGCGCTGATCGTGGTGCTGGTCGCCAGCGTGGGCCTGGAGATCGCGAAGTACCGGGCCGGCCGGTGGACCTGGCGGCTGGTCGCGGTCAACGCCGTGCTCGAACTGGCGTTCGCGGTGCCGCTGATCTGGCTGCTGATCACCGACCGGCTGCTCAACCCGGCGCTGATCGAGCGGTTCGCCTGGCTGCGCGAGGGCGGCGCGGACGACGTGACCCGCGTCGCCGCCGTGGTCACCGCCGCGGTCGTGGTCTGGGCCGTGATCGACAGCGCGGTGAAGGCCCGCAAGGCCGCCGGCTGAACACCCGCCGCCGGCCCGGTCGCGCCCTCCCGACGGGGGGCGCGGCCGGGCCCGTGCGCGCCCGGCCTCAGACGCTTGTCGCCAGCGCCCGCCACTCGCGGGCGAGCAGGGCGTACACGGCCTCGTCGGTCCACTCGCCCTTGACGAACTCGTTCTCCCGCAGGTGCGCCTCGCGGCGCATGCCGAGGCGCTCCAGCACCCGGGCCGACGCGGTGTTGCGGGCGTCCAGCCGGCCGACGATCCGGTGCAGCCCGAGGCCGTCGAAGCCGAGCCGCAGCATCTCCCGCGCCGCCTCGGTGACGTACCCCCGGCCGGTGTGGTCGGGGTGGGCGACGTAGCCGATCTCGCCCTGGCGGTGCTCCCCGCTGGTCCAGCTGAGCAGCACGTCGCCCACGAACTCGCCGGTCTCCGCCAGGACGACGGCCAGGTTGAGCACGTCACCCGGCTGGCGCAGCGCGGTGCGGCGCACCATCCGGTCCACCGCGGCCCGGGCGGCGGCGTCGGTGTAGGGCTCGTGGTAGAGGAACCGGGTCACCTCCGGCCGGCCGCGGTAGTCGCGGAGGACGGCCAGGTCGGCGAGGGTGAAGGCGCGCAGCAGCAGGCGCTCGGTGCGCAGCGGCAGGTCGGGAACGAGCATGCCGGCAGGGTACGGGGGCGCGGGCCGGCAGGTCAGCCCGGTTTCCCGGCGAACCCGGACACGCCGGTGCCCTTGCGTCGGCTGCCGGACTCCTCCGGGGCCCGCGGGCGGCGGCGGGCATAGCCTGGAACCCCCGGCCCACCGGCGAGCACTGGACGAGCTGATGCCTCTCCCGGACGGTACCGACGAGCTGGCCCGGTCGGCCGCGCGCGGCGACCCGGGAGCGCTCGACGCGCTGCTGGTCGCCGTACGGCCCGAGGTGCTCCGCCAGTGCGCCCGCCTGCTGCCCCACCGGCAGGACGCCGAGGAGGCCTGCCAGGACGCGCTGCTCGCGCTGGCCCGCGGGATCACCCGGTTCGAGGAGCGCTCGTCGTTCCACACCTGGCTGTACCGGCTCACCGCCAACCGGGCGCGCTCCACCTACCGGGTGCTGCGCCGGCGCTGGCAACTGGAGGCCGGCGGGGTGCCGCTGCCCGACCCGCCCGACCCCCGGCGGACCAGCGTGGTCGCCGGCACCCGGCTGGACCTGCTCGACGCGCTCGACAGGGTCGCGCCCGACCTCGCCGAGGCGGTGACGCTGCGGGACGTGCTCGGGCTCGGCTACCGCGAGATCGCCGGCCTGCTCGACGTGCCGGAGGGGACGGTCAAGTCCCGGATCCACGAGGCCCGCCGGCAGGTCCGGCGGCGGATGTCCGATGGGTGAGCCGCGCAGCCGTGGCCGCCGGCGTCCCGCCGCGCTCGCCGTCCTGGCCGTCCTGGCGGGTGTGCCGGGCTGCGCCGCCGACCGCCCGGTCTCGCCGCTGCCGGTCCGGCCGCCGACCCCGGCGACGAGCACCGTCGGCGCCGCCGCGCCGCCCACCCCCACCGCACCCGCTCCGGGGCCGTCGACGGTCACCCCGCCGAGCCGGCGCCCCACGCCGCCCGCGCCGACCCGCAGCCGGACGGCCCGGCCGCCCGCGTCGCCCGCGCTGCCGGGCGCGTGCCTCGGCCCGGTCCGCTACGACCTGGTCCTCGCCGAGACCGAGCTGGCGCTGCTGAAGTCGCTCTGCTTCGCCACCGGCGGGATGCTGCGCATCCGGGGCATCGGGCCGGGTCAGGTCACCGTGGACCGGGAGGACCTGGTCTCCCGCAGCTACGAGGCCGGCGTGGTGGACATCCGGTTCGTGCGGACCGGCACCGTCGTGGTGACGATCCCGCAGGACGGCCGGACGTACCCGATCACGGTGGTGGTGGTCTGACCCGGCGGCCTACCGGACCCGCACCCCGGCGAGCAGGGCGTCGACGAACTCCGGGCCACCGCCCGGCGGCGGGGTGAGCTGCACGTAGAGCAGGCCGGCCGCACCGGCGGCCCGCCCGGCGGCCTCGACGATCACCGGCCGGCCGGCGGGGCAGGCGAACGCGGCCACCACCCAGTCGACGCCGCCCTGCCGGGTGTGCCGCACCGGCGCCGCGGCGCAGTCCGCGTGCGGGCGTTCGGCGAGGAAGCCCTCCGGGGTGGTGCGGCGGGCCGTACCGGCGGAGAGGCCGACGAAGGCGCCCGGCGCGCTCGGGTCCGCCGCCCAGCGGCCCGGGTCCGGGGACACCACCAGCGCCGGCTCCAGCTCGCCGTCGTCGCCGTACTGCCCGGTCCAGCCGGTGCCGTCGGCCCGCCAGCCGGACGGCAGGGCGACGGTCAGCGGGCCGCTGCGGCCCAGGACGCCGGTCCCGGTGCGGCCGGCGGCGTCGCCGGCCGTCGCACCCGCGGCGACGAGCAGCACCGCGACCGCGCCCAAGACGGCGAGCCGCCGCCGGCGGGGCGGCGGGGCGGCGGGCGCCGCGGCGGGCCCGGCGCGGGCCGTGGGAGCCGGCCCGCCGAGGCCCGGGGCGGCTCGCCGGAGGGCCGCCCGGAACGACGCCGCGTCCGGGTAGCGGTCGGCCGGCCGCGCGGCGGTGGCGGTCCGGAGCACCGTGGCGACCGCGGGCGGCACGCCGGCCCGCAGTCTCGGCGGTGCACGGCCGGGCCGGGAACCACCGGTCGGCACGGCGTCGCCGAGCAGCCGGAGGCCGAGGCGGCCCAGCCCGAACACGTCCGCGCGGGTGTCGACGACCGCGAGCGGGTCGTCCTGCTCCGGCGCCATGTAGCCGGGAGTGCCCGCGCGGGCGGTCAGCCCGGAGGCGGCGGCGAGCGCCTTGGCCAGCCCCAGGTCGGCGATGAGCACCCGCTCACGGCCCGGCCCCGACCGGAACAGGATGTTGCCCGGCGTCAGGTCCCGGTGCACCACGCCGTGCCGGTGCAGCACCGCCACCCCCGCCGCGATCTCGTCGAGCAACGCCACGGCCGCGGCCACCGGCAGCGGGCCCCCGGCCAGCCGGTCCCGGAGGCTGCCGCCGTCCGCCCAGGCCAGCACCGAGTACGGGCGGCCGTCGGGCAGTTCGCCCACGGCGTGCACCCGGACGAGGCGGTCGTGGTCCAGCCGGCGCAGCAGCCGGGCCTCGTCCAGGAAGCGTTCCCGCACCCGCAGGTCGTGGCTCCAGTTCTCGGCCAGCACCTTGACCGCCACCCGGCCGTCGAGCACCGGGTCGTACGCGAGCCAGACCGTGGCGAAGGACCCCGCCCCGAGCAGCCGCTCCACCCGGTAGGCCCCGATCCGGGTCGGCGCCGTCATCGCATCACCACCCCGGCCGCCGTTCCCCCGACGGTAGACGCCGTGACCGGCCGGGGGCACTCCCGACCTCGCCCACCGGTCCCCGAAGGCGGTCGGGAACCCGACGAACCGAACCCGCCGGGCCGGAGACCAACAGGGCAGGAGAACCGAACCGAAGGAGAACCGCCATGAACCGTCTCTGGCCCACCATCCTCACCGGGCTGCTGGCCCTCGCCACCGTCGCCCCGGTGACCGCCGCCCCGGCCTCGGCCGGCGTGCCGGCGGCCCGGGCGACCGCCGACCCCGCGCCGGCGGCCCCGGTGGGCGCGTCCGCCGCGGAGGTCGAGGTGCTCAGCGTCCGCGGCGCCGGGCCGTACCGGATCGGCGCCCGGCTGGACCGGCTCGCGGCGGCCGGCCTGATCGACTGGACGGCGCCCGGGTGCGCCGGGGTACAACACGCCGGCGCCACCGGGGTCTGGGCCGGGAAGGTCCTGCTGGCCTTCCGGGACGGCCGGCTGGTGTCGGTGGGTACGGCCACCGTCCCGCCCCGCTCCCCCGCCGGTGCGTCGGTCGGCATGTCCTTCGCCGACCTGGAGCGCATCTACGGGCGGCGCGGCGGCCTGATCCGCAACGACGCCGGGGACGCCGAGGCGTACCTGGTCCGGTTCGGGTCCCGCGTCGAACTGTTCACCGGCCACCCGATCCGCCCCGGGGTCGGCTACTACGAGGCCGGCGCGGCGTCCCACGTCGAGCGGGCCTTCCGGCGGGGGACGTCCTGCTGACCGGGCCGGGAGACGACTTCGCGCCGGGCGACCTGGTCGCCCGGCGCGGAGTGCGCGTACGTGGGGTGGAGGTCAGCCGACGGCGGCCATGACCTCGTCGGAGACGTCGAAGTTGGCGTAGACGTTCTGCACGTCGTCGCAGTCCTCGAGGACGTCGATCAGCTTGAAGATCTTGCGCGCGCCCTCCTCGTCCAGCGGCACGTTGACGCTGGGGATGAGGGAGGACTCGGCCGACTCGTACTCGATGCCGGCGTCCTGCAGGGCGGTGCGCACCGGGATGAGGTCGGTCGGCTCGGAGACCACCTCGAACGCCTCACCGAGGTCGTTGACCTCCTCGGCGCCCGCGTCGAGCACGGCCATCATCACGTCGTCCTCGGTGGTGCCCTCCTTGGGGACGATCACCACACCCTTGCGGGAGAACATGTACGACACCGAGCCGGCGTCGGCGAGCGAGCCGCCGTTGCGGGTCAGCGCCGTGCGCACCTCGGTGGCGGCGCGGTTGCGGTTGTCGGTGAGGCACTCGATGAGCATGGCCACGCCGTTCGGGCCGTAGCCCTCGTACATGATGGTCTGCCAGTCGGCGCCGCCGGCCTCCAGGCCCGAGCCGCGCTTGACGGCGCGGTCGATGTTGTCGTTCGGCACCGAGCTCTTCTTCGCCTTCTGGATGGCGTCGTAGAGGGTCGGGTTACCGGCGGGGTCCCCGCCGCCGGTCCGGGCCGCGACCTCGACGTTCTTGATCAGCTTGGCGAACATCTTGCCGCGCTTGGCGTCGATGACGGCCTTCTTGTGCTTGGTGGTCGCCCACTTTGAGTGGCCGGACATCTCATACCTCCGTCTGTTGACCCACGCCTGCGTCGACTGTCCGCGCCCGCGCCGAACCGGGACCGCCGGGCGGTCGGCTGGGGGGCGGCGGCGGGCGGTGAGCCCTGCCGAACCGCCGCAATCCTACCGAGGTCGCGTCCCCGCATGTCACACCCGCACCGGGGGCGGTGCCGCGACAGCTCAGGCGGCGGCCCGGACGAGATCCACGAAGTAGCGGTGCAGCCGCAGGTCGCCGGTGAGTTCGGGGTGGAAGGAGGTGGCCAGCAGGTGGCCCTGCCGCACGGCGACGATCCGGTCGGCGGCCGGCCCGGACGACGACTCCAGCTCGGCGCGTCGGACGCCACGCTGCGACCTGGTGTCGTCGTCGGTGACCCGGCCGAGCACCTCGACGCCCGCGCCCACCCGCTCGACCCACGGGGCCCGGATGAAGACCGCGTGGAACGGCGGGCCCCCGACCCCGGTGATCTCGACCGGCGCCTCGAACGAGTCGACCTGCCGGCCGAAGGCGTTGCGCCGGACGGTCATGTCGATGCCGGCGAAGCCACGCTGGTCGGGGCGGCCGTCCAGCACCTCGGCGGCCAGCATGATCATGCCGGCGCAGGACCCGTAGACCGGCATGCCGCCGGCGATCCGCTTGTCGATCGGCTCGCGCATCTCGAAGATGTCGGCGAGCTTGCTCATGGTGGTCGACTCGCCACCCGGGACCACCAGGCCGTCGACCGCGTCCAACTCGGCCGGGCGGCGCACCGGACGGGCGTCCGCGCCGGCCCCGGCCAGGGCGGCGAGGTGCTCGCGCACGTCGCCCTGGAGGGCGAGCACACCGATGACGGGTGCGGTCACTCCGCGCTCCTTCCGCTCGTCGGACGGGGCCCGGGCCGGGCCCCGTCCGGTCACCGTCACCAGCCGCGCTCGGCCAGCCGGTGCGGCTGCGGGATCTCGTCGACGTTGATGCCGACCATCGCCTCGCCCAGGCCCCGGGAGACCTTGGCCAGCACGTCCGGGTCGTCGTGGAAGGTGGTGGCCTTGACGATCGCGGCGGCGCGCTGGGCCGGGTTGCCCGACTTGAAGATGCCCGAGCCGACGAAGACGCCCTCGGCGCCGAGCTGCATCATCATGGCCGCGTCGGCCGGGGTGGCGATGCCGCCCGCGGTGAACAGCACGACCGGCAGCTTGCCGGTCTCGGCGATCTCCTTGACCAGCTCGTACGGCGCCTGCAGCTCCTTGGCGGCCACGAACAGCTCGTCGGCCGGCAGCGACTGGAGCCGGCGGATCTCCTTGCGGATCTTCCGCATGTGGGTGGTGGCGTTGGAGACGTCGCCGGTGCCGGCCTCACCCTTCGAGCGGATCATGGCGGCGCCCTCGGTGATCCGGCGCAGCGCCTCGCCCAGGTTGGTCGCGCCGCAGACGAAGGGGACGGTGAACGCCCACTTGTCGATGTGGTTCTCGTAGTCGGCCGGGGTCAGCACCTCGGACTCGTCGACGTAGTCGACGCCGAGGGACTGGAGGACCTGCGCCTCGACGAAGTGGCCGATCCGGGCCTTGGCCATGACGGGGATCGACACGGCGTTGATGATGCCGTCGATCATGTCCGGGTCGCTCATCCGGGAGACGCCGCCCTGGGCGCGGATGTCGGCGGGCACCCGCTCCAGCGCCATGACGGCGACGGCGCCGGCGTCCTCGGCGATCTTGGCCTGCTCGGGGGTGACCACGTCCATGATCACGCCGCCCTTGAGCATCTCGGCCATGCCCCGCTTGACGCGGGCGGTGCCGACGACCGGGTTGGCGTTGGTGTTCGGGGAGGTGGATTCGGGCACGGGTCATCGCTCCTTGGACGTGCTCGGGGGGTGGCTGCGCACAGGCTACGACGGTGTCAACGCCGGTCCCACAGCCAATCAGACCCCCGGTGGCCTGCTCTGTGGTCGGCGTCACCGGGGTCGGGCCACCGCCCGCTCAGCCCGTGGTGACGTCCGCCTTCGGGGTGAGCGTGGGGTCGTCGACGTCGAAGTAGCGGGGCCACTCCCGCCCGCGGCCCATCCGCAGCAGGCGTACCAGGGGGCGGCCGCGGGCGGCCCGGGCGTCGCGGACCAGGTCGGTGTGCACCTGCCGGGCCAGTGCCAGCCGGCGGCTCGCCGCGATCACCGCCTCGCAGGCCGGGTCCGCCGGGTCCAGCTCGACCGTGCGCAGCTGCCGGGTGAGGTCGTTCTCCGCGGCCTCCCGCTCCTCGCCGACGGCGTCCAGGGCGATCCGGGCGGCGGAGTACAGCTCGACGCCGTAGCGCTGCTCGGCCAGCACCGCGGCGGCGGCCGCGCGGCGCAGCAGGTGCGCGTCGAGCGCCCGGGCCGCCGACTCGGCGCGGGCCTGCAGCCGCTCGACCCGGCCGGCGGTCCAGATCAGGTACGCCGAGACCAGCCCGAGCGCCAGCGCCCCGCCCACCACCCACCACATGCCCGGCATCGTAGTGCTGCTCCTCATCCCGCCCGGCCGGCGCGGGCACCGGTCGACGCGCTCGTCACAGCGGCCCCACCGGCCACCGGATTCAGCCCAGCCCCGCCCATTCCTGGTCCATGACCCGGCCGTCGGTGGCCTCGATCGCCGCTGCGTATACCTCCAGAACCCGCCGGGCAACCACGGGCCAGTCGAAATTCGCCACCACCTGGTCGCCGGCGGCGGTCAGCCCGGCCCGCTGCCCCGCGTCGTCGAGCAGTTCGGTCAGGGCGCCGCGCAGCGCCGCCGCGTCCCCGGTCGGGAAGAGCCGGCCGGCCCGCCCGCCGTCGAGCACCCGGCGGAACGCGTCCAGGTCGCTGGCCACCACGGTGGTGCCGGCGGCGAGCGCCTCGGTGAGGATCATCCCGAAGGACTCCCCTCCGGTGTTCGGCGCGACGTAGAGGTGCAGGCTGCGCAGCATGCGAGGTTTGTCGGCCTCGGAGACCATGCCGAGGAAGGTCACCCGGTCCCGCAGCTCGGCCGGGAACTGCCCGTAGAGGTCGTCGGCGTCGCCCGGCCCGGCGACCAGCAGGCGCAGGCCCGGCCGGTGCGGGGCGAGCGCCACGAAGGCGTCCCGCAGGATCGGGAAGCCCTTGCGCGGCTCGGTGAACCGGCCCAGGAAGCCGAGCGTGCCGCCGGTGCCCGGCGCGCACTCCCCCGGCCAGCCGGGCAGCGGCTCGACGCCGGCGAACTTCGCCACCGCCACCCCGTTGGGGATCTCCACGGCGCCGCCGTCCATGTGCTCCACCTGGACCTTGCGGGCCAGCGCGCTCACCGCGATCCGGGCGGTGAGCCGCTCCAGCAGGATCTGGAGCACCCCCTGCGCGGCGGACAGCACCCGCGACCGGGTCATCGCGGTGTGGAAGGTGGCCACCACCGGGCCCCGGGCGCAGAGCACGGCGAGCATCGACAGGCTGGGGGTGAGCGGCTCGTGCACGTGCAGCACGTCGAAGTCGCCCCGGGTGATCCAGCGCCGCACCCGGGCCGTGGAGACCGGGCCGAAGGCGATCCGGGCGACCGAGCCGTTGTACGGCAGCGGCACGGCCCGGCCGGCCGACACCGCGTACGGCGGCAGCGCCGCGTCCTCGTCGGCCGGCGCCAGCACGCTCACCTCGTGGCCGAGCCCGAGCAGCGCCTCGGCCAGGTCCATGACGTGGTTCTGCACCCCGCCGGGGACGTCGAAGGAGTACGGGCACACGATGCCGATCCGCATTGCGCCCGCTCCCTCAGATCGTCCCGGTGGTGGCCGGCGGCTGCGACATCGTGCCGTCGGTGCGCTGGTCCAGCCACATCCGCTGCAACATGTGCCAGTCTTCCGGATGCCGGGCGATGCCCGCCGCCAGACCGTCGGCAATCCGCTGGGTCACCGCCCGCACCCGGGCGTTCAACGGGGCGCTGTCCTCCCCGGGCAGCTCCAGGGGGCCCTCGATGGCGGCGCGGGCGCCGTCCGGCTCGTACCAGAGCGAGGCCACGTAGAGCGGCGCGCCGGTGCGGATGGCCAGCAGGGCCGGGCCGGGCGGCATCCGGGTCGGCCCGCCGAAGAACTCCACGTCCACGCCCCGGGCGGAGAGGTCCCGGTCGGCGAGCAGCGGCACCACGGCACCCGCCCGCAGCCGGTCCACCAGCACGTCGAACGCCGGCCGGTCGCCCCCGGAGGTGGGCAGGATCTCCATGCCGAGGCCCTGCCGGAAGGCGAGGAAGCGCTTGTAGAGGCCCTCCTGCCTGAGCCGCTCGGCGACCGTGGTGATCGGCCAGCCGTTGGCCGCCACCCAGGCGCCGGCGGCGTCCCAGTTGCCGGCGTGCGGCAGCGCGACCACGGCGCCCCGGCCGGCCGCCACGTCGGCGGCGAGCTTCTCCTGGCCGTCGAGGTGGAACCCGGCGAGGATCTGCTGCCGGCTCAGGCTCGGCAGGCGGAACGCCTCCAGCCAGTACCGCGCGTACGACCGCAGGCCGTCGCGGACCAGCCGCTCCAGCTCCGCCTCGGGCAGGTCGGGGCCGACCACCCGGCGCAGGTTGGCGCGCAGCCGCCGCGTACCCCTGCCGTTGCCGCGGTGGGCGCGGTCGGCGCCCGCCCGGAAGGCGGCGGCGACCACGGGCCGGGGCAGCGCGCGGACCAGCCGCCAGCCGGCGACGTAACCCGCCTCGGTGAGGTTCACTCCCGGCCGACCAGCTGCGCCTGCCGGTACACGTGGGCCATCCGCTGCCCGACCGTGAAGATCGAGACGGCGGCGAGCAGCCAGAGGGCGATCTCCAGGGCCGGGTCCACGCCGAGGCCGGTGAGCAGGCCGCCCACCCCGACGATCAGCAGCCGCTCGGTGCGCTCGGCGATGCCCACGTTGCAGGTCATCCCGAGCCCCTCGGCGCGGGCCTTGACGTAAGAGACGAGGCCGCCGGCGGCCAGGCAGAGCAGCGCGGCGGCCACCGCCGAGTAGTCGTGCTCGGTGGCCAGCCAGTAGGCGACCGCGCCGAAGACCGCGCTGTCGGCGATCCGGTCCATGCTCGAGTCGAGGAAGGCCCCGAACCGGGTGGAGCCGCCGCTCATCCTGGCCATCGTGCCGTCGAGGAGGTCGGTGAGCGCGAAGACCGTGACGATCAGCGCGCCGGCGACCAGATGACCGCGGGCGCCGAAGCCGAGGGCGCCGGCGAGCACGCCGAGGGTTCCGGTCACGGTGACCGCGTTGGGGGACACACCGGCGCGGAGCAGGCCGCGCGCGACCGGCTCCACGACGCGGGTCATGCCCGCGCGGGCCGTCACTTGGAAGATCTTCGCCATGGCGGTCCCACGATAACGGCCGGCAGCGGCCGGGGACACAGCCGGTCGTCCCGACCCGCCTGGCGCTCTTGTGTCGGCCCGGTTACCGGTGTGAGATCGAGCGTGGGAGGTGAGCCAGCTCACCGGACCACCCGTCCGCCTACCCGTCGTCCAAGGGATCACCGGAAGATATCGCCGCGGTGCCCGCCCCGGGCCGCTTCCCCGTCGCGCGCGGCGGTCGCCACCACCACCGGTTGAGGGAGGTGCGCCGCGATGGCGCAGAAGAATCAGGAGAAGGGTGTCACCGGCGGCGCGCCGGTGGTGACCGAGCCCGGCAGGGTTCGCAACGTGGTGCTCGTGGGGCACTCCGGAGCGGGCAAGACCACCCTGGTCGAGGCGCTGCTCGCGGCCAGCGGCACGATCGGCCGGGCCGGCAGCGTCACCGAGGGCACCACCGTCTGCGACCACGATCCCGCCGCCGTGCGCCAGCAGCGCTCGGTGAGCCTGGCCTGCGCCCCGCTGCTGCACCGCGACGTCAAGGTCAACCTCCTGGACACCCCCGGCTACGGCGACTTCGTCGGCGAGCTGCGCGCCGGGCTGCGGGCCGCCGACGCGGCGCTGTTCGTGGTCTCCGCCGTCGACGGCATGGACGCCGCCACCGCCGCCCTCTGGGAGGAGTGCGCCGCGGTGGACATGCCCCGCGCCGTGGCGGTGACCCGGCTGGACCACCCGCGCGCCGACTTCGACGAGGCGGTGGCCCTGTGCCAGCGGGTCTTCGGCGACAACGTGCTCCCCCTCTACCTGCCGATGCTGGGCGACGACGGCGAGTCGGTCGCCGGCCTCATGGGGCTGATCACCCGGCGCGTCTTCGACTACTCCGAGGGCCTGCCGGCGGCGGTGCGCGAGCCGGACCCGGAGCACCTGCCGGCCATCCTGGAGTCCCGCAACGAGCTGATCGAGGGCGTCATAGCCGAGAGCGAGGACGAGACCCTCATGGACCGCTACCTCGGCGGCGAGGAGATTGACACCGAGGTGCTCATCGCCGACCTGGAGACGGCGGTGGCCCGCGGCCACTTCTACCCGGTGGTGCCGGTCTGCGCGGCGACCGGCGTCGGGCTGGACGCGCTGCTGGACGGCCTCGTGGCGGCGTTCCCGTCGCCGCTGGAGCACGAGCTGCCCGCGGTCACCGGGGTGGACGGCTCGCCCCGGCCGCCGCTGGCCTGCGACCCCGACGGCCCGCTGGTCGCCGAGGTGGTCAAGACGACGGTGGACCGGCACGTCGGGCGGGTCTCCCTGGTCCGCGTCTTCTCCGGCACGCTCCGCCCGGACCAGGTGGTCCACGTGTCCGGGCACGGCATGGCCGAGCGCGGTCACCCCGACCACGACGCCGACGAGCGGGTCGGCCACATCTACAGCCCGCTCGGCGCGGCGCTGCGGGAGGTGCCGACCGCGGTGGCCGGCGACATCTGCGCGATCACCAAGTCGGGCAGCGCGGAGACCGGCGACACCATCTCCGCCAAGGAGGAACCGCTGCTCGTCGCCCCGTGGGAGATGCCGGAGCCGCTGCTGCCGGTGGCCATCGTGGCGAAGAGCCGGGCCGACGAGGACGCCCTGGCCCGCAACCTGGCCCGGCTGGTCGCCGGCGACCCGACCCTGCGGCTGGACCGCAACGCCGAGACCCACCAGCTGGTGCTCTGGTGCATGGGCGAGGCGCACGCCGACGTGGTGCTCGACCGGCTGCGCGCCGGCGGTGTGGAGCTGGAGACCGAGCCGGTCCGGGTGGAGCTGCGCGAGACGTTCACGGTCGCCGCCAGGGGCCACGGCCGGCACGTCAAGCAGTCCGGCGGCCACGGCCAGTACGCGGTCTGCGACATCGAGGTGACGCCGCTGCCCCGGGGCGCCGGCTTCGAGTTCGTGGACAAGGTGGTCGGCGGCGCGGTGCCGCACAACTACATCCCGTCGGTGGAGAAGGGCGTACGGGCCCAGATGGAACGCGGCCTGGTCGGCGGCTACCCGGTGGTGGACCTGCGGGTGACCCTGTTCGACGGCAAGGCTCACAGCGTCGACTCCTCCGACGCGGCGTTCCAGACCGCGGGCGGGCTCGCCCTGCGGGACGCCGCCGAGAAGGGACAGCCGACGCTGCTGGAGCCGGTCGACGAGGTGACCGTCCGGGTGCCCGACGCGTCGGTGGGCGCCGTGATGGGCGACCTGTCCGGCCGGCGCGGCCGGGTGCTCGGCACCGAGCCCGACCCGGACGCCGAGGGGCGCACCCTGGTCCGCGCCGAGGTCCCCGCCACCGAGCTGCTCCGGTACGCGGTCGAGCTGCGCTCGATGACCGCCGGCACCGGCACCTTCCGCCGCGAGTTCGCCCGCTACGAGCCGATGCCCACCCACCTCGCCGAGCAGGTCCGCAAGGAGGCCGGCGGCCGGTCCTGACCGCGCCACCGCACCGGCCGCCCAGGCCCGTCCCGCGCCCGCCGGAATCCGTCCCGGGCCGCGCAGGTGCGCCCGGGCGGGCGGCGGGTGCGTGGGGGCCGGCGGGTCAGGGACGGGCGGCGGGGACGGGCGGCATCGGCCAGTGCGGGCGGTCGGCGTCGCGCAGGGCGGCCGCGCGCAGGGCCGCGAGCTGGCGCTCCACCTCGGCGAACTGGTCGGGGGCGAGCGGGCCGCGGTCCAGGGCGGCGGCGTTCTCCTCCACCTGCGCGACGGTGCGGGCGCCGGGGATCGGCACGGCCCGGCCGCTGCGCGCCCAGATCCAGCCGAGCGCGCCCTGGGCCAGGGTCCGGCCGTCGGCGGTCAGCGCGCCGCGGACGGCGGCGACCCGGCGCAGCCACTCCGGGGCGGGCCGGCCGCTGCGGAACCACTCCAGCCAGGTCGGCGCGGTGCCGCGCACGTCGTCGCGGGGCAGCGTGGACTCCGGGGTGTACTTGCCGGTGAGCAGCCCCATCCCGAGCGGCCCCCGGGCCAGGCTGGCCAGGTCGTGCTTCTCGCAGACGGCCAGCATGGCCGGGGCGTCCCGGAGCACCGACAGGCCGTGCTGCACGGCGGCGGCGCCGCGGGCGACCTGGGCGAAGGCGGCCGCCCGGTCGGCCCGGTCGGTGCTCCAGCCGTACGCCCGGACCAGGCCGTCGGCGACCAGGTCCTCCAGGGTGCCGATCAGCGCCTCGGCCCGGGGCACCGGAAGGTCGGCGAGGTGCAGCTGGTAGAGGTCGATGCGGTCGGTGTCCAGCCGGCGCAGCGAGTCGACGACCGCCCGCCGCAGGTACTCCGGTGAGGCGTCCTCCCCGGTGGCCTGCCGGGCCCGCTCGTCGAAGGTGTAGCCCCACTTGGTGGCGATCACCGCCTCGTCGCGCCGGCCGGCGAGGGCCCGGCCGAGGATCCGCTCACCGTGCCCCGCGCCGTACGTGTCGGCGGTGTCGAAGAGCGTCACCCCGAGGTCGAGGGCGCGGCGGACGGCCCGGACCGACTCCGCGTCGTCCACGGCGCCCCAGCCCAGCGGCCGGGCACCCTCGGCCCAGGGGCCGCCGATCGCCCAGCAGCCCATGCCGATGGCGCTGACCGCGATGCCGCTGCGGCCCAGCGGCCGCGTGCTGACTGCCATCGCCGCATCCTGCCACCTTCCCGGCACCCGTGGGCCGCTTCCTCACCCCGGGTGCCGGGCCGGCCGGCGGACGGTCAGCGGCCACCGGGCCGGGCCGGGGGACCGTCCGCGGCCGAGGGTCAGCGGGCGTAGGCCAGCAGCACCGGGTCGGCCTGCCCCGCCCAGGCGCCGGTCAGCCGGGCCGGCGCCGGGGCGTCGGCCGGAGCCGGCCGGCGGACCAGGGCCAGCTCGACGTCACCGGCCCGGATCAGCGTCGGGTCGCCGTCGACCACCTCGTGGACGGCGCCGAGCGCCGGCGCGGCGCCGGTCCGGGTGCCGGCCAGGGTCATGTTCGGGGCGCGCACCTCGCGCCGGCCGTCGACCTCGAAGTACTCCTCGGCCTGGCCGGCGTCGGCCAGGACGGCGGCGGCCAGGGCCGGCGCGTAGACCGGGTCGCCGCAGGCGTCGTAGACCCAGCGCGGGCCGAGCACGGAGTGGTCGGTGGTGCCGACCAGCCACCGGTCGGCGCCGGCCAGCGGCGCGCCCCGGTAGGTCAGCGGCACCTGGAGGACCGGCCCGTCGCCGGCCCGGACCAGCATGGTCTCGATGCCGACCTCCCCGGCCGGGTCGTCGAACCGGTAGCTCGCCACGCGGGTGACGTCGGCGCCGGGGGTGCCGGCGAACCAGGGCCGGCCGGGCAGCCAGGCGGCGAGGAGGTCGAGCTTCGAGGGGCGCAGTTCCGCGCGGTGCAGCAGGGCCATGCCCAAGATCGTACTGTCGGCGCCGGGCCGGGGCCGGCCCCGGGCGTCAGGCCGGCCAGGCCTTGGCGAGCAGGTCCCGGGTGTCGGCGAGGAGTTGCGGCAGCACCTTGGTGCGGCCGATCACCGGCATGAAGTTCGCGTCGCCGCCCCAGCGCGGCACCACGTGCTGGTGCAGGTGCGCGGCGATGCCCGCGCCGGCCACGCCGCCCTGGTTCATGCCCAGGTTGAACCCGTGCGCGCTGGAGACGTGCCGGACCACCCGCATGGCGTCCTTGGTGAACGCGGCCAGCTCGGCGGTCTCCGGCGCGTCCAGCTCGGTGTAGTCCGCCACGTGCCGGTAGGGGCACACCAGCAGGTGCCCCGGGTTGTAGGGGTAGAGGTTGAGCACGGCGAAGACGTGCTCGCCCCGGGCGACCACCAGGCTCTCGTCCGGCGGCAGGCCGGGGGCGAGGCAGAACGGGCAGCCGGTCGGCTTCTCGTACCCGCCCTCGGGCCGGTCCTCGCCCGAGATGTAGGTCATCCGGTGCGGCGTCCAGAGCCGCTCCAGCCCGTCCGCCAGACCGTTGTCGCCGCCGCTGCCGGTGCCGTCGAAGTGCCGTTCCGCCCCAGTCACACGCCGATCCTACGGTCCGCGGCGCGGACCCGGCCCGGCCGGCCGGGCCCGCGAGCGGCCGATCAGGTGTTGGGCGTGCCCTCCGCCGACGGGCCGGAGTTGGTGCGGGACTCGACGATGTCCCGCACGTGGGCCACCGCCTCCTCGATCGGCACGCCGTTGCGCTGCGACCCGTCCCGGTAGCGGAAGGAGACCGTGCCGGCGGCCACGTCGTCGTCCCCGGCGATCACCATGAACGGGATCTTCTGCTGCTGGGCGTTGCGGATCTTCTTCTGCATCCGGTCGTCACCCGCGTCGACATCGGCCCGGATGCCCTGCTTGCGCAGCGTGGTGACGAAGTCCTGGAGGTAGTCGGTGTGGTCCTCGCGGATCGGGATGCCGACCACCTGCACCGGGGCGAGCCAGGCCGGGAACGCGCCCGCGTAGTGCTCGGTGAGCACGCCGATGAACCGCTCGATCGACCCGAACTTGGCGCAGTGGATCATGACGGGCTGCTGCCGCGTGCCGTCGGCCGCCTGGTACTCCAGCCCGAAGCCCTTCGGCTGGTTGAAGTCGTACTGGATGGTCGACAGCTGCCAGGTGCGGCCGATGGCGTCCTTGGCCTGCACGGAGATCTTCGGGCCGTAGAAGGCCGCGCCGCCCGGGTCCGGCACCAGGTCCAGCCCGGTCTCCATCGCGCACTGCTCCAGCACGGCGGTGGCCGTGGCCCAGTCCTCGTCCGACCCGACGAACTTGTCGAGCCGGGCCTCGTCGCGGGTGGACAGCTCCAGGTAGAAGTCGTCGATGCCGAAGTCCTTGAGCAGGCTCAGCACGAAGTTGAGCAGGTGCTTGATCTCGGCCGGCGCCTGCTCGCGGGTGCAGTAGGAGTGCGAGTCGTCCTGGGTCAGGCCGCGCACCCGGGTCAGCCCGTGGACCACGCCCGACTTCTCGTACCGGTAGACCGACCCGAACTCGAACAGCCGCATCGGCAGCTCACGGTAGGACCGCCCGCGCGACCGGTAGATCAGGTTGTGCATGGGGCAGTTCATGGCCTTGAGGTAGTAGTCCGCGCCCTCGAGCTCCATGGGCGGGTACATCCCGTCGGCGTAGTACGGCAGGTGCCCGGAGGTGTGGAACAGGCCCTCCTTCGAGATGTGCGGGGTCCCGACGTACTGGAAGCCCTCCTCGATGTGGCGGGTGCGGACGTAGTCCTCCATCACCCGCTTGAGCACGCCGCCCTTGGGGTGGAAGACCGCCAGGCCGGAGCCGATCTCGTCGGGGAAGCTGAACAGGTCCAGGTCCGCGCCGAGCTTGCGGTGGTCGCGCCGGGCGGCCTCCTCCAGCAGCCGCAGGTACGCCTTCAGCTCGTCCCGGGTCGGCCACGCGGTGCCGTAGACCCGCTGGAGCTGCGGGTTCTTCTCCGAGCCCCGCCAGTAGGCGGCGGCCGAGCGCATCAGCTTGAACGCGCCGATCAGCCGGGTGTTCGGCAGGTGCGGGCCGCGGCACAGGTCCGACCAGCAGACCTTGTCCTCGGTGGCGGCGAGGTTGTCGTAGATGGTCAGCTCGCCGCCGCCCACCTCCATCACCTCGGAGGAGTCCAGCCCCTCGCCCTTGACCTCGATCAGCTCCAGCTTGAACGGCTCGGCGGCCAGCTCGCCGCGCGCCTCGTCGAGGCTGCTGAACCGGCGCCGCCGGAACCGCTGGCCGGACTTGACGATCTCCTGCATCCGCTTCTCGAGCTTCGCCAGGTCGTCCGGCTGGAACGGCTTGGCCACCTGGAAGTCGTAGTAGAAGCCGTTCTCGATCGGCGGGCCGATGCCGAGCTTGGCCTCGGGGAACACGTCCTGCACGGCCTGGGCCAGCACGTGCGCCGTGGAGTGCCGCAGCACGTTCAGCCCGTCCGGGCTGTCGAGGGCGACCGGCTCGACGGCGGTCTCCTCGGCCGGCTTCCAGTCCAGGTCGCGCAGCACGCCCTGCGGGTCGCGGACCACCACGATCGCCTTCGGGCCGCTCGTCGGCAGCCCGGCCGCGGCCACCGCGTCGGCCGCCGTCGTCCCGGCGGCGACGACGACGGGGTCGGCCACGACGGGGGTACGGGGTGCGGACACGGTGACTCCTGTCGTCGAACGGGTGCGAATGTGCCGGGTACCGGCTCCTGCGATGCTATCGGTCGCCCGGACCCGCGCCGTCGGCGACGCCGCGCTCCCCCGTCCGAACAGTTCCGTCCCGCGTTGAACCTTTCCACCGTCCCGCCCGAACTACCCGGTGGGGCCGGAGCCGGTTGCCGGCCGCGTCGACACGGATGGGGACGACCATGACGATGATCCGTCGGGGCCGGTGGTGGGCGGCCGCGCTGCTGGCCGCCACGGTCGGCGGCACGCTGGGCTGGCCCGGCGCCGCGAGCGCCGCCGAGGTGACCCTCACGACCTCACCCGCCCAGGTGCACCAGGGCGATGCCATCGAACTGGCCGTGGTGCTGCCCGAGGAGCGGGCCGGCAGCCACACCAGCCGGATCGAGCTGCGGATGCCCGCGGACGCCCCGATCGGCGAGGTCTACCCGCTCTCGGTGCCCGACTGGGCGCCCACCATCACCACCCGCACCCTGGACCAGCCGGTCGCCGGCATCCACTCCTCGGAGCTGAACCAGGTGACCGACGCGGTGACCTGGATCCGCGTGCCGGGCACCACCAGGCCGGCCCGGCTCTCGCTCGGCATGGGCCCCATGCCGGCCACCGACAAGCTGACCTTCACGGTGATCCAGACCTACACCGACGGCACCGTGGTCCGCTGGGCCGACCCGCCCGGCGGCGCGCACCCCGCCCCGACGGTCACCCTGCTGCCCCCGCCGGCGGGCGCCGTCGCGCACGCCGGGCACGGCGAGCCGGTCGCCGAGGCGCCCGGCCACGCCGGCCATGGGGACCCGGCCGCCGGGGCTCCGCCCGAGGCGGCCGCGCCGGCCCGGGCCGACGGCGACGGGCCGAGCGCGGACCTGCTGCTGGGCGGCGGGCTGCTCGCGGGGCTGGCCGGCGGCGCGGCGCTCGGCTGGCTGCTCAGCCGCCGCCGCAACACCCTCACCCTCGCGTCCGACGCTCCCGCCGCGCCCGACGGCGACGAGGACGAGGAGGACTCCCCTGCCGAACCGCGCCCCACCGCCACCGAAACAGCGCCCCTGAGCTCCACCGCCTCCCGCTGAGCGCTCCGCGCGATCTTGGCGACTTACCGTTCGCGGGGAACGACAACTCTCCAAGATCCGAATCAACGCGGCGGGGCATCGGAGTGGCGAGCCGCGGATGGCGCTCCACGCGAGCGGGCTCCGGGGGCGGCCGGCGGGGTGTGTACGGAGGTCAGGCGGTGGTGAGCCAGGACGGGAGGGGTTCGCGGGCGGCGAGCCAGCCGTCCGGGACGCCGCCCGGCGTGCCGACCCCGGTGTGCGCGGCCACCACGCCGCCGGCAATCGCCGCCGTGGTGTCCACGTCCCCGCCCGCCTCGACGCAGGTGCGGATCGCCCCCGGATAGTCCTGCAGGTGGGTGGCGGCCACCCAGAGCGTGAAGGGGACGGTGTCCTGCGCGGTCACCCGGGAGCCGTTGCCCAGCGTCTCGGCGACCTCGCCGGCCGGGTGGCCGAGCAGCGCCGCGGCCCGGCGTACGCCCCGGTGCACCTCACCGGCCGGGTCGAGGGCGCCGGCCACCACGGTCAGCAGCCGGGCCGGATCGGGCCGGTCCCCGTCCAGCCGGGCCCGGGCGGCCAGCGAGGCGGCCACCGCCACGGCGACCGCACCCGCGATCCCCTCCGGGTGCGCGTGGGTCACCTCGGCCGAGGCGCGGGCCTGGTCGGCGGCGCGCCGGGTGGAGTCGGCGTACCAGGCGCCGAGCGGGGCCACCCGCATGGCCGCCCCGTTGCCGCAGGAGCCCTGACCGTCGAACGCGGACGCGGCGGCCACCGGCCACGGCGTGCCGGCGCGGATCAGTTCGAGCAGTTCCACGGCGCCCGCGCCGTAACGGCGGGCCGGGTCGTAGTGCGCGGCGAAGGCGAGCGCGAGGGCGTCCCGGTCCACCCGCCCGTGCGCGGCCAGCACGGTGAGCACCGAGCAGGCCATCTCGGTGTCGTCGCTCCACGGCCAGGGGCCGTGCGGCAGCGCGTCGGCCCAGGCGGCGACCGCGCTGCCCGGCACGAAGAACCGCGCGCCGAGGGCGTCGCCGACCGACAGACCGGCCAGCGCGTCGCGCGCGAGCGTGAGGCGGGTGTCGGGGAAGAGAGTGAACGCCATCGTCGTCCCAGCTTGCCCGGTTCGCGGGAGCGCCGCAACGCGATCAACTTGCCACGCCGAGTACGGTGCTGACGTGGCAACCGTCCTCCTGGTCGAAGACGACCACGTCGTACGCGGTGCGATGCTGCGGTCCCTGACCGACCGGGGACACGCGGTGCACGCCGTCGGCACGGCGCTGGACGCGCTGCGCCGGGTCGCCGCCGAGACTCCCGACCTCGTGGTGCTCGACCTCGGCCTGCCCGACCTGGACGGTTCCGACGCGCTGCGGATGCTGCGCGGCATCACCGACGTGCCGATCATCATCGCTACCGCCCGCGACGACGAGCAGTCGGTGGTCCGGCTGCTGCGTGCGGGCGCCGACGACTACATGGTCAAGCCGTTCACCGGCGCCCACCTGGACGCCCGGATCACCACCGTGCTGCGCCGGGCCGGCCGGGCCAGCCGCACCGTCCAGCCGGCCGTGCACACGGTCGGCGGCCTGCGGGTGGACGTGGGCGAGCGCAGCGCCGTGCTGGACGGCGAACCCCTGGCCCTGACCCGCAAGGAATTCGACCTGCTGGCGTATCTCGCCGCACGTCCCGGCCGGGTAGTGTCCCGGCGGGAACTCTTGGAGGAGGTATGGCGGCAGCCCTCGGTCGGCGAGGACCAGACCATCGACGTTCACCTCTACTGGCTCCGCCGCAAAATGGGCGAGTCCGCGGCGAAGCCGCGTTACCTGCGCACCGTGCGGGGGGTCGGCTTCCGGCTGGTGGCGCCGGACTGAGGCCCGCGCTGGCCTGGCTCACGGCCGGCATGTGCAGCCTCGTGGCGCTCGCCTTCCTGATCCCGCTCGGAATCACCCTGTCCGACCAGGCGCGGGAGGAGAAGCTGGCCGACGCGGCCCGGCGCAGCGCGCTGGTCACCGGGGCGCTCGCGGTCAGCACCGACCCGGAGATCGTCCGGCGGGCGGTGGCGGCCAGCGGCGACGATCCGGCGCTGCGGCCCGTCGTACACGGGATCGGGGTCGACGAGGGCGCGGGCCGTGCCGACGCGGAGGCGCTGGACCGGGCCGCCGCCGAGCGGCGTTCGGTGGTCAGCGACGTGCCCGGCGGCGTCCTCCGGCTGGACCCGGTGGTGCTCGGCGACCGGGTCGCCGTGGTGGAGGTCTTCGTTCCCGACGAGGTGCTCGACGCCGGCGGCGGCGGGCGGTGGCTGCTGCTGCTCGCGGTGGCGCTGGCGCTGGTCGGCGCCGCGGTGATCGTGGTGGACCGGGTGGCCGCGCGGGCCGTCGACGCGACCGGCGAGCTGGTGAAGGCGGCCGTCGCGGTCGGCGACGGCGAGCTGGGCGTCCGGGTCGAGCCGACCGGGCCGCGGGAGCTGGCCGAGGCCGGCCACGCGTTCAACCGGATGGCGGAACGGCTTGTCGCGCTGCGCGCCGACGAGCGGGAACTCGTGGCCGACCTGTCGCACCGGCTGCGGACGCCGCTGACCGCGCTGCGCCTGGACGCCGAGGCGCTGGAGTCCGACGACACCAGCATCGGCACGTTCAGCGAGGCGGAGCTGGACCGCCGCCGCGGCATCCGGCGGATCCGGCAGGCCATCGTGACCCTGGAGGGCGAGGTCGACCAGCTCATCACGACCACCCGCAAGGCGGTCAGCCAGGAGACCGGGCCGGCGACCTGCGACGTCAGCGAGGTGGTCCGGGACCGGATGGTCTTCTGGTCGGCCCTCGCCGGCGACCAGAACCGGCCGCACCGGGTGGTGGGCGCCCAGCTGCGGATCCCGGCGCCGGTGCCCCGGGCCGAGCTGGCCGCCGCGCTGGACGCGGTCATCGGCAACGTCTTCCGCTACACCCCGCAGGGCACGGCGTTCGAGGTGGCGGTGAGCCGGCGGGACGGCTGGGTGGCGATCCGGATCGACGACGCCGGCCCGGGGATCACCGACCCCGACCGGGCGCTGCGCCGGGGTGCCAGCGACCAGGGCTCCACGGGCCTGGGGCTGGACATCGCGAAGCGGGTGGCGCTGCAGGCCAACGGGTCGGTGAGCATCGACCGGGCCCGGCTGGGCGGGGCCAGCGTGGTCATGCTGCTGGCCGACCCGGAGGCGACGCCCCGGCAGGTCAACCGGTTCGGCCTGGTCGGCCGGATGGCCCGCGACGCCCGGGAGCCGCGGGCCGGCCGGCGCTGGCCGCGCCCGCGCTGAGCCGGTGGTTGTGGGCCGCCGCAAGTCTTCCTTAGGTGTCGGTTAACGACGGCCACGAGGCCGGGCCGGGCTGTCAGGATCAGGACCGAACCCATCAGTTCCGCCGCCCGGGGACGCCCCGTAACACCTCCGGTCGGCGGAGCAGTGCGCGCGGCGGGAGTTCGGTCCCCCCACACCCCTCTCCCGCCGCGCGCCGCTTCTCCCGTCGAGCCGCACCCCGGGCGTGAGGTGACCGTGATGACGCCGACCGTCAGCCGCCTGCTCCGCTGGGCCGCCGTGATCGGCCTCGGCGTCGCCCTCACGCTCGCCGCCTGGCAGGACCCGGTGCACGCGGACGGTCCCGGCCGGTCCACCGACGGCCTGCCCGGTGCCGCCGTCGCCCTGGCCGCGATGGTCGGGGTCGGGATGGCCCTGGCCGGGCGGCGCCGGCCGCCGCGGGTCTCCCGGCGGCCGGTGCCGTCCCGTCCGCTCAGCGCGTCGCGGCCGCCAGGTATGCGTCGATCTCGCCGCTGATCCGGGCCTGCTCCCCCGGCTCCAGGAACGCGGCCGTCACCGCGTCGCGGGCCAGCGCGGCCACCCCGGCCGGATCGAGGCGCAGCAGCCGGGCGGCCACCGCGTACTCGTCGTTGAGCGTGGTGCCGAACATCGGCGGGTCGTCGGAGTTGACGGTGACCAGCACGCCGGCCTCGACGAGCTGCGGCAGCGGGTGCTCCTCGATGGTCGCCACGGCCCGGGTCCGCACGTTGGAGGTGGGGCACACCTCCAGCGGGATCCGCCGCTCGGCCAGGTGGGCGAGCAGCGCCGGGTCGAGGGCGGCGGAGATGCCGTGCCCGATGCGCTCGGCGCCCAGCTCGCGCAGGGCGTCCCAGACGGTCTCCGGGCCGGTGGTCTCGCCGGCGTGCGGCACCGACCGCAGGCCGGCCGCCCGGGCCTGGTCGAAGTACGGCTTGAACTGCGGCCGCGGCACCCCGATCTCCGGGCCGCCCAGGCCGAAGCTGATCAGCCCGTCGGGCCGCTCGTCGAGGGCGATCCGCAGCGTCTGCTCGGCGGCCGGCAGCCCGGCCTCGCCGGGGATGTCGAAGCACCAGCGCAGTGCGATGCCGAAGTCGGCCTCGGCCCGCTTGCGGGCGTCCTCGATCGCCTCGCAGAAGGCCGGCGCCGGGATCCCCCGGTGCACGTGGGAGTACGGCGTGACGGTCAGCTCGGCGTACCGGACCTGCTGGCGGGCCAGTTCCCGGGCCACCTCGTGGGTGAGCAGCCAGACGTCGTCGGCGTCCCGGATCAGGTCCACCACGCTCAGGTAGACCTCGATGAAGTGGGCGAAGTCGCGGAACGCGAAGTAGTCGGCGAGCGCCTCCGGGTCGGCCGGGACGGGGGTGCGCCCCTCGTGCCGGGCGGCCAGCTCGGCCACGATCCGGGGCGAGGCGGAGCCGACGTGGTGCACGTGCAGCTCCACCTTGGGCAGTCCGGCGATGAAGGTGGGCAGGTCGGTCACAGGTTCTCCTCTGCGCGGGCGCCGGTGCGGGCCACCACGAAGATCCGGCGGAACGGGAAGTACACCTGACCCTGCCGCACCGGGTACGCCCCGGCGAGGCGTACCCCCAGCTCGGCGCGGAAGTCGGCCCAGCCGGCGGCGTCGAGCGCGGCGCGGACCGGGCGCAGCGCCGTCCCCTCCATCCAGGCCAGCACCGGGTGGTCGCCGCCGGCGGCCGGGAGCAGGTGCACGTAGGTAGTCTCCCAGGCGTCCACGGCGCAGCCCGCACCGACCAGCAGCGCGGCGTAGTCGACGGGGTCCTCGACGGGCGCCTCGCGCAGCAGCGGGGCGAGGGTGTCGCGCCACCGGTCCCGCCCGGCCACCTCGCGCAGCGCCCGGTGCGACGGGGCGGCGAAGTTCCCCGGCACCTGGAACGCCAGCCAGGCGCCGGCCGGCAGCGCGGCGGCCCAACGGGTGAGCAGGTCCCGGTGGCCGGGCACCCACTGGAGCACCGCGTTGCTGACCAGCACGTCGACGTCCGGCTCCGGACGCCAGGCGCGGACGTCGCCGACGGCGAAGTCGACAGGGGTGTCCAGGGCGGCCGCCCGCGCGACCATCTCCGGGGAGGAGTCGAGGCCGGCGATCCGGCTGTCCGGCCAGCGCTCGGCGAGCGTGGCCGTGAGCGTGCCGGGCCCGCAGCCGAGGTCGACCACGGCCCGCGGGCGCGCGGCGGGGACCCGGGCGAGCAGGTCGTGGAAGGGGCGGGAGCGCTCGTCGCCGTAGCGCAGGTAGGTGCTCGGGTCCCACATGACATCCTCCAAACCGTACGTACGTCTTGCTGGACGGTACGGCCCGGCGGGCGTCCCGGCAAGCGGCTCACTAGGCTCGACCGGGTGGAACAGCGCAGCTTCGACCGGCTCGGCCGGCACGTCGGCATCATCGGACTCGGCGCCTGGCAGCTCGGCGCGGACTGGGGCGAGGTCAGCGAGAGCACCGCCCTCGACGTCCTGGGCGCCGCCGTCGACGCCGGGGTCACCTTCCTGGACACCGCCGACGTGTACGGCGACGGCCGCAGCGAGCAGCTGATCGGCCGGTTCCTGCGCGCGCGCCCCGGGCACGGGCTGACCGTGGCCACCAAGATGGGCCGGCGGGTGCCACAGACGCCGGAGGCGTACACGCTGGACAACTTCCGGACCTGGACCGACCGGTCCCGCGCCAACCTCGGCGTGGACACCCTCGACCTGGTGCAGCTGCACTGCCCGCCCACCGCGGTCTTCGCCGACGACCGGGTCTTCGACGCCCTGGACACCCTGGTGGCCGAGGAGCGGATCGCCGGGTACGGGGTCAGCGTCGAGACCACCGACCAGGCGCTCACCGCGATCGCCCGGCCGGGCGTGGCCAGCGTGCAGATCATCCTGAACGCGGTGCGGCACAAGCCCCTGGAGCGCGTGCTGCCCGAGGCCGCGAAGGCCGGCGTCGGCATCATCGCCCGGGTGCCCCTCGCCAGCGGCCTGCTCTCCGGCCGGTACGACGAGCACACCACCTTCGCGCCGGACGACCACCGCAGCTTCAACCGGCACGGCGAGTCCTTCGACGTCGGCGAGACCTTCTCCGGCGTCGACTACGACCTCGGCCTGTCGGCCGTGCGCCGGCTCGCGCCGCTGGTCGGCGAGGGCCGGACGATGGCCCAGTTCGCGCTCCGCTGGATCCTCGACCAGCCCGGCGTCACCGTGGTCATCCCGGGCGCCCGCACCGCCGAGCAGGCCCGGCGCAACGCCGCCGCGGCCGACCTGCCGCCGCTGACCGAGGCGGAGCTGGCCGCCGTCCGCGCCACCTACGACGAGCTGATCCGGCCGCAGGTGCACGACCGCTGGTGAGCCCCGGCCGGCGGCCCGTCGGCGCGGCGTCGCCCCGGGCCGGCGGCCGCGGGCATGCTGAAGCCGGGCGTACGTCGGCGGAGGGGGAACGATGAGGGGCTGGTTCCGGCTCACCGTGGGGCTGCTGGCCGTGGTGCTCGGTGCCCTGTGGACCGTGACGGGCCTGGGCCGCGTCGAGGGCAGCGTCCTGACCGGTCACCGGATCTGGGCGGTCGCCGGCCCGGTGCTGGTCCTCATCGGACTCGTCGCGCTGTGGTCCGGGATGCGGGCCCGGCGCCGGCGCGGCTGAACCCCGGCGGGTCCACGGTGCGGAAAAGCCCCGCCTCCCGGAAGGGACGCGGGGCTTCTGCGCACCGGCCGGCGCGGCCGGTGCTCCGACAGCTCAGATGGGGCGGACCTGCTCGGCCTGCGGACCCTTCTGACCCTGGGCGATCTCGAACTCCACCCGCTGGTTCTCCTCCAGCGTGCGGTAGCCGCTGGTCTGGATGGCCGAGAAGTGGACGAACACGTCAGCACCCCCGCCGTCGACGGTGATGAAGCCGAAGCCCTTGTCAGCGTTGAACCACTTCACGGTTCCCTGCGCCATGTGTATCTCCTTCTAAAACTGGCGGCCGAGCACGCCGTGCGGCCGATTGGCCGTTTTCGAGCAGCGGCGCCTGAGGCGGCCCCCGGTGAAGGAGACTTCTCTCAACCCACGCGTCTCTCAACAGCGTGAGACAGCAAACCACGTACGCAAAAACTTCGCACAGCCTACCCGACGAAATTCTCCGACATGTGACCTGACGGATGCGGTAGATCCACTGGCCGGGCCGGCCGGGCCGTGCGAAAGGCCCCTGTCCACCGAGGTGGAAAGGGGCCTTTCGTGCGTATGGAATCAGTCGGGCCAGCTGCCGGTGAGCCGCCGTACGCCGACCGCCCCGCCCCGGTCCACGGCGGCCCGGACGACCGCGAAGATGGCCCCCTGCAAGGCCGCGGCGGCGAGGATCTCGCCCCAGCGGCGGTCCTCGTCCGTCGCGTTGGGCGCCTCGCCGTCGCCGGCCGTCATCTTCCAGACCTGCCGGAAGATGACACCGGCGACGGTGCCGGCGGCCAGACCCATCAGCACCCCGACCGGCTTGTAGACAACCCTGCCGATGCCCTTGCTCACCTGCGCCTCCCACGGACGATCAGCAGCACCACCGCGGTGGCCACCGCGCCGGCCGCGACGGCCGCCCACGGCACCGGGTTGCGCCCGACCGCCCCACCCTTCTCGTACGCCTGCGCCCGGACCAGCCGGGCCTTCTCCGCCGCCTGCCCGCGCACCCGGGCCACGGTCACCGCCGCCTGCTCGCGCATCCGCACCTTCGCCTGCTCGGCGGAGTGCCGCACCAGGGCCTTGACGTCGGCCCGGGCGGCGAGCAGCTCCATCGTCTCACCCAGCTCCACCCGGGTCCGGCGGATCTCCTCCCGAAGTGCCGCCACGTCCCCGGTTCCGTTGCCGGTCATCCCCGCCTCCCGTCCTTCACCGCGGCGGTGACGGTGTCCACGTCCGCCCGGACGCTGCGGACCGCCGCCTCCGGCACCGGCGGGACGGCACGGCTGACCTGCTTCTTGCCGACCAGCGCCAGGACGCCGGCGAGCAGGAAGAGCGCCACCGCGACGATCAGCGCGGCGAGCCACGCCGGCATGACCAGATCCAGCAGCAGGATCGCGGTGGCGACCAGCGCGCCGGCGCCGTAGAAAGCCATCACCCCGCCGCCGCCGAACAGACCGATCCCGATCCCGGCGTGCTTGCCCTTCTGGGTCAGTTCCGCCCGGGCCAGGGCCAGCTCGTCCCGCACCAGGCGGGTCACCTGTTCGGTGGCCCGCTGCACCAGTTCCGCGGTGGACGGCTCCTGCCCGGTCCGGGACGCGCTGCGACTCGCGACGTCAGCCATGCTGTCCTCCTTTCATCATCACCGCGCTGTATGCCCGGAGTCGCCGCCCGTCAATCCTGCGCGGAGCGGCCGGTCGACCCGGCCGCACACCATGTCCTCGCCCGGCCGCCGGGCGGCGGCCGGATCCGGGGCGTGCGCAGCAGGTCCCCCGGAACGGGCCGATCAAACGCGGTCGCGCCCACCTGCCGCGGTCCACCGGCATCCGGCAGATGTGCAACGGGCGGGCCGGGGCCGAGGTCACGAGCGGGGGCCGGGCGCGCGGAACCCCCGGCGCCGCGCGGGCCGCCGGGGGTTCCGGAGGGGGTACGGGTCAGCGGCGGGCGTCGGCGTGGTCCTCGCGGCCGACGAACGCCTCGCTGCGGGCCTCGCCGTCGTCGCTGCCGCCGAAGACCCGCGCGTCGTCGGGGACCTCGGTGTCGAGCCGCCGGCGGGCCGGCCGGCGCGGCTGCACCGCCTGCCAGGGCAGCGGGCCGCCGGTGTCGCCCACCTCGGCGCGCAGCCGGGGCAGCGCGGTCGGGCGCTGGTCGCGCACCCAGGCCACGAGGTGCTCGCGCACCAGGCAGCGCAGGTCCCACAGGCTGCCGGCGTCGGCCGCGCTGACCAGGGCCCGGACCTTGACCAGGCCGCCCGTGGCGTCGGTGACCTGGAGCACGCAGACCCGCCCGTCCCAGAGCTCGGTGCCCTCGCAGAGCCGCCGCAGCTCCTCCCGCATGGCCTGCACCGGGATGGCCCAGTCCAGGTCGAACTCGGCGGTGCCGAGCACCGCCGCCTCGGTGCGGGTCCAGTTCTGGAACGGGGTGCTCGTGAAGTAGGAGGTGGGGAGGATCAGCCGCCGGTCGTCCCAGATCTGCACCACCACGTAGCTGAGGGTCAGCTCCTCGATCCGGCCCCACTCCCCCTCGACCACCACCACGTCGTCGAGGCGGACGGCGTCGCTGAAGGCGAGCTGGAGGCCGGCGAAGACGTTGCCCAGCAGGCTCTGCGCGGCCAGCGCGGCCACCACACCGACGACACCGGCGCTGGTCAGCACGCCGGCGCCGATGCCGCGGACGGCGGGGAAGGTCATCAGCATCACGCCGAGGGCGAGCACCACGATCACCGCGATGGTGAGCCGGCGCAGCAGCACCACCTGGGTACGCACCCGGCGGGCGTGCCGGTTGTTCGGCACGTCCACCCGGAACCGGGCCAGCGCGGTGTCCTCCGCCACCACCAGGAGCGAGGCCACCAGCCAGGCGGTGGCGGCGATCAGGGCGAGCACCAGAGCGTGCAGGACGAGCTGCCGCCACGGGCTGCCCACGGCGTACAGGGTGGTGAAGCGCACGGCGAGCTGGACGGCGAGCACGGTCGCGGCCACCTGGAACGAGCGGTGCGAGTGATCGGTCAGCTCGGTCATCAGCAGCGAGCGCCGGCCCAGCCGCCGGGTGGCCCGGTGCACCACCTCGACCAGCAACAGCGCGACCGCCGCCGCGGCGAGCGCGGCGACGGCGGTCACGAGGTAGGTCTGCACGTTTCGTTGTCTCCCTCCGGCCGGGCGCGAATCGGGCAAAGGCCCAATGGTGCCCGGACTATGGCGTATCGACCAGGATCACACCCGGCGGTACCGCGACTGGAGGAAGCAGTAGACGCCGAAGGCGGCGATGCCGAGCGCCATGAGCGCGAGCAGCACCGGCCCGTACGACTGGTCGCGGAGGGTGCGCAGGGCGGCGTCCAGGCCGCGGGCCTTCTCCGGGTCGTACGTCACGGCGGCGGTCACGATGAGCACGCCGGCGATGGCGAAGACGGTGCCCCGGGCCGCGTAGCCGGCCATGCCGAGGCGGCGGGTCAGGGTGTGCGTCTTCGGGCTCATCTCGCCGGTCTTCAGGTTGCGCTCGAACTTCTTCTTGAGCCCGTAGATCACCATCCCGATGCCGACCGCGGCGAGCACCAGGCCGGCCAGCCCGACGAGCCACCGGCCGCCCTCGGAGGCCATCAGCTTCTCGGTGAACTGCTGCTGCTGGTCGGCGGCGTTGCTGCTGGCGTCCTGGAAGACCTTGATGGCGGTCCAGCCCAGCCAGACGAAGACGATCACGCGGACGACGGAGGCGATCCGCTCGAACAGCTTCTCCTTGCCGCGCAGGAAACGGTGGCCGATGACCGCCTCGAACGCCTGCCAGATCGCCATGGCGAAGAGCCCGACGGCGATGGCGACGAGGAGGAACTTGCCCAGCGGCTGGGCGCCGAGGGTGCGCAGCGCGCCGTTCTGGTTGCCCTCCTCCCCCGACCTGCCGAAGGCGATCTGCACGGCCAGCCAGGCGAAGAGGAGGTGCACGATCCCGTAGCCGATGAAACCGGCCCGGGTCAACAGTTCGAGCCACCTGCTGTTCGCGGCCTGGGCGGCGGTGGCTCCGGCGTTCCGGGTGAGAGACATGGCGCCTCAATCTCCCGGTGCGAGGTTTTCCAAACGTCGGCCGCCGCCGCCCGGGCGCGGCGATCAGGCGTTCGGGTCGCGGGCCACCCGCACGACGACCTGCTGGTCGGTGACGCTGTCGAGGGTCACCGAGAAGCCGCCGGCCTGGGCGGCCTGCTGCCCGACGGTGAGCGAGAGCTGCTCCCCGGCCACCTCGACGGTGACCTGGTCGCCCTCGGCGCCGACCAGCTTCGCCTCGACGCCCAGGATGGTGGCGCTGGCGTCGACGCCACGCTGGAAGGTGACGGTGCAGGCGTCCAGGCCGCAGTCGGTGGAGGCGTTCTCCGAACTGCACCCGGCCAGCAGCGCGGCGCCGAGCGCGAGGCCGGCGATCAGGCCGGCGGCCCGGCGGGTGGGGGTCAGGGTGGGGGAAACGCGTCGGTTCGTCACCCCGCCAAGGGTACGAGACGACGGCCACACCGCCACCCACCGGTGATCGTTCCGGCGGGGGTTAGGGTCCCGGCATGCCCTTCGACATCACCCGCACCCGGGCCGCCTACCCCGCCCTGACCGAGGGCTTCGCCCACTTCGACGGCGCCGGCGGCACCCAGACCGCCCGGCCGGTGATCGAGGCGGTCACCGCCGCCATGACCGCCGCCACCGGCAACCGGAGCACCGCGTTCGTACCGGGCCGGCGGTCGCTGGACCTGGTGGCCGCGGCCCGTGCCGCGGTGGCCGACCTGCTCGGCGCGGAGCCCGGTGGCGTGGTGCTGGGCCCGAGCGCCACGGCGCTGACCTACACCCTGGCCCGGACGCTCGGCGCGGGCTGGCGCCCGGGCGACGAGGTGGTGGTCTCCCGGCTGGACCACGACGCCAACGTCCGGCCGTGGGTGCAGGCGGCCGAGGCCGCCGGTGCCACGGTGCGCTGGGCCGAGTTCGACCCGGCGACGGGCGAGCTGCCCGCCGGCCAGTACGCCGACCTGGTCACCGAGCGCACCCGGCTGGTGGCGGTGACCGCCGGGAGCAACGCGATCGGCACCGTGCCGGACGTGGCGGCGATCGCCAAGACCGCGCACGCGGCGGGCGCGCTGGTCTGCGTGGACGGGGTCCACGCCGTGCCGCACGGCCCCACCGACCTGGCCTCGCTCGGCGCGGACTTCCTGGTGACCAGCGCCTACAAGTGGTCCGGGCCGCACCTGGCCGCGATGGCCGCCGACCCGGCCCGCTGGGCGTCGCTGCGCCCGGCCAAGCTGCTGCCCTCCTCCGACGCGGTCCCGGACCGGTTCGAGTACGGCACCCCGAGCTTCCCGCTGCTGGCCGGCGTGGTCGCGGCGGTGGACCACCTGGCCACCCTCGACCCGGCCGCGTCCGGCGACCGCCGGGACCGGCTCCGGGCCGGGCTGACCGCGGCCCAGGCCCACGAGGAGGCCGTCTTCGAACGGCTGCTCGGCGGGCTGGCCGCCCGTCCCTTCGTCACCGTCTACGGTTCGCCGGCCCGGCGCTGCCCGACGGTGTCCTTCCGGGTGGCCGGGTCGGCTCCGGCGGACACCGCGGCGGCGCTCGGCGCGGCCGGTGTCTGCCTCTCCTCCGGCGACTACTACGCCTACGAGTACTTCCGGACGATGGGCCTGCGGGACAGCGGCGGCGCGGTCCGCGCGAGCGTCTACCACTACAACACGGTCGAGGAGGTGGACCGCTTGCTGGCCGAACTCGACCGGCTGGGCACCGCCGGGGAGAGAATGGCCGGGTGAGCTTCCTGGTCGAGGAGAACCCCGCGCAGCGCCGCTTCGAGATCCTGGTCGACGACGCGCTGGCCGGGTTCACGGAATACGTGCCGCGCGGCGAGGTGCTGGTCTTCACGCACACCCAGGTGGACGAGCGCTACCAGAACATGGGCGTGGGCTCGGCGCTGATCGGGGGCACGCTCGACCAGATCCGCGAGCGCGGCGGCCGCATCGTGACGCAGTGCGAGTTCATGACCCGGTTCATCCAGCGCCACCCCGAGTACGCCGACCTGGTGGTCGCCGAGCCCTGACCGGGCCGGCCGGCCCCGGTCGGCTCAGCGGGCGCCGGCGAGCAGTTCGGCGGCGGCGAGGGCGGAGGCCCGGGTCGCGCCGTGGGTCGCCACGTGCACCGCGCCGGTGACCAGCTCCGGCACGCCCAGCTCGACCACCACCGCGTCCGGGCGGGCGGCCAGGGTGCGGGACACGGCGTCCCGCATCCAGTCGTGCCGGTGCAGGTCCCGCACCACCAGCACCAGCGGGCGGCCGGCCGCGGCGGCGGCCGGGTCGGCGGGGACCTCGTCCCGGGCGTACCGGGCGGTCGTGGTGCCGGGGGCCAGGTCGGTCAGGGGCGCCGCGATCCCCCAGGGGGTCTCCTCGCCGATGGCGATGTTGCGCGGCGGGGCGAACTCCACCACGTGCGCCGGGCCGGCCAGCGGCAGCCCGCCCGCGGCGGCGACCACCCGCAGGGCCCGGCGGGCGGCGGCCAGGCCGATCGCCGAGCCGGCGTCGCCGGGCCGGGCGCCGGGGCGGCCGGACCGGGCGGCGACCGTCCAGGCCGCGAGCTGCCCGACCCGCTTCGCCGCCTCGGCCAGCCGCTCCTCGGGCAGCTCGCCCGCCATGACCGCGGCCACGATGGCGTCCCGCAGCTCGCGGGCGTCGGCCTCGGTGGCCCGTTCCCCGCCCACGCAGATCGCGTCGGCCCCGGCGGCGAGCGCGCGGACCGCCGCCCCCGCGAAGCCGTACCGGTCGGACACGGCCCGCATCTCCACCGCGTCGGTGACCACCACGCCGCCGAAGCCCAGCTCCTCGCGCAGCAGCCGGCCCAGGATGCGCGGGCTGAGGGTGGCCGGCAGCTCCGGGTCCAGGGCCGGCACCAGCAGGTGCCCGGTCATCACCGCCTGCGCCCCGGCCGTCACGGCGGCCCGGAACGGGGCCAGCTCGACGGCGTCCAGCCGGGCCCGGTCGCCACCGATGCGGGGCAGGTCGTGGTGGGAGTCGACCCGGGTGTCGCCGTGCCCGGGGAAGTGCTTGGCGCAGGCCGCGACGCCGCCGGCCTGCAGGCCGCGGACCCAGGCGGCGGTGTGCCGGGCCACGAGGGCCGGGTCGGCGCCGAACGACCGGACCCCGATCACCGGGTTCTCCGGGTTGGAGTTGACGTCGGCGTCCGGGGCGTAGTTGAGCGTGACGCCGACGCCGGCCAGCTCGGCGCCCAGGTCGCGGGCGACCGCCTCGGTGAGGGCCGGGTCGTCGACCGCGCCGAGTGCCAGGTTGCCCGGCCGGGAACTGCCGCGGACCGACTCGATCCGGGTGACGTCGCCGGCCTCCTCGTCGATGGCCACGATCACGTCGGGCCGTTCGGCGCGCAGGGTCGCGGTCAGCGCGGCGACCTGCTCGTGGTCGACGACGTTGCGGGCGAAGAGGACCACCGACCCGAGTCCCTCGGCGAGCCAGCGGCAGACCCACGGCGGCGGTGTGGTGCCGACGAACCCCGGTTGCAGGACGGCGGCCGCCAGGGCCGCCAGGTCTCCGGTCGCTCCCACGGTCCGCTCACTCATGCGCTGTCGTACCCCCGTCTTCCCCACGGCCCGCCGCCCGGCGGTGCTGACATGGTCACACCGCGTCCCTAAATAGTCAACAATCCTTACTGTTAGCGGCTGGCACCGCCGACCGGCTCGTGGGAGAGTGCGGACATGCCTCCCGCGCTGCTCGCCGACGCCACCAGCGCCGCGGACATCCCCGGCGTACGCCTGCTCGGCATGGTGGTCGGCGGCCTGTTCCTGCTGATCGCCATCCGGGCGATGTTCCGCCGCTGACCCGCCGCGTTCGGATCCCGTCTCCCCGGGGTAGGGCTGTCGTTGTCCGTCGCGTGCGCCCGGCACGCGAATCCGGCGAGGGGGAACCATGAAGATCGGTTATTTTCTGTCCAGTGAGGAGTACACCCCGGCGGAGCTGCTGGAACAGGCGCGCGGCGCCGAGCGGGCCGGCTTCGAGGCACTGTGGATCTCCGACCACTACCACCCCTGGGTCGACGCGCAGGGCCAGAGCCCCTTCGTCTGGTCGACCATCGGCGCCCTCAGCCAGGTCTGCCGGCTGCCGGTGACCACCGCGGTCACCTGCCCGACGGTCCGCATCCACCCCGCGGTGATCGCCCAGGCCGCGGCCACCAGCGCGGTGCTGCACGAGGGGCGGTTCGTGCTCGGGGTGGGCAGCGGCGAGGCGCTGAACGAGCACATCTTCGGCGACCCGTGGCCGCAGGCCGACGTCCGGCTGGAGATGCTGGAGGAGGCCATCGAGGTGATCCGGGAGCTGTGGACCGGCGACTTCGTCAACCACCACGGCAAGCACTACACCGTGGAGCACGCCCGGATCTACACCCGCCCCGACACTCCCCCGCCCATCTACGTCTCCGGCTTCGGCGGCAAGTCGATCGAGCTGGCCGCCCGGATCGGCGACGGCTACGTGAGCACCATGCCCGACGCCGAGATGGTGCGCCGGTTCCGCGACTCCGGCGGCGGCGACAAGCCGTGCCAGGCCGGGTTCAAGGCCGCGTACGCCGACAGCGAGGACGAGGGCGTGCGGATCGCGTACGAGCGGTGGCCCAACGCCGGCGTGCCGGGCGAGCTGTCCCAGGTGCTTCCGTCGCCGCGCCACTTCGAGCAGGCCGCGCAGCTGGTCAAGCCCGAGATGATGAAGGAGTCGTTCGTCTGCGGCCGGGACGCCGACGCTCACCTGGAGATGATCGACAAGTACGCCAAGGCCGGCTTCGACGAGATCTACGTGGCCAACACCGGCCCGCACTGGCAGGGCCTGTTCGACCTCTACCAGCGCGAGGTCCTCCCCCGGCTGCGCTGAGGCGCGCCTCCGGCGGCGGTGAGCCGGGGCTCCGTCCGGGCTCCGCTCACCGCCCGAGGGGTACGGATGTGGCGGTCGGCCCGGCGCGGTTTCGGCGGTGATCGCCAGGGGTACCTGCGGCCACTGATGAGACTGACCACGCACTCCACGACCCTGCGCCGCGCGGCCAAGAGCCTCTTCGGCTGGACCGCCCTCCGGCCCAACCAGCTGGCCGCCATGCGGGCGGTCATGAAGCGCCGCGACGCCCTGGTGGTGCTGCCCACCGGCGCCGGCAAGTCGGCGATCTACCAGATCCCGGCCAGCCTGATCCCCGGCCCCACGGTGGTCATCTCCCCGCTGCTCGCCCTCCAGCAGGACCAGATCGCCGCGCTGAACGAGCGGCAACGGCCCGAGCTGCGGGCGGTCCGGATCAGCTCCGACGAGAGCGCGGCCCAGCAGGCCGAGGCGATCGAGGAGATCCGGGCGGGTCGCGCCGAGTTCCTGTTCATCACTCCGGAGGCGCTGAGCAACCCGGAGCGGCTGGCCGAGGTCCGCGCGCTCAAGCCGGCGCTCGTGGCGATCGACGAGGCGCACTGCATCTCCGCCTGGGGGCACGACTTCCGCCCGGACTACCTGGCGCTCGGCCACCTCATCGAGGGCATCGGCCGGCCGCCGGTGGTGGCGCTGACCGCCACCGCCTCCCCGCCGGTGCGCGACGACATCGTGGCCCGGCTGCGGCTGCGCGACCCCGAGGTGGTGGTGTCCGGGCTGGACCGGCCCAACCTCTTCCTGGAGGTGGCGCACTGCCCCACCGACGACTACCGGTGGCGGCGGCTGCTCGCCCTGCTCCGCGACGACGAGCGGCCCGGCATCATCTACGTGCCGACCCGGCGGGCGGCCGAGGAGCTGGCCCAGCGGCTCACCGACGCCGGCTTCCCGGCGCAGTACTACCACGGCGGGATGCCGACCGGCGCGCGCAACGAGCTGCACGAGGCGTTCCTCGCCGACCAGGTGCCGATCATGGTGGCCACCTCGGCGTTCGGCATGGGCATCGACAAGCCGAACATCGCCTGGGTGGTGCACATGGCGCTGCCCGACTCGCCGGACAGCTACTTCCAGGAGATCGGCCGGGCGGGCCGGGACGGCGCGCCCGCCCGGGTGCTGCTGCTCTGGCGCGCCGAGGACGTCGGTCTCCAGCGCTACTTCAGCGGCGGCCTGCCCGACGAGAACGAGCTGGCCGAACTCGCCGCACTGCTGCGCAAGCAGCCCCGCACCAAGAAGGAGTTGCGCGAGCTGACCGGTCTCGGCCCGCGCAAGCTCGGCCAGTACCTGTCCCTGCTGGAGCAGGTGGGCGCCGCGGAGCCCCGGGCCCGGCAGCGGATCGCCGCCCCCCGGTACGCCCCGGCGGCCGCCGAGTCCGGCCGCGCCGCGCTGGCCGAGGCGGAGCGGCAGCAGACCGTGACCCGGTCGCGGACCGACATGATGCGCGCCTTCGCGGAGACCACGGGCTGCCGGGGGCAGGCGCTGCTGGCGTACTTCGGCGAGCAGATGAGCCAGGTCTGCGGGCACTGCGACAACTGCCACGCCGGCACGAGCGTCGCGTCCGACGGCGCGGTGGGGCCGTTTCCCGTGCACAGTCAGGTACGACACCCCGAGTGGGGCGCCGGCCTGGTGCTCAGCTACGAGGAGGACCGGATGACGGTGCTCTTCGACGAGGTGGGCTACAAGACGCTGTCCGTCCGCGTGGTGTCCGAACAGGGCCTGCTGGAGCTGGACTAGCCTGACCCGGGCGCCGCGGTGGCGGCGCCCGTCGACAACGACGACCACGGCGAAAGGGGCTTGATCGTGATCGAGCAGCCGGCGTACACCGGGTTCGGTTTCTCCGACGAGGAGTGGGGGCTGCTGGTCGGTCTGCCGCAGTCGGTCCTCGCGGCGGCCGCCGCGGCCGAGTCCGACGGCACCCGGCGCACCATGGCCGAGAACGCCGCCGGGCTGGAGACGATCGCGGCGGGCCGCGAGTCGGCCAGCCCGCTGGTGGCCGCCGTCGCCGGTGAGATCGTCTCCCGGGTGGGCGACCCGGAGGCCGGTGAGGAACTGCCGGTCATCACCCCCGACGACCCCCAGGCGATGATCGAGGACGTGCTCGGCCGGGCCGGGCAGGCGTCGGTGCTGCTGTCGGCCAGGATCGACGAGGGGCAGGCGGGCGCCTACCGGCACTGGCTCGTGGAGATCGCCGAGCAGGTCGTCGGCGCCGCGTCCACCGGCGGCATCCTGGGCCTCGGCGGCGACGTGGTGAGCGACTCGGAGCGGCGTTTCCGGGACCGGCTCGCCACCGTGCTCAACGACTGACCGTCCTTCTAGCAGAACATTTGACGTCCGTCAATGACGGATACGTCACGCCCCCACGGGTGCCAACTACCGGCCCCGTGGGGCGTCCTGCTTATGAGGGCTGGACGAACCACGGGGGTCGGGCATGGACACGGAACTGAGGCGGCAGGTCTTCGACACGGAACAGGTGCCCACCGCCGACCGCTTCGGGCTGTGGCTGGACATGCTCGCCAGCACGCCCGGGCTCATGCGGGTGCGCACCGAGCACGCCGACAACTTCGTCGCCCGGTCGGAGTTCCTCGACCTGGGCCGGATCCAGCTCGTCCGCCACCGCTACCCACCGCTGGACGGGATCCGGACCCGGAAGCTCATCCAACGCTCCGACGCGGACTACTACGTGCTCGCGCTGACCCTCGCCGGCACCGGTGTCGCGGACCAGGACGGGCAGCGCGGCGTCTGCCCCGCCGGCGACTTCACCTTCTACGACTGTGCCCGGCCACAGGAGTTGAGCCACCACGGCGACGACGGGGACCAGGCCGTCAGCTCGATCGTGGCCTTCATCCCGTACGAGGCGCTGCCGCTGGCGAACCACCAGCTCGCCCCCCTGTTCGCCGGGCGGATGTCCGGCGCCGAGGGGATCGGCTCCCTGCTGGCCGACTACCTCATCCGGCTCACCGGCCATCCCGAGCAGTACCACGCGGCGGACGCGGAGCGGCTGGGCGCCGTCGGGCTCGACCTGATCTCCACCATGCTGGGCCGGCACCTGGTCTCCGAGGACGCGGTGCCCACCGAGGTACGCCGCCGGGCCCTGCTGGCCCAGGTGCGCTCGCACGTCCGCCAGCACCTCGGCGACACCGCGCTGAGCCCGCAGTCGATCGCCGACGCGCACCACGTGTCGGTCCGGTCGCTGCACCGGCTGTTCGAGGTCGAGGAGACCACGGTGGCGGCGTACATCCGGGACGAGCGGCTGGAGCGGTGCCGCCGGGACCTCGCCGAGCCGGCGCTCGCCGACCGGCCGATCCAGCTCGTCGCCGGCCGCTGGGGCTTCCGCGACAAGGCCCACTTCAGCCGGGCGTTCCGGGCCGCGTACGGGGAGACCCCGCAGGCCTACCGGGCGCGCCACCTGGATCGGGCACGGATCGTCAACACGGCGGCGTCCGTAGTCAACTCCGGCCGGACATACTGAGTGCGGGCCGGCGGCCGGGCGACCGGCACGGCCCACTGGTATCGGGGGGCCGTGGCGAGGCGCCCGCGACGGTTCCGTCGCGGGCGGCCGCCCGGTGGCGGCACCCCGGGGGCGAGCACCGGCCGTCGGCGGCCACACCGGTTTCCGGCCCCGTCGTTCTTCCCCCCAGGACCGACGGCGGGGCCGGTCAACCCGCCTCCTCCTCGAGCAGCACCAGGACGGCCTTCTCCACGGCCTCGCGCGGCATGTCCGGCTGCACCGGGGCCAGCACCCCGTCGTGATAAAGGTCGACGATCCGAGGGTCCACGTAGGACGTGCGGGCCACGGTGGGGGTGTTGCCGAGCAGCTCGGCGACCGAGCGCATCACCGCCGCCACCGCCCGCCGGCGGGCCGTCGTGGAGCGCTGCGGGCCGGCCGTGGACAGCTCGGTGGCGGCCAGCACGGTGGCGTGCCAGGTGCGGAAGTCCTTGGCGGTCATCTCCCCGCCGCTGGCCTCGCGCAGGTAGTCGTTGACCTCGTCGCTGCGCACGTCCCGCCAGGTCCGGCCGTCCCAGTAGCCGAACAGGCGCTCTTCGGCCCGCCGCCGGCGGCGCAGGTTGGTCAGCACCCGGCACAGCTCCGGGTCCTCGATCCGGCGGACCTGCTCGATGCCGCCCTTCGCCGGGAACTCGAAGACCACGCAGCCGCCGCGCGAGCGGGCGTGCTCGGGTCGCAGGGTGGAGACGCCGAAGGTCGCGTCCTCACCGGTGGCGTACTGGTCGCTGCCGACCCGGAACATGCCCATGTCGAGCAGGCGGGCGACGGTGGCCAGGATCCGTTCCCGCCGCAGGCCGCGCAGCGCCAGGTCGTGCTCGACCCGGTCGCGCAGCACGGGCAGCCGGTGGGCCACCTCCAGCACGTGGTCGAACTTGGCCTCGTCCCGCTTCTCCCGCCACTTCGGGTGGTAGAGGTACTGCTTGCGCCCGGCCGCGTCGATCCCGGTGGCCTGGATGTGCCCGTTCGGGTGCGGCGAGATCCACACGTCCTGCCAGGCCGGCGGGATGACCAGCTCGCGCAGCCGGGCCAGCTCGCCGGGGTCGCGCACCGGCTCGCCCTTCGCGTCGACGAAGAGCCAGCCCTTGCCGCGCCGCCGGCGTCCGTACCCCGGCCCGCCCGGATCACTACGCCGCAGTCGCACCGGAGACCCGCACCGCCCGTTCCGCCTCGTCCACGGCGGCCACCACCTCGTCGACCTCGATGGCCGCCAACGTCGGGTGGGTTCCTACCCCACCGGAACCGGCCCAATCCCGGTCCATCCCATGGTGGGGCGTGAACCCGAGCACCCGGTGCCGGGGCCGGTCGGGCGGCGGGCCCCAGTGCGCCGGCGGCACCGGCCCGAAGAGGACCACCGAGGCGGTGCCGTAGCCGGTGGCCAGGTGCGCGATGCCGGTGTCCCCGCTGACCACCAGCCGGGCTCCGGCCACCAGCGCGGCCAGCTCGGCCAGGCCGGTCCGGCCGGCGAGCACCGCGTCCGGGGGCAGCCCCGCGTCCCGGGCCACCCGGGCGGCCAGGTCCCGCTCGTCGGTCGACCCGGTGAGCACCACGCGGTGTCCCCCGGCGGTGAGGATCCGGGCCAGCGCGGCGAAGCGGCCCGCCGGCCAGCGCTTCGCGGGGATCTTGCTGCCGGGGTGCAGCACGGTGGCCCCGGCCGGGTCGGCGGCGGAGGGCGGGCGGCGCAGCGCCAGGTCGCCGGGGTCGGCCGGGAGGCCGTACCAGTGCAGCAGCCGGCACCAGCGGCGCACCTCGTGCTCGTCGTCGTCCCAGGCCGGGCCGGTGAGGTGCCCGGCCTCGGCGTTGCGGTGGGCGAGCAGCCGGCCCGGCCGGGCGGCGGCGAGCATCCGGTGCGAACCCGGCCCCCGCCCGTGCAGGTTCACCGCCACCTCCGGCGGCGGGCCGGGCCACGCCGGCCGGTCGGCCAGCCCGGTGGTGGGCAGCACCCGGTCGACCGCCCCGGTCAGCGCGGCCAGCGGCGCCAGCCAGGCCGGCGCGGCCAGCACCAGCTCCCGGCCCGGGAGGCCGGCGCGCAGACCGCGCAGCGCCGGGACCGCGGTGGCCAGATCGCCGACCCCGAGCGCCCGCAGCACCAGGATCACGGGTACGACGACTCCTGCTGCGCGCAGACCACCATCTCGCGTACGGCGCAGCCGGCCGGCTGGGAGAGGGCGAACATCACCGCGGCGGCGGTGTCGGCGGGCTCGTTGAGCACCGCGTCCGGCCCGGGGCGGTACTGGGCGTCCCGCTCGTCGAAGAAGGCGGTGCGCATGCCGCCGGGGATGAGCAGCGTGACCCCGACCGTGCCGGCCAGCTCGGCGGCGAGCGCCCGGGTGAAGCCGACCACCCCGAACTTCGCCGCGCAGTACGCGGTCGCGTCGCTGACCGCCTTCACCCCGAGCGTGGAGGCGACCGTGACGACATTGCCCCGGGACGCCTCCAGGTAGGGCAGTGCGGCCCGGATCACCGCGACGGTGGCGAGCAGGTCCACCGTGACGATCCGCTCCCAGGTCTCCGCCGGCACGTCGACGAGCTTGCCCGGCACGTCCATGCCGGCCGCCGTGACCACGGCGTCCAGCCCGCCGGAGCGTTCCGCGAGGTCCCGGGTGGCGGCCTCGGCGGCCCGGGTGTCGGCCAGGTCGCACTCCACCCAGGGCACCCCGTCGGCGGGCCGCTGCCGGTCCAGCACCAGGGGCCGGCCGCCGGCCCGGGCCACGGCGGCGACCACCGCCGCGCCGAGCCCGCTCGACCCGCCGGTGACCAGGACGGTGGTACCGGCCCCGGGTGGACTGCCGCTCATCGTGCTCCCTCCGCCGTGGACCGGACGACCGTCTCCCGGGCGGGCCCGGAGGCCGCCGCGGGCCGGCCGCGCCCGGCCCGGGCCGCCGCGATCATGTCGGTGGTGGACCGCCCGTCCAGGTACGGCACGACCACCGTGTGCCCGCCCCAGCGGGCGAGGATCTCCGCCTCGGGAAGGGTCTCCGCGCCGCCGCCGCTGGCGTAGTCGCCGCCCTTGACCCAGATGTCCGGGCGCAGCCAGGACAGCGCCGCACGCGGGGTGGGCTCGTCGAAGATGAGCACGGCGTCGACGCAGCCCAGCGCGGCGAGCAGCCGGCCCCGGTCACCCTGCGGCACGACCGGCCGCTCCGGCCCCTTCAGCCCGGCCACGCTGGCGTCGGAGTTCAGGCAGACCACGAGGCAGTCGCCGAGCTGCCGGGCCGCCTGGAGGGTCGCCACGTGCCCGGCGTGCAGCAGGTCGAAGCAGCCGCCGGTGGCCACCACCGTGCCGCCGGCCGCGCGTACCCGGGACACCACCTCGCCGGCCGCGGCGGCGCCGATCCGGTCCCCGCCGCCGACCACCAGCGCCGGGGCGGCGGTCCGCACCGGGGCGGGCAGCGCGGTGGCCACTCCCCCGTCGGCCACGTACGCGGATGCCTCGGCCACCGCCTCCTGCACCGCCTCGGAGACCAGCGCGCCCCCGGCCAGGGCCAGGGTGGCTGCCGCGGCGAACCGGTCGCCCGCGCCGCAGGTGTCCCCCTCGGCGGCCGGGGCGGGCACCACCAGCGGGGTGGAGCCGGCGTGGCAGAGCAGCGCACCGTCCCCGCCCAGGGTCACCGCCACGGCGCCGGCCTGCCAGCGCCGGCGCAGCGCCTGGGCGCCCCGGGACGCGGTGACCAGCCGGGACGCGCCCGGTGGCGCCTTGGCCAGCTCCCGTGCCTCGGACTCGTTGGGGGTGGCCAGGCTCACCCCGGGAACCGCGGCCGGGCCGCGCGGGTGCGGGTCCCAGACCACCGGCGCCCGGGTCGCGGCGAGCGCGGCACGCAGGGCGGGATGCCGGGCGACCCCCCGCCCGTAGTCGCTGACCAGCACGGCGGAGGCGGAGGCGAGCAGGCGCAGCACGGCCTCGCTCGGCTCGCCCGGCTCGCCGGCCGGCCCGCCCCGGTCGTGGCGCAGCAGCACCCGGCCGCGGGCCCGCAGCCGGATCTTCTCCGGCGTGGCCCCGGCCAGCGGCAGCGCGTACAGCTGCACGCCGGCGGCGGCGAGCAGGGTACCCAGCCGCGCCCCGCCCGCGTCGTCGGCGACCGCGGTGACCAGTGCGACCTCGGCGCCCTGCGCGGCGGCGAAGACGGCGGCGAGGCCGGCGCCGCCGGGGCGGTCGACGTGCGTGGTCTCCTCCAGCACCGGCACCGGGGAGTCCGGGCAGAGCCGGTTCACCACCCCCTCCACGTCCCGGTCCAGCAGGGTGTCACCGAGCACCACCACGGGTCCCGTCATGCTCGACCTCCTCATCGGGCCTGCACCTTCCCGTCCGGGCCGTCGCCGAGCACCACCTCGACGCCGGTGCGCACCGTGTCGGCCGGCGTCGTGCCCGCCGCGCGGGCGGCGAGCGCCGCCGGCAGCGCCCGGTCGACGTACTCGCAGAGCACGTGGGTGGCGACCAGGTGCAGTTCCTGGACCACCTGGCTGTCCGGCGAGTCGATGGCGAGGGTCTCGTGGCACTGCTCGGCGAGTGGGTTGGGGGCGGGGCCGGTGAAGGCCCAGCAGCGTAGGCCGGTGTCGTGTGCGGCGTGGGCGGCGGTGAGGAGGTTGGTGCTGGTGCCGCTGGTGGACATGAGCAGGAGGATGTCGTCGGGTCGGCCGTGGGCGCGGACCTGGCGGGCGAAGACCTCGTCGTAGCCGTAGTCGTTGCCGATGGCGGTGAGGGCGGAGGTTTCGGCGTGCAGGGCGATGGCGGAGAGGGGTTCGCGGTCGTCGCGGAGTTTGCCGACGAGTTCGGCGGTGAGGTGTTGGGCCTCGGCGGCGCTGCCGCCGTTGCCGGCCACCAGCAGCCGGCCGCCGGAGGCCAGCCGGTGCGCCAGCTCCCCGCCCCAGCGGGCCAGCAGCAGCTCGGCGTCGCGCAGCGGCAGCAGCGCGGCGGCCAGCCGGGTCAGGTGGTCCTCCAGGACCGTTCCGCCGGCGGCCGGCGTGGCCGGCGCCATCAGGCGACCACCCGGGTGGGCCGGCGCACGGTGGCCACCTCGGCGTACAGCTCGGCGAGCCGCTCGGCCGTGGTCGACCAGGAGTAGCGGGTGCGGGCCCGCTCCAGGGCCGCGGTGGCGTAGGCGAACCGGCGGATCCGGTCGCCGAGCAGCCCGCGGATCGCCGCGCCGAGGGCCGCCGGGTCGCGGGCGGGCACCAGGTCGCCGGTCCGGCCGGGCACCACCGTGTCGATCAGCCCGCCGACGGCGGTGCCGATCACGGGTACGCCGCACGCCATCGCCTCCAGCGGGGTGAGCCCGAACGGCTCGTACCAGGGGGCGGCCACCAGCACGTCCGCCGACCGGTACCAGCGCCCCATCTCCTCCCGGGGCACCGCCCCGATCAGCTTCACCCGGTCGGCGATCCCGAGGGACGCGGCGAGCGCCCGCAGCCGCAGCGCGTACGGGTCGGTCTCCAGCAGACCGGCCGGCGGGCCGCCGACCACCACGCACTCGGCGTCCGGCACCAGCGCGGTGGCCCGGACGACGTCCTGGAAGCCCTTGCGCTCGACCAGCCGCCCCACGGTGAGGATCCGGGGCCGGGTCCCGTCCCGGTCGGCGACCGGACCGAGCGGCGCGAAGGTGGACAGGTTCACCCCGGACGGCACGACGGTCATCCGGGACCGGGGCACCCCCATCCGGACCAGCTCGGCGACCTCGTCCTGGCACTGGGCGACCACCCGGTCGACGGAGCGGCCCAGCCGGCGCTCGTGCGCGACCCGGCCCGGCGGGCTGGTGTCCTGCGCGCCCTGGTGCCGGCGCTTGACCGTGCCGAGCGCGTGGAACGTCTGCACCACCGGCACCCCGGTGCGCCGCGCGGCGGCCAGCCCGGCCAGCCCGCTCATCCAGAAGTGCGCGTGCACCACCTCGGGCTGCCAGTCGCCGGTGCGCCACCGCTCGGCCAGCCACTCCCCGAACGCCGGCATGTACGGCAGCAGGTCGTCCTTCGCCACCGGCTCGGCCGGCCCGGCGGGCACGTGCACCACCTCGTACCCGTCCGGGGCGCGGACCGACACGGGCAGGTCCACCGCGTCGAGCCGGGTGTACACCCGGACGTCGTGGCCGGCGGCCGCGAGCGCGGCGGAGAGCTCCGCGACATGCGTGTTCTGGCCGCCGGCGTCCTCCCCGCCGAGGACGGCGAGCGGGCTGGCGTGCTCCGAGATCATCGCGATGCGCATACTTCCTCCTCCAGCAGCCGGTCCCAGTCGGCGAGGAAACGCTCCAGGCCGTAGCGGTCGCGGGCGGCGGTCCGGGCGGCGGCGCCCGCCCGGCGGGCCGCCGCCGGGTCGTCCAGCAGGCCCCGGGCCGCGTCGACAAGCGTGTCGACCCGGGTGGAGAGGGCGCCGGCGGCCGGCGGGACCGCCTCCACGGCCTCGGTGGTGGCCAGCGCGACCACCGGCATGCCCATGGTCATGGCCTCGACGAGGCTCAACCCGAGCGAGGTCCACCGGCACAGGTGCAGGTACGCCCGCCGCTTCGCCAGCTCGGCGTGCATGGCGTGCTGGGGCACGTCGTCGTGGCTGGTCAGCCGGTCCGGGGGCAGGCCCAGGTGCTCGGCGAGCCCGGCCACCTTCATGCCGTAGACGTCCAGCGGTGCGAGGTCGGCGAAGCGGGCCAGCAGGTCGGTGCCGGTGACCCGCCAGCGGCGGACCGGCTCGTTGATGACCACGGCGAGGCGGTCCAGCTCGCCGGTCCACTCGACGGCCGGCGCCACCACCCCGTGCTCGACGACGGCGGTGCGGGTGCCCCCGTTGTCCCAGAACAGCTCGTTGAAGTGGGTCACGTGGGTGAGCAGCAGGTCGTCCCGGTCGGCCATCGGGTGGCGGGTGTTCGGCACGTCGCCCTTCGGGGTGTTGTGCTCGACGTAGATCGCCGGCACGTCCCGGCCGACGCGCCGGCCCAGCCACTCGCAGGCCAGGTCGAACTCCTCGGGCCGCTGGAGCAGCACGGCGTCCACGTCGGCGCGGCGCAGCTCGGCCGGGGTCACCTCGACGGCGCTGTCCGGCCACGGGTAGGTCCGTGCCCGGCCCAGCCCGTACGGGTCCCGCTCCGGGGTGACCGGCACGAGGTAGCGGTGCTTCCCGTGCACGAACGACGTGGTCCACGACCCGTGCACGTGCCACACCAGGACGTTCATGCGACCACCCCGCCCGGGGCGGTGACCAGCGGCTCCGGCGCGTCGGCGGGCACCCCGAGCAGCCGCAGCGCCTCCAGCACCCGGCCCGGTTCGACGGCCGAGAGGCAGGGGTGGCCCGGGATCGGGCAGCGCGTGGCCCGGGTGTCCCGGCAGGCCGCCCCGGCGTCGCCGAGCCGGACGGTGGGCACCCGGTAGGGCCCCCACTGCCCGAACGGGACGGTCGGGGCGAAGAGGCTGACCACCGGCACGCCGAGTGCCGCCGCGAGGTGCGCCGGCCCGGTGTTGCCGACCACCAGCGCGCCGGCCCGGGCGACCACCGCGGCCAGTTCGTCGAGGCCGGTGCGCCCGCCCAGGTCGAGACCGCCCGCGGCGGCGACCTGCGCGGTCAGCTCCCGCTCGTCGGGCCCGCCGGTGACGACCACCCGGTAGCCGGCCGCGCTGAGCACCCGGACGATGCGGGTGGCCAGCTCGAAGGGACAGGCCCGGGTCTCCGCGGAGGAGCCCGGGTGCAGCACCACGTAGCCCGGCTCGCCGGCCGCCGGCGCGGGCGGCAGCCGGTCGGCGCGCAGCCGCAGTCCCGGTTCGTCGCCGGCGGGCAGCGCGAAGCCGGCCGCCGCGGCCAGCGACAGGGCCCGCTCCGGTTCGGGCACCCCGACGGGCACGCGGTGCCGCACGTCGAGCAGGGACCCGGGGTAGTCGTCGCTGATCGCGCTGATCCGCGGGACCCCGGCCATCCGCAGCAGCAGGGCGAGGGGGAGCGCCGACTGGTGGAAGGAGGTGAAGACGACCGCCTCCTCCGCCCCGACCGCCGCGAGCCGGTCGACCAGGGTCCGCATCCCGGCCGGTTCGAGCGGCGGGGCCGGGGCGTCGATCCACGGCAGCGGCCACTCGATGATCTCGTCGACGCCGGGCAGCAGCTCCGCCGCCGCCCGGCCGCGTGGCCCGCAGAGCAGCACCACCCGTTCCGCCCCGGCCGCGACGGCGCGGATTCCGGGGCCGGTGACCAGTACATCGCCGGCCGCGTCGCTGCGCGCCACCAGCACGGTGCCCCGCCGGGGCGCCGGCTCCGGCGCGGCCACCAGTCGCATCCGGCCGAGGATGGTGCCCACGGCGTCCGGCAGGTCGGCGGCGACGGTCGGCGCGGCGGCCACCTCGGCGGCCCGCGTGGCCGGGGTGGGCACCATGATGCCGGCCGCTCCGGCCGCCGCGGCGGCGGCCATGTCGGCGCCGATGTCGCCGACCAGGACGCACCGGGCTGGTGTGGTGCCGAGCGCCCGGGCCGCGGCGTGCACCAGCCCGGGCGCCGGTTTGCGGCAGGCGCAGCGGTCCGGCTCGCCGTGCGGGCAGATCTGCCAGCAGTCGAAGGGGCCGAGCAGGTGCTCCACCCGGGCGTTCACCCGGCGCAGGTCGTCGGCGGTGAAGCAGCCCCGGGCCAGGCCGGACTGGTTGGTCACCACCGCCAGGCGCAGCCCGGCCGCGCGCAGCCGGTCCAGCGCCTCCCGGGCGCCGGGCACCGGCCGGACCTTCTCCGGGTCGCCGTTGTAGGGCACGTCCTCGATCAGCGTGCCGTCCCGGTCCAGCAGCACCGCGTCGTACAGGCCGGACGGGAACCGGCCAGCACCCGGGTCAACCCGGGCTGACCTGCACTGATCCCGCTCGTGGTCCCGTCGCACGGGCGGCGGGTTCCCGACCCCCCGAGGAGTAAACATCAACTTCGGCGGAGCAGACCCCGCCGGCGCCGTACGCCGGCCCGCACCGCGCTGCCGCCGGCCCGGTCCGGCGTTACCCGCCGCCCCCGAGAAGCTAACCCGGCCGGTCGTTAGCGGAGGTCCGGGCGGGGGTATGGGATTGCGGTGGCGATTGTGGAGAAAGTGATCGACGCGCCCCCGCAGCGGGTCTTCGACGTGCTGGCCGACGGGTGGACGTACAGCGACTGGGTGGTGGGCACGGTGCACGTCCGGGACGTGGACGACAGCTGGCCCCGGGTGGGCAGCCGGCTGCACCACAAGGCCGGCCCCTGGCCGTTCTCGCTCCAGGACACCTCCACCGTGCTGGAGTGCGACGCCCCGCACCGGTTCGTGGTCCGGGCCGGCCTGTGGCCGGCCGGCGAGGCGATCGTGGTGTTCCGGCTCGAACCGCTGGCCGACGGCCGGACGCGCGTCACCATCGGCGAGGATTTCGCCGCCGGGCCGCTGCGGTGGGTCCGGAACAAGCTCAACGACCTGGTGCTGCACCAGCGGAACAAGGAGACGTTGACCCGGCTCGCCGACATCGCCACCCGGCAGAAGGCGGCCCGGTGACCCAGCGGGTGGTGATCACCGGAGCGAGCGCGGGCGTGGGGCGCGCGGTGGCCCGGGCGTACGCGGCGCGCGGCGCGCGGCTGGCCCTGCTGGCCCGGGGCGCGGCCGGGCTGGCCGCCGCCGAGCGGGACTGCCGCCGGCTCGGCGCCGGGGAGGTACGCACCTACCGGGTCGACGTCGCCGACGCGGGCGCCGTGCAGGCGGCCGCCGACGACGTGGCGCACCACTACGGCGGGCTCGACGTCTGGATCAACGACGCGATGGTGTCGGTCTTCGCGCCGGCCTGGGAGATCACCGCCGCCGAGTTCCGCCGGGTCACCGAGGTCAACTACCTGGGCACGGTGCACGGCACGCTGGCCGCGCTGCGGCACATGCGCGCCCACGGGCGCGGGGCGGTCGTGCAGGTCGGCTCGGCGCTGGCCTACCGGGGCATCCCCCTGCAGTCGGCGTACTGCGCGAGCAAGCACGCGGTGCAGGGCTTCAACGACTCGCTCCGGGCCGAACTGCTGCACGACTGCCCCGGAGTGAAGCTGTCGATGGTGCAGCTCCCGGCCGTCAACACCCCCCAGTTCTCCTGGGTACGCACCCGGCTGCCGCGGCATCCGCAGCCGGTGCCACCGATCTTCGCGCCGGAGGTGGCCGCGCGGGCGGTGCTCTGGGCCGCCGACCACGGGCCGCGCGAGCTGAACGTGGGCGGCCCGACCTGGCAGGCCCGGCTGGGCAACGTCCTCTTCCCCGGGCTGCTGGACCGGAAGCTGGCCCGGGACGGCTACGACAGCCAGCAGACCGACACGCCCATCGACCCGGCGGCCTGGCGCGACAACCTGGACCGGCCGGGCGACGACGAACGGGACCGGGGCGCCGAGGGTGTCTTCGCCGACTCGGCCCGCCGGCACTCGGCGGCACTCTGGGTGAGCACGCACAAACCCGCGGTGTCCGCCCTGGCGGTCGGCGCGCTGCTCACGGCGGCCGGCGGGCTGGCCCGCCGGTTACGCTGACCGCCCACGCCGGCGAACCGTCCGGAATCCTCCGGGCGGGCGTCTGTGCGGACCGCGCGGAGGGTACTGGCTACCCTCTCAGGTGAACCTGTCGGCCGACCGAGGATGTCCGTGATGATCGAACCCGTGCAGTTGCCCTCCCCGTGGCGCGACGCACGCCTGACCGTCGTCGTTCCGACCTACAACGAGGCGGGCAACCTCCCGGTGCTGGTCGAGCGCCTCCTCGCGCTGCCGCTGCCCGGCTTGAAGGTGCTCGTCGCGGACGACAACTCCCCGGACGGCACCGGGGAGGTCGCCGACAAGTTGGCCATCGAGCACCCGGACCGGGTGCTCGTGGTGCACCGCCCGGGCAAGGAGGGCCTCGGCCGGGCGTACGTGGACGGCATCGGGCGGGCGCTCGACGACGGCGCGGAGTACGTGGCGCAGATGGACGCCGACCTGTCGCACCCGCCGGAGGCGCTGCCCGGCATGCTCGGTGCGCTGCTCTCGACCCAGTCCGGCGTGGTCATCGGCTCGCGCTACGTGCCCGGCGGCGAGCTGGACGAGAACTGGCCGCTCTACCGGCGCGCGCTCAGCGGCTGGGCCAACCTCTACGTGCACACGCTGCTGCGGGTGCGGATCCGCGACCTGACCGCCGGCTTCAAGATCTGGCGGGCCGACGCGCTGCGCGACATCGGCCTGGAGCGCGTGCAGTCCAACGGCTACAGCTTCCAGGTGGAGATGCACTACCTGGCCACCAAGCTGGGGCACACCATCCTGGAGGTGCCGATCCGCTTCGAGGAGCGCCGTGAGGGCGCCTCGAAGATGACCACCGCCACCAAGATCGAGAGCGCGCTGATGCCGTTCAAGCTGCGCACCCGGCACCGCAACCTCGACACCTGACCCGCGCTCACCGTCCGCACGGACACCGGCCTCACGCTGCGTCATGACGATGCAGCGTGAGGCTCTGTCGTCAGGGCCCCACGACCTGTGGAGACCGGGAAGCGGAAGGTGCGGGGGTGGCCGGTCAGCGGTAGACGGCGCGGTGCGCCGCACCGATCACGCCCGCGTACACGCCGCCGGTGAGCGCCCGGTCGCGGGCCAGCGCGGCGCGGGCCGCGTTCGCCCCGGGCGCGCCGTGCACCCCGCCGCCCGGGTGCGCCGAGGCACTGGCCAGGTAGAGCCGGTCCACCGGGGTGTCCGCGCGGCCCAGGCCGGGGATCGGCCGCAGGAAGAGCTGCTGGTACGCGGCCGCGGTGCCGCCACCCAGCGCGCCGCCGACCAGGCTCGGCTCGGCCGCCTCCAGGTCGGCGGGACCGGCCACGTGCCGCCCGACGATCAGCGAGCGGAAGCCCGGTGCGGCCTCCTCCAGCACCTCCTCCATCCGCTCCACGTGCCCCACGACGTCCTCGGTCCGCCAGTGCCGGCGGAACGGCAGGTGCGTGTAGGACCACAGCGACTCGGTGCCCGGCGGGGAGTGGCTCGGGTCGGCCAGCGACATCTGCCCCACCAGCAGGAACGGATCCCGGGGCACCTCGCCGCGGGCCAGCGCCCCCGCGTACGTGGTGAGCCCGTTCAGGTCGGCGCCCAGGTGCACGGTGCCGGCGCCGGCCACGGCCCGGTTCTTCCACGGCACCGGCGCCGAGAGCGCCCAGTCCACCTTGAGCGTGGAGCCGTCCCACCGGAAGTGCGCCAGATCCTCGACCAGCCGGGGCGGCAGCGCGGCCGGGCCGACCAGGTCCAGGTAGAGCGCCGGGGCGGGCACGTCGGCGAGCACCGCCCGCCGGGCCCGCCAGTCGGCGCCGCCGGCGGTGCGGACGCCCATGGCCCGGCCCCGGGCGGTGAGCACCCGCTCCACCCGGGCGCCGTACTCGATGCGGCCGCCCCGCTCGACGAGCCGGGCGACCAGCGCGTCGGTGATCCGCTGCGCGCCGCCGACCGGCACCGGCCAGCCGACCTGCTGGCCGAGCATGGCGAGCAGCCAGCCGTACACACCGGAGCCGGCCTCCTCGGGCGACAGGTCGGTGTGCAGGGCGCAGCCGGCCAGCAGCACGGGCCCGCCCTCGCCGGCGAAGAGTTCGTCGCCGAGCTTGCGCACCGGCACGACCAGCCGGCGGGCGAGCCGCAGCGCGCCGGAGACCTTCAGCCGGCGCAGCAGGGTCAGCCCGCCGCGCACCGGCGGGAACGGGCTCGTGATGGTGTCCAGCATCGGCTCGGCCACCTGGCACCAGTCGGCGTACGCGTGCCGCCACCGGTCGCCGTCACCCGGCGCGAACGCCTCCAGCGAGGCGGCCGTGGCGTCCAGGTCCCGGTTGACCACTGCCGCGCGCCCGTCGGGCAGCAGGTGGGCCAGCACGTCCGGGGCGTGGGTCCAGGACAGACCGTGGCGTTCCAGGCCCAGGCCGGCCAGCACCGGCGAGGCGAAGCCGAGGGGGTAGAACGAGCTGTAGAGGTCGCTGAGGTAGCCGGGGGCGGTCACCTCGGCGGAACGCACCGCCCCGCCGGGGGCCTGGGTCGCCTCCAGCACCAGCACGTCCCAGCCCGCGTCGGCCAGCAGGTTCGCGGCCACCAGCCCGTTGTGTCCGGCACCGATGACGACGGCGTCCGCGGTGGAAATCATCCGACCCGCCTACCCGGCCGGTAACCGGGCGAAACGCGTTTGCCCGGCCCGGGTCGGGGCATCCACTGCCGCATGTACACGGTTGCACAGCTCATAGGTGGAGTCTGGGGTGCCGGGGGTTCCGGGGGCGAGCTGGTCGTACACGATCCGGCCGACGGCTCCCCGGTGACCACCGTGCCGGTGGCGACGGCGGACGAGGTGGCCAAGGCCGTCGAGGCGGCCCGGGGCGCGGCGGCGGAGTGGGCGGCGACCGCCCCGGCGGAACGGGCGGCGGCGCTGCACCGCGCGGCGGACGCGGTCAAGGCCGTCGCCGACGAGCTGGCGCAGGCCACCACGGCGGAGATGGGCAAGCCGCTGGACGACGCGCGGGGTGGTGTGGCGGCGGGCATCGGCACGCTGCGACAGTACGCCGAACTCGGCCCGGTGCGGGGCGGCCGGACCCTGCACGGCGCCCCCTCCGCGCTGGACTTCATGGCGCCCGAGCCGCGCGGCGTGGTCGCCGCCATCACCCCGTGGAACGACCCGGTGGCGGTCTCCTGCGGCCTGCTCGGGGCGGCCCTGGTCACCGGCAACGTGGTGCTGCACAAGCCGAGCGAGCGCACCCCGGCGACCGGCTGGCTGCTGGCCCGCGCCCTCGACTCGGCGCTGCCGGCCGGGGTGCTGTCGCTGCTCACCGGCGGCCCCGAGGTGGGCGCGGCGCTGGCCGGGCAGGAGGTGGACGTGGTCGCCCACGTCGGTTCCACAGCGACCGGCCGGGCGATCGCCGCCGCCGGCGCGCGCACCGGCGCGAAGGTGCTGCTGGAGAACGGCGGCAGCGACCCCCTCGTGGTGGACGCGGACGTGGACCCGGTCTGGGCGGCCGAGCAGGCCGCGCTGGGCTGCTTCGCCAACGCCGGTCAGATCTGTGTCGCGGTGGAGCGGATCTACGTGCACCGGGACGTGGCGGAGGACTTCGTCGACGCGCTGGTGGAGCGGGCCGAGGCGCTCGTCGTGGGCCCGGGCCGGGACCCGGGCACCCAGCTCGGGCCGCTTGTCGACCGGCGGCACCGGGACCACGTGCACGGGCAGGTCACCGCGGCGGTGGCCGAGGGGGCGCGGCTGCGCACCGGCGGCGCCGTTCCGGACGGGCCGGGCGCCTTCTACCCGGCGACGGTGGTCAGCGACTGCCGGCACGAGATGACGCTGGTCCGCGAGGAGACCTTCGGGCCGGTCGCCCCGGTGGTCGTGGTCGACTCGTTCAGCGAAGGGCTGCGCTGCGCGGCCGACTCCCCGTACGGGCTGGCCGCCACGGTGCTGACCGGCTCGATGAGCCACGCCCACCGGGCCTGGCGGGAGCTGCCGGTGGGCACCGTCAAGGTCAACGCGGTGTTCGGCGGCGCGCCGGGCGGCGCCGCGCAGCCGCGCCGCGGCAGCGGCCAGGGCTTCGGGTACGGCCCGGAGCTGCTCGACGAGTTCAGCACGGTGAAGGCCGTGCACATCGAGGCGCCGGGCGGCGGCCACTGGTGAGCGGCACGACGGGAGCCCGGGACCGGACTGGTCCCGGGCTCCCGTGTCGTGGTCGGCCGGTCAGCGGCCGCCGCGGGCCTTGCGGGTGGCGTTGTTGTTCGCCTTCTCGATCGCCTTGACCAGCTCCGGCTTGGTCATCCGGGACCGGCCCGGCACGTCGAGCTTCTTGGCCACCTCCATGAGGTGCTCCTTCTTGGCGTTGGCGTCCACCCCGCCGGCCGTGGGGGCCCGCCGGGCCGGCCCGCCGCCGGCCGCCTGCCGGTCGCTGGGGCCCTTGCGCCCCTTCGGCTCCCAGTGGTCGCCGACCTTCTCGAACTCGTGCTTCACGGCGGCGAAGGCGGCGCGGTGCGCCCGCTCCCCCTCGCCGTACGTCTCGACCGCCGAGTCGTGTGTCTTCTCCCAGGTCCGCTGCGCCTTGTCCGGGGAGCGCTTCAGCGTGCTGGGCAGTACCTCGCGCCCGGGCATCTCGTCCTCCTCCGTCTCCGTGGGATCCTCTACCGATTCCCCCCGCCGTCCGGGACAAACCGGCACCGGTTTGTCGACTTCCCCCACCGGGTACCGCCCGGGCCACCTGCCGGGGGTGCGCCCGGCGGCGCGGAGGAGGCGGTCATGACGGCGACGACGGATGCGGCGGCCGGTGGCCGGCCCCGGGCCCGGATCCCCCGCCGGGTACGCCAGCTGAGCTGGGCCACCTGGCGCGGGGTGCTGATCCGCGCCGGACGCAGCTTCGTCAAGGACAACTGCGCCGACTGGGCCGCCGCGCTCACCTACTACGGGGTGCTGGCGCTCTTCCCCTCGACCATCGTGGTGGTCGCCCTGGTCGGTCTGGTCTCGGACGGGCCGCGGACCGTGGACACCGTGATCGACCTGGCCCGCGAGATCGGCGCCGGCTCGGTGGTCGGCAACGACGCCTTCGTGACGGTGGTGCGCGGCGTGGTGGAGCAGCAGGGCCCGGCGAAGGCGCTGCTCAGCTTCGGTCTGCTCGGCGCGCTCTGGTCGGCCTCCGGCTTCATCGGCGCGTTCACCCGCGCCTCCAACGCCATCTACGGGGTCGAGGAGGGGCGGCCGTTCTACCGGCTGCGGCCGATCCAGATCGGCCTCGCCGCGGTGTCGCTGGTGCTGTTCGCCGTGGTGGCCCTGGCGCTGATCGTCAGCGGCCCCGTGACCGACTTCGTGGGTGACCGGCTGCACGCCGGCGGGCTCACCCGCCAGGTGTGGACGGTGGCGAAGTGGCCGGTTCTGGCGCTGGTGGCGATGACCCTGCTGTCCCTGCTCTTCTGGATCGCCCCGAACGTGCGGCAGCCCCGGTTCCGCTGGCTCACCCCGGGCGGCGCGCTGGCCCTGCTGGCGTGGGTGCTGGCCTCCTTCGGCTTCGGCCTCTACGTGGCCAACTTCGGCTCGTACGACGTGACCTACGGCAGCCTGGGCGCGGTCATCGCCTTCCTGGTGTGGCTCTACCTGTCCAACTGCGCGCTCATGCTCGGCGTCCAGGTCAACGCCGAGCTCCAGCGGGGCCGGGTGATGCAGGCCGGCGTCGACGACCCGAACGAGCCCGTCCTGCCGCCGCGGGCCCCGGCCGACTCCTGACCGGCTTCGCCTGGTTCGGGGGTCGGTGACCGGCTCCACCGGCCGCCGCCGGTTTACCGGCGGCCCCCTCGGGCATGTCTGTCGGCATGGAACGTGGCAGCAGCAAGCACTCACCCAGGCTCGACGAGCAGATGAGCAGCGAGGTGAACGGCCTGATCCAGGGGCCGGGCACGGGCGGCTCCCGGGTCGAGGAGCACCGCGTGCCGGAACCGGCCGGGGAGGACCAGCCCGAGGCCACCACGGCCCCGGCGGGCGAGCTGCGCACCGGCGCCCCGAAGGGGATGAGTTCGGAGGACGTGGAGGGCCGCAGCCGCCTCGGCCGGTTCATCACGATGTCCGCCCTGCCGGGCGACCGGGAGGCGCTGGTGGCCAACGCCCGGGAGAACGAGGCGCCGGACGACATCGTGGCGGCGTTGCAGGGCCTGCCCGAGGGCACCCGGTACCAGACGGTGTCCGAGGTGTGGGCCGCCCTGGGGCACAAGAACGAGACGACGCGCTGGTGAGCGGACCGGCCCACGGTCCGCGAGCAGTCACCGGCGGAACAGGAGGAACACCGACATGAGCGGCGTCATGGAACACGTGGACGTGTCCGTCCCGATCCGCACCGCCTACGACCAGTGGACGCAGTTCGAGGAGTTTCCGCACTTCATGGAGGGTGTCCAGGAGGTCCGGCAGCTCTCCGACACGATGACCCACTGGACCGTGGAGATCGCCGGCGTGAAGCGCGAGTTCGACGCCGAGATCACCGAGCAGCTGCCCGACGAGCGGGTGGCCTGGCGCTCCACCGGAGGCACGCAGCAGGCCGGTGTGGTGACCTTCCACCGGCTGGACGAGGGGCACACCCGGGTCACGCTGCAGCTGGAGTTCGAGCCGCACGGCGCGGTCGAGAAGGCCGGTGACAAGCTGGGCGTGGTCGACCGCCGGGCCAAGGGCGACCTGGCGCGGTTCAAGCAGTACATCGAGCGGCGCGGTCAGGAGACCGGCGCCTGGCGCGGCAAGGTCGACCGGCCGACCCCCTGAGTCGCCGACCCCCGGACGACGCGAACCCCGATGGCCGCCGGTGCTCCGGCGGCCATCGCCGCGTCCGGGGGCCGTTTGCGATCATCCGGCCCGGGTACCGCAGGGGAATGACCGACAACGACAGTCACGTCTGGCGCGACGAGGAACGCACTCCCCTGCACGAGCTGGACCGCGCGATCGCCCGGTCGACCCTCGACGGGCAGGCGGACGACGCCACCGGCAACGACGCCGGCGAGGAGGCCGCGTTCGGCCACGGACCGGAGGCGGTGGACCGGGGTGCCGGCCCGGAGGCCGAACGGCGGGAGATGACCGACGCGGACCGGGCGTACCGGCCGTCGACCACCGGACGGACCGGCCCGGACAACATGTGAGCCGTCCCCGGGGCGCCCGGTGTGCGCGTCCCGGGGTTCAGCCGGCTCGGGATCCCGGGGCGGCCTGGCGGTCGCCGACGGCGTGCAGGGCGACGAGCGCCACCGCGAGCACCACCAGGGTCGGGCCGAGCGCCGCCACCGAGACCCGGGCCAGCAGCACCCCCACCGCGGCCGGCACCAGGGCGGCGCCCAGGCCGGCCGCGCCGATCTGCAGGCCGATGGTCCGGTCCGCGTGGTCGCGGCCCACCCGTTCCGCCGTGGTCAGGGTGAGCAGCGGGAACACCGGCGCCGCCGCGAAGCCCACCACCAGCAGGCCGGCGACGGTCACCCAGCCGGGCGCGGGCAGCGCGATGAGAACCGCTCCCCCGGCCATGCCGAGCAGGCTGCCGCGCAGCACCCGGGCGGTGCCCAGCCGCTCCGCCACCACCCCCTGCACCACCCGCCCCACGAAGAGGCTCCCCCAGTAGCCGGAGACGCACAGCCCGGCCACCGCGGCGGAGAGCTTCCGCCCCTCGATGAGCAGCAGGAACGCCCACAGGCCGGTGGACACCTCGATGGCCACGTAGACGGCGAAGGCGGCTCCGCCGAGCCACACGGCCGGCAGCCGCAGCGTCGCGCCGATCGGGGTCCGCCGCGCGGGCCCCGCGCCGGCCGGCTCGCCGGGCACCACCTGCGGTGCGACCGGGTCCGGCGGCAGGGCCGCGGCGGCCGGCGGGTCGCCGCGCCAGAGCCGCACAGTGAACGCGAACGCGGCGGCCAGGACGAGCTGGGCGGCGGCCACCAGCGCGTACCCCCAGCGCCAGCTCAGTCCGGCGCCGAGGACCGCGGTCATGATCAGCGGGCCGATCGCGACGCCGAGCCCGAAGAACGCGTGCATCCAGTTCATGTGCCGGGGACCGAAGGCGGCGGCCGCGTACGCGTTGAGACCGGCGTCGATCGCCCCGGAGCCGAGCCCGAGGACCAGCGCGAAGCCGACCATGACGGCGAGCGCGGGGGTCGACGCGTACCCGGTCAGGGCGGCGCCGGCGAGCAGGGTGCTGCCGGCGAGCAGCCAGCCGACGCCCAGCCGGGCGAGGGTGAACCCGGCGAGCACGCTGGAGGTCAGGTAGGCCACCGTGCCCGCCGTGAGCACGACCCCGACCGCCTCGGTGGGCACGCCCAGGTCCCGCCGGATGGACGGCCAGCCGACCCCGATCAGGCCGTCGGGCAGCCCGAGGCTGACGAAGGCCAGGTAGGCCAGGAGCAGCAGGGCGGGGCGGGGCGGAGCGGGGACGCGGGACACGAGGCCCCATCCTGCCCAGCCACCACCGGCCGGGACCGACCGGGGCCGGGGCCCGCGAGGTTATGCTCAGCCGAACCGACAAAAAGTGCGATACGGACGGTCGGGAAAACGGACAGCCCATCCAGAATCGGCCGAACGGCTGACGGCGATGCCCCTGCCCCGCGTAAGACTTTCGGGATGCAACAGGGCTCCGGTTTCCTCTCCCAGCGTCAGCGCCGCCTTGCCTGGCTCGGCTTCCTGCTCGCCGCGGTCCAGGCCCCCGTCGCCGCACGGCTCGTCGACGACAGCTCCTGGCTGTTCAGCCTCGTGGTGGCGCTCATGGTGGCGACCGTGATCATCGCCGACGACGGCGTACGCCGCACGGCGCAGGCCCGCTCCTCCGACTGATCAGGCCTCGGCGGGGCGCGCCTCGTGCCCCGGCCGTCCCGGGCTGCGGCGCCGTTCCTTCATCTCCGCCTCATAGAGGTGCCGCCGCCCGCCGACCAGCTCGTCACGGGCCCGCCGGTCCAACTCCCGGAAGAGCGCGTAGTACCCGTCGTCGAAGTCCTCGACGATCTGGAAGGTCCAGCGTCCCGCGATGACGTTGCGCCCGAGCAGGTCCTCCTCGACCCGCGCGGCCAGTTCCGGGTGCCCGGCGGAGCGGAACAGCTCCACGGCGTCGTCGAGCATCAGGTCGGCGTGCCCGATGAGCTGGTGCAGCGAGTAGAGGTGCCCGCGGGCCCGCTCGACGCACTCCAGCGCCTCGCTGAGCTTCCCCAGGGCCTCGACCGTGGCGTCACTCACGCCCGCCGGCCGGCGGTGCGCCCGGTCCGGCCCGTCCACCTGCTGTCCCATTCCGTTCCTCCGCGGTGTCGCCTGCGCGGTCTGCGCGGTATCCCTTCTGCCCCGCGGCGCGCGGCTCAATCCCGCCGGGCGGGGCACCGCATCACCCGGAGGACCCGGGCATCGGCCGGTCGGCCGAGGCCGCCCCGCTCCCGGCGGGGCTAGCCTCGGTCACCATGCGCGTGCCGAACAACCGGGTGGCGACCCGTTCCGCGGCGGTGGCCGCGAGGTCCAGCCTCACCACGCTCACCGCCGCCGTCGGCACCGCCGGCCTCGCCGCGGCCGCCGCCAACCCCGGCCTGCTCGCCGCGGTCGACCAGCACGCCGCCGGCGTACGCGACAGCCTGGACGGCGACCGCCGCCCGCTGACCGTGGCGGCGCTCGCCGGATACGCCGAGGGCGTGCGCGACGCGGCACGGGAGCACGGCTGGGAGCCGCCGGTCGAGCCGGTCGACTGGTCCGAGGCGGACTGGGTGCTCACCCGCCTGCTCGCGGTCTGCCTGCTCACCCGCGCGCTGGACCCGCGCGACCTGACCTGAGACACGGCGGAGGGTGCCCGCGATCGCCCCGCGGACACCCTCCTCGCCCTGTTCTCCTCAGCCGTTCGGCCGGCGGAACTGCTGGGTCTCGTCGCCCGCGCCGGACATTGACGACTGCGGCATGGCCGGGCTGGGCTGACCGCCCCGGTCGGCCATCTGCCGCTCGTAGTCGCTGCGACCGGCGCCCTGGGCCTGGCGCTGCTGCTGGAACGCCCGGGACTCCTCGGCGGCCCGGTTGAGCCACCCCTCCCAGCGGTTCTGCATCGGCTTGATCAGACCACCGCCCACGCCGACCACCAGGATGCCGGCGATGGTGCCGAGGAACGCGATGAGCACCGGCGTGGTGACCGTGGTGGCGATGCCCACCTGGTTCAGCGCGGCGATGACGCCGAGGGCCAGGACGAAGATCGCCGCCACGTCGGCCAGCACCCGGCCGTACGAGAGCCCACCGAGGGCGCCCGAGACCAGTTCCCGCACCGCGTTGGCGATGGCGGCCGCGATGACCACGATGACGATCGCCACGAAGGCCCGCGGCAGCCAGGAGACCACCCCCCGGATCAGGTCACTGATCGCGTTGGGTCCCCACACCCCGAAGGCGAACTGCAGGGTGAACAACAGGACCGCGTAGTAGGCCAGTTTGGCCAGGATGTCGCTGGCGTCGTATCTCGTGCGTTCGAGCGCGCGTTTGATGCCGCCGCGTTCGACGGCCCGATCGAATCCCACCCGTTCCAGTGCCGCGTCCACGATTTTGAGGACGGCTCGGGCGATGAGCCAACCCACCACGAGGATCGCGATGAACGCGATGGCCCTCGGGATGAAGAGCAGCACCGACCTCCAGAAATCGGTCAGGGCGTCACCGATGTCGGCCTGCCCGACCGCGAGGGTTTTCGGCATGTTGTCCCTCCTGTCGCGTGAACTGCGCCGCCCGCATACCCGGTCGCGTCGGCAGCACGCCGAGCCGACCCGGGGCAATTTCCCGACATGCCCGGTCGAACCATCCCTGACCTGCACTAACGCCCGCGATCGGGCCGGTTGGCGGCCGACGCGCGCGCGTGCTCGAAACCAGACCGTCAGGCTCCGGTTAGGCTGCGGTCATGCCAGGCACCGTCGGGCGGGTCCCCACGCCATCAGCCCCCAACCCGGGAGCGGGCGCCGGAGCGGGCGCGACCGGGTCCGGCGCGGCGACCGTCCTGGCCCACCCGTGGGCGGGCACGCCGCTCGGTCCGCCCGACGGCTGGGATCCGGCGGTCCGCGCCGTGGTCGACCTGGTGCTGGCCTCCCCGGTGCCGATGGCCCTGCTCTACGGCGAGGACCTGGTCCTGCTCTACAACGACGGCTACGCGGAGCTGATCGGCGACCGGCACCCGGCGGCGCTCGGCAAGCCGGCGGCGGAGGTGTTCGCCGACCTCTGGCACGACCCCGCCGCCGGGCAGGTGGTCACCCGGGTCTACCGGCGGGGCGAGCCCTACCTGGAGCGGGAGGCGGTGCTGCCGGTCGACCGGCACCAGGCCGGCCCCGCCGAGCCCGCCGTGTTCACCCGCGGCTACTCCCCGGTGCGCGACTCGACGGGGCAGATCATCGGCGTGCTCGCCGTGGCGGCGCAGACCACCCAGGTCACCCAGCAGCTGCAGAGCCTGAGCGACTTCGCGGCGGCGCTCTCCGGCACCCTCACCCTGGACGACGTCGCCCGGGTCACGCTGCGCTACTGCCTGCACTCCTTCGACGCCGACCGGGTCTCGTTCGTCGTCGACGAGGGCGCGGCCTGGCGGATGGTCCGCCGGGTCCGGGGTGAGCTGCTGGACGAGGCCGACGAGCGGCTCCCGCCGCTGTGGCGCCGGCTGCCCGCCGACTCGGCCGTGCCGATCGCGGTGACCGCCCGCAGCGGGGTGTCGTCCTTCGTGGGCGACGGCCAGCCGCTACGGGACAGCGCGGCGGACCGGCACGACGAGAAGATCCGGGCGATCGCCTCGCTGCCGCTGCGCTCGACAGTCATCCGCGGCGCGCTGACCGTCGGCTACCAGGCCGCGCACCCCTGGTCGCCGGCGGAACGGGCGTTGCTCGCCGCCTCGGCCGAGCTGGTCGGCCAGGCCGCCGAGCGGGCCCGCCGCTTCGAGACCCAGCACGGCACCGCCCAGCTGCTGCAGCGCAGCATGCTCCCGGAGCAACTGCCCGACCTGCCCCGGCTGCGGATCGCCGCCCGCTACGACCCCGGCGTCGACGGCAACGCCGCCGGTGGCGACTTCTACGACGCGTTCGTGCTGCCCACCGGGGCGCTCGGCGTGGTGCTCGGCGACGTCGCCGGGCACGACGTGCAGGCCGCCGCCCGGATGGGTCAGGTACGCGCCGCGCTGCGCGCGCTGGCCCTCTCCGATCCCCGGCCGGACGCGGTGCTCGGCGGCCTGGACCGGCTGGTCGCCAGCCTCGGCACCGAGGGCGGCACGCACGAGCTCTTCGTGACCGTGGTGTTCGGCGTGATCGAGGCCGACCGGGAGCGGGTTACGCTGGCCAGCGCGGGCCACCCCGCGCCGCTGATCCGGCGGTGCCCCGCCGAGGGCGACCCGGTCGCCGAGTACGTCGAGGTGCCGCCGGCGCCGCCGCTGGGTCTGGGCGGCCGCCCGCGGACGGTCACCGTGCCGTTCCGCCCCGGCGACACCCTGCTGCTGTTCAGCGACGGCGTGGTGGAGCGGCGCTGGCAGGACCTCACCGCCGGCCTGACCGGGCTGAGCGCGGCGGTGACCGCCGCGAGCAGCGGGGACCCGCGGGCGCTCTGCGCGGTGGCGACCGCCGCGGTGCCGGGCGCCACCGAGGACGACGTGGCCGTGCTGGCCGTCGAGCACGCGGTCAAGCCGAGCCGGTCGGCCCGCATGGAGGTGCCGGCCGAGCCGACCGCGCCGAGCCGGGTCCGGCACTGGCTGACCGCCCAGCTCACCGACTGGCGGGTGCCCGAGGCGGTGGTCGGCGCGGCGGTGCTCTGCACCAGCGAGCTGACCACGAACGCCCTGCTGCACGCCGGCACCGCCGCCCGGGTCGAGATCGACCTGAGCCCGGAACGCCTGCTGGTCTCGGTCGCCGACTCCGGCACCCGGGGGCAGGTGACCCGGGCGCAGACCGACACGCTGAGCAGCCGGGGCCGCGGGCTGGGGCTGATCGAGGAGCTGAGCGACGCCTGGGGCACGGACCCCACGGTGCGCGGTTCGACGGTCTGGTTCGAAATCCTCATCCCACCCGGGTGAGTCGCGCGTCGGGGCCGGCCCGGACGGGTAGGAGTGGTGCCATGCCTGACGACAACCGCTGCGGCGTCCTCTTCGACGTGGACGGCACCCTGGTCGACACCACGTACCTGCACACGGTGAGCTGGTGGGAGGCGCTCCGCCAGGGCGACCACCGGGTGCCGATGGCGCGGATCCACCGGGCCATCGGGATGGGCTCGGACAAGCTCCTCGACCACCTGCTCGGCGCGGAGCGGGACCGGGACGCGGACGGCAAGCTGCGCGACACCCACGACGCGCTGTACGCCGAGTACTGGGAGCGGCTGGTGCCGTTGCCCCGGGCGGTGGACCTGCTGCGCGCCTGCGCGGCCCGCGGGCTGCGGGTGGTGCTGGCCACGTCGGCGGCCGAGCACGAGGTGGCCGCCCTGCGGGCCGCCCTCGACGCCGACGACGTGATCGACACGGTGACCTCCTCGGCGGACGCGGAGGAGAGCAAGCCGGCGCCGGACATCCTGGCGGCCGCGCTGGCCCAGTCGGGGCTGGCCGCCGAGCGGGTGGTGTTCGTCGGCGACTCGGTCTGGGACGTCGCCGCCGCCGGCAAGCTGGACGTGCCCTGCATCGGGCTGACCTGTGGCGGCACCAGCCGCGGCGAGCTGGCGGGCTCGGGGGCGGTGGCCGTCTACGACGACCCGGCCGCCCTTCTCGACGGCCTCGCCGACAGCGCGATCGCCGCCCTCACCGACCCGGCCAGGTCGGTTCGCGCCCCGCGCCGGGCCGGCGACACGGTGACCGGTCCCACGGGCGAGAAGACGGACGCGGAGGCATAGTCGGCGCCGCTTCGGGGCACTGGTGACCACCTGCCCGCACCGCCGGGCGGCGGAAGGTGGTGCCGTGGAACCGGTCGATGTCGCGTTCGCCCTGCTGGGCGTCGGCGCCCTGCTGGCCGGGATCCTGCCCCGGGTGCTGGAACGCCGGCCGCTGTCGATGCCGATCGCCTTCCTCGGCCTCGGCATGCTGGTCTTCGTACTGCCCACCGGGCTGCCGACACCGGACCCGTTGCGCTGGCCGGAGCTGACCACCCACCTCACCGAGGTCGGCGTGATCGTCGCGCTCATGGGCGCCGGCCTCAAGATCGACCGGCCGTGGAGCTGGGCCCGCTGGTCGTCGACGTGGCGGCTGCTGGCCGTCGCCATGCCGCTGTGCATCGCCGCGGTGGCGGTGCTGGGCTGGTGGTGGGCCGGCCTGGTGCCGGCCGCGGCGCTGCTGCTGGGCGCCGCGCTCGCCCCGACCGACCCGGTGCTCGCCTCCGACGTGCAGGTCGGCGAGCCGACCGACGTGGAGGACTCGGAGGACGAGGTGCGCTTCGCGCTCACCTCCGAGGCCGGGCTGAACGACGGCCTGGCCTTTCCCTTCGTCTACGCGGCCATCGCCATCGCCACCACCAGCCTCGCGCCGGCGGACTGGCTGGCCCACTGGCTCGCGGTCGACGTGCTCTACAAGCTCGCCGTCGGGGTGGGCGGTGGCCTGCTCGTCGGCTGGCTGCTCGGCAAGCTGTTCTTCCGGGCCCCCAGCGACCTGCGGCTGGCCCGGCACGCCGAGGGCTTCCTCGCCCTCGCCGCGACCTTCCTGGCGTACGGGCTGGTCGAGGTGGTCGGCGGGTACGGCTTCCTGGCCGTCTTCGTGGCGGCCCGGGCGATCCGGTCGGCGGAACGCACCCACGAGTTCCACTCCGTGCTGCACGACTTCGCCGAGCAGGTCGAGCGGCTGCTCACCGTGCTGTTGCTGCTGCTCTTCGGCGGCGCGGTGATCGGTGGGCTGCTCGCCCCGCTGACCTGGCCGGCGGCCCTGGTGGGGCTGGCCCTCGTCTTCGTGATCCGTCCGCTGGCCGGCTGGCTGTCGCTGCGCGGCGCGCCGGGCCGCCCGGCCGAGCACTGGGTGATCTCGCTGTTCGGCATCCGCGGCGTCGGCTCGTTCTACTACCTGGCGTACGCCACCAGCAAGACGGAGTTTCCGCAGGCCGAACTGATCTGGGCGACGGTCGGCCTGGTCGTGGTGATCTCGGTGGTGGTGCACGGGATCGCGGCCACCCCGGTCATGCAGCTGCTGGACCGGGCCGGCGAGCGGACCCGGGAGGGCTCAGAGCGGGGCCGGGCGGACGAACCCGCCCTGGGCGGCGTCCGGGGCTGACCGGGGCGCCGGCACCAGCCGGGCGGCCGGCAGCTCCAGGTGCAGCCGCACGGTGGTCACCCCGTCGGCGACGTGCACGTCCACCAGGTCGCAGAGCCGGTGCACCAGCAGCAGCCCCCGACCGCGTACGCCGGTCACCGGCGGCGGGATCCGGCCGGCCAGCGGGTCGGCCAGCTCGCCCGGGCCGCTCACCTCGCAGACGAGGTCGCCCGCGGCGGCCCAGCACCGGGCGATGGCCGGCCCGGCGCCGTGGGTGAGCGCGTTGGAGGCCAGCTCGGTGACGGCGATCCGCAGGTCGTCGACCCGTTCCGCGGCGAGCCCGGCGGCCTCGGCGACGGCGGCCACCGCCGCGCGCAGCGCCCCGAGGCCCTCCGGCCGGACCGGCTCGACGTGGGCGCCGTCGGGTGGCGGGGGCAGCGGGCGGGCCAGCCGGCGCAGCACCGCCCGGGGCGGCCGGTAGCCGGCGCTGGGCCGGGCCACTCCCCCGCTGACCAGCCAGGGATGGGTCCGGGCGATGTCGGCGCGGGTCGCCGCCGGCAGCCGGGACCGGTCGAACAGGCAGCGCACGGTGAGCGGCCGGTCGGCGAGGCCCAGGTTGATCATCGCCTCGTGCTCGACGCAGTGCCGGTGGGTGGCCGGCCGCCGGCCGGGCCACAGGGACTCGCCCACCACGCGGACCCGGCGGCCGGGGTAGCGGTCGACGAAGTCGCTCAGGGTAGCCGCGATGATGGCCGCCGGGTTGCGCCCCAGCACCGCCATGTCGGCCACGTCGACGCCGTCGAGCGGGTCGAGCAGCGGACGGACCAGGGGCAGCCGGTCGGTGGGCACGGCGACCAGCACCGGCTCACCTGCGGCCCGTCCGGCCTCGACGAACCTGCTCACCGCGGTGCGGTAGTCCCGGTCGTCGGTGTAGAACAGGGCGTCGTGGCGCAGCCCGCCCTCCGGGAACGGCGACCGGTCGACGCCGGTCCTGCCGTCCCGCGGCCGACCGCCGGCACCGCTCACTGCCCCTGCACCTCCCCGCCGAAGGATACCCGTGGGTGACGGGCCGCCTGCGCGCAGTGGCACCGGTCAGCCACGGTCCGCGAGCAGCCGGGCGGCCAGGGCACGACCCAGGTCCCGGCCGGAGCGCCAGGCGCCCTGCACCCGCGGCCGCCCGAAGGCGTCACCGGCGAGACCGATTCCGTCGTCGTCCAGGTGGTAGGGGCCGTCCACGCGGGCGGCCGGTTTCGCGTACGTCCAGCGGTGCACGTGGGTCAGCTCGGCCGGCTCGGGCAGCCCGAACAGGTCGCGGACGGCCTGCTCGATCGCCGGGCCGGCGGCGGTGGGCTGGAGCAGGTGCCCGGAGGCGAACTCCGCGGTGGTGTGCGCGACCAGCACCGGGGCGCCGTCGCCGCGCCGGTCCCCGTCGTCGCAGACCGAACTCAGCACCGGGTGCTCGTTGACGAACGCGCCCCGGAAGTCCGGCCAGCGGCGGGCCGGGAAGCGCAGCACCCCGGCCAGCGCGGGCGACCAGCGCTGGGCCGCCACCGCCCGGGTGGCCGCCGCCAGCGCGGGGTCGAGCAGCAGGGCGGCCTGGGGGCCCGGCATGGCCAGCACGACCGCCTCGGCGGCCCGCCCGTCCACGCGGGGACCCGGCTCGACGGTCATGACCAGCCGGTTGTGCGCCACCGGCACATCCCCGGCCAGGTGCTCCACGAGCGAGCGGAGGCCCCGCGGAGCGGCCCAGCGCACCGGGCCGGTCACCGCCTCGCGCCCCCGCGGCCCGTACGCGACGAGCGTGTCGGTCCACTCCCGGGCCAGGCCGGCGGCCCGCCACCGGCCGACCACGGCGGCGAAGTCGGGGTCGTCGACGGTGAAGTAGGCGGCGCCCAAATCGGCGGGGCGGCCCTCGAAGCGCTTGCTGGCCATCCGCCCGCCGGTCACCCGGGCCCGTTCGCACACCCGCACGGCGATGCCGGCGCGGGACAACTCGGCCGCGCAGGCCACTCCGGCGATGCCCGCGCCGACCACCACCACACCCGCCCGGTCCGCAGTCACGCACATGATCGTAGGGGGCGGCCGGCATGAAGACCGCGCGACAAGGGTAGTGGAACACCTGTTCGAGGAGAGGTGATCACCATGGCCGACCGCAGCAACGGCAACAAGGACAACGTCAACCCGGACGCCGCCGTGAAGGACCCGGACGACTGGGTCACCGGCGACGAGCCGCCGACCGCGGCGCAGGAGTCGTACCTGCACACCCTGGCCCGGGAGGCGGGCGAGGAGGTGCCGGACGGGCTGACCAAGGCCGAGGCGTCCCGCCGGATCGACGAGCTCCAGGCGGAGACCGGCCGCGGCCGGTGACTCAGCGCGGGGGCAGGCGGTGCAGCTCGACCCCGTCGAGCCGCCCCGCCGCCACCCGCGCCGTCAGGTAGGTGGCGTGCGGCTGGGCCCGCCGGTCGGTGGGTGAGCCGGGGTTGAGCAGCCGCAGGCCACCCGGGGCCACGCTGTCCCACGGGATGTGGGAGTGCCCGAACACCAGCAGGTCGCAGTCACCGAAGGCGGCGGCGCAGCGCTCCTCCCGGCGGGTCTTCGGCCCGGTCTCGTGCACCACGGCGACCCGCAGCCCGTCCAGCTCGACCCGGGCCACCTCGGGCAGCCGTGCGCGCAGGGGCGGCCCGTCGTTGTTGCCGTACACGCCGACCAGCCGGCGGGAACGGGCCTCCAGGGCGTCCAGCAGCGACACGTCCACCCAGTCGCCGGCGTGCAGCACCACGTCGGCGGCCTCGACCGCCGCCCAGAGCGGCGCGGGCAGGTCCCGCGCCCGCTTCGGCACGTGCGTGTCGGCCATGATGACCAGCTCCATGCCCCGATCCTGCCCGTCGCCGGTCCCGCTGTCGCGGTGGCGCCCGCACCGGACCCGGCGCTCCGGCTCAGGCCCCCTGGTCCTCCGTGAGGGCGGTCGGCGCGGCCGGCTGGCCGCCGTGCCGCCCGGCGGCCGCGGTGATCCGGCCCGCGGCGTTGATCAGGCCGATGTGCGAGAACGCCTGCGGGAAGTTGCCCAGCTGCTCACCGGTGGTCTCGTCGATCTGCTCGGCAAGGAGGCCGAGGTCGTTGACCTGCGCGGCGAGCCGCACGAACAGCTGCCGCGCACGGTCCAGCTCGCCGGCCTCGGCCAGACAGGCCGCCAGCCAGAACGAGCAGATCAGAAAGCCCGCCGGGTCTTCGTCCCAGCGGCGCAGCAGGCCGTTGCGGGACAGCCGGTGCTCCAGCAGGTCGATCGTGGCGCGCATCCGCGGATCCCGGGCGGGCAGGAAGCCGACCAGCGGCATGATCAGCACCGAGGCGTCCAGCTCGTCGGAGTCGAAGGCGCCGGTGTACGCCCCGACCCGGTCGTTCCAGCCCCGGTGGAGCACCACGGCGCGTACCTCGTCGCGGGCGGCCGCCCAGCGCGCCACGTCGGCGGGTTCACCGATGCGGGCTCCGAACCGGACGGCCCGGTCCAGCGCGGTCCAGCACTGCACCTTGGACGACAGGTAGTGCCGCTCGGCGTCGCGCGCCTCCCACATCCCGGCGTCGGGCCGGCGCCACTCCCCCACCGCCTGGTCGGCCAGGTCGTGCAGCAGCTGCCGGACCTCCGGGGACATCGGGTCGAGGTAGTACCGCATCAGCCACGCCGCGTCGAGGACCTCGCCCAGCACGTCGGACTGCCGCTGCCGCCAGGCGTCGTTGCCGACCAGGACCGGCCGGCTGCCGGCGTATCCGGCGAGGTGGTCGAGGCGGTGCTCGGTGAGGTCCCGCTCGCCCTCGACGCCGTACATGATCGGCACCGGCTCGCCGCCGCTCCGGCCCACGGCCCGGGCCACCCAGCTGAACTGCCGGTCCGCCTCGTCCGGGCAGGCGGCCAGCCAGAGCGCCTGGAGGGTGAGGCTGCAGTCGCGGAGCCAGACGAACCGGTAGTCGTAGTTGCGGTCGCCGCCCAGCTCCTCCGGGATCGAGGTGGTGGCCGCCGCGACCACCGCCCCGCTGGGCCCGTAGGTCATCCCCTGCACCACCATGGCGCTGCGGCGGACCAGGTCGCGGTAGTCGCCCTGGTAGTCGTGCAGGGCGGCCCACGACCGCCAGCCGGCGGCGGTGTCGGCCAGCACCTGGTCGGCGTCGGGCAGCGCCGGCGCGCCACCCTGGTAGGTCGGGGCGTACCCGAGGGTGAAGTGGTGGGTGCTGCCGGCGCGGGCGGTGAACCGCCCAGACGCGGCACCCTCGCCCAGGGTCAACGGCACGTTGGCGCGCAGCTCCAGCCGGTCCGCGCCGCCGGTCGCCGCGATCACCCCGCCGGTGTCGGTGAGGTAGGCGGTCACCCGGCCGTACTCGAAGCGCGGCGCGTAGTCGACGAGCATCGGGACCTCGCCGGTGAGCCCCTCGACCACCCGGGCGAGCACCCGCGGTGACCGCAGCCCGATCCGGTGCCCGCACGCCCCGGGCTCCAGCGCCAGGGCGTCGGTGACGGCCGCCGTCCCGGTCGCGGTGGTGAAGACCGTACGCAGGACCAGCGTGTCGTCCAGGTAGGACCGGGTGCTCGTGAACCCGTCCACGGGCCGGATGCTCCAGTGGCCGGCCGCGTCGCCGAGCAGCCGGCCGAACACCGACGGGGCGTCGAAGCGGCGCGGGCACCACCAGTTGACCGCGCCGGCCCGGTCGACCAGGGCGGCGCTGTGCCCGTCGGCGAGGAAACCGTGCTCGCTGATCCGTCCGGTCCGCACGGGGTTGGCTACCCGGGGCGGCGGCCGCCATGCGCCGGCATCGGGCCGGACGGCCGCGTTACCCCCCGACGGGGACGGGAACGCGGCGGGTTGACGAAGGAGGATGCTCATGACCAGTTCCTCGAGTCCGACCGCGGCCTGGCGGCCCGGTATGCCGGGCAGCGACAACCTCCCGTCCGGTCCGAGCGGCCGCCCGTCGCCGCCCAGCGGGGATGGGCACGGGCCGCAGGCCGGCCCGCCGACCGTCACGATCGGGTCGTACCCGGACTATCCGTCCGCCCAGCGGGTGGTGGACTACCTGGCCGACAACCGGTTCCCGGTGGAACGCACGGCGATCGTGGGGACGAACCTCACCCTGGTCGAGACCGTGATGGGCCGGTTGACCACGGGCCGCGCCGCCCTGGTCGGCGCGGGCACCGGCGCCTGGTTCGGCCTGTTCATCGGGTTGCTCTTCGGCATCTTCACCGCGGGGAACTGGCTCGCGGTGATCGTGGTGGGCCTGGTGATCGGCGCGATCTGGGGCGCCGTGTTCGGCGCGGTGGCCCACGCCATGACCGGGGGCCAGCGCGACTTCACCTCGGCCAGCTCGCTGCGGGCCAGCCAGTACGCGGTCACCGTGGACGCGGAGCTGGCCGACCAGGCCCGGCAGCTGCTCGGCCGGATGCACCTGACCCCGACCGGCGCCACCGCCCGCTGACCGGTCGGTTCCCGACGCCCCGGCGCACCGTCGCGCCGGGGCGTCGCGCCGTCAGTGGTACGACCGTTCGCCGGCCCGGATCGGGACGTCGACCCGGTTCTCCGGCGGCGCGAGGGGGCAGGCCCACCGGTCGTCGTAGGCGCAGCTCGGGTTGTAGAGGTAGTTGGCGTCGAGCCGGACCCGGTTGCCGGGCAGCACGGTCAGGCCGCGCCCGAAGGTCCCCTTCACCGTGTCGGTGAGGTAGCGCCCGCCGCCGTATGCCCCGGCGCCGCAGGTGGCGTCGCGCACCGGGAGGAACAGCCCGCCGCCGTACGCCTCGATCCACCAGAGGGTGAGCGGTCCCCAGGGCGTCTCGGCGACCGCCACCCGCCGGTACCGCACCACCCCGTCGGACCCGCCGGTGTCGATGCTCTCGGTGCCCGAGGCGGGGCGCAGGGGCGCCTCGACCACGGCGGACGGGTCGGGCGGGAACCAGCGCAGGCCGGTGAAGCCGGGCCGGTCGGCCGGTGGCAGGGGGCTGCTGGGGTGGCTGCGGAACAGTTCGTCGCGGGCGGCCCGGAAGCCGGCCAGGTCGAGGTCGGAGAGGTAGAGCCGCGCCACCCGTTCACGCCAGTCCTGCACGTCGAGATCATCCACTCTCCGACCCTAGCCCGGCGCTGTGGTTCAGATTCGAAAATCACCGCCGTACGAGATCACTGTCGCGCGGGTCACTACGGCAGCGGAGGGCTTGTTTAAATTTTAAATAGTGCTACTGTCAGGGCCATGACGGAGAGCCTGGACCCCGAGCGGCTGGCCTGCTGGCGCGCCTACATCGAGGCGAGCCAGCGGCTGTTCACGCAGCTCGAGGAGGACCTGCGCGCCGACAGCGAGCTGAGCTTCGCCGACTACCACGTGCTGGTGCTGCTCTCCGAGGCGCCCGGGCAGCGGCTGCGGATGGGTGAGCTGGCCAGCCGCCTGGTCTTCTCGCCCAGCCGGCTGACGTACCAGATCTCCTCCATGCAGAAGCGCGGCCTGGTGGCCCGGGAGTCGTGCCCGGACGACCGGCGCGGCAGCGAGGCGGTGCTCACCGCCGCCGGGCTGCTGACCCTGCGCGAGGCCGCGCCGCACCACCGGCGCTCCGCGCGCACCCACCTGATCGACGACCTCGACGACGCCGAGGTCGCCTGCCTCACCCGGGTCTTCGAGCGGCTCGGCCGGCGCCTCCGCGCCGACCGCGACGCGTCGTCCACCCCGGCCGACAAGTAAGGAGACCCGCGATGCCCGCGATCACCGTCGACGACGTCCTCGTCCTGCCCCGCCTGCCGGAGCTCGCCGAGTCCACCACCTACCGGCCGGTCCGCCGGCTGACCACCGCGCCCAGCGGCTACGAGGGCGAGGGCTTCCCGGTCCGCCGGGCCTTCGCCGGGGTCCCGATGACCGAGCTGGACCCGTTCATCCACCTCGACCAGATGGGCGAGGTCGACTACGCGCCGGGCGAGCCGAAGGGCACCCCGTGGCACCCGCACCGCGGGTTCGAGACGGTGACCTACATGATCGACGGGATCATGGACCACCAGGACTCGCAGGGCGGCGGCGGCACGATCACCGACGGCGACACCCAGTGGATGACGGCGGGTCGCGGCCTGCTGCACATCGAGGCGCCGCCGGAGCACCTGGTGATGAGCGGCGGCCTCTTCCACGGTCTCCAGCTCTGGGTCAACCTGCCCCGGGTGGCGAAGATGAACCCGCCGCGCTACCAGGACATCCGCGGCAAGGAGTCGGCGCTGCTCACCACGCCCGACGGCGGCGCGCTGATCCGGGTGATCGCCGGCGAGATCGCCGGGCACCAGGGCCCCGGCTCGACCCACACCCCGATCACCATCGCGCACGTGACGCTCCAGCCCGGGGCCGAGCTGAACCTGCCCTGGCGGCCGGACTTCAACGCGCTGGTCTACGTGCTGGCCGGCCGGGGCACCGTGGGCACGGACCGGCGGCCGGTCCACCTGGGCCAGCTCGCCGTGCACGGGCCGGGCGACGCGCTGCGGGTCACCGCCGACGCGCGGCAGGACGCCAACACCCCGGCGCTGGAGCTCTACATCATGGGCGGCCAGCCGATCCGGGAGCCGGTGGCGCACTACGGCCCGTTCGTCATGAACACCCGCGCCGAGCTGGTCCAGGCGGTCGAGGACTACCAGGCCGGCCGGCTCGGAGTGATCCCGGCCGAGCGGCTGCCGCACAGCGGCGGCGAGGGCGACCGCCCCTGACCCGCTCCGTCCGACGGGCGTCCCGGTCCACCGGGGCGCCCGTCGCCGGTCTCAGGAGACGGCGAAGATCCCGGCCACCCCGAGGATCACCATCAACAAGACCGCCACCAGCGCACCCCGTTCACCCTCCACCGCCTGCTCGCGGTGCTCGGTCACGGTGTTCGGCGTCTCGGCGGGCATGCTGTGGCCTCCTCGGTTTCGCGATCCAGGGGTCCGGCGCACCCCCACGCGAGCACCCGGCCGACCGGGGACGGTCGGCGTGCGGGGCCGTGCCGGGGGTCCTACCGTGAGGACGATGTCGACCTCGGGAGGCTGGAACGTGGCGATGCGGGACTGGTTCCTCTCCGCACAGGAACGCGCCAACCCACGGTCAGAGTTACCCGTCTGGACGAGCGGAAACCTCGTCGAGCCGTTGATTCACGGCAGCGCGTACTTCGACCGGCTGGTCAGTGAGGTGGAACACCTCCGGGCCGGTGACCACCTCTTCTTCACCGACTGGCGCGGCGACCCGGACGAGCGGATGCGGCCGGACGGGCCGACCGTGGTGCAGCTGTTCGCCCGGGCCGCCCAGCGCGGGGTGATCGTCAAGGGGCTGATCTGGCGGTCCCACCTCGACGCGCTCTCCTACAGCGAGGAGGAGAACCGCGACCTCAGCGAGGTGATCTGCGCCGCCGGCGGGGAGGTCCTGCTCGACCAGCGGGTCCGCCGCGGCGGCTCGCACCACCAGAAGCTGGTCGTGCTGCGCCGCCCCGGCGACCCGGAACGGGACATCGCCTTCGCCGGCGGGATCGACCTCTGCCACAGCCGGCGGGACGACGCGGCGCACGGCGGCGACCCGCAGCCGGTCGCCATGTCCCCGCGGTACGGCCCGCACCCGCCCTGGCACGACGTGCAGCTCGCGCTCCGCGGGCCGGTGGTGGGCGCGCTGGACACCACCTTCCGGGAGCGGTGGACCGACCCCATGCCGCTGGACTCGGAGAACCCGCTGGCCTACCTGCGGGACCGGCTGCGCGGCTCGGACCTGACCCCGGACCCGCTGCCCGACCAGCCCGCCGACCCGCCGCCCCGCGGGCCGCACCACGTCCAGGTGCTGCGCACCTACCCGGCGGTACGCCCGCGCTACTCGTTCGCGCCGGACGGTGAGCGGACCGTGGCCCGGGGCTACACCAAGGCGGTCCGCCGGGCCCGCCGGCTGATCTACCTGGAGGACCAGTACCTCTGGTCGACCGAGGTGGCCGACCTGTTCGCCCGGGCGCTGCGCGAGCAGCCGGAGCTGCACCTGGTGGCCGTGGTGCCCCGGCACCCGGACGTCGACGGCCGGTTGGCGCTGCCGCCGAACATGGTCGGCCGCGCGCAGGCCCTCGAACTCTGCCACCGGGCCGCCCCGGACCGGGTGCACGTCTTCGACGTGGAGAACCACGAGGGCACCCCGGTCTACGTGCACGCGAAGGTCTGCGTGGTCGACGACGTCTGGGCCAGCGTGGGCAGCGACAACTTCAACCGCCGCTCGTGGACCCACGACAGCGAGCTGTCCTGCGCCGTGCTGGACGACACCCGGGACGAGCGGACCCCGACCGACCCGGCGGGGCTGGGCGACGGCGCGCGGGTGTTCGCCCGCGACCTGCGCCTGCGGCTGTGGCGCGAGCACCTGGACCGGGACCCGGACGGCGGGGACGACCACGACCTGCTCGACCCGGCGGACGCGGTCGCGGCGATCATCTCGGCGGCGGCGGAGCTGGAGCGGTGGCACGAGTCCGGGCGCACCGGACCCCGCCCGCCGGGACGGTTGCGGCCGCACCGGCCGGAGCGGCTGCCCTGGCACACCCGGCTGTGGGCGCTGCCGGCGTACCGGCTGGTCTACGACCCGGACGGCAGGCCGCTGCGGGCCCGGCGCGCCGGCACCTGGTGAGCCGCCGCGACCGGGTCGCCGCTGGGCAGCGGCCCGTCGAGCGCGTTCGGCCGGGCCGGGTACGCGAACGACACCCGGGGCGAGTAGAAGCCCCAGCACACCTGTAGCGGGTTGGCCGGCCGGAGCGCGTAGACCGGGTGCTCCGGGGCCAGGAACTCCACCGACTCGACCTCGAACGGCGACACCGGCTCGGCCACGTACGGGTAGTCCGCGACGATCAGCTCGCCGTCGCGGGCCGTCAGGTAGCGGTGGTGGCCGCTGTGCGCCTCGGTGCCGGTGTGCCCGACGCCGGCGGTCACCTGGATGAGCGGCCGCCCGTCGGCCCACGTCTCGGCGGCGAGCCGCCCGCCCCGCACGTCGACCAGGGTCTCCCCGGACGTGGCCGGGGCGCCGCGGGCGGAGGCGTACTGCCGGACCCGCGGGCTGGAGGCGAGGTAGTGGGTCCACCAGCCGCCGGGCGTCTCGCCGTCGGGCGGAGCCATGTCCGCGAGTGAGACACCGAGGAAGGTGCACGAGTACGCGCCGAACCCGGAGGTCTGGGTCTCGTCGTCCACCACGTACTGGCAGAGGAACACCTGGCGGTCGGGACGCGGGCGGAGGCCGGCCGGGACGAGCGCCGCGACCGCGTCGGGGTCCGCCGGGACCCAGCTGAACAGCAGGGTCCGGGCGTTGACGACGAGTTGCGGAGCGGCGGGATCCAGCACGGTGCCTCCGTAGACGTGTACACCTGGACGCTACGGGCGGTCCCGTCTGCGGGACAACGACGGAAAGACGACAGTGTGAGCCAACTGTCGGGTTTCACGTTGACCGGTCGGCACCGGACATCGGCCGTCCGGTCAGTCGGATCCGGCCGCCTCGCACCACCGCAGCGCCGGCCATCCGAGGGTTTCTGCCCCGGTTCAGACCCTTCATGCCGGGACACGGCATAAGTACATCGTACTTTCGGCTAGATTTCCTCCGGCCGATCAGGCTAAGGTGACTTCCGAACGGCCTAACTGAAGCTAAACCGAAGCGTCACGTCTTTTTGTTTCGCGGACGAGGTGCAGGGAGGACCACCCATGACCGCGCACACGATCAGCGAGCCGGCGACGAGAACGCCGTCCACCTCCGAGAAGCTCGACCCGAGGGCGCTCACCGACAGCGCCGCGGACCTGCTCAACGCGATGGCGGCGCTCCCCGCCCACCACCCGTCGCGCGCCGCGCTGCGCGACCGGGCGATCGAGGCCTGGCTGCCTCTCGCCAACCACCTCGCCCACCGCTACAGCGGCCGGGGCGAGCCCACCGACGACCTGGCCCAGACCGCCGCGGTCGGCCTCATCAAGGCGATCGACAAGTTCGACCCGTCCCGCGGCGTCGACTTCGCCGGCTACGCCATCCCGACCATCATCGGCGAACTGAAGCGCCACTTCCGCGACCGGACCTGGGACATCCGGGTGCCGCGCCGCCTCCAGGAGCTGCGGCTGGCCATCTCCGACGCCAACAGCACGCTGCTCCAGACCCTCGGCCGCTCCCCGACGGTCGCCGACATCGCCACCCACCTCAACCTCACCGAGGAAGAGGTCCTGGAGGGCCTGGAGGGCGCCCGCGCCTACAACGCGGTGTCGCTGTCCACCCCGACCGGCGACGGCGACCGCGCCACCGAGCTGGGCGACATGCTCGGCGGCGAGGACGGCGAGTTCGAGCTGGCCGAGCTGCGGGTCGCCCTCGGGCCGGCGCTGGCCACGCTCGACGAGCGCGAGCAGAAGATCCTCACCCTGCGCTTCTACGGCAACCTGACCCAGTCGCAGATCGCCGAGCAGATCGGCGTCTCGCAGATGCACGTGTCCCGGCTGCTGGCCCGGGCGCTCACGAAGCTGCGCGGGCAGCTCGACGGAACCTACTAGGGGGTGGCGGCGGTGACCGGGTCGGCGGGCCCGGTCACCGTTGACGACCACTCGGGCCCGGCCGGCGGTGCGCCGGCCGGGCCGTTCCGTGTCCAGCGCAGCACCAGCAGGTCCAGCGCGTCGACCACCGGGGCGCGCGGGGTCCGCCGCGCCGCCGCGCGCAGAAGTCGAACAGGGCCCCGCGGCGGCCGCCCGGCCGGGGGTGCGAGAGTGGGTCCGTGCTCTCCGACGTCTCCCTGGACCTGCCGGTCCGGCCGGTCCTGCCGGCGCTGGTCGAGGCGCTGGACGCGGCCGGCGCGGCGGTCCTGGTGGCGCCTCCCGGGACCGGCAAGACGACCCTGGCGCCGCTCGCGGTGGCCGACGAGGTTCCCGGCCGGGTGGTGATCGCCCAGCCCCGCCGGGTGGCCGCCCGGGCCGCCGCGCACCGGATGGCCGCCGTGCTCGGCGAGCGGGTCGGCGACCGGATCGGGTACGCGGTGCGCGGCGAGCGCCGGGTCGGTCCGCGGACCCGGGTCGAGGTGGTCACCACCGGCCTGCTGGTCCGCCGGCTGCACCACGACCCGGAGCTGCCCGGGGTCGACGCCGTGCTGCTCGACGAGTGCCACGAGCGGCAGCTCGACGCCGACCTGGCGCTGGCGTTCACCGTGGAGGCCCGCGGCACGCTCCGGCCGGACCTGCGGCTGCTGGCCATGTCGGCCACTCCGCGGGCGGACCGGTTCGCCGCGCTGCTCGGCGGGGCCGCTCCCGCGCCGGTGATCCGGGCCGAGGCCGCCCTGCACCCGGTGGACCGGATCTGGACGCCACCGTCGCGCCCGGTCGCCGCCCCCGGCGCGGGGCGGGTCGACCCGGCGCTGCTGGACCACGTCGCGGCGACGGTGCGCCGCGCGCTGCGCGAGCGGGCCGGGGACGTGCTGGTGTTCCTGCCCGGCGCCGGCGAGATCGCCGCCGTCGCGGGCCGCCTGGCCGACCTGCGGGACGCGGTCGCCGTGCTGCCCCTGCACGGCCGGCTCCCGGGCGCCGCGCAGGACGCCGCGCTCGCGCCGCTGCCCGGCCGGCGCCGGGTGGTGCTGGCCACCGCCGTGGCGGAGAGCAGCCTGACCGTGCCCGGGGTCCGCGTCGTGGTGGACGCCGGGCTGAGCCGGGTGGCCCGCACCGACCTGGCCCGCGGGCTGGGCGCCCTGGTCACCGTGCCGGTGTCCCGGGCGGCCGCCACCCAGCGGGCCGGCCGGGCCGGGCGGGAGGCGCCGGGCGCGGTCTACCGGTGCTGGTCGGAGGCGACCCACGCCCGGCTCGCGCCGCAGCCCGAGCCGGAGATCGCCTCCGCCGACCTGACCGGGTTCGCCCTGGAGCTGGCCGCCTGGGGCACCCCGGACGGCACCGGCCTGGCCCTGCCCGATCCCCCGCCGCCCGCCGCCCTGGCCGTCGCCCGGGACACGCTGACCACGCTCGGCGCGGTCGACGCCGACGGCCGGATCACCGCGCGCGGGCGGGCCATCGCGGCCGCCGGAGCGCATCCCCGGCTGGCCCGCGCGCTGCTCGACGGCGCGGAGCGGGTCGGCGCCGACCGGGCGGCCGAGGTGGTCGCGCTGCTCGCCGAGGAGACGCTCGGCGGCGCCGGGGACGACCTCACGGCGCTCTGGCGCCGGCTGCGCACCGGCGCCGACCCGGCCGCCACCGCCCGCTGGCGGGCCGAGGTACGCCGCCTGCGCACCGCCCTGCCCGGCGGCGCGGCCTCCGGGCGGGACCGCCTGCCCCGTGACCGGACCCCCGGGCGCGCCGGACCCGACCTGCCCGCCGACCGGCCGCCGGGGCGCTCCGGACGGGACCGCCTGCCCGACGACCTGGCGGCGGGGCTGCTGGTGGGGCTGGCGTACCCGGAGCGGTTGGCGCGGGCGCGGCGGGCCGGGGGGTCCGCGTACCTGATGGCCGGCGGGACCGCCGCGGAGCTGGCCGCCGGCTCGGGCCTGGCGGGGTCGGCGTGGCTGGCGATCGCCGTGGCCGACCGCTCCCCCGGCGCGCCGACCGCCCGGGTACGGCTGGCCACCCCGGTCGACGAGGCGACCGCCCGGGAGGCCGGCGGGCCGCTGCTGCGTGCCGACCGCGAGGTCGGCTGGTCCGGCGGGGACGTGGTGGCCCGGGAGGTGGTCCGGCTCGGCGCCATCGAGCTGGTCGACCGGCCCCTCGCCGCGCCCGAGCCGGCGCGGCTCACCGAGGCGGTGCTCGCCGGGCTGCGCCAGGAGGGCCTGACCCTGCTCACCTGGACGCCCGAGGCCACGGCCCTGCGCCGGCGGCTGGCCTTCTGCCGGCAGGCGCTCGGCGAGGAGTGGCCGGACGTCTCCGACACCGCGCTGCTCGCCGCCGCACCGGCCTGGCTGGGCCCGGAGCTGTCCCGCGCGCGCCGCCGGGCCGACCTGGCCCGGATCGACGTGGCGGCGGCGCTGCGCCGGCTGCTGGACTGGCGGCAGGCGGCCCGGCTGGACGAGGTGGCGCCCGAGCGGCTCCCGGTGCCGAGCGGATCGCGGATCCGGCTGGACTACGCCGACCCGGCCGCCCCGGTGCTGGCGGTGAAGCTCCAGGAGACGTTCGGCTGGGCGGCCGCACCCCGGATCGCCGACGGCCGGGTGCCGGTGCTGCTGCACCTGCTCTCCCCCGCCGGCCGGCCGGTGGCGGTCACCGCGGACCTGGCCTCGTTCTGGCGGACCGGCTATCCGCAGGTGCGGGCGGAGCTGCGCGGGCGCTATCCCCGCCACCCGTGGCCGGACGACCCGACCAGCGCCGAGCCGACCCGCCGCGCCAGCCCGCGCCGGCGCTGACCCGGCTACTCCTCGACCACGTCGGCGATCACCACGGTGACGTTGTCCGGGCCGCCAGCCCGCAGCGCCAGGTCGATCAGCTTGGCCGCGCACGCCTCCCGCTCCGGGTAGCCGCCGAGCACCTCGGCGAGGGTGTCGGGGCGGACCACGTTGGAGAGCCCGTCGCTGCACAGCAACCAGCGGTCGCCGGCCCAGGGCACCATCGTCGCGTAGGTCGGGGAGACCTCGTCGCCCTGCAACGCCTGGGTGACCACGGCACGGCGGGGGTGGCTGCTCGCCTGCTCGGCGGTGATCACGCCCTGGTCGACGAGCATCTGCACGAAGGTGTCGTCCCGGGTGACCTGCTTCAGCACGCCCTCCCGGAACAGGTAGGCCCGGGAGTCGCCGACGTGGGCCAGCGCCAGGCAGCTGCCGGTGCGGGCGAACAGCAGCGCCGTGAGGGTCGTGCCCATGCCCTGGCGTTCCGGGTCCTCCTCGACCGCCTGCCGGATCCGCGCGGTGGCCAGCTCGATGCCGCCCTGGAGGGCGGCGACCAGAGCGTCCTCCGGGGTCTCCACGTCCAGCGGCGCGAACGCGTCCATCGCGATGCGGCTGGCCAGGTCACCGGCGGCCATGCCGCCCATGCCGTCGGCCACGGCGACCAGCCAGTTGCCGGCGTGCTGGGCGTCCTGGTTGCCACTGCGGATCAGCCCACGGTCGCTCGCCCCGACGGAACGAAGCTTCAGGGTCATGGGACGCAGCCTGCCAGTTGTAGGGCTCGGTTGTCTCTAGGAGATCAGGACCATGCTACGTGGCGCGGTGAATCTCACTGTCCGCGGCGGCGCGCCGGCCATCGGGTCGGATCGATTGACAGCGGGGGAACGCGCTGGAAACATCTGGCTGGTATTGGGAGCGCTCCCAGCTCCGACCCGTCCCCCTGCGCACGGAAGGAACCTCCGTGACCCCACCCCGACGACGGCTCGCCGCCCTCGCCGCGGCCACCACCCTGGCGCTCACCGGCGGCACCGCCGGCACGGCCCGCGCCGAGGTGCCGCCGGACGCCCCCGAACAGCTGCGCAACGGCGACTTCAGCGCCGGCACGTCCCCCTGGTTCTCCTACGGCACCGGCGACCTCGGTGTGACCGACGGCCGGCTCTGCACCACCGTCGCCGGCGGCCTGGCGAACCCCTGGGACGCCGGCATCGGGCAGGACGCCGTGCCGCTGATCGCCGGCGCCGAGTACGAGCTCTCCTTCGACGTCTCCGCCACCCCCGGGGCCGCCCTGCGGGCGGTGCTCCAGCTCGGCAGCGCCCCCTACACCACGTACGCGAGCGTCGATGCCACCGCGACCGCCGCCGCCCGGCACGTCACCACGACGTTCACCGCCCCGGCCGACAACGCCGGCGCCCAACTGATCTTCCAGGTCGGCGGGAGCGCCGAGGCGCAGACGTTCTGCCTGGACGACGTCTCGCTGCGCGGCGGCGAGGCCGCACCGCCGTACGAGCCGGACACCGGGCCGCGGGTACGGGTCAACCAGGTGGGCTACCTGCCCGGCGGGCCGAAGAACGCGACGGTGGTCACCGAGGCCGCCGAGGCGCTGCCCTGGCAGCTCCGCTCAGCCGCCGGGACCGTGGTGGCGGACGGGACCGCCACCCCGCGCGGCGTCGACCCGGCGTCGGGGCAGCGGGTGCAGACCGTCGACTTCTCGGCGTACCGCACCCCGGGCACCGGCTACACCCTGGTCGTCGACGGCGAGACCAGCCACCCGTTCGACATCTCCGGCACCCTCTACGACCGGCTGCGCGCCGACTCGCTCCAGTTCTTCTACGCCCAGCGCAGCGGCGCCCCGATCGACGGCGACCTGATCGGCGCCGCCTACGCCCGCCCGGCCGGCCACCTCGGCGTGGCGCCCAACCAGGGCGACACCGACGTGCCCTGCCAGCCGGGCGTCTGCGACTACTCCCTCGACGTGCGCGGCGGCTGGTACGACGCCGGCGACCACGGCAAGTACGTGGTCAACGGCGGCATCGCCACCTACCAGCTGCTCAACGCCTTCGAACGCACCAGGACCGCCGAGAGCGCCGGCGGCGGGACCGCGCTGGGCGACGCCACCCTGCGGGTGCCCGAGCGGGGCAACCACGTCCCGGACATCCTCGACGAGGCCCGCTGGGAACTGGAGTTCCTGCTGCGCATGCAGGTGCCGGCCGGCCAGCCGCTGGCCGGAATGGTCCACCACAAGATCCACGACCGGAACTGGACCGGGCTGCCGCTCGCCCCGCAGGACGACCCGCAGCCCCGCGAGCTGCACCCGCCGTCCACCGCCGCCACGCTCAACCTGGCCGCGGTGGCCGCCCAGTGCGCCCGCCTCTACGCGCCGTACGACGCCGCGTTCGCGGCCCGCTGCGGCGCCGCCGCGAAGACCGCGTACGCCGCGGCCAAGGCCCACCCGGCGGTCTACGCCTCGGCCGCCGACGGCACCGGCGGCGGCGCCTACGACGACACGAACGTGACCGACGAGTTCTACTGGGCGGCCGTCGAGCTGTGGCTGACCACCGGCGCGTCGGCGTACCTGACCGACCTCACGGCCTCGCCGCTGCACACGGCCGACGTCTTCGCCGCCGGCGGGGCGTTCGGCTGGCAGAGCGTGGCCGCGCTGGGCCGGCTCGACCTGGCCACCGTGCCCAACGGCCTGCCGGCCGCCGAGCGGACCCGGATCCGCGCCTCGGTCACCGCGGCGGCCGACCGCTACCTGGCCACCCTGCGGGACCAGGCGTACGGGCTGCCGCTGCCCGGCGCCGCCGACGCGTACGTCTGGGGCAGCAACAGCAACGTCGTCAACAACGCGGTCGTGCTGGCCACCGCGTTCGACCTGAGCCGGGACGCGAAGTACCGGGACGGGGCCGTGCAGAGCGCCGACTATCTCCTCGGCCGCAACGCGCTGAACATGTCCTACGTGACCGGCTGGGGCGAGCAGCACGCGCGCAACCAGCACAGCCGGATCTTCGCCCACCAGCTCGACCCGGACCTGCCGAACCCGCCGGCCGGTTCGCTGGCCGGGGGCCCGAACGCCGCCCTCCAGGACCCGTACGCGGCAAACCTGCTCGCCGGCTGCGCGCCGATGTTCTGCTACGTCGACGACATCAACTCGTACGCGACGAACGAGGTGGCGATCAACTGGAACTCGGCGCTGGCCTGGCTGGCGTCGTTCCTCGCCGACCAGGGCGACGCGGCGGCCGTGCCGGCGCCGGCCTGCGCGGTCGCGTACACCACCCACGGCAGCTGGCCGGACGGCTTCACCACCCAGGTCACGGTGAAGAACACCGGCGGCTCGGCGGTGAACGGGTGGAGCGTGCGGTGGGCCTTCACCGGCGACCAGAAGGTGAGCGGCTACTGGTCGGCGAAGGTCAGCCAGTCCGGCGCCACGGTCACCGCGAGGAACGAGTCGTGGAACGCGAGGATCGCCCCCGGCGGCACGGTCACCTTCGGGTTGAAGGGCTCCACGTCCGGCGGCCCGAACCCCAACCCGAACCTGATCACCCTGAACGGCGCCGCCTGCACCGTCTCCTGACCGGCGCGGTGGCCTCCCGGCGACGGGGGGCCACCACCGCCGGGCAGGCGTGATCATGGGGGCATGGCCTACCTCTTCCTGCTCGGCGCGATCACCGCCGAGGTGATCGGCACCAGCCTGCTCAAGGCGACCGACGGCTTCACCCGGCTCTGGCCCACGCTCGGCGTCGCGGTCGCGTACCTGTCGTCGTTCGGGCTGCTCTCCCTGACGGTCCGGGACATCCCGGTCGGTGTCGCGTACGCGGTCTGGTCCGGGCTCGGCACCGCGGCGATCATGGCGATCGGCGCGGCCTTCCTGGGCGAGCCGCTCAGCCTGGCCAAGGTGGTCGGCGCCGGCCTGGTCATCGCCGGGGTGGTCGTGCTCAACCTCGGCGGCGCCCACTGACACCGGATCCGGCGGAACGTACGCCCCCTTGACCGGCGCGGCCGCGCCCGTGTAGCAGCATGGCGGCATGACGGACCAGCAGACCATCGCGATCCGCCCGGGCGGACCGGCCGACGCCGCCACCGTGCTGCGCCTGCTGGACAGTGCCACCGCCTGGCTGGCGGCGCGCGGCCGGACCGGCCAGTGGGGCGCCGAGCCGGCCTCGACCGACCCGCGCCGGATCGCGCAGGCCGACGCGTGGACGGGCGGCGGCGGGCTGTACCTGGCCCTGCTCGGCGACGTCGCGGTGGGCGCGCTGGTGGTGGGGTCGGCCACCGCGTACGTGCCGCCGGCCACCGAACCGGAGCTGTTCGTCAACCTGCTGGTCACCGACCGGGCGTACGCGGGCCACGGGATCGGGGCGCGGCTGCTCGCGTACGCGGCGGAGCTGGCCCGGGAGCGTGGCCTGGGGCTGCTCCGGGTGGACTGCTACGGCGGGGACGACCGGGCGCTGGTCCGGTTCTACGAGGGCTGCGGCTTCACCGCCACCGACCGGTTCACCGTCGAGCGCCCGGGCCGGCCGCCGTGGCCCGGGCAGGTGCTGGAACGCCGCCTCGGCTGAGCGGTCAGCCGATCTCCTCGTCGACGAAGCACCACCGCCAGGTCTCACCGGGCTGGATCGAGCGCATCACCGGGTGCCCGCTCGACTCGAAGTGCTTCGTGGCGTGCTGGTAGGGCGAGGAGTCGCAACAGCCCACGTGCCCGCAGGTCAGGCAGGCCCGCAGGTGCACCCAGTCGTCGTTGCCGATGGCCACGCAGTCGGGGCACTCGGTCGTGGTCGTCGGCTCGGCGTCGCCCGCCTCGGTCAGGTGCTGGCAGCTCACTCGTCGGCCTCCTGTCGCAGCAACGACTCCTCCAGGTCCAGGTCGCGGTAGGCGCGGACCAGCACCTCCTCCGGGATCCTCCCGGAGTCGCGGGCGGCCCGGAACACCTCCCGCTCCGCGTCGATCATCTCCTGCCGCAGTCGACCGTACGCCCGCGAGGGGGTCTCCCGCGTGTCGCCCCCGAGCCGTTCCCACGCCAGGTTGGTGCGGCTCTGCACCAGCCCGCGCAGCCGCTCGACCACGGCGTCCGGCGCCCCGCCGGCCAGTTCCTCCAGCCGGTCCCGGGCGGCCCGGCTGGCCTGCTGCTGCACGGCGGCGGCGGAGAGGGCGTCCTGCACCGGGTCGTCCGGCGGCAGTTTCGCCGCCCGCGCCACGGCCGGCAGGGTGGCGCCCTGCCCGACCAGGGTCACCACGATCACCGCGAACGCGAGCCAGATGAACAGCTGCCGCGGGTACGCCCGGTCGTCGGCCAGGGTGAGCGGCAGCGCGAGCGCGGCGGCGAGGGTGACCACGCCGCGCATCCCGGCCCAGCCGATGACGAAGGGCACCTGCACCGGGGTCGGCGCGTCCCGGCGGCGGGCCTGGGGCACCAGCCGGGCCAGGTAGGTGGCCGGGACCAGCCAGACGAAGCGGGCCAGCACGACGGCGGCCAGCACCGCGGCGGTGACCCCGACCAGCCGGCCGACCGGCTCGTCCAGGTCCCGGAGCACCTCGGGCAGTTGCAGGCCGACCAGCAGGAAGACCAGCCCTTCCAGCAGGAACTGGATCAGCCGCCAGAACGCCCCCACCTGGAGCCGGGAGGCGGCGGACATCAGCAGCGGCTGCTTGTGCCCGATGCCCAGCCCGGTGACCACCACAGCGACCACCCCGGAGGCGTGGATCTCCTCGGCGGCGAAGACCACCGCGAACGGCACGATCAGCGACAGCGCGTTGTCCAGCACCGGGTCGGTGATGCGCTTGTGCAGGGAGCCGAAGAGCACCACGCCGAGCAGCCCGACGAGGACGCCGCCGCCGGCGGAGACCAGCACCTCCCAGGCCACCGCGCCGACCCCGACGTGACCGCCGGCCGCGGTGGCCGCGGCCACCGCCACCCGCAGCAGCACCAGCGCCGTGGCGTCGTTGACCAGGCTCTCCCCCTCGAGGATCGTCACGATCCGCCGGGGCAGGCCCACCCGCCGGGCCACCGCCGTGGCGGCGACCGCGTCGGGCGGCGCCACGACCGCGCCGAGCGCCAGGCAGATCGCGTACGGGACGCCGGGCAGGATCAGATGGACGACGGTGCCCACCACGAACGCGGTGAAGAGCACCAGCCCGACGGCGAGCAGCAGGATCGGCCGGAGGTTGAGCCGGAACGCCGGCACCGACGTCTTCAGCGCCGCCACGTAGAGCAGCGGCGGCAGGATGCCCACCAGCACCAGTTCCGGGTCGAGGCGGACCTGCGGGAAGCCCGGCACGAAGGACAGCACGAGGCCGAGCACGACCAGCAGGATCGGCGCCAGCAGGCCGAGTCGCCGGGCCAGCGCCGCGCCGAAGGTCGCGATCGCCAGAAACGCCACGACCTCGATCAGAGCTTCCATGGGGTACGAGCCTAGGCGGCCGGCGGCCCCGACGTGATCACGAGGCAGTACGGAGCTTCGGCAGCACCTCGGCCCCGAACGTGTCGATGAAGGCGCGCTGCTCCTGCCCGACGTGGTGCAGGGCGATCTGGTCGAAGCCCAGGGCGAGGTACTCCTCCAGCCAGCCGACGTGCCGGCCCGGGTCGGCGGAGACGTTGACCACCGAGGTGACCCGCTCCATCGGCACGTCCGCGCTGACCGCGTCGAAGTGGTCGGCCAGTTCCAGGTCCCAGCAGACCGGCGGGGCGAAGACGTTGCTGCGCCACTGGTCGTACGCGATCGCCTCGGCCTCGGCCTGCTCGGGCGCCCAGCTCACGTGCACCTGGAGGTGCAGCGGCCCGCGCCCACCGGCGTCCCGGTAGGCGTCGATCATGCGCCGCAGGTGCGCCACCGGCGCGTTGACGGTGATCAGCCCGTCGGCCCACTCGGCGCACCAGCGGGCGGTCTCGACGCTGACCGCCGCGCCGATGAGCGCGGGCGGCTGCTCGGGCCGGGTCCACAGCCTCGCCCGGTCCACGGTGACCAGGCCGTCGTGGCTGACCTCCTCGCCGGCGAGGAGCGCCCGGATCACGTCCACGCACTCGCGCAGCCGGGCGGCGCGGACGTCCTTGCGCGGCCAGCCGGTGCCGGTGATGTGCTCGTTGCTCGCCTCGCCGGTGCCGAGCGCGGCCCAGAACCGGCCCGGGTACATGGCGGCCAGGGTGCCGATGGCCTGCGCGATCACGGCCGGGTGGTAGCGCTGGCCGGGCGCGTTGACCACGCCGAACGGCAGGTGGGTGGCCTGGAGCGCGGCGCCGAGCCAGGACCAGGCGAAGCCGGAGTGGCCCTGCCGGGCGCTCCACGGCGAGAAGTGGTCCGAGGACATGGCGGCGTCGAAGCCGGCCCGCTCGGCGTGGATCACCGCCGTCAGCAGCTCTGCCGGGTGGATCTGCTCGTGGGACGCGTGGAAGCCGAACACCGTCATGGGCGCACCTCCTACCCATGACGGCGTCCGGTCAATCGCGACTACTCCGAGTGCGCCCCGGCCCCGGCGCCGGCCTCCCCCTCGCCGACCCAGACGGTCTTGGTGTTGCAGAACTCCCGCATGCCCACGGCGGACAGCTCGCGCCCGTACCCGGAGTTCCGCACCCCGCCGAAGGGCAGCTCCGGGTAGGACGTGGTCATGCCGTTGATGAAGACGTTGCCGGCGTCCAGGTCCACGGCGAAGCGCTCCTGCTCGGCCGGGTCGTCGGTCCACGCGTTGGAGCCGAGGCCGAAGTTGGTGCCGTTGGCGATCTCGATTGCCTCCTCGTAGGAGTCGGCCCGGTAGAGGCCGGCGACCGGCCCGAACACCTCCTCGGACCACATGCGCATCCCCGGCCGCAGGTCGGTGACCACGGTCGGCGGGTAGTACCAGCCGTCGCCGGACGGCTTCTCGCCGCCGCACAGCACGGTGGCGCCGTTGTCGACCGCGTCCTGCACCTGGGCGTGGATCTCGTCCCGGCCGCCCTCGCTGGCCAGTGGGCCGACGTCGGTGTTCTCGTCCATCGGGTCGCCGACCCGCAGCGCCGACATCCGGGCGGCGAACTTCTCGGCGAAGGCGTCGAAGACGTCGGTGTGCACGATGAACCGCTTGGCGGCGATGCAGGACTGGCCGTTGTTCTGGCAGCGGGCCGTGGTGGCCACCTCCGCCGCCTTGTCCAGGTCGGCCGAGGGCATCACCACGAACGGGTCGCTGCCGCCCAGCTCCAGCACGGTCTTCTTGAGCTCCCGGCCGGCGATCTGGGCGATCGAGCGGCCGGCGCCCTCGCTGCCGGTGAGCGTGGCGGCCCGGACCCGGGGGTCGCTGAGGATCCGGTCCACCTTCTCGGAGCCGACGAGCAGGGTGGTGAAGGCGCCCTCCGGGAAGCCGGCCCGGCGGAACAGCTCCTCCAGGTAGAGAGCGGTCTGCGGGACGTTGGAGGCGTGCTTGAGCAGCCCGGTGTTGCCGGCCATGAGGGCCGGCGCGGCGAACCGCATCACCTGCCAGAGCGGGAAGTTCCACGGCATGACGGCCAGCACCGGGCCGAGCGGCTGGTAGCGGACGTACGCCCGCCTGGCCTTGACCGCGGCGGCGTCGGCGGGCTCGTCGGCGAGCATCTTCGGGGCGTTGTCGGCGTAGAAGCGGCAGGCCGTGGCGCACTTGGTCACCTCGGCCTTCGCCGCGGCGTAGGTCTTGCCCATCTCGGTGGTCATCAGCCGGGCGGTCTCGTCCCGCTCGGCCTCCAGCAGGTCGGCGGCGGCGATCATCCACCGGCCGCGCTCGGCGATCGTCGTGCCGTGCAGCTGGTGGAAGGCCAGGTCGGCGCGCTCGATCGCCGCGTCGATCTGCTCGTCCGACATGGGGTCGTACGTCTTGAGCACCTGTCCGGTGGCGGGATTGGTGGTGGCGATGGGCATGTCGTACTCCTGTCACTCGAACAGCGAGTGCCGCACGCCCGGCTCCTCGCGGCGGCGCGCGGCGCGGCGGCGCTGGATGACGACCAGGTCGACCACGGCCACCACGGCGAGGATCGCGCAGACGACGCCCAGCCAGGTCACGCCGGCGGCGAACGCGAGCACCGCGAAGACGGTCATGACGACGAGGCCGAAGAGGGCGAGGGCGAGCCGCAGGTTCAGCGCGCTGTACGCGTGGCCGACCGTGCCGCGGGCACGGCGGGGCTGTGATCGCGTCATTCCCCCGGGCTACCCCGGCACGGCCCGGCCTAACCAGGTCCCCCGGTCGTAACACGCCGATGTGAACGACGATCGTCGATGCCGGAAAGGCGACAGTGCCCCCGTCCGGACGGCCGAGGCGCATAGGGTCGACACGCCGCTTCTGCCGCCGGACGGGGGAGGGTATGCCTCGACGTTGGATCGCGACGCTGGCCTGCCTCGCGGCGCTGGTCGCGCTGGCCTGCGACGGCTCGGGCTCGGCGTCGCCCCGCCCGTCGGGCTCCGCGCCCGCGGGCACGGCGACGGTGCTGACCGCGCTCGGCGACTCGATCACCAGCGGCTTCGGCTCCTGCCTGGTGCTGGTGAGCTGCGAACGCAACTCCTGGTCCAGCGGGGACGGCCTGCGGGTGCGCAGCCTCTACCGGCGGCTGCACGAGGACAACCCGGCGCTGCGGGCCCACAACCGGGCGGTGCCGGGCGCCCGCGCGTCCGGCCTCACCGACCAGGCCCGGGCGGCGGTACGCGACCGGGCCGATCTGGTCACGGTGCTGATCGGGGCGAACGACGCCTGCCGGAACGACATCGACGACATGACCGCACCGGCCACCTTCCGGGGGCAGGTCGAGGCGGCGCTGGCGGTGCTGCGCCGGGGCCGGCCGAAGGCCCGGGTGCTGGTGGCGAGCCTGCCCGACCTGCACCGGCTGTGGGAGCTCGGGCACACCGAGCCCCGCGCGGTGCGGGCCTGGTCACGCGGCGTCTGCCCGGCCCTGCTGGCCGACGCCGCGTCGACCGCGCCGGCCGCGGCCGCCCGCCGGGTCCGGTTCCGGGAGCGGATCGACGCCTACGACGCGCAGCTGCGCGCCGCCTGCCGCGCCTACGGGTCGCGCTGCCGCTGGGACGGCGGCGCGGTGCACCGGACCAGGTTCGGCCTGGACGAGGTGAACGCGCTGGACTGGTTCCACCCGAACGCCGCCGGCCAGGACCGGCTCGCCGACGTCACGTGGGACGCCGCCGGCTGGGCGGACTGACCGGCCGGCGGACCGCGCCGACCGCCGCGGGCCGGTGCCGGCGCCCGGCGGTCAGGGCCGGCGCGGGCCGGGGAGCTGGCGCGGGCCGCCCCGGTAGAGGGCACGGGCCCGGTCGGCGAGGTCCCGGGTGGCGGACGAGTTGGCCCAGGTGCCGAGGATGATTGCGGCGCCGGGGATCACCTTGGCGAACATCCGCTTGGCGGCGCGCACCCCGGCCATCCGGGCCAGCCGGACGCCGAGCTGGAGCATCACCCGGCCGAGCGGGCGCTGCCCGCCCATGCCGAACAGCGCGCCGGCCCGTTCCCGGCCGGCGGCCACCCCGAGGGCGAGGCGGGCGCTCTCGGCGACCTTGTGCACCCGCTGGAGCACGAGCAGGTCGGTGGCCCGGTCGGGGTGGACCGGATCGACCCCGTACGCGGCGGCCACGTGCAGCACGAGCCGGGCCTGGGTCCACGCCAGCACGCCCACGTCGATCACCGCGCCGGGCAGCCCGGCCGCGCCGGAGACCGCGCCGGAGAGCCGGGCGTGGTTGACGAACTTGCGCACCGCCTGGTCGGCCAGCTCGTCGGCGGGGACGTCCGGATGCTGCGCCCGCTCCCGCTCGGCCCACTGCGCCGCCTCCGGCCCGAGCCGGCGCACCGCCTCCAGGGCCAGGTGCTCCGGCGCGTACTGCGGGTCGTCCCGCATCCGGTCCCAGAGCCGGGCCGGAGGCGCCTCGGGCGCCTCCACCGGCGCGACCGGCTTCGGGGGGAGGGTGGGTTCGCCGTCGACGGGGGCGGAGTCGGTCACGAGGGGGCTCCCGGGGGTCGTTGCTGCGGGGGCGGAGCGGTCAGCGTCGGCGGGACGACAACCGGGTGGCGAGCTGCTTGAGTTTCGCCTGGTTCTCCGGCTTGGCCAGCTCGCGCCGGCCGCGGTCGACCAGCTGCTGACCGCGGGGCGATCGCAGGAAGGCGGTGAGTCGTTGCACCAGCGCCATGACATCCTCCTGTCCGCGGCCCCCCTCATGTTGTACCCGGGACCGGCAAGTCCCTGGTACCCGGGCCGGCCCTGCGGCAACCCCGGCGGAGCGTCAGCCCAGGATCTCCTTGACCACCGTGTTGGCGCGCCACTCGTGCTGGGCGTACGCGTCGGGGAACGCGGAGACCTGGACGGCCTGGGCCGCGACGGTGAGCGGCAGGTCCTGCCAGCCGGGGATCTCCTCCAGGGCGGAGAGGAACGCCTTGGTGGCGTACTCCGGGTCCATCAGCTCCTCGACGGTGCCCCAGCCGCTGCTCGGCCGCTGCTGGAACAGCCCGACCGAGTCGTGGTCCCAGCCGATGGCCTGGTGCGGGTAGTTCTGCGACTCGGGCAGCACGGCGCTGGCGTAGTTGAGCAGGGTGCTCTCCTGCATGGCGGTGGCCACCGCGATGACCAGGCCCCGGCGCGGCACACCCATCTCCCGGCCGGCCTGCACGATCTTCTTGGCGTTGTTCATCTGGGTCTGGTCCAGGCCGGCGACCGGGACGATCCGGCGCGGCTTGGGCTTCGCCTTGGGCTTCGGCTTCGTGGTCGCCGACGGGCTGGCCGAGGGGGCGGCGCCGGGGGTGGCCGGGGCGGTGCTCTCCCGGGTCAGGCCGCGGGAGGCGGCGTCGACGGCCGCGCGCTGGGCGACCTCGGCCGAGGCTGCGGGGTTCGGGGTGTCACCGGCCGGGCGGGCGCCGATCTGGCTGAAGCCGCCGACCAGGCCGAGGCAGCAGACCGCGCCGGTGGCCATGGCCATCTTCGTCCGGCCGGGCCGGGCGGCGAGGGGGTTCATCAGGGCGGTGAAGCGGGTACGCAGGGAACCGCGGGCAGTGGATGCCTCCGCGCAAGCGGTCAACTGATCGGTCGAGGGGGTATCGTCCGAACGGTCAGCCGAGCCGTCGAGGCCGTACTGGTCGTCGAGGGTGCCGTCGTCACGCATTCGACGAGGCTAGACAGGGCAAACCGGGATCACCCAGGCCCATCGGGTGGCCCTCGCCACACTCTGCGCCCGCGAAACCGGACAGCCGCCGCCGCCCCGGGCCGGCCCGTGACGGACCTCGCGACCCGGGAAAACCTCCGGTGTGGCGCGGGTCGCACCGCCCCGGGCAGGAACCTCGCAGCCTCCCCGGGCCCGCCCAGTGATCGACTAACTCGTCCTTTCGGTGGACCCGCACCCGGACCGGGAGGAGGAGCGATCCCGTGCCGTCGCCGAATTGTGATCATCGGTCGGCCCGTAACGGAATGGACCACGGCGGCCGGTACGTTGGCCGAACGGGGTGCCCCGTACGCGCGGCCCACCCCGTACGCGTCGACAGGAAGGTCCGAACCGGTGCTCGACCCACACGAGCTCTACGAACTCACCGACGATCTGCCCGATCTCGGCCAACCGGTGCTGATCCAGGCCCTCACCGGTTTCGTCGACGCCGGCAGCGCCACCCGGCTGGCCCGGGAGCAGCTGCTCACCTCCCTGGAGGCGCGGCCCATCGCCCGTTTCGACGTCGATCAGCTCTTCGACTACCGCTCCCGCCGGCCGGTGATGACCTTCGTCGAGGACCACTGGGCCGACTACGAGGCCCCCGCGCTGGAGCTGCACCTGCTGCACGACGACGACGAGACCCCGTTCCTGCTGCTCACCGGCCCCGAGCCGGACGTCCAGTGGGAACGTTTCGTGGCCGCGGTGGCCGCGCTGTCCGCGCGGCTCGAGGTCCGGCTCACCGTCGGGCTCAACTCGATCCCCATGGCCGTCCCGCACACCCGGCCCACCGGCGTCACCGCGCACGCCACCCGGCGCGAGCTGATCTCCGGGTACGAGCCCTGGCTCCAGAAGGTCCAGGTGCCCGCCGGCGTGGGTCACCTGCTGGAGTACCGCCTGGGCGAGCGGGGTCGCGACGCCCTCGGCTTCGCCGCGCACGTGCCGCACTACGTCGCCCAGACCGAGTACCCGGCCGCCGCCGAGGCGCTGCTCGCCGCGGTGTCCCGCAGCACCGGGCTGCTGCTGCCCCGCGACGGCCTGCGCGCCGCCGCCGAGGTGGTGCGGGTGGAGATCGACCGCCAGGTGGCCCAGACCGAGGAGGCGGCCACCCTGGTCCAGGCCCTGGAGGAGCAGTACGACGCGTTCGCCCGCGGGCGCGGCGAGAAGAGCCTGCTCGCCCCGGAGACCGGTCCGCTGCCCACCGCCGACGAGCTGGGCGCCGAGCTGGAGCGCTTCCTCGCCGAGCAGACCCGGCCCGGGGACACCCCGGAACGCTGACCGGCGGCCGGGGCGGGGCGGCACCCCGGGAGACGACGGCGCGACACCCCGCGGGCTGACCCGGCGGGGTGACCGCCGATGCGGCAGGCTGGAGACATGCGCCTGGCGACCTGGAACGTCAACTCGGTGAAGGCCCGCCTCCCCCGCCTGCTCGACTGGCTGGCCACCACGAAGCCCGACGTCGTCTGCCTGCAGGAGACCAAGTGCCCCGACGGGGCCTTCCCGGTCGCCGAGGTGGGCGAGCTGGGCTACGAGGCGGCCAGCCACAGCGACGGCCGGTGGAACGGGGTGGCCATCCTGTCCCGCGTGGGGCTGGCCGACGTGGCGGTCGGCTTCCCCGGCGAGCCGGGCTTCCCCCTGCCGGAGGCCCGGGCCATCTCGGCCACCTGCGCCGGCCTGCGGGTCTGGTCGGTGTACGTGCCGAACGGCCGCTCCCCCGACGACCCGCACTACGCGTACAAACTGGCCTGGTTCGCCGCGCTGCGCGACGCCCTGGAGCCGGAGGTGGCCGGCGGGCTGCCCGTCGCCGTCTGCGGGGACTTCAACGTCGCACCGACCGACGCCGACGTCTGGGACCCGAAGCTCTTCGTCACCTCGACCCACGTCACCCCGGCCGAGCGGGCCGCCCTGGCCGCGCTGCGCGACCTCGGCCTCAGCGACGTGGTGCCGACGCCCATGAAGGGGCCGCACCCCTACACCTACTGGGACTACCGGGCCGGCATGTTCCACCAGAACAAGGGCATGCGGATCGACCTGGTCTACGCCACGGCGCCGTTCGCCCGCGCGGTCACCTCCGCGTACGTGGACCGGGAGGCCCGCAAGGGCAAGGGCCCCTCCGACCACGCCCCGATCGTCGTCGACGCCGACCTGGTGCCGGCCGTCGAGACGTTCTGACCGGGCTCGTAGGGTGGAGGGCATGGCAGTCGTGAAGATCAACGCGATCGACGTCCCGCCGGGCGCCGGCGAGGAGCTGGAGAAGCGGTTCGCGGCCCGGGCCGGTGCGGTGCAGAACTCCCCCGGCTTCCTCGGCTTCGAGCTGCTCCGCCCGGTCGGCGGGGAGAGTCGCTACTTCGTCTACACCCGCTGGGAGACCGAGGAGGCCTACCAGGCGTGGGCGCAGGGGCCGTCCCGGGCCGCGCACGCCGGCGGCCAGGGCGGCGAGGCGCGCAAGCCGGTGTCCACCGGCGCCACGCTGCTGGAGTTCGAGGTCGTCCAGCAGGTCCCCGCCAAGAGCTGAACCCTCTGACTGCTCCAGAGGCGGCCGCGGATGCACCGCGCCGCTCGCCGCTCCCTCGCCAGCGCCTAGGAACTTGATGTCGCAGGTGAATCAGCCCGGCACGTGAACCAGCCCGGCACGTGAACCAGCCCGGCACGTGAATCAGCCCGGCACCGTGGTTCAGTGCGGCACCGATGCCGCCAAGAGTGACTCGTCTACGTCATCACGTTCGTAGCGGCTCCTGGACCACCGCCGACCCGAGGCGCCGCGGGTCGCGGGGCCGGTGTGTGCCGCCAAGAGTGACTCGCTGACGTCATCAAGTTCGTAGCGGCTCGTGGACCATCGCCGACCCGTCCAGGCGACGCCGGTCGCGGGCGGCCGGCGCGCGAGGCCCACGGCGTCAGGGGTTGCGGGTGTCGAGGAGCGAGGCGAAGGCGATTACGTTGTCCTGGTAGCCGGTGTGGCCGCCCACCCACTCGCCGCCGCAGGTGATCAGCCGCAGCTCGGCCGGCCCGGCGTCGCCGTACACCCGGTCGGCGGGGAGGTTCGCCTTGTCGAAGTACTCGACGGTGTCGACCTTGAAGGTGACCACGCTGCGGTCCGCCCGGGTCACCTCGATCCGGTCCCCCGGCTTCAGGTCGTGCAGCCGGTAGAAGACCGCCGGCCCGCTCTTGGTGTCCACGTGCCCGACGATGATCGCCCGGCCCGGGTCGCCGGGCACCGCCCCGCGGTCGTACCAGCCGGTCTGGTGGTGCTGGGTCAGTGGCGGGACCGCGATCGAGCCGTCCCGGGCCTGACCGACCGGGGTGACCGGAGCGCTGATCTTGATGGCCGGCACGGCGAGGCGGACCGGGAGGCTGGTCGGCTCCCGCGCCCGGGTCGGCTCGGCGGTGCGGTGGCTCGACCCGGTCGCCGCGTCGGCCCAGTCGAACGGCCCGGCGGTCCGGCCCAGCCCGGCGCCGGTGGCGAAGACCCCGACCAGCACGAGCAGCACGGCGAGCGGCACCGACCAGGGGCTCCGGCCGGTGGCCCGGGGGCGGGGCTGGGGGCTGGGGTTCGCGGCCATGGCGGGGCTCAGCGCCGGGCGGCGCCACGGAGGGTACGGGGCTGCCGGCGGGACGCGGCCACGCCGACCACCGCGCCGGCCACGGTCAGCGCCAGCCCGACCGGCACCAGCAGCCCACCGCCGAACCCGCCGCCGGCCGTGCCGCCGAAGCCGGTCGCCGGTCCGCGGCTGGGCTGCACCCGCTTGACGACCTGGAGCATGGTGGACGCCGTCTGCCCGCTGGGGCACTCCAGCTTCACCCGGTAGTTGCCGGGGCGGGTGCGGTCGCGAACCATCGGCGAGGCGGTGAGCAGGCCGCGCTGCGGCTGCACCTGGACCCGGCCGAACGCGTCGGACACCACGGTGGCCGGCACCGAGTTGTCCCGGCAGCTCGCCCGGATGCCGACCAGGAAGCCGGCCTCGACGGTGCTCGGCGTGACCTCGACGAAGATGAGGTCGGCGGGTGGCTGCGTGCCGGGCTGGCCGGGCACGGGCTCGGCGGCGGGGGCGGCCGCTCGCACCGTCGCCGCGGCGGGCCGCGGGGCGGCCTGGGCGGGCAGCGCGCCGACCAGCGGGGCGGTGCACGCGGCGGCCGCGACCAGCAGCGCCGCACGTCCCGTGACTGACACCATGCCCCCTCCCGGCGTCGGGCTCGGGCGGCGGGCCACCCGTCCTGCCGTACGGGATGAATCCTCTCACCCCGGGCCGCCCATCACATCCGATCCGCTCCGGCGGTCGCGTACGCTCGGGTCGCTGTGACCTCCACCGACTTCAGCGCCGCGCCGCCGGCCCACGCCGCCCGCATCCGCACCTTCCACCCGCGTCGCGGGCGGATGAGCGACCGGCAGCGCGACGCGCTGGCCCGGCTCTGGCCCGCGTACGGCCTGGAGATCGACGACCTGGACGGGCCGTGCGATCCGGCGGCGCTGTTCGGACGGCGGGCGCCGCTGGTGCTGGAGATCGGTTCCGGCATGGGCGACGCCACCGCGGCGATGGCGGCCGCCGATTCGGAACGACACTATCTGGCGGTTGAGGTGCACACGCCCGGAATCGCCAACCTGCTCGACCTGGTCGAACGGCACGGCCTGGACAACGTGCGGGTGGCCAAGGGCGACGCGCTGGACCTGGTGCGGGCCATGCCGGAGGGCTGCCTGGACGCGGTGCACGTCTTCTTCCCCGACCCGTGGCCGAAGGCCCGGCACCACAAGCGGCGGATCATCCAGCCGGGGCACGTGGCGCTGCTGCGCTCCCGGCTGGCCCCCGGCGGGACGCTGCACTGCGCGACAGACTGGGCCGAGTACGCCGGGTCGATGCGGGAGACGCTGACCGCCGACCCGGAGCTGGTCGACGTGCACGGCGGCTTCGCGCCCCGCCCGGCACACCGGCCGGTGACCAAGTTCGAGCGCCGGGCGCTGACCGCCGGGCGGGAAATCTTCGACCTGGTCCACCGGCGGCGCTGAACCCGGTTGGCGCGACGGCCCATGATCCAGGCACGATGGGAGCCGCCATGACTCTCACCGCCGCGCTGCCGAAGAGCGCCGACCCCGACACCCTCTACGACGCGTTCGCCGGCTGGGCGTCCGAGCGCGGCCTCGACCTCTACCCCCACCAGGAGGAGGCGGTCATCGAGATCGTCTCCGGCGCGAACGTGATCATGAATACGCCGACCGGCTCGGGCAAGAGCCTGGTGGCGATCGCGGCGCACTTCGCCGCGCTGGCCGACGACCGGACCACCTTCTACACCGCGCCGATCAAGGCGCTGGTCTCGGAGAAGTTCTTCGCCCTCTGCGAGGTCTTCGGCGCGGAGAACGTCGGCATGCTCACCGGCGACGCCAGCGTCAACGCCGACGCCCCGATCATCTGCTGCACCGCGGAGATCCTGGCGAACCTGGCGCTGCGCGAGGGCGCCCGGGCCGACGTCGGCCAGGTGGTCATGGACGAGTTCCACTTCTACGCCGAGCCGGACCGGGGCTGGGCGTGGCAGGTGCCGATCATCGAGCTGCCGCAGGCCCAGTTCGTCCTGATGTCCGCGACGCTCGGCGACACCACCCGCTTCGTGGACGACCTCACCCGGCGCACCGGGCGGCCGACCGCCGTCGTCCGCTCGGCCGAGCGGCCGGTCCCGCTCCTCTTCTCGTACGCGACGACGCCGCTGCACGAGACCCTGGAGGAACTGCTGGCCACCAAGCAGGCCCCGGTCTACGTCGTGCACTTCACCCAGGCCGCCGCGCTGGAGCGCGCCCAGGCGCTGATGAGCGTGAACGTCTGCACCCGGGCCGAGAAGGACATGATCGCCCAGGCGATCGGGAACTTCCGGTTCACCTCGGGCTTCGGCAGGACACTGTCCCGGCTGGTCCGGCACGGCATCGGCGTGCACCACGCCGGCATGCTGCCCAAGTACCGCCGCCTCGTGGAGACCCTGGCCCAGGCCGGGCTGCTCAAGGTCATCTGCGGCACCGACACCCTCGGCGTCGGCATCAACGTGCCGATCCGCACCGTGCTCTTCACCGGCCTGTCGAAGTACGACGGCACCCGGACCCGGCTGCTGAAGGCCCGCGAGTTCCACCAGATCGCCGGCCGGGCCGGGCGGGCCGGCTTCGACACCCTGGGCCGGGTCGTGGTGCAGGCCCCCGAGCACGTCATCGAGAACGAGAAGGCCCTCGCCAAGGCGGGCGACGACCCGAAGAAGCGCCGCAAGGTGGTCAAGAAGAAGCCGCCGGAGGGCTCCATCGGCTGGGGCGAGCCGACCTTCCAGCGCCTGGTCGAGGCCGAGCCGGAGCCGCTGACCTCCAGCTTCCAGGTCAGCCACTCGATGCTGCTCAACGTCATCGGCCGCCCCGGCGACGCGTTCACCTCGATGCGGCACCTGCTCACCGACAACCACGAGGACCCGGCCGCCCAGCGCCGGCACATCCGCCGGGCCATCGCCATCTACCGGGCGCTGCGGGCCGGCGGCGTGGTCGAGGAGCTGCCCGAGCCGGACGAGCAGGGCCGCCGGGTGCGCCTGACCGTCGACCTCCAGCTCGACTTCGCGCTCAACCAGCCGCTGTCCCCGCTCGCCCTGGCCACCGTCGAGCTGCTCGACCGGGAGTCCCCGTCGTACGCGCTGGACGTGCTCAGCGTGATCGAGTCGATCCTGGACGACCCGCGCCAGGTGCTCTCCGCGCAGCAGTTCAAGGCCCGCGGCGAGGCGGTCGCCGCCATGAAGGCCGAGGGCATCGAGTACGAGGCCCGGCTGGAACTCCTCGACGAGGTGACCTGGCCGAAGCCCCTCGCCGAGCTGCTGGAGTCGGCGTACGAGATGTACCGGCAGGGCCACCCGTGGGTCGCCGACCACCAGCTCTCCCCCAAGTCGGTGGTCCGGGACATGTACGAGCGGGCCATGACCTTCACCGAGTACGTCCAGTTCTACGGCCTGTCCCGCTCCGAGGGCCTGGTGCTGCGCTACCTCGCGGACGCGTACAAGACCCTGCGGCAGACCGTCCCCGAGGACGCCAAGACCGAGGAGCTGGTCGACCTCATCGAGTGGCTGGGCGAACTGGTCCGCCAGGTCGACTCCAGCCTCATCGACGAGTGGGAGCGGCTGCGCAACCCGGCCGACGTGGCGGAGGTGGCCGCCTCGCTGGACGACCGGCCGCCGGCGGTCACCCGCAACGCCCGGGCGTTCCGGGTGCTGGTGCGCAACGCGCTGTTCCGCCGGGTCGAGCTGGCCGCGTTGCGCCGCTGGGACCTGCTGGGCGAGCTGGACGCCGAGCACGGCTGGCACGCGGACGCGTGGGCGGACGCGCTGGAGCCGTACTTCGAGGCGTACGACTCGATCGGGGTGGGGCCGGACGCGCGCGGGCCGGCGCTGCTGATGATCGAGCAGGGCCGGGAGCGGTGGACCGTCCGCCAGATCCTGGACGACCCGGAGGGCGACCACGACTGGGGCATCAGCGCCGAGATCGACCTCGCGGCCTCCGACGAGGCGGGCGCCGCGGTCGTCCGGATCACCGACGTCGGACAGCTGTAGGACTACGCGAAAAAGGGCCGCCCGGGATGTCCGGGCGGCCCTTTTCGCACCCTGGGCGATGTCAGGGTCGTCGATTAGAATGTATGTACTAATCGAGCTTTTGACCTGGGAGGATGCTCGTGACCGCGCCCACCTCCGCCGCCCCCGTCACCCCCTACGCCACCCTCCTCGGGTTCACCCGCTACGTGGACCGCACCGGGCCCACCAAGGCCACCTTCGTGGGCGGCCTGCGCAAGCAGCGGGCGAGCCGGCACGGCTTCAACCCGCACGGCCAGTTCGTCAAGGCGCTCAAGGCCGACGTCGCCTTCCACACCGGTGGCACCCACCTGGCCCAGGTGGCCGACCTGGTCAAGCCGCGCTGGCGCCCGCTCTACGAGGCGCTGGTGCCCGGGGCGACCACCTGGCTGCACTCGCTCGGCGAGCCGGCCGGCGTCGACCTGGCCCAGACCCGCGACGCCCTCGCGATGCTGGGCGACCTACCCGTGAAGATCAACCCGCAGTTCGGGGTGCGCTACGCCGACGGTCGCGCCGAGGCGATCCGGCTGCACTTCGACGAGGCCCCGCCGAGCGAGGAGACCACCCTGGCGACCCTGCACCTGATGGCCCGGCACATGGACGCGGTCCTGCCGCACGCCGAGCCGGTGCTGGTCGACGTCCGGCGCGGCGAGTCCCACCGGATGCCGGCCGACGTCAAGCCGGAGCAGGTCGAGCAGTGGCTGGCGGGTGAGGCCGCGGCCTTCCGCGCCATCTGGTCCACCGCCGCCTGACCCCGGCCCGCCCCGACGAGCGGCCGCCCCTCCCCGGGCGGCCGCTCGTTCGTGTCCGCGGGTGGTCGACCAAAATGGTCAGCCCGGATGATCCCGTCTCCAAGCAGTTTCTCCCTCTTTCGGGAAGATGAGGGGCATATGTGAGCAGTTGTCGGGAAGCTGAACTCATGAGAGTTCCTCAGCGTGCGCCCGCCGCGTGCCGGCATGGCCCGCTGACGGTCCGGCGAGACGCCGGGCCGGCAATCCGCCGGCAACGGCACCCGTGAATCCGAGGAGATCTGATGTTCACGCACATGAAGGACCTGCAGTTCGAGGCGAAGCCGGACGGGCCGGACGCCGCGTTCGCCCGCCGGCTGCAGGAAATCCTGGGCGGCAAGTGGGGCGAGATGACCGTGGCCAACCAGTACCTGTACCAGGGCTGGAACTGCCGGCTACCCGGAAAGTACAAGGACCTGCTGCTCGACGTCGGCACCGAGGAGATGGGCCACGTCGAGATGATCGCCACGATGATCACCCGGCTGCTGGAGAAAGCGCCGCTGTCGCTCTCGGAGGCCGCCGAGGACAACCCGATGGTCGGCGCCATCTACGGCGGCTCGAACCCGGCGCACTTCATCCACGGCGGCGGTGGCGCGCTGCCCACCGACAGCAACGGCGTGCCCTGGAACGGCAACTTCATCACCGCCAGCGGCAACCTGATGGCCGACTTCCAGCTCAACGTCACCGCCGAGGCCCAGGGCCGGCTCCAGGTCTCCCGCCTGTTCAACATGACCGACGACCCCGGCGTCAAGCAGATGCTCCGCTTCCTGCTGGCCCGCGACACCATGCACCAGAACATGTGGATGGCGGCCATCGAGCAGCTCAAGGAGGACGGCCTGGAGGAGATGCCGGTGCCGGACGCCTTCGAAGACTCGAAGGAGTTCACCAAGGAGTTCAGCTACACGTACCTGGACTTCTCACCGGGACAGGACGCCGCCGAGGGCCGGTGGGCCTCCGGCCCCTCCCCCGACGGCAAGGGCGAGTTCCGCTACGACCACAGCCCGCGGGCGCACGCCCCCGAGCCGGTCCTGCCGCCGGGCGACCCCCGCCTGTACGGCACCAACCCGGGCATGGCCGGCAAGGTCGCCACCAAGGTCAAGAGCAAGCTCACCTGACGCCTCCGGCGCCGGGCCGGTCGGGCGGCCGGCCCGGCACCGCCTGATCCGGGAGGTGACATGTCCACCGCCAACCGCACCAAGCTGGCCGTCTTCGCCCTGCTCACGGTCGGCGCGGCGAGCGCCGGCACGGCCCCGCCGGCGGTCCTCGCCCTCGCTGCCGTCACGGCCCTCATCCCGGTCGCCGACGCGCTCGACCGGAAGCCCGCGGCGCGGCCGGCCCGCCAGCCGGCGCCCGAGCGCGAACCCGTCTGATCCGTCCGCCCGCCGAGGAGCACACAGTGGTCACGAACGACATCACCATCGCGTCACCGCTGCAGACCGCCCGTGCCCGGGGCCGGGTCCGCGGCCGCCTCATCCTGCTCGGGCCGGCCTTCGTCGCCGCGGTCGCCTACGTCGACCCGGGCAACTTCGCCACGAACTCCACCGCCGGCGCGCGCTACGGCTACCTGCTGGTCTGGGTCGTCGTGGCGGCGAACCTGGCCGCCATGCTAGTGCAGACGCTCACCGCCAAGCTCGGCCTGGCGACCGGCCGCAGCCTGCCCGAGCTGTGCCGTGAGCACCTGCCCCGGCCGGTCAACCGGGTCATGTGGGTCCAGGCCGAACTGGTGGCCATGGCCACCGACCTGGCCGAGGTCATCGGCGGCGCCGTCGCCCTCTACCTGCTCTTCGGCATCCCGCTGCTGGCCGGCGGACTGATCGTCGGCGCGGCCGCGTTCGCTGTCCTCGCGTTGCGGGCGCGAGGTTTCCGGGCGTTCGAGATCGCCATCGCCGTGCTGCTCGGCGTGATCGTCCTGGCCTTCGCCGTGAACCTGCTCACCGCGCGGCCCGACGTGCCCGCCGCGGCCGGCGGTCTGCTGCCCCGGATGCAGGGCACCGACAGCATGATGCTGGCCGCCGGCATCCTCGGCGCGACGGTGATGCCGCACGTCATCTACGTGCACTCCGCGCTGACCCCGAACCGCATCCCCGCCGCCGACGAGACCGAGCGGCGGATCGTGGCGAAGGGCCTGCGCACCGACGTGCTGCTCGCCCTGAGCGCCGCCGGCGCGGTCAACCTGGCCATGCTGCTCGTCGCGGCGTCCACCTTCCACGGCAGCGGGATCCCCGGCACCGACACCCTGGAGGGCGTCCACGCCGGTCTGGCCGGCAGCCTCGGCGCGGTGGCGGCGCTCGGCTTCGCGGTGGCACTGCTGCTGTCCGGGCTGGCCTCGACAAGCGTCGGCACCTACGCCGGCGAGGTCATCATGCAGGGCTTCCTGCGCCGCCGCGTACCCCTCGCGGTGCGCCGGCTGGTGACCCTGGTGCCCGCACTGCTGGTGCTCGCCGTCGGCGTCGACCCGACCCGGGCCCTCGTGCTGTCGCAGGTGGTGCTGAGCTTCGGCATCCCGTTCGCGTTGATCCCGGTGGTGGCCTTCACCCGCCGCCGGGACCTCATGGGCAGCCTGGTCAACCGCCCGGCCACCACCGCCGTCGCGTCGGTGATCACCGCCCTCGTGGTGGCGCTCAACCTGTTCCTGCTCTGGCAGTTGGTCGCCTGACCGGCCGGGTCCGGCGCCGTCACCGGTGCCGGGCGCGGTGCAGCAGGTACGCGGTGACCAGGCCACCGGCCAGCACGGCCGCCGCGCCGGCCGTCTGCCCGGTCTCCAGCGCCACCCGGAACGCGTCCCGGACCAGGACGCGCTCGCCGTCGGTGCCGGCCGCGGCCAGCGCGGCCGGGAACGAGCCGGCCCCGGCCAGCGCGGCGGGCAGCAGGGCGGCGAACCGCGCGTTGAGCACCGCGCCGAGCACGGCCACGCCCAGGCTGCCGCCCACCTCGGTCATGGTGCCGTCGACACCCGCCCCGGCGCCGGCCCGCTCCGGTGGCAGCGCACTCACCACCGCCTCGACGATCGCCGGGTTGGCCAGCGCGCAGCCGGCGCCCATCAGCAGCAGGCCGCCGAGCAGCACCGGATAGCCGTCGCCCGGGGTGTACGTGACGGCCAGCAGACCGACGGCGAGCAGCGCCATCCCGACGGCGACCGCGGCCGGCCGCCCCATCCGGCGGATCAGCGCGGCGGCCACCCCGGTGAGGTTGAGCACCACGATGGAGAGCGCGAACGGCGCCATCCGCAGCCCGGCCTCCCACGCCGGGTAGCCGCGGACGAACTGCAGGTGCTGGGTGAGCAGGAACAGCGCGCCGGTCGCGCCGAAGGTGATCAGCACGACCCCGGAGACCGCGCCGGTGAAGCGGGGATCGCGGAACAGCCCCATGTCCAGCATCGGGTCGACGACCCGGTGTTCCCAGGCGACGAAGAGGCCGAGCAGCAGCAGGCCGGCCACGGCCGCGGCGAGCACCGCCGGAGCGGCCCAGCCCTTCTCCGGCCCGGCGGTGATGGCCCAGACCACGCCGGTGAGCCCGGCCGTGGAGAGCAGCACGCCCAGCACGTCGAGGCGGCCGGCGACGGCCTTGCGGGACTCCGGCACGAGCAGCCGGACGGCCACCAGGCAGACCAGCACCACCGGCACGTTCACCAGGAAGATGGCCTGCCAGGGCAGGTGGGCGAGGATCGTCCCGCCGACCGGCGGCCCGACGGCGAAGCCCAGCGCGCTGGTCGCCGCCCAGACCCCGATGGCCCGCTGCCGCGCGGGTCCCTCGAAGACTTGCACGGCCACCGCGAGGGTCGCGGTGACCAGCAGCGCGCCGCCGACGCCCATCCCGGCCCGGGCCGCGATGAGCTGGCCGGTCGTGGTGGCCAGCCCGGCGGCCAGCGACCCGGCCCCGAACAGCACCAGCCCGGCCAGCAGCATCCGCCGCCGGCCGTACCGGTCGGCCGCGCTGCCCGCGCTGATCAGCAGGCCGGACAGGACCAGGGCGTACGCGTTGATGATCCACTGGATGTCGCTGGTGCTGGCGCCCAGCTCGGTGGTGAGCACCGGCACCGCCACGGTGAGCACGGTGTTGTCCAGCACCACCGTCACCTGGGCCAGGCAGAGCACGGCCAGGATCCACCAGCGGTGCCGGAGCACCGCCGGCCCGACCGGGGCGGCCGGCGCCGCGAGGGCACTCACGGCCGCGGGGCGTACGGGGCGAGGGGGTTGGCCAGCGTCCCGACGAACTGGAGCGCCGCCGAGGGGTCCGCCAGGTCGACCATCTGCTGGTTGTTGCGCAGTTGCAGCCGGTTCAGACAGGACAGCGCGAACTCCGGGGCGAACAGGTCGTGCCGGTCGGCCAGGTGCGGCACGGACTCCGTGTACGCCCGGACGCACTCGGCCACGGTCCGCCAGAAGCCCTCCTCGTCGAGGATCCCCTCGGTGGCCAGGATGGCGTTGAGGTGGCGCAGGAACGAGTCGAACACGTCGGTGAAGACGCAGAGCACCTTCTCGTCCTCGGGCACCGCGGCCCGGATCCGGCTCACCGCCTCGGGCAGGTCGGCCGCCGGGTCCATCACCACGATCTCCTCGGCGATGTCCTTGAAGACCACCCGCTCGACCACGTCGTCGTGGAGCACCAGGATGACGTTCTCGCCGTGTGGCATGAACGCCAGGTCGTACGCGTGCAGCGCGTGCAGCACCGGCACGAGGTAGGCGTCCAGGTAGCGGCGCAGCCAGTCCGCGGGCGCCAGCCCGGAGCCGGCGATCAGCGCACCGGCGAACGAGCGGCCGGCCCGGTCGACGTGCAGCAGCGACGCCATGGTGGCCAGGCGCCGGCCGGGCTCCAGCCCGGGCACCGGGCTCTCCCGCCAGAGCGCGGCGAGCATCTTCCGGTACGGCGAGTACCGGTCGGTGGCCGCCTCGAACTGCCGGTGCCGGTAGCCGATCGCGGCCCGCTCCCGGATGATCGACAGCCCGGTCCGCGCGAACACCGGGTCGGCGGCGATCAGGCCGGCCAGCCAGTCGTTGATGGCCGGGGTGTGCTCCATGTAGGCGGCGGACAGCCCGCGCATGAAGCCCATGTTGAGCACCGAGAGCGCGGTCTTCACGTAGTGCCGGTTCGGGTCGGTGACGTTGAAGAAGGTGCGCACCGACTGCTGCGCCAGGTGCTCGTCCGGCCCCTCACCCAGCGGCACCAGGTGGCGCCGGGCCACCTCGCCGGCGAAGGTGACGGCCAGCTTGTTCCACCACTGCCACGGGTGCACCGGCAGCAGCAGGTAGTCGGCCGGGTCGAGGCCGAGCCCGGTGAGGGTACGGGCGAAGCCCGCGAGGGTCTCCTCGCCGAGTTCGGCCCGGACGTGGGTGTCGTAGTCCAGGTCGGCGGCGCAGGTGAAGGTGGTGTGGTCGCGGTGGGCGGCGAGCCAGAGCAGGCGGACCGGCCGGCCGGCCTCCGGGGCGTACCGGTGGTGGTCGTGCACGCCCCAGCCGATCCGGCCGCTGTTGGCCACGAAGCACGGGTGTCCCTCGGTCATCGCGGTCTCGATCCGCTGGAAGTCCGTTCCGACCAGCTCGGCCGCCGTCAGCTCGGGCCGGGCCAGCTTGTAGGCGAGCCCGGCCAGGGTGGAGGTGATCTCCTCGAGGTAGACGGGCAGGACGGCGTCGGTGAGGCCGAGCGCGCCGCGCAGTTCCAGGCAGAGGTCGACCGCGTCGAGCGGGGCCTCCCGCCCGTCGACGTGCCGGGTCAGGCCGGCGGGGTCGATCCACCAGTGGTTCAGGGCGAGCCGCCGGGCCGCGAAGCGGTACTCGGCGCTGCCGTCGTCGCTGCGTACCCGGTAGTGGCCGCCGCCCTGGGGCTCGGGGGTGACGAGCCGTTCGTGGGCGAACTCGGCCAGGGCCTTGCGGACCAGGTGGCGGTTGGCGGCGGCCCACAGTTCGGGGGTGAGGTGGTCGACGGCGGCGGAGGGGGTGGTCACGCGGGTACCTCTCAACGGGTGGCGGCCAGGAACTGGGCGCGGGTGCAGACGCTCAGCAGGGCGGTCTTCTCGGGCTTGGCGATCGGGCCGACGACGGTGAAGCCGACGGCCGCGTTCAACGCGTGCACGGCGGTGTTGCGCACGTCGGGTTCGACCACCACCCGGCGGGTGGCCGGGTCGGCGAAGAGCCAGTCCAGCACCGTGGTGAGCACGGCGAGGGTGAAGCCGTGCACCGGCGCCTCGGCGGGCGCGCAGAGGAAGTGCATCCCCACGTCGCCCTCGACCGGGTCGTAGAGGCCGACCAGCTCGACCTCGGCGGGGTCGTAGCGCTCGGCGAGGAACGCCGGCCGGCCCCGCCAGAACCCGAGGTACGCGTCGTGGTGCGGGTGCGCGGCGATTCGCCGGTACTCCTCGGCCACCCGGGCGACGTCGGCGTCCTGCATCATCCAGAACACCGCCTTGGGGTGGGTGACCCAGCCGTGCAGCAGCACGGCGTCGGCGTCCGGGTCGAGCGGGCGGAGGCTGAACTCGCCGAGGCGCGGATCGTGCCGGCGGTGGGCGGGCGCGGTCACGGGGCCATCGTCCGGTCGCGACAGCGGGGTCACGGGGCCACCCCGGCCGGTGCGCCGAACTCCTGGAACGCGATGCTCTTCTCGATCGGGTAGTGCTCGCGGCCGGTCAGCTCCCGGATGATCCAGGAGTTGCGGTAGGGGCCCATACCCAGGTCGGGTGAGGTGACGCTGTGCGTGTGGGTGCCGGCGTTCTGCAGGAAGATGCCCCGTCCGGTGTGGTCGATGCTGTAGTTGCGCGCCACGTCGAAGCGGCCGTGGCCGTCCCAGCGGATCCGGTCCCGGATCGGGTCGAGGAAGGCGGGCACCCGGTAGCGGTAGCCGGTGGCGAGGACCAGCCCCTCGGTCTCCAGGGTGAAGTCGCGCCCCTGCTCGACGTGGTGCAGTCCCAGCGTGTACGTCCCGCGCTGCGGGTCGTGGGCGGCGTCGGTCAGCTCGGTGTTGGTGAGCAGCCGGGTGGGCACCGGGCCGCCGACGCTCTTCACGTAGAGCAGGTCGAAGATCGCGTTGATGAGCTCGGCGTCGATGCCCTTGAACAGGCTCTTCTGTTCGGTCTCCAGCCGGTAGCGGGTCGGCTCGGGCAGGGCGTGGAAGTAGTCCACGTAGTCCGGAGAGGTCATCTCCAGGGTGAGCTTGGTGTATTCGAGCGGGAAGAAGCGCGGTGAGCGGGTGACCCAGTTCAGCTGGTAGCCGTGGGTGTCGATGTCGGCGAGCAGGTCGTGGTAGATCTCGGCGGCGCTCTGCCCGCTGCCGACCACGGTGATGCTCCGCTTGCCGCGCAGCGCCGTCCGGTGCTCCCGGTACCGCGAGTTGTGGATCACGTCGCCGCCCAGCCGCGCGCACGCGGGCGGCACGTGCGGCGGGGTGCCGGTGCCGAGCACCAGCCGCCGCGCCCGGTGACTGACCTCGCGGCCGTCCACCCGGGCGTGCACCACGTACCGGTCGTCGGTCGGGTCGTACTCGATGGCGGTGACCTCGTGGCCGAACCGGACGCCGGGCAGCTTCGCGGCGGCCCACCGGCAGTACGCGTCGAACTCGCTGCGCAGTGGGAAGAAGTTCTCCCGGATGTAGAACGGGTAGAGCCGGCCGGTCTCCTTCAGATAGCTGAGGAAGGAGAACGGCGAGGTCGGGTCGGCGAGCGTGACGAGGTCGGCGAGGAACGGGGTCTGCAGGTGGGCGCTCTCCAGCAGCATGCCGGGATGCCAATCGACGTCGTCGCGGGCCTCCAGGAAGAGGCCGTCGAGGTCGGCGATCGGGGCGGTCAGGCAGGCCAGGCCGAGGTTGTACGGGCCCAGCCCGACGGCGATGAAGTCGTGGGTCGACATGGGTTCTCCAGGGCGGGGCCGGTCAGCCGACCGGGCAGGACAGCTCGTCGGCGGTGCGGGTGCGGGCGTACCAGCCGGCGTGTTCGGCGATCAGGTCGAGCACCGCGGCGACGTCCTCCCCGGTGGTCTCGGGGTTGAGCACTGTGAACTTGAGGTGGTGGGCGCCGTCGACGCGGGTGCCCGCGACGAGCGCGGCGCCGGAGGCGGCGAGCGCCTCGCGGGCGTACAGGTTGGCGTCGTCGACGAGGTCGGCGGCCAGTCCGGCGGGCCGCCAGCGGAACACCAGGGTGCTCAGCGTCGGCCGGGTCACCACCTCGAAGCGCGGGTCGGCGTCGAGCAGGCGCCACGCCTCGTCGGCCCGGTCCACCACCTCGTCGAAGAGCGCGCCGACCGCGTCGGCGCCCATGATCCGCAGGGTGAGCCAGAGCTTGAGCGCGTCGAAGCGGCGGGTGGTCTGGAGGCTCTTGTCGACCTGGTTGGGGATGCGCTGCTCGACGGCGCGCGCCGGGTTGAGGTAGTCGGCGTGCCAGGTGGCGTGCCGCAGCGTCCGGCGGTCGCGCACCAGCACGGCGCTGGAGCTGACCGGCTGGAAGAAGGACTTGTGGTAGTCGACGGTCACCGAGTCGGCCCGCTCGATGCCGTCGAGCAGGTGCCGGCGGGTCGGCGACACCAGCAGCCCGCAGCCGTACGCGGCGTCGACGTGCAGCCACACGCCGGCCGCCGCGCAGATGTCGGCGACCTGCGGCAGCGGGTCGATGCTGCCGAAGTCGGTGGTGCCGGCGGTGGCCACGACGGCCATGACCAGCAGCCCGTCGGCCCGGCAGCGGGCGATCTCCCGGGCCAGCGCGTCGGGGCGCATCCGCCGCTGCGCGTCGGTGTCCACGGTGCGGACCGCGTCCGGGCCGAGGCCGAGCAGCCGGGCCGCCTTCTGCACGCTGAAGTGGCCGGCGGCGGAGGTGAGCACCCGCAGCCGGGACAGCGCCTCCGGTCCGGGCCGCAGCCCGGCCCGCGCCCGCGTCTCCTCACGGGCCAGCAGCAGCGCCTGGAGGTTGGAGTGGGTGCCGCCGCTGGTGAACACCCCGTCGGCGGCGGGCCCGAGGCCGATCCGCTCGGCCGTCCAGTCGACGAGGCGGCGCTCGATGAGGGTGCCGCCGGCGCTCTGGTCCCAGGTGTCCAGCGAGGAGTTGACCGCGCTGAGCACCGCCTCGCCGAGCAGCGCCGGGATCACCACCGGGCAGTTCAGGTGCGCCAGGTACCGGGGGTGGTGGAAGAACACGGCGTCGCGCAGGTAGACGTCGTGCAGTTCGTCGAGGGCCGCGCCGGTGTCGCCGAGCGGCCGGTCGAGGTCGACGGCCGCGACGCGGGGAGCCAGGTCGTCCGGGCCGACCCCGGTGAACGGCCGGTCGGCGCTCGCCACCCGGCGGGCCACCCGCTCGATCCCCTCGGCCAGCACGTCGCGGTAGCGGTCCAGCGAGCGGGCGGTGAACAGGTGGTCCCGGGCGGCGGCCGGGCCGGCGCCGGCCGAGGGGGCCGGAACGGTTGCTCCGGGCAGGCTCATGGGCAGTCCTCAGTGGTCGGAAGCGGACACGACGGCGACGGCGCGACGGCGCCTCGCGATCCCGCGCGGTCCGGGATGATCGCGAAGTTAGGTTACCCTAACCTAACTCGCGGGGGTCAAGAGGTCGGGTGCCGACACGCCGGCGCGGGTCGCGTCGGCCGGCCCCGGCCCGGCCGGGAAGCGTCGCTGGTGGACCACGCCGGCCACGACGGCGAGGCCGACCAGCACGACGCAGCCGAGGGCGACCGCCGGGTACCCCAGCCGGTCGGCCGCCGCCAGGCCGGCCGAGGCGGCCACGAACGAGCAGATCAGCCCGAACGAGGAGAGCACCGTGAAGTCGGTGCCGCCGGTCCCCGGCCGGGAGTAGTCCATGTTGACCGTGTAGAGCACCACGTTGGCCACCGTGTACGCCGCCAGGAACAGGCCGAGCGCGACCACCGTCCCGGCCAGCGGCGCGCGCCCGGTGAGCAGCGGCAGCAGCAGCAGCGTGGACCCCACCAGGGCGGCGCCGGCCACCACCAGCACGCGGGCGCGGCCGTACCGGCCGATGCCGAGCCCGGCCAGCAGGCCGGCCGCGATCGCCGGCACGCTGGTCACCACGCCGGTGACCACGCCGATCCGCGCGAGCGACCAGCCGGCGTCGACCAGCGCCGGGCTGACCAGCGCGTAGGCCGCGCCGGCCCCGACGTAGAGCAGGGGCACCACGCCGAAGGTCCACCACCGGCAGCCCGGCTGGGCGAACACGGACAGCAGCGCCCGGTAGGCGTGCGCCGTGGAGGGCACCCGGTCGGTCCTGGGCGGCTCGCGGAACCGCCACACCACCAGCAGGCCGACCGCGGTCAGGCCGGCCAGCAGCAGGATCGCCGGTCGCCAGCCGTACCGGTCGTAGACCACCACGCAGGCGCCGCCGCCGAGCAGGTTGCCCAGGTAGCTCGCGGCGACCTGGATGCCGTTGCCGGTGCCGCGGGCGCCGGCCGGGAGCAGCCGCACGGCCACGGCGTCCACGGCGATGTCCTGGGTGGCGGAGAGCAGCACGTACGCGAGGCAGACCGCGACGACCGGGCCGAGCTGGTCGGCGGGGCGGTCGAAGGGCAGCAGCGCGGCCAGCGCCAGCACCAGCCCGGTCTGGAGCACCAGCAGCCAGGAGCGGTAGTGCCCGCGGTGGCGCGAGCCGTACCGGTCGAGGATCGGGGCCCAGAGGAACTTGACCGGCCACACGAGACCGACGATCTGGAGCAGCGCGAGGGTCTCCAGGGAGGTGCCGCCGTCGCGCAGGATCGCGGTGAGCCCGACGGTGATGAAGCCCACCCCGAGGTACTGGGTGACGTAGAGCGTGGTCAGGGTGCCCAGGCGGCCGGTCACCGGGCGCTCCAGTAGCCGAGCGAGGTCACCTGGTGCTTCCCGACGCCGAGGGTGCGGCGCAGATGCCGGGTGATGTCCCGGGTGCTGGCCGCCTCGGCGGCCACCCAGTAGTGCGCGTCGCCGGCGGCCGGCAGCGCGTCCCGGACGGTCTTCACGAGGCCCTCGCCGTCGGCGCCGCGCGGGATCCAGGTGACGTCGTGGTGCTCGCGGGCGCGCGGGGCCAGCGCCCGCTCGCCGTCGTGGGCGTACTCCAGCCAGACCGTGGCCGGCACGTCGGCGGCGGCGTCGAGCAGGCTGTTCACCGCCGGCAGCGAGGCGGCGTCGCCGACCAGGTAGAGGTGGCGCGGGGCCGGCTCGGGCAGGGCGAAGGCGCTGCCCTGGACGGTGGCCTCGACGGTGTCACCGGCGGCCGCGGTCTCCGCCCAGCGGGCGGCGCACCCGTCGTGGAGGGCGAACTCCAGGTGGAACCGGCCGGTGGCCGGGTCGGGGTCGACCAGGGTGTACGCCCGCTGGTGCGGCTTGCCGTCGTTGTCGAACCACAGGCGGATCCACATGGTGGGGTGCACGCCGCAGGCGTCCAGCAGGTCGCCGCCGTCCATCAGCAGCCGCCGGTACCGGTCGCCGACCGGCTCGGTGTCGAGCACGGTGAGCCGGAAGTTCCGCCCGCCCATGGCGCGCAGCACGAGCGCTTCCCAGTTCCGCTTCACGGGACCCCTCCAGGTAAGGTCTGGCTTAGTTAGGGGAGGGTAACCTAAGTTGATGTTCATGATGTGGCCGGCCGGTGACGTGTCCGCGACGGCCGGCCGGTGACCGGCATCCGGCGTGACGCCTGGGGCGTGCCGCAGCTGTGGGGGGACACCGTCGAGGAGCTGGCCCGGCTCCAGGGCCGCGCGGCCGCGCTCGACCGGGCCTGGCAGATCGAGGTCGAGCGGTGGCGTGCCGAGGGGCGGCTGGCCGAACACCTCGGCCCCGCCGAACTGGGCTGGGACCGGTTCGCCCGGCGGGCCCGCCTCGCCGACACCGCCGCCCGCTGCTTCCGGCGGCTCTCCCCCGCAACCCGCCGCTGGGTCACCGCGTACGTCGACGGGGTGAACGCCGGACTCGCCGAGGGCGCGACCGGCGCCCCCGAGTTCGCGGCGACCGGCTGCGCCCCCGGCCGGTGGCGGCCGTGGTCCCCGCTCGGCGTCTTCCTGGTCCAGCACATCCTCTTCGGCACCTTCCCCAACAAGCTCTGGCGGGCCCACGTGGAGGCCACCCTCGGCCCGGCGGCGACCGGCCTGTTCGCGGTCGAGGGACCGGGCGGGTCGGGCAGCAACGCCTGGGTGGTGCCCGGCGACCCGGCCGCCGGCCGGGGGCCGGTGCTGGCCGGCGACCCGCACCGGGTGCTGGAACTGCCCGGGATCTACCAGCAGGTCCGGCTGGCCTGCCCCGAGTTCGACGTGCTCGGGTTCGCCTTCCCCGGCGTGCCGGGGCTGCCGCACTTCGGCCACGCCGGCGAGGTGGCCTGGGCGGTCACCAACGCGATGGCCGACTACCAGGACGTCTACCGCGAGCGGTTGCGCCGCGACGGCGGGCGGGTGCTGGTCCGGGACGCCGAGGGCTGGCTGCCGGCCCGCCACCACGTCGAGCGCATCCGCGTCCGCGGCGGCGCCCCCGAGCGGGTCGAGGTGATCGAGACCCCGCGCGGCCCGGTGGTCGACCACGACCGGCACACCGGCGAGGCGCTCAGCCTGCGGACCCCCGCCCGGGTCGAGGCGGACCTCGGCTTCGACGCGCTGCTGCCGCTGCTGCGGGCGCGGACCGTGGACGACGTGACCGAGGCGCTGCGCGGCTGGGTCGAGCCGGTCAACAGCGTGCTGGTGGCCGACCGGCACGGCGGTGTCCGGCAGCTCGTCGCCGGGCTGGTGCCGCTGCGCGACGACCGCTGCCGGTGGGTGCCGGTGCCCGGCTGGGAACCCCGCTACCGGTGGTCCGGCCGGTACGCCGAGGCCAAGCCGGTCGAGGTGGCCGGCGTGGCGGTCTGCGCCAACGACCGGCGCGACGACGTGGCCGACCTCGGGGTCGACTTCGCGCCCCCGCACCGCGCCGCGCGGATCCGGGACCTGCTCGCCGCGGACGTGCCCTCCGACGCCGTGCACGTCGACACCCGGCTGGCCGCCGGCCCGCTGCGGGCGGCGCTCGACCGGCTCGACCCGGCGGCCCTCGACCCGGCCGCGCGGACGCTGCGGGACCGGCTGCGCGCCTGGGACGGCCGGATGGCCGCCGACAGCACCGACGCCGGCGCCTGGGCGGCCTGGCGGACCGCGCTGGTCCGCCGGCTGCACGACCATCCGCGGCTGCGCCCGCTGCGCACGCCGGCCCGGTACGACGCGCTGTTCGCGCCGTGGACCGACCCCCTCGCCCGGCTCGGGCACGCCCTCGACGGCCTGGTCGCCGGGGCGGACCGGCTCGGGGTGGACGTCGGCGGGATCGCCGCGGCGGCGCTGGCCGAGGTGGCGGCCGCCAACCCGGCCCCGGCGTGGGGCGCGCGGCACCGCCTGCACCCCGTGCACCTCGGCGCGGCCCCCGAGGTCGACGCCGCCGTGGCGGCGATGCGCGAGCGGGTGACCCTCGGCGGCGACACCGACTGCGTGCTCGCCACCTCCAGCGTCCCCGGGGTCTCCGACGCGTGCTGGCGCGGCCCGGTGGCCCGCTACGTCTGGGACCTCACCGACCGTTCGCGCAGCCGCTGGGTGGTGCCGTTCGGCGCCTCCGGCCGCGCCGGCGACCCGCACTTCGACGACCAACTGCCGCGCTGGGCGGCCGGCGAGCTGATCCCGGTGCCCGACGCGGACCTCACGCGAGAAGGAGACCCGTCATGACGTACCAGGAGAAGCTGCCCGGCCTCGGCGAGCTGCGGCTCGTCCCGGTCGAGCCGGCGACCGACGCGGCGCTGCTGCACGGCTGGGTGACCCAGCCCTGGGCCCGGTTCTGGGGCATGGGCGAGCACACCGAGGGGGAGGTGCGGGAGGTCTACACGTTCCTCGACGGGCTGACCACGCACCACGCGTACCTGATCGCCCTGGACGGGACGCCGGTCGGCCTCTTCCAGACCTACCAGCCCGAGGCCGACCCGGTCGGTGAGCGCTACCCGGTCCGCGCCGGCGACATCGGGATGCACCTGCTGCTCGTGCCCGGCCGGCAGCTCCCCGGCCTCACCTCGGCGGTCGGGCCGGCCCTGGCTCGCTTCCTCTTCACCGACCCGACGCGGAAGCGCATCGTCGTCGAACCGGACGTGCGCAACGAGCGCGCGCTGCGCCGGCTGGAGCGGGAGGGCTTCACCTTCGACGCCGAGATCGACATGCCGGACAAGCGGGCCCAGCTCGCCTTCCTCACCCGGGACCGGTTCGAGGCCGACCACCCGCTCCCGGCCTGAGGACGACAGCGCCCGCCCGGCACGGTGCCGGGCGGGCGCGGACGGTCGCCGGTGGCTCAGGCGGCCAGGTACTTCTCCAGGTCGTCCAGGATCTTGTTGGCGGCGCCGACACCGATGCCGGTCATCCAGACCTCGTCGGAGACCACGTGCGCCTTGCCCGCCTTCACCGCGGACAGGCCCTGCCAGAGGCTGCCGGCCGTGACCTTCGTCTGCTCGGCGGCGGCCTTCTCGCCGTACGCGGTCACGAAGACCACGTCGCCGTCGACCTCGTTGACCCGCTCGGGGCTGACCAGGTCGAAGCGCTTGTCCTCCTTGCCCTCCAGCAGCTGCCGCGCGGGGCGGCCCAGGCCGGTGTCGCCGACCACGATGCCGGAGAACGAGTCCGGGCCGTAGACCCGGATGTTGCCCGGGATGAAGCGCACGATGGAGACCTTCCGCGACGGGGCGTCGCCGAGCTTCGCGCCGAACTCCCTGGCCCGCTTCTCGTACGCGGCGAGCTGGTCCTTGGCCTGCTGCTCCCTGCCGAGGGCCTTGCCGTCGAGGAGGAAGTTCTCCTTCCAGGTGATGCCCACCTTCTCGGTGAACACCGTCGGGGCGATGGCGGACAGCTCGTCGTAGAACTTCTCCTGGCGGAACTTGCTGCCGAGGATCAGGTCCGGCTTGAGCGCGTTGATCGCCTCCAGGTCGGGCTCGGTGAGCACCCCGACCTCCTTGATGCCGGCCAGCTTGTCCGCGCCGAAGTAGGTGGGCCAGCTCTTCGCCTCGCCGGCGGTGGCCGCGCCGACCGGGGTGACGCCCAGCGAGAGCGCGGTGTCGATCTTGTCGGTGTCGAGCACCACGACGCGCTTCGGCTCGGCGGGCACCTTGGTGGTGCCCATGGCGTGGGTGATCTCCCGGGTCTCCCCGGCGCTGGTGCCGGAGACGGGATCGCTCTCCCCGCAGGCGGTGAGGCCCACGCCGAGGGCGAGGGCCGCGGTGAGAGCGACGGCGAGACGACGCATCAAAGGTCCTTTCATGACGGGTACGGGCCGGCGCGCGGTCACGCGTCGCCGGCGGAGGCGCCGGCCGGGGCCGGCGTGGCGGCCGGAGCGGCCGAGGTGTGCGTCAGGGCCGGCACCACGAGCGGGGCGCCGGTGACCGGGCAGGGCACGACCACGCAGTCGAGCCCGAAGACGTCGCGGACCAGGTCGGCCGTGAGGATCTCGCGCGGCGGCCCGGCGGCGACGACCGCGCCGGCCCGCATGGCGACCAGGTGGTCGGCGTAGCGGGCGGCCTGGTTGAGGTCGTGCAGCACGGCGACCACGGTCCGGCCCCGCTCGGCGCGCAGCCGGTGCAGCAGGTCCAGCACCTCCACCTGGTGGGCCAGGTCGAGGAAGGTGGTCGGTTCGTCCAGCAGCAGCGCGTCGGTGTCCTGGGCCAGGGTCATGGCGATCCAGACCCGCTGCCGCTGGCCCCCGGAGAGGGTGTCCACCGGCCGGTCGGCCAGCTCGGCGACATCGGCCATGGCCATGGCCTCGTCGACGGCCCGGCCGTCCTCCGCGGACCACTGCCGCCACCACCGCTGGTAGGGCTGCCGGCCGCGGCCGACCAGGTCGGCGACGGTGATCCCCTCGGGCACCAGCGGGCTCTGCGGCAGCACGCCGAGCCGCCGGGCCACCTCGCGGGTGGGCACGTCGCGGATCGCCGTGCCGTCGAGCAGCACCGCGCCGCGGCGCGGGGTGAGCAGCCGGGCCATGGTGCGCAGCAGGGTGGACTTGCCGCAGGCGTTCGGCCCGACGATCACCGTGAAGGCGTCGGCGGGCAGGTCGAGGTCCAGCCCGTCGAGCACGGTCCGGGACTCGTAGCCGACGACCAGGTCGCGGGTGGACAGCAGCGCGGTCACGACCGCCTCCCTCGGGTCCGCAGCAGCAGGAAGATCAGGTACGGGCCGCCGATCGCCGCGGTGAGCACGCCGGCCGGAAGCTGGGTCGGAGCGAACAGCCGACGGCCCGCCAGGTCGGCCAGCACCAGCAGCAGCGCGCCGAGCAGGGCGGAGCAGAGCAGCGGCGGTCGCTCCGCCCGCACCAGCCGCCGGGCCACCTGCGGGGCGACAAGCGCCACGAAGTCCACCGCGCCCACCTGGGCCGTGACGGTGGCGGCGGCCAGCACGCCGGTGGCGGCCAGCCCGATCCGGCGGGCCACCGGGCGCAGCCCGATCCCCCGGGCGGTGTCGTCGTCCAGCGCGGTGCTGCGCAGGGCCCACCCCGCCCAGAGCAGGACGGGCAGCAGCGCGGCGAGCGTGCCGGCGATCCAGGCCGCCTCGGTCCAGCCCTTGCCGGCCAGCGTGCCGATCAGCCAGAGCTGGGCGCGCAGCCCGTCGATCGGGTCGGCCGAGAGCATCACCACCTCGGTCAGCGCGCGGAGCGCGAACGCCACCGCCACGCCGGCCAGCACGAAGCGCTGCGCGGCCAGACCGTGCCGCGCGCCGAGGGCGAACACCAGGACGGCCGCCACCAGGCCGCCGACCAGCGCGGCCGGCGCCACCAGGACGGCCGCGGCGCCACCGGTCAGGGCCGCCGTGGCGGCCAGGCCGGCACCCTGGGTCACCCCGATGACGTCGGGGCTGGCCAGGGGGTTGCGGGCCACGCTCTGGATCAGGGTGCCGGCCACGCCGAACGCGGCCCCGGCCAGCGCCGCGAGCACCGCGCGGGGCAGCCGCAGGTCGAGCACCACGAGGTCGTACGGGGTGCCGGCGCCGGAGAGCGCGCGCAGCACGTCGGCCGGGGCCACGTACGGGGTGCCGAGCGAGAGGCTGAGCACCACGGCGGCGGCGAGCAGCAGGACGAGCGTGCCGGCGACCAGCACCGGCCGGCGGCGCACCGGGACGGCCACCGGACCGACCCGCAGCAGCGACCGCCCCGCCAGGGCGCCGGACGTACGCAGCGCTTCTGTCGGTGGCGACTGCGGGGCGCGCAGACCCGGCGCACTCCGCGCGCTCACGCCGTCACGACCTTGGCGCGGCGGACCAGGAAGGCGAGCAGCGGCGCGCCGACCAGCGCCGTGATGATCCCGGCCGGGACCTCGCCGGGCGGGGCGACCAGCCGGCCGACCACGTCGGCCCCCAGCACCAGGGTCGGCCCGAGCAGCGCGGCGACCAGCAGGGTCCACCGGTGGTCGGCGCCGACCAGGGCCCGGGCCAGGTGCGGCACGGCCAGCCCGACGAAGGCGATCGGCCCGGCGGCGGCCACCGCGGCGCCGGTGAGCAGCACCCCGCCGCCACCGGCGGCGAGGCGGACCAGGGCGATCCGGTGGCCGAGGCCGCGGGCGACGTCGTCGCCGAGGGCCAGCGCGTCCAGCCCGCGGGCGGCCAGCGCCGCGAGGACCGTGCCGGCCAGGACGAACGGGAGCACCTGCCCGGCGACGCCGACGTCCCGGCCGGTGAGGCCGCCGACCACCCAGAACCGGTACTCCTCGAAGGTGCGGGCGTCGATGCTGAGCAGCGCGTACACGACGGCGCCGAGACCGGCGTCGAGCGCCGCGCCGACCAGCGCGAGGGTGACCGGGCTGGCGCCCTCACGGGTGCGGTTGGCCACGGCGAAGACCAGCAGCCCGGCGAGCAGCGCGCCGGCGATGCCGAACCAGACGTACCCGGTGAGCGTGCTCACACCGAACACGGCGATGGCCAGCACCACCCCGAACGACGCACCCGCGCTGACGCCGAGGATGCGCGGCTCGGCCAGGGGGTTGCGGGTGACGGCCTGGAAGAGCACCCCGGCCAGGGCCAGGGCGACCCCGACGACCAGCCCCAGGGCGGTCCGCGGCAGCCGCAGCTCGCGGACCACGGTGGTGGCGTCGCCGCCGTCCGGGGCGACCAGGGCGTGCCACACCTGGTCGACGGGGAGGTGGCGGCTGCCGAGCGCCAGGCTGGCCAGCAGCGCGGCGACGAGCAGGAGGGCCGCCGCCACGGTGACCGCGAGGCGGCGGGGCGTGCCGCGGCGGGTGGGGGCGTCGGCCCGGGCGGACCGGACGGCGACGGTGGTCACAGGGGGTGCTCGCCTCTCGGATTAGGTACGCCTTACCTTAACCGAGCTGGTTAGGCAGGCCTAACTCGCTGTCGTCGATGCGCGGTTGCGCCTCCACCGGGGGGAGGCGGCAGGGTGGGCGGCATGGACGGTGTGACGCGCTATTCGATCGGCGACCTGGCCCGGCGGACCGGGTTGCCGGTGAAGACCATCCGCTTCTGGTCCGACCGCGGGATCGTGCCGCCGACCGACCGTGGCCCGACCGGTCACCGCCGCTACGGCGGGGACGCCCTGGCCCGCCTGGAACTGGTCCGGACCCTGCGTGAGCTGGGCGTGGACCTGCCGACGGTGCGCCGGGTGGTGGAGCGGGAGGTCGGGCTGGCCGAGGTCGCCGCGGCGCACGCCGACGCCCTGGCCACCCAGATCCGGGTGCTGCGGCTGCGCCGCGCGGTGCTCACCGTGGTCGCCCGGCGCGGGTCCACCGCCGCCCGGGCGGAACTCCTGCACCGGCTGGCCGGGCTGGCCGCGGCGGAACGGCGGCGGCTGATCGACGAGTTCCTCGACGCCGCCTTCGCCGGCCTGGACGAACCGGGGTTCGCGGGGATCCGCCGCTCGCTCACCCCCGAACTGCCCGACGACCCCACCGACGAGCAGGTCGAGGCGTGGGTGGAACTGGCCGAGCTGGCCCTGGACCCGGGCTTCCGGGCCGGCCTGCGGCGGCTGGCGGAGCAGCACGCGGCCGACCGGGCCGGCGCGCCGGGGGTCCGCCGGGACGCGGTGGCCGTGGTCCGGGAGCAGGTCACCCCGGCGCTGGCCGCCGGCGTCGACCCGGTCTCGCCCGGAGCCGACCCGGTCGTCGCCGCGGCCGCGAGCCGGTACGCGCGGCTGTGCGGCCGACCGGACGACGCCGACCTGCGGCGGCGGCTGCTGGACCGGCTGGAGGCGGCCGCCGACCCGCGCCGGGAGCGGTACCTGCGCCTGCTCTCGCTGGTCAACGGGTGGCCGCCGGTGGAGAGCCTGACCCCGGTGCTCGACTGGTCGATCCGGGCGCTGCGGGCCCGGCAGCCCCTACCCTGAGGGCATGCGATTCGACCAGCACACCGTGGTGCTCCTGGTCCGGCCGGACGACGCGCCCGACCTGCCCCAGGACGCGCTCGACCGGCTCCAGGACGCGCACCTGGCACACCAGGCCGGGCTCGTGGAGCAGGGGGCCGTGCTCGCGGCCGGCCCCTTCCTCGGTGGTGACGACGAGCGGATCCGCGGGATCGCCGTGCTCTCGGTCGACCCGCAGATGGCCCGCGACCTCTACGCCAACGACCCGGCCGTCCGCGCCGGGCGGCTGGAGGCGCAGGTGCTGAGCTGGATGGTGCCGGAGGGCAACGTCCGCTTCGAGCAGGTGCCGGTGCCCCGCTCGATGCTGGAGGCGGCGGCCGGCGACTGACCGCCCGCCGCCGCGCCCTCACTCGGCGCCCATCACCAGCCCCTCGATGGTGTGCTTCTGGCGGATCGGCACGAGGGTGTCGACCACGGGGCAGCGCAGGTGCGCCCGGACCGCTTCCGGCAGGCCCGCCCAGTAGTCCCGGGTGACCGCCATGTCGTGGTGCGCGGCGTTGCCGGCGCCCGGCGCGTCGACGCCGAGCACCAGCACGGGCCGGGCCAGCCGGCTGACGTTCGGGGTGCCCCGATGGATGGTCAGCGCGGAGCGCGCCGAGATGTCGCCGCGCCTCGGGTACTTGCGGACCGCGCGGGCCTCGTAGCGGGGGTACCGGTCCTTCGGCGGGAACATCTCGTGGTCGAAGTCGCGGCCGTCGTCCCACTGGGTGCCCGGGGCGATCTCGAACGGCCCCATCTCCTCCACGGTGTCCACGGTGGTCAGGTTGAAGGCCAGCGAGGTGAGCCGGCGTCGCAGGCGGGTCTCCTCGGGCATCGGGAAGTCCCGGTGCCACGGCTGCGTCTTCGCGCCGGGGAACGGGATGTCGAACCCCAGCTCGACGATCTCGTAGTCGGGGCCGAGCACCGCGCGGCACACCGACACCACCCACGGGTGGGTGACCAGGTCGACGAAGCCGCGCAGCTGCTCCGGGTGGATCTCGACGTACCAGCGCTCCGGGCCCCGGCCGACCGCGCCGTCGGGGCGGGCCCGGGCCTCCCGGAACGCGGCGTCGATGTCCTCGTCGACCCGCGCGACCCAGTCGACGCCGAAGGCGCCACGGCAGGCGGTGATGCCGTCGCGGTAGAGGTCACCGAGGGCCTCGACAGGGGTCTCGTCCTCGATCAGCTGCGATGTCATCGGGCCTCCTCGTGACGGGGACGACCCGAGTATTACAACGTTGTAGAACCCTCGCAAGACCGGGCGACGGCGCTCGTGCGAGCGGGCTCAGTCCTCGGCGGCCTGGCGGCTGCCCGGCACCACCGGCATCGGCCACACCCCGGTGCGCGGCGGCCCGACCGGCACCTCCACCTGGTGGTCCGACCAGACGTACGTCTCGGGCAGCAGGTCGGTCACCGGGACCGCCCGCAGCGCGTCCGGCGGGCCGACGATCACCCGGATCGACGGGAAGTAGTCGAGAAGCACCTGCCGGCACCGGCCGCACGGCGGGATGACGCCCCGGCCCCGGTCCCCTACCGCGACGATGGTCTCCAGGTCCCCCGCGCCCTGCGTGGCGGCGGCCCCGATGGCCACCACCTCGGCGCACGGGCCGCCGGTGAAGTGGTAGACGTTGACGCCGCTGAAGACCCGGCCGTCGGTGGTCCGCGCGGCGGCGGCGACGGTGTGGTTGTCGCTGCGGCAGCGCAGCTTGGCGACGGCCATCGCGGCCTGCACCAGCGCCCGGTCGGTGTCCCGCATGATCATCCCGTCCCGTCGTCGACCTCGCCTCGGCGGAAACTCTAGCCCGGCCACCCGCTCCCACCTGGGAGGGCGCGCGGACGGCCGCGGTCGCCGGTAACCCGGGGGCGCTCCGCCGCACGCCTGCCTATCCTTGGCGACGTCATGCAGAATCCAGCCGCACCCGCCGTACCCGAGACCGCCCGCGACCTGCACCGCCGCCTCCCCGCCCTGATGTTCCGCGACCAGCGCCGGCTCCAGCGGCGGCTCGACGGGGTACGGAAGCTGCGGGACCCGCAGCGGCGGGAGTCGGCGCTGGCCGAGATCGCGGCCGACGTGGCCCGGGCCGAGGCCCAGCTGGCCGCCCGGCGGGCCGCCGTGCCCACGATCACCTATCCGGCGCAGCTGCCGGTCAGCGAGCGCAAGGACGACATCGCCGCCGCCATCCGCGACCACCAGGTGGTGATCGTGGCCGGCGAGACGGGCTCCGGCAAGACCACCCAGCTGCCCAAGATCTGCCTGGAGCTGGGCCGCGGCGTCACCGGGCTGATCGGCCACACCCAGCCCCGCCGGCTCGCCGCGCGGACGGTGGCGGACCGGATCGCCGAGGAGCTCGGCACCGAGCTGGGCGACGTGGTCGGCTACAAGGTGCGCTTCACCGACCAGGTCGGCGACAACAGCCTGGTCAAGCTGATGACCGACGGCATCCTGCTGGCCGAGCTGCAGACCGACCGGATGCTGCGCCAGTACGACACGTTGATCATCGACGAGGCGCACGAGCGCAGCCTCAACATCGACTTCATCCTCGGCTACCTCCGGCAGCTGCTGCCCCGCCGCCCCGACCTCAAGGTGGTCATCACCTCGGCGACCATCGAGACCGACCGGTTCGCGAAGCACTTCGCCGACGCCGAGGGCAACCCCGCGCCGGTCGTCGAGGTGTCCGGCCGGACCTATCCGGTGGAGGTGCGCTACCGCCCGCTGGTCGAGGTCGTCGAGGGCGAGGAGGAGGACGACGGGGACGAGGAGAACGTCCGGGACCAGATCCAGGCCATCGGCGACGCGGTCGAGGAACTGGCCGCCGAGGGGCCCGGCGACATCCTGGTCTTCCTCAGCGGCGAGCGGGAGATCCGGGACACCGCCGACGCGCTCGGCAAGCTGGTGCAGAAGAAGCGCTCGCTGCTCGGCACCGAGATCCTCCCCCTCTACGCCCGGCTCTCCACGGCCGAGCAGCACCGGGTCTTCGCCCCGCACGCCGGGCGCCGGGTGGTGCTCGCCACCAACGTCGCGGAGACCTCGCTGACCGTTCCCGGCATCAAGTACGTGGTGGACCCCGGTACGGCCCGGATCTCCCGCTACTCCAGCCGGCTCAAGGTGCAGCGGCTGCCCATCGAGCCGGTGTCCCAGGCCTCGGCCAACCAGCGCAAGGGGCGCTGCGGGCGCACCTCGGACGGCATCTGCATCCGCCTCTACGACGAGTCGGACTTCGCCTCCCGGCCCGAGTTCACCGACCCGGAGATCCTGCGCACCAACCTGGCCTCGGTCATCCTCCAGATGACCTCGATCGGGCTGGGCGACATCGCCGCCTTCCCGTTCATCGACCCGCCGGACCGGCGCAACGTCACCGACGGCGTGAACCTGCTGCACGAGCTGGGCGCGCTGGACCCGGCCGAGACGGACCCGGCGAAGCGGCTCACCCCGCTGGGCCGGCGGCTGGCCCAACTCCCGGTCGACCCGCGGCTGGCCCGGATGGTCCTCGAGGGCGAACGCAACGGCTGCGCCACCGAGGTCGTCGTGATCGCGGCGGCGCTGTCCATCCAGGACCCGCGCGAGCGGCCCGCCGACAAGCAGGCCCAGGCCGACCAGGCGCACGCCCGGTTCGCCGACAAGGAGTCGGACTTCGTCGCGTACCTGAACCTGTGGCGCTACCTGCGCGAGCAGCAGCGGGCCCTGTCCTCCAGCGCGTTCCGGCGGATGTGCAAGGCGGAATACCTGAACTACCTGCGGGTGCGCGAATGGCAGGACATCGTCAGCCAGCTGCGCCAGGTGCTGCGTACCTCGGACAAGGGTGACGGCCGGCGCGGGGCCGGCGCGGACCTGCCCGAGGAGATCGACACCCCGAAGGTGCACCAGTCCCTGCTGCCCGGCCTGCTCTCCCACCTCGGGCTCAAGGACGCGCAGAAGCACGAGTACCTCGGGGCGCGCGGGGCGAAGTTCGCGATCTTCCCCGGCTCGGCGCTGTTCCGGAAGCCGCCGCGCTGGGTGATGGCCGCCGAGCTGGTCGAGACCTCCCGGCTCTGGGGCCGGGTGGCCGGCCGGGTCGAGCCGGAGTGGGTCGAGCCGCTCGCCCAGCACCTCGTGAAGCGCAGCTACAGCGAGCCGCACTGGGAGAAGAAGCAGGCCGCCGTGATGGCCTACGAGAAGGTCACCCTCTACGGCATCCCGCTGGTCACCTCCCGCAAGGTCAATTTCGGCCGGATCGACCCGGTGCTGAGCCGGGAGCTGTTCCTCCGGCACGCCCTCGTGGAGGGCGACTGGCAGACCCACCACCAGTTCTGGGCGGACAACCAGCGGCTGCTGGCCGAGGTGGAGGAGCTGGAGAACCGGGCCCGCCGGCGGGACATCCTGGTCGACGACGAGACCATCTACCACTTCTACGACCAGCGGATCCCCGCCGACGTGGTGTCCGGCCGGCACTTCGACGCCTGGTGGAAGAAGGCCCGCCGGGAGCAGCCGGACCTGCTCACGTTCACCCGCGAGCTGCTGGTCAACTCCGGGCGGGGCGGGGTGGACGAGACCGACTACCCGGACGAGTGGCGGGCCGACGGCGTCGCCCTGCCGCTGACCTACACCTTCGACCCGGGCACCCCCACCGACGGCGTCACCGTGGACATCCCGCTGCCGCTGCTCAACCAGGTGCCGGCGGAGAGCTTCGACTGGCAGGTGCCCGGCCTGCGCGAGGAACTGGTGATCGCGCTGATCCGGTCGCTGCCCAAGGCGATCCGGCGCAACTTCGTCCCGGTGCCCGACTACGCCCGCGCGGCCCTCGCGGCGATCACGCCCGGCGAGGAGCCGCTGCTCGCCGCGCTCACCCGGCAGCTGCGCCGGATGACCGGGGTGACCGTCCCGGCGGACGCCTGGGACCCGGGCCGGCTGCCGCCGCACCTGCGGGTCACCTTCCGGGTGCTCGGCGAGGACGACAAGCCGGTCGCCGAGGGCAAGGACCTGCCGGCCCTGCAACGCGAGCTGCGCCAGGAGGTACGCCAGGTCGTCGCCGCCGCCGCGCCGGACGTGGCCCGCACCGGCCTGACGGAGTGGTCCGTCGGCACCCTGCCGCGCACCATCGAGCAGGTCCGCGCGGGCTACGCGGTGACCGCGTACCCGGCCCTGGTCGACGAGGGCACGACCGTCGGGGTGAAGGTGTTCGACTCCCCCGCCGAGCAGGAGGCCGCGCACTGGGCCGGCACCCGGCGGCTGCTCCGGCTGACCGTGCCCTCCCCGGCGAAGTTCCTCCAGGGGCGGCTCAGCAACGAGGCCAAGCTGGCGCTGTCCCGCAACCCGCACGGCGGGGTGCCGGCGCTGATCGAGGACGCGGCCGGCGCGGCCATCGACAAGCTGATGGCGGACGCGGGCGGCCCGGCCTGGGACGCCGAAGGCTTCGCCGCCCTGCGGGAGCGGGTCCGCGCCGACCTGGTCGACACGGTGGTGGAGGTGATGGGCCGGGTCCGGCAGGTGCTGGCCGCCGCGTACGCGGTGGAGCAGCGCCTGGGCGCCACCCGGAACCTGGCCGTCGTGGCCGCGCTGGCCGACATCCGCGCCCAGCTCGGCGGCCTGGTGCACAAGGGCTTCATCACCGAGGCCGGGTACGCCCGCCTGCCCGACCTGCTGCGCTACCTGACGGCAATCGAGCGGCGGCTGGACCGGCTGCCCGGCAACCCGCAGCGGGACAAACAGCAGCAGGACCGGATCGCCGTGGTGCAGAAGGAGTTCCAGGACCTGCTCGCCGCGCTGCCCCCGTCGAAGCGGCAGTCCGCCGCGGTCCGGCAGATCCGCTGGATGATCGAGGAGCTGCGGGTGAACGTCTTCGCCCAGGCGCTCGGCACCCCGTACCCGGTCTCCGAGCAGCGCATCTACCGCGCCATGGACGACGCCGAGGGCCGCTGACCGCTGCGACGGCGGGGCCCGGTGGTGTCCGGACCCCGCCGTGGGTGTGCTCGTGCTCAGATGCCGTAGATGAACTCGTCGTCGGTGCCGC
>NZ_JBVJHI010000008.1:0-36381 GCF_055586885.1 Micromonospora sp. NPDC048907
CCCCGGTGGGCGCGGGGTGGCGCGGGGGGGGGTTGGGGGGGGGCGGGGGGGGGGCGGGGGCGCCCCCCCCCCCCCCCCCCCCCCGGCGGGGCCCCCCCCCCCGGCCCCCCCCCCCGCCCGGCCCGGGACTCCTCGACGATGCCGCTCCACAGCAGGTGCCCGATGTTCGAGGACAGCGCGTCGACCTGGTTTCCCTCCCCGTCCAGCGCGAGGGCGTAGTACTCGCCGTCGGCGATCCAGAATTCCTCGTTGAACCGGGCCTTCAGGTCGGCGGCCTCCCGTTCGAGGCGGTCGGCGTAGGCGGGGTCGTTCCAGAACAGGCGGGCCAGGCGCGCGCCCCGGATCTTGGCGTCGTAGGCGTAGCCCTGTTGTTCACAGGTCGCGCGGGGGAACGGGGGCAGGCGCCCGTCGCGGTGGCAGATCGAGTCCGGAGAGTCCTTCCAGCACTGGTTGACCAGGCCGTTGTCGGGGTTGCGGGTCTCGTACCAGACGTAGCCGGTGCCGAGCAGGTCGCCGTAGGTGTCGATCCAGTCCAGAGCGGCGCGGGCCTCGAACTCGTAGGCGCGCACCACCGCGCCGTCGCCGGTCCAGCGTTCGTACTCGTCGAGCAGGATGACGAACAGGGGAGTGGTGTCGGCCGCGCCGTAGTACGGCGAGTGGGGTTGCTCCTCGAATCCGGCGGACTCGCCGTAGCGCAGCTCGTGCAGGATCTTGCCCGGCTCCTCGTCCCGGAAGTCGTCGAGGCGGCTGCCCTGCCCGTAGGCCAGCGTGCCGAGGGTGGCGGGCACGAGCTGCGGGGTGAACGGCAGGGCCTGCAGGCAGGTGAAGATGCTGTCCCGGCCGAACACGGTCATGAACCACGGCAGGCCGGCGGCGACCAGTTCCTCCGCCATCGTGATGGAGGTGTAGCGCAGCGCGGCGAGGTCCACGAGGCTCTGTCGGTAGGCGGTGGTGATGGACGAGCTGTCGCACTTCAGCCGGGGCGCGGTCGCCGTCCATCGCCGGAGCTGCTCGTCCAGCTCGGCCGGGGACCGGGCCTGGCGCAGCTCGAGGCTGTCGCGGAAGTCGCGCTCGTGCGCGCCCAGCACGAGCGTGCGTACGTGCAACCGGGTCTGCCACTCCGACTGCGCCGGCACGCGCACCTCGAACGTCATGCCCTCCGGGTCGACCCGGGCGGGTGCGGAGCTGGAGATCACGGTCTCGCGGTGGAAGCTGTCCCGGCGGTAGCGCAGCCGCAGCTGCCCCTCCTCCACGATCGCCTGCACCGGCGCCTTCTTGCCCCGCGGGTTCTTGATCTCGAAGATGTCGGCGAAGTCGGAGGCCATGTCGACGCGTACCGTCAGGGTCGTCTCCGCGTCGGTGTGGTTGAGCACCGCGAGGTTCTCGGTGAAGCTGCCGCCGATGCTGCGGTCGCGGATCACCGACACCGTCGCGTCGACGTAGTGGGTCGGTTCGCCCGGCACGAGGAAGAACCGGCTCTCGAAGTACCGGATGTCGTCCACCGACAGCGCGTGCAGCCGTTCCCCGTTCACGCTCAACCGCCAGGTGGACAGGAAGCGGGTGTCGTAGGAGAACAGCCCGGTCGGGACGCTGGGCGACGGGTCCACGTCGCCACGGTCGTCGCAGACCAGGAAGGTGTTCCCGTCCAGGATGCTGATCGACTTCCGCATCGGCATGCCGTCACCCCGTCCCGGCTCGCAGGCGCTCGCGCCAGGCCTGCCCGTGGGGAGCCCGCCGCTGCGCGCCCTCCCGGGGATCGCCGGTGCCGCCCGGGGGCGGGAAGTAGCGCCGGAACGCCAGGACCAGCCGGGCGTCGCCGACCAGGGTGGCGTCGTTGCGCAGCAGCACGGCCGTGGCGGGGGACTCGCCCCGCACGAGCCGGGCGAACACCGCGGGCGTCGTCGTGAGCACCGCGTCGGCCGCCCCGGCGTTCCGGTTCACCACCACCTGGTCCGTCGCGCGGAGGTCGACGTACCAGTGCTCGGTCGAGCCGTGGGTCACCAGGTCCACGCGCAGCGTCCCGCGAACGCGCGGTGGCAGCACGGCCCGCCCCCGCGCAGGTAGTGCCACGAAGAACGCCTCGATGTCATCGCTCATGCCCTGCCCCCGCCCGCTTGCAGCCTAAGGCCCCACCAGCTGCGAGAACTGCCGTTTGCGCACGTAGCCGTGGGGACGCCGGGACGCGACCGCGTACGCCGGGGTCGGCGAGCATTCTTCGACAGCCGGAACGACGACGGCGCCACGATCTTCCTACTCGAACGGCGACCGGCGGCTCGACGAGCAGGAAGGCCGCCTACCGGAGGCCGTCGACGAGCTTCTCGACCCGGGCGCGGATGTCGTCGCGGACCCGGCGGACCACGTCGAGGGGCTGTCCGGCCGGGTCGGTGAGCGTCCAGTCCTCGTACCGCTTGCCCGGGAGGACGGGGCAGGCGTCCCCGCAGCCCATGGTGACGATGACGTCGCTGGCCTCGGCCGCGTCCCAGGTGAGCCGGGCCGGCGTCCGGTCGGTGATGTCGATGCCGACCTCGCGCATGGCCTCCACGGCCACGGGGTTGATCCGGTCGGCCGGCTCGCTGCCGGCGGAGCGGACCTCGACGGTGTCGCCGGCGAGGTGGCGGAGCCAGCCGGCGGCCATCTGGGAGCGGCCCGCGTTGTGGACGCAGACGAACAGGACGGTGGGCTTGTCGCTCATGACGCCTCGGTCTGCTCGATCCGGTGGGGTACGACCACGGCGCCGGCGGCGTCTCCGGCACGGGGATACCACGCGGCGAGCGCCGCGACGGCGACCAGGCCGCCGACGAGCTGGGCGGCGATGAAGCCGGGCACCGAGGTGGGGGTGATGCCGGCGAAGCTGTCGGTGAAGGCCCGGCCGACGGTGGCGGCGGGGTTGGCGAACGACGTGGAGGACGTGAACCAGTAGGCGGCCCCGATGTAGGCGCCCACGGCGGCCGGTGCGGCGGACGTGCGGCCGGAGCGGGCGAGGGCGACGACCAGGACGACCAGGCCGGCGGTGGCGACCACCTCGGCCAGCCACAGCCTCCCTCCGCCGCGCTCGGTGTGGGACCAGGCCGCGGCGGGCAGTCCGAACATCAGGTTCGCCAGGACGGCGCCGGCGATCGCGCCGCCGGTCTGTGCGGCGGTGTAGGCGGCGAGTTCCCGGCTGGTCAGGCCGGTGCCGGCGCGGCGGCCGAGCCACCAGTCGACGGCGGAGACGACCGGGTTGAGGTGCGCCCCGGAGACCGGGCCGAAGGTCAGGATCAGTGCGCCCAGCGCGAGGGCGGTGGCGATCGCGTTCTCCAGGAGCTGGAGGCCGACGTCGGTGGGGGAGAGGCGGGCCGCGGCGATTCCGGAGCCGACGACCGCGGTCACCAGGAGGGCCGTTCCGGAGAACTCCGCCGAGGCCCGCCGGGGCAGAGCGAGGTTCACTCGCCGCTGCCGGTCGGGGTGCCGGGGATGTCGAGCAGCGCGCCGAGCTGGCGGAGCGCCTCGGGGCGTGCCCGGTACCAGACCCAGGTGCCGCGCCGCTCGGAGTCGACCAGGCCCGCTTCGCGCAGCAGCTTCAGGTGATGGGAGATGGTGGGACCGGACAGGTCGAACGCCGGGGTCAGGTCGCAGACGCAGATCTCGGGCACCGAGGCGATCATCGACATCAGCCGCAGCCGGACCGGGTCACCGAGGGCCTTGAACATCGGTGCGACCACGGCCGCCTGGTCCGCGTCCATCGGCCGGACCGCGATCGGCGGGCAACAGGCGACCCGGTTCAGGTCGAGCACCGGAAGGGCTTGTTTCGACATGGCTCTAGGTTGACAGATTTCAAAACAGGGTGCAACGTGGGTCCTACTTCGAAGTTCATCTAGGCAACCAGGAGGAAGTCATGTCCCGTGTCCAGCTCGCGCTGCGCGTGTCCGACCTCGAGGGCTCCGTCGCCTTCTACTCGACGTTGTTCGGTGTCGAGCCGGCCAAGCGCCGCCCCGGCTACGCCAACTTCGCCGTCGACAACCCGCCCCTGAAGCTCGTGCTCCTCGAGGGCGAGGCCGACCAGCCGACCGTCATGGACCACCTGGGCGTCGAGGTGTTCAGCGCCGACGACGTCACCGCCGCGACCCGCCGCCTCACCGACGCCGGCCTGATCACCCTCGAGGAGAACGACACCGAGTGCTGCTACGCCCTCCAGGACAAGGTCTGGGTGCGCGGCCCCGGCCACGAGCCCTGGGAGGTCTACACGGTCAAGGCCGACTCGCCCCAGCTGGAGAAGGTTACCGACGGCGCCTGCTGCACGCCGGCCGGCGAGAGGGAGCCGGTGACCGGCGGGGCGACCGCGAGCTGCTGCTGACGGCAGCGCCTGCGCGCCCGCCTCTCGACCGAGGGCGGGCGCGCGGGCCGCCTCACGCCGTTCCGTCGGCGCAGCAGCCGTCCGCGCAGCTCCCGCGCTCGCCTCCGGCGTCGGAAACGGGCAGGGACCCGCAGTCGTCGCAGTGCTCGCCGCGCCAGGCCGCCACACCCTCCTTGACGGCCACCCCGGCGATGACGAGCGCGGCGATCGGGTCGGCCCACGACCAGCCCCACAGCGCGTTGAGAACCAGGCCGGCGAGCAGCACCGCGGACAGGTAGGTGCACAGCATGGTCTGCGTGGAGTCGGCCATGACCGTCGCCGAGCCGAGTTCCCGGCCGGTGCGTCGCTTGGCCGCGACGAGCAGCGGCATCACGATCAGCGACGCGACGGCCAGGCCGATGCCGACCGGGCTGGCGTCCGCATCGCCTCCGGCCAGCAGCGAGCGGGCGGCGTCGACGGTCACCCACGCGGCCAGGGCGAAGAAGGACACGCCGATGAGCCGCAGCGCGACGCGTTCCCGCTCCTCGGGCACCCGCGAGCGGAACTGCCAGATGACGACGGCGGCACTGGACACCTCGACGAACGAGTCCAGGCCGAACCCGATCAGCGCCGTGGAGGAGGCCGCCGCGCCGGCCGCGAGGGCGACCAGGCCCTCCAGGAGGTTGTAGCCGGCGGTGGCGTAGGCCAGCCACAGGCTGCGCCGGGACAGCGCCGCCCGGCGTTCCGGGGGCAGCAGCGACACGCTCACCGCGGCACCGCCGCCCGCGAGTCGGCCGCCGACCCGTAGACCGGGCACAGCGCCACGGCCTCGCCCGTGGCGGCCAGGAGCTGCTCGGCGGAACGGAGCAGGTCGAGCAGCTCCGGCCGGGTCAGGAAGTAGAACGACTGGCGGCCGTCGACCCGGTAGTCGACGAGACCGCAGTCCCGGAGGCAGGCCAGGTGCTTCGACACGCTGGACTGCGCCAGGCCCAGCTCGCCGGTCAGGTCCACCACGCGCGCCTCGCCGGTCGCGATCCGGCGCACGATGGCCAGCCGGGTCGGGTCACCGAGGGAGCGGAACAGCGCCACGGCGGGGGCCGACCCCGCACAGGAATCCATCGCCACCCGGTGATGATATCCCACCTGCGGAATCGATAAGGCCGGCGGGCCGGTTTCGCCACCCGCGCAACGGGTAGTCGCGGCCTCTCATGGGCCGTGCCACCGGTCCGGCGGTGACGGGCAAGCGATGTTCGTGTCTACCGGCAGGCCAGAGGAGGTGCCCCGAGGATGTGCGGGATCAGCGGGGAGGCCCGGTTCGACGGATCCGTGCCGGACGGCCACGCGGTGACCCGGATGAGCGAGGCGATGCGGTCCCGGGGCCCCGACGGGGAGGGCCTGTGGAACGACGGATGGATCACCCTCGGCCACCGCCGGCTCACCATCATCGACCTCTCCGAGGCCGGGGCGCAGCCGATGGTCCGCGAGGACCTGGGCCTGGCGCTGGTGTTCAACGGTTGCGTCTACAACTACCCGCAGCTGCGCGACGAGCTGCGGCAGGCCGGGCACACCTTCCGCTCGACCAGCGACACCGAGGTCATCCTCGTGGCGTACGCCCAGTGGGGTGAGGACTTCGTCCACCACCTCGTCGGGATGTTCGCGGTCGTGCTGGTCGACCAACAGCGGCGCCGGCTGGTGCTCGCCCGGGACCGGCTCGGCATCAAGCCCCTCTACCTCGCCGAGTCCCCGGGGCGGTTGCGGTTCGCCTCCACCCTGCCGGCGCTGCTGGCCGCCGGCGACGTCGACACGGGCATCGACCCGGTGGCGCTGCACCACTACCTGTCCTGGCACTCGATCGTGCCCGCGCCCCGGACCGTCCTGCGGGGGATCCGCAAGCTGCCGCCCGCCACCGTGCGGGTGGTGGAAGCCGACGGGCGCAGCCGCGAGCGTGTCTACTGGCGGCCCGAATACCGGCGGGACCCGGCACACGCCGGCATGACGGCGCGGGACTGGCAGGTCGCGATCGGCGACGCGCTGCGCGCGGCGGTGCGGCGGCGGCTGGTCGCCGACGTGCCGGTCGGGGTGCTGCTCTCCGGCGGGCTGGACTCCAGCATGATCGTGGCCCTGCTCGCCGAGGCCGGGCAGCACCACCTGCAGACGTTCAGCATCGGCTTCGACAGCCGGGGCGGCGAGAGCGGCGACGAGTTCCACTACTCGGACCTGGTCGCCCGCACCTTCGGCACCGACCACCACCGCATCCAGCTGAGCAACGACGACCTGGAGCCCGCGGTGCGGCGGACGATCGTGGCGATGACCGAGCCGATGGGCAGCCACGACGTCGTCGCCTTCCACCTGCTCTCCGAGCAGGTGGCCCGGCACGTCAAGGTGGCGCAGTCCGGTCAGGGCGCCGACGAGGTGTTCGCCGGCTACGGCTACCACCAGCCGCTCACGCAGGTGCCCCGGGAGGGCGCCGCCGAGGCGTTCGCCGATGCCTTCTTCGACCGGAGCCACGCGGAGCTGGACCTGGTGGTCGACCCGGCGTACGCCTGTGACCACGACGCCAGCCGCGAGCTGCTCGCCGCGCACCTGGCCGCGCCGGGGGCGCACACGGCGCTCGACGCGGTGCTGCGCCTGGATACCCACCTGATGCTGCCGGACGACCCGGTGAAGCGGGTGGACAGCATGAGCATGGCGTGGGGGCTGGAGGTGCGTACGCCGTTCCTGGACCAGGACCTCGTCGCCGTCGCGGCCGCCTGCCCGCCGGAGCACAAGGTGGCGCAGGGCGGCAAGGGGATCCTCAAGGAGGTGGCCCGGGAGACGCTGCCCGCGGAGGTGATCGACCGGCCGAAGGGCTACTTTCCGGTGCCCGCCCTGCGCAACGTCGACGGGCCGGTGCGGCACCTCGTCACGGAGGCGCTCGCCGCGCCGGCCGCGCGGGAACGCGGCCTGTTCCGGCCGGAGTACGTCGCCGAACTGCTCGCCGAACCGGACCGGGCGCAGGCCGCCGCCGGCAGCAACAAGCTCTGGCAGCTCGGCCTTCTGGAACTGTGGCTCCAGTCCCACGGCATCCGTTGACCCGCGGGCGCCGTCAGCAGTCGAAGTACAGGGCGAACTCGTGCGGGGTGGGGCGCAGGCGGACGGGGTCGACCTCGTTGGCCCGCTTGTAGGAGATCCAGGTGGAGATGAGGTCGGGGGTGAACACGCCGCCGTCGAGGAGGTAGTCGTGGTCGGCTTCGAGGGCGTCGAGGACGGCGGGCAGTGATCCGGGGACCTGTTCGACGTCGCCCCATTCCTCCGGGGGAAGGTCGTAGAGGTCCTTGTCGATCGGGGCCGGCGGTTCGGTCTTGTTCTTGATGCCGTCGAGGCCGGCCATCATCATCGCGGAGAACGCCAGGTACGGGTTGCTCGACGGGTCCGGGACGCGGAACTCGACCCGCTTGGCCTTCGGGTTGGCGCCGGTGACGGGGATGCGGGTGCAGGCGGAGCGGTTGCGCTGCGAGTAGACCAGGTTCACCGGGGCTTCGAAGCCGGGCACGAGCCGGCGGTAGGAGTTGACCGTCGGGTTGGTGAAGGCCAGCAGGGAGGGGGCGTGGTGCAGCAGGCCGCCGATGTACCAGCGGGCGGTGTCGGACAGGCCGGCGTAGCCGGTCTCGTCGTAGAACAGGGGTTCGCCGTTGAGCCAGAGGCTCTGGTGGGTGTGCATGCCGGAGCCGTTGTCGCCGAACAGGGGCTTGGGCATGAACGTGGCGGTTTTGCCGTTGGCCCAGGTTTCGTTCTTGACGATGTACTTGAACAGTTGGAGCTGGTCGGCGGAGTGCAGCAGGGTGGAGAACTTGTAGTTGATCTCCGATTGGCCGGCGGTGCCGACCTCGTGGTGGGAGCGTTCGACGGTGAAGCCGGTGTCGACCAGGCGACGCACGATGCTGTCGCGCAGGTCGGCGTAGTGGTCCACCGGGGGGACGGGGAAGTAGCCGCCCTTGTAGGCGGTCTTGTAACCGCGGTTGCCGCCGGGCTCGTCGCGGCCGCTGTTCCAGGCGCCCTCGATCGAGTCGATGTAGTAGAACGACTGGTGGGCGGAGGTTTCGTGGCGGATGGAGTCGAAGATGTAGAACTCCGCCTCGGCGCCGAAGTAGGCGGTGTCGGCGATGCCGCTGGCGGCGAGGAACGCCTCGGCCTTCTTCGCCACGTTGCGCGGGTCCCGCGAGTACGCCTCGCGGGTGAACGGGTCGTGGATGAAGAAGTTCAACGCCAGGGTCTTCTGCGCCCGGAACGGGTCGATGAACGCGGTCGCGACATCGGGCAGCAGCAGCATGTCCGACTCATGGATCGTCTGAAAGCCGCGGATCGACGAGCCGTCGAACGCGAGGCCGTCGGTGAACAGGCTGTCGTCGACGGACTCCACCGGCAGGTTGAAGTGCTGCATCACGCCGGGCAGGTCACAGAAACGTACGTCGACGAACTTCACGTCCTCGTTGGCGAGGTAACGCAGCAGTTCCTCGGGATTGGCGAACACACGTCCCCCTGGCGCGATCGACACGGCTGTTGAGCGCCCGGGATTACCCGTTCTACGCCGGCGTACACCCGGCGGCTGCTCCCGGCGGCCGGACCGCCGGGAGCAGCCGCTCCGCTCAGGGCAGCTCGGGCGGGTCGAGCCACGTCCAGGCGACGCCGTCGGTGGAGAGCCAGGCGCCCGGGCTGTCCGGCCAGCCGGTCTGCACGTACCCGTCCGGCAGCGGGCGGGCGTCGGCGCCGGGCCCCAGCGGCGCCGGGCGCAGCGTCGCGCCGGCGTCGGAGCTGGTGAACATCAGCGGGTTCTCCCGGGCCGAGACGCCGGCCTGCACCACCAGCACACCGTCGGGCCGCACCGCTGCGCGGACGGTGCGGTCGCCGACCCAGGCCGTCGCGGCGGTCCGCGTCCAGGTGCCGCCGCCGTCCGTGCTGCGCCACACCACCAGGGCGCCGCGCACCCGGCCGAGCGCGTAGACGGTGCGGCCGTCCCGCGTGGCGACCGCCGGGCCGCCGACGTCGTCGGAGGCGGCGAGATCGTCCGGGAACTCGTGCCGGAACCAGGTCCGACCGCCGTCGCGGCTCACCTCCACGGCACCGCCGGTGCCGATGATCCGGCTGTCGCGCGCGACGCGCTCACCGGTGAACCCGCTGACCCACAGCCCGGCCCCGGCGGGCACGGTCTCGACCACCACCGCATTGCGCAGGGCCGACGGCCGGGTGAGCTGCGCCAGGTCGCCGGTGGCCGGGTCGGCGGCGACGATCGGGTCCTGCGTGGGGCCGGGCTGGCGGCCGAGGACCCGCCAGCCGGCCGGTAGGGCGTCCACGGGCCGCACGGTCACCTCGCGCCAGGTGGACCCACCGTCGGCGCTGGCGATCCATCGGCCGGACCTGCTGTCCGGGGCCGACCGGGGGACGTAGTGGGCCACCACGGTGCGCGGTCCGACTGCCCGCAGGTCCACCATGGCGTCGGCCGGCACGGGTAGTGGACCGGTACGCCAGTGCCGGCCGCCGTCGTCGGTGCCGGCCCACCGCGGGGGACAGCCGCGGCACTCGGTCCAGCGCAGGTAGACGTGGGTCAGGTCGCCGGCCGCGGGTCGCCCGGTGCTGACCCGAGGGCCGGTGCCCGGGGCGGGCGTGCCACCCGGGGTGGGGATGAAGTCCGGCGTACGGTCGGTGCCGAACCGGGTCGCCGGCGGGACGTCCTCGCCGGACCGGGCCGCCACGGCGACCCCCGAGCCGGCGAGCAGCACGGCGGCGGTGGCGACGGTCAGGATCCGGCGCTGGCGACGGCGCCGGCGCGCCGCGGCGACGACCTGCTCGAAGTGCGGCTTGAACCCGGCCTGGGCGGCGGCGTTGAGGCCGGCGAAGTTCAGCTCAGGCATGGCGGGCCTCCCGGTCGGCGCGGGTCCGGACAGCTGTGGCGGCCGTCGGCGGGGACGGGACCGGGTCGTCGTCGCCGAGATGTTCGGCCAGGGCGCGGCGAGCCCGGACCAGCCGGGTCTTCACCGCCTCCACCGAGCAGCCCATGGTGGATGCCACCTCGGTGACGGGCAGGTCCGCGAGGTGGTGCAGCACGACGGTCTCCCGGGCCGTGCGCGGCAGCTTCTGCAACGCCGCCACGAGCGCGACGTGATCCGGGGACAGCGCCGGAGCGCTGGGCCGCGCCGGGTCGAGGCGACCGGAGCGGACCAGCCCGTGCAGCAGCACCCGGCGGCGGTGTCGGGACCGCGCGACGTTCAACGCCACCGTCCGCAGCCAGGCCTCCGGGTTGGCCACCTCGCGGAACCGCCCCGGCCGGGCCAGCGCCCGGACGAACGCCTCCTGCACCACGTCCTGCGCCTCGGCGTAGTCGCCCGTCATCGCGTACGCCTGCGCGACGAGGCGGGCCGCCGAGTTGGCGTACACCTGTCTGATCTGTTGCTGTGGGTCCACATCGTCCCCTCCCGTGTCATCACTCACCCAGTACGACCGGCGAGCGGGCCGCGCGGTGACATGCCCCGCGGCGCTCAGGGCCGTCGCGTGGCGACCATCGGTCCGGTGCTGGTGAGGATGACGAGTTGCTGGGTCGCCCGGGTCATCGCGACGTACCGGTCCACCGCGCCCTCGATGCCGTCGCCGAACGCCTCGGGGTCGACGAGGACGACCAGGTCGAACTCCAGGCCCTTCGACAGCTCCGGGGTCAGTGACCGGACCCGGGGCGTCTCCCGGAAGGTGGGGTCGCCGATGACGCAGGCGACCCCCTCGGCGTGCGCGGCGAGCCAGGCGTCGAGGATCGAGCCGAGATCGGAAGCGGATCCGTGTACGACGGGGACGCCGCCGCCGCGGATGGAGGTCGGTACGTTGGCGTCCGGGAGCACGGCCCGGATGACCGGCTCGGCTTCCGCCATGACCTCCTTCGGCGTCCGGTAGTTGATGCTCAGGGTGGCGAGCCGGATCTTGTCGAGCCCGATCCGTTCGAGCCGTTCCTGCCACGACTCGGTGAACCCGTGCCGGGCCTGGGCGCGGTCCCCGACGATGGTGAAGCTCCGGGACGGGCAGCGGAGCAGGAGCATCTGCCACTCCGCGTCGGTCAGTTCCTGGGCCTCGTCCACGACGACGTGCGCGAACGGGCCGGCGAGCAGGTCCGGGTCGGCGCCGGGCAGGCCGGCCTCGTCGACCAGGGCGTCCTGGAGGTCGAGTTGACGCAGGCTCGACAGCACACCCTCACCGTCGTCGTAGGCGTGGGCCTCGATCAGTTCGTCGACGACCATGGCCATGCGCGCGCGTTCGGCCGCCACCGTGGCGTCGTGCCGGCGCCGGCGCCCGGACGCCTCGGGGTCGCCGAGCCGCTGCCGTGCCGCGTCCAGGAGCGGCAGGTCGGACACCGTCCAGGCCCGGGCGTCGGCACGCTGCAACCGCCGGACCTCGTCGGGGCCGAGCCAGGGAGCGCACTTCCGCAGGTAGGCGGGGACCGACCACAGGTCCCCGACGAGGTCTGTCGCTTCGAGCAGCGGCCACGCGCGGTGGAAGGCCGTCCGCAGCTCCCGGTTGCGCAGCAGGGACCGGCGGAGCTGGTCGGCCGGCTCCTCGCCGTCGTGCTTGTCGGTCAGGATCGTGAGCAGTTCCTCCCACACCTGGTCGCGCGCCTCGTTGTGCGGGGTGCCGGGATCCGGTGCGTCGAACGCGGCGGCCCAGTCGTCGGCGCTCAGCCAGATCTCGGACTCGTCGGTCGTGACCGTCATCCCCCTGGTTGGCGGCTCCTCGTAGAACCGGACCGCCGCGTCGATCGCCGTGACGAGCCGCGCGGACGACTTCAGCAGCGCCACGTCCGGGTCGGTCTCGACCGTCGCCGTGGCGCCCTCGGGGACGAGGTCGCGCAGGGTGCAGGTCTGGACCTCCTCCTCGCCGAGGCTGGGAAGGACGTCGCCCACGTACGCCAGGTAGGGCTGGTGCGGACCCACGAACAGCACGCCGCCCCGGCGGCGACCGAGGTGCGGGTCGGCGTAGAGGAGGTAGGCGGTGCGGTGCAGGGCCACGACGGTCTTCCCGGTGCCCGGACCGCCGTCCACGACGAGAGCGCCACGGGATCCCGCCCGGATGATGGCGTCCTGGTCGGCCTGGATGGTGCCGAGCACGTCCCGCATCCGGTTCGACCGGCTGGTGCCCAGGCTGGCGATGAAGGCGGACTGGTCGTCGAGCGCGGCGTGCCCCTCCCAGCCGTCGGCGGTGAACACCTCGTCCCAGTAGTCGGTGATCCGGCCCTGCGTCCAGCGGTACCGGCGGCGGCTCGCCAGGCCCATGGGATTGGCGTGGGTCGCGCCGAAGAACGGCTCGGCCGCGGGGGAGCGCCAGTCGAGCAGCAGCCGGCGGCCCGTGCTGTCCGTGAGGCCACGCCGACCGATGTACACGGGCTCGCCGCCGTCGGCGCCGACCATGCGCCCGAGGCACAGGTCCACGCCGTACCGGTGCAGGGTGCGCAGCCGGGCGGTCAGGCGGCGGACCTCCTCGTCCCGGTCCGAGGCCTGCCGGCCCTTGCCGCCGGGCGCCCTGCGCGCGGCGTCGAGGCGGTCGGACAGGTCGGCGGACAGCCGCTCGAGGCTCTCCGCCATGGCGGCGAAGTGCTCCTCGTCGCGGGCGATCAGGGCCGGCTCGGCCTTGGGCGAGAGGCGGTCGGGAAGGTCGAACACACTGCTGGTTCGGGGATTCAACGCACCGGTTCCGATCTGGGGCCGCGGCGGCGCCGCGAGATCACCGGCGCCGTCCCGCCACCCCGTTTCCGCAGGTAGCTGGCTTCGGCCGGTGATTCTGCGGCACGACCGGGGTCTTGCCGCAAGCCCCCGGGTGCGATATACGTTGAAGGTGGCAGGGAGCAGGTGCTCCCCTTTTTTATGTCCACGGCCGGACGCCCCGGGCACGGTCGGTGCGACCCGGGGCGCCGGCGCGGGGTCAGGGCAGCGCCTTCAGGAACGGGCCGTGCTGGAGCCGGAACTCCCAGCCGTAGTACCGGTCCCAGTTGATCGACCACGTCATCAGGCCGCGGAAGCCCGGGTTGGTGCCGCTGCGGGGCGTGTAGCCGCCGCAGCTCTGGCCCTTGACCAGGCAGGTGACCGCCTGTTGCACGCCCGCCGGGGCGACGTAGCCGTTGCCGGCGCTGGTCGACGACGGCGCGCCGAAGGCCACCTGGTCCTCCCGTAGCGGCGGGAACACGGCGTTGGCGTTCCCGGCGACCGGGAAGCCGGCGAGCAGCATGTCGGTCATCGCGATGTGGAAGTCCGCCCCGCCCATGGTGTGGTACTGGTTGTCGAGCCCGACGATCGGGCCGGAGTTGTAGTCCTGCACGTGCAGCACCGTGAGGATGTCCCGGAGGGCGTGGATCACGGGCAGGTAGGAGCCGGCGCGGGGGTCCTGCCCGCCCCACGGGCCCGGTCCGTAGAACTGGTAGCCGAGCTGGACGAAGAACGTCTCCGGAGCCATCGTGAGGACGAACCCGGCGCCGTAGCGCTGCTTCAGGGCCCGGATCGCCGCGATCAGGTTGACGACCACGGGCGTGGTGGGGTTGCGGAAGTCGGTGTCGCCCGGGTTGAGGTAGAGGGAGTGGCCCTCGAAGTCGATGTCCAGGCCGTCGAGGCCGTACCGGTCGATGATCGCGGACACCGACCGGACGAAGGTGTCCCGGGCGGCGGGCGTGGTGAGCTGGACCTGCCCGTTCTGGCCGCCGATGGACAGCAGCACCTTCTTGCCCTGCTGCTGCTTGGCCCGGACGGCGGCGGTGAACTCCGCCTCGGTCTCGACGGCGGGGCACTCGGCGACGGGGCAGAGCTGGAAGCGGATGTCGCCGGAGGTCACCGAGGTGGGCTCGCCGAAGGCCAGGTTCACGATGTCCCAGTCGGCGGGGACGTCGGCCATCCGCAGGTAGCCGGAGCCGTTGGCGAAGCTGGCGTGCAGGTAGCCGATCAACGCGTGCTTCGGCAGCCCGCCGGTCGGTGGCGGGTTCGTCGGCGGTGGCGTGGTGGTCGGTGGCGTGGTGGTGGGCGGCGTGGTGGTGGGTGGCGGGCTGGTCGTCGGCGGTGCGGTGGTCGTCGGCGGGCTGGTCGGGGTGCCGCCGCCGCACGGGGCGCCGTTGAGGGTGCAGTCGGTGGGCGAGCCGGATCCGGTGGCGAGGAAGCCGAACGACACCGAGGCGCCGGGGGCGATGGTGCCGTTCCAGGACCGGTTCGTGAACGTGTGCCGCTGGCCGACGCTGCTGACCGTGGCGTCCCAGTACGAGCCGAGGGTGGTGCCCACCGGCAGGGTGAAGGCGACCTGCCAGCCGGTGATCGTGCTGGCGCCGCCGTTGGTGATCGTGTACCTGCCCTCCCAACCGGTGCCCCAGTCGGAGGTCTTGGCAAAGGCGGCGGTGGGCCCGGCGGCCAGCGCCGGGGCGGCGAGCGCCACGGTGGCGGCGGCGGTGGCGAGCGCCGCGAGAGTGGCCAGGAACGGGGTACGGGCGGTGCGGTGCATCCGGTCCTCCCGATACGGGGTGGGCCGTCGGAGACATCGACGGATGCACAATTATTAGGTTTGTTAACTGTAGCTGTCCAGGACTCCGGTGTCGCGGCGGTCACGTCCGGCGGTGGATCCCGGCACACCGTGGTTGGATGGCGGGATGGGTTTCACGGTGACGGACGTGCCCGAGCGGGACCGGTTCGAGGCGCGGGACGAGACGGGCACGACGGCGGGGCTGGTCACCTATCAGCTGACCGGCAACATCATCGCCTACACCCACACCGAGGTCGCCCCCGAGTTCGAGGGGCACGGCGTCGGTTCGCTCCTGGCCCGGGCGGTCATGGACGACGCGCGGGCCCACCAGCGGACCGTGGTGCCCATCTGCCCCTTCCTGGCCGGCTGGCTGGAGAAGCACCCCGAGTACGACGACATCGTGGCCCGCTCGACCCGCAAGGTGAAATAGCGGTGCCCTCAGTCCGCTGAGCGGGTGAGGAGCGGCGACGCGCCGACCGGCGCCGCGGGGACCTTCGCCTCCGTGCCGTCGCCACCGCGGACGGGAAGGGCGCCCTGCGCCGGGGTGTCGCCCACCGCGTGCCGGCGCCCGGCGCGGACCACCGCCGCTGCCGCCGCCACCGCCGTGAGTGTGATCATCGCTGCCTGCAGCAGTGACCGCCGCCTGCTCCGTCGACGCTTCATGTCCTTTGCCTCCTGGCGCTCGCGTTCTGTCTCGTTGTCATGATGGGGGCGTCGGACCGGCCGGTCGGGACGTTTCGGCAACTTCGCCACCGCCCGGGTGAGTCCGTCCGGATGCCGCTCCGGACGCCCGCGGTCACACCGGATCGGCCCGGCCGCGGCGCGGCCCCGCCGGGCGGGTCTCGCCCCGGATCGGCAGCCAGTAGAAGGGGATGAACGCGGCGATCACCGTGACGCCGAGGGCGGGAACGAGGGCGCCCAGCAGGGTGCCGGCGGCGATCCAGGTGAGGGCGAGCCGGAAGCGCCGGCCGATGGCCCTGGCGCCGGCGGCGTCGAGGGTGGCCACGAGCAGCCGGGGACGGCGGCGCGCGTACGCCCAGATGGCGTTGAACAGGACCGCTGCCAGTTCGAACGTGAGGCCGTGGAGGACGACGGCGACCCGCTCGCCGTGCCCCTCGCGGAACGCCTGGGCCAGCACCGAGGCGGCGAAGGGCAGGAATGCGATGTCCATCAGCAGCACGGTGTTGAGGAACAGCACCATCCGGTCGGCGGTGCGGATCTGGTCGAACATGACGTGGTGATTGGCCCACACCTGCCCGATCAACATGAACGTCACGGCGTAGGCAAGATAGGACGGCCAGAGCGTGACGAGGCCGTGCAGCAGGTGCCGGCTGTCCTGTGGCGGGCGGATCTCCAGGACGAGCAGCGTGACGGCGATGGCGAGGACCGCGTCGGTGAACGCGACGACCCGGGAAGGGTCCCGCGCGATGCCGAACGGTGACGAGCGTCCCGGCGTGCGGGCGGGTTCTGGCACGGTCCCAGCATCCGGCACCGACCCCGGCGGGACACGGACGCCGGGCGGCAATTCGCGGCGTCGTACCAGGAAGGGGCCGGCGGACCGCCGGTAGCGGCCCGCCGACCCCCGGGATGCCTGGTGTTACACGCCGCCGGACCGGAACGCCACCCAGGCGTCACTCATCCGGTCCGCCTGTCCGGCGGTGAACATGTTCATGCAGGAGTCCTGCGTGTAGTCCATGAAGTTGTGGATCGGGTCCAGCCCGGGCGCGGTGCAGGTGTCCGCGCCGATCGGGCAGTCGAACTGCGGCGCCGCCTCGCGCGGGGTGTCCGCCACGAAGTCGCCCGAGGCCGAGCACCCGTGCGCGAAGGTGTGCTCCAGCATCAGCCAGTGCCCGACCTCGTGCGTCAGCGTGTCGCCCAGGGCGTACTTGCCCGCCGTCCCGCCGGGCATCGACTCGTCGAGCATCACCACGCCGTCGATGTAGTCCCGGCCGTTGTTGTAGCCCTTGGGGAAGTACGCCCAGCCGAGCAGGCCCCCGCCGATGTTGGCCGCGTACACGTTCAAGGTGCGGGCGTCGCCCGTGTACAGCGCCTTCTTCATGTCCCGCTCGTTCTTGCCGGGCACAACCGTGTACCAGTCGCTGTTCACCGTCCACGTCGTCCCGACGAGCGAGAACCGGAACGGGGTGTCGGAGGCGTCCGCCGCGGTGCGGCCGGCGTACGAGTCGTTGAGCACCGTCATCTGTGCCGCGATCAGGGTCTTCCACCTGGCGGTCTCCGCCGCGCTGAGGGCGTGGTCGGAGATCATGTGGAAGACCGTGGGCACGGTGACGCTGCCGTTGGGCAGGCGCGGCGAATCCTTGATCACGCCGTAGGCGTTCGCCTCGTTCTTGGAATACAGCTCGGGTTCCTGGGCGGTGGCGCCCTCGCTCACCCGCGCCGCGCCGTGCCCCTCGCCCGGGGCGCACGCCGTCACGCCCGCGGAGGCGGTCGCGGACACCACCGTGCCCGCCGCCGCGGATGCTCCGCCGGCCCCCAGGAACGTCGCCGCGGTGGCGGTCAGTACCGCCAGCTGGAAGGTTGGTCTTCTGTGCATCGTTGCACCTTTCGCCGGGATGGTGTCACCGACCTGGATGGACGGACGCGGCCGCCAGCAGGTCGGCGTCGTTCCGGTATGAGAACACGCCGCTGACCTGAGCAAAAGGCCCCATCGGGCCGCCCGGGCACCCGGCGGGTGACAGGTCGCCGCCGGCATGGGAACCTACCGGTCGGTAACGTTCCCGGCGGAAGGCAGTGACATGGCGGACCTGACAGCGCTGGCGGATCCGGGCGGGCAGCAGCCGGCGGCCCTCGATCCGGCCGCCGTGCGCCGCGCCTGGCGGGTGACCGAACCCCTGCACGCGCTTATCTACTTCGTGCCGGAGGCGCACGAGCGGTACGCCGCCCTCGGCCTGCCCGCGCCGGCCGGCTACTTCGCCTCCCGCGCGGCCGCCCTGGGGCCGGTCGGGCCCGGCCCGGTCGTGGCCAGCTTCTTCAACTTCAACCCGGACCTCGTGGCCCGGGTGCTGCCGGACGCCTGGGAGCGGGCGGCGCCGGCCGCCGTGCTGGCCGCCCGTCTGGACGCCGCCGACGCGGCCCTCACCCGGGCGCTCGGCGACGCCGTGCGGTCCCCGGAGCTGGTCGAGGCCGCCGAGCTGGCCCGGCGCGCCGCCGAGTCCGCCACCGCGTACCCCGAGGGGCGGCCGCTGTTCGCCGCCCACGCGGCGCTGCCCTGGCCGGACCAGCCGCACCTGGTCCTCTGGCAGGCCCAGACGCTCCTGCGGGAGTTCCGTGGCGACGGGCACGTGGCCGCCCTGGTGCTCGCCGGCCTGAGCGGCCTGGAGGCGCTGGTGCTGCACGCCGCCTCCGGCGAGGTGTCGGTCCGCTTCCTGCGCCGCACGCGGGGCTGGACCGGCGAGCAGTGGGCGGCCGCCATCGACCGGCTGCGCGGGCGCGGGCTGGTCGAGGGCGACGAGCCGGCGCTGACCGACCGCGGACGGGCGCAGCGGGCGTGGATCGAGGCGGCCACCGACCGGCTCGCCACGCCCGCGTACGCGGTGCTCGGCGCCGACGGGTGCGCCCGCCTCGCCGAGCTGACCCGGCCGCTGAGCCGCGCCGTGGTCGCCGCCGGGCTGCTCGACGTCGACAACGCCGTGCCGCGTCGCGCCTGAGCCCGGCCCGGCCGCGCGCCGCCGGCCTCAGGTCAGATCGAGCTGCACCGTGGCGATCTCCCAGGCGCGCAGGGGCAGCCGGACCGACCCGTCCCCGCCGACCGCGAGCGGCTCGCCGGCCCGGCCGAGCAGGTCCGCCCGCCACGCCCCGCGGACCGGCGCGCCGCCCAGCACGGCGGTGGTGTCGACAGGCGTCTGCGCCACCACGCGCACCTCGGTGCGGCCCGCCCGGTCCCGGACGCTCGTCACCACGACGCCCGGACCGCCGACGGAGAGCCCGACCGTCGGCGCGGGCAGCGCGGTGGTCGGGTCGGCGGTGCCCGGGAACGCCAGCACCTCGTGCCGGTACGCCTCGGCCGCCGCCAGCACCCCCGCCTCGTGCCAGGCGCCCCGGTACGGCAGCACCGCCAGCTCGACCGTGCGGCTGCCCCGGCACTGCGCCTGCGGCGTGGGCAGCTGCGGACCGGCGGGCTCGTCGCGCAGCGCGTGCCGGTTGCGCGACAGTATCCCGATCGACCGCAGCACGGTGACCGCCAGCTCGCGGCCGGCGTCGGTCAGCTCGTACTCGGTGGGCTGGGTCAGCAGCACGGCGAGCGCGCCGTCCGGCCCGCCGGCCGCGACGAACCCGTTGGCCGGGAAGGTGGGCAGCGGGACCTCGCCGCCACCGCCCTCGGCCGTCAGGCCGCGGGCCACGACGGCGAACTGACCCTCGGCGTACGAGGTGTCGGCCGGCGACGGCAGCGGCAGGTGCAGCCGCACCCGGTGGTCGTCGCAGCGGTTGTCGAACTCGACGCGCAGCCGGACGAAGCCCTCGCCGCGGCGCAGCTCGACCCGGGTGGTCACGGTGACGGGTTCCCGGTCCACGGCGCGGGAACCGGCGTCGACGTCCGCGGCCACCGGCCAGCGGTACTCCCGTACCACGTCGAGGACGGCCACCAGCGGCCCGTCGTGGCGCACGACGGTCCGCACGGCCCGCGGCTTGTCGACCAGCTCGTCGGCGGCCGGCGGCGCGTAGTTGTAGCTGTCGCCCACGTCGCCGCCGTCGACGATCCGGCCGACCCCGTCCACGGTCACCCCGTCCGGGGTGGACAGCGCCAGGGTGCCGTCCTCGGCGACGTCGACCCGGAGCAGGCCGTTGTCGAGGCTGCGGCCGGCCACCGTGACCGGGTCGGACGCGGGCGTCGCGGTCGCCGGGAGCGGCGCCGGCCGGACCGCGGCGCGCCCCAGCGGGGGCACGTCGACCAGGGCGGCCACGGTGGCCCGGGGAGCGGCGAGGATCCGTACCCGCCACCGGTCGGCCGGCGCGGCGGCGGCGAGCGCCAGGCGGACGTCCTCCACGTCGAAGGCCGGGTCGCCGTGGCGGGCCACCTGGAAGGTGAGGGTGGCGTCCTCGGGTGCGACGGACCAGGCCGTGACCTCCTGGCCGTACAGCTCCCGGCCGTGCACCCGGGTGAGCACGGCCGGCAGGTCGGCCGCCGGCACGATGTCGTCGGCGAGCAGCGTGCGGTTGCGGTCGAGGACCTGGGTGGCCACGCGGCGGCCGGCGGCGTCGGCGAGCGCCACAGCGCCGTCGGCCGGCGTCTCCACGTCCAGGCACACCAGGGCGGTACGCGCCGCCGGGGTGGGGTTGAACAGCAGGTAGCCGTCCCGGGGCACGGCGGTCGACAGCCGCGCGCCGACCAGGTCGCAGACCGCCCGGCCGAGCTGGTCGGCCTCGGCGAGCCGGGCGGCGACCTGCTCGGCGGTCTCGTCGCAGCCGCAGCCGGTCACCGAGTCGTGGCAGCTCGCGTCGATCAGCCGGGTCCAGGCCATGTCGAGGAAGCGCTGCACGGACCCGTCGTGGGTGAGCGCGGCGAGCGGTTCGGCGTACCGTTCGACGCGCCGCTCGGCGCGGTTCATCGCCTGCTTCAGGTGCGCCCGGACGGAGATCACGCCGGGCAGGATGTTGGCCCGGGCGTGCGAGCGCAGTTCACCGCGCACCACGGGCAGGCCGTCGACAGTGGCCGGTTGGGTGGCGAAGTACTCGGCGAGGGTGCCCAGCCGCAGCCGGGTGCCGGCGACGTCGGCGGTGGCCAGCAGGTCGGGGGCATCCGGCGCCGGCGCCGCGTGGTCGGTGCCGTACATGGCCAGCACCGGGGTGTCGTCACCGGCCGGGCGCCACCCGGCGAGCCGCTCGGCCAGGTCGCCGGCCCGGCGCGTGACCTGCGCGGCGTCGTCCATGAGGCCGGCCGCGTTGCCGTAGCCGCCGGGTAGGTACTGGGTGCGGACGGTGGTGCCGTCAGGCGCCTGCCAGGCGAACGCGTGACTGTGCACCCGCTCGGGCACGCCCCGGAACACGCAGGCGTGGGCCAGCCCGGCGCCGGCCAGGATCTGCGGCATCTGGGCGATGTGGCCGAACATGTCGGGCAGGTAGCCGACCGGCATGGCACCGCCCAGGTCGGCGCTGCGCGCCAGCCCGCGTTCCAGGTTGCGGACGATGTTCTCCCCGGAGCAGAGGAACTCGTCGAGCAGGATCTGCCAGGGGCCCACCGACAGCCGGCCGGCCCGGACCAGCTCGATCACCTGCTCCCGCCGCTCCGGGCGGACCTCCAGGTAGTCGTCGACCGCGGCGAGCTGCCCGTCGAGGGTGAACCGCTGCCGCGGGTCGCGCTCCATCCGGTCGAACACGTCGTCCAGCAGCGCCACCAGCCGCAGCCGGAACCGCTGGAACGGCTCGTACCACTCCCGGTCCCAGTGGGTGTGCGGGACCACGATGATCTCGGTCGGTCGCGTCATCAGCTCGCCGCCTCTCCGCTGATCGCCGCCCCGGTCAGCTCCCCGTAGCGGCGTACCACCTGCTGGCTGGTCCGTACGTCGGCCGCGCCCTCCGCGATGCCGGTCAGCGGCGCGGCACCCGCCGTGACCATCGCGTGGAACGCGACCAGCTCCTGCTCGAACGCCTCGGTCACCGACCGGTACGCGGCCCGCCGCTCGCCACCGCCGTGCTCGTCCACCACGGTCAGCGTGGTCGGCGCGTTGAGCAGGTACGGCGAGGGGAACACCAGCTCCAGCGAGCCGCGGGCGTGGTGCAGGGTGACCGTCTCCCGGTAGGCGGGATAGTCCGGCAGGTTGAGCCACCGGATGCCGTAGCGCGCCCCGCCCGGCAGCCGCCCGCTGATCTCCACCGACGGCTCCGCCGGGCCGTCGGGGCGCAGCGGCCAGGTGGCGACCTGCTCCACGGTGGCCGGCGCCCCGGTGAACAGCCGCAGCAGGGACAGGTCGTGCGAGATGCTGTTGATCAGGATCTGGTAGAGGGCGCGGGCGCCCGGGTCGGCGCCGACGGCGGTGTCGAGCAGCGCCCGGTCGGCGGCGGACAGCCGGGCCACCTCCTCGGCCGGCACGTCGCCGGCGGCCGGCGGCAGGTTGGCGAAGCGCAGTTGCCGGTCGCCGCCGGCGTGCAGCACGGTCACCTCCACGGCGTGCACCCGCTCCGGGCCGCCGAGGTCCGCCAGCAGCCGCGCGGCCTCGGCCACCGCCGGGTCGTACTGCTTCATGTAGCCGACCATCAGGGCCGGACTGCCGGCGCCCAGCTCGGCCAGCTGGGCCGTCTCGGCGAGGGTGTAGGCCAGCGGCTTCTCGCACAGCACGGGCAGGCCGGCGCGCAGCGCCAGCGCGGCCAGGCCGCCGTGCGAGCCGGAGGTGGCCAGCAGCACGGCGTCGCAGCCGCCGTCGGTGACCATCCGGGCCGCGTCGGTGTAGCGGCGGGCCGGCTCGACGCCGTACCGCTCACCCAGCTCGGTCAGCCGGGACGGGGACAGGTCGGCCAGCGCGACGATCTCGAACAGGTCGGCGCGGCGTTGCAGCAGCGGCAGGTGCACGGTGCGGGCGATGATGCCCAGCCCGGCCACCGCGATCCGGATCCGCTTGCCCGGTTCGGTCATCGCAGCGCCTCCTCGAGCCACCGCCGGTTGGCGTGCTGGTCGGCGCGGATGCGGTCGAGGTTCCCGCCCTCGGGGGCGTCGTGCTCGACGACCAGCCAGCCGGTGTAGCCGGTGTCGTCGAGCGCCGCGAACACCCCGGCGAGGTCGACGTCGCCGCGGCCCAGGGCGCAGAAGCCGCCGGCCGCGACCACGTCCATCAGGCCCCCGCCGGCCGCCCGGGTCCGGGCGTGGGCGGCGAGGTCGGCGTCCTTCAGGTGCACCTGGCCGATCCGGCCGGCCCAGCGGCGCGCGGCGGCCACCGGGTCGCCGCCGGCCAGCGCCAGGTGCCCGGTGTCCAGGCAGATGGCGATGTCGGTCAGGTCGAGCAGCCGGTCGGCCTCCGCCTCGGTCTCCACGTCGGTGCCGAGGTGATAGTGGAACACCGGCTCCAGGCCGCGGTCGCGGCACCGGTCGGCGGCCTGCTGCACCCGCGCGGCGAAGTCCGGCCAGGCCGCGGCGGGCAGTGCCGACGCCAGGTCGGTCGGGACGCCCGGCCGGGCCATCCGGCCCGGGTTGCCCGGGCAGGCCAGGGTCGGCCGGGGCGCGAACCGGGGGTCGTCGACCGGGGCAGCGGTGAACACGTCGAGCGCGGCGTCGAGCTGGGTCAGGTCCTCGGCGAAGCCGGCCGGGTCGGCGAACCGCAGGTCGACCCAGCCGCCGGCCAGCCCGATGCCGGCCGCGGCCAGCCGTCGCGCCAGGGTCTCCCCGGTGCCGAGGTAGCCGATCGGGCCGGAGTCCACCCCGGTGTAGCCGTCGCGGGCCAGTGCCGCGAGCAGGTCCTCGGGGTCGACGGGCGCGCCGGTGGGCTGGTAGATGCCGTAGTTGACGGGGGCGCCGGCCACCCGCGTGCGTGCGGTCAGCTGCACAGTGCGATCACCTCCATGCGGTGGGACTCCAGGACGTGCAGCCCGTCGCCGGCCGGCAGCAGGCACCGGTCGCCGCGGACCACCCGGTGCCGCCCGTCCGGGTCGGCGAGCAGCGCGCCGTCGGCGCCGAGCGCCAGCAGCTCGTCACCGAGGCGCAGCAGCAGCGGCCCGCCGGGGTCGGCGGAGACGGCGGTACGGCCGCCGCGCAGCGCGTCCAGCACGGCGTCGCCGGGTGCGCGGTCGGGGTCGGCGAGCACCCAGGTGGTGGGGGAGCCGGGTGGCGCGTCGTCGCCGGGGCGGTGGAAGTCGCTGCCGCCCACCGCCACGACGTCCGGCCGCCAGGCCCGGGCCCAGGCGAGCGGGGCGCCCCAGGTGCGGTCCCACCAGCCGGAGTGCCACACCTCGACCAGCTGGGTGCGGTCGGCCAGGGGCTGGCGCCAGGCGCAGTCGCCGCCCAGGGGGTGGTTGACCGACATGAGTCCGCCGCCGCGCCGGGCGGCGGCGAGCCACTCGTCCGGCGGGCGGCGGAAGTCGACCCAGCCCACCGGCCCGAACACGTTGGCGTGCCCCCGGTCGGTGGTCACCTCCTGGCCGGGCAGCAGCGTGACGCCGTAGCGGGCGGAGGCGTCCGGCAGCCACGGGTGGTGGCTGACGGTGTTGTGGTCGGTGACGGCGAGGAAGTCCAGGCCGCGGGCGGCGGCGAGCGCGGCCAGCTCGTCGATTGTCGAGCTGCCGTCGCTGTGCACGGTGTGCGCGTGCAGGTCACCGGCGAGCCACCGCCGGCCGTCGACGGCGGGCAGGTCGCGGCGGGGCGGGCGGTCGGGGCGGGGTGGCGCCGGGGGTGCGGGTGGCGCGGGCGGCGGCGTGCCGCTGGTGGTGGCGGTGACCTCGTAGTCCAGCCCGTCCGGTGGGATGCGGTGCAACCGCAGCAGCACCTGCCACTCGCCGGGTTCCAGCTCGCCGGGCAGGTAGCCGGGGGTGGCCCAGTCGGCCGCCACGGTGTAGCCGTCGCGGGCGCCGCCGGACCAGCCGCGGAAGCCGTCGGGCCCGACGCAGCCCAGGTCGAGCACCCCGGCCTCGCGGGGGTAGTCCAGCCGGACGGTGAGCGCGGCGGTGCCGGGTGCGACGGTGACCGGCAGGGCGCGCAGCACGTCGTCGGCCCGGTCCTGCAGGGTCCACCTGCCGCGGTGCACGACCACGGTCAGCTCCGGACGGCCGCGTCGGCCCGGGGGGCGGGCACACCGGCGGCGGCGGTGACCAGGTTTCCGTCCCGGTAGAGCAGTGACCGGCCGGGGCGGGGCACCGCCCAGCCGGTGTCGCCCGGTTCCGGTTCCCCGCCCTCGGGCACCACGACCTGCACACTGGTCCGGCCCGGGTCGCCGGCCCCGTCGCCCACCCCGGCGTCGTCGGCGGGCACGTCCAGCGAGACCAGGGAGACGCTGCCCAGGTTCTCCACGACGACGACCTCGCCGGTCAGCGCGCCGGGGACCGCCGTGGGGGAGTAGTCGAGGTATTCGGGGCGGATGCCGTAGACCAGCCGCTCGCCGTCGGCGACCCGGTCGCGGGCGTCCTCGGGCAGCGGCAGCCGGGCCCGGGCCACGGCCAGCTCGTCGCCCCGCACCCGCGCGTCGATGAGGTTCATGGGCGTGGAGCCGATGAAGCCGGCGACGAAGGTGTTGGCGGGGCGGCGGAACACCTCGGTGGGGGTGCCGACCTGGCGGATCCGGCCGCCCTCCATCACCGCGATCCGGTCGGCCAGGGCGAGCGCCTCGGCCTGGTCGTGGGTGACGAAGACGGTGGTGACGCCCAGCTCCCGCTGCAGGCGCTTCAGGAAGGTCCGGGCCTCCAGCCGCAGCCGGGCGTCGAGGTTCGACAGCGGCTCGTCGAGCAGGAACACCTGCGGGTGGCAGGCCATCGCCCGGGCCAGGGCGACGCGTTGCTGCTGGCCGCCGGAGAGCTGCCCGGGGCGCCGATCCAGCAGCCCGGACAGGCCGAGTTCGTCGGCGGTGTCGGCGGCCTTGCCGGCCCGGCTGCGCCGGTCGACCTTCTTGATCCGCAGCGGGTAGGCGATGTTGTCCCGCACGGTCATGTGCGGGAACAGGGCGTAGTCCTGGAAGACCATGGCCACGTCGCGCTTGCCCGGCGGCAGGTTGGTGACGTCCCGCTCGCCGATCCGCACGCTGCCGCCGGAGGCGACCTCCAGGCCGGCGATCGTGCGCAGCAGGGTGGTCTTGCCACAGCCGGACGGGCCGAGCAGGGCGAAGAACTCCCCGTCGGCGATCTCCAGGTCGAGGGCGTCCAGGGCGCGTACCCCGTTGGGGTAGACCTTGGTCAGCTCGCGCATGGTGATGGCGGACATCAGCGCTTGATCCCTCCGTGGAAGCGGAACCCGTACCGGCTGCTGACGAAGACGAACATGAGCGCCACCGGCAGCGAGTAGAGCAGGGAGAAGGTGGAGAGCAGCCGCAGGTCGGCCTGCCCGCCCTCGGTGTAGAGCGTGTACATGATCACTGCGGCGGGAGCCTTGTCCGGGCTCAGCAGCAGGTACGGCACCAGGAAGTTGCCCCAGACGTTGGCCACGGCCCAGACGCCGATGGTGGCCAGGCCGGGGCGGACCAGCGGCACCACGATGTGCCACAGGATCTGCAACGGGCCGGCGCCGAAGACCCGGGCCGACTCCTCGTAGGACGTCGGGGTGGAGTCCATGAAGTCCTTGAGGATGAAGATGGCCGCCGGCAGCAGCCCGCCGCTGAGGATCAGGATGACGCCCAGCCGGGAGTCGATCAGGTTGAGCCGGAAGGCCAGCTCGTACAGCGGCACCATGGTGGCCGTTCCGGTGACGATCGAGGACAGCAGCAGCAGCCCGTAGAGCAGCGCGTCGCGGCCGGGCACCCGGACCCGGCTCAGCGCGTACGCGGCGAGCGCCGCGAACGTCACCACCAGCGCCGCGGTGCCGGCGGCCAGGTAGACCGAGTTGAGCAGCGAGGGCAGCGCGTACGGGTTGTCGAGCAGGGCCCGGAAGTTGTCCAGGGTGAACCGCGGCAGCGAGGCGGTGACCGTCGGGGTGTCGTCGAACGGGGCGGTGGCCAGCCACAGCAGCGGCAGCGCGAAGAAGGCCAGCACGGCGCAGAGGAACGTGTAGCGGCCGATCCGGGCGAGGACGTGGCGTACCACGACGGTGGGCCGGGTCGGCTCGGTGGTGGGCGCGGCCGCGTCGGTGGTCACGCCGCCTCCTTCCGCCGCCCCAGCATCCGCAGGTAGACCAGCGCGATGACCAGGTTGATCAGCAGCATGATGAACGAGATGGCGGCGCCGAAGCCGAGCTCGCCGCCGGAGAGCGCCACCTTGTAGACGTAGACCGGCAGGATCTCCGAGCGCTGCTCGGGCCCGCCCGCGGTGATCAGGAACGGCGCGAAGTCGTTGAACGTCCAGAGGCTGATCAGCAGCAGGTTGGTCAGCACGTGCCCGCGGATGCGGGGGAAGACGACGTCGCGCAGCTGCTGCCAGGTCGAGGCGCCGGCCAGCCGGGCGGTCTCCAGGTGGGAGCGCGGGACGTTCTCCAGCGCGGCGGCGTAGAGCATCATCGAGAACGCCGTGCCGCGCCAGGTGTTGAAGACGATGATCGACAGCATCGGGTGGTCCAGCAGCCAGGCCGTCCCGGGGATGCCGAGCAGCGCGTTGAGCGTGCCGGCGTCCCGGTCGAGCAGGGCGATCCAGAGGAAGGCGACCACCGAGCTGGGCAGGATCCAGGAGAGCAGGACGAACCCTTCGACCACCCGGCGCAGCGGGCCGCGACGGTCGCGCAGCGCGACCGCGATGGCGAACCCGAGACCGGCCTGGCCGATCACCGCCGACCCGAGGACGAACTGCAGGGTCAGCAGCAGGGAGGAGCGGAACCGCTCGTCGCCGAGCGCCTGGGTGTAGTTGTCCAGGCCGACGATCTCGGGGTGGGCGGCGGCCAGGCCGGTCAGCCGGTAGTTGGTCATGCCCAGGTAGATCGTCCAGGCGGCCGGCACCACGAGGAAGGCCAGGATGAGCAGCATGGCCGGGACGAGGAATCCGGTGGCCCGGGCCCGGCCGAGCCCGGCGGCGTCGGGGGCCGGGGAGGCGCCCGTGACCGGGCGCGCTCCCTCGACCACCTCGTCAGGAGGTGACGTTACCTGGACCACCGACGAACCCTTCGACCTTCTTCTGGTACTCGGCGGCCGCCTCGTCGGCGCTCTTGCCCGCCGTGGCGGCGGCGGTCGCCTCCTGCAGCGCCACCGACACCTGCGGGTACACCGCCAGCGGCGGCCGGTACGCGGTCACCGGCAGCACCTTCTCGGTGATGAAGCTCAGCATCGGATCGCCCGCGAGGACCTCCTTGTTGACGTCCTGCCGCGCGGTGATGCGCGCCTCGCCGGCGAGTTCGGCCTTGACGGCCTCGGCCGAGTGCATGAACGACAGCAGTTCCCACGCCTGGGAGGGGAACTTGGAGTTGGGGTTGAGCGTCCGGACGCCGCCACCGGACATGCTGACGAAGTCCTGGCCCCGGATGCCCGCGCCGGGCTGCTTGGCCGGGATCATCGCGTAGCCGACGGTGGTGTCCCGGTCGGCCATCTTGGCGATGCCGGTCTTCGGGTTGACGACGCTGCGCCAGAAGTAGTCGCCCTCGGCGAGGATGCCGATCTTGCCGGCGGCGAATTCGGCGAACGACTTGTCGCGCCCCTTGGCCTCCTGCTGGAGCTTCGGGTCGCCCAGGCCGCCCGCGTAGACCTTGCCGTAGAAGTCGAGCATGTCCTTGACCGGCTGGGTGGCGCCGGACCACTTGCCGTCCTTGTAGATCTCGCCGCCCGCGCCGACCAGCAGCGGCAGCGCGCCCTGCATGGAGGTGGCCTCGCCCATCGCGGTGCCGGCGTTGATCTGGATCGGCGTCACCCCGGGCAGCGCCTTCAGCTTGGCGCCGGCGTCGAGGATCTCCTGCCAGCTCTTCGGCTGCCAGTCGGCGGGCAGGCCGGCCCGGGCGAAGAGCTTCTTGTTGTAGTAGAGGACCCGGCCGTCGGTGCCGAGCGGGATGGCGTAGCGCTTGTTGTCGAACGAGCCGAGGCCCTGCACGGTCTCCGGGATCTGGGACCAGCCCTCCCAGGAGTCGACCTGGTCACCGGCGACCTCGGACAGCGGCTTGAGGTAGCCGGCCTGGACGAACTCGCCGATCCAGATACCGTCCACGGCGATCACGTCGGCGCCGCCCTTGGACCGCAGGTCCAGGGCCAGCTTGGTCTTGTAGGCCTCGTCGTCGACGCCGCTGGCCTGGAACGTCACCTTGGCGGTGACGCCCTTGGCCTTCTGCGCCTCGACGAACTTGGGGATGACCCACTTCTCGATCCACTCCGCGCCCGCGGAGTTCTTGCCGCCGACGATGGAGTTGGCGGAGATCGTGAGGGTGATGTTCTTGGCGTCCTTACCGGCGGGCTCGTCCGAGCCGCCGCAGGCCGTGGCGGCGAGGGCGACGGCGGTGAAGGCGGCGAGCACGCCGGCGGCGCGTCTCGGCTTGGCTGACATGGGCTGTTTCCCTTCGCAAGGAGGAACTTCGAAGAGACTCGCGGGGTCGCCCCACCGGCCGCACGTCCGCCGCCGGCGGTGCTTGCGGCCACAATGTCATGACAGCCTGACGACGTAAATACCTGTCACTGAAATGAGCGCGAAACATCCACCGTCACCGTTCGGCGACGGTGACCTCGAGGGAGTAGCGGCTGGCCCGGTAGATGTGGGCGCCGTGCTCGACGTAGCGGCCCTGGTCGTCGTACGCGGTGCGGGTCATGGTGAGCACCGGCGCGCCGCGCCGCTCGCCCAGCATCTGTGCCTCGGCGGCGGTGGCGGCCCGCGCCCCGATCCGCTGCTGGGCACCGCGGATCCGCCGCCCGCCGGCACGCAGGATCGCGTAGAGGCCGTCGGCCTGCAGGGCCGCCATGGTGAGCCGCGGCTGGTCGACCGGAAGCCAGTTCTCCATGAGCGCGAGCGGTTCCCCGTCGGAGAACCGCAGCCGGCGCAGGTGCTGCACCTCGCCGCCGGGTGGCACGCCGAGGGCGGCGGCGACCGCCGGCGGGCAGGCCACGGTGGCCAGCTCCAGCACCGAGGTGGAGGGCCGCTGGCCGGCCCGGACCAAGTCGTCGTGCAGGCTGGTCAGCTCGACGGCCCGGCGGACCTCGCCCCGCACCACCTGGGTGCCCACGCCCCGGCGGCGGACGATCAGTCCCTTGTCGACCAGGTGCTGGATGGCCTGCCGCACCGTGGGCCGGGACAGCCCCAGCCGGTCGGCCAGCTGCAACTCGCTGTCCAGGCGGTCTCCCGGCGCCAGCTCACCGCGCTGGATCGCCGCGGCGAACTGCTGGGCGACCTGGAAGTAGAGCGGGACCGGGCTGCTGCGGTCGACCGCGATCTCGGGGCCGGTCACGGAATCCTCCTCGCTGCGGCTGCGCGGGATCGGGCGTGCTGATTGCGCGTCACTGTACCGAAGCGATCACGGAGCGCAGAGCACGGTTGTCATGACAACACATTGACACAACTCGTAGGGCACTGTTACCAATCAGGAACGGAATCGAGCTGGCGGACACGCCGACGCCGGCCGGGACGGAGGGCGCCGCATGCTCGATGTGCTCACCATCGGCCGGGTCGGGGTGGACATCTATCCGTTGCAGGTTGCCACGCCGCTGGCCGAGGTCGAGACGTTCGGCAGGTTCCTCGGCGGCAGCCCCACCAACGTGGCGGTCGCGGCCAGCCGGCAGGGCCTGCGCGCCGGGTTGATCACCCGCACCGGCGCCGACGCCTTCGCCGGCTACGTGCACCGGGCGCTGCGCGAGTTCGGTGTGGACGACAGCCAGGTCCGCCCGGTCGACGGGCTGCCCACCCCGATCACCTTCTGCGAGATCTTCCCGCCGGACCACTTCCCGCTGTGGTTCTACCGCACGCCCACGGCCCCCGACCTCCAGATCCGGCCCGAGGAGCTGGACCTCGACGCCGTCACCTCGGCCCGCGTCTTCTGGCTCACCGGCACCGGCCTGTGCCAGCAGCCCAGCCGGGACGCGCACACCGCCGCGCTCGCCGCCCGGGCCGGCCGCCCGCACACCGTGCTGGACCTCGACTACCGGCCGATGTTCTGGCCCGACCCGGCGGCCGCCACCGCGGCCGTCGCCGAGGCGCTGCCCCGGGTCACCGTCGCCGTCGGCAACCTCGACGAGGTGGAGATCGCCGTCGGCACCCGCGACCCCGACCGGGCCGCCGAGCTGCTGCTCGAACGCGGGCCCCGGCTCGCCGTGGTCAAGCTCGGCCCGGAGGGCGTGCTGGCCCGCACCCCGGAGCAGAGCGTACGGGTGCCGCCGGTGCCGGTGGACGTGGTCAACGGGCTGGGGGCCGGCGACGCCTTCGGCGGCGCGCTCTGCCTGGGGCTGCTGCGCGGCTGGCCGCTGGAGCGGACCATGCGCTTCGCCAACGCCGCCGGCGCGATCGTCGCCTCCCGACTGGCCTGCTCCGCCGCCATGCCCGACTACGCCGAGACGGCGGCGCTGGCCGGGGACGCCGCGCCGCGTCCGGCGCCGTCGACCGCCGCCCCGACAGGAGAAGACCGGTGAGCACCGAGTACGACGCGCTGACCCGCACCCGCGCGCACCGGCCGCAGGCGATCGCCGAAGCCGCCGCCCGCCGTACCCGCCGGCCCTGGCCCGAACCCGGCCGGCCGCTGTTCGTCATCGCCGCCGACCACCCGGCCCGCGGCGCCCTGGGGGTACGCGACCGGCCGATGGCCATGGCCGGCCGGGTGGACCTGCTCGACCGGCTGCGCGTGGCGCTGTCCCGGCCCGGCGTCGACGGCGTGCTCGGCACCCCGGACATCCTGGAGGACCTGCTGCTGCTCGGGGCGCTGGAGAACCGCCTGGCCATCGGCTCGATGAACCGCGGCGGACTCTCCGGCGCCACCTTCGAACTCGACGACCGGTTCACCGCCTACGACGCCGACAGCATCGCCGCGATGCGCTACGACGGCGGCAAGATGCTCTGCCGGATCGACCCGGACGACCCGGCGACCGCCTCCACCCTCCAGGCATGCGCCCAGGCGGTCACCGCCCTCGCCGCCCACCGCACCGTGGCCCTCGTCGAACCCCTCTGGGTGGCCCGGGACGGCGGGCGGGTCAGCGCCGACCTGCGCCCGGAGGCGGTCATCAAGGGCGTCAGCGTCGGGCAGGCGCTCGGCGCGACCAGCGCGTACACCTGGCTGAAGCTGCCGGCCGTCGACGAGATGGAGCGGGTGATGGCCGCGACCACGCTGCCGGTCCTGCTCCTCGGCGGCGACCCGGTGGAGGCGCCGGACGTCGTGTACGCGCGGTGGGCGCGGGCGTTGCGGCTGCCCGGCGTGCGCGGCCTGGTGGTCGGCCGGGCGCTGCTCTACCCACCCGACGACGACGTGGCCGCCGCCGTGGACCTGGCCGGGTCGCTGCTGCCCACCGGGCAGGACGCATGAGGACCCCCGACGCCCACCTGCCCTGGGGCGGCACCGCCCGCGCGCCGTGGGCGCTGGAGGTCACCCCCGAGCGGGCCGGCTGGACCTACGCCGGGCTGCGGGTGCTCACGCTGCCCGCCGGCGGCGAGGTCAGTTTCACCACCGGCGACGAGGAGATGCTGGTCCTGCCGCTGGCCGGCGCCGCCACCGTGCACTGCGACGGCTTGCGAATCGCCCTGACCGGACGGACGTCGGTGTTCGCCGCGGTCACCGACTTCGCCTACCTGCCCCGGGAGGCCGACGTGACGATCCGCGGCGCGGGACGCTTCGCGCTGCCGTCGGCGCGGGCCACCCGCCGGCTGTCACCCCGCTACGGCGCGGCCCGGGACGTGCCGGTCGAGCTGCGCGGCGCCGGCCCGGCCAGCCGGCAGGTCAACAACTTCTGCGCCCCAGACGCCTTCGACTGCGACCGGCTGGTCGCCGTGGAGGTGCTCACGCCCGGCGGCAACTGGTCGTCGTACCCGCCGCACAAGCACGAGGAGGACCGGGCGTACGACGACGGGCGGGTCGAGGCCGCACTGGAGGAGGTCTACTACTTCGAGGTGGCCGGCGGCGCGCCCGGCGAGGGTCCGGTGGGCTACCAGCGGGTCTACGGCCACGCCGACCGGCCCGTCGACGTGCTGGCCGAGGTGCGCACCGGCGACGTGGTGCTCGTCCCGTACGGCTACCACGGGCCGTCGATGGCCGCACCGGGCTACGACCTGTACTACCTGAACGTGCTGGCCGGGCCCGGTGCCGCCCGGACCATGGCCTGTGTGGACGATCCCCGGCACGGCTGGATCCGGGGCAGCTGGGCCGGCCAGCCGGTGGACCCGCGGCTGCCGCTGACCCGGCCCGGGACGAAGGAGGCGTGATGCCCAGGTTGACGGTGGCGCAGGCGGTCGTGACGTTCCTGGCCCGGCAGTTCTCCGAGCGCGACGGGCGGCGGCAACGGCTCATCCCGGCCTGCTTCGGCATCTTCGGCCACGGCAACGTCGCCGGGCTGGGCGAGGCCCTGGCCACCGCCGGCACCGACCTGCCGTACCACCTCTGCCGCACCGAGCAGGGCATGGTGCACACGGCCGCGGCGTACGCCCGGATGACCGACCGGCTCAGCACCCTGGCCTGCACCACCTCGATCGGCCCCGGCGCGACGAACCTGGTCACCGGCGCCGCCGGCGCCACCATCAACCGCCTGCCGGTGCTGCTCCTGCCCGGCGACATCTTCGCCACCCGGGTCGCCAACCCCGTGCTCCAGGAGCTGGAGGACCCGCGCTCCCACGACGTGAGCGTCACCGACGCGCTGCGGCCGGTCTCCCGCTACTGGGACCGGATCAACCGGCCGGAGCAGCTGCCCGCGGCGCTGCTCGCCGCCATGCGGGTGCTCACCGACCCGGCGGAGACCGGCGCGGTCACCCTCGCCCTGCCGCAGGACGTGCAGGCCGAGGCGTACGACTGGCCGGACGAGCTGTTCGCCGAACGGGTCTGGCACGTGCCGCGACCCCGCGCCGACGAGGCGGCGCTGGCCCGCGCGGCCGGGATCGTGCGGGCGGCCCGCCGGCCGCTGCTGGTGGCCGGCGGTGGGGTGATCTACAGCGGGGCGACCGGGGCGCTGCGCCGGTTCGCCGAGGAGCACGGCGTGCCGGTCGCCGAGTCGCAGGCCGGCACCGGCGCGCTGCGGCACGACCATCCGCTCGCCCTCGGCGCGGTCGGTGTCACCGGCACGACCGCGGCCAACGAGATCGCGGCCGGCGCGGACGTGGTGATCGGGGTGGGCACCCGCTACAGCGACTTCACCACCGCCTCCGGCACCCTGTTCGGCGACGGCGCGCGGTTCGTCAACCTCAACGTCACCCGCTTCGACGCGGCGAAACTGTCCGGCACGCAGGTCGTCGGCGACGCGCGGGAGAGTCTCACGGCCCTCGGCGACGCCTGCGCCGGCTGGGCCACCGAGCCGGCGTACCGGCAGTCGGTGACCCGGCTGCGTGAGCGGTGGACGGCCGTCGCGGACCGCGCCCGGCACGCCGACCCGGACGCGCCACCCACCCAGACCGCGGTGATCGGCGCGGTCAACGACGCCGCCGGCCCGCGCGGCGTGGTGGTGTGCGCCGCCGGGTCGATGCCCGGCGACCTGCACCGGCTGTGGCGCAGCGAGGACCCCAAGAGCTACCACGTCGAGTACGGCTACTCCTGCATGGGCTACGAGATCGCCGGCGGGATCGGGGTGAAGCTGGCCGCACCGGAGCGCGAGGTGTTCGTGCTGGTGGGCGACGGCTCCTACCTCATGCTGCCCAGCGAGCTGGCCACCGCGGTCGCCGAGGGCGTCAAGCTGGTCGTGGTGCTGGTCGACAACTCCGGCTTCGCCTCGATCGGCCGGCTGTCGGAGAGCGTCGGCGCGCACCGGCTCGGCACCGCCTACGCCGACCGGGCCGGGGAGCCGCTGCCGATCGACCTCGGCGCCAACGCGGCGAGCCTCGGCGCCGACCTGATCCGGGTGTCCACCATGGCCCAGCTCCGGGCGGCGCTGGCGACGGCGGCGGCAGCCACCCGGACCACCGTGGTGCACGTGCGGACCGACCGGTTCGAGGCCGGACCGGACGCCGGCGCCTGGTGGGACGTGCCGGTCGCCGAGGTCTCGACCACCGTGGAGGGGCGGGCCGCCCGGGCGGCGTACGAGGCGGGACGCAAGACCCGGCGCACCCACCTGCGTCCCGACTGACGGACTCCCTGTCACGATGGGGGCCCGACCGGACATGGGACGGACGTGAGCTCCGGGACCGAGCACGAGGAACGCTTCCGACGCGTCTACGCGGCCGACTTCGAGCCGCTGCTGGCGTACGCCCTGCGCCGCGTCGCGCAACCCGAGGACGCGGCCGACGTCGTCGCCGAGACCTTCCTGGTCGCCTGGCGCCGAAGACGGGACCTGCCGGCCGACGGCGAGGCCCGGCTGTGGCTGTACGGCGTCGCCCGCCGCGTGCTCGCCAACCACCACCGCGGCAGCGTACGCCGGCAGCGGCTGGGGGAGCGGCTACGCCAGCGGATCACCGCGGTGATCGGCGGCGACCCGGGCAGCGAGGTGCCGGAACGGCTCGCCGTCCGCGCGGCGCTGGACCGGCTGGGGGAGCTGGACCGGGAGGTGCTGCTGCTCACCGTCTGGGAGGGACTCGAACCGCGCGAGGCGGCCGAGGTGCTCGGGGTGAGCCCGGCCGCCGTGCGTACCCGTCTCTCGCGGGCGCGGGCCAGGCTCCGTGAACTCGCCGGTGACGACCTCCGCACACCCGGACATGTACTCGACGTCCTGACCACACCAGCCCCGAAGGAGGGCAGATGACCGAGGAGCACGTCGACCGGCTGGTCCGCGACGCCGACCCCTACCGGCCCGACGCCATCGGAGACCTCGACGGGGCGAAGCAGGCTCTCCTGGAGGAGATCATGTCCGAGCCGACGCCAGACCGCGTCGCCCACGTACCGCAGCCACGCTCCCGGGCACGCCGCGGCCTGGTCCGCCGCCTCGCCGGCCCGCTGACCGCGGCCGCCGCGCTCGTCGGCGTCCTCGCCGTGGTCACCGTCTACGGCCAGCCTCCGCACGACCGCCAGGCGGCTCCCACGGACACGGCCGACCCCACCACCGCCGCCGGACCGACCACCTCGTTCGCCTTCTCGCCGGTGGCGTTGCAGGCCGCCGAGCGGAACCCGCGGTTGCTCATCGACGAGCCCGGGTGGAAGGTGGCCACCGTCTACGGGTTCGCCGAGAAGCAGGGCACCATCGCGTTCCGCAAGGGCGGACGGCAGCTCGACATGAACTGGTACCCGGCCGACCAGTACGACGGCTACCACGCGGACCGGCGCCATGTCAGCGCACCGGAGGCGGTGAAGGTCGACGGGTGGGACGGCGACCTGTTCCGCTACCGCTCGGACGACTTCGCGGTCATGCTCCGCCCCCGCGACGGCGTCTTCGTCGAACTCCGCGCGGGCGGTGGAAACCGGACCGAGTTCGACCGGACCCTCACCCACGTCGTCCGCGTCGACGTGCGGACCTGGCTGGCCGCACTCCCGCCGGAGATCGTCACGCCGGCCCGCGTGGACGAGCGGGCCACCGCCGTGCTCGCCGACATTCCCCTGCCGCCGGACTTCGACAAGGCCGCGCTGGCCGGCCTCGGCACCAACGACGCGTACCAGTTCGGCGCCCAGGTGACGTCCCGGATCGGCTGCGCCTGGATCGCCGAATGGCAGCGGGCGAAACGAGCCGGCGACGACGCCGCCCTCCGGCGGGCCGCCGACGCGCTGCGCAGCAGCCACCACTGGAAGGTGCTGCACCAGATGAAGGACGAGGGCGACTGGCCGGAGGTGTTCTGGGAGACCGCGGACAAGGTCGCCGCCGGGGACGTGCCGCGCGGCTACGACCAGGCGTTGGGCTGCGGCTGAGACTCCCTGTCCCGGCCGTGGGGGGGGGGGCGGGGGGGGGGGGGGGGGCCCCCGGGCCGCGGGGGGGGGGGGGGGGTGATCAGATGGCGGCGCGACACAAGCGTGCCCGCCCCCCCGGAGGGGGGCGTTCGCTGTGACC
>NZ_JBVJHI010000008.1:36391-103663 GCF_055586885.1 Micromonospora sp. NPDC048907
CCTTGGCGGCGGGGGGGTGGGCGCGGGCGGCGCGGCGCTGCTGGGGGGGGGGGCGGTCCTCGCCCCGCGGCGGGGGCCGGGCCGCGGCGGCGGGGGGGGCCCCCCCCCCCCCGGCGGCCCGTAGGGTGGGTGTCGTGATCACCTGCGTCGTGCACTACACCGTGGACCCCGCGCAGATCGAGGCGTTCGAACGCTTCGCCCGCGAGTGGATGCGGCTGGTGGCCAAGCACGGCGGCGTGCACCACGGCTACTTCCTGCCGGCCGAGGGAGCCAGCGACCGGGCCGAGGCTTTGTTCAGCTTCGAGAGCCTGGCGGCGTACGAGCGCTACCGCGCACGGTTCGGCGACGACCCGGAGTTCGTGGCGGCCGACCGGATCCGCGACGAGTCGGGCTGCGTCCTGCGCTACGAACGCACCTTCATGCGCCCACTCCTGCCGACCGACTGATCCCACGATCTCCCGGCGCCGTGCGGAACCTGGCGCGGTTGATACTTGTCCCGTGACGGAGGAGCGCGCAACGGAGTCGACCCGGTGGACGATCCACGGTGAGCGGGTCGTGGACGACACCCGGCGAGCGCGGTTGAGCATCGCCGACGTCGAGCTGCCGGACGGTGTCCGCTTCGAGCAGTACGTGATCCGTGCGCCCCGCTCCGCCATGGTCGCCGTGCTCGACGAGCGGAATCGGTTGTTACTGATGCGACGACACCGGTTCGTCTTCGACCGGTGGGTGTGGGAACTGCCCGGCGGCTACGTCGACGACCAGGAGGAGCCGGCCGTCTGTGCAGTGCGCGAGGTCGAGGAGGAGACCGGCTGGCGGCCACGCACAGTCGAGCCGCTGCTGTCCTTCCAGCCGTGGGTCGGCACCGCCGACGCAGAGAACATGCTGTTCCTGGCCCGGGCGGCCGACCGCACCGGCGCAGCCACGGACGTGAACGAGGCGGAAGAGGTCGCGTGGATCCCGCTGGATGAGGCACGCAACCTGATCCGAACTGGTGAGATCGTCGGGGCCGGCACGGTGGTGGCCGTGCTGGAACTGATCGCCCGTCAGACGAGCGGCGAGTTGTAGCCGTCAGCGCCGAGTGCCGAGCGCAGCGCCGATCTGGCCGAGGAACAGTCGGACCGTCGGCCGGCGGCGGTGCGGTACCAGCCGGGCCTCAAGGTCGCGGAGATAGCGGACGGCCCGGGACGAGCGGAGGTGCCTGACCAGGGCCAGCGACTCCGCGCCGGTCGCGCACGCCCGGTCCGGCTCACCGCGTCGCAGTTGCACCGAGGCGAGCAGTGCCAGGTTGAACGCCTTGCCGCGGACATACCGCTGGTCCATCCGCAATGACCGGATGGCGAAGCGTTCGGCCTGGACCGGCTTGTCGAGGGCATGGAAACAGTGGGCGAACTTGGCCGACAGGTACGCCTCGTCGAAGTAACCCAGCCACTGGGGATTGGCGCTTCGATCCGCTCGGTCGAGCGCCCGCTCGGCGCGATGGAGAGCGGTCGCGCAGGCCCGTTCGTCCCCGGTCGTCGCCAAGGCGTGGGCCTCCAGGACGTACGCCTCGGCGGTGAGAACGGCAAGGCCGGCGCGCTGGGCGGTCAGACGGGCGGCGCGGGCGAGGTCCACGCCGACGGCAGCGTGACTCAAGTAGGTGGCTTGATGGCTCATCGCGGCCAGTACTTCTGCACCCAGGCCGGCGTCCTCGGCAGCGCGGGCGAGATTTAGCGCGAGGGTCAGGTAGCGCTGGGCGACGCCGTGCTCGGCCACGTCGTAGGCCTGCCAGCCGGCGAGCTGGGTGAGTTCGGCGGCTGCGCTCAGTAGGCGGCGGCCGGAGGCGCCGTCGTAGCGTCCCTCGGTCAGGAGCGGGGTGACCTCCTGGTGGAGGTAGCGCGCGACGGCCACCCGTGCGTGTCCGCCGCCGTACTGGTTGTCGAGGCGGCGGTATGTCGTGGACATCTCATGGATGGTGTCGATGTCGGGCTGACCGACGGCACGACGGCCCGTCGCGGCCACTGCCTGGCCGGTCGGCGCGGTGAACCAACGGAGTGCGGGGACTGTGTAGCCGGCCGACGTGAATGTCACCTGGCGGATCATGTCTCTCCGGTTCACATCGCCTTCCCAGAGCCGTACAGCGGTGCGGATGTCGTCCCGCCAGGATCGGTCGACCGGCGTGGCACTCTGCCGTCCCGGAGGCGGAGGGGCCGCGTCGGCGTGACATGGCCGTCTGCGGGGTGCCAGGCCGCCGAAGGCCATCCGCGACTCGTCCGGCATCTGGAGCCCGTCGGCGATGCGCTCCAGCACCTCGATGGACGTGACTTTGCGGCCGGCGATGACGCGACTGATGTAACCCTGCTCCAATCCGACTGCGGCACCGATCCGGGTCTGACTCGCCCCGGTCAAACCACAGATGCGCCGGAACAGCCCGCCCACGTCCCGGCTGCCGAGCGCGGTGCGCACGGCGGGATCGGTCCAGGCGCCCTCGGGGATACGGAGTGGATCGAGCAACACATCAGCTCCCGGCGTTGCGGAACGACTACCCACGGTGCTCGCCCCGCAGCCTAGCTGTGCGGTGGAGGCGGGACGAGAGGGTCATGTCGTCGTGACATGACCAGCCGACATGGCCCGTCGCCGGGGCGGAACGGGATGGTGCCGCCATGACGTGTGACTGTTCGGACCCGATCCATCACCGTGTCCTTCGCCCGGCCGGCAGCAGGTCCTGGTGGGACGGCAGATGAGAAGGCCTCAACTCTCTGGCGGCCGACAGGTGTCGTACGACGGGTACCTGATTGTGGCGGCGATGACGTTGGCGCGACGGCACCGGCCGGTGTGGTCGTGGCAGAGGTGGCGTCGGGTCTGCCGCTGCGGATCGGACTTGCCGTGCCGTGCCCGCCACCGCATCCCGATCAACCGGGCGCACTGGCCGGGAGAGCAGGAGTGACCAGCGCGTCCTTCCGGCTCAGGTGCTTCCCATGAGCGCCCATGGGCCAGTTCTGCCGATCTGGGCGTGTGGTGGCTGTGGTCGTTCATGGCCCTGTCCGACCCGGCGCCAGGAGTTGCGGGCGGAGTACGCGGGCGCTCCCGTGTCGCTTGCGCTCTACATGGGTGCGCAGCTCGTGCGAGCGTCGACCGACCTGCACTGGCTGCCAGCCGGTGCGCTGCACCGGCGGTTTCTGGGGTGGATGAGGTGAGCATTCTGCGTGCCGGCGACGAGAAGTTCACTACAGCGATGGTTCGCACCGGTGGATGCCGCCGACTCCGGACTATGACCAGGAGGTCTGGGAGGACCACGTGCGGCAGCATCAGGCGCGGCATCTGCGGGGCGAGCGGCCGTCGGTGCGCATGGCGCGGCTCGTGTGAGCGGGGTTTCGTTGACCGAGGACGCGTGGCGCTTCTACGGTGCACCCACTCCCACCGCTTGTGGAGGCAGCAGATGACGCAACGAGTGAAGGCGGCCGGCTCGCCCCTTACCGGAAGGAGACCCCCGCATGGCTGACTTCGTCGGCGCCGTGGACCAGGGCACCACCAGCACCCGTTTCATGATCTTCGACCACGGTGGCAACGAGGTCGGCCGCCACCAGCTCGAACACCAGCAGATCCTGCCGCGGGCGGGCTGGGTCGAGCACAACCCCCTGGAGATCTGGGAACGGACCCAGACGGTGGTCCAGACCGCGATGAACGAGCACGGCCTGGCCGGCTCCGACCTCGCCGCGCTCGGCATCACCAACCAGCGCGAGACCACGGTGGTGTGGAACCGCCGGACCGGCCGGCCCTACTACAACGCGATCGTCTGGCAGGACACCCGCACCGACCGGATCGCCTCGGCCCTGGAACGCGAGGGCCGGGGCGACGTCATCCGGCTCCGGGCGGGGCTGCCGCCGGCGACGTACTTCTCCGGCGGGAAGATCCAGTGGATCCTGGAGAACGTCGACGGGGTCCGGGAGGCGGCCGAGCGGGGCGAGGCCGTCTTCGGCAACACCGACACCTGGCTGCTGTGGAACCTGACCGGCGGCACCGAGGGCGGCGTGCACGTCACCGACCCCACCAACGCCAGCCGCACGATGCTCATGAACCTGGAGACGCTCGACTGGGACGACGAGCTGCTGTCGTTCTTCGGCATCCCGCGGGCCATGCTGCCCGAGATCCGGCCGTCCTCCGACCCGCGCTCGTACGGCAGCACGGTGCCGCACGGCCCGTTCAGCAGCCCCGTCCGGATCACCGGTGACCTGGGCGACCAGCAGGCCGCCACGGTCGGGCAGGTCTGCTTCGCGCCGGGCGAGGCGAAGAACACCTACGGCACGGGCAACTTCATGCTGCTCAACACCGGCACCGACATCGTGCGGTCCACGGCGGGGCTGCTCACCACGGTCTGCTACCAGTTCGGTGACGAGGCGCCGGTCTACGCGCTGGAGGGCTCGATCGCGGTCACCGGCTCGGCCGTGCAGTGGCTGCGCGACCAGCTCAAGATCATCAGCAGTGCCGCGCAGAGCGAGATCCTGGCCCGCCAGGTCGAGGACAACGGTGGCGTGTACTTCGTGCCGGCGTTCTCCGGGCTGTTCGCCCCGTACTGGCGCTCCGACGCCCGGGGCGCGATCGTCGGCCTGTCCCGGTTCAACACCGACGCGCACATCGCCCGGGCCACCCTGGAGTCGATCTGCTACCAGAGCCGCGACGTGGCCGAGGCCATGGAGCAGGACTGCGGGGTGCCCCTGGAGTGCCTGAAGGTCGACGGCGGCGTCACGGTCAACGACCTCTGCATGCAGCTCCAGGCGGACATCCTCGGTGTGCCGGTCAGCCGCCCGGTGGTCGCCGAGACCACCGCCCTGGGCGCCGCCTACGCGGCCGGGCTCGCCGTCGGGTTCTGGAAGAGCACCGACGAACTGCGCGAGAACTGGAACGAGAGCCGGCGCTGGCAGCCGACCTGGTCGCCGGAGCAGCGCGAGACCGGTTACGCCCGGTGGAAGAAGGCGGTCGGCCGCACCCTCGACTGGGTCGACGTCGACTGAGGGTGCCGGTCGGGTCAGCGCAGCGCGATGGTGACGGTGGCGGTCAGGCCGTCGGCGCGGCGGCGCAGGCTCAGCGAGTCGGCCAGGTGGTCCGCCAGCCAGAGGCCCCGGCCGCCCGCCGCGTCCCCGCCGACCTGCCGGATCGGCGGCGCGCCGATGCCCGGGCCGTGATCGACGACGTCGCAGAGCAGGAGGTCACCCTGCCGCCGCAGGTGCAGGTGGCCCGCGCCGCCGCCGTGGCGTACGGCGTTCGTCGCCAGTTCGTGGACCGCCAGGACGAAGTCCTCGGCGGGCTCGTCGGTCAGCCCCGCCGCCGCGACGGCCGCGGCGACGGCATGCCGCAGCTCGGTGATGCTGGCCGCGGTGAAGGCCCGGGAGAGCAGCGACGACGCCTCACGTCGCGCATGCCCGGCCCCCGTGGAATTGATGTCGGCCGGCGGTACGGAACCGCCCATGGGAAAAGAGGCTACCTGCATTCCGATTTTCCGCCCGCGTCGCCCCGGCCCCGCCCGCCTACCCCGGTGTGCCGGCGGGCTCCGGCGGAATCCGCAGCACGAGCAGGGCGATGTCGTCGTCGCTGCTGGCGGCGAATCGGGCCAGCAACTCGTCGCAGAGCTGCTCGGCGGTCGACCCGTGCCGGCCGGTGAGGCTCCGCACCAGTTCCGCCAACCCGTCGTCGATGATCGCGTCGCGCCGGTCGATCAGACCGTCGGTGTACAGCACGACGGCGCTGCCGGGCGCGAGGGTGACCCGGTGGTCGCCGCGCGCGACGCCGGCCTGGACGCCCAGCAGCATCTCCGGCGGCGTGCGCAGCAGGGTCGCGGTCCCGTCGGGGTTGACCAGGACCGGCGGCGGGTGCCCGGCGTTGGACCACGACAGGGTGTGTACGCCGCTGCGGGCCTGCTCCTCGTCCTGCTCCACCCGGGCCAGGACCGCGGTCGCCAACGCGTTCACGCCCAGGCCCCGCGTCGCCGCCTCCAGGCCCTCCAGCACCCCGCCGGGCGGCTTCCCCGCCGTGTACGCGACCCCGCGGAGCACGTTGCGGATCTGCGCCATGGCCGCGGCGGCCTGCTGGTCGTGGCCCGCCACGTCCCCGATCACCAGGGTGAGGGAGCCGTCGGGCAGCAGGAACGAGTCGTACCAGTCGCCGCCGATCCGTGCGCGTTCCGCCGCCGGCTGGTAGCGGACCGCCACCTCGGTCCCGGGCGGCTGGGCGGGCGGGGTCAGCAGGCTGCGTTGCAGCCGCTCGGACAGGTCGCGTTCCAGGATCGCGACCCGCCGTTCGGCCTGGCGGGCCTGGGCCCGCTGCAGCGCCTGCGCCACCGTCGTGCCCAGCAGCCGCACGAACCCCACGTAGCCGTCGTCGAGGGGCAGGTGCTGGCTCAGCCGTGCCACCAGGACCGCGTCCGCGGACGGTGCCGGGCCCGGCAGGCGCATCCGCATCACGGGGACGTCGGCCGTCGTCTCCAGCGCGAAGTCCCCGTCGCGGAGGATCGTCGACGGCAGCGCGGGCAGCGGCGGGCGGGCGGCGTCGCCGGCGGCGTCCGGGACGAGGATGTCGACATCCGGCAGGTCCTGCGGATCGGTGCGCAGCACCCCCAGCGCCCGGTCCAGGATCTCCGCCGGGTCCTCGAGGCCGCTGAGGGCGTCGCTGAGCCCGACCAGCATGATCAGCCGCCGCTGGGACAGCACCTGCGTGGTGGTCTCCGTCGCGATGTCGATCACGCCCTCGGCCCGGCCGTCCGGGTCGCGGACCGCGGAGTAGGAGAACGTGAAGAAGCACTCCTCGGGGAAGCCGCGCCGGTCCATGAGCAGCCGCATGTCCCGGGTCCAGGTCGCGCGCCCGGTCGACCGCACCGAGCGGAGCATCGGCCCGATGACGTCCCAGATCTCGGCGAACACCCGCGCCGCGGGGGCGCCGAGCGCGGCCGGGTGCTTCTGCCCGATCAACTCGACGTAGGCCTGGTTGTAGACCATGACGAACTCCGGGCCCCAGAACAGCGTCACCGGGAACCGGGAGTGCAGGGTGAGGTCGACGGCGGCACGCAGCGTCGGGCTCCAGTCGCGCACCGCGCCCAGTGACGTGGACGCCCAGTCCACCTCGCGGTACGCCGAGCGCAGCGTCCCTGCCGGCTCGAACAGCTCATCCACCGCCCGACCATAGCCGCACCCCCACCCCCCGGTGGGGCGCCGGGCTCAGGGGGTGCCCGAGCCCACGGCACCGTTCGGGCGGAGCCCCCGCCCGGGTGCCGGGCCGGACCCGGACGGCGCGTCACCGGTCCATGACCGCGGGCGTCGCTCCGGCCGGCCAGGAGCCGGCCGAAGACGACGGGGGCGGCGGCGCTGCTCGGTGAGAAGTGGCGGTTTCCGGATCCGACGTCGGCCGAGCCACCTGGCGAACCCCGCTCGAAAATCGATGGGAAAGAGCTTTGTGAAAAGCCGGTGACAGGACTGCGACGACACCCGGTCGAGGCGAGCCAGGGCGCTTTGTTGAAGCGCTTTTCCGACAGTCTCGGAATTGCCGAACAGCAGCAACAGGGTGGCGTCATCCCTGCTCAAGCCCCATGTCCCGGCCAGGGGAACCGGCAATGGTCGCACGCCCACCCCGTCCGGGTAAATGGCTGAGTCCGTTTGGTATCAGGAGCCTGGTGAATGAATTTCAGCGCCGCAGAATTCGAGGGCGACCGGGGGAATTGTCGCCCCGGCGGCTCTCATCATCAGGAGGTAACACCGTATGAGTCCAATGACATCGGGCGGACGCGGGGGAACGGTCGTGCGCCGTACCCTTTTCGCGTTGGCCGCCGCGATCGTCGCCACCGGCGCCCTCGGGACGCCGGCCATGGCCGACAGCAAACCCGTCACCCCGTCGACCCAGCCGGCCGAGGCCGTGCCGGGCGGGTTCGCCAGTTGGCGGGCGCTGTTCGCCGAGCAGGACCGGCTCAACGCGGCGGCCGGTGAGATCACCGCCGCCCGCGGCGAGGGCTTCGCCGGCGTGGTCGCCGCGCCCGAGGCCCGCAGGCTCACCGTCTACTGGAAGGGCCGGGTGCCCGGGTCGGTCCGTGACCTGGCCCGGCGGCTCTCCGTTCCGGTGAAGTTCAAGCCGGCCCGGTTCCACCAGCGCGAGATGGTCGCCGAGGCGCAGCGGCTCGCCGCCGACCCGCGGGCCGTCTCGGTCGCCGCCAAGGTCGACGGCAGCGGGCTCGCGGTGACCGTCTCCGGCAAGGCGCTGGCGTCGGGCAAGCGGGACGTCCTACGTACCGCGCGGCTGCCGCTCAGCGTGAGCACCACGCCGAGTGCCACGCCGCTCAACCGCCAGAACGACTTCGCCCCCTACTGGGGCGGGGCGCGCTACTACGCCGGCGGCGGCTGCAGCACGGGCTTCGGGGTGTACTGGAACGACGCCCGGCAGATCCTCAGCGCCGGGCACTGCGGCATCAACGGTCAGGTCGCGTACGACGGTGGTGGTCCCACCAACACGATGGGCCCGATCATCAACGACTGGAACCCCCGGGACACCTTGATGATCAGGGTCGCGGCCGGCGGCCGGATCTACACCGGGCCGTACAACGCGGCCACCAGCGTCGGGGTCGGCGGCGCCGCCTCCGACTACGTCGGCAACTACGTCTGCACCGGCGGATCCTCCAGCGGCGAGCACTGCAGCCTGCGGGTCGACGTGGTCAACCAGTTCATCAACATCGGGTACGTGATCGGGCCGGTCACGCAGGCCAACCACATCGTCGCCGGGGGCTGCGCCGCGGCGCCGGGCGACAGCGGCGGGCCGGTGTACTCGTACCGGTCGGACGGCCGGGTCGACGCGCGCGGCACCGTCTCCGCCGGCGTGCTCGGCACGGCGACCTGCCCCGGCGTGAGCCCCAACGGCTCCCGGACCGTCTGGTACGCCCCGCTGCTGCGCCCGGTCGGTGACGCCCAGATCGGGTCGCTGACCTACTACGGCGCCTCGCTCATCCAGGGCTGAGGTTCCGACGCCGGCAACGGCCGGCGTACCGCACGACACGACAGCGTGGGCCGGTCCATCCGGGACCGGCCCACGCCGACGCCTCAGCTCGCCGTCAAGAAGCGGTTCCGGCCGGTTCACCCGCCCGAGCGGCGCTGGCAGACTGGGGCGATGCCCTCCGCCGAGACGCCCGTGCCGCCCGTTCCCCGCCGCCGCACCCGGGCGCTCGTCGCGGTGGTCGTCGCGCTCGCCGTGGTGGGCGGGGTCGGCGCCTGGGCCCTGCGCGACCGGGTCGCCGGCGAGGGCGGCGCGGCGGATCCGGGTGGCGCGGCCGCGCTCGCCGGCCCGGCGGGCGGTGGCCGGGACTGCGCGGGCCGGCCGGCCCGGGCGACCCGCGAGCTGCGCGGCATGTGGATCACGACGGTGAACAACATCGACTGGCCGAGCCGGCGGGGGCTGCCGGCCGAGGCCGCCCGGGCCGAGTTCCGCGGCTGGCTGGACCTGGCGGTGCGGCGCAACCACAACGCGGTCTTCGTGCACGTGCGGCCGAGCGGGGACGCGCTCTGGCCGTCGAACTACGCGCCCTGGTCCGAGTGGCTGACCGGGCGCCGCGACGGCCGCGACCCCGGCTGGGACCCGATGGAGTTCATGGTCGCCGAGGCGCACGCCCGCAACCTGGAGTTCCACGCCTGGTTCAACCCCTACCGCGGCGGCCAGCCGGCCACCGTGGGCGGGCCGGGCCCCCGCCTGGACCAGCTCGCGCCGACCCACCCGCTGCGGCGGCACCGCGACTGGGTGGTGACCTATCCCAGCGCCGACAAGCCCGGCAGCCGCCTCTACTTCAACCCCGGCATCCCGGAGGCGCGCCGGTTCGTCGAGGACGCGATGCTGGAGGCGGTCCAGCGGTACGACGTCGACGGGGTGCACTTCGACGACTTCTTCTACCCCTACCCGGAGGCCGGCCAGGACTTCCCGGACGGCGCGGCGTTCGCCCGCTACGGCGGGCGGTTCGCCGACAAGCACGCCTGGCGCCGGGACAACGTGAACACCCTGGTCCGGGAGATGAGCGAGCGGATCAAGGCGATCAAGCCGTGGGTCAAGTTCGGCATCAGCCCGTTCGGCATCTGGCGCAACAAGCGCACCGACCCCGCCGGCTCGGCCACCGCCGGCCTGCAGAGCTACGACGACATCTACGCCGACACCCGGCTCTGGGTACGGCGGCAGTGGCTGGACTACGTCGTCCCGCAGCTCTACTGGACCATCGGCTTCGGCAAGGCCGACTACGCCAAGCTGCTGCCGTGGTGGGCGGCCACGGTGCGCGGCACCCGGGTGCAGCTCTACATCGGCCAGGCCGACTACCGGGTCGGCGAGCGCGGCGCCTGGCGGGATCCGGCCGAGCTGGACCGGCAGCTCGCGTTGAACCGGCGGTACGGGGTGAGCGGCAGCGTGCACTTCAGCGCCCGCCAGGTGCGCGCCGACCGGCTCGGGGCGGTCAGCCGGTACAGCCGGGCGCACTACGCCGCCCCCGCGCTGCTGCCCACGATGGCCCAGCTGCCGGCGGCGCCGCCGCCCGCGCCCGCCCTCACCGGCGCGCGGCGCCAGGACACCGGCGGTGTGGCGCTGACCTGGCGCGGCGACGACGCCGTGGGCTTCGCCGTCTACCGGGTGGACGGCGGAACGGCCCGACTCGTCGGCACCACCCGTGGTCGGGACTGGGTGGACCCGGCCGCCCCGGCCGGCGGACCCCTCACCTACTGCGTCTCCGGCCTGGACCGCGGCGGCAACGAGGGCGGGCTCAGCGCGCCGGCGTCCGTCGCGTGACGGTGGCGGGAGGCGCCCCGCCCGGCACGTCGGCCGCGCCGGGGTGTGCCGCCGCGGCCGGCTCCCGGTCGTCGGGCGGCCGCGAGGGGTCGGGCGGCTGGGGCGGTGAGATCCAGGTGACCAGCACCACCGAGATGATCATGAGGAGGAACCACGAGGCGAGCTTCGCCGGCGAGACCAGCTGCCAACCGCCCAGTTGGCTGGGGTAGAGCCAGGCGTTCGACCAGGTGGCGATGTTCTCGGCGAGCCAGATGAAGAAGGCGACCAGGAGGAACGCCAGCAGCAGCGGCATGCGCCACCGGTACCGGAAGATGCGGAACTGCATGACACAGCGGCCGAACACGAGCGCGACGGCGGCGATGAGCAGCCACCGCACGTCGAGCACGTAGTGGTTGGTGAAGAAGTTGGCATAGATCGCCGCGGCCAGCACCGCCGTCAGCCAGCGCCTCGGGTAGCGGGTGAAACGCAGGTCGAACAGGCGGTTCACCCGGACCAGGTAGGAGCCGACCGCGGCGTACATGAAGCCGCTGAACAGGGGCACGGCGCCGACCCTCAGCAGGCCGTCGGACGCGTAGGACCAGGAGCCCACCTCGGTTTTGAACAGCTCCATGGCCGTGCCGACGAGGTGGAACAGCACCACCACCCGCAGCTCGCGCAGGGTTTCCAGGCGGCCGGCCACCATCGCGACCTGGATGGCGACCGCCGCGAGCGTCAGGAGGTCGTTGCGGGCGAACGCCGCGTCCACCGGATACCAGAGGTGCGCCGCGAAGATGACCGCCAGCAGCGCCCCACCGAAGACGCACGCCCAGGCCTGTTTGAGCCCGAAGACGGCGAACTCGGTGAGCCAGCCGGCCGGCCCGTGCCGGGGCAGCCGGGCGAGGATCGCCCGCGAGCGGGTGTCGATGGCGCGTTCGGCCGTGGTCAGGGCGGCCGGTCCGGACGGGTTGGGCATCGCCGTCGACGCTATCGCGGGCCCGCCGGGGCCGTCCGGGTCGTCCCGCGCAGCCCGAGCAGGGCGACCAGGGCGAGCACGATGACCGCGACGGCGTACTCCTCGGCGGTCCGGCGCAGGCCGCCGCCGTGGACCACGAGGAAGCCGGCGATCACCGTGGGCAGGCCGAAACCGACGTAGGAGACGATGTAGAGCAGGGAGAGCACGCTGGCGCGCTCGTGCGCCTCGACCAGCGGCGTGACGGTCTTGAGGCTGCCCTGGAAGCCGCCCCCGAAGCCGACGCCCCCGAACGCGAGGCCGACGAAGAAGCCGGCGATGGAGTCGGCGGAGACCGACACCAGGGTGATGATCATGCCGATCACGAGCGCGGTGCTGCCGGTGAGCATGACGGTCCGCGCGGGCCGGTCGCGCAGCACGAGGATGGCGGCCGACCCGAAGACGGCGAAGACGAAGATGCTCAGGCCCCCGGCCACGATCGAGGAGTTCATGAGCGCGCGCACGAGCGCCGGGCCGAGCGCGGCGAAGAACCCCGCGAGGGCCCAGACGGCGAAGGCGACCGGTGCGACGACCAGCAGCGGCCCGCGTACCGCGCGGGGCAGCCGGATCTCCGGCCGCAGGCTCCGCAGCGCCCCCGACATGGGCGTGACCGTCTCCGGCATCAGCACGACCCCGACACCCTGGACGAGCAGGACCACGAGCAGGACGACGTACACCAGGCGCGTCGGAGCGGGCAGGTACTGGACGAGCAGCGCGGAGAGCAGGGCACCGACGCCGGTCCCGATGCCCGGGGCGATCGAGTTGGCGAGCGTGCCGCGGGCACGGTCGATGTCGAGCATGGCGGCGGCCGCCGCGCCGGTGGCGGTGCCGGCCGCCAGGCCCTGCACGACGCGGGCGGCGACCAGCGCCGGTACGCCGCCGGCGAGGACGAAGATCACCAGCGAGATGATCTGGACCGCGATCGCGGCGAGCAGGACCGGGCGCCGCCCGACATGGTCCGAGAGCTTGCCGACGGTGAGCAGCGAGGCCAGCACCGCGACGGCGTAGACGGCGAACACCACCGTGGTGGTGATCGGTGAGAAGTGCCAGCGCGCCTGGTAGATCCCGTACAGCGGGCTCGGGGCCGTCGACGCGGCGACGAACGACACGATGATCGAGGCGAGCAGGACCAGGGTGACGTTCGGCGTGAGGCGCTTCTGCTGCTGGGCGATGCTCATCGGGCGTGCTCCTCGGGTGAGCGGCGCGCGGCTCAGGCGGACACGTCGACGGCCGCGGCGCCGACGACGGCCCGCTCACCCTCCTGCTGCACGTAGCCGACCACCGACGCCTGCGCGGGGTCCAGATCCGGTGGCACCGCCAGGTCCACCCGGCCCTCCTCGGCGCCCAGTCCGACCGAGGTGAAGGCGCGTACGACGTTGTCCTGCCGCAGCCGGCGGCCGGCGTTCTCGCCCCGGGGGACGTCGTTCTCCAGGCCCCGCTCGACGACCGCCACGTGCAGCATGCCCCGCGCGGGCGGATGCTCGGTCCGGTAGTCCACCACCACGTGCCCGCCGCCCGCGTCCCCGACCGACAGGGTGAGCGGCGTGGTGGCCGCCGCCGACAGCGCGGACGTGATGGCCTCGGCGGCCCGCCGCCGGTCGGAACCGACGAACTCGGCCGTGCCGTTGACGACCATCTGCGGGGTGTAGAGGTGTCCGGTGCCGAAGGCCCGGGCGTACGCCTCCTGCCGGGCGGTGTACGCCGCGGCGGCGTACGGGTCCGGCCAGCCCAGGTGGTCCCAGTAGTCGACGTGGAACCCCAGGGCGAAGACCGGCTCGCCCCGCTGGCGGGCGTCCCGCTCGATCTCGGTGAGCACCTCCTCGGCGGGTGGGCAGCTCTCGCAGCCCTGCGAGGTGAACATCTCCACGACGGCGAAGCCGCCGTCGCCGGCCCGCGGCGGCGACCCGGTGGGCGAGAGGTCCGTCATGGCGTGGCTCCTGGCGTCCGTCGGTGCTGCTGGCGGCACTCCGATTCCCGTTGCGGCCCGGACCATGCGCCGACGTCCGCCCCGCTCAGGTCGGCGCCCCGTCCAGCGCCGCCAGGAAGTCGGCCACGAGGTCGGCCGTGTCCTCGATGCCGGTGGAGACGCGGACCAGCCCCTCCCCGATGCCGGTGGCCGCGAGCTGCGCGGCGTCCACGATCCCCGCCCACATCGACCGGGGGTGCACCACGAGCGTGCTGACGCTGCCCAGGCTGGCCGCGCGCTTCGCCAGCCCCAGCCCGGCCAGCAGGGCGGCCGCTCCCGCCCGGCCCGCCGCGAGGTCGACGCCGAGCACCCCGCCGAAGCCGGTCATCTGCCGGCGCGCGAGATCGTGCTGGGGATGCGACGGCAGCCCCGGGTAGCGGACCCGGGCGACCGCCGGGTGCCCCTCCAGCGCCCGGGCCAGGGCGAGGGCGTTGTCGTTGTGCCGCTGCACCCGCAGCGGCAGCGTGCGGATCCCGCGCAGCAGCAGCCAGGCGTCCACCGGGCCGAGCGTGCTGCCCGTGACGACGGCTGTCCGCCACACCCGCTCGACCAGCCCGGCCGGGCCGACGACCACCCCGGCGGACACGTCCGAGTGACCGCCGAGGAACTTGGTGCCGCTGTGCCAGACCAGGTCCGCCCCGGCGCTCAGCGGGCGCTGGTTGACCGGCGTGGCGAAGGTGTTGTCGACCACCACCAGCGCGCCGGCCGCGTGGGCCGAGGCGGCCACGGCCGCCAGGTCGGTCAGCTCCAGCAGCGGATTGCTCGGCGTCTCGACGAGCACCAGGCGGGTCTCCGGGCGCAGCGCCCGGTCGAAGGCCCCGCTGTCGGTCTGGTCGACCTGGGTGCAGGACACCCCGAAACGCGCCAGCAGGCCGGTGGCGAGCGACGTGGTGCCGCCGTACGTGCTGCGCTGCACCACCACATGGTCGCCGGCCGAGAGCAGGGCCAGGGCGATCGTGCTGATCGCGCCCATGCCGGAGGCGGTGACCAGGCCCGTCTCCGCCCCCTCCAGCTCGGCCACCACGGCGGCCACCTGCGCGTGGTTCGGGTTGCCGTAGCGGGTGTAGAAGGCGCTGCCCCGGGCCTCGGTGGCGATCTCGGTGAACCGCTCGTCGGACTCGGCGCTGAACGTCGCGCTCTGCACGATCGGCGGGGCCACCGCCCCACCGGGGACCAGGCCGTCGTCGCCGTGCACGGCGGCCGTGCTGAGGCCGGTCACGAGCGCGCCACCCGGTCCACCAGCGCGCCGTAGCTGCCGAGCGCCGTGAACTCGGGCAGCGTGAGGTCGCTGCCGTGGCGCTGCCGCAGCACGGTGACCAGCCGCAGGGCGCGCAGCGAGTCCCCGCCGGCGGCCAGGAAGTCGGTGGCCGGGTCGCGCGGCGCGGTCCCGAGCACCTCCTGCCAGGCCCCCGCCACCCGGGCGGCCCACTCGCCGCGCGGGTCGCCGGCCGCCGGCCCGGCGGCGGCGACCGGCGGCAGCGGCGCGGCCGGGTCGGCGGCGAGCAGCCGGCGGAAGCCGTCGGCGAGCGCGTCCACCCGCTCCGCGGGCACGTGCCGGTGGTCGTACTGGACGGTGAGGGCCAGCCGGCCGGTCCCGGCGTCCAGTTCGGCGTCGACGGCGAGGCTGAACGCCACGTCGACGGTGATGCCCCGGCTGTCCACGACGCGGCTCCCGCCGCCGGCCGGACCGGCCGGGAAGTGGGTCCAGTTGAAGAAGTGGTCGAAGCGGGGGACGCCCCCGCCGGCGCGGACGATCTCGGCGAGCGGGAAGCGGTGGTGCCCCATCAGCTCCCGCTCGGCGCGCCACACCTCGGCGGCCAGCTCGGCCGGCGACCGGGTGCCCAGCGCCACGCTCACCGGCAGGGTGTTGAGGAACAGCCCGAGGGTGGCGTCGCTGCCCTCGCCCTCCGGCCGGCCACCGACCACCAGGCCGCTGACCACGTCGTCCCGGCCGGCCAGCTCTCCGATCAGTCGCAGGTGGGCGGCGAGCAGCCAGGACTTGACCGGCACCCCGGCGGCCCGGGCCGCCCCGGCGACGACCTCGGTGGTGCCCGCCTTCAACGGCACGCGCTGGGTGGTGGTGGTCCGGGGCTGCGCCCCGCCGAGCAGCAGCGGCCGCGCCGCACCGGCGCCGTCCAGCCAGAACCGGCGGGAGGCCGGGTCGGCCAGGGCGTGCCGCTCGGCGGCCACGTACTCCCGGAACGGCAGGCCGGGGTCGGCCGGGTGGGCCCGGCCGGCCCGTTCGGCGTCGTACGCGGCGAGCAGGTCGGTGAGGAACCGGTGCAGGCTCCAGCCGTCGAGGATGCCGTGGTACTCGGCGACGAGCAGCGTGAACGCGTCCGCGTCCTCCCGCACGGCGTGCAGTCGCAGCAGCGGTGGGCGGGCCCAGTCGAAGGGGCGTACCCGCTCCTCGGCCACCAGGTCGTCGATCCGTGCCCGGCGGGCCTGCGGGTCGGCGGCGGCCAGGTCGGTCACCGGCACCTCGACCGGCACGTCCGCGTGCACGAGCTGCAACGGCTCGGAGTACGAACCCAGTGCGAACCCGGTCCGCAGCACCGGGTGGGCGGCCACCAGGCCGGCCAGCGCGCGGCGCAGCGCCGCCGCGTCCAGCGGCGCGGCGACCCGGTGCGCCGTGACGTTGTGGTACATGGCCGGGTCGCCGGTCAGCTCGCCGTGGTAGACCATGCCCTGCTGGAGGGCGGTCATCGGGTACGCGTCCGCGAGCCCGTCCGGCAGCCGTTCCCGGTCGGCGGCAGCCACCAGGGCGAAGCGCCCGGCCTCCGCCGCGCCGGGTGCCGTCTCGACGCCGTCGACGGTGAGCTGCCCGTGCGCGACCAGCTCCCGGATCGTCTGGTGGGTGAAGATGTCGTTGAGCTGGAAGGACAGCCCGCGCTTCTGCGCCGCCACCTGCATCTGGATGCTGCGGATCGAGTCGCCGCCGAGGGCGAAGAAGCTGTCGGTCACCCCGAAGTCCGCCACCCCGAGCACCTCGCGCCACGCCTCGACCAGGATCTCCTCGGCCCGGTTGGCGGGCGAGACGCCCCCGCCGGCGCCGGGCCGGCCGAGCCGGGGCGCGGGCAGCGCCGCCCGGTCGAGCTTGCCGTTGCGGGTCAGCGGCAGCTCGTCGAGGAGGACCACGGCGGCCGGGAGCAGGTGGGCGGGAAGCCGGTCGGCAAGCCAGCCGGGCAGCCGCTCGGACAGCGGGCCGGCCGCCGGCGCGGCCGGCGTGACCACGGCCGGGCGCGGGTCGGCGGCGTACTCGGGGCGCACCGCGTGCAGGGTGTGCCGGTCGGTGCCGGCCAGCAGGTCGTCCTGCCGGGTGACCACCGTGAAGCCGCGCGCCTCGAAGATCGCGACCAGCTCGGCCAGCCGGCCCGCGGTGTCGGTGCCGGGAGCGTCGTGCACCTCCATGGCGACCTGCGCGATCAGCGGCCAGTGCCGGTCGTCGAGGCCGGCCAGCACGTCCGCCTCGGCCCGCTGCACGTCGATCTTCAGCAGGTCGATCCGCTCCGGGGCGAGCTCGTCCAGGACGGCCGAGAGCGGCCGGACCGGCACGGTGAGCCGCCGGCCGGCGAAGCGCTCGGCGAGCAGTTCGTCGACCCGGCCGAGCAGGACGTCCCGCTCGCCCGCGCCCGCGTCCCGCTCGTTGGCCAGGAACCGCTTGATCACCGCCACCTCGGCGGCCGGGTCGGCGTACGCGGCGTGGCCGGACATCATCGAGTAGCCCGGGTAGTAGGTGAAGGAGACCTCCCCGGCCGCCCGGGACAGCCCGAACCCGTGCACCGTGGCCGGCACGCCGAACTCGGCGACGTTGCGCCGCAGCACGTCGACCACCGACGGCACCGGCTCGAACGCGTGGATCGTCGCGTCCGGGCAGACGGCGTGGACGAACAGCGAGAACATGCCGATGTTCGCGCCCACGTCGAGCACCGTCGCCCCGGGCCGCAGCACGATGCCGTCGCGCAGGTAGACCTGCTGCACGAAGATCTCGTCGTACAGGTAGCGGGTCTCGTGCGGGTTGACCCCGGCGATCCGGTCGACGTCGACGGCCGGGGCCGGGCCGGCGCCGGGCCGGACGTAGGCGACGAGGCGGTCGCCGTACCCGTCGTCGTCGCGGGCCACCACGGCGGCGTCGGCGACCTCGGGGTGCCCGCGCAGGACGGCCGCCACCTCGCCGGGCTCCACCCGGAACCCGTGGATCTTCACCTGGTCGTCCAGGCGGCCCAGGTAGCGCAGCCGCCGGTCGGCGTCGAATCGGACCCGGTCACCGGTCCGGTACACCCGTGCGGTGCGCCCGGTCGGCAGGGCCACCTCCACGAACCGCCGGGCCGTGGCCTCCGGGTCGCCCAGGTAGCCGTCGGCGAGCTGGGGGCCGCTGACGCAGAGCTCCCCGGCCACGCCGGGCGGCACCGGCCGCAGCCACTCGTCGAGCACCCAGACCGCGACGCCGGGCAGCGGCCGGCCGATGCTCGGGGCGTCCCCGGCGCGGATCTCCGCGGCGCTGGTGTCCACCGTGCACTCGGTCGGGCCGTACAGGTTGACCGCGCGGACGCCGGGCAGCGCCGCGACCGTCTCCCACAGGTCCGGCGGGACCGCCTCGCCGCCGAGCAGCAGCAGGCCGGGCAGCGGGGTGTCGCCGGCGCCGGCGAGCAGGATGCGCAGTTGGGCGGGGGTCAGGTCGAGCACGTCGACGTGCTGGTCGGCCAGTGCGGCGGCCAGCGCCGCGCCGTCCCGGCGGACCTCCTCGGGCACCAGGTAGAGGCCGCGCCCGTGGCCGAGCTGCACGAGCTGCTTGACCGAGGCGTCGAAGGTGAGCGGGGCGTTGACCGCCACGCGCAGGCCCGGGCGGCTGCCCGCGTACACCGTCTGTTCCAGCGCCCCGGCGAGGTGCGCCGCGGCGCCGTGCGACACCCGCACCGGGCGGGGCGTTCCCGTGGAACCGGACGTGAAGATCACGTACGCCGGGTCGGCCGGGACCGGCGCCGCGGCCGGCGGCGGGCCGCCGGCCGCGACCAGGTCCGCGACGCTCACGGTCGCCGGGCCGCCGGCGCCGACCACGACCTCCGCGCCGACCGCCCGGAGCTGGGCGGCGAGGCGCGCCGGCGGGGCGTCCGGGTCCAGCGGCACGAACACCGCCCCGGCCCGCAGCACGCCGAGGAAGGCCACGACGGTGTCCCGGGAGCGGGCGGCCAGCACCCCGACCGGCGCGCCGGCCAGGCCGCGCGCCGCGAGGGCGCCGGCCACCCGGCCGGCCCGGTCGCGCAGCTCACCGGCGGTGTAGGCGCCGTCGGCGGCGACCACCGCCGGGGCGTCCCCGGCCATCCCGGCGAGGCCCGCGTCCAGCAGGTCCACGAGGGTACGGCCGGGCGCCTCGGCCGCGGTCCCGGCCGCGTCGGCCAGCCAGCCGGCCTCCGCGTCGCCGAGCAGGGCCGGCGGGGCGTCCCCGGCCAGCGCGGCGGGCAGGGTGCGCAGGACCGCCAGCAGCGCGTCGAGCAGCCACTGCCCGCCGACCACCCGCAGGGTGACCAGGTCGCCGTCGGTCAGCGCGGTGAGCTGCGGACCGGTGGCCGGCGCCGGGTCGGCGACCGTCACCGCGGCCCCGCCGAGACCGGCCACGGTGGACGGATCCACCGCGGGCCGCAGCGCGAAGCCGGCGACCGCGCCGGACTGCTCGTCCACCGGGTCGACCAGGTGGAACGTCTCGTCGGCCGCGGCCTCGGCGGCGCCGACCAGCGCCAGCAGGTCGGCGGCGGAGGCCGGCAGCGGCAGGGGCAGCCGGAGCGGCCCGTAGCCGCCCAGCGGGCCCACCACCCCGGCGGTGCCGTCGGCCTGCCGGCCGTCGCTCCACCGGGCCAGCACCAGGTCCGCCTCGTCGGCCCCGTCCGGCGCCTCGGCCCGGCGGGACACGGCGACGGCCCAGGCGGCCAGCAGCACGGTACCGGGTGCGACGCCCGCGTCCCCCGCGGCGCCGGCCAGCGCGGCGGCGGGCACCGTGGCGGTGACGGCCGCGCTCGGGTCGTCACCGTGCGGGGTGACCAGCCGCGCGGCCGGCGCGGCCGGCTCGGCGGCCGGGGCCTGCTCCCGCTCCTCCAGCTGCCACTCGGCCACGTCGAGGAACTGCAACGCCTCCGGGTCCTCCGGCAGCGCCTCGCCGGCGTAGGCCCGCGCCAGGTCGGCGAGGAGCAGCCGCAGGCTGGCCGGGTCGGCGATCAGCGGGGTGGCGGCCACCTCCAGCGCGTCCTCGGTCAGCGTCACCGACAGGTCGCCCTGCGCCCCGACCGTCACGGTGCGGGCGTCGTCCACGTCCTGCAACGGCACCCGCAGCCCGGGGTGGTGCACCAGGGTGAGCCGCAACGCCTCGTGCCGCGCCACCACCGTGTCGACGGCGGCCTGCAACCGGGCCCGGTCCAGCGGCCGGTCGAGCCGGACCCGCGCCCGGACCAGGTCCTGCTTGCCGGCCCAGGCCAGGCGCTGGATCGGCGACAGACGGTATCCGTTCACACCACACTCCGGTTCACGTAGAGGTCGGACATGGCGACCAGGATCTGCCGGTCGCCGCTGAAGGGTTCCCGGCCGTGGGTGGCCAGGAAGTTGTCCACCACCAGCACGTCACCGCGCTGCCAGGGCACCGAGACGGCGTGCTGCCGGTACAGCTCGCGGATGCCGGTGACCACCTCGTCGGGGATCGGCTCGCCGTCGCCGTAGTAGGCGTTGCGGGGCAGCCCGTCCGGGCCGTACTCGCGCAGCAGCGCGCCGGACACCTCGGCCGGCATGTTGGAGACGTGGAACAGGTGGGCGTGGTTGAACCAGACCGTCTCCCCGGTACGCGGGTGCGTGGCCACCGCCTGCCGGCGGGCCCGGGTCCGCAGCCCGTCCCCGCCCAGCCAGGTGAACTCGGTCGCCGAGGCGGCGCAGTACGCCTCCACCTCCGCCCGGTCGGTGGTCTGGAACGCCTCCTGCCAGGGCAGGTCCAGGTGCGGGCCGTAGTTGCGCACGTAGCTGACGCCGGTGCGGAGGAACCGCTCCCGCACGTCGGCCGGGATCAGCGGCGTGATGACCCGCTCGCTGGCCAGCGGGGTGGCCCCGCCGCTGCCGGTGGCCGGCTGAGCGCACCAGAAGTAGAGGTGCGTCGGCCAGTTGTGCGAGTACGACATCTCGTGGTGCAGCGGGATCCACTGCTCGGCGTTGAACTCGGTGGAGGTGAACACCCGGTCGGCGACCTCGTGCCGGGGCGCGGCCCGCTCCAGGTAGCCGAGCAGGTCCGGGTTGACCGCCCGGGCGGCCAGGCTGAAGTCGTCGGGGGTGCGCACCTCGAAGCCGCGGAAGAACACCGCGCCGTGGCGGTCCAGGTCGGCCAGCAGCTCGTCGCGGCGGCCGGCGAGCCAGCCGGCCAGATCGAGGTCGGGCACGGCGGCCTCGACGAGCAGCACGAACTCCTCGTCCACGAGCACCCGCCGGGTCACCGGCGCGGTGACCGTGCCGGTGGCGCGCCGCCGGGGCGCCGGCCCGCTCGCTGCGCCGTCCTTCGTACGCGACTGCGGGGCTCGCAGGCCCGGCTCACTCCCCGCGCTCACGCCCGGCCGCCCGTCGCGGTCGCCACGGCGCCCGCGCGCAGCGCCTCGGTCAGCTCGGGCGCGGCGACCGGGTCGGACATCGCGGTGAGGATGCGCCGGGGCGGGGTGAACGGCTCCCGGGCGTGCGCGGCCAGCATGTTCTCCACCAGCAGCACGTCGCCGCGCTGCCAGGCGAAGGAGCGGGTCTCCGCGGCGTACGCGGCCCGCAGCTCGGCCAGCACGTCGTCGGGGATGGGCGTGCCGTCCCCGTACGCGGTCTGGTAGGGCAGGTCCTCCTCGCCGAGGGCGGCCCGCAGGCCGGCGCTGACGTCGTCGGGCAGCGAGGTGACGTGGAAGAACAGCGCGTGGTTGAACCAGGTCCGCTCCCCGGTGACCGGGTGCCGGCGCACCGCCGGCCGGACCTGTCGGGTCCGCAGCTGGCCCTCGCCCACCCACTCCACGTCGATCAGCGCCCGGGCGCAGTACGCCTCGACCTCAGCGCGCGAGTCGGTCTGGAACGCGGTCTGCCAGGAGAGGCTGATGCCGGGCAGGTAGTTGCGCCGGTAGAGCACCCCGTGCCGCTCGAACCCGGCGACCGTCTCCGGGCGGAGGCGGGCCAGCACCCGGCGGCTGTCCGCGAGGGGGGTGCGCCCGCCGGCGGCCGGCTCGACCTCGCAGTGGAAGACGATCCGCAGTGGCCAGTTCACCGTGTACGACTGCTCGTTGTGCAGCACGATCGGCTGGTCGGCCGGGTGCTCGGTGGAGGTGTACACCCCCTCGGTGACCTGGCTGCGCGGTGAGGAGCGTTCGCCGTAGGAGAGCACGTCGCCGGAGAGGGCCGCCATCACGGCGCGGAAGTCGTCGGCGCCGGCCACGGCGAAGCCGCGGAACAGCACCGCCCCGGCGCGCCGGGCCAGCTCGTCGACCTCGTCGCGGTGGCCGGCCAGCCAGCCGGTCAGGTCGACGTCGGGCACGTTGGCGCGCACCAGCGCCGGCAGCGGCCCGCCGGGCCAGTCGGGGCGCACGTCCACCAGGTTCCGCTCACGGCCGCGGCGGGGAATGGTCCGCGCGACCCGGTTCTGCTCAGTCATCTCTCACTCTCCAGCGGTGTCGACGCAGTCGGCGAGACTGCGCCGGGGGTCGGCGGCGGCGGTACGCAGCACCGCGCCGAACCGGCGGTGCCACGCGGCCACGCCGTCGTGGTCGAACAGGTCGGTGCGGTAGGTCCACAGGGCCGCCAGCCCGTCCCGCCGCTCGTCGAGCCAGAGCGTCAGGTCGAGCCGGGCGGTGTCCGGGGTGAGTTCCACGCCGGTGAACTCGACGCCGGCCGCGCCGCGGTGCCGGGCCGGCGGGGCGTTCTGCACCCCGAAGGCGACCTGGACCAGCGGGTTGCGCCGCGGCCGCCGGGTGGGCCGCAGCCGCTCCACCAGCAGGTCGAAGGGGACGTCCTGGTGGGCGGCGGCGAACAGGGTGACCCGGCGGGCCTCGGCGAGCAGGTCGGCGAAGCCGCGGTCCGGCGCCGGCCGCAGCCGCAGCGGCAGCGTGTTGACGTGGCAGCCGACGCTCTGCTCGGCGGCCACGCTGGTCCGGCCGGCGAAGGCGACGCCGACGAGCAGGTCACGCCGGCCGGTGGCGGCGCCGAGCAGGGTGGCGAACGCGGCCAGCCCGACCATGTGCAGGCTGGCCCGCCCGGCCCGGGCCAGCTCGCGCGCCGCGGCGGCGGTGGCGTCGTCCACGGTGGTCCGCAGCGCCGCGCCGCAGGGCCGGCCGTCACCGGGCCGCGCGGCGGGCGGCGGGCCCGGCCGGGCCGGAGCGGTCCAGCCGCGCCGGGGTGGGGCGGCGGGCAGGTCGAGCAGGTCCGGGGCATCCCGCAACTCGTCCAGCACCTCGGTGACGGCCCGCCGCCCCGCCGGCCCGGCCAGCCAGTCCCGCTGGGCCAGGGCGAACGTCGCCGGGCCGGCCGCCGGCGGTGCGGGCGCCGCCGCCGGGTCGCCCTCGGTGTCGTACGCCCGCGCCAGGTCGCGCACCAGCACGCCGAACGACCAGTCGTCGCAGACGATGTGGTGCACGACCAGCAGCAGCGCCAGCGCGCGGCCGGTGCCGTCGGGCACGAGGTGGGTGCGGAGCAGCGGGCCGGCGGCCAGGTCCATGGGCGCCCGGGTGGCCTCGGCGGCCAGCCGGCGCAGCCCGGCGTCGAGCGGTGTGCCCGGATCGGCCGGCGCGACGACCAGCGTGCCGTCGGCGGCGGGGCCGGCGTGCTGCACCGGCCCGTCCGGGCCGGACGGGAAGACCGTGCGCAGGGCCGGGTGCCGGTCCACCACCCGGCGCACCGCCCGGGCCAGCCGGTCCGGGTCCAGCGGCGTACCGAACCGGACCGCGAAGGCCAGCAGGTACGAGGTGTCGGCCGGGTCGAGCCGGTGCAGGAACCAGAGCCGGGCCTGCGCGGCGGAGAGCGGGGCGGGACCGGCCGGCGCCGCACCGGGCGGCCCGGCGACCGGATCCGGGTCGGCGGGGAGCCCGTCGAGGTGGGCGGCCAGCGCGGCGACGGTCGGGTGGGCGAAGAGGTCGGCCGGCCGGACCGGCCGGCCGGTGGCGGCGGCCAGCCGGGTCGCGCAGCGGACCGCGAGCAGGGAGTCGCCGCCGAGGGCGAGGAAGTCGGCGCCGGCGCCGGTCACCGGCACCCCGAGCAGTTCCCGCCAGACCGCGGCGACCGTCCCGGCCGTGCCGTCGAGCGTGGCGTGCGCTCCGGTGCCGTCGCCCAGGACGGGCGCAGGGAGGGCCCCGCGGTCCACCTTGCCGTTGGGCAGGGTGGGCAGCCGGTCGAGCCACACCACGGTCGCGGGGACCAGCGGGGCGGGCAGCGCCTCGGCGAGCCGGGCCCGGACGTCGTCGCGCCGCTCGCCCACCAGGTAGCCGACCAGCAGCGGGTCCCCGCTCGGTCCGGGGCGCACCGCGGCGGTCGCCTCCCGTACGCCGGGCAGGGCGGCGAGGCGGGCCGCCACCTCGCCGAGTTCGATCCGGTAGCCCCGCAGCTTCACCTGGTCGTCGAGCCGGCCCAGGTACGCGAGCTGCCCGTCCGGCCGCAGGCGGACCCGGTCGCCGGTGCGGTACATCCGTTCGCCGGGCCGGAACGGGTCGGGCCGGAACCGGGCGGAGGTCTCCTCGGGCCGGTCGAGATAACCCCGGGCCAGGCCCGCCCCGGCCAGGTGCAGCTCGCCCGGCTCGCCCGGCGGGACCGGCCGACCGTCCGGGCCGAGGACGTACGCGCGGGTCTGCGGCAGCGGCCGGCCGATCGGCGGGTCCCCGCTGTCCGGTGGCACCTCCGCCCAGGTCGAGTAGGTGGTGTCCTCCGACGGGCCGTAGAGGTTGCAGAGCCGGCGGACGTGCGGGCGGGCCCAGACCCGGGCGGCCAGCGCGGCGGTCAGCGGCTCGCCGGCCAGGCAGACGGTGCGCACGCTCGCCGGCAGGGCCGACGCGGTGAGCAGTTCCCCCATCGCGGAGGGCACCGTGTTGACCAGGGTCACCGGCAGCCGGTCCGCGCCGGGGGCGGCGAGCGCCAGCACGTCGTCGACCAGCAGCACCCGGCCGCCCCAGCAGAGCGGGCCGAAGATCTCGAAGACGGACAGGTCGAAGCAGACCGAGGTGGCGGCGAGCAGCCCGCCCAGTTCCGCGTCGTCGAAGGTCTGCCGGACCCAGTGCATGAGCACCGACGCGGAGCGGTGCTCGATGGCCACGCCCTTGGGGCGCCCGGTCGAGCCGGAGGTGTAGATGACGTAGGCCAGGTCCGCCGGCGTGGCCGGCACCGCCGGGTCGGTGCCGTCCTCCACCGGGTCGAGCCGGTCGACCGGGACCGCCGTGCCGGGGAACCGGCCGGCGAGGTCGGCGCGGGTCAGCACCAGCCGCACCCCGGAGTCGGCGGCCATGAACGCCACCCGGGCCGGCGGGTACGCCGGGTCCAGCGGCACGTAGGCGGCGCCGGCCTTGAGCACGGCGAGCAGGGCGACCACCAGCTCGGGGGTGCGCGGCAGGCAGACGCCCACCCGGTCCTCCCGGGTCACCCCGCGCCGCAGCAGCACCCGGGCCAGCCGGTTCGCCGCCTCGTCCAGCTCCCGGTAGGACAGCGCGTGGTCGCCGTGCCGGACCGCCTCGGCGTCCGGGGTGCGGGCGGCCTGCGCGGCCACCATCCGGTGCAGACAGTCGACGGCGGTCGGGCCGCCGGTCGCGCGCCGGCCGGCGTTCCGGCGGGTCGGGCCGGGTCGGGTGGGGACGCTCACCGGCGGGACCCCCGGCTCCGGAGCAGCGCGAGCCGCCGGTCGGCCTCCTCCTGGAGCCGGTCCTTGTCGGCGAGGATGACCGTGCCGGGGTCGTTGTCGGGCAGTTCGTCCTCCACGTCGCGGATCGGCCGGTACGCGATGCCGGCGGCGGCCAGGCCGAGGGCGCAGAGCCCGGCCACGATCGCCGCGAGGGCCATGCCCCGCCCCGGTCCGGTGCCCACGACGCCGGCCAGCAGTCCGCCGGGGGTGACCAGCGGGGCGAAGACGTGCTCGGCGAGCGGGCCGGCGCTCAGGAAGCCGGCCGGCACCATCAGCCAGGACAGCATCTGCCCCATGGACAGCACCCGGCCCTGGAGTTCGAGCCCCACCTTGGCCTGCACGATGGCCAGCCAGTGCGTGTTCACGAGCGCCGTGGCCAGGCCCATGCCGAACAGGCCGACGGCCGGGAACAGCGGGCTGGGGCGCAGGCCGACCGTGAGCAGCGAGGCGCCCAGCAGCACGACGCTGGCCAGGATGCCGGTGGTCCGCCGGGCCGTGCCGCCCCAGACGCCCATGAGCACCGAGCCGACCAGCATGCCGACGCCGCTGGCGGCGAGCACCCGGCCGAGGACCGCCGGGTCGCCGAAGGACAGGGTCAGCGGGGTGACCAGGACCTCGACCATGGCGAAGAAGTAGTTCAGCGACGCGACCAGCACGACCAGGGCGACCAGGCCGTGCCGGCGGACGATGAACCGCCAGCCGCCCAGGACCTCCCGCCGGAACGGCTCCTCCCGCTTGACGAACAGCGTGTCGGGGAAGCGGACCGACAGGGTGACGAGCACCGCGACGGCGAAGGTGAGCAGGTCGATGACGACGATCCCGCGCAGCCCGACCGCGATCACCAGCGCGCCACCGACCAGCGGCGCGAGCACCGTGCTGGTCGCCGTGGCGAGGGAGACGATGCCGTTGGCCCGCCCGTAGTACCGCTTGGGCACCAGTTGCGTGACGGCCGCCAGGTAGGCGGGTTGCTGGAAGGCGGTGGCCACCGCCGTGACGGTGATCGCCGTGAACACGTGCCAGAGCTGGAGCTGCCCCAGCCAGAGCAGCAGCGCGAGACTCACCGTGCCGGTGGCGGCCAGGCAGTCCGCGAGGATCATGATCCGTCTTCGGTCCCACCGGTCGGCGAGCGCGCCGGCGACGGGCGAGAGGACCACGGCGGGCAGCAGCGCCAGCACGGTGGCCGTGGCGAACAGCGACACCGACCCGGTCCGCTGGTAGACCCAGAGGCTCATGCCGAAGCCGGTCAGCCCGCTGCCGATGAGCGAGACGAGCTGGCCGATCGCGATCAGGTAGAACACCGCCAGGCTGGGCATCGCGCGGCGCGGGGCCGCCGGCTCCTCGCGGGCCGGCGCGGGCGCGGGCGCGCGCTCGGCCGCCGGCTCGGCGGCAGGCGCGGCAGGCGCGGTAGGCGCGGCGCAGTGCGCCAGGATGATGCCCGCCAGTTCGGCGGGCTGGTGCTTGGCGAAGTAGTGCCCGGCGCCCTCGATGACCTCCAGCGACACCCGGTCGGCGAAGAACTCCCACTCCAGGTACCGCTCCTGGTACAACTCCGTGGCACGGTCACCGCTGCCCACGACGCTGACCAGCGGCGCGGACAGCTTCCGGGGCAGGCCCTCGGCGTAGACGTCGGTGTAGTAGTCCTCACCCCGCGCCGAGTCGGCCAGGACCACGCGCATCACGAAGTCCTTCTCGTTCTCGTCGAAGACCTCGGTGAAGAAGCCCATGGCGCGCAGCGACTCCAGCGTGCGCCGCTTCGACGTCCAGCGCTCCACCGGGAACCACCGCCGCAGCCAGCCGAACAGCCGGCCGGGCAGCCGAGGGGCGGGGAAGTGGGCGCCGATGACCACGCCGGTCACCTCGACGCCGGCCGCCTCCAGCCGACGGGCCAGCTCGACCGCCTCGGCGCCGCCCACGCAGTGCCCGTACACGGCCACCGGGCCGGTGATCCCCTCGACCACCTCGGCCACGCAGCCGTCCACCAGGTCGTCCAGGTCGAGCAGGGGCTCGTCCGGGCGGTTCACGTCGTGGCCGGGGCGTTCCAGCGCGTACAGCGCGACGCCCGGCGGGAGCGCGTCGGCGAGGGGCTGGAAGGTGATGGCGCTGCCGCCGCCGAACGGTACGCAGACCAGCGTCAGCGTCGTCGGCGTGCCCGGCCGCGCCGGGGTCAGCTCGTGCAGCAGGCGCCCGACGGAGCCTCCGGTCGCCGCCAGGTGCTCGGTCAGGCCGCGGATCGTGGGGTGGCGGAACAGGTCGAGGACGCTGATCGCCGGGTCGCTGCCGGCCAGGGCCTTGATGGCCTTGAAGGAGTCGCCGCCGAGGTCGAAGAAGTCGTCGTCGATGCCGACGCTGTCGTACCCGAGCACCGCCGCCCACCGCTGCGCCAGCGCCTTCCGCAGCGGGGTGTCCGGCGGGGTGGCGCCGACGGTGCCGCCGCCGCGGCGGGGTGCGGGCAGCGCGGCCCGGTCGACCTTGCGGTTGGCGTTGAGCGGCAGCCGGTCGAGCACCACGAACGCCGACGGCACCATGTAGTCCGGCAGGTAGGTGCGGGTGAAGGTCCGCCACGGTGCCGGGTCGACGTCGAAGTCGGCGGTGATCTCCGCCTGGTCCGGGTCGGCGTCCGCACCGGGCCCGGCCAGCGTCAGGTACGCCACGATCGCCTTCTCGGCGCCGTCCTCGCGGACCACCACGGCGGTGTCGCGGACCGACTCGTGGCGGCGCAGCACCGCCTCGATCTCGCCCAGCTCGATGCGGAATCCGCGCACCTTGACCTGCGAGTCGCTGCGTCCGGCGAACTCGATGCGGCCGTCGGCCAGGCGGCGGCCCAGGTCGCCGGTGCGGTAGAGCCGGCCGCCGCCGCCCGGGTCCGGCACGAACCGCTGCGCGGTCAGCGCCGGGTCGCCGTGGTAGTCGCGGGCCAGCCCGGCGCCGCCGAGGTACAGCTCACCGAGCACGCCGACCGGGGTGGGGGAGAGCCGCGCGTCGAGCACGTGGACGCGCATGTTGCCGATCGGCCGGCCGACGGTGAGGTGCGTGAAGCCCGGCTCGATCCGGTCCATGGCGCACCAGACGGCGGCCTCGGTCGGGCCGTAGAGGTTCCACAGCGCGTCCACCCGCTCGGCGAGCTGCCGGGCCAGCGGCGCGGACACCGCCTCGCCGCCGCACACGGCGGTCAGGCCGGGGGTGCCCGTCCAGCCGGCCTCGACGAGCAGCCGCCAGGTCGCCGGCGTGCCCTGGGCCAGGGTGACCCGCTCCGCCCGCAGCAGCTCGGCCAGCCGCGGCGCGTCGTAGGCGACGTCGCGGCCCACCAGCAGCATCCGGGCCCCGACCACCAGGGGCAGGAACAGCTCCGGCACCGACATGTCGAAGGCGAAGCTCGCCATCGCGAGCATGGTGCCGTCGGCGGTCAGGCCCGGCCGGTCGCGCATGGTGGCCAGGGTGTTCACCACGGCGGCGTGGCTCACCCGGACACCCTTGGGGCGGCCCGTCGAGCCGGACGTGTAGATGACGTACGCGAGGTCGTCCGGACCGGCCGACGACTCGGGGTCGGTGTCCGGCTCGGCGTCCAGCGCCGCGCCGCCGCACACCACCTCGCCCGCGAAGCCGGCGAACCGGTCGGCCAGGCCCGCCTCGGTGACCAGCACCCGGGCGTCGCTGTGGGTCAGCACGTACCGCTGCCGCTCGACCGGGTAGTCCGGGTCCACCGGGACGTACGCGCCGCCGGCCTTGAGCACGCCGAGCAGGGTGACCGGCAGTTCGACCGAGCGGTGCAGGCAGACGGCGACCGTCACGTCCGGGCCGACGCCGGCCCGGCGGAGCCGGTGCGCGAGCCGGTTGGCCCGGGCGTTCAGCTCGGCGTAGCGGAGCGTGGTGGACCCGAAGGTCACGGCGGGCCGGTCGGGCCGCGTCGCGACCTGGTGGGCGATCAGGTCGACCAGGGTCGGCCGGCCCGGCACCGCCCAGCCCGGCTCGGTGGCGGTGTCGTTCCACGCGGCGACCCGGTCCCGCTCGGCGGGGGTGAGCACGGCCAGGTCCGCCAGCCGGACACCGGGGTCGGCGACGGCCGCGGCGAGCAGCGTCTCCAGGTGCCCCATCATCCGCTCGGCGGTCTCGACGTCGTACAGCGCGGTGTTGTACTCCAGCCGGAACCGCAGCCCCTCGTCCACCTCGTACGCGTACAGCGCCAGGTCCTGCTGGGCGATGCCCGGCTCGACGGCGAACGGCACCATCCGCAGGCCGGCCGTGCCCAGGTCCCGCTGTTCGGGCACGTTGAGCAGGTTGAACATCACCTGGAACAGCGGGTTCCGGCTGAGGTCGCGGGGCGCGTCGACGAGGTCGACGAGCCGCTCGAACGGCACCTCCTGGTGGTCGTACGCGCCCAGGGCCGTGCGCCGCACCGCGCCGAGCAGGTCCGCGAAGGTCCAGTCGCCGTCGAGCACGGTGCGCAGCGGCAGCATGTTGACGAAGAAGCCGACCATCGGTTCGAGCTCGGCGCGGACCCGGCCGGCGACCGGCGTGCCGACGCAGATGTCCCGCTGGCCGGTGTAGCGCCAGAGCAGGGCCTTCAGCGCGGCCAGCACGGTCATGGCCAGGGTGGCGCCCCGGGCCTGGCTGAACCGGCGCAGCTCGTCGGCGGCCTCCGGCGGCAGGACCCGGGTGCTCACCGCGCCGTCGAAGGTCTGCACCGGCGGCCGGGGCCGGTCGGTGGGCACCTCCAGCACGGTCGCCGCCCCGTCGAGCTGCCGGCGCCACCAGCGCAGGTCCTCGCTGTCGGGGTCGGCCAGCCGGCCGCGCTGCCAGCGCGCGTAGTCGCCGTACTGAACGGCCAGGTCGGGCAGCGGCGCGGGACGGCCCGCGCGGGCGGCGTCGTAGCGCGTGGCGAGTTCACCGGCGATGATGCCGAGCGACCAGCCGTCGGAGACGTTGTGGTGCATGGTCAGCGAGAGCACGTGCCGGTCGGCGGCGACCCGCAGCAGCACGGCCCGGAACAGTGGCCCGCCGGCCAGGTCGAACGGGCGCCGGACGTCGGCGGCGAGGGCCGCGTGCACCCACCCGGGCACCGCGTCGGCGACGGCCGACTCCACGATGCTGCGGGGCGCCACGTCGTCCGCGTCGTCGGGCGCGGTCACCACCGGCAGGTCGACCGGCCCGGCCGGCCGTACCTCCTGGACCGGGTCGCCGTCGGGGCCGAGCGGGAAGACGGTACGCAGCGACTCGTGTCGCCGGACCAGGCCGGCCAGCGCCCCGCGCAGCGCGTCCAGGTCGAGCTCGCCGTCGAGCAGCAGCGCCGTGCTGACGGTGTACGCGTTCTGCGCGTACGCCTGGTCGAGGAACCAGAGCCGGTGCTGCCCGGAGGAGAGCGGCGCCGGGCCGGCGCCGGGGTCGGCGCGGGGGATGGTCGGCTCGGCCGGCGCGGCGGGGGCCGGCTCGACCGCGGCCGGCGCGGCCGGCGCGTCGACGGTCGCCGGCAGCGCCGCCGCGATCCCGGCGACGGTCGGCTGCGCGAAGACCGTCTCCAGCGGCAGCGCCACGCCGAGCCGGGCCCGCAGCCGCACCACGACCTGGGTGGCGAGCAGCGAGTGCCCGCCCAGCTCGAAGAAGTTGTCGTGCGCCCCGATCGGCCGGATGCCGAGCAGCTCGGACCAGATCTCCGCCACGCGCTCCTGCGTCGGCGTGCCCGGTGCCGCGTAGGTGGTGCTCAGGGCCGGCCGGTTCCCGGCGTCGACGGGCTCGGGCGCGGCCGGCGCCTCCGGTGCGGCGGCCGGGGAGAGGGTCGCCGCGCCGGTGCGCGGGGCGGCGTCCACCCAGTACCGCTGCCGCTCGAACGGGTAGCCGGGCAGGGCCAGCCGGCGGCGCCCGCCCCCGTGGAACCGGGCCCAGTCGACCGGCGCGCCGGCCAGCCACAGCCGGCCCACGGCGTCGAGCAGCGTGCTGAGGTCGTCGGCGTCGGAGCGCGGATGCCGCATCGCCGCCACGGCCTGGCCCGGTCGCAGGCCGGCCAGCCGGGCCAGGCCGCCGAGGGCGTGCCCGGGGCCCAGCTCCGCGAGGACCACGTCCTGCTCGGCGAGGAGCGCGGCCGACTCGGCGAACCGCACCGGCTCGCGCATGTGCCGCACCCAGTACGCCGGGTCGGTGACCTGCCCCGGGCTGACCGGGCCGCCGGTCAGGTTGCTCAGGTAGGGGCGCTCGGGCTCGTGGAGGGTGACCCGGGCGACGTGCTCGGCGAACTCGTCCAGCACCGGGTCGAGCAGGGCGGAGTGGTAGCCGCGGGCGACCCGCAGCGGCCGGCAGTCGACCCCGTCGCCGGTCAGCCGCTCCCGCAGCGCCCCGACGGCCTCGGGATCGCCGGAGAGCACGCACAGCTCCGGGGCGTTGACGGCGGCCAGCGACACCCGGTCGTCCAGCAGCTCGGCCACCGCGGCCTCGGGCAGGCTCACGGCGAGCATCGCCCCGGCCGGGGTCCGCTCGACCAGCGCGCCGCGGGCGCAGACCAGGCGCAGCGCGTCGGGCAGCGAGAGGACGCCGGCCAGGCAGGCGGCGACGTATTCGCCGAGGCTGTGCCCCACCATGAGGTCCGGGGTCACACCCCGGGCGAGCAGCGACCGGGCGAGCGCGTACTCGCTCACGAAGAGCGCGGGCTGGACGAGCCGGGGCCGGGCGAGCAGCCGCTCGGCCTCCGCGTGGCCGTCCGGCGCCGGGCAGAGCAGCGTACGCAGGTCCAGCCCCAGGTCGTCGCGGACCAGCTCGGCGCACTCGTCCACCACGGCCCGGTAGGTCGGCTCGGCGCGGTGGAGGCCCGCGCCCATCGCCACGTGCTGCGCGCCGTGCCCGGGGAAGGCGAACACCAGCGGGCGCCGGCCGCCGGGATGGACGCCGCTGAACTGGCGCTCCGGCGCGTCGAGGGCGGCCAGCGCGTCGGCCCGGTCCGCCGCGACGAGGAACCGTCGGTGGGTCATCGACTGGCGCCGGCCCAGACCGGCCGCGACGTCGGCGAGGTCCACGTCGGGACGCCCGGCGAGCCAGTCGCGGAGCTGGCGGGCCTGCCGGTCCAGCGCCTCGCCGGTACGCGCCGACACGACCAGCAAATGCGGCCCCGCGGTCGGCGCGGTGGTCGCCCGCACCGGTGTGGCCGGTGGCTCCTCCAGCACCACGTGCGCGTTGGTGCCGCCCATGCCGAACGAGCTGACCCCGGCCCGGCGCGGGCCGTCGGCGACCCAGGGGCGGGCGCTGTCGGTGAGGTAGAACGGGCTGCCCGCGAAGTCGATCGCCGGGTTGGGCTCGCTCACGTTGATCGCCGGCGGCAGCGTACGGCTCCACAGGGCCATGACCGTCTTGATGAGACCGGCCACCCCGGCGGCTGCGTCGGTGTGCCCGATGTTGGCCTTGACCGAGCCGAGGGCGCAGAACCCACGGTCGTCGGTGCCGCGGCGGAACGCCTCGGTGAGCGCGGCCACCTCGATGGGGTCGCCGAGGCTGGTGCCCGTCCCGTGCGCCTCGACGTAGCTGACCGAGCGGGGGTCCACGCCGGCCGTGGCCAGCGCGCTGCTGACCACCTCCACCTGACCCGCCACGCCCGGCGCGGTGTAGCCGGTGCGGCGCGCCCCGTCGTTGTTGATCGCGGAACCGCGGATCACCGCGTAGACCGTGTCGCCGTCGGCGACCGCGTCCTCCAGCCGCTTCAGCACGACGACGCCGACCCCGCTGGACTCGATGCTGCCGCGCGCGTCGGCGCTGAACGGGCGGCAGTGCCCGTCGGGGGAGTAGATCCCGCCGTCGTGGTAGAGGTAGCCCCGGCGCTGCGCCGGGAAGATGCTGACACCGCCGGCCAGGACCAGGTCGGACTCGCCGGTCAGCAGGCTCTGCCGGCCGAGGTGCACGGCCACCAGCGAGGTCGAGCAGGCCGTGGCGACCGTGACGGCCGGGCCGGTGAGGTCGAGCTTGTAGGCGACCCGACTGAGCAGGAAGTCCTTGTCGTTGCCGATGGAGAGCTGGTGCTCGCCGATGGCCCCGGCCAGCTCGGGGTGGCTGCTCAGGTGGTCGAGCAGGTAGCTGCTGCGGCCCGACCCGGCGAAGAGGCCGATCCGGCCCGGGTGGCCGGAGGGGTCGTGACCGGCGTGCTCCAGCGCGTGCCAGGCGCACTCGAGCAGCAGCCGGTGCTGCGGGTCCAGGGTCTGCGCCTCCCGGGGCGTGATCCCGAAGAAGGTCGCGTCGAACTCGTCGATCCCGGGCAGCCAGGTCCCGGCCCGCACGTACGCCGGGTCGTCCAGCCGGGCGGGGTCGGCCCCGTCGGCGAGCATCTCCTCGACGGTGAACTCCCGGACCGACTCCACCCCGGTGCGGATGTTGTGCCAGTACTCGTCCACGGTCCGGGCGCCGGGGAAGCGGCAGGCCATGCCGACGACCGCGACCAGGCCGGTCGGCTGCCCGGTGTCCCCGGTCGCGCCGGCACGGGGCCGGGCCGTCCGGGCCGGCGCGACGGCCGGCGCGGCCGCCCCGGCGGTGGCGGTGGCCAGGAACGTGGCCAGCGCGTCGACTGTGGGGTGCCGGAACAGGTCGGTGACCGTGACGACGTCGCCGAGCCGGTCGCGCAGCCGTTCGAGGACGGCCAGCAGCCGCATCGAGTGGCCGCCGAGGTCGAAGAAGTTGTCCCGTGGCCCGACCCGGTCGACGCCGAGGACGTCGCGCCACACGTCCACGACCAGCCGCTCCAGGCGTACCCGGGTCGCGTCCCACCGGACCGGACCGGGCGCGGAGGCCGGCGCCGGCGGCTCCGCAGCCACGGGCTCGGGCGCGGGCCGCGGCCGGGGCACGTCCGGCGCGCGCCCGGGCGCGGGCAGCGCGTCCACGTCCACCTTGCCGTTGCCGGTCAGCGGCAACGCGTCGAGCCGGACGAACGCGGAGGGCACCAGGTAGGACGGCAGGTCGGCGGCGAGCGCCGCCCGGAGGTCCGCGACGTCGGCCTCCGCCGCGCCCGCGAGGTACGCGACGAGCCGCGGGTCGTCGGGGTCGTCCCGGCGCAGCTGCGCCGTCACGTCGAGGTCCGGCCGGCAGCGCCGGATCGCCGCCTCGACCTCGCCGCACTCGATCCGGTAGCCGCGCAGCTTGACCTGGCGGTCGGTGCGGCCGAGGTATTCGAGGTGCCCGTCGGGACGCAGGCGGACGAGGTCGCCGGTGCGGTAGAGCCGCGCGCCGGGGACGGCCGAGAACGGGTCCGGGACGAACCGCTCGGCCGTCAACCCCGGCTGGTTGAGGTAACCGCGCGCCACGCCGGTCCCGCCGACGTGCAGCTCGCCGACCGCGCCCGCCGGGACCGGGTTCTGCCACCCGTCGAGCACGTACAGCCGGGTGTTGGCGATCGGCCGGCCGATGGGGACGGAACCGCCGTCCGGTGAGGCCGGGTCGACCTCGTACGCGGCGCAGCCGACCACGGTCTCCGTCGGCCCGTACTCGTTGACCAGCGCGGTGCCGGGTGCGTGGGCGCGCCACGGCGCCACCTGGTCGGCGCGCAGGTTCTCGCCGCCGATCACGAAGCACCGGGTGCGGCCGGCCATCTCGGCGGGGCGGAGCTGGTGGCGGACCAGGTCGAGCTGCGCCGGAGTGATCTTGACGAGCCCGAACGGCGTCCGCTGCTCGCGCAGCGCCTCGCCCAGCGCCTCGGGGCCGAGGTGCTCGCCGATCATCCGCACGGTGGCCCCGCTGACCAGCGGCACCAGCAGGCTCGTCACGGTCAGGTCGAACCCGATCGACGAGTGCAGCGGGACGACGTCGCCGGGCCGCAGCCGGTAGGCCTGGGCCGCCCAGCGCACGTAGTTGCAGACGCCGCGGTGGGTGACCATGACGCCCTTGGGGCGGCCGGTGGAGCCGGAGGTGTGGATGACGTACGCCAGGTCGTCCGCCGACGGCTGCCGCGGGCGGCGGGGACGGCGCCGCGGGCCGGCACCCCGAGCCGGTTCGGCGGCCGGGACCGGCGTGTCGGGACCGGGCACCGGCAGCGCCGTGCCGTCGGGCACCAGGTGCGCCAGCTCGGCGCAGGTGAGCACGACCGGGGCGGCGGCGTCCGCGATGAGGTGCCGCAGCCGGGCCGGCGGGTTGGCCGGATCCATGGGTACGTAGGCCGCGCCGGTCCGCAGCACGGCGAGGACCGCCACCGCGAACGGGACGGCGCGGGGCAGCAGCACTCCCACCAGGCTGCCGATGCCGACGCCCCGCCCGCGCAAGGTCTCGGCCAGCGCCTCGGCCCGGGCGTGCAGCTCCTGGTAGCTCAGCGCGGCGTCGCCGTCGGTCACCGCCGCGGCGGTCGGCGTCTTCCGCGCCTGCCGCTCGATCAGCAGGTGGACCAGCTCGTCGGGCTCGGCGGGGGTGGCGGTGCGGTTCCACTCGCCGACGAGCTGCCGGTGCTCGTCGGCGGTGAGCATGGTGGCCGCGCCGACCGGCGCGCCCGGGTCGGCCAGCAGCGCGCGCAGCAGCGTCTGGAAGTGCCCGGCCAGGCGGGCCATGGTGTCCCGGTCGAACAGCTCGGTGCGGTACTCCAGCGCCGTGCGCAGGCCGTCGGCGTTCTCCCGGACCGAGACGGTGAGGTCGAACTTGGCGGTGTCGATCGGCACCTCGACCGGGGTGACCTCGAGGTCGTCCAGGCGTGGGGGCGTGGCCTCGCGGCCGTAGACGAACATCACCTGGAACAGCGGGGTGAAGCCGGGCCGGCGGGGCGGGCGCAGTGCCTCCAGCACGGTCCCGAAGGGCAGTTCCTCCCGGCTCAGGCCGTCCAGGGCGGCGGTGCGCACGCGCCCGAGCAGCGTCTCGAACGACGGGTTGTCGTCCAGCCGGGCCCGGACGGCCACGGTGTTGAGCAGGAGGCCGACGAGCCGTTGCGTGTCGGGCCGCCGCCGGTTCGCCACGGGCGTGCCCACCACGATGTCGCGCTGCCCCGTCCAGCGGGCCAGCAGCACGTGCAGCGCGGCCAGCATGACCATGTACGGGGAGACCCCCATCCGCCGGCAGAGCGCCGCGAGCGTCTCGCCGGGGAGGTCCAGCGGCACGGACAGGGTGGCGCCCGCGCTGGACGGCACGGCGGGGCGCGGCCCGCGGGTGGGCAGCTCCAGCACGGCCGGCGCGCCCGTGAGGTGCTCGCGCCAGTGGTCGAGCTGGGCGGCCGCCTCCGGGCCGTCCAGCCAGGCCCGTTGCCGGGCGGCGTGGTCGCGGCAGTCGGCGTCGACCGGGTCGAGGCGCGCCGGCCGCCCCGCGCGGTGCGCGGCGTAGAGCCGCTCCCACTCGTCGTGGAGGATGCCGAGCGACCACTCGTCGACCGCGACGTGGTGGAACGTCAGCAGCAGGACGTGCTCCTGCGGGGCGCAGCGCAGCAGGAGGGCGCGCACCACGGGTCCGCGTTCCAGGTCCATCGGCGTGTGCGCCTCGGCGTGCGTCCGGGCCCGCAGCTCCTGGTCACGCTGCCAGGTGGGCAGCCCGCTCAGGTCGTGCACCCGCAGGAGGCCGGGACGCGCCTCGTGGACCACCTGGACCAGGCGCAGCGCCGCGTCGTCGTCGCCGGGCGCACCGTCCGCGGCCGGGGCGAGGGTGGTGCGCAGGGCGGCGTGCCGGGCGACCAGGTCGTCGAGTGTGGCCGACAGGGCCGGCACGTCCAGCGGGCCGTGCAGCCGGTACGCCAGCGGCACGAGGTAGGTGGTCGTCCCCGGGTCGAGGCGGCTCAGCTGCCACATCTGGCGTTGTGCGGCGGAGGCCGGAGCAGAGGTCGCATCGGCCAGAAAATTGCCGGCCTCGACCCTTGTGATCAGTGTTTTCATAAGACAGGTGCAGATCCCTCGATAGGAATTTCCTGTCCACATCATCGGTAGCCGTGATCTTCGGCGGGATCCCCGGATCGGACGGGCGTCGATGCGTTCGGCCGAAGGCCTCGCACGTTCGTCTATTTTTTCGGCGGCGGTAACCTAGGCGACTGCACGGGCCGGCGGAGGCCGCCTCCGCGACGCCGCCGCACCGCCCCGTACCAGGGGATTTGACCTTCCCGGGCTGGCTCGGAGGGCGGTGCCGCCGGCCCCGCCGCGGCATCCGGGCGCCACTGTTGACAATCCGACTCCGGCCGAGGGTGTCCTGTCGGCGCATTTTGGTCGGATGCACACGGCCATATCCTCTCTATGCGGCTGTGCCTCTCCTATGTCGACTTGAGGTAGGCGCCGGTTGTGGTGGACAGGGGCTGGGAGCGATTTCACGGGCGGGCTCGCAATGAGCATTTCCGGCAGTTCGGTGATGAATCGCGGCAGTGGGGGCCGGGCCCGGAGGCGCGGTGGCGTGGTCGCACCGCGGGGCCGGTCCTCGGCGCGGGGGAGGATGTGACCATGAGTGGTCTCGAAGCAGTGGTTCCCCGGCGTGTCGTCGTCACCGGCGCGGCCGGAAAGCTCGGTCGCGCCGTGGTCGCGCACCTGCGCGCGGCGGGCGTCGACGTGCTCGCGGTCGACCGTGCCGGCGGGCGCGACCCGCGTGACGTCGACGGCGAGTTCCTCCTGGCCGACCTCACCGACTACGGGCAGGTGCTGGAGGCGTTCACCGGCGGCGCCGACGAGCACGCCGGCGGTGTGGGGGCGGTGGTGCACCTGGCGGCGGTCCCGGCGCCCGGGCTGCTGCCCAACGCGGTGACCTTCGCGAACAACTCGGCCGCGACGTACAACGTCTTCGCCGCCGCCCGGGCGGCCGGGATCAAGCGGGTCGTGTGGGCGTCGAGCGAGACCGTGCTGGGCCTGCCGTTCGACACCCCGCCGCCGTACGCGCCGGTGGACGAGGAGTACCCGCCGCGCCCCGAGTCGACCTACTCGCTGAACAAGGCCCTCGAGGAGGAGATGGCGCGGCACTTCTGCCGCTGGGACCCCGAGCTGGTCATGGTCGGCCTGCGCTTCTCCAACGTGATGGACGTCGAGGACTACGCGGGATTCCCCGCCTTCCAGGCCGACCCGCGGTCGCGCCGCTGGAACCTCTGGGGCTACATCGACGCCCGTGACGGTGCCCGGGCGGTCGAGCGGGCGCTCGCCCACGACCGCCCCGGCGCCGACGTCTTCATCATCGCCAACGCCGACACCGTGATGACCAGGTCCAGTGCCGCCCTGATGGCCGAGGTCTACCCGGACGTCGAGATCCGCGGGGAACTCGGCGAACACCAGACGCTGCTGAGCATCGACAAGGCCCGCCGGGTGCTGGGCTACGAGCCGCGGCACTCCTGGCGCGACCACGTCGATCCCGCCGGATGATCCGCCGATCAGGCGGCGAGGGCTCCGGTGAGCAGGGCACCGCCATCCGATCGGGGGAGCGGGTCGGTATCGGAAGGTGGGGCGGCCCGCCGGTGTGGCCGGAATTGAGGCCGTGCGGTGGAATCCGGGTGCGGCACGGTACCGCGAGAGGACCTTGCCTTCTACGGTGACGTCCGGCACGCGGGCGGGTGGACGTTGCCGGGGACCGACCCGGTGGTGCCGTCTCGGGCGTTCACAGGGAGTTGACTGGATGCAGGTCTGGAGTCGCACCGTCGCGGGTCTGGTCGCCGGGGCCGTCGTGGTGATGGGCGTACCGGCGGTCGCGGGCACCGTGGCGACCACGCTCACCGCCACGGGCGCCGGAACCACCGCGCAGTCCGGCGCGGCGGCGACGACCGGCGGCGCCGCGCTCGGCGCGGCGCGCACGGTCGCCACCGCCGCACAGGTGGTACCGGGGGACACCCGGCTGGTGCCGACGGCGCCGCGCACCGACACCCCGCGGATCACCAACGGCGAGATCAAGGACCTGGAGGTGATCGGCAACCGGGTCTTCGTCGCCGGCACCTTCACGTCGATCGCCAACGTCGGCGGGACGGCCATCGCGCAGAAGTCGCTGGCCTCGTACAACCTGGACACCGGCAAGGTCGACACCGGTTTCAAGCCGACGTTCGACGGGTCCGTCGAGGCCGTCGAGGCCTCGCCGGACGGGTCGGCGCTCTACGTCGCGGGATCCTTCAACACCGTCGGCGGCGTCACGAAGCGGAAGATCGTGAAGCTCAACCCGACCACCGGCGCGCCGGTCGCGGCGTTCACCGCGACCGCGAACGCCCGCGCCACGGCGGTGGCGGTGAGCAGCACCGCGGTCTACGTGGGCGGCCAGTTCAACACGGTCAACGGGGTGAGCCGCAGCGGCCTCGTCGCGCTCAACCCGACCACGGGCGCCGTGGACACCGGCTTCAACCTGCCGGTCACCGGCGGCATCGGGGTCGGCGGCATGCTCACCGTGCAGCAGCTCAAGCTGACCCACGACCGCAGCAAGCTGCTCGTCGTCCACACCGGCCGGCAGATCGCCGGCCAGGACCGCTACGGCGTCGCGCTGGTCAACACGGCCACCAAGGCCCTGCTGCCGTGGCGCACCCGGCTCTGGGAGGACAACCTCTCCTTCGTCGGCGGCATCCAGCGGGTGTTCGCCGGTGACATCGCGCCGGACGACTCCTACTTCGTCGTCACCAGCGGCTCGGGCGGCGACCGCCCGCCGATCAACGACACCGCCATCGCGTACCCGCTCACCGGGGCCGACAACGTCCAGCCGCTCTGGGTGTCGCGGCACTTCGACAGCGTCTACTCGGTCGCCATCACCGCCACCGCCGTCTACGTGGGCGGCCACTTCAGCTGGCAGGAGTCGCCGACCTCGAACGTGCCGTGGCCGGGTCTGGACAACGTCGGGTACGGCACCGGCCAGGGCCTGAGCGGTTACGGCCTCGGCGACCAGGTGGTCCGCCGCGACCACCTCGGCGCGCTCGACCCGACGACCGGCACGGCGCTGGAGTGGAACCCCGGCTCCAACTCCTACGAGGGCGAGAAGGCCATGCTGGCCACCGCGCGCGGCCTGATCGTCGGCGGCGACGGCAACGTCAAGGGCGGCAAGACCGTCGGCCGGGTCGGCTTCTTCGACCTGAACACGGTGCCGGCGCCGGCGGCGGTCGACACCACCATCGTCACCCCCATCGAGGGCGCGGTGAAGCCGGCCAACGAGTCGTTCACACTCGGCGGCCAGGCGCTCGCCCCGGCCGGCGTCACCCGGGTCCAGGTCGAGATCCAGAACCGGAACACCAGCCAGTACCTCCAGGACGACCTGACGACGTGGGGCGCCTCCAACAGCATCAACGCCACGGTCGCCACGCTGAACGCCACCTCGACCACGTGGACGCTCCCGGTGTCCCTGCCCTCCGGCGTCTACCAGATCCAGGCGAAGACGTTCGGCCGCAACAACACCAGCGACGCCACTAAGGCGGTCAAGAAGATCGAGACGTTCCGGTTCGACGACCTGCCGCCGTCGACGCGGATCGACTCGCCGCCCGGTGGCCTGCTCGCCACGAAGACGTTCGTCGCCACCGGCTCGGCCACCGACGACAAGGGCGTCAGCGCGCTGACCTACTCGTTCCGCACCCCCGACAACCGCTACCTGCAGGACGACGGGACGGTGGCCGCGGTCTACAACACCTTCCGCGGCGAGCCGGACGTGATCGGCGCGCTGTCGACCACCTGGCAGTTCGAGGTGGCCCTGCCGATCGAGGGCCAGTGGAAGATGACCGCCACCGCCATCGACACGACCGGCCAGAGCGACCTGCGCGGCGACACCCGGGACTGGACCGTCTCGTCGACAGGTGTCCCGCCGACCGTCGCCATCACCGCGCCCGTAGCGATGACCCCGCCGACCGCGGCCGCGCCGGTCACCGTCGGGCCGGGCGGCACCGTCACCTTCGCCGGCACCGCGCAGGACGACGACGCCGTCCGGTCGGTCGAGATCTACCTGCGCAACAACACCACGCGGGAGGCGCTGGCCGCCGACGGCACGTGGGGCGCCGACTCGGTGGCGGCCTACTACCGGATCTCCCCGACCAACCTCAACGCCGCGTCGTACGCCTGGTCGTACACGACCGTGCCGCTCACCCCGGGCGTCTACGACTTCCGGGTACGGGCCACCGACAGCCTGGGCCTGACCACGTCCGGCACGAGCATGGGCCGGCTCAGCGTCACCGCGCAGGTGCCCGGCGACGCGTTCCCGGACGGCCGGCTGAGCTTCACCGGTGTCGACCAGAACGTCGACCAGCTGCACCTCAACCTGGCCGGCACGGCGACTGACGACAAGGGCGTGCAGAGCGTCCGCGTGGCCCTGCGCGACCTGGACACCGGCCGGTACGTGCAGCCGAACGGCACCATGGCCGCCGCCTTCGCCACCGTGAACGCCACGCTGGCCGCGCCGGGCGCGACGAGCACCGCGTTCACCCTGTCGATCGACCTGCCGACAAAGGGCGAGTACAGCGTCGAGGCGTGGGCCGTCGACACGGCGGGCCAGCAGGACGGCTCGACCTCCGGCGCCACCGCCCGGTACCTGGTCTACCCGGGTGACCTCGACCCGCGGCTGGAGCCGAGCATCACCCCGGTGGAGGGCGAGGTCTACACCGGCGGCCGGATCGTGGTCACCGGCCGCGCCGTCGACGACATCGGGATGCTCCGCGTGGAGATCCAGATCTCCAACAGCGCGGGTCAGGGGATGAACGCGGCCGGCACGTTCAACACGCCGGGGACCCCGGGCAACTTCCCGTGGATCGCGTCCTTCCTCACCAGCCCGGGCTCCCCGGGGTCGAACTTCGCGTACACCTCGCCGGCGATCCCGGCGGGCACCTACACGGTCTCGATCCGGGGCGTCGACACCTACGGGCAGCTCCAGCAGCCGCCGCGGACCGTCTCGGTGACCGTCAGCTGAACCCGGCCGCGGACCGGTCCGGCCCTCCGGGGGCGGGCCGGTCCGCGGCGCGTTCAGCGGGGCACGACGAGGCACATCCCGCCGGTGGCGGGCCCGTCCATCGTGGTCAGCGCGTCGGGCACCGCGTCGAGGCCGATGGTCCGGGTGATCAGCTCGCCGGGGCGCAGCACCCCGGCGGTGACCAGCCGGAGCAGCTCCGGGTAGGCGTGCGCCGCCATGCCGTGGCTGCCCCGCAGCTCCAACTCGTACGCGATCACCAGCTCCATCGGCAGCGCCGGGCGGCCCCGGGCGGCGGGGAGCAGGCCGACCTGCACGTGCCGGCCGCGCCGGCGCAGGCTCTCCACGGACGCCACGCAGGTGGCGTGACTGCCCAGCGCGTCGAGGGACAGGTGGGCCCCGCCGCCCGTCGCCTCCCGGACCGCCGCGGCCACCGCGCCCGGACCGTCGAACCCGCGGCCGTCGAGGCAGACCGCCGCCCCGCAGCGCCGGGCGAGGTCCAGCGCGCCGGGGGCGATGTCGACCGCCACCACCCGCGCGCCGCAGGCCACCGCGATCATCACCGCCGACAGGCCCACCCCGCCGCAGCCGTGCACGGCCACCCACTCGCCCGCGGCCACCCGTCCCTGGCCGACCACCGCCCGGAACGCCGTGGCGAAGCGGCAGCCGAGCGCCGCGGCGGTCGGGTGGTCCAGGCCGTCGGGGAGCCGGACCAGGTTGACGTCGGCGTGGCGCACCACCACGTACTCGGCGAACGAGCCCCAGTGGGTGAAGCCGGGCTGCGTCTGCCGCTCGCAGACCTGCTGGTCGCCGGCCAGGCACATGGGGCACCGCCCGCAGGCGCAGACGAAGGGCGCGGTGACCCGGTCGCCGGGCCGCCAGCCGCGGACGCCCGCGCCGACCGCCGCGACCACACCGGCGAACTCGTGCCCGGGCACGTGCGGCGGGCGGATGTCCGGGTCGTGCCCCTGCCAGCCGTGCCAGTCGCTGCGGCACAACCCGGTCGCCTCGACCCGGACGACCGCGCCGTCGGCCGGCGCCACCGGATCCGGGACATCGCGGACCTCGGGCCGGGCACCGAACTCGTCGAAGATCACGGCACGCATGCCCGCATCCTCACACGCGCGAGGTCGCGTCCGGAGCCCCGCCGGCCCGCCGCGCCCAGATCCTGCCCTGGTGGGCGAGCCGGCGCGTACCGCCGCTTCCGCGCGCGACGGGTGCCACGATGTGAGCGTGACAGCGCCGGGCTGGTATCTGGTGGGGGCGCCGTGGGACTGCTCGGGCCTCGGCCGGGGTGAGCGGCTCGCCCCGGCCGCCCTGCGCGCGGCCGGGCTGTCGGAACTCGTGCCCGACGACGCCGGGGACGCGCCGATCGTCGTCGACGACGACCGGCGGGACGCCGCCACCGGTGTGCGCGCGCTGGGCCAGACCACCCGCGCGGCGCGGGTGCTGGCCGACTGGCTCGACGCCGCCGCCGGGCGCCGGCCGGGCCGCCGGCCGCTGGTCCTGGGCGGCGACTGCAGCCTGCTGCTCGGCGTCCTGCCCTGGCTGCGGCGGGGGCGGGCTCGCGTGGGCCTCTGGTTCGTCGACGGGCACCCCGACTTCCTCGACGGCCACTCCTCGCCGACGGGGGAGACCGCCGACCTGGACCTGGCCCTCCTCACGGGCGACGGTCCCGAGCAGCTCACCGCGCCGGCCGGGGTGAGCGCCCCGCTCGTCGCGCCCGACGACGTGGTGCTGGTCGGCCACCGTACCCGCGATCTCGACCCGGAGGCCGCCGCGGAGGTGGCCCGGCTGCCCGACAGCATCCGGCGGTTCGACGCCCCGGCGGTCGTCGACGCGCCGCGCCGGTGCGGCGAGCGGGCGGCGGCGCTGCTCGCCGACGTCGACGGCGGCGTCTGGCTGCACGTCGACTGCGACGTCCTCGATCCGGCGGACCTGCCGGCCGTCAGCTACCCGGAACCCGGCGGCCCGACCCCCGGTCAGCTCGCCGACGTGCTGGCGCCGCTGTTCGCCTCGCCCCGGTTGCTCGGCGTGAGCATCGCCGACTTCCGTCCGGACCTGGATCCGGACGGCCGCCACGCGGCGACCCTGGTCGCGCTGTTGCGCCGGCTGCTGTCAGACGCCGTCGACAATCCGATTTCGTGACCGGCGGTCAATGCGCGAGCGGTGCCGGCAGTCCCCTTTTGCCGGCTCGCACGGTAGGGTCGTTCCCGCTGCTCACTGAGGGTGTCGCTGCGCAATCGGCGGGCCGCAAATTGCAGACCGGCAAGGAATTCGCAAGACCGCTGGAACGCAATTCCCAAGCGAATTCCATTGACGTCGGCAAATCTTGACTTGAATCGTCGAGGAGTGCACCGTGAAAGGCGCCGGCACCCGAGAGGTCGCCGGGTCGCCATTTCAGGAGGCGGTCATGCGGTGGAATCCGTTCGCCGGCGCGTACCTCGCCGACCCGGCGCGGGTCTGGCGGGAACTCCTCGACTCCCCGGTCGGGGTGCACCACGACGAGGACCTCGGGCTGTGGCTGATCACCCGGCACGCCGACGTGCGCCGGGCGCTCGGTGACACCGAGACCTTCGGCAACGCCCTCACGCTCGCGCCGGTCTACGACGTCTGCCCGGAGGCGATGGCCGTCATCATGCAGATCGACGCCCCGCCGACCACGGCCGCCGCCGACCCGCCGGTGCACCCGCGGACCCGCCGGGCGCTGCGCGCCACCTTCGCCAACACCGCCGACCGGGTCGAGCAGCGGTACGGCGCGATCGTCCGCCGCCGGGTCGACGAGCTGGTCGCCCGCCTCGCCGCCCGGGCCGGCCAGCACGTCGACCTCGCCCGCGAGTTCACCACCGAGCTGCCCCTGCTGGTCCTGCTCGACCTCCTCGGTGTGCCGGAGCGGGACATCGCCCGGGTCCGCGCCTGGGCGGACGGCCAGATCGCCCTCGTCTGGGGGCGGCCGGAGCCGGCGGAACAGGTCCGGCTCGCCCGGGGGCTGCTGGAGTTCTGGCGCTACTGCCAGGGCCTCGTGCGCGACCGGCTCGACAGCGACCGGCCCGGTGACGGCTACGTCGACCAGCTTCTCGCGTACCGGAACGGCGACGACGAGGTGCTCACCATCGCCGAGGTGTCGAGCATCGTGTTCAACCTCCTGGTCGCCGGGCACGAGACCACGGCCGGGCTGCTCGCCCACGCGCTGGACCAGGCGCTCACCGACCCCGACCGCTGGCGGGCGATCGCCGCCGAGCCGCACCGGGTGCCCGCGTTCCTCACCGAGACGCTGCGCTTCGCGCCCGCCATCGACGGCTGGCTGCGGGTGACCAACCGGACGGTCACGCTGGGCGACGTCACCATCCCGGCCGGGGCGCGTTGCCTGCTGCTGATCGGCGCCGCGAACCGGGACCCGGCGGTGTTCGCCCACCCGGACCGGTTCGACCCGGGGCGGGTCGACGGGTCCGACCACCTGTCCTTCGGGCACGGGCCGCACTTCTGCATCGGCGCGGCACTGGCGCGGCTGGAGGCCGGGCTCGCGCTCACCCGGCTCGCCGCGGCCCTGCCCGGCCTGCGGCTGGCCCCCGGGGCCCGCCGGTCGTTCCAGCCCAACGTGGCGTTCCGCGCGCACCGCGTCCTACCCGTCGTGGTCGACGCGGCGGTGCCCGCCGCCCGGCGTCCGGCGGCCTGACCCGCGTCGCCGTGCCCGGCGCTGACCTGCGGAGGCGGTCACGGAGCGGAGTCATGTCTTCACACCCGTCCGGGAATGGGTTAAGAATTGTCCCCTGCGAATGCCCAGTCATCACCCCGCCCCGATCTCATGTCGATGCCGACCCGGCGTCGCGAAGGTGAGCACATGGATCGCACGCCCCCGTCGAGCGCCGCTCACTCCGCTGCCAGCCATCGCTTCCGCGCGGAGTTGCGGCGCTGGCGGACGCGGCAGGGGCTGACCCAGCGGGCGCTGGCGGAACGGGTGCGGTTCAGTCGGGAGACGGTCGCCGCGGTCGAGTCCGGCCGCCGGTTCGGCAGCCAGGAGTTCGCCGTCCGCTGCGACGAGGTGCTCGGCACCGGTGGCCGGCTGGCGGCGTTGTGGCCCCAGGTCGCGGCGGAGCAGTTGGCCGCGGACGGTCGCCGCGGGCCCCGGTTCGGCGAGGTGGCGCGGCTGGAGCCGGCGCCGGCCGCCCGGCGCGACGCGCGCGATCCGGAGGCGGTGGTGGCGGCCATCGACGAGTTGCGGGAGCTGATCGGCCAGGTGCTCGGCCAGCCCGAGGTCGACGGCCCGCCGCCCGCGCCGCCCGCCCGGCGCTGACCCGGGAGTCGCCCGGCCGGCGCGCACCGCCGGCGCTGCCAACTCTGGGTACAGATGCTGGTACGGGCTGTTTGTACCACCGTCAGGGCTGGTCTGAGCGCACGGCTTCCGGCGCAATGAAACGTGCAATCCGCAAATGCAGATAGACCGTTGTTGATGAGTGCGGGGAGTCAGCCTTGGCGTCGAGCACGAGGTCCCACGCGGCCCGACCCTACCCGACCCGCCGCCGCGGCTGGAAGATTGCCGCCCGGATGCGCCTCATCGTCGCGGCCCCGCTGGTCGCCGTGCTGGGCTTCGCCGGCCTGGCGCTGACCGAGAGCGCCCGCCAGACCACCCGCGCCAGCGACCTCGGCCTCCTGGCCCAGCTCGGCGCCGAGGCGGGCGACCTGGCCCACCGGCTGCAGAACGAGCGCATCGTCGCCGCCGACCTGCTCACCCGGGGCGCGCCGGAGCAGCAGGACGCCTTCGCCGACGCCACCACCGCCACCGACGCCGCCGTCGCCCACTACCGCCGGCAGCGGGCGAAGCTGCCCGCCGACTCCGCCGCCGACCAGGCCGTCCTGCCGCGGATCGACGCGGCGCTGGCCGGCCTGCCGCCGCTGCGCGCCCAGGTGCGCACGGCCGAGCGCGCCTCGGTGTCGGCGATGACCTTCAGCTACCGGATCGCCATCGCCGACCTGCTCAGCCTCCGGGAGAGCGTCACGCTCGGCGTGGTCAACGCCCGGATCGCGGACGGCATCCGGGCCTCCGCGGCGCTGTCCGAGGTGGCCGAGGCGATCGGCCAGCAGCAGGTCGCCGTCCTGCGCGCGATCGCGGCCGACCAGCTCACCCCCGCCATGCAGCAGGACATCACCGCCGCCCGGGCCGGCTTCACCGAGTCGAGCCTCGCCTTCCTGGCGCTGGCCCGACCCGCCTGGCGCGGCTGGTGGGAGCAGGCCGCCAGCGGCGAGAGCGCGCTGCTGCTGCAACGGATGCAGGACCAGGTGTCGCGGAGCGTCGCCGGCAGCCCGCTGGAGCTGGACCTCGACACCTGGGTCACCGCCACCCGGCAGTGGTCGGTGCGGCTGGCCGAGCTGCGCCAGCGGGTCGACGCCGTGGTGCTCGACGACGTCCGCGCCGCGCACGCCGAGCAGCGGGGGCGCGCCGTGCTGGAGGCGGCGGCCGTCGTGGTGGCCCTGGTGCTCACCACGCTGGTCACCTGGGCGGTGGCCCGGCAGATCACCCGGCGGCTGCGCCGGCTGCGGGACGCCGCGAACGCCGTCGCCTTCGAGCGGCTGCCCCAGGTGGTGGCCCGGCTGGAGCATCCGGACAGCTCCTCGGTGGACCCCGACGAGCTGGCCCGGCGGCAGGCCGGCGACGGGCTGGAGCCGTCCAGCGACGACGAGATCGGCGAGGTGGGGCAGGCCTTCACCGCGGTGCACCGGGCGGCGGTGCGCACCGCCGCCGAACAGGCGGTGATGCGGGCCAACACCGCCGAGATCTTCATCCACCTCAGCCGGCGGGAGCAGCGACTCGTCGACGCGGTGCTGGCCCAGGTCGACAAGGTCGAGCGGGACGAGACCGACCCCGACCGGCTGCACCAGCTCTACACGCTGGACAACCTGGCCACCCGGATGGGCCGGATCAACGCCAGCCTGCTGGTGCTCGGCGGGGTCGGCGTCGGGCGGGTACGCCACCACGACGTGCCGCTGCAACAGGTGCTCCAGGCGGCGCAGAGCCAGATCGAGCACTACGCCCGCATCCGACTCGGCCTCGTCGACGGCGACGTCGCCGTGAGCGCCGAGTCCGTCGACGAGGTCGTGCACCTGCTGGCCGAGCTCATGGAGAACGCCACCGGCTACTCACCGCCGGGGACCGAGACCTGGGTGACCGGCCGCAGCCTGGGCGACCGGGTGATCGTCCAGATCAGCGACGAGGGCGTGGGGCTGTCCCCGCAGCGCCGGCAGCAGCTCAACGACCTGCTCGCCCGCCCGCCCGCCGTCGACGTCGCCGCGGTACGGGCGATGGGGCTGGTCGTGGTGGGGCAGCTCGCCACGCGGCTGGGCGTGGCCGTGCAGCTCCGTCCCGGTCCGCGTCGCGGCACCATCGCCGAGGTGGCGCTGCCGGGGTCGATCATCCGGCCACTGCCCCCGGAGGAGTTCCTGCTCACGCCCGGCCGGCCGTCCCGGCGGGCGGCGCGGACCGCCGTCGCGCCGCCCTACCGCGCGGCGCCCGAGCCATGGGCCGGCAGCCCGCCGGCCGACCCGGTGCTGCCGGTGGCGCCCGTGTTCCAGCCCGCCGCAGCGCCGGACCGCGGCACCGTGCCCGCCGAGGAACTCGTCATCTACCACCAGGTCAACCACTGGTTCCAGGCCGACCGCCCGGGCGGCGACAACGGCACGCCGTGGGCCAGCCCGGCCGACGACGCCTGGCGTACGGCGGCCCGGGCCGACGCACCCGAGGTCGCCGGCACCACCACCTCGGGCCTGCCCAAGCGGCAGCCGCAGCAGCATTTGGTGCCGGGCGGCGTCACGATGCCGCGGCAGCGCTCGGAGCACCGCGACCCGGCCCGGGTGGCCACCGCGATGGCCGCGTACGCACGGGGGGTCGCCGGCCGCCGGCCCAACCTGATCACCAACTGACCGGACAGGGAGTGCACGTGACCGACCACCAGGACCTCGGCTGGCTGCTGGACGTCTTCGCCGAGCGCGCGACCGAGGTCAGCCATGCCATCGCCATCTCCAGCGACGGCCTCATGGTGGCCGCCACCCGGGGGCTCCCACCCGACCGGGCCGACCAGCTGGCGGCCACCGGCAGCGGGCTGGTGAGCCTGCTCCGCGGCGCGGCGGCCTTCTTCGACGCCGGCGCCGTGATCTCCAACGTCACCCAGCTCGAAGGCGGCTTCATGTTCTCCATGGCGTTCAACGACGGCGCCTCGCTGCTCGTGCTCGCCGACCCGCAGTGCGACGTCGGCAAGGTCTCCTACGAGATGACCGAGCTGGCCAACCGCATCGGCGACGCCCTGACCCCGGCGGCCCGGGCGGCCCTGAGCCGCAGCCGCTGACCCCGGCGCCCCCACGCCGGAACCCCACCCCTCACGTAGGAGCACACATGTCCCTCACCATGTCCCGGCGCGGCCGCGCGCGCACCGCGGCGCTGCTCGCCCTCGTCCTGCTCGCCGCGCCCGCGTGCGCGAACGACGAGGGCGGCGCCGGCGCCGGCGCGCCGGTCAAGATCGGCCTGCTGGCGTCGCTCTCCGGCACCTACCAGGCGGTCGGCAAGGACATCCGCGACGGCTTCCAGCTCTACCTGTCCGGCCACGACGGCAAGCTGGGCGGCCGGGAGGTGGAACTCGTGGTCGCCGACGAGGGCAACGGCGCGGCGACCGCGGTGCCCGCCGCCACGAAGCTGCTCAAGCAGGACCGGGTCGTCGCGCTGACCGGCGTCGTCGGCGGCGGTTCGGTGGCCGCCGTCTACCCGCTGCTCAACGAGACGAAGGTGCCGTTCGTCGGCTCCAACGGCCGGCCCGAGCTGAAGGATGTGTCCCGGGTCTGGCACACGTCCTACCTGTCCGACGAGCCGGGCGAGGCGATCGCGCAGCACGTGCGCGACGACGTCAAGGGCAGCGTCTACGCCATCGGCCCCGACTACCAGGGCGGCTGGGACGAGCTGCGCGGCTTCACCGAGGCCTTCGCCAGGGCCGGCGGCAAGCTGGCCAACCCGGACGGCAAGGCGACCTTCACCCCGTTCCCGGCGACCACCAACTTCACCCCGTACTTCGCGCGGATCAAGGCCTCCGGGGCGAACGCCGTCTACACGTTCTACGCCGGCAGCGCGGCCGTCGACTTCGTGAAGCAGTACGCCCAGTCCGAGGTGAAGGACCTGCCGCTCTACGCCGCCGGGTTCCTGACCGAGGGCGGGGTGCTCAACGCCCAGGGCGAGGCCGCCCGCGACATCTACTCGGTGCTCAACTACTCGCCCGACCTCGACAACGCGGAGAACCGCGCCTTCGTGGCCGCCTGGAAGGCCGAGCACGACGGCTCCCCGACGACGTACGCCATGGCCTCCTACGACGCGGCCGCCGTGCTGGACCGGGCCATCGCGGCCGCCGGGGACGAGGCGACGCCGGAACGCGTCAACGCGGCCATCGGCCAGCTCGGCCAGATCGCCAGCCCGCGCGGCACCTGGCAGTTCTCGCCGACCACCCACGCGCCCGTGCAGAAGTGGTACCTGCGCCAGGTGCGCCAGGACGGCCGCGCGCTGTCGAACACCGTGGTGGGTGACCTCGCCACCGTCGGCGGGTGACCGCGGTGGCCGCCGGCATCCGGTTCGACCCGTACGTCGTCCCCGCCCTCGACGGGGTCGCCTACGGCCTGCTGGTCTTCGTCGCCGCCGCGGGGCTGGTGCTCTGCTTCGGCGTCGCCGGCATCCTGAACCTGGCGCACGGCACCCTCTACGCGATCGGCGGCTACACGGCGGCCGCCCTGCTGGACGGCGGCTGGCCGAGCCTGGCGCTCGCGCTGGGCGTCGGGGTGGTGGCCGCCACCGCCTCCGGCGCGCTGGTCGCCGGGCTGCTCACCCGGGTCGCCGCGCGCAGCCACCTCACCCAGGCGCTGCTGACCTTCGGGGTGGCCCTGGCCGGCGGGAGCCTGCTCGTGAGCGCCTTCGGGCCGGACGACCCGCCGGTGCGGGTCCCCGCCGCGCTGGACGGGTCGGTGGCGGTCGCCGGGCACCGCTACGCCGCGTACCGGCTGGTCTTCATCGTCGTGGCGGCGCTGCTCGCCGGCCTGCTCCACCTCGTGGTGCGCCGCACCCGGGCCGGGATGCTGGTCCGCGCCGCCGTCGACGACGCCGAGATGGTCGCCGTGCTCGGGGTGAGCCCGGCCCGGATCCGGGTCGGCGTGCTGGCGGCCGCCGGGGCGCTGGCCGGCGCGGCGGGGGTGCTCGGCGCGCCGATCATCGGCCCCGGGCCGGACACCGCCGACGCCGTGCTGCTGCTGTCCCTGGTGGTGGTCGTCCTCGGTGGCCTCGGCTCGATGGCCGGCACCCTGCTCGCCGCGCTGGCCGTGGGGCAGATCCAGACCCTGGGCGTCGCGCTCGCCCCGTCGGCCGCCCCGTTCCTGCTCTTCGCCGCCATGGCGGTGGTGCTGGCGGTGCGGGCGCGGGGCCTGGCCACGGCCCGGAGGGCGACGTGAGGCGGGCAGCCGTCCGCGCGCTGCGCCGCGGCGTCGCCGCGATGGTGGTGGCCGCCCTGGTGCTGGCGCCGTGGACGGTCGACGACTACACCGTCGCGCTGCTCGCCCGGACCCTGGCGCTCGGCCTGGTGGCGGTGAGCGTCGCGCTGCTCACCGGCGTCGCCGGGCTGCCCACCCTCGGCCAGACCGCCCCCTACGCGGCGGGTGCCTACGCCAGCGCGGTCGTCGGCAGCCATCTCTCCGACGTCGGCCTGGTGCACCTGGCTGTCGCGGCGGCTGCCGGGGCGGCGTTGGCCGCGGTGACCGTGCCGCTGGTGGTCTCCGCGCGCGGCGTGGTGCTCCTGATGATCACCCTGGCGGTCGGCGAACTCGCGGTGACCGTCGTGGGGCGCTGGCGGTCGGTGACCGGCGGCACCGACGGGCTGGCCGGTGTCGCGGCGTCCCGTCCTCTGTGGGGGATGCCCGTGCTGGCCACCGACCGGGCGCGCTACCTCTACACCCTGGTGGTCGTCGCGGCGCTGGTCGGCGTGGTGCTGCTGGTCCTGCGCACCCGGGTCGGGCTGCTGCTGCGGGCCGGCCGGGACGACGAGGCGCGGCTGCGGGCCAGCGGCCACCGGGTGGCCGGGCACGTCGCCGGCGTGCACGTCGCCGCCGGGGCGGTGGCGGGCGCCGCGGGCTCCCTGCTCGTGGTGGCCCAGCAGTTCGTCTCCCCGGCCGACTTCGGTTTCGACACCTCCGCCCTGCTGCTGCTCGGCGTGGTGATCGGCGGCACCGCCTCGGTCGGCGGCGCGCTGGTCGGCGCCGCGCTCGTCGTGGCCGCCCGGGACTGGCTGTTCGGCGTGCTCCCCGGACAGGCGCCCCTGGTGCTCGGCCTGGCGTTCGTCGCCGCCGTCTACCTGCTCCCCGACGGCGGGCGCCGGCCGCCGGTGCGGGGCCGGCTGCTTCCGACCGTCCCGGCCCGCCGTCCCGCCCCGGAGAGACCGACGCCGACGGGAGTACGCGCATGATCCCGCTGCTGTCCGCCCACGGCGTCACCGTCCGGTACGGGTCGCTGGCCGCCCTCGACGGCGTCGACCTGCGGATCATGCCGGGCCAGCGGCACGCGCTGATCGGGCCGAACGGCGCCGGCAAGACGACGCTGCTGGACGTGCTCGGCGGGTGCACCCGGGCCGGCGGCGGCCGGGTGCTGCTGGCCGGCCGGGACGTCACCCGGCTGGGCCCGGCCGCCCGGGCCCGCCGCGGCATCGGCCGGATCCACCAGCGTCCCGCCGTCTGGTCGACGCTCACCGTGCGGGAGAACGTGCTGGTCGCGGCGCTGCCGAGGGCGGCGCGCGCGGGCCGGTGGCACCCGTCGGCGCGGCGGCGGGCGGCCGCCCGGACGGCGGACGCGCTGCTGGCCCGGGTGGGCCTCACCGGGATCGCCGGGCTCCCCGCCGGGCACCTGGCGCACGGCCAGCGCCGGCAGGTGGAGATCGCCATGGGGCTGGCCGGCCGGCCCCGGCTGCTGCTGCTCGACGAGCCGGCCGCCGGGCTGTCCGCCGTCGAGGTCGGCTGGCTCCTGGAGTTCCTGCGGACGCTGCCCCGCGCGGTGGCCGTGCTGCTGGTCGAGCACCGGCTGGACCTGGTCTACGCGCTCTGCGACACGGTGACCGTGCTGCGCGACGGCCGGACGCTGGCCACCGGGACGCCCGCCCAGATCCGCGCCTCCGGCCCGGTCCGCGAGGCGTACGCCGAGGGGGTGGCCTGATGCTGCGGATCGACGGGCTCTGCGCCGGCTACGCGGGCGGCACCGTGCTGCACGAGGTGAGCCTCGACGTGCGCGCCGGCACCGTCCAGGCGGTGGTGGGGCGCAACGGCGCGGGCAAGAGCACGCTTGTGCACAGCGTGGCCGGCCTGGTCCGGCCGTACGCCGGCCGGATCGAGATCGCCGGCGTGCAGGTCGCCGGCCGGCAGCCGCACCGCATCGCCCGGTCCGGGGTCGGCCTGGTCCCGCAGGGCCGGCGGGTCTTCTCCCGGTTGACCGTGGCCGAGCACCTGGTCCTGGCGGCCGCGCCGTGGCGGGCCGCGACGCCCGGCGGCGAGGGCTGGACGGTGGCCCGGATCCTGGAGCTGCTGCCCCGGCTCGGGAACCGGCTGCGCCACCGCGGCGACCAGCTGTCCGGCGGCGAGCAGCAGATGCTGGCCATCGCCCGGGCGCTGCTCGGCCAGCCCCGGCTGCTCCTGCTGGACGAGCCGTGCGAGGGCCTGGCCCCCGACCTGGCGGCCCGGGTGCGGGAACTCGTCGGCACGCTGGCCCGCACCGGGCTGACCGTGCTGCTCGTCGAACAGCAGCTCCGGCACGCCGTCGAGGTGGCGGACCGGATCGCGGTGCTGGAGTACGGCCGGGTCGTCTACGACCGGCCGGTGCACGAGGTCCGGGCCGACCCGGACGTCCTGGCGGCGATGCTCAGCGTCGCCGCGGTCCCGGAGCCGTCGGCTCCCCGACCGGTGCCCGGGCTCTGGTCCGACGCCGGGCACTGACCCCCACCCGCAGCGACAGGGATGAGGAACGATGCCGACCCACGCCCATGACACCGACTACGCCTTCGACAACGGCGCCCCGGACGCCGTGCCCCAGATGCGGGCGCTGGAGTCCTTCCTGGATCCGATCACCGCACGGCGGTTCGCCCCGCCCGTGCTCGCCCCCGGCGGCGTGTGCTGGGAGGTCGGTGCCGGCGGCGGTTCGGTGGCCCGCAGCCTGGCCCGGGCGGTCGGGCCGGGCGGCCGGGTGCTGGCCACCGACCTCGACACCGCGCACCTCACCCCCGCCGGCAACCTCGACGTACGCCGGCACGACGTGCGTACCGAGCCGCCGCCCGGCGACGCCTTCGACCTGATCCACGCGCGGTTGGTGCTGCTGCACCTGCCGGAGCGGCGGCGCGTGCTGGCCTCGCTGGCCGGTGCGCTGGCACCCGGCGGCTGGCTGGTCGTCGAGGAGTTCGACTGCACGGCGCCGCTGCGGGTGCTGGCCGCGCCGAGCGACGACGCGGCGAAGCTCTTCGCCCAGGTGACCGACGCGATGCTCGGCATCCTGCAGCGCCACGGCGCCGACCTGGCCTGGGCGCAGGACGTGCACGGCGAGCTGGTGGCGGCGGGGCTGGTCGAGGTGGACACGCTCGTCCACGCCGAGAGCTGGCCCGGCGGCTCCCTCGGGGCGTCGCTGTACGGGACGAACTCCCGGCAGTTGGAGCCGGAGCTGCTCGACGCCGGGTTGTCGCCCGGTCAGCTGGAGGCGTTCCGCCGGCTGCTGCGGGACCCGGGGTTCGCCGTCATGTCGTACCAGTTCGTGTCGACCCGGGGACGGCGGCCGGCGGCACGGTGAGCGCCGTCCCGCCGCTACCGCCCGAGGAACTCCTCGAGCACCGTGACCAGCCGCACCGGGGTCTCGTACATGGCGTAGTGGCCCGCGTTGGCGAGCACCTCGAGCCGGGCGTTGGGGTAGTGGCGCAGCCACGTCTCGCGCATCGTGTCGGCGCCCAGCGCGGGGTCGTGCTCGCCGACCACGGCGAGCGCCGGCACCGGGTTGCCCTTCACCTCGTCGGTGAAGTCGGTCCGCGCCCACGCGGTGAGGTACGCGCCGAACGCCTCCGGGGTGGAGTGGGCGAGGGAGAACCGCACCATCTCGTCGAGCCAGCGGCCGGACAGCCGGTTGCCCGTGGTGAGGTCGATGATCGCGCGCCGGTTGGCCGGGTTGGCCGCGGCCCCGTCGAACAGCGTCCAGCCCTGGAGGTCGAACGGCACGCCGCCCGCCGGGACCGGGCTGATGCCGACGAGGCGGGTCACCCGCCCGGGGGCGTCGGCGAGGACCCGCTGGGCGGCGCTGCCGCCCATCGAGTGCCCGACCACCGAGAAGGTGTCCCAGCCGAGGGAGTCGGCCAGCTCCAGCGCGTCGCGGGAGATCTCGGCGATGGTGTGCTCGCCGGCCACGTCCCTGCGCGCGCCGTAGCCCCGGTAGTCCGGGAACGCCCAGGTGAAGCGCTCGACGTCGATCAGCTCCGGCAGCCAGCCCCAGCCCTTCGCGGAGCCGAACCACCCGTGCAGGGCCAGCACCCGGTGCGGCCCGTGACCGACGGTGAGGTGCCTGGTCGTCATGTGCGGGCCCCTTCCACTGGTGCGGCGTGGCGACAGTGAACGACCTGACGGCCCGCAGGGGAACACCGGCGTCGGATAGGCGACGCCGCACCGAGGTGACCGCCCGCCCCGAGCGGGGGTGGGCGGTCACCCGGCGGTGCGGCGAGGGTCAGATCAGGCCGCCCATGGCCGGGTCGCTGATGCTGGGCTTGCCGTTCTCGACGTGACCGGCGTAGCGGACCGTGAACGCGGCGTCGGCGGAGACGGTCACGGTGAGGTCGTACCAGCCGTGCGCCCGCGACAGCGACCACGACGGCGTCGCCGTCTCGCCCGGCTTGAGCGACAGCCGGGTCCGCCGCGACGAGTAGCGGTCCGCGACGGCCACCTCGACCCGCTTCGCGCCGCGGTTCACCAGGGTCAGGCCGACGTGGTGGTCGCGCTCGTCGTAGCGGGCCCGGACGTCGATGCCCGCGCCCGCGCCGCCGGTGAAGCGGCGGAAGAAGCCGTTGGGGCCGTGCACCTCGAGGTCGTAGCCGGCGGTGGCGTCCCAGGTGTCGCTCACCTGCTTGCCCGGCTCGACCGTGTACGTGCGGGGCGCCTGCGCCGGGTCGGCCGAGCGCACCTGGAAGACGCCGGCGACGCCGCCGGAGTTGCGGAAGTCGAGCTGGAACGACGTGCCGGCGGCCCGCCCGTCCACATGCAGGGTGTACGGGATGGGTCGCGCCGGCCGCACCCCCCGCTCCTGGCGGGGCAGGCGCGGGTCGGCCGGCGGCACCGGCACCTCGTCGGGCTGGCGGGTGAGGTCGACCGGCTTGAGGTCGGCGGTGTCCGGCAGCTTCACCCGGGGCGAGGCGTTCGGCGTCCGGAAGTCGAACGCGCTGGTCAGGTCGCCGACCACCGCGCGCCGCCACGGCGTGATGTTGGACTCGACCAGGTCGGCCCTGCCCTTGGCGAACCGGGCCTCCAGGAAGCGGATCAGCGAGGTGTGGTCGAACACCTGCGAGTTGACCCAGCCGCCCCGGGTCCACGGCGAGACGACGATCATCGGCACCCGGACGCCGAGGCCGTACGGGCCGGCGGCCCGGCGACCGTCACCGGGGAAGATCTCGTTGGTGGTGGGCACGGTGGACAGGCCCTCGGCGCGACTCTGCGGCGGTGTCGGCGGCACCAGGTGGTCGAAGAAGCCACCCTCCTCGTCGTACGTGATGAACAGGGCCATCTTGCTCCACACCTCGGGGTGGCTGGCCAGGATGTCGACGACCTGCGACATGTACCAGGCGCCGAAGTCCGGCCCCCAGTTCGGGTGCTCGCTGTAGGCCTCCGGGGCGACGATCCAGGAGACCTGCGGCAGCGTCCCGTTCGCCACGTCCCGCCGGAAGTCGGCCAGCAGCGCCTCGGGGGAGCGGTCCTGCTTCGAGATCTCGGTGCCGGTCTTCGCCCGGTCCGCCAGCGGGTTGCCGGGCCGGGCGTTCTGGTACTGGTGGAAGTAGAGCAGCGAGTTGTCCCCGTAGTTGCCGATGAACGGGTCCCCGGTCCAGCCCCAGTAGCCGTCGGCGGTCAGGCCCAGGCCGACGTCCTGGTAGACCTTCCAGGAGACCCCGGCGCGCTCCAGCCGCTCCGGGTAGGTCGACCAGTCGTAGCCGGCCTCGGCGTTGTCGATGACCGGGCCGCCGCCCTTGCCGTCGTTGCCGACCCACCCGGTCCACATGTGGTAGCGGTTGGGGTCGGTCGAGGCCAGCACCGAACAGTGGTAGTTGTCGCAGACGGTGAAGGCGTCGGCGAGGGCGAAGTGGTACGGCAGGTCGCCGCGGGTGTGGTGGGTCATGGTGACCACGCCCTTGTTCGGCACCCACCGGTCGTACCGGCCGCCGTTCCAGGCGCCGTGGGTGTCGGCCCACCCGTGCGGCGGGTCCGGCAGGAAGGTCTGCCCGAGGTCCGGCACGTCGGGCCGGAAGGGCAGCAGGTCGGCGGAGCCGTTCGGCTGGTGCCAGACGCTGCGGCCGGAGGGCAGCGTCACCGGGTGCGGGTCGGCGAAGCCCCGGACCCCGCGCAGGGTGCCGAAGAAGTGGTCGAAGGAGCGGTTCTCCTGCATGAGGAAGATGACGTGCTCGACGTCCTCGATCGAACCGGTCCGGTTGTTCGCCGGGATGGCGAGGGCCTTGCTGAAGTCCACCGGCAGGGCGGCCGCCGCCACCGGAGCACTCATCATCTTCAGGAAATTTCGACGGTCCACACTTGCCATGACAGAGCACCACCTGACTGACGCCGAACGATTGGCCGGTGGCACGCTATTGGCGCCAGGTGGACCTCACGTGTCCGGAACGCGAGCGTTGCGCCAACGCCGTAAGATCCACGAACCCTGGCGAGAGTCCTCGCCTCCGCCCCCTCCGGAGCCCCCATGTCCGAGCCGCTGGACGCCACCCCCGACGTGCCCGGGGCCGGCCGGCCCCGGCGGCGCCGGCTGCTGCCGGCGGCCGGGCTCGCCGCGGCCCTCGCGGTGGCGTCCGCCGTGGTCGCCGTGACGGGGCCCGGCCCGGAGCGGCCGGCCGCCCGGCCCGTCGCCGCGCCGACCTCGCTGCCGCCGACCGCCGCGGCCACCACCCCGAGCGCCGTTCCGGTCCCGGCGGGTCCGCCGAGCCCCACGGTCACACCCACCCGTGCGTCCACGCCGACGCGGCGGCCGGCGCCGGCCCGGGCGACCACGGGCGCCGCCCCGCGGCCCCGCGCGACGACCCGTGCCCCGCGGGCGAGCTGCACCCCGGCGGGCGTGGTGGACGTGGTCCAGGTGTTCACCGACGGTGCGGTGAAGGTCGCGGCGCGGACCGACGGCGAGTGGTCCGACCAGCTCTGCCCGGGTGAGCGCATCCGGGTTCTCTGGGCCACCTACCGCCGCACCGCGGACGGCGGCGCGACGCTGTACCGGTCCGAGGTGCGCTACCTCGACCGGTCGTCGCCGACCTGGACCATGCACCTGGTCACCCCGGACACCTGCGGGCCCTGGTACGTGGTCTCCGGCGGCGCGAGCATCCCGCGGACCCTGAAGCCGGGCGTGGTGCCGTTCGGTGGCAGCAAGATGCACTGGGAGACCGGCGAGCACTGCTGACGGTGGGGAGTAACGCGGGGTTCCGACCGTCCGGCGTCAGCGCAGCGGGCCGTCCCCCGGGCCGTTCGGGTCGTCGACCAGGTGCATGGCGGCCTCCTCGGCGCTGGCCGCGCCGCCGTCGACGCCCGCGTCCCAGGCAACCGAGTCCGCCTGCTCGTCCTCGCCGAGGCCCTCGTCGTCGGCCACCAGGCGTCCGGTGCGCGCCTCCCGCTCGTAGCCCCGGCGGGTCAGCTCGTCCTCGTCGTCGGTCGGCTCGGCGTACGGGTCGACGTCCGGTTCCTCCTGGGCGAGCAGCTGTGCGAGGGACTCGCCGGCCCGCTCCTCGGCGGGTGTGGTGCCGAACCGGTTCGCCGCGCTCCAGTGGTCGGCGGCGGCGATGCCGGTGTCGAGGGGATCGCCCGTCCGGTCGTCGTCGAGGGTGTCCGAGGCGTCCAGGACGCCGTCGTCCTCGGCCACGTTCCACTCGTCCGCGATGTCGGTCCGCTCGGTCTGGCTCATGGCGATCCTCCCTGGTCAACGCCCGGTGCTGCCACCAGCCTAGAACCGGCGCCCGGGCCGGCGACGGCACGGGGGTCGGTCACAGCCTCCGGCCCCGGGCGTCGCGGGCGGCGATCCCGTCCAGGGGTGCGCCGGGGGCGAGCACCCCCGGGTCGAACCAGAAGATCACCAGTCGGGGGTCCTCGCTCCACAGGGCCAGCCGGGCCTCGACGTGGCGGCCGTCGACGGTGCCGACGATCCGGGCGGCCGGCCCGACGAAGTAGCCGAACGTGGGTACCGGGGCGGCGGAGGGCACCCGTGGTTGCGGGTCGTAGCCGATCTGGTGGAACCCCGGCCGGCGGTCGCTGCCGGACACGTCGTTGACCAGGTAGTCGGTGGTCAGCTCCCCGGCGGGGGAGCGCCGGCCGGCGGCCAGGCCGATCGTCACCCCGGGCAGCTCGGGCACGTCGACCGGAACGACGTAGAACACCCGCTCGTCGCCGCCGTACCGGATGCCGCTGCCCACCACCGCGCCGACGGGCCGGGGCCGGGGCTCCACGGGGCCGGGGTCGGCGGTCGCCGTCGGGCTGGGAACGGCGGTCGCCGTGAGGGCCGCGACGGGCGCGGTGGCGGCCGGCCCGGGCGGCCCCGGCGGGCGGGTCCGCGCCACGACGCCACCGACGCCGAGGACCACCGCGGCCACCGCCACCGCCACCGCGCCGGTGCCGGTGACCCGCCGCCGGCGGCGCACCCGCCGGCCCTCCCGCATGATCCACGCGAGGTCGGGAGCGTTGCGGGGGTCCCGCTCGGTCGCCCGCATGGCCCGGCGCAGCTCGTCCACCTCGTTCATCGCCGCGTCCCCTGCGGTTCGCGCGCGGTGAGGCCCGCGGCGCGCAGTTTCTCCAGGGCCCGGGAGGCGGTGCTCTTGACGGTCCCCACCGAGACGTCGAGTTCGCGGGCCACCTGGGCCTCCGGAAGGTCGAAGTAGTGACGGAGGACGACGACGGCCCGCTCGCGCGGGGTGAGCGTGCCGAGGATGGCGAGCAGCCAGCGCCGGGTCGCCACCTCGTCCGCCACGTCACCGCCGTGCGGCTCCGGGAGGTCCTCGGTGGGGTACTCCCGGATCGGCCGGCGCCAGCCGTCGACGAGATGGTTCACCAGCACCGACCGGGCGTAGCCGTAGGCGTCGCCGTTGCGGACCCGCGACCACGACGCGTAGGTGCGGACCAGCGCGGTCTGGGCCGCGTCCTCGGCCTGGTGATGGTTGCCCGTCATCAGGAAGGCGGCGTGCACCAGACGCGCGGACGCCGCCGTGGCGAACTCGACGAACTCCGCGTCACCCCGGGCCATGCCCAGCCTCTCCACGTCCCACCTCGTACAGGACGGGTGAGGCGGGCGAAAGGTTGAGTCCCCGCCGGACCAACCTTCTCACCGGGTCACCCGTCCTCCTCCCTGCGCACCACCGGCGACGGCGAGGGAGACCGACGATGACGAGGACCGTGGACCGGGCTCGCGGTGGCGGGACGATGCTACTGCTGGCCGCGCTGCTGTCCGGCTGCGCGCCGCCCGCGGCCGGCCGGGCCGCCGGCCCGCCGCCCGCCGCTCCGGTCGCCACCGCGCGGGCGGCGGCGCCCGCGTCGGCCCGGCAGGCTCCGGTCCGGATCGGCTATCCGGCGGACGGCCACGGCCGGTGGCGGTTCGCCGCCGGCGAGCCCGCGACCCCCGCGGGTACGCGCCGGCTGCTGCGCTACCGGGTCGCGGTGGAGGGCGACATCCGCGGGGTGCCGCCGGCCGACTTCGCCGCCGAGGTCACCCGCATCCTGAGCGACCCGCAGGGCTGGACCGCGGACGGCGTCCTCGCCCTGCGCCGGGTCGGGCGGGACCAGCCGGCCGACTTCACCGTCTACCTGGCCACCCCCGGCACCCGGGACGAGCTGTGCCAGGACCGGCCGGACGGCTACACCTCCTGCCGCCACGGCGACCGGGTGGTGCTCAACGTCGCCCGCTGGGCCGGCGGTGTGCCGGGCTACGGCGCGGGACTCGCCACCTACCGCCGGTACATGGTCAACCACGAGGTCGGCCACCGGCTCGGCCACGGGCACGAGCGGTGCCCGGGGCGGGGCCGGCCGGCGCCCGTGATGCAGCAGCAGACCCTGGGCCTGCACGGCTGCACGCCGAACGCGCTGCCCTACCCGGACGGCCGGCGGTACACCGGAGCCCCGGGGGCGTACGCCGATCCGGTGCCGCCCCGCGAGCGCGCCCGGGCCGGTTGAGACGGGACGGCGACGGCGCGTGGTGGGGGCCGACCGGCGATGGTGCTTTAGTAGACGCCATGCCCAACCCCGCGATCCTCACCGTCGACGACGACCCGGCCGTCTCCCGGGCGGTCGCCCGCGACCTGCGGCGCCGCTACGGCGACCGGTACCGGGTGGTGCGGGCCGACTCCGCCGAGGCGGCGCTGGACGCGCTGCGCGAGCTGAAACTCCGCGGCGAGCAGGTGGCGGTGCTGATCGCCGACTACCGGATGCCGCAGATGAACGGCATCGAGTTCCTCGAGGCCGCCATGGACCTCTTCCCCACGGCCCGGCGGGTGCTGCTCACCGCGTACGCCGACACCGACGCCGCCATCAACGCGATAAACGTGGTCGACCTCGACCACTACCTGCTCAAGCCCTGGCATCCGCCGGAGGAGAAGCTCTACCCGGTGCTGGACCAGCTGCTGGAGTCGTGGACGGCCGGCTCGGCCACCGCCGTCGCCGAGTTGCGCGTGGTCGGGCACCGCTGGTCGGCCCCGTCGTTCACGGCCCGCGACTTCCTGGCCCGCAACCTGGTGCCGTTCCGCTGGGTGCTCGCCGACGAGCCGGAGGGCGCCGGGCTGCTCGCGGCGGCCGGGGTGACCGCGAACGACGTACCCCTGGTCGTCACGGCCGACGGCAAGTCGCTCGTGCAGCCGACGACGGCCGACCTGGCCGCGCAGGTCGGGCTGGCCACGACGCCGGCCGCGGAGTTCTACGACCTGGTGGTGGTCGGCGCCGGTCCGGCCGGGCTGGGCGCGGCCGTCTACGGCGCCTCCGAAGGGCTGCGGACGGTGCTGATCGAGCGGCGGGCCACCGGGGGCCAGGCCGGGCAGAGCAGCCGGATCGAGAACTACCTCGGCTTTCCGGACGGCGTCTCCGGCGCCCAGCTCACCGACCGGGCCCGCCGGCAGGCGCTGCGGTTCGGCGCCGAGCTGCTCAGCGCCCGCGAGGTGGTGTCCCTGGAGGACGCCGGTGGGGCGCGGGTGCTGCGGTTCGCCGACGGCAGCAGCGTCGCCGCGCACACGGTGGTGCTGGCCACCGGCGTCTCCTACCGGATGCTGCCCGCGCCCGGGCTGGCCGAGCTGACCGGCCGGGGCTGCTTCTACGGCTCGGTGGCCAGCGAGGCGCCGAGCTGCTCGGGGGAGGACGTCTACATCGTCGGTGGCGCGAACTCCGCCGGCCAGGCCGCCGTGCACTTCTCCCGGTACGCCCGCCGGGTGCACCTGCTGATCCGCGGGGACGACCTGGCCCGCTCGATGTCCAGCTACCTGATCGAGCAGATCGCCCGGATCGACGCCATCGAGGTCCACCCGCACACCGAGGTGGTCGGCGCTGCCGGCCAGGAGCACCTGGAGGAGGTGACCCTGCGCGACACCCGCACCGGCGAGACGCGGCGCGTCGACACCTCGTGGCTGTTCGTGTTCATCGGCGCGGAGCCGGGCACCGACTGGCTCGACGGCGCGGTCGCCCGGGACAGCCGGGGCTTCGTCCTCACCGGGCCGGACCTGACCCGGGGCGGCCGCCGGCCCGCCGGTTGGGCGCTGCCCCGCGACCCGTACCACCTGGAGTCCAGCATGCCGGGCGTCTTCGCCGCCGGTGACGTGCGGGCCGAGTCGGTGAAGCGGGTGGCCTCGGCCGTGGGCGAGGGCGCCATGGCGGTCTCGCTCGTGCACCGCTACCTGGAGGCCCAGTGAGCGCGAGGAGTGAGCCGGGTCTGCGAGCCCCGCAGTCGCGAACCAGGGAGGCACAATGACCACCGAATCCGACCGGCTCACCCCCGACGACCTGCGGCGCCTCTTCCTCTTCGAGTCGCTCACCCCGGAGCAGCTCGCGCACCTGACCGAGCACGGCCGGGTGGAGCGGCGCCGCGCCGGCGAGGCCGTCTATGTCGAAGGGGAGCCGGCGAGCTGCTTCTACGTGCTGCTGCACGGCACGGTGACGCTGCACCGCCGGGTGCAGGGCGACGACATGGAGGTCAGCCGGACCAGCCAGCCGGGCGTCTACGGCGGCGCCATGCAGGCGTACGTGGGCGACCTGGCCGAGCAGCGCTACCTCAACAGTCTCTTCGCGGTGACCGACTGCGCGGTCTTCGCGCTCCCCGCCCAGATCATCGCCGAGGCGATGCGCAGCTGGTTCCCGATGGCCACCCACCTGCTGGAGGGGCTGTTCATCGGGATGCGCAACTCGCAGACCATCGTCGGCGAGCGGGAACGGCTGCTGGCCCTGGGCGCCCTCTCGGCCGGGCTCACCCACGAACTGAACAACCCGGCGGCGGCCGCGGTGCGGGCCACCTCGGCGCTGCGCGGCCGGGTCGCCAAGATGCGGCACAAGCTCGCCATGATCGCCGACGGCCGGCTCGACGGCCGGCGCCTGCACGACCTCGTCTCCCTGCAAGAGGAGGCGGTGAAGCGGGCCGCCGCCGCGCCCGCGCTGACCCCGCTGGCGGCCAGCGACGCGGAGGACGAGCTGGCCGACTGGCTCGACGACCACGGTGTCCGGGGCGCCTGGGAGCTGGCCCCGACGCTTGTCGCCGGGGGCATCGACACCGGCTGGCTGAGCCAGGTGGACGCCGCGGTCGGCGCCGACGACCTGGAGTCGGCGATCCACTGGATCACCTACACCATCGACACCGAACTGCTCATGGGCGAGATCGACGACGCGGTCACCCGGGTCTCCGGGCTGGTCGGCGCCGCGAAGCAGTACTCCCAGCTGGACCGGGCGCCCTACCAGACGGTCGACGTGCACGACCTGCTCGACGCCACCCTGGTCATGCTCCAGGCCAAGATCCCGGCCGGGGTGCGGGTGGTGAAGGAGTACGACCGGACGGTGCCGGCCGTTCCCGCGTACGCCGCCGAGCTGAACCAGGTCTGGACGAACCTCATCGACAACGCGCTCGGCGCCATGGGCGACACCGGCACGCTGACCGTCCGGACCGGCCGCAAGGAGGACCGGCTGATCGTGGAGATCGGTGACACCGGCGGCGGCATCCCGCCGGAGATCCGGCCGCGCATCTTCGAGCCGTTCTTCACCACGAAGCCCGTCGGTGAGGGCACCGGCCTCGGGCTGGACATCTCCTACCGGATCGTCGTCAACAAGCACCACGGGGACATCCGGGTGCGGTCCGAGCCGGGCGACACCCGGTTCGTCGTGCTGCTGCCGCTGACCCCGGCCTGACCCGGCGCGGTCGGGTCAGAACAGCGTCGACGGGGCGACCGGCGCCGGCTCGGGCAGCGGCGCGACCCCGGGCAGGCGCGCCCGGACCTGGTCGTGGAAGCGGCGGGCGAGGTCGGGTGCGTCGGCGTTGTCCGGGGTGTGCACGAACACGGTCGGGGAGCGGCCCTCGCGCAGCCAGCCGGTCACCACGTCGAGCCACGGCTGCCAGCCCTCGACCGTGCGTGCCGGGTCGTCCCGCCCGAGGTAGCGGACGATCGGCCGGTCGGTCAGCGCCCGGGTCCGCAGAGCAAGGCGCGGCTTCTTGAGCCACGCCTCCCGCTCCGCGTCGCTGGTCGGCGGGGTGCGGAAGAACGCGGTGGTGTCGAAGGGAATCCACTCCGCGCCGACCCGGGCGAGCGCGTCCTCCAGGGCGCGCGCCGCTCCGGCGTCGGTGAAGAACGCGGGGTGGCGGACCTCGACGGCGTACCGGTGGGTGGTGGGCAGGCCCCGCAGGAAGCGGGCCAGCGTGGGCACGTCGCCGGGGCCGAACGAGCCCGGCAACTGCACCCAGAGGGCGTGCGCGCGCGGGCCGAGGGGTTCGACGGCGTCCAGGAAGGCCCGCAGCTCCGCGTCGGCCCCGGTGAGCCGGCGCTCGTGCGTGACGACCTTCGGCAGCTTGGGCACGAAGCGGAAGTCGGGCCCGGTCTGCCGCGTCCAGGACGCCACCGTCTCCGGGGACGGGGTGGCGTAGAAGGTGGTGTTCCCCTCGACCGCTGTGCACCACTCGGCGTAGGCGCGCAGCCGCTCCTGGGCCGGCAGCGGGTGCGCCAGGTAGCGCCCGGGCCAGGCTCTGTGCGTCCACATGGCGCAGCCCACGTGCAGGCGCATCCGACCCTCCCACCGCTCGCCGGCCCGGCGCGGCCACCCGCGCCGCCGCAACGGTATCCGGGCCGGAACGTCCCGGCGGATTCGACCGGGCCGGCCGCCCGGCGGTGCCCGGTCCGTTCAGCCGCGACCGGTGCCGTCCGCGAGCAGCCGTCCCGCCGTCCGGCGGCGTTGCTGCTTCACCAGGTAGAGCCGCTGGTCGGCGACGTGCAGCAGGCGGTCGAGGGTGTCCCCGTCGTGGGGGGCGGTGGCCGAGCCGACGCTGACGCCGGCCAGCCCCCGGACGGCCGCCTCGATCCGGGCCGCCGCGGCGCGCGCCGACTCCCGGTCGGCGTCGGACAGCACCACCACGAACTCGTCGCCGCCGATGCGGGCCAGGGCGTCCTCGGCCCGCAGGACGGTCCGGGTCGCCGCCACCACCCGGCGGAGCAGGTCGTCGCCGGCGGCGTGCCCGAGCCGGTCGTTGACGAGCTTGAAGTCGTCCAGGTCCAGGCAGAGCAGCGACGGGCCGGGGCGGCAGCCGGCGTGGAACAGGAATGTGGCCAACTCGGCCAGGCCGCGCCGGTTCAGCGCGCCGGTGAGCGGGTCCAGGGACGCCAGGGCGCGCAGCTGGGACCGCTGCCGGGCGAGGGCCCGGGTCTGCGCCGAGCAGACCGAGGCCAGCACCAGCATGCCGGCCAGGTAGACGAACACGTGACCGGCGGGGGCCGGCCGCCCGGCGACGGCGACGACGAGGTACGACCCGACCGTGAGCACCTCCAGCCCCACCATGAGCCGCAGGCGCGGTGTGTAGCCGGCGACGAACACGGACGTGGTGACGAACCCCAGCGCGGCCGGCGACGTCACGCCGCCGTCCCAGTACGCGCCGAGCGCCGCCATCACCAGCGTGAGCATCAGGAGGCTGAACGAGAGCCGGTAGCTGGACGTCTTGGTGGTCACCCGGGTGGCCGCCCACGTGCCGACGACACCGGCCGCCAGGCCGCAGCCGTACGCCGTGAGCATCAGGTCCCGGTTCGGCGCGCCGAGCGTCAGGAGGCAGTAGACGACGGCGACCGAGTGGGAGACGGCGTGGAGGGCCGCGCTGATCAGCGTGCGGCGGCGGCGCTCTCTCATCCCACCGTCCACCGTGCCCCCGACCGCCGGTCGCGCGCGCCCGTGCGGGCACGGCGTCGCTCAGCCGGTGCGATCGCGCCGACCCCCGGTGTGGACGCCACTCGGATGAGGCAGCTCACCACGTCGAAATTGAATGACCTGCGTGAACCGGCAGTCAAGAGACGAGTCGTTAACCAGCCGTTCATATCACGTACGGGAGCGCCCGGATCACCCTGAGCTGCGGGCGGGGGCCCGCCCCCCCCCCCCCGCCCCCCCCCCCCCCCCCCCCCCCCCCCCGGCGGCCCCCCCCCCCGGCCCCCCCCCCCCCCCGCCGGGGCGGTCAGGCGGCGGGCGCCTCCGCCGCCG
>NZ_JBVJHI010000008.1:103673-248288 GCF_055586885.1 Micromonospora sp. NPDC048907
ACCAAATTTTCTCCCCGGGCGCCCCCGGGCTTAAATTCCCGTCTGGTTACCCCCCCGTTAATATCCCGTCCGGGGGGCCCCCCCCCCCCCGGGGGGGGGGGGGGGGCGCCGCCCCCCGGGGGGCCCCGCCCCCCCCCCGCCCGGTCACCGCCGGGCCTGCTGCTTCGCCATCTCTGGCTGTTCACCCTTGCCGACCCGCCGCAGCGCGTCGCGCAACTGCTGCTCGGTCATCTTGGAGTTCCCCTCGATGCCCGCGCTGTGAGCCTGCTGCCGCAGCTCGTGCAATCGGTCACGGTCACCCATGTCGAGCTCCCTCCGTGGGCTGGCGCGGGCGGCTCCGCGCGCCACTCCGTCATCGGCTTCCCGGGCGGGTCGGGAACAAACGGCTTCAATCCCGGCCGCGCCGACGGTCGCGAGGAATGACGCTGAACTGGCCCTGGGACTCCATCCGGACCTCCTTGACGTCGGTGAGGTGCTCGATGCCCTGCTGCCGGAGTTGGGCGTACAACTCGTCCTCGGTGACCAGCTCGCGACGCATGTTCCGGCGCAGCATGCGGCCGTCGCGCACCAGCACGAGGGACCCCGGTTGGACGATCCGGGCGACGGCCGGCCAGCGGTACGCGAGCAGGTCGAGCAGGTACGCCCATCCGATGATCACCGCGACCAGCACCACGCCGTCCGTGATCGAGGTGTAGCCGTCCGCCATGGCGTTCTGCGCGGCGTCGGCGATCAGCACGATGACCAGCAGGTCGGTCATGCCGGTGCTGCCGCTCTCGCGCTTCAGCAGCACCCGCAGGAGGAAGAACAGCGCCAGGTAGATGACCGTGCCCCGCACCGCGATCTCCCACAGCGGCGTGTCAGGCACCAGCAGCCTCTGCCAGCCGCTCACCCGGTGCGCCTACCCGGCCGGTCCGGCGCTACACCGTCCGTCCCGCCGGCGCCCAGCGCCTCCGGGCCGTCGGTCAGCGGGGGCAGGTCGCCGGCGGCCAGATCGAGCCGGGGTCGCAGGTGCCGGACCCGGTGCCGCCAGCGCCCGTGCTCGTACGCCGTGTCGGCCTCGACCTCGACGACGAGGTCCTGGCGCACCGGCGTGTACGGCAGCGGCGGCGCCGGGTTGAGCTGGCCGGTCCACCCGCCCGGGAGCGGCTGCGGCCAGGGATGACCCGGCGCGGCGGTCGGCTGGAGCAGCCCGGCCAGCTCGCGGCGCTGCTGCCGGCGCAGCGGGTGGGTCCGCCCCAGGTAGCGCAGCCGGCCCCGCTCGTCGCACCGTCCGATCAGGAGGGTGTCCGGGTCGGTCACCGGGCCGGTGACCCCGCCGACGAGGGTCTCCACGGTGTGGTGGGCGCGAACCTTCTGCCAGCCCCGCCGGCCCGGCTCGTACCGGCCGTCGCACCGCTTGACGACGATTCCCTCGACGCCCGCGTCGGTCCACGTCCGGAGCCACTCCCGGGCCTCGGCCGGGTCGCCGGTCTGCGGGCAGAGGACGAGCCCCGCGGGTGCGTCGCCGAGCAGCGCCGCCAGCCGCCGGCGCCGCTCGGTCAGCGGCACGTCGAGCAGGGGCTCCCCGTCCGGGTCGCTGAGGAGGTCGAAGGCGACGAAGTGCGCGGGATGGCGGTCGACCAGGGCGGCCAGCCCTCGCCCGGCGCTCACGCGCCGCTGGAGCAGGGCGAAGTCGGTGCGGCCCTCCGCCCACACGATCAGCTCGCCGTCGAGCACCGTGCCGGCGGGCAGGGACCCCAGCGTCCGGGCGACGTCCGGGAAGTAGCCGGTGAGGTCCCGGCCGGCCCGGGACTGCAGCCGCACACCGGCCGTGTCGCGGAACGCCAGGGCACGCCAACCGTCCCACTTCGGCTCGTACGCCAGCTGCCGGCCGGTGGGCAGCTCCGCGACCGGCGCGGCGAGCATCGGGGTGAGCGGTGGACGCAGCATCGGGCCTCCGGCGCGCGTGAACCGCCCGGCGGTCGGTGCCGGGCGAGGGGCCGGCGCGGGCCCCCGGTCGGCTCCGGCGCGGTTACCCGGACGGCGGGCGGGCGAACGTCCGGCGCCGCCGCACGGGTGCCGCCGGACCGCGCGGTCCGGGACGGTCAGCCCGAAACCACCGGTCGCGGCCGGTCAGACGCCGGACGGCCAGGTCTCGGCCTCGGCGGGGGCCGGGCGGGTGGGCAGTGGCCGGACCGCCCGGGAGGTGTCGAACCAGCAGAAGGCGTCGTAGCGCTCCCCGAGCACGGTGGGCACGTAGTTGCCCGGACTCTCCCGCCCCGACCGGTAGACCACGCCGATGGCCCGGTGGTCTATCTCGTGGGTCAGCAGGTCGGGCCGGCCGTCGCGGGGGAAGACCAGCAGCGCCCGGTCCGGGGCGGCGGCGTGCAGGGCGTCCTCCAGCCTGTGGCGGCGTGCCGGGGGGACCGTCATCGTCTGCATGGGCGCGCCCCAGGCCGCGCCGGCCGTCACCGTGCCGGAGTGGGTGCCGAACCCGACCAGCACCACCTGCTCCGGCCCGTACCGCTCCCGGGCCAGCTGGCCGATGGTGACCTCGCCCGCATCGGCCATGTCGGTGGCCCGGGCGTCCCCGACATGGGTGTTGTGCGCCCACACCACCGCCCGGGCGCCCGGGCCGTAGTGGTTCAGGAGCCGGTCGAGGGTGTCGTCCATGTGCCGGTCGCGGACGTTCCACGACTCCCGCCCGCCCCGGACCATCGCCCGGTAGTAGCGCTCGGCGCCGGCCAGCACCTCGGCGTTCTGCCAGGCGCCGAAGTGCTCCGGCCCGCCCGCCGTCGCCCGCCGGCGGAGCCCGGCCAGCAGCGCGACGACCTCCTCCTCGCAGCGGTGCGGGACCAGGCGGGTGGCCAGGGCGTACCGCTGGGGATCCTCGTCGTACGGCTCGAAGCAGCGGTACGCGGCCAGCGCGGCCGGCACCTGGTCGGGGTCGTGCTCCCGCAGCCAGGTGAGGATCTCCCGGAGCGACTCCCAGAGCGAGTAGACGTCGAGGCCGTGGAAGCCCACCCGGTCGGCCTCGTCCGCCCGCGCGTTGTGGTCCCGCAGCCAGCGGGTGAAGTCGGCGACCTCCTCGTTCGCCCACATCCAGGTCGGCCAGCGCTCGAACGCGGCCAGCGCCGCCCGCGGGTCGGCCGGGGCCTCGGGGCGGCAGCGGACGCTGCGGTCCACCCGGTCGCAGTCGGGCCAGTCGCCCTCGACGGCGACGAACGAGAAGCCCCGCTCCTCGACGAGCCGGCGGGTGACGGCCGCCCGCCAGGTGTAGAACTCGTGCGTGCCGTGGGTGGCCTCGCCGAGCATCACCATCCGGGCGTCGCCGACCCGGTCCAGCAGCGCGTCCAGGCTGTCCGGGCCGGTCAGCGGGGTCGCCAGCGCGGCCACCTCGTCGTCGTAGCGTCCCATCCCGGCGCCCTACCCGCTGCTCCGCGCGCCATGCCCCGCGACGGACGCGCGGCGGCGTCCCTGCGGGTGGCGGGCGCCGATCCCGACGGTGGACGGGCCCGGTCCGGGCGACGATGAGCCGCATGGGTAATCAGGCGGAGGGCGGCCAGGACCTGCTGGAGCGGCGCGAGAACGTGCGGCAGGCCAACTTCCTGGAGCTCTTCGTCGACCTGGTGCTGGTGTTCGCCCTGTCGGGTGTGGTGCGGCGCGTGGTCCGCGACATCACGGCCGACGAACCGGTCGTCCGCTGGCGGTCGCTGACCTATCTGCTGGTGCTGGCCATGCCCCTCATCTGGCTGTGGATCACCACTGCGCACATCACCAGCTGGTTCGACCCCCGCCGCCGCAAGATCCAGTGGCTGGTGCTGGTCAGCGCGTTCGGCCTGCTGGTCATGGCGGCGTCCCTACCGGCCGCCTTCATCGGCCGGGGCTGGGCGTTCGTGCTGCCGTACGTGCTCCTGCTCTGCGGCCGGCCGCTGGTGCTCCTGCCGAGTGTGCGCGGCCACCCGCTCGGCCGGCTCTACCTGCGCTCGTTGCTCTGGTGCGCCGGCGGGGCGGTGATCTGGGTCGCCGGTGCGCTCGCCAGCGGCGGCGCCCGGGCCGCGCTGTGGGGGATCGCGGTGACCGTGGACATCGTCGCCGCGCAGCTCCGGTGGCCGGTGCCCGGGATGGCCCGCCCGCCGGTCAGCGCCTGGGCCATGGACAGCGGCCACCACCTGCCGGAGCGCTACCAGCAGCTGCTGTTGATCGCCCTCGGTGAGACCGTCCTCGCCGTCGGCATCACCTTCACCGACCAGCCGATCGGCCCGGACACCGCGGCCACGCTGGTGGTCGCGTACGTCTCGACGGTGCTCCTGTGGCGCATCTACTTCTACCGCTCCGGGCAGGTCCTCGCCGAGGCGGTGGCCGCCGCGGGGGACCGGCTGGCCAGCGGCCGCGCCACCGGGGTCGCGCACATCGTCATGGTGATCGGGATCGTGGCCACCGCCGTCGGCTTCGAGGTCGTCATGGAGCATCCCGTCGGGCGGCCCCAGGCGGCCTGGCTGGCCGTGATCCTCGGCGGCCCGGCCTTCTTCCTGTACGGGCGCATCCGCCTGGAGCGGGTGGTGTTCGACCGGCTCTCCATCCGGCGGGTCGTGGCCATCGCCGCCCTGGCCGCCGCGGCGGCGCCCCTGTACCTCGCCGCGCCGCTGGCCGCCGCGGTCGTGGCCGTGCTGGTCCTGCTGGCCGTCGCGGTCGCCGACGCCCGGAACGCTGCCGGCCGCCCGCCCGAGCGGCCGTCGCCGGCCCACTGACGCGCCGGCGGTTCCGCGAACAGCGGGGCTCGGATCCGCCGGGAAAGCTGGCTAGGCTGCCCGCATGGCAGACGACACCCTGCCGCGCGTGGCCGCCGAGCCGGCCGCACTGTCGACCGCCGAACCGCCGGCCCCGTCGACCGCCGACTCCGTGGTGGCGGCGGTCCGGCAGGTGCTCGCGACGATCCCGGCGGGCTGCACCTGGCTGCTGCCGGTACGGGCACCGGACGGCGCGGTCGGCGACTTCGTGGTGGCCGCCGCCAGCGCGCAGGGGCGCGACGTCCACGGGCGGGGCGCCGGGCGGGTCGGCCAGCCGCTGAGCACGCTGTATCCCGGGATGGTCGCCGGCCCGCTGTGGCGGGCGTACCAGGAGGTCCTGGCCACCGGCGAGCCCGCCCACCTGCCCGACTTCCGGTACGCCGGCCACGGCGCGGGGGTCGTCACCGACTCGGTCTTCGACGTGAGCGTGCACCGGGTGCTGGGCGGCCTGCTGGTCTGGTGGCAGCGGCTGGACGAGCACCGGCTCCGGCTGGCCCGCACCGAGCTGCTCGGCAGCCTGGGCTGGGCGGAGTACGACCTGGTCACCGGCGGCACCGAGTGGTCACCGGGGATGTACCGCATCTTCGAGCGCGATCCGGCGCTGGGTCCGATGTCCCGGGCCGACCAGCGCGCCGCGCTCCTTCCCGCCGACCACGGCCTGCGCGAGGCCGCCTGGCAGACGCTGGACAGCGGCGCGGCGTCGGACGTCACCGTGCGGTTCCGCGCGGGCGGGACCGTCAAGCACCTGCGGATCCTGTCGGACGTGGCCCGCGACGAGGGCGGCGCGCCGGTGAAGGTCTACGCGGTGGTCCAGGACGTGACCGCGCGGGAGGACTCGCGGAGCGCCATCGAGCAGCTCCGCGACCAGCTGCGGACCCGGGAGACGACCGCGCTGGCCGAGCACCGCCTCGCCGGGCAGCTCCAGAACCTCATCCAACCGGTGCCCCGCGAGCCGGTCGCCCTGGCCGGCCTGGAGGTGCTGGTCGGCTACCTGCCCGCGGAGAGCGCGCTGCGGGTCGGTGGCGACTGGTACCACGCCGAGACGATGCCGGACGGGTCGGTCGTGCTGGCGGTCGGCGACGTGGCCGGGCACGGCCTGGAGGCGGCCAGCGGCATGGCCCACCTGCGCTTCGCGCTGGTCGCCTGGCTGTCGATCGGCATCCGCGACCCAGCGGTGCTGCTCGGGCACATGAACCGGCTCTGCGGCCAGCTGGAGATCACCGCCACCGCGGTTCTCGCCGTCTTCGACCCGGCGACCCGGCGCCTGTCCTGGGCGCGGGCCGGGCACCCGCTGCCGATGCTGTCCCGGGCGGGCACGACCGGCGACCTGGGTCGGCCCGCCGGGATGCTGCTGGGTGCCGACCCCGCCGCCGGCTACCCGATGCTCACCACCGAGCTGCGCGGTGACGACGTGCTGCTGCTCTACACCGACGGCCTGACGGAACGCCGCGTCGGGAACCCGGAGGACCGGGCGGCGGCGGTGCGGGAGGCCCTGTCGGCGTTCTCGGGCCGCCCCGGGCCGCGGAACCTGGATCGGCTGCGCGACGCCCTGCACCGGCCCAGCCCCGACGACGACACCTGCACCCTGGCCGTCCGCGTGCTGCCCTGAGCGCCCTCGGCGCGCCGGGTGTCCTCGGCGCAGTACCGGGTGTCCTCGGCGCGCCGGCGGTCAGCCGGTCGCGTCCCCGGGGTGCCGGAGCAGGTCGCCCACGCCGGTCAGCTCCAGCAGGGCGGCCACCGGTCCGGTGGCGTTGACCAGGTAGAGCCGGCCGTCCGCCCCCCGCGCCCGGTGGTGCGCCGTCACCAGCGCGTGGATGCCGGTGGAGTCGAGGAACTCCACGGCGGCCAGGTCGACCACCACGACCGGGGCGTCGGCCACGGCGGCCAGCAGTGTCCCGGTCAGCCGGTCCCGGGCGGCCAGGTCGCACTCGCCGGCCAGCCGGACCACCGTTCGTCCCGGCTCGCGGGAGGTCCTCGCCTGGAAGGACGCCATGGGCAGCCACGCTTTCTCGCCGGCACGGCCTGGTCGGCGCCATCATGCCACCTTTCGGGGCGCCGGTCGCCGGCCCGTGGCGCGCGGATCGCGTCGACCGCGGTGCGGCGGCGTCGACCTCATCGACATCCGGTCGCCGCCTCCATAGACTCCGGTCTTTCTGGTACCACGAGTCCAGGGAGGACCCACGTGTCGAGCGAAACCCGACCGCACGCCGCATCACCACTGCTGGCCCGCCTCGCCGCGGTGGCGGTGGTCTCCGCCGCGCTGGTCGCCACCGGTGGCGTCGCCGCCTCCGCGGCGCCCGCCCCGCCGGCGCCCACGAAGGGCCCGTGCGCGTACACGCCGACGCCGGACGAGCCGGCCGCCCGGCCGGTGCCGCTGCCGCCGGATCCGCGCCGCACGCCGGACCGGGGCACCGTGCGGGTCACGCTGCGGACCAACCAGGGGCCGATCGGGCTGACCCTCGACCGCGAGCAGGCCCCGTGCACCGTGCAGAGCTTCCTGCACCTGGCCCGCCACCGGTTCTACGACCGGACGCCCTGCCACCGGCTCACCGCGTACCCGACGCTGAAGGTGCTCCAGTGCGGTGACCCGTCCGGCACCGGCGAGGGTGGGCCGGGCTACCGGTACGCCGACGAGCTGCCCACGGACCTGCCGCCGGCGCCGACCGACCCGACCGGGGTCCGCCGCCTCTACGCCCGGGGCACCCTGGCCATGGCCAACGCCGGCCCGGACACCAACGGCAGCCAGTTCTTCCTGGTGCAGTCCGACTCGGCGCTGCGCCCCAACTACACCGTCTTCGGCTCGATCGACGCGGCCGGCCTGGCCACCCTGGACCGCATCGCGGCCGGCGGGATCGCCGCCACGCCGGAGGACCCGGCGCCGGTCGACGGCGCGCCGGCCCTGCCGGTGGAGATCTGCAGGGCCACCCGGGGCCGCTGAACAGCGACCCGGTGGGGCGGTGCGGCCACCGCCCCACCGGGTCCCCGGCGGACACCTGAGTCGGGACCGCCCGGCCGGGTCGGCTCGCCGCCGCCCCGGCCGGGCGTCCTCGGTGCGGTCGGTCAGCGCTGGGCGCCCGCCGTGGCGGGAGCCGGCCAGCTGCCGGTGAAGATCTGCGGCGTCGTCGCGTTGCGGGCGGCGGCGAAGCCGAACAGCTGGTCGACCCGGGCGGCCTCGGTGGTGCTCGGGTACGGGTTGGTGCAGCTGGTGCCGGCGCTGCCGCCGGACATCAGGATGGCGCAGTTCCCGTTGTAGTTGTCGGGCAGGCCGAGGATGTGCCCGATCTCGTGGGTCACGATCCGCAGCGGCGAGTACTGCTGCGCCTGGTAGTAGTCGATGACCACGCGGCCGTTGCCGAGACTCGTGCGCTGGGCGTACGAGCCGCCGCCGTAGGTGTAGTAGATCATCAGATTCGAGCCGCACTGCGCCATGTTGATGTTGTTGGTGCGGTCGTTCCAGATCGAGGCGGCCTGGACGGCGTAGCTGGCGAACGGCCCGGCCTGGCTGGTGTTGTAGCAGACGTTGCGGACGGCGGCGGCGGCCGGCGCCGCGTCGACGGTGACGGTGCCCAGCGCCGCCAGCGCCGCGGTGGCGACGGTGGCGAGGATCCGGGTGACCTTGGGTAGACGCATCGCTCACTCTCCTTGTGGGACGGGGTCGAGCGGGGACCGGCACAGCCTATATATCGGCTAGCATCGATATCAAGCATCGACGGCAATCACTTCCGCGGACCGCTCGCGCCGCGGAGCCGGTAGCCTGCGTCGATGACGCACGAGCGCGAGATCACCGAGCCGGTCGACCTGTGCCGGCCGGACGGACGGTTGAACCCGGCGGCGGTGGGCTGGAGCCGCCGGCCGCTGCACCGGGCGAACCTGCGCGGCTGGGGCCGGGCCAAGCGCTGGGAGCACTGGGGCGTCGTCACACCGACGCACATCGTCGGCCTCGTCGCGTCGTCGCTGGACTACGCCGGCGTGCACAGCCTCTACCTGCTCGACCGCCGCAGCGGGATCGAGCGGACCACCGAGGCGGTCGTACCGTTCGCCCGCGGCGCGGTGCTCCCGCCGGTCAGCGGCGCGGGCGCCGTGCGGGCCCGCGGCGGTGGCCTGGTCGTCGAGGTCGACCAGCGCCCCGACGGCAGCACCGTCCGGGCCACGGCACCCGGCGTCGAGGTGGACCTCGTGGTGCCCCTGCCACCGGGGCACGAGTCGCTGGGCGTGGTGGTGCCGTGGAGCACCCGGCGGTTCCAGTACACGCACAAGGACGTGGGTCGGCCGGTGCGCGGCACGCTCCGGGTGGACGGCACGGCGTACCCGGTCGACAGCGAGTCGTTCGCGGTGCTCGACCACGGTCGCGGCAAGTGGCGGTACGCGGTGAGCTGGAACTGGGCCGCCGGCTGCGCGGCGGGCCGGGCCATCCAGCTCGGTGGCAGGTGGACCGACGGGACCGGCGCGACGGAGAACGCCCTGTTCCTCGACGGACGGCTGCACAAGATCGGCGCGGACCTGACCTGGAGCTACGACCGCGCCGACTGGCTGCGGCCGTGGCGCGCCACCGGCGACCGGGTGGACGTGACCTTCCACCCGTTCCACGAGCGCGTGGCGCGCACCAACCTCGGTGTGCTGGCCGGGGAGACCCACCAGTGCTTCGGGCACTTCTCCGGATGGGCCGCCACCGACGACGGCGAGCGGGTGGATCTCGACGGCCTGGTCGGCTGGGCGGAGGAGGCCCGCAACCGCTGGTGAGGGCGGATCCCCGCCGCGCCCGGGCCGGCGCGGCGGGGACCACGGTCGCGGTCAGGCCGGCAGCCGCCAGACCTGGTTGGCGCCGCCGAAGCAGTCCCAGATCTGCAGCCGGGTGCCGTTGGCGGAGCTGTTGTCGGTGGCGTCCAGGCACTTGTTCGACTGCGGGTTGCGCAGGGTGCCGTTGGACTGTGCCTGCCAGACCTGGGCGCCGCTGCCGTTGCAGTCCCAGAGCTGCACCTTTGCCCCGTTGGCCGTGGAGCCGCTGGTCACGTCGGCGCACTTGCCCAGCGCCCGCAGCGTGCCGTCGCCGGCCACCGTCCAGCTCTGCGCGGCCGTGCCGTTGCAGGTGTAGAGCTGGATCGCCGTGCCGTTGGCGGTGCCGGCCGCGGCGACGTCGACGCACTTGCCGCCGATGCCGGTGATCGGCCCGGTCCGCCCGCTCGGCGGCGGGGTGCCGCCGCCCATGACGGTGTCGTAGATGGCGCTGACCAGCGAGGTCGCGCCGGTGGTGTCCTGGGACAGCTCCCAGTTCATCATCCCGCCGGCGTTGGCCAGCGCCCACTGGGTCTTGCGCTTGACGGTCGGCACGCCGTTGTAGCACTGCTGGGCGCCGCTCACCGTGGTGCAGTCCCGGTTGGCGTTGGCCGGGTCCATGCCGACCAGCGCCGAGTAGGTGTAGTAGCCGGGCCGGCTGTAGAAGGGCACGCCGAGCACCGCCTTGGCGGCGGGCAGGCCGCGCGACTTCCACAGGTTGACGCTGTTGATCGACCAGTCGTAGTTGGCGTGCGGGCTGCCGCCGTCGTACGCCATGATGTTCAGCCAGTCGACGGCCCCGAAGACCGCCGGCGGCACGCCGTCGACGTAGTAGCCCTCGGAGACCACGGCGGCGGTGAGCAGCTTGCCGCGGCTGTGCAGGGCGCTGCCGAGCTGCTGCATGAGCGCCGAGTAGTTGCTGGCCGAGGCGCCCGGGTCGGGATATTCCCAGTCGATGTCGACGCCGTCGAGGTTGTACTGGTTGACGAAGTTGACCACGTTGGTGACGAAGGCGCCGCGGGCGCCGGAGTTCGCGGCGAGCGCCTCGAACGCGGAGTCGTTGCCGTCGTTCCAGCCGCCGATCGCGATCGACACCTTGACGTTGTTGGCGTGCCCGAGCGACACCAGCGAGGAGAGCTTGCTGGGGTTCTCCACCGGGCGCAGGCTGCCGTCGTTGTTGGGCAGCGCGAACGCGTAGTTGATGTGGGTGAGCTTGCCGTACTGGATGCTGTTGACGCTGCCGCTCCAGGACGGCATGTAGCCGACGCTCTTGAAGTTGTTCGGCAGGACGACGGCCTCGGCGGCGGCCGGTGTGAGGGCGAGCGTCGCGGCGGCGGTGGCCAGTGCGAGCAGGCCGGCGGCCACGGAGGAGCGGCGGCGGGTGCGTGGTGCGGACATCGAGGGCCTTCCCGGTGCAGGGGGCGCCGTGCCGCCCGACCGGCGCGGTCGGGGCCGGCGCCGGTCGGGCGTACGGGTCGGACAGGGGACGGTCTTCCTCGAGGTAGGCAAATATTAAAGAGTATTAACTAAGTCGTCAACGATGTCTTTCGATGGCTCAACCGGAGTGGACCTCCAGCTGGGCGAGCTGCCCGGCCGGCCAGCCGGTGTTGCCGGTGAAGCGGACCTGCACGTACCGGGCCGGGGTGGCGGCGAAGGCCAGCGTCACCTGGTTGCCGGTCGCCGGATCGAACACCCGGCCGGCGGCGGCGACCAGGGTGCTCCAGCCTCCGCCGTCGGTGCTGGCCAGCACCGAGAGGGTCTGGGTCCGCGCCTGCCAGGCCGGCGACGGCGGGAGCCGGAGCACGATCCGCCCGACCGGGGTGGCCGCGCCGAGGTCCACCTGGACCCACTGCGGGAAGGCGTTGTTGGCGCTCTCCCAGTAGGTGTCGGGGTTGCCGTCGACCACGTTTCCGCTGCCGTAGCTCTGGGTGTGGCTGCTCTCGGTCGTCGGCCGGCCCCGGGCCAGGTCGGTCGACGCCGCCGGGTCGGTGGTCACCGTGACCGCGTTCGAGGGCGCCGAGACGGCGCCGGTGGTGTCCCGGGCGACGACCGTGAAGGTGTACGCGGTGGCGGGGCTCAGCCCCGTGACGGTGGCCGAGGTGCCGGTGACCGAGGCGACCGTGCTGGCGCCCTGGCGTACCTGGTAGCCGGCCACCCCGTCGGCGTCGGTGGCCGCGGTCCAGGCCAGCGACACGCTGGTGGCGGTCCGCCCGGTCACCGCCAGGCTCCCCGGGGCGGTCGGCGGGGTGGACGTGCCGGTGGCCGCGTACACCTCGACCTGCGCGAGTTGGGCGGCGGGCCAGGCGGTGTTGCCGGCGACGGTGACCCGGACGTGGCGGGCCGTGGTGGCCGGCACGGTGACGGTGGCCGTGTTGCCGGACGCCGGGTCGAACCGGACGCCGGCCGGCGCGGCCAGGGTGGTGAAGGTGACGCCGTCGGTGCTGCCCTGCACCGACAGCGTCTGGGTCCGCGCCTCCCAGCCCGGCGGCACGGCGAGGACCAGGCGGGTCACCGGGTGGGCGGCGCCCAGGTCCACCTGCCACCACTGCGGGAAGGCGTTGCCGCCGGACTCCCAGTAGCTGCCCCGGTCGGCGTCGACGGCGTTGCCGGCGAGGAACGACCCGTTCTGGCTGCTCGCCGACGCAGGGCGGCCGGCGGCCAGGTTGCCGCCCGGCGGCTGGCCGCCCTCGGCGACCGGCGGGGTCGGCCGCACCGCGGTCAGCGCGAGTTGGCCCTTGAGCATCCGCCCGCCGTCGGCGGTGATCCGCAGGTAGTAGTCGGCCGAACAGGCGGTGCCGTCCTCGTCGAGCGCCCGGATGCCGGCGCCGGCCGGGGTCGTCGCCGCCGTCTCGCTGGTCTTGGCGATCTGGTTGCCCTCGTTGAACTCGTCGAACATCGACACGTAGAGGCCGTGCGCGCCCAGCCGCACCATGTTGTAGAGGTGCCGCCAGTAGAAGTCGCCGTGCCGGCGGTGACCGGCGGACAGGTCGCCGGGCATCACGCAGGGCTGGTAGTCGATGCCGTGCGCCACGCAGTCGGCCAGGTCGGGGACGTTGACGTTGGTGTGGAACCAGTCCAGCCCGTCGAGGGTGCCGGTGCGCCCGACCATCCACGGCGAGAGCATGTGGAAGGCGTGGTAGACGTCGGCGAAGCCGGGCCGGGAGTCGTTGACGCCCTGCCGCCAGTAGGTGGGCACGCCGCCGATGACGTAGCACCCCTGCGCCCTGAGCCACTGCACGACGTCCAGGCAGGCGGCCGGGGTGAACGGGCGTCCGTCGTCGTTGAACCCGAACCCCCAGACGCAGACCACCGGCTTCCCGTTCTGCCGGGCGTACGCCGGCGAGGCGGTGTGCGCCGACATCCGGCTCGCCCAGTCCTCCTTGAGCTGGGACTGCATCGCGGTCCAGCCGGTGACGTCGTACATGACGTAGAACTTCCGGCCGAACCGCTCGGCGGCGGAGCGGACCTTCGCCGCCATCGCGTCGCGGGTCGGTCCCTCGTCACCGAACGGGTTGAACCGTTGCAGCGCCGCGGTGTCGCAGCCGTACTCCTGCATCCAGCGGAAGTGGGTGTCCACGGTCTGCTGGTCGTAGGAGGAGAAGAGCGTGGCGGGCTGGCCGTTGCCCAGGTTCGGGTAGGCGGTGGGGTAGCCGCGGGCGTACTCCCGCATGTCGGGCCAGGACACGATCGTGGTGTTGGCCGGGGAGGGGGACTGGAACCGGTCCCGGCCCCAGTGCCACCAGCCGCCGATCGGCGCGCCGTCGCCGGGGCAGCTGAACCAGCCCTGGTAGCCGACGGAGACCTTGCCGACCACGTCGCCGGGAGGACTGGCCGCGGCGGCGGCCCGGGTGAGGGTGGGCACGAGGTCGGGGAGCGCGGCGAGGGCGGACCCCGCCGCCACGGACCGGATCAGGGTACGGCGGGTGAGCGCCATGAGGACCGCTCCTTCGGGGAAGGAAGAAATTGACGGTCATCATGGCAGCGCGCGACACTCGATCGCAATACTTAAACAAATCAATGAAAAGTCAGCGCAGCCGCACCGGCCCGGCGCCGATGCGCACACGGAACAGGGCATACGGCTTGCGCCGCAGGTCGGTGCCGCCCTGGTAGTTCGCCTGCCGGTGCAACTGGTTGGCGGTGACGTAGAGGTGGCCGTCGGCGGCCACCGACATCGTGTCGGGCCAGAGCAGCCGCGGGTCGTGCACCACGGTCTCGAACTCGCCGTCCGCCCGGCGGCGCAGCACGGCGTTGTGCTCGTACGAGGTCAGGTAGAACGCCCCCGAGTCGTCGGTCTCCAGGCCGTCCGAGCCGCCGCCCTTGTCGCCCTCGTCCACGACCGTGGCCGCCACCTGCTCCTCGCGCAGCGTCCGGTCGGCGAGCGCGTCGGTCGCCACGCTGTACCAGCGGCGCGAGGCGAGCGGGCAGTAGTACAGCCGGGACCCGTCGGCGGAGATGGCGATGCCGTCCGAACCCATGGCGACCGGCTTCGGCGGCCCGTCGGCGGGGCGCTCCAGGAACGGCCGGCCCTCGACGACCGGCCGGAACGAGTCCAGCGGCTCCGCCTTCGTGGACGGGTGGTCGTGCAGCCGCCGCCACGACGCGCCCGTGGCCAGGTCCACCACGACGATCCCGTTCGGCCCCGAGTCCGAGGAGTCGGTGAGGTAGGCGAGGCCGGCGTCGCCCCGGCGCAGGTCGAAGCGCACGTCGTTGAGGTACGTGGTGGGCAGCGCCACGTCGGCCGGGAAGGTGATCACCTGCCCGACGGTGTCGGTGTCCAGGTCGACCCGCACCAGCTTCGGCCCGCCCGGCTTCGTCGGCTGGAACATCGGGCTGCCGGTGTCGACCACCCAGAGCCGGTCCGCCGGGTCCACCACGATGCTCTGCACCGAGACGAAGGCCTGCGCGTCGTCGTCCCCGGACGGGCTGTTCCAGGACTCGTCCGGGAAGGGCGCCTCCCGGCCGTCGCGCAGCTCGACGACGGTCGCCGGCACCTCGTCCCCCCACTGCGGGAAGTTCACGAAGATCCGGCCGGTGTGCGACACGCTGACCCCGGTCGGCATCGGCCCGGTGAAGGTGTGCACGAGTTCGAGGTCGCCGACCGGCTCGCCGCCCATGGGTCCGTTCATCCGCCGCTCCTGACTGTGTGAGGCCCCCGGCCTTCCCGCCGAACCGGGGCGCAAACGCCCCGGACCCCAAACCGCCGAAGGGGCGACCCCGGTCAGGGGGCCGCCCCTTCGGCACCGGCTCAGGAGACCGAGGCGGGGAACCGCTCCCAGACCCGGTGCGCCGCCATCAGCTGCTGCACCGCGCCGAGGACCTCGGCGGCGGAGTCGCCGGTGACCACACCGGGCGTGCCCGCCACCCCGGCCTGGCGCAGCACCTCGGCGCCGGCGCCCCAGGCGCCGATCGCCTTGGCGTGCCGCCAGGCCTCCTCGACCAGCAGCAGCACCCGGGGGTCGACGGTGGCGGAGCCGGCCGCGCCCGCCTTCGCGTCCCGCGCGGGCAGCGCGTCCGGCGCGGGCGCCGGCGCCCCGGCCAGCAGGACCGCGTCGAACTCCACCGACCGGCCGGTGGCGAAGGTGCGCTGCACCGGCAGGCCGCCGACCGTGCCGCCGTGCGCGGCGACCAGCAGCGGCACCATGCCGGCGCTGAACACCGCCCGCCGGACCTCGTCCACCCCGTCGAGGTCGCCGTCCGCGTCCACCACGATGCCGACCATCCGGCCGTCCGCCGGCCACTCCCGGCCGACCTGCGACAGGGCCGGGCTGGGCTGCACCTCGGCCAGGGGCACGGTCGGCTTCGGCGCCGGCAGGCCCAGGCCCGTGGCGACCTGCTCGCACAGCACCGGGTCGATGTTCGCCAGGCACTGGAGCTGGCGCTCCTTGATCGCCTGGTGGTAGCACTTGCCCAGCTCGAAGGTGTACGCCCGGATGATGTGTTCCTTCTCCACCGGCGACATGCTCAGCCAGAACAGCCGTACCTGGCTGTAGTGGTCGTCGAACGAGGCCGGAGCCGCGCGTACCTTCGGGGCCTCCGCGACCGTGACCGGCGTGTCGACGAACGCGTTCTCGCGGTCACCGGCCGGGAACGGGTTGCCGCCGTCGAGCGAGTTCGGCCGGTAGGGCGCCACGCCCGCGTGCACCGCGTGCTGGTGGAAGCCGTCCCGGAGCATGTCGTTGACCTCGGCGTGCGGCCGGTTGATCGGGATCTGGGTGAAGTTCGGCCCGCCCAGCCGGGTGAGCTGGGTGTCGAGGTACGAGAAGAGCCGGCCCTGCAACAGCGGGTCGTTGGTGACGTCGATGCCCGGCGGCAGGTGCCCGAGGTGGAAGGCGACCTGCTCGGTCTCGGCGAAGAAGTTCCGCGGGGTCTGGTTGAGGGTGAGCCGGCCGACCGGCTGCACCGGCGCCAGTTCCTCCGGCACGATCTTCGTGGGGTCGAGCAGGTCGATCCCGGCGAAGGTCTCCTCCGGGGTGTCCGGGAAGACCTGGATGCCCAGCTCCCACTCCGGGTACGCGCCGGCCTCGATGGCGTCGTAGAGGTCGCGGCGGTGGAAGTCCGGGTCGATGCCGCTGATCAGCTGCGCCTCCTCCCAGGTCAGGGAGTGCACACCGAGCTTCGGCTTCCAGTGGAACTTGACCAGCACCGTCGCGCCGGCCTCGTTGACCAGCCGGAACGTGTGGACGCCGAAGCCCTCCATGGTCCGGTAGGAGCGGGGGATGCCGCGGTCGGACATGTTCCACATGGCGTGGTGCTGCGCCTCGGTGTGCAGGGAGACGAAGTCCCAGAAGGTGTCGTGGGCGCTCTGCGCCTGCGGGATCTCCCGGTCCGGGTGCGGCTTGCCGGCGTGGATGATGTCCGGGAACTTGATCGCGTCCTGGATGAAGAACACCGGCATGTTGTTGGCGACCAGGTCGAAGGTGCCCTCGTCGGTGTAGAACTTGGTCGCGAAGCCGCGGGTGTCACGGACCGTGTCCGCCGACCCGCGCGAGCCGAGCACCGTGGAGAAGCGGACGAAGACCGGGGTCTCCCGGCCCTTCTTCAGGAAGGCCGCCCGGGTGACCTCCTCGGCGGTGCCGTAGCCGACGAAGACGCCGTGCGCTCCGGCGCCGCGCGCGTGCACCACCCGCTCCGGGATGCGCTCGTGGTCGAAGTGGGTGATCTTCTCGCGCAGGTGGTGGTCCTGGAGCAGCACCGGGCCGCGCGGACCGGCCTTGAGCGAGTGGTCCGTGTCGCGCAGCCGGGCTCCGTTGGCGGTGGTGAGGTAGGCGCCCTGCTGCCCCTTGGCGATCTTCGGCACGCCGGTCTCCGCGCCGGTCGGGGTGCGCGTGTCCGGGGCGCCCTGTTCCTCCTTCGGCGGCAGCGGACCGTGTGGCGTCGTCGGCTCCTCGAGGGACGGTGGGGCGCTGCCCGGGGCGCCGGGCACGTCCGGGGTCAGGACGTCGGCGACCTTTCCGGCGGCGGCCTCCACGACATCCTTGACGACCTTGGCGGGCTTGCTGGAATCCATCAGGACCTGTCCTCCATGCGGGGTAAACGACCAGGCCCTCAAGGCCCTACCCTCGCCTCAGGTGGGCAAACGCGGACCACTCGGGCGGGCGGGCGCGTTCGCCCACGGCCCGGCGACCGCGACGCGGTCAGGGCTGCCGGGGCACGGCCACGGCCGTGACGACCAGCCCGCCGGCGACCAGCCAACGGCCGCGCAGCTCGGCCAGCGGCGGGCCGCCGTCGACGCGGGTGGCGTCGACCAGCACCCGGGCGGTGAAGCGCCCCCCGGCCGGGTCGACGGCAAGTTCGGCGTCCTCGAAGCCGAGCCAGCGCCCGGTCAGCGGGTACCACGCCTTGTAGACCGACTCCTTGGCGCTGAACAGCAGCCGGTCCCAGTGCACGTCCGGCCGGGCGGCGCGCAGCCGGGCCAGCGACGCCGGCTCGCCGGCCGTGGTGACCATCCCGGCCACGCCGTCGGGCAGCGGCTCGTGCGGCTCGGCGTCGATGCCGAGCCCGGCCAGGGCGGTGTCCCGGGCGACGGCCGCCGCCCGGTAACCGTCGCAGTGCGTGATGCTGCCCACCACGCCGGCCGGCCACCGCGGCTCCCGCTTCGGGCCGGGGCGGATCGGCGCCGGGGCGTACCCGAGGCGGGTCAGGGCCTCCCGCGCGCAGCGGCGGGCGGTGACGAACTCGCGGCGGCGGGCCTCCACGGCCCGGGCGAGCAGGTCCGCCTCGCCGGGATGGGGGACCTCGCCGGGGATGTCGGCGAACGCCTCGACGGCGACCGCCGCGGCCGGGAGCAGCGCCTCGATCACGCGGCGCCGCCCAGGACGCGCCGCATCGGCCGGGGCTCGCCGCCCCGGCGGCCCCACTCGCGCGGGTAGCCCAGCGAGACCTCCTCGAAGCGGACCCCGTCGTAGTGGGTGGTCCGGGGGATGTGCAGGTGCCCGTAGACCGCCACGGCGGCGCGGTACCGCAGGTGCCAGTCGGCGGTGCGGTCGGTGCCGCACCACTGGGCGAACTCCGGGTACCAGAGCACGTCGGTGGGCTGGCGGACCAGCGGCCAGTGGTTGACCAGCACGGTCGGCAGCGCCGGGTCGACGGCGGCCAGCCGCCGCTCGGTCGCGGCGACCCGCTCCCCGCACCAGGACTCCCGGTCCGGGTGCGGGTCGGGGTGCAGCAGCATCTCGTCCGTGCACACCACCCCCGCCGCGTACGCCGCGCGCAGCGACTCCTCCTTCGTGTGGGTGCCGGGGGCGCGGAACGAGTAGTCGTAGAGCAGGAACAGCGGCGCCACGGTGACCGGCCCGTCCGTGCCGTGCCACACCGGATAGTCGTCCTCGGGAGTGAGCACACCCAGGTCGCGGCACATCGCGACCAGCGCGTCGTAGCGGGCCCGGCCGCGCAGGGTCACCGGGTCGGCCGGGTGGGTCCACAGCTCGTGGTTGCCGGGCACCCAGACGACCCGGGCGAACCGGTCGCGGAGCTGCCGCAGCGTCCGCTCGATGTCCGCGAACACCTCGCCGACATCGCCGGCCACGATCAGCCAGTCGTCCGGGGACTCCGGCCGCAGGCCGTCCACGACCGTGCGGTTCTCGGCGTACGACACGTGAAGGTCACTGACCGCGAACAGCGCACCCGTCACCCGGCCGATCTTGCCAGCGCCGCCGCCCGTCCGGTAGGCGCGGACGCGGTGGTGTCGGAGGTCCGACGCGGAACGGTCAGGCGAGCAGGTCGGCGAAGTGGTCGGTGGCGCGGAGCAGTTCCCGGGCGATGCCCGGCTCGGCGGCCGAGTGGCCGGCGTCGGGCACGATCCGCAACTCGGCCTCCGGCCAGCGCCGGGCCAGGTCGTACGCGGACACCGGCGGGCAGCACAGGTCGTAGCGGCCGTTGATGATCACGGCGGGCAGGTGGCGGATCCGGTCCACGCCGTCGAGCAGTTGCGACTCGGTGAGGAAGCCGCCGTGCAGGGCGTAGTGGGAGAGGATCCGGGCGATCGGCAGCGCCTGCTCCTCGGCGGTGAAGTGGGCCAGCACCCCCGGGTCGGGGCGCAGCGAGGAGTTGACGGCCTCCCAGCGCCCCCAGGTGACCGCGCACGCCCGGGCCCGCGCCTCGTCCGGCCCGTGCAGCCGCCGGTGGTACGCCGCCAGCACGTCGTCGCGCTCGGCGGCGGGGATCGGGGCGACGAACCGCTCCCACTCGTCCGGCTGGAGGTGGCGCAGGCCGCCCTGGTAGAACCAGTCCCGCTCGCTGCGCCGCAGCAGCAGCACCCCGCGCAGGATCAGGCCGGTGACGCGGTCCGGGTGGGTCTGGGCGTACGCCAGGCCCAGGGTGACGCCCCACGACCCGCCGAACACCAGCCAGGAGTCGATCCCCAGCCGTTCCCGGATCGTCTCCAGGTCGGCCACGAGGTGCCAGGTGGTGTTGCCCCGGAGCTCACCGAACGGGGTGCTGCGCCCCGCGCCGCGCTGGTCGAACAGCACGGCGCGGTAGCGCCGCGGGTCGAAGAACCGCCGTGCCGCCGGCACCAGACCGCCGCCCGGCCCGCCGTGCAGGAAGACCAGGGGTACGCCGTCCGGCCGCCCCACCTCCTCCACGTACAGCTCGTGGCCGTCGCCGACGGCGATCCGGTGGGTGGCGTACGGCTCGACGGGCGGGTACAGGCGTGGCTCGGTCATCCGGACCATCCTGCCCCCTAGGGGCGGGCCGTGCGGGGAGGGTCAGCAGGCCACGCTGCTGCCGAGGTTGTCCAGCAGGGCGTCGGCGACCCAGCCGGAGACCCCGGTCGTGGCGTCCCGCAGGTAGGTCCAGGTGTAGGTGGTGTGGCCGTTGGCGCTGACCCGGTCGCCGTTGGTGTAGCAGTGGAAGTCGACGCTGTGGCTGAGCTGGCCGTAGCCGAGCGAGCCGCAGGTCGTGTGCGGGCCGGTGCGGATGTTGACGTTGGTGGCGTTGAAGAGCGAGCCCAACTTGGTGTCGATGTTGGAGTGCGCGTGGCTGCACGTCGCGCTCGCCGGGCCCGTCGCGCTCACCACCGCCACAGCGGTGCAGCCCAGCGTCAGCGCGACCGCCGCCGCCATCGAGGAAACCTTTCGCATGCCGATCAACCCCCGAACGTGAGAACCCCCACACGTACAGTGATCCGAATATTTGCATCTTTCACGGATGGGGGCAAGGGCGCCTCAGCGGGCCAGCAGCGCGCGCAGCTCCTTCACCACCTCGGCCGGGGCCTCCTCGGCCATGAAGTGGCCGTACGACACCGGCACGTGCCGCAGGTCCGGGGCCCACGCCCGCCAGCGCGCCGCCGCGTCGAAGCCGAGCGCCGCGCCCCAGTCCTGCTGCAGCACGGTCACCGGCATCCGCAGCACGGTGCCCGCCGCCCGGTCCGCCTCGTCGTGCGCGATGTCGACGCCGGCCGAGGCCCGGTAGTCCGCCACGATCGACGGCACCGCCGCCCGGCAGGCCCGCAGGTACGCGGCCCGCACGTCGGCGGGGATCGCGTCCGGGTCGCCGCCCCAGAGGTCGAGGAAGTGACCGAAGAACTCGTCCGGAGCGGCGCCGATCAGCCGCTCGGGCAGCCCCGGCGGCTGGGCCATCAGATAGAGGTGGAAGCCGACCGCGGCGGTGACGCCGTGCATCACCTCCCAGGTGTCGAGGGTGGGCAGCACGTCCAGCGCGGCCAGGTGGGTGACCGTCCCGGGGTGGTCCAGGCCGCCGCGGATCGCCACCAGGGCGCCCCGGTCGTGCCCGGCCAGGGCGAAGCGGTCGTGCCCCAGCGCCCGGGCCAGCGCCACCACGTCGGCGGCCATGGTCCGCTTGGCGTACGCGGTGCCGTCGGTGTCGGCGGGCTTGTCGCTGTCGCCGTACCCCCGCAGGTCGGGGCAGATGACCGTGTGGTCGGCGGCCAGGTCCGCGGCGACGTGCCGCCACATCAGGTGGGTCTGCGGGAAGCCGTGCAGCAGCACGACCGGGCGGCCGCTGCCGCCCACCGCGGCGTGCAGCGCGACGCCGTCGGCGACGGTGACGCGGCGCGACTCGAATCCGTTGATCATCAGTGGTCCTCTCCGGTGTGATCGGGTCGCGTCGAGCCTGCCCGGTCCCGGTCAGCGGCCGATCAGCATCGGATGAGTGCCCTGGCCGGGCCGCCGGTGCGCGCGCACCGGGCTGCCTAGAGTGGGCGGGGTGACCAGCCCGCCGCGCGTACCCGGAGTGACCTTCGGGGTGCTCGGGCCGCTGGTGGCGGCCGACGAGCGGGGCCCGGTGGCGCTGAAGGGTCCCCGGCAGCGGGCCGTGCTGGCCCGCCTGCTGGTCGCGCGGGGCCGCGTGGTGCCGGTCGACCGGCTCGTCGGCGACCTGTGGGCCGAACCGCCGGAGGGCGCCGTCGGTGCGGTGCGGACCTTCGTGGCCGACCTGCGCCGGGCCCTGGAGCCTGACCGGCCCCCGCGGCAGCCGGCCCGGCTGCTGGTCACCGCCCCGCCCGGGTACGCGCTGGCGGCCCTCCCCGGGGCGGTCGACGCGGGGCGGTTCGAGGCGGCGGTCGGTGCGGCGGGGGAGTCGCTCGCGGCCGGGCGGGCCGGCCCGGCGCTGGCCGCCCTGGACGGCGCGCTCGCCCTCTGGCGCGGCCCCGCCTACGCGGAGTTCGCCGACGAGCCGTGGGCGCGGGCGGAGGTCGACCGGTTGGACGAGCTGCGGATGCTCGCCGTCGAGCGGCGCGCCGAGGCGCTGCTGGCCCTGGGCCGCGCCGCCGAGGCCGCCGGCGACCTGCGCGCCCAGGCCGCCGCGCAGCCGCTGCGGGAGGAGACCTGGCGGCTGCGGGCGACCGCCCTCTACCGGGCCGGCCGGCAGGGCGACGCGCTCGCCGCGCTGCGGGAGGCCCGGGCCGTGCTGGTCCGGCAGCTGGGGGTGGATCCCGGTCCCCGGCTGCGCCGGCTGGAGGCCGACATCCTCGCCCAGGCCCCGCACCTCGACCCGACCGCCGCCCCGCCGCCGGCGCGGGGAGCGGGGGAGGAGCGGCGCCCGTTCGTGGGGCGCGAGGCCGAGCTGGCGAGCCTGGCAGGCCTGGCCGAGGAGGTGGCCCGCGCCGGCCGGCCCGCCCTCGCGCTGGTCTCCGGCGACGCCGGCGCGGGCAAGACCGCGTTCGTCGAGGCGCTGGCCGACCGGCTCGCCGCCGCCGGTTGGACCCGCGCCGTCGGCCGGGTCCCCGAGTACGAGGGCGCCCCGGCCGCCTGGCCGTGGACGCAGCTCGCCGCCGCCCTGCCCGACGCCGGGGCGCCGCCGGCCGGGCCGGCGCTCCCGGACGGCGGCGACCCGGCCGTGGCCCGCTACCGGCTGCACCGGATCGCGGGCGCCCGGGTCGGCGCGGCGGCGCGGCGCGGGCCCGTGCTGCTCGTCCTCGACGACCTGCACCGGGCCGACGAGGACACCCTCGACCTGCTGACCGCGCTGTTGAGCGGCCCGGAGCCGGTGACCGGGCCGGTGCTGGCGGTCGGCACCTACCGGGCCACCGGGATCACGCCGGCGCTCACCGGGGCCCTGGCCCGGCTCGCGCGCACCGAGCCGGTCCGCGTCTACCTGGGCGGGCTCACCGAGGCGGAGACGGGCGACCTGGTCCGGGCCGTGGCCGGCGCGGCGGACCCCGACACCGTGCGGGCGCTGCACCGCCGCAGCGGCGGCAACCCGTTCTTCGTCCGGGAACTGGCCCGGCTGCTCGCCGCCGAGGGCGCCGTCGCGCTGGAACGCGTCCCGGCCGGCGTGCGGGACGTCATCCGTCACCGCCTGGCGCAGCTGCCCGAGCCGACCCGGGCGGTGCTGGCGCGGGCCGCTGTGCTCGGCCGCGACCTCGACGCCGACGTGCTGGCCGCGCTGTCCGGCGAGGAGGCCACGCTGGATGCCGTGGACCGGGCCGCGCAGGCCGGGTTCCTCACCCCCGACGGCACCCGGTTCGCCCACATCCTGGTCCGCGACACCCTCTACACCGACCTGTCGGCGCCGCGCCGGGCCCGCTGGCACGCCGCCGCCGGGGCGGTGCTCGAACGGCTCCGGCCGGACGACGTCGCGGCCCTGGCCCACCACTTCGGACAGGCCCCCGGCCCGGACGCCGCGACCCGGGCCGCCCGGTACGCCACGGCCGCCGCCGAACGGGCCGAGCGGCGCTGCCACCCGCACGAGGCGGCCCGGCTCTGGCAGCAGGCCGTCGCCGCCCACGACCGGGCCGGCGGGAACGACGTACGCGGGCGGCTCGCGGCGCTCACCGGCTGGGGCCGCGCCCTCGCCGTCACCGGCCACCTCGACCGGACCCGCCGGCTGCGGGCCGAGGCGGTCGCCACCGTCGAACGCCTCGCCGACCCCGGGCTCACCGCGGACGTGCTGGCCGCCTTCGACGTCCCCGCCGTCTGGACCCGCAACGACGACGAGGACCTGTCCCGCCGGATCGTCGCCGCGGCCGAGGCCGCCCTCGCCGCGCTCCCCGCCGACCAGGCGGCCCGGTGCGGCCGGCTGCTCTGCACCCTGGCCCTGGAACTGCGCGGCGACACCGGCGACCGGGGCCGGCGAGCGGCGGCCGAGGCGGAGGAGATCGCCCGCCGCCTCGACGACCCGGCCCTGCTGGCCCTCGCGCTCAACGCCCGGTTCATGCACACCTTCGACCGCGCCGGCCGGGCCCCGGAACGCGCCCGCATCGGCGCCGACCTGGTCGACCTGGCCGCCCGGCACGGGCTGGTCACCTTCGAGGTGCTCGGGCACCTCGTCACGCTCCAGGCGCACTGCGCCCGCGCCGACCTGGCCGCCGCCGACACCCACGCGGCCGCCGCCGACCGCCTCGCCGCGCGCTACGAGCTGCCCCTGGTCGGCGTCTTCACCGACTGGTACGCCGCCCTCCGGCTGGCCGTGACGGGACGCGCCGCCGAGGCCGAGGCGGCGTACCGGGCGGCGGCCGTGCGGCTCGACGCCGGGCAGATGCCCGGCATGGCCGCCGGGCTGCTGCCGTTCGCCCTGCTCTGCCTGCGGCTGTCCACCGGCGACGACCCCGGCCCGGCGCTGGCCGACGCGGCTCACGGCCCGTACGCGCCGTGGGTCCGGCCGCTGGCCCTGCTCGCGGCCGGGCGCCGGGACGAGGCCGCCGCCGCGCTTCGCGCCCTGCCGCCCTCGCCGCACGACCTGCTGCGCGAGGCCCGGCTCTGCGTCGCCGCCCGGGCCGCCCTCGTCCTCGACGACCGCCCCACCATGGCCCGGCTGCACGCCGCCCTGCTGCCCGCAGCCGGCGAGCTGGCCGGCGCCGGCAGCGGCGTGCTCACCGCGGGGCCGGTGGCCCGGCACCTCGCCGACATCGCCGCCGCCCTCGGCTGAGCGCGGCGGCGGGGGACGGGTCAGGCGTTGGCGGGGACCCCGCCCTCCGGACCGGCCGCCGGTTCCCCGGTGACCTCCGCCTCGGGGGCCGGCCGCTGGGCCGGGGCGCGCACCGCGAACGCGTCGAAGCTCGGCCGGTCCAGGGAGGCGCGCTCCAGGAACGGCTCGGCGGTGGGCCGGTCGCCGTCGGCCGGCTCACCGGGCTCCGGGTCGGCCGAGGCGGCCGGAGCGGCCGGCACGACGGGAACGGCCACCAGCGCCGGCGCGGGCACCACCACCGGGGTGGCCTCGGCGGCCGTCGCGGCCGGACGCGGCGCGACCATCGGGTACTCGGCCGTCTCCACACCGCCCGCGGCGGCCGCCATCACCGCCGCGGCGGCCAGGTCGGCGACCCGCTTGGCCTCCCGCTGCACCCGGGCCCGCGTCTCCTTCGCGTGCTGCTCGGCGAGGTCCGCCGCCCGGCGCGCGTCCTCCAGCCGCTTGGACTCCGCGGTCAGGTCCCGGCGTACGGCGACCAGCTGCTCCTCCAGCGCGGCGCCCTCCTGCTCGACCGTGGCGATCTCCCGGCGGGTGTGCTCCAGCTGCTGGCCGACCGTCTCCAGCTCGGCCTGGAGCTGGGTGAGCGCCTCCTGCCGCTGCTGGATCTCCTGCTGCACCGTGGCGAGCTGCTCCTGGTGCGCCGCGTTCTCCTCGTCGGCCCGCTCGCGGACCTCGGTGGCGTACTGCTGGGCCTCGGCGACCAGGGCGGCGATGTCCCGCTCGGCGGCGCTGGCCCGGTCGGCCAGCTCCTGCTCGGCCGCGGCCCGCTGCTCGTCCAGCTCCCGGGCCATGGTGGCCTGCCACTGGGCCAGCTCCTGCTGGGCCTTGCTGCGGTTGGCCTGGACCTCCTGCTGGATCTGCGTGCGCGCCGCCTTCACCAGCGCCTCCGACGCGGAGCGGGCCTGCTCGACCTGCTGGGCGCTCTGCTCGGCGAGCCGCTTCGCCTCCTGCTGCGCGCGGTCGTGGGCGGCCTGACCCTCGGCGCGCAGCTTCTCGGTCAGCTCCCGGACCGCGGTCAGCTCCGCCTGCGCGGCGGCGTGCCGCTCCTCGTCCGCCCGCTCCTGCTCGGCCCGGCGGGTGGACAGTTCCTCGGCCAGCTCGTGCCGCTCCCGCTCCGCCTCGTCCCGGGTGGTGGCCAGCACCTTCTCCGCCTGCGCCTGGAGGTCGGCCGCGCGCCTCGTGGCCGCCTCGGTGATCTGCCCGGCCTGCTTCTCGGCCAGGTCGAGGATCTGGTCGACCATCGGGCCGAGGTCGCGGAAGGACGCCCGGTCCACCTGCGTGGGGCGCTGGCGCAGTTCGGCGGCCTCGGTCTGCGCCCGCTGCGCCTGCGCGGTCAGCTCCCGCATCTGGGCGTACGCGCGGTCCCGGTCGGCCGTCACGGCGGTCAGTTCGCCGTCCATCTGCTCGACGTACCGGTCCACCTGGCGTTTGTCGTAGCCGCGCAGCGCCTGGTCGAACCTCGGCCGCGCGGACACGTCGTCGTGGGGTGCGAACGGTTCCTCGCCGTTGGACATGCGCCATCCTCCGTTGGTTCGCCAGCGCCAGGCCGGCGGATGACCGCCCCGCAGGGCATGATGAGGCGCAACGCTACCGCCGTCAGCGCGCGGGTTCCGCCCCGCCCCGCCCACGACCGCGAATGCGGGCCGGGCTCAGAGAGTAGCGCCCATTCCCCCGGCGTTGAAGGCTTCCCCTGACCGGCGACCTCAGGTGGTCGATCGGTCACCACACTCTCTCGTTCAGTCGTGCGCGAGGACATTGATCACGTGGCCGTCGGGATCCCTGACGAAGAACCGGCGCACACCCCACGGTTCGTCGGTCAACTCGTGCACGATCTCGGCTCCCGCCGCCCGGGCGGCCCGGTAGCTCGCCTCCACGTCGTCGACCTGGATCGAGGCAACCGGGACGACGGGAGCCGTCGCGTCATGGGTCATGAGGCTCAACTGCACGTCGGGACGCCCGGGGTCGGCGAACGTCACGATCCAGCCATGGTCCATGACCACCTGCAGTCCCAGGACCTGCGTGTAGAAGGCCTTGGCCGCCTCCAGGGACATGCTCCTGAGGTCCGGAACGATCCTGCTGACTGCCATACGGCGATCCTCGTTCCCACCCCGGCGGTTGGCAACCCGCGGGCCGGTGCCAGGGCTTCCGGCATCGACCACCTCAGGCAGCCGATCGGTCACCCGACACGCTCAGACCGGGAAGTACGGGTTTCCGGCGGTCAGCCGGATGGTGAAGCCGTCGGTGTCCCGGTGCAGCGCCACGTGGTTGCACGACTGGTGGCTGATCCACAGGCCCAGGCCGCCCGCGGCGCCGTTGCCCGCGGGCAGCAGGCCGGCGTAGGGGTCGCTGGGGCCGGGACCCCGGTCGTGCACGGTCACCACCATCCGGTCCGGTGCGCTCCACAGCCGCACCCGCACCGGCGGCACACCGTGCCGCAGCGCGTTGCTCACCACCTCGCTGACCGACACGACCAGGTCGTCGAGGTGGTCGACCGGAAGTTGCCCCCGGTACGCGGTGCGGACGGCGTCGCGCGCCTCGGCCGGGGTGGGATCGACCAGCTCGACCGCCGGTGCCGTCCGCTGCACCGGGTCGGGGAGCATCGGGCGGTGCTCGGCCAGGTAGCGCGCCGGTTCGGTGTAGACGCCGGTCGGCACGTGGCTGCCGTCCGGCAACGCCACCCGGGGGTGGGTCCGCGCCACGTCCGCCAGCACCCGCGACGGTGTGTTCCGGGCGTCGTACGCGCACATGCTCCACAGCGGGAAGTCGTCGTAGGCGTGGTTGATGGCCGACTCGTAGCGGGCCCACCAGTCCCAGGTGGATCCGAGCACGGCCGTCGGCAGCTCGCCGACGATCCGGATCTGCCGGGCCCCGTCGGCCACGTACGAGCCCAGCAGCCTGCGGTAGGAGCGGATCGCCGAGGTGGGGCGGGCGTAGACGTCGCCGCCGGGCAGGAAGGTGACAGCGGCGCCGGCGGGGAGGGCGCGCCGGACCAGCTCCGCGTTGCGCCCGCCGAAGCCGACCACGGCCGGCTCGCCGGCCTCGACCCCGCCGAGCAGGAACGGCAGCACCACGGCGAGCAGGTGCTCGTCCGAGTCGTAGAGGATCGCCTCGTGGTAGTAGCCGGCGTGGCCGGCCGCGGCCCCCGTCCTCATCGGACCACCTCCACCCGCACCTCGGCCAGGTCGAGCAGCTCCACCAGCCGGGCCACGGCGGAGCGCGAGGTGCGCAGCACCGCGGTGGCGTCGTGCCGGCGGGCCAGGTCGCGCAGGTGCAGCAGGCAGCGGTGGTCGACGAAGCGCAGCCCGGTGGCGTCGAGCACCAGCCGGCCGTCCACCGGCCGCGGGTCGGCCCGGTCCAGCGCGGCGGCGAAGAGCCGGTGGTGGGACGGGTCCAGCTCGCCCCCCAGCTCGATGATCGCGTCGCCGCCGGCGGCGTGCAGCCGGAACAGCACGTCGGTGTTCGTCTCGGGGTGCATGCAGGCCAGCTCGGCGATCGCCGCGTCGCTCAGCTCGCGCCGGTCGTAGGCGCAGACCGCCGACATCGGGTGGCGACGCATCCAGCGGTCGATGAGGTGCTCGTACCGGGCGAAGGCCTCCCGCTGGGCGGGGGAGCGGACCAGCGTGGTGGCCTCGGCCACCACCCGCAGGCCGGTGTAGCCGGCGGCCAGCGCGTCGCCGGTGGCCGCCGCGTACGCCCGGACCTGCTTGTCGGGGTCGACGATCTCGTCGTGGCGGTAGGCGTCCTCGACCGGGACGAGCCGGAGCGCGCGCCGGCGCAGCGCGGCGTCGAGGCCGGGGAGGCGGTCCAGCCGGCGGGCCAGGGAGCCGCGGTCGCCGGGGGCGACCAGCCAGACCTGCTCGCCGGCCGCGAGGCCCGCGGCGACGTGGGCGACCGCCCGGGCGTCGAGGACCGCCGGGTCGTCGTAGGCCAGGCACGCGTGACCGTACGTCGTCGACGCGCTCGCGCCGGTCACTCGGCCTCCCCCACCCGGCCAGTCTAGGTTCACCGGGTGCCCGGCCACCTCCCGGCCGCCGCCCGACCCGGCCCGGAGGGCTGCCACCGGGCCGGGCGGGGAGGTCACCCGAGCTGGAGGTTCCGCCAGGCGGTCGACTCCAGCGGCGGGTCGCCCAGCTCGAACTCGGCCCAGTTGTTCCAGTAGGCGACCGCGTCCACGTCGTTCTGCTGCCGCAGCCAGGTCACGTGGTCCCGGATCGCCTGCGCCCGGCCCGCCCCGGTGGTGTCGGCCGTGGTCCGGCTCAGCCCGTACTCGGGCACCAGCAGCCGGATCCCCGGGTACGCGGCGCGCACCTTGCCGAACGCCACCCCGAACATCCGCGCCACCGGCCAGTACGTCGCCGTGTCCCGGGAGTAGCAGTCCACGCCGTAGTGGGTCATGCCGGGATAACCCCAGTCGGTCGGGTTGCCGCGTCCCTCGTCCAGCCAGTAGCGGGTGACGATCGGGCCGTGCCCGAGGACCCAGCGCCGGTTCCGGTGGGCGGCGACGATCTGCGCGACCCGGGTGGCGGTGGTCCGGTACGTCGCCGGCGCCACGTCGCCCATCGGCTCGTGGTACCAGGTCAGGTAGATCGGCCGGCTCAGCCCGTCCAGCCAGCCGGCCAACTGCTCGACGTCGTCCTTCCACGACACGTGCATGACGGCCGACGGTGCGTCGACGAACTTGCCGGCGTTCAGCGGCGGCAGCTCCGGCAGGGCGTCCGCGTCGCCGCCGTCCGTGCCGAAGTCGCGCATGTACCGGATGCCCGGGTACTCGGCAACCGCCCGCTGGGTCGGCGCCCCCTTCTCGGTGCTCATCCCCACCAGCAGCGGCACCGTCACGGTGGTGGCGGCCGTGCCGGTCCGGCCCGCGGCGTCCCGGGCCGTGGCGGTCAGCGTGACCGTGCCCCGGCCGCGCAGCACGGTGACCGTGAACCGGGTGGGGTCGGTGGGGTTCGGCGCGATGGTCACGCCGGGCGAGGTGCTGCCGAGCTGGACGGTCAGCGGCACGCTCAGATCCACCCGGACCGGGCTGTCCCAGGCGGCGCCGGTGGGGTCGCTGACCCGGCCGGAGAGGGTCAGCAGCCGCGAGTCGGGATGGTAGGCGTCCACCCGTACGGTGGTGGACTGACCGGGCAGCAGGACGGTCGGGTCGGCGGTGACGGAACGGATGACGGGTGCGGCCATGGGATGCCTCCAGGCGTGCTCGCGGGGCGCTCCGGCCGCACGTCCTCGGGTGGCCAGGACGGCTTTGACCTGCTCTTTTACCAGCTTGCGTCGTTCCGGCGGCATCGCCATCAGCGCGACAGATGGCGCAAAACCCGGTGCCGGCAGCATCCTGGACGACGTGAAGATCACCGTACGGGAGCTGGCCGGGTCGGACTGGCCGCGGCTGTGGCCGATGCTGCGCGAGATGGGGGTCGGGGACGAGCCCGCCGAGATCCACCGGGAGCGGTTCCTGCTGCTGCTCGCCGACCCGCGGTGGGCGCTGCTCGGCGCCGTCGACGACGACGGGCTGAGCGGGTACGCCGCCGCCCAGGACCACGGGCCACACCTGCGCTCCGGCGACGCGCACCGCACTGTGCGCCTGCACGACCTGCACGTACGCCCGGACCGGCGCCGGCGCGGCGTGGGCCGGGCGCTGCTGGCGGCGGTGTCGGAGTGGGCGGCCGGCCGGGCCCGTCACCTGGAGTGGCAGGCCCACCGGGAGCGGGCGGCGCCCTTCTACGAGCGGCTCGGCCACCGCGGCGACCCCTGTCCGCAGCCCGACTACCCGACCTTCCTGGTCGACTTCGGGCCGCGCTGACCGGCGGAGCTCAGCCGAGGGGGTGGGAGATGCCGCGGGCGTGGTCGGTGACGGCGGCGCCGACCACGGTGGCGGTCACCGGCAGCACCTCCAGGCAGCGGCGCACCGCCGCGGCCATCAGCGTGTTCGGCACCCGCATGGACAGCGTGCAGTGCGGCACCCAGCGGCCCGGCTGGTAGTGCTCCACCAGCCCGATGCCGGCCCGGGTCAGCCGCTCGTGCACCGCCCCGTGGTGGGCCAGCAGCTCCGGCGTGGGGGCCGGCCCGAGCCAGAGCACCCGCCCGACGAACTGCCCGGCGTGCTGGAACTCCAGGCGCAGCGGGGCGGCCACGACCATCCCGGTGAGCGCCTCGGCGACCCGGTGCGGGTCGAGACGCGGCGCGACGGCCAGCGAGACGTGCGGCCGGTGCCGCTGCTCCAGCAGCGACCTCATGCTCTGCACGCCCTCGGCCTCCAACGCGTCCCAGAGCACCCGGATCCGCCGGGTGGCGTCGGTGTCGAGATACAGCTCCAGCGCCGCGACCACGCGATCAACCCTAAGGGGGTGAGGTTTGCCGCCCGTCCTGGGCGGTACTGCCTCCGGTGGCACCGACGGCGGAGGAGCGTGGGACGCGTGGACGTGAACGACCTGCTGACCGAGGCGTACGGCCGGCTGCCCGACCTGGTGGCGGGGGCCCTGGACGGGCTGAGCCCGGAACAGCTGCGGCAGGCACCGGCCGCCGGGGCGAACCCGGTGGGCTGGCTGGTCTGGCACCTCACCCGGATCCAGGACCAGCAGGTCAGCGAGGTGCTGGGGGAGGAGCAGCTCTGGGTCGGCGGCGAGTGGGCGGGGCGCTGCGGGCTGACCGCCGACCCCGACGACACCGGCTACGGGCACAGCCCCGAGCAGGTCGCCCGCGTGCGGCCGGAGAACGGCGGGGTGCTGCTGGACTACCACCGGGCGGTGGTGGACCGGACCCGGGCGTACCTGCGCGGGTTGCGCCCGGCGGACCTGGACCGGGTGGTCGACGAGAACTGGGACCCGCCCGTCACGCTCGGCGTGCGGCTGGTGAGCGTGCTGGACGACGACGTCCAGCACGCCGGCCAGGCCGCGTACGTGCGGGGGCTCATCCAGCAGGGCTGAGCGCCGCCCGGGCGCGGCGCAGCGCGGCGTGCCCGAGCAGGTGGAACGCCTGCGCCTCCGGGGAGGTGCCCGGCGCGGTGAAGTCCGGCGCGCCGCTGACCCCGCTCACCCGCCCGTGCCGGTCGACCCGCCGGCCCGCGGCGGCCAGCAGATCCGCGCCGGTGGCCAGCCAGGCCGCCGGCAGCCAGCCGTCGGCGACTCCGGTCAGCGCCGCGTACGCGAGAAGCTGGGCGGTGTTCGCCTCCCGGAACGAGCCCGGGTCGTCGAGCACGTCGGGGAAGAGCCCGTCGTCGGTCCGGTACGCCAGGCAGGCGTCCAGCACCGTGCGGGCGTGCCCGGCCAGCTCGGCGCGGGACGCGGCCGGCCAGTCCGGCGCGAGGCGCAGCGCCCGGGCGATCCCGGCCACCACCCAGCCGTTGCCGGTGCCCCACGGGCGCGGCTGGACCAGCTGCCCCCGGTCCTCGTCCCAACGGGCCGCGTAGAGGCCGGTGCGCGGGTCGAACAACCGGCGGCGGTGCCCGTCGAGTTGCCCGGCGGCCAGGTCCGTCCGGCCGGCCAGCGCGAGCAGCGGCACCACCATGTAGACCGTGTCCGCCCACACCTGGCGGCTGTCGAGCAGGTGGAACAGGGTGCCGTCGGCGGCCCGGGGCGCCCGGGTGACCAGCCAGTCGAGCTGCGCGTCCAGCGCGGCGGCGTAGCGCGGGTCGCCGTCGGTCGTGGCCGCGTGGTGGACCGCCTCGCCGCAGGCCGCGCCGTTGACCGCGCCGGCCTCGCCGGACACGTCGCCGAGCCGCCCGTCCGGGTGCTGCCGGGTCACCGCGGCGTCGGCGACCAGCAGGGCCAGCTCGCCGAGCCCGAGGTCGAGCAGGGCGTGCCCGGTCACCCCCTGCTCCCAGGACTGGCGCTGCATGGCCAGCAGCGCGGTGAGCACCCGGTCGGTCGTGGCGTCCCCGGTCATCCCCATTCCTCCGCAGTACCCGGCCTCCGCCCCGGCGCACCAGCCGGGCTCATCCGGACGGGGTGAGTTGGGCTCACCCGGCCGGCGGGGACCCTGCGGGAGCGGGCGGAGCCGCCCGGCGACCGGCCGTGAACGACCGACACGGGGAGGGACCCATGAGCGCCTCGGCGGCGGAGTACCTGGCCCGGCACGTCGCCGGGCGGCACCCCGACCTGCCGGAGACCACCGGTGGCACGGTCCGGCTGGACCTGCAGGACGGCGCACGGACCGAACACTGGTATCTCACGATCGACCACCAGGAGGTCCGGGTGGCCCGCCTCGGGAACGACGCCGACCTGGTGGTCCGTGCCGACCGCGAGGTGTTCGACCGGATCGCCGCCGGCCGGCTGCACGTGGCCGCGGGGTTGCTGCGCAACGACCTCACCGCCCAGGGCGACCTGCGCCTGCTGCTGTCTCTGCGCCGGCTCTTCCCGGGCCCGCCCGACGCCCGGCATCCTCGCGAGCTGGGCTGTGCCGGGGTGGGGACCCGATGAAGGAGCTGGTGCGTGTCCTCGCCGGTAACGCGTTCGCGCTCAGCGACGCGCAGGGCGACATGGAGGTGGAGCCGTACGCCCCGATCGGCCTGTTCTCATTCGACACCCGCTTCCTGTCCCGCTGGGTGCTCACCGTCGACGGCGAGCGGCTGGACGCCCTGTCGCGGGACGAGCTGGCCTACTTCGAGACCCGGTTCGTGCTGGTTCCCGGTGCCGCCAGCCACTACGTCGACGCCGACGTCTCGGTGCTCCGGCACCGGTCCATCGACGACAGCTTCAACGAGCGGCTCACCGTGCTGAACCACGCCCCCGAGGCCGCCGAGTTCACCGTGCGGATGGAGATCGGCAGCGACTTCGCCGACACGTCGGAGATCCTCCGGCCGGCGCCGCGCCGGCCGGTGGTCGTCGCCGACACGGAGCACCGCCAGCTGCGGATCCGCCACCAGCGGGACCGGTTCACCCGGGAGACCGTCATCTCCAGCACGGCGCCCGTGGAGGTCGACCAGCGGGGCATGACCTTCCGGATCCGGGTCGCACCGAACGGAAGCTGGCACACCGACCTGCACGTCGGCATGATCATTCATGGCGCCGGCGGGCGGGACCTGCGCTCCAGCCTCGAGTCACACCGCCAGCACGTGCACCACGACATGCGGGAGGACCTGTCCCGCTGGTTCGACCACGCGCCGCAGCTCGTCGCCGAGCGGGAATCGCTGACCACGGCGTACCGGCAGGCGCTGACCGACCTGGCCTCGCTCCGGTACGTGCCGCTGTCGTACGTCGACCGGGTGCCGGTGGGTGGGCTGCCGTGGGCCATGGCGCTGTACGGCCGCGACGCCATCGTCACCTGCCTGGAGACGCTGCCGTTCACCCCGGAGCTGACCCCGGCGACGCTACGGCTGCTGGCCCTGCTCCAGGGCGGGCAGCTCGACGACCACCACGACGAGGAGCCCGGGAAGATCCTGTCCGAGCTGCGGTACGGCGAATCGGCGGCCTTCGGGGAGCAGCCCACCGCGCCCTACTACGGCGCGGCCGACACCACACCGCTGTTCGTGATCCTGCTCGACGAGTACGAGCGCTGGACCGGCGACGCCGACCTGGTCCGGCAACTGCGTCACCCGACCCGGATGGCGCTGGACTGGCTCGACGAGTACGGCGACCTCTGCGGCGACGGCTACCTGCGCTACCAGCCGCGCAACACGGTCAACGGGGTGGCCAACCAGACGTGGCGCAACTCGCCGGACGCCATCGTCGACCGGCACGCCGTCGCGCCGCCGTTCCCGCGGGCGACCTGCGAGCTGCAGGGGTACGCCTACGACGCGAAGATCCGGGGCGCCCGGCTGGCCCGGGAGTTCTGGGGCGACCCCGCCTACGCCGACCGGCTGGAGGCCGAGGCCGCGCGCCTGCGCGAGCGGTTCCACCGGGACTTCTGGCTGCCGCACCGGGGCTACTACGCGCTCGCCCTCACCCCCGACGGGGAACCGGTGGACGCGCTCACCTCCCACCTCGGGCACCTGCTCTGGAGCGGCATCGTCGAGCCCGAGCGGGCCGACGCCCTGGCCGCGCACCTGTGCGGTCCGGAACTCTTCTCCGGCTGGGGGGTGCGCACCTACGCCGCCGGGCAGCGGCCGTACAACCCGGTCGGGGCGCACCTGGGCGCGGTCTGGCCGTCGGACAACGCGCTCGTGGCGGCGGGCCTGCGCCGATACGGGTACGACGCCGAGGCGGCCCAGGTCGTCGCCGGCGTGTTCGCCGTGGTGGAGACCCTCGGCGGTTCGGTGCCCGAGGTGATCGCCGGCTACCCGCGCGGCGTCACCAAGTACCCGGTCCAGCTGCCGGTGGCCGGCCGCCCCCAGTCGTGGGCCTCCGGCGGCCTGCTCATGCTGCTCGCCACCATGCTGGGGCTGCGCCCGTGCGGGGAGAACCTGCTGGTGAACCCGTACGTGCCCGAGGGCTACGGCCGGATCGAGCTGCTGGACGTGCCGGGCCGCTGGGGGCGGGCGGACTCCTACGGCCGCGACCGCACGACGGGCCGTCGGATCCGGGTCGGCGGCGCGGCCGGTGAGCGGCGCGGCGTCGGGTGACCGGCGACCGGGCGCCGCCGCCGGTCAGCGGGGACCGGCCGCGCTCTCCTCGGGCGCGGCGGCGGGCGCCGGCGCCGGCTCGGTCGGCACGCCGGGGGCCCGACCGGCGAGGCCCCGGTCCACGCCGACGAAGAGGAGCCCGAGCAGCCAGAACGCGACGGCGAAGCCGAGCGCGCTGAACCCCACGCCCCCGTAGCCGAGCTGGCCGACGTCGAGGAACGGGTACGGGTAGCGGTGCACGACCAGCCCGCGCACCAGGACGAAACCGAGGTACGCGACCGGGAACGCCAGCCACCACGCGGCGTACCGCGGGCGCAGCCGGCCCCGCCTGTCGAACAGCGCCCAGTCGGCGATCGCGAGCAGCGGCACCACGGTGTGCAGGAGCTGGTTGCCCCACCACTCGCCCGGCCCGCGGTGCGGCTGGACCATCGCGAACGGGCTGGCCGGGTTGGCCAGCACCATGTGGTAGACCGTGCCGGTGATCGTGATGTAGAGGGTCACCGCGCCCTTGAGCGCGCTCGGCGGCTCCGGGCGGCCCTGCCAGGCTCGCCAGGCCGCGTACCCGGCGAAGACGGCGACCGCCACGTTGCTCTGGATGGTGAAGTACGGCAGCAGGCCGGTCACCGTGGCCGGGCCGAGCGCCGTGAGCACGAGGCCGGCCACCACGCCGAGCACGACGGCCAGGCGGAAGGGGATCGCCAGTCGGCGACGCCACGGAGTCACCGCCGCACGCTACCAACCCGTCCGGCGTCGACCATCGGCCCGCCCGATCGCCCGGCCGGTGCCGCCCGCCCCGCCCGGAACCACCACGGGCCGGTCAGCGTCGGGACGGGCGGACCGACGGGGTCCTCGGCGCCGGCGGCCTGGCCGGACGGGTGGTCGGCGCGAGCCGGGCCCCCGGGGTGCCGGGCGTGGCCTCCGGCGGGCCGGTGACCCGGGCGGTCGGTCCGACGCCGGGCCGTGTGGTGGGGACGGCACTCGGCTGCGGCGGTGTCGCCTCGGTGCCGGTCGGCTTGCCGTTCCCGAGCAGCGCGTCGCAGTAGCCGGGGACCTTGTCCCGGCCACCGGCCACCGCGACCAGCTCGGCGAACGGCGCGGCCTCCAGCGCCCGGCCCCGGTCCGCGTCGTTCTTCGCCCGGTACGCGGTGCAGAGCCCGGCCAGGGCGGCGGCGGGGCTGCCCGGCCGGCCGGTCGGAGGGGCGGCCGGGGTGGCCGGGGTGACCGGCCGGGCCGGGTCGACCGTCGGCGTGGCCGGCCCGTCGCTGCCGCCGTGGGGGGACGGCGTGACGGGGGCGCCACCACCTCCGCCCGGCGGGAGCTGCAGGTTGCCGGTGACGGCGGCCAGGGCCACACCGCCGGTGACGGTGGCGAGCAGGGCGGCCAGGGCGAGCTTGGCGCCGAGCAGCCCGGCGTGCAGCCGTCGCGGGGGACGGGGGACCGCCACGGGAACCGCTCCGCCGGCCCGTGCCAGCCGGAACGCCTGCAGGGCCGTCCCCTCGCCGGCGAGTTCGTGCGGGCGGGGAGCGGCGCGGACGGCGGCCAGGAACCCAACGAGCACCTGCGGACCGTCCTGAGCCTCGGTGAGGGTGCCGCCGAGCAGACGCTCGGCGGTCTCCTGGTCCATGCGGTGTCCGTTCATCTCGTGTCCCTCAGCGCCGCCACCAGCCGTGGCGTCACACCGGAACCCGCCGCCCGCCCCGTCCGGGCGGGTGATGTCGGTCACCGCGCGCCGGTCAGCCCATGGTCTTCGTCCCGTCGATCGACTCCCGGATGATGTCGGCGTGGCCGGCGTGCTGCCCGGTCTCGGCGATGAGGTGCAGCAGCACCCGGCGCACCGACCAGCTGGCGCCCGGCTCGAACCAGGGTGCGCTCGGCAGCGGGTGCGCGGCGTCGAGGTCGAGCGTGGCGACCAGGGCGTCCGTCTCGGCGGCCACCCGGTCGAACTCGGCGAGGAGCCCGGCGAGCGTCTCGCCCTCGGTCATCCGGAACTGGCCGGCCCAGTCGACGGGCTCGCTCTGCATGGCCTCGGCGCCGCCCACCGCGAACCGCATCCAGCGGTGCTCGGTGAGGGCCACGTGCTTGATCAGGCCGCCGAGGCAGAGCTCGCTGGCCGTGCTGCGCCGGGCCGCCTGCTCGTCGTCGAGCCCCGCCACGGTCTGCCGGAGGAAGCCGCGACGGAGCTGAAGGGCGGCGAGCAGGTCGGCCCGCTCGCCGGTGAGGACCTGGTCGGAGACGCTCATGCCGCCCGCCTTTCGCTTGGGGACCGGGGACACCGTACGACCCGCCACCGACACCTTCGCGGTTCCACACCGGACCGGCCCGAGTTGCCGTTTCGTCCGGATCGAGGTGCACTGAATTACATGGGTGTCATCAAGGTGGGCACGTCCTCCTGGGCCGACCAGATGCTGGTCCGCTCGGGGTGGTATCCCCGTGCGGTCAACACCCCGGCCGGCCGCCTCGGCTGGTACGCCGAGCGGTTCGGTCTGGTCGAGGTGGACACGTCCTACTACGCGATCCCCGCGCCGGAGACCACCGCGGGCTGGGCGGCGGCCACCCCGCCGGGCTTCACCTTCGACGTCAAGGCGTTCCGCCTCTTCACCGGCCACCACACCCCGGTCGACGCGCTGCCCCGGGACCTGCGCCCGGCCGGCGGCCCGACCCGGATCCGCTGGCGGGACCTGTCCGCCGGGGCGTACGACGCGCTGTGGGAACGGTTCCACGCGGCGCTGACGCCGCTCGCGGCGGCCGACCGGCTCGGCGCCGTGCTGCTGCAGTTCCCGCCCTGGCTGGCCCGCGGCGCGGCGGCCCGGCAGCGGATCCTGTCCGCGGCGCGGCGCTGCCGGCCCTGGCCGGTGACCGTCGAGCTGAGACACTCCTCCTGGTTCACCGAGGACGCCGTGGTCGAGACCGTGACCTTCCTGCGCGAGCACGGGCTCGGCTACGTCTGCGTGGACATGCCCCAGGGGCACGCCTCCTCGGTGCCGCCGATCCTCGTGGCCACCGCCGACCTGGCCGTGGTGCGGTTCCACGGGCACAGCACCGCCTGGGAGAGCGGCGACAAGCAGGAGAGGTTCCGCTACGCCTACGGCGAGGAGGAGCTGCGGCGCTGGTCCGTGCTGCTGCGTGAACTCGCCGACCAGTGCGCCGAGCTGCACGTGCTGCTGAACAACTGCTGCGGCGACCAGGCCCAGCGGGACGCGGCCCGGCTGTCCGGACTGCTCGGCGTCACGCCCGCCACCACCCCCGCCTGAGGTTTCCGCCGGTAGGTCCCGGGTACCGGCGGTGCCGAGGACCGACAGCGAGGGGGACGCGTGGACGAGCGACGGGACGAGCCCGGCGGCCTGACCCGGGACGGGCGGGATCCCCGGGCGACCCGGGAGGCCGAGGAGGCGCACGGCGGCAGCATGGCCCCGGGCCTGGTGGACGACACCGGGCACCCGGTGGCCGAACCGCCCGTGCCGGACAACGAGCCGTCGGCCCTGGGCCGGCCGGGGGAGGAGGACGGCACCGGTTCCTGACCGGCGCGTCGACGCCCGGGGCCGTGGCCCCGGGCGTCGGTCAACCGCGGATCACCTGCCGGCCATGGCCATGGGTCGCTTGCTCGCGCCCATCCCGGCCATCTTGCTGATCGCCATCGGGGCGCTCGCCAGCCCGCCGGCCCGGCCGAGCAGACCCCGCAGCACCTGTCCGGGCTTCTGCTGCTCGCCCATGTACGCGGACACCACCACGAGGGCGCCGGTCATCGCCGGGATGGCCCACTGGAGCAACTTCATCTGCCGCTGCGAGGAGGCGACGTTCGCCGGCGTCTGGTAGCTCGGCTCGGTGGCCCCCTCGACGGGCGGCCCGCCCGCCTTCTGCAGCCGCATGCCGAGCAGCCGGCTGTAACCGGTCACCGCCAGCGCGCCCACGGTCAGCGCGGTCTTCAGCGTGCTCATCTTGGCCACGCCGGCCTGGCCGGCCACCCGTGGGCTCTCGGTCACCAGCTCGCCGACCGCACCGGCCAGGTGCGCGCCGATCGCGGCCGCATTGACCGGAGTCCAGCGCGCCCAGCCGGCCGAGGCGACCGGCAGCCGTTGGGTCGAGTCGTCGATCTTCGCCGCCGCGCCGTTGACGCCGAGCGCCCCCATCAGTGAGCCGCCAAACCAGGCCGCCAGGCCCAGGTCGTGCATCGAGCGCAACGCGGTGTGCCGTTCGGACATCTGATCCCCCTCCGCCGTGTTCGGGCGGTGCGGCTTACCCACCTTTCGCGCGGCTACGCACCCGTCTTCGGCCACGGCCGGGTCCGCCCGGTCGCCGGGCGCGCCGGGGTCAGCGGGGCAGCGCGGCGGCGAACGCGGCGACCCGCGCGGCCAGCGGGGCGGCGGCGCGGACCCAGGTGAAGTGGTCCAGCGGAGCGCCGGCCTCGGCGACGGTGTACCGGTGCCGCGTCACCGGGGCGGCGGTGAGCTTGCCGCAGAGGTGGTCCATCGTCTCGTGCGGCGTGTACTGGTCGTCGTCGACGCTGACCGCGAGCACCGGGGTGCGGATCCGCCGGACGGCCGCCTCGGCGTCGACCCCGTCCAGCACCGGGAAGCGCCCGGTCCGCGCGGTGTGCGCCCAGTCCCGGATCACCCCGCGCGCCTGCCGGCCGCCGAACCCCCAGCCAGGCCACACACCGAGCAGCCGGGCGACCGCCGCGATGCCCTGGGTGTACGGGAGCACACCCCAGCCGCGCAGCCCCGGGTACCCGCGCCACCAGGGGATGCCGACCGCCACCAGGGCCAGCCCGTCCACCCGGTCGGCGTCGTGCAGCGCCTGGTGCAGCACCGCGACCTGCCCGCCGAGCGAGTGCCCGAGCAGCAGCCGGGTCCGGCCGTCCAGCCGGGGCTTGAGCGCGTCGAGCACCGCGCCGACGTCGGTGGCCAGCTCGGAATAGCCGTACCGGCAGCTGCGGGCGGGGGCCGGCGTGCTCTCTCCGGTGCCCCGCAGGTCGGCCACGACGACGGCCAGGCCGGCGTCGCGCAGCGCGGCGGCGAACGGCCGGTAGTAGCGGGCGCGGACGCCCATGGCCGGCCAGATCAGCACGACCGGCGCGCCGGGCGGCCCGTCCGGCTCCGGGTAGACCTGCACGCCGATCCGCGCCCCGTCGACGTCCACGAACTCCTGCGTGTACTCCCCGCTCACCGGCTCAGCCTACGGCCGGAGGCTACCCGCGGGTAGCAAGGGGTCGCCCGGCCGCCTGCGCCGGCACCCGGCGCCCGGCCACCGGCCGCGACCGGGCGGCCGCGGTCACCCGGCCGACCGCCGCCAGCACCGCCGGCACGTCCAGCTCGGCCAGCGCCGGGTGCACGGCCGGGCCGTCACCGGCCGGGCGGGGCCCGGCCCACAGGGCCTCGTGCCACGGCCGGTCCGGCGGCGGCCCCCACCCGGCGGGCGGCACCGGGCCGAAGAGCAGCACCGACGGGGTGGCGTAGGCGGTGGCCAGGTGACCGATGCCGGTGTCCCCGCAGAGCACGAGGCGGGCGTGGGCGACAAGCGCGGCCAGCTCGCCGACGTCGGTCGCGCCGGCCAGCACCGCGTCGGCCGGCAACCCCGCCCGGCGGGCCACGTCGACGGCCAGGTCCCGCTCGCCGGGACTGCCGGTGACCACCACCCGGTGACCCCGGGCGGCCAGCTCGCGGGCCACCGCCGCGAAGCGCTCCGGTGGCCAGCGCCGCTGCGCCGCCTTGGCACCCGGGTGCACGATCGTCACGCCGGTCGGCAGCCCGCCGGGGCCGGGGCGGCGCAGCGCCAGGTCGCCGCGGTCCGCGCGGATCCCGTACCAGCCGAGCATCCGGCACCACCGGTCCACCTCGTGCTCCTCGGCCCGCCACGGCGGACCGTCGTGCCACCCGGCCTCCGCGTTGGCGAAGGCCAGCAGCCGCCGCGGCCGGACCCCGGCCAGCATCCGGTGCGACTGCGGCCCCCGCCCGTGCAGGTTCACCGCCACGGCGGGCGGCGGGCCGGACCACCCGAGGGTGCCCAGCCCGTCCGCCACGACCTGCCGGTCCACGCCACCCACCAGCTCGACCAGCGGGGTCAGCCAGCGCGGCGCGACCAGCGCCAGCTCGGTGCCGGGGTACGCGGCACGCAACGCGCGCAGCGCCGGCACCCCGGTCGCGAGGTCGCCGACGCCGAGCGCCCGGAGCACGAGGATCACGGGTACGACGACTCCTGCTCGGCGCAGACCACCAGCTCGCGTACGGCGCAGCCGGGCGGCTGGGCCAGGGCGAACATGACCGCCTCGGCGGTGTCCGCCGGGTCGTTGAGGATCGCGCCCGGCCCGGGCTTGTACCGCTCGTCCCGGTCGTCGAAGAACGCCGTCCGCATGCCGCCCGGGATGAGCAGCGTCACCCCGACCGTGCCGGCCAGCTCGGCGGCGAGCGCACGGGTGAAGCCGACCACCCCGAACTTCGCCGCGCAGTACGCGGTGGCGTCGCTGACCGCCTTGACGCCCAACGTGGACGCCACGGTCACCACGGTGCCGTGCGCCCGCTCCAGGTGCGGCAGCGCGGCCCGGATCACCGCGGCGGTGCCGAGCAGGTTGATCGTCACGATCCGGTCCCAGGTCGCGCCGTCGACGTCGGCGAGGCGGCCCGGCACGTCCATGCCGGCGGCGGTCACCAGGCCGTCGAGGCCCCCGGCCCGCTCGGCGATCTGCCGGGTGGCCGCCTCGGCCGCCCGGGTATCGGCCAGGTCGCACCCGACCCACGGCACCCCGTCGGCCGGCGCCTGCCGGTCCAGCACGTACGGCCGGCCGCCGGCCTTGGCCACGGCGGCCACCACCGCCGCGCCGAGGCCGCTCGACCCGCCGGTCACGAGGACGGCCCGTCCGTTCAGGTCCCTGCTCATGCCGGCACCCCGTTCCGCTCCGGGCCGCCCTGAGGCGCCCGTTCCCTCCGTGGACGATCCGCGTGTCGACGCTCGCTCATACCGCTCCCTTCACGAGGTGGAGACCGCGCTGGCGCGCGGCCGTGATGGTGCCGGTGGTGGACCGCCCGGCCAGGAAGGGCACGGTGACCACCCGCCCGCCCCAGCGGCGCACCAGCTCCGCCTCGGGCAGCTCGGGCGCGCCGTCGCCCGCGTAGTCGCCGCCCTTGACCCAGACGTCCGGCCGCAGCCGGGCGAGCACCTGGTGCGGGGTGGGCTCGTCGAAGACCACCACCGCGTCGACGCAGTCCAGGGCGGCCAGCAGCCGGGCCCGGTCCTGTTCCGGGTTGACCGGGCGCTCCGGCCCCTTGAGGCCACGGACGCTGCGGTCGGAGTTGAGGCAGACCACGAGGCAGTCGCCGAGGCGGCGGGCCGCCTGGAGGGTGGCCAGGTGACCGGCGTGCAGGATGTCGAAGCAACCGCCGGTGGCGACCACCGTGCCGCCGTCGGCGCGTACCTTCGCGACGAGTTCCTCGCCGGTACGACCGGCGACGTGGTGCTCGGGCCGCTCCGGCGCCCGGTGCAGGCCGGCCGCCCCACCGGCCGCCACGTACGCGGACGCGGCACCGACCGCCGCCTGCACCGCCTCGGCGACCGACGCCCCGTCGGCCAGCGCCAGCGCCGCGGTGGCGGCGAACCGGTCCCCGGCGCCGCAGGTGTCCTCGACGTGCGCCACGGTGGACGGTGACGGCACGACCAGCGGCGCGGTGCCGGAGTGGCAGAGCACCGCCCCGTCCGGCCCGGTGGTCACCGCGACCGCGCCGACCCGCCACCGGCGGCGCAGCTCCTGCCCGGCCCGGGTGGCGGCGGAGAGCGCCGAACCGGCACCGGCGTCGCCGGTGAGCTGCCGCAGCTCGGCCAGGTTCGGGGTGGCCAGCCGGGCCCCGGGCACCGCGGCGGGGCCGCGCGGGTGGGGGTCCCAGACCACCGGGGCGGTGGCGTCGGCCAGTGCCGCGCGCAGCGTCGGGTGCCGGACCAGCCCGCGACCGTAGTCGCTCACCAGGATGGCCCGGGCCCGGGACAGCAGCTCCAGCACCGCCTCCGGCGGCTCGCCCGGTGGCTGGGGGTCACCGCCCCGGTCCAGCCGGAGCAGGGTCTGCCCGCCGGCCCGGAGCCGGATCTTCTCGGCGGTGGCGCCGGGCAGGCGGACCGGGAAGAGCTCGACGCCCGCCTCGGTCACCAGCTGCGCCAGCCGGGCGCCGCCGGCGTCGTCGGCCAGCCCGGTCACCAGCGCCACCTCGGTCTCCTGCGCGGCGGCGAGCAGCGCGGCCAGCCCGGCACCGCCCGGCCGCTCGGCGGCGGACCGTTCGTCGAGCACCGGCACCGGCGCGTCCGGAGCGACCCGGCCGACCACGCCGGTGACGTCCCGGTCCAGCAGCGCGTCGCCGACCACGACCAGCGGGCGGGTCACGACCGCACCGACCCCGCGCCGGGGGACCCGTGTCCGTTGGTCGAGTGTCCGTTGGCGCCGTCCCGGCCTCTGCCGGCGGCGACCGGGGGCGGCGCCCAGCGGGCGAAGGTGCCGGCCCGCGGCGCGGGGACGGGCGCGGTGGGGAGCTGCCGGATCAGCGGCAGGGCCTGGTCGACGTACTCGCAGAGCAGGTGCGTGGAGACCAGGTGCAGCTCCTGCACGACCTGGCTGTCCGGGGACGGCACGGCGAGCACGTCGTGGCACGCCTCGGCGAGTGGGTTGGGGGCGGGGCCGGTGAAGGCCCAGCAGCGTAGGCCGGTGTCGTGGGCGGCGTGGGCGGCGGTGAGGAGGTTGGTGCTGGTGCCGCTGGTGGACATGAGCAGGAGGATGTCGTCGGGTCGGCCGTGGGCGCGGACCTGGCGGGCGAAGACCTCGTCGTAGCCGTAGTCGTTGCCGATGGCGGTGAGGGCGGAGGTTTCGGCGTGCAGGGCGATGGCGGAGAGGGGTTCGCGGTCGTCGCGGAGTTTGCCGACGAGTTCGGCGGTGAGGTGTTGGGCTTCGGCGGCGCTGCCGCCGTTGCCGGCCGCCAGCAGCCGCCCGCCCCGGGCCAGCGTCCAGGCCAGCTCGGTGCCCCAGCCCGCCAGCCGCTCCGCCTCCCGCCGGTAGGGCAGGAGTGCCGCGGCCAGCCCGGAGAGGTGGGCGTCGAGGGCGTCGTGGCGGGTCATCACGCCACCGCCGACGCCGGCCGGGACGCCGTGGTCAGCGCGGCGTAGACCGCGCCGAGCTGTTCGGCGCAGCGCTTCCAGGAGTACCGGCTGCGGATCCGGTCCAGCGCCGCCGTGGCGTACGCGAAACGGCGGACCCGGTCGGCGAGGAGCCGGCGGAGCGCGGTGCCGAGCGCGCGGGGGTCGCGCGGCGGCACGAGGTCGCCGGTCAACCCGTCCACGACGCTGTCCGCGATGCCGCCCACGTCGGTGCCGATCACCGGCACACCGCAGGCCATCCCCTCCAGCGGCGTGAGCCCGAACGGCTCGTACCAGGGGGCGGCGACCAGCACGTCCGCCGAGCGGTACCAGGCGGGCATCTCCTCGCGTGGCACCGCGCCGACCAGCTTCACCCGGTCGGCCACCCCGCACGACTCGGCAAGCGCGGACAGCCGCCGGGCGAACGCGTCGGCGGGGAGCAGGTCGGCCGGCGGGCCGCCGACCACCACGCACTCGGCGTCCGGCACCGCGGGCAGCGCCCGGACCACGTCCAGGAAGCCCTTCCGCTCCACCATCCGGCCGACCGTGAGGATGCGGGGGCGGGCCGGGTCGCGGGGGGCGACCGGGCCGTCGGGGCGGAACACGGCCTGGTTGACGCCGGACGGGACCAGCGCCATCCGGGACCGTGGCACGCCCATCCGAACCAGCTCGGCGACCTCGTCCGCGCACTGCACGATCACCCGGTCCACGGTCCGGCCGAGCGCCCGCTCGTAGCCGATCCGCCCTGGTGGACTGGTGTCCCGCGCGCCCTGGTGCCGGCGCTTGACCGTGCCGAGCGCGTGGTACGTCAGCACCGTCGGCACCCCGGTCCGCCGCCCGGCGTGCACGGTGGCCAGGCCGCTCATCCAGAAGTGCGCGTGCGCCACGTCCGGGATCCAGCCGCCGCGCCGCCACGAGTCCGCCAGCCAGCTGCCGAACTCGCCCATGTACGGCAGCAGCTCGTCCTTCGGCACCCGCTGCGCCGGGCCGGCCGGCACGTGGCACACCTGGTAGCCGTCCGGACTGGACACCACGTCGGCCAGCGCGGCGGAGTCCCGGCGGGTGTAGACGCGGACGTCGTGCCCCTCGCCGACGAGCGCGGCCGCGAGTTCCGCCACGTGGGTGTTCTGACCGCCGGCGTCCTCCTCGCCGAGGGCGGCGAGAGGGCTGGCGTGCTCTGAAATCATCGCGATGCGCATGTCTCCTCCTCCATGAGTCGGTCCCAGTCGGCGAGGAACCGGTCGAGCCCGAACCGTTCCTTCGTCACCTCGCGCGCCCGCGCCCCCAGCCGGTACGCGGCGTCGCGGTCCTCGGCCAGCCAGCGGGCCGCCTCGACGAGCGTGTCCACCCGGGTGGAGAGCACCCCCGCGCCGGGTGGCACGGCGTCCACGGCCTCGGTGGTGGCCAGCGCGACGACCGGCATGCCGATGGCCATGGCCTCGACGAGGCTCAGCCCCAGCGAGGTCCAGCGGCACAGGTGCAGGTACGCCCGCCGCTTGGCCACCTCGGCGTGCATCCGGTGCTGCGGTGGGTCGTCGTGGACGGCGAGCCGGTTCGCCGGCAGCCCGAGCCGGTCGGGCAGCCCGGCCACGCCCATGCCGAAGACGTCCAGGGGGGCGACCGCGGCGAAGCGCGGCATCAGGTCGGTGCCGGTGACCCGCCAGCGGCGGACCGGCTCGTTGGTGACCACGGCGAGGCGGTCCAGCTCGCCGGTCCACTCGACGGCCGGCGCCACGATGCCGTGCTCGACGACGGCGGTGCGGGTGCCCCCGTTGTCCCAGAACAGCTCGTTGAAGTGGGTCACGTGGGTGAGCAGCAGGTCGTCGCGGTCGGCCATCGGGTGGCGGGTGTTCGGCACGTCGCCCTTCGGGGTGTTGTGCTCGACGTAGATCGCCGGCACGTCCCGGCCGGGCCGGCGGCCCAGCCACCGCTCGGCCAGGTCCAGCTCCTCGGGCCGTTGCAGGAGCACCAGGTCGACCTCGGCCCGCCCCAGCTCCTCCGGGGTCACCTCGACGGCGTTCTCCGGCCACGGGTAGGTCCGCGCCCGGCCCCGCCCGTACGGGCCGCGGTCGGGCGTGACCGGCACGAGGTACCGGTGTCTCCCGTGCACGAACGACGTCGTCCAGGAGCCGTGCACGTGCCACAGCAGAACGTTCATCTCTCTCCTCGTCGGCGACGGTGCGGGGGCGGGCGGTGGGGTTCAGCCGGGGACGAGCCGGCGGACGGCGGCGACCACCCGGGCCGGGTCCAGGCCGCCGAGGCAGGGGTGCCCGGCGACCGGGCAGACGGCGGCCCGGGTGTCCCGGCAGGCCGCCCCGGCGTCGCCGAGCCGGACGGTGGGCACCCGGTAGGGCCCCCACTGCCCGAACGGGACGGTCGGGGCGAAGAGGCTGACCACCGGGGTGCCGACGGCGGCGGCCAGGTGCGCCGGCCCGGTGTTGCCGACGACGAGGCAGCGGGCCCCGGCGAGGATGCGGGCGAGCCCGGCCAGGTCGGTGGCGCCGCCGAGGTCGGTGCCGCCGGCCGCGGCGACGTGGGCCGTCAGGTCCCGTTCGCCGGGCCCGCCGGTGACCAGCACCCGGTGCCCGTCGGCCGCGAGGGCGGCCACGATCTCGGCGCAGCGGTCGGGCGGGCAGGCCCGCGCCGGCGCCGACGAGCCGGGGTGCACCACCAGGTAGTCGCCGGCGGGCAGGTCGACGGCCGGCGCGGGCAGGTCGGCGCGGAGTCGCAGTCCCGGTTCGTCGCCGGCGGGCAGCGCGAAGCCGGCCGCCGCGGCCAGCGACAGGGCCCGCTCCGGTTCGGGCACCCCGACGGGCACGCGGTGCCGCACGTCGAGCAGGGACCCGGGGTAGTCGTCGCTGATGGCGCTGATCCGCGGCACCCCGGCCATCCGCAGCAGCAGGGCGAGGGGGAGCGCCGACTGGTGGAAGGAGGTGAAGACGACCGCCTCGTCGGCACCCACCGCGGCCAGCCGGCCGGTGAGCCGGCGCATGTCGTCGGGGTCGACCCGCCCGGGGGCGCCGTCGATCCAGGGCAGCCGCCACTCGATGATCTCGTCGACGCCGGGCAGCAGCTCCGCCGCCGCCCGGCCGCGTGGCCCGCAGAGCAGCACCACCCGGTCCGCCCCGGCCGCCACCGCGCGGATCCCGGGGCCGGTCACCAGCACGTCGCCGGCCGAGTCGCTGCGCACCACCAGCACCGTGCCGGCCCGCCCGGCGCGCGGCGCCTCCGGTCGTACCGCCCGGTCCCGGCGCAGGATCTCGGCCACCGCTCCGGGCAGGTCCCGGGCGACGGCCGGTGCGTCGGCCACCTCCTCGGGGCGGGTGACTGGCGTGGGCACGAGGATCCCGGTGGCGCCGGCGGCCAGCGCGGCGGCCATGTCGCGGCCGATGTCGCCGATCAGCACGCACCGCCGGGGCGTGGTGCCCAGCGCCCGGGCCGCCTCGTGCACGAGCCCGGGGGCCGGTTTGCGGCAGGCGCAGCCGTCGGTGTCGTCGTGCGGGCAGATCGCCCAGTGGTCGAACGGGCCGAGCAGCTCCTCGATCCGGGCGTGCACGGCGTGCATCTGCCGTTCGGTGAAGTGTCCCCGGGCCAGCCCGGACTGGTTGGTCACCACCGCCAGCCGGAGCCCGGCCGCGCGCAGCCGGTCCAGTGCCGCCCGGGCGCCGGGCAGCGGCCGCACCTTCTCCGGGTCGCCGTTGTAGGGCACGTCCTCGACCAGCGTGCCGTCGCGGTCGAGCAGCACCGCGTCGTAGAGGGCGGGGCCGGCCGGATTCATGGCCGGACAGTTGCCCTGGGACAAGGAACTAAACATCACCGTCCCGCCCCGGGATCGCGCGCGGTGACCAGCGCCCCGGCGGGGACGGCGCGGGCGCGCCACCAACCCCGGACAAAATGGACGACGGCGAGCGGTGGGATGAGCGCGCTGGTCACCAGCATCGTGGCGACCTCATCGGGGGTGCGCGGTCCGGGGGCGACGCGGGCCCGGGTGAACTCGGCGGTGCCGGCCGCCCAGACCAGCGCGGCGAGTCCGCCGGCCACGCCGGCCGCCCGCCGGGCGCCGACGGCACCCAGGGGAGCGGCCCGCAGCGCCGCGGCGGCCAGCGCCACGGCCCCGGCCGCGGTGACCGTCACGTGCCGGGGCCGCCGCCCCGGCGGCAGGTCGAGGTGGGCCCGCCACCCCGGGCCGTACAGCCGGCGCAGCAGCGCGTCGTCGGCGTTGCCGCGCTGGGTGCGCAGGCTGACCCAGCGGCTCTCCGGTCGGACCGGGTGGGTCACCCGGCGCCGCCCGCGGACCAGGTCCCAGCCGGCCCGGCGGACCCGGTGGGCCAGCTCGGCGTCCTCCCGGTAGGCGCGCGGGAAGCGTTCGTCGAACCCGCCGACGGCGGCCAGCGCCCTCCGGCGGTAGGCCATGTCCGCGGTGATCCAGCGCCCCTCGGCCAGGCCGGCGGTGCCGCGTTCCCAGTCGGTGGGGCGCCGGTGCGCGGGCAGCGGCACCTCCACCACGCCCTGCACGCCGCCGACCCCGCCGGCCACCGCGAGCTCGGCGCGCAGCCGCCGGGCCCAGTCCGGCGCCGGCACCACGTCGTCGTCGAGGAAGACCACCCACTCGCCGCGGGCGGCCCGCCAGCCCAGGTTGCGGGCGGCCGCCGGGCCCGCGCCACGCCCGGTCAGCACCTTCGTGTACGCGGCCAGCGCCCCCGGCACCGCCAGTTCCCCGGTGTCGTCGCGCCGGTCGTCGACGAGCAGCAGCTCGACCCCGGGCAGCTCGTCGAGCTGGCCGGCGAGGGCGTCCAGCAGGGTGGCCAGGCTCGGCCGCCCCAGCGTGGGCACGACCACACTGATCACCGGGCACCACCGCCCAGGGCGCGGCGGTGCACCGCGAACGGGCCGAGGGCGAGCAGGTCCACCGGGGCGGAACCGAACAGCTCCATGGCCTCGCGCGGGGTGTCCACCATGGGCCGCCCGGCGGTGTTGAGCGAGGTGTTCACGACCACCGGCAGCCCGGTGCGCCGCTCGAACTCGGCCAGCAGCTCGGCCACCAGCGGCTCGGTCTCCGGGTGCACGGTCTGCACCCGGGCGGTCCCGTCGACGTGGGTGACCGCCGGGATCCGGTCCCGCCACTCGGGCTTCACCCGGTGCACGAACAGCATGTACGGGCTGGGGTAGACCCCGTCGAACAGCTCCGCGAAGCGTTCCGCGCGGACCATCGGGGCGATCGGCCGGAACTGCTCCCGGCCCTTGACGTCGTTCATCCGCCGGGTGGTGTCCGGGTCGCCCGGGTGCGCCAGCAGCGACCGGTGGCCCAGCGCCCGCGGGCCGTACTCGCTGCGCCCCTGGTACCAGGCCACGATGCCGTTGTCGGCGAGCACCCGGGCGGCCTCGGCGGCGATCGACGCCGGCCGGGTGTACGGCAGCGCGGCCCGCCGCAGCTCCGCCTCCAGTTCCTCGTCCGACCAGCCCCGGCCCAGGTCGGCGCCCGCCATCGGGGTGGACCGGTCGCCCAGTTCGCCGGCCACGTGCAGCGCCGCGCCGAGCGCCGTGCCGGCGTCGCCGGCCGCCGGCTGCACCCAGACGTCCCGGTACGGCCCCTCGGCGGCGAGCCGGGCGTTGGCCACGCAGTTCAGCGCCACGCCGCCGGCCATGGCCAGGGTGCGGGCCCCGCCGGAGGCGTCGTACAGCCAGCGGGACAGGTCCAGGATGACCTCCTCCAGCCGCGCCTGGACGCTGGCGGCCAGGTCGGCGTGCTCCTCGGTCAGTTCGCCGCCGGCGGCGACCGTCTTGGCCAGGCCGGCCCAGTCGATCCGCTCGACGTGGAAGCCGCCGTCGTCGGTGGCCCGGACCAGGTCGCGGAGCAGGCCCAGGTGCTTCGGCCGGCCGTAGGAGGCCAGCGCCATGACCTTGTACTCGTCGCTGGAGTGCAGGAAGCCCAGGTGCCGGGTGAGGTCCTCGTAGAGCAGGCCGAGCGAGTGGGGGAGCTGCTGGGAGTGCAGCGGCGACAGCCGGCCGTCGCGGTAGACGCCGGCCAGGTGGCTGGCCACCTCGCCGCGGCCGTCGAGCACCAGCACCGCGGTGTCGTCGCCGGCCGGCGGGGCGGCCAGGCCGGCGGAGGCGGCGTGCGCGACGTGGTGCGGCACGAACCGCACCCGGTCCGGGTCGAGGCCGGGCAGGGCGGCGGCGAGGAACTGCGGGGCCCGCCGGGCGTAGTCGACCCGCAGCCAGTCCCAGGGGTCGCTGAGGCCCAGCTCGGCCGCGTCCCGGCAGAGGCCGGGGTCGAACGAGTACGCCACCGCGTCGAGGCTGTCCACGTCGATCCCGGCGGTGGCCAGGCACCATGCGGCGGACAGTTCGGGCAGCTCCCAGGCGGAGAAGGGGACCGGGCGCTTGCCGTGCTTGCGCCGGCTGAACCGCTCCTCCTCGGCGGCGGCCACCACCCGGCCGTCGACCACCAGGGCGGCCGCGGGGTCATGGAAGACGGCGTTGATTCCAAGGACGCGCATGCGTGGTCCCTACCCCGGCGACCACGGCCTAACCTGTAGATCATCGACTTCTCCCGAGAAGTCGTATCTCCGGTGTGGACGCCCCCGACGCGGGACCAAAGCCGCTGGTCGGTGTACGGGGCGGCGGCGATCCCGAGGGGCACGGGACCCTCGTGGCCAGCGTCATTGCCACCGGACGGGCTGGTCGGCCCGTGTCGGGGCGGGCGGGCTCTGGCTAGGGTCGAGGTGTGAAGCTCAACCGGTCGACCGACATGGCTCTGCGGATCGCCATGCTGACCGCCGCGTCCCCGGCCCGGACCACCGTGGACGAACTCGCCACCCAGCTGGCGCTGCCGCGCAGCCACGTGGCCAAGGTGGTGCAGCGCCTGCAGCGGCTCGGCGTGCTGGTGACCATCCGGGGCCGCTCCGGCGGGGTGGCCTTCGCCGAGCCCGCCGGGGAGCTGACCGTGGGCCACGTGGTGCGGGCCTTCGAGGGCGACGACGAGGTGGTCAACTGCGAGCAGCCGGCGTGCCCGCTGGTCGCCGGCTGCCGGCTGCGCGGCGAACTGCGCCGCGCCCAGGCCGCCTTCCTCGCCGTGCTCGACGGGGTACGCCTCGGCGACCTGGTCGACGGCGCGGCCGGCCCGCTGCTGCTCACCCTCGGCGTTCCGGCGGTGCGCACCTGATGGCGGTCTCGCATCCGATCTTCGCCCGGGTCTTCGCCCGCGCCAGCGTCGCCATGGACCGGGCCGGTGCCGCCGCGCACCGGCGCCGCCTGGTCGCCGGGCTGAGCGGCCGGGTCGTCGAGGTGGGTGCCGGCAACGGGCGGAACCTCCCGCACTATCCGCCGACGGTGACCGGAGTGCTCGCCGTGGAGCCCGAGCGGCGGCTGCGCGCGCTCGTCCGGGCCGCCGCGCCCGACGCCCGCGTGCCGGTGACCGTGGCCGCCGGCCTGGCCGAGGCGCTGCCGGTCGCCGACGCGGGCGCGGACGCCGTGGTGCTGTCGCTGGTGCTCTGCTCGGTGCCGGACCAGGCGGTGGCGCTGCGTGAGGCGCGCCGGGTGCTCCGCCCGGGCGGACAGCTCCGCTTCTACGAGCACGTCGTGGCGGAGACTCCCGGGCTGCGCCGCGCCCAGCGCGTCGCCGACGCCACACTCTGGCCGCTGTGCTGCGCCGGCTGCCACACCGCCCGGGACACCGTGGCGGCGATCCGGGCCGCCGGCTTCACCGTGGTCGAGCTGGACCGGTTCCGTTTTCCGCCGACCGGGATGCCGGGGCCGGCGTCGCCGCACGTGCTCGGCGCGGCCGTCCGCCCCTGACCCGCCGCGAGGCGCCCCCGGGCGGGGACGCCTCGCGGTCGTGGCGGGTCAGCCCACCGTGATCGTGCCGTCCGGGGCGCGGACGCAGGAGACCGCCCGGGAGCCCGTCGTGGCCGCGCCGGCCAGGCAGCGGCCGAGCACCCGGTGGCCGGCGGCGCTCGGGTGCCAGGACTCCTGGCAGGTCTGGAAGTAGGTGCCGCAGGCGTTCGCGATCCGCTGGATGTCGAGCTTGTCGTAGCCGGAGAGGCTGGTCACGAAGACGCCGGTCGGGCCGTCCATGAGCCGGATCGGGGTGGCCAGGGCGTTGCCGGGGCTGCCCGCCGACTCGCAGAGCCGGGCGCCGTCGAAGGCGCGCTGCACGTTGAGGTAGACCAGGTCGTCCTGGGGGAACTCGGCGGCCAGGGTGCTCCGGACCGAGCTGACCAGGGTGCCGAGACCCTGCGAGAAGCGCTGGCCCGGGGCGAGACTGCCGCGGTGGATCGGGCAGCCGGCCGCGTACCGCTCGGCACCGAGGGCCCGGAACTTGTCCCGGGTGTCGTCCCGGTCGTCCTCGCTCCAGTAGCCGGAGGCCAGCTCGGCGGGCAGCGGGTTGGTGTAGTCCTGGAACACGACCCGGTGCTGGCCGTCGGCGTCGATCTGGTCGAGCGTGGTGAGGAGCTGCCGGAGGGCCGCGGTGGTCTCCGCGGTCGCGGCGGCGAACTGGGCGGCGGTGCCCAGGTCGGCGTCCGTGCAGGGCTCCTGCTCGACCGGCCCGCCGAGGTACGCCCAGAACTCCCACCAGCCGGTCCAGGCGTCGGCGATGAACCGGTTGGCGCACTTCTCCGCCACGCTGCCGAAGGTGAACGAGCTGTTGTTCGAGCCGAGGCCCACCAGCACCAGGTCGATGTCGTGGGTGCGCGCCACCGCCCGGAGCTGGTCGAGCTGGGCGCCGACCTGCCGGCCCTTCGCCCGGCTCGCGGAGGCGGCGGCGATGTCGTAGGGCTGCCCGCCCGAGCAGGCCAGGTTGAACCGGGCGGCGATGCCCGGCAGGTCGGCCTGGAACAGGGAGGCGTTGGGCGAGCGGTGGCAGAAGTAGGCGCTGCTGTTCGGCGCCGACCAGCCGGGGAAGCCCTGGGCCACCCCGTTGACGTCGACCACCGGCGCGTACGCCCCGGCGCCCTCGCCGCTGATGAAGCTGTCGCCCAGCGCCACGGCGGCGGTGGGCAGGGCGGCCGCGGCGGGCCCGGCGGGCGCCACGGCGGCCGGCAGCGCCACCGCGGCCACGGCCAGCGCCGCCGCGAGCGCGGCACGACGGAACAGGGACATGGGCCGACCCCCTCACACATCGAAATGTGAAAGATCCTCTGAGGAGGCGATCAGATCACGCCCGTGTGACGTGCGTCAATGGATGGACATACCGGTGTTCGCTCCCGCGGCGCCCGGCGGGAAGACGCCGGCGGCGCACGTCGTTGTCCTGCACGGACGCCTCCTCGCCTCCGCGGCGCCGGCCGACCGCGCCGCACCGCACCGGGTGCCACGGGTCTGTCGGAGTGCCGGGCTAGGCTCGCTCCGGCGCGCCGCGCCTGGCGATCGACGTGGGGGATCGCACGGTGAGCGGCACCACACCGCCGAGACCTGGGAGTACGACCAGTTGACCGCACAGCCTGAGACCCTGTACGGGGCCGACGACCTGACGCACCTGGAGGGCCTCGACGCCGTCCGGAAGCGCCCCGGCATGTACATCGGCTCGACCGACAGCCGTGGCGTGGGTCACCTCGTCAACGAGATCCTCGACAACTCGACCGACGAGGGTGTCGCGGGTCACGCCACGAAGGTCGACGTCATCCTGCACGCCGACGGCTCGGTGCGGGTCGACGACGACGGCCGCGGCATCCCGACCGACGTGCACGCCAAGTCCGGGATCTCGGGCGTCGAGCTGGTGCTGACCCGGCTGCACGCGGGCGGCAAGTTCGGCGGGTCCGGCTACAAGACCTCCGGCGGTCTGCACGGTGTGGGCGCCTCGGCCGTGAACGCGCTCTCCCGGCGGTTCGACGTCACGGTCCGGCGCGGCGGCAAGGTCCACTCGATGTCGTTCCGGCACGGCGTACCCGGGATCTTCGACGGCGACGGCCCCGACGCGCCGTTCACGCCCGGCCCCGGTCTGCAGATCGTCGGCGCCATGAAGCGCGGCCAGCGCACCGGCACCTCCATCCGCTGGTGGCACGACCCGCGCTACTTCGAGACCGGCGCGGCGCTGGACACGGAGGCGGTCCGCCTCAAGCTGCGCAACACCGCCTTCCTCGTCCCCGGCGTGGCCTACCGGCTGCGCGACGAGACCGGCGAGAAGGCCGTCGAGGAGAGCTTCCACTTCCCCAACGGCCTCACCGACATGGTCGATTACCTCGCCCCGGCCGGCGACCGCCCGGTCTCCGGCACCCTGCTGGTCACCGGCGAGGGGACCTACCGGGAGAACGCCGCCGACGCCAACGGCGTCATGCAGTCCAACGTGCAGCGCCGGGCCGAGATCGAGGTGGCGTTCCGCTGGGGCACCGGTTACGAGCGCACCGTCGAGTGCTTCACCAACACGATCCGCAACGCCCACGGCGGCACCCACCGCAAGGGCTTCGAGCGGGCCCTGGCGCGCACCCTGGCCGAGGCCGCCCGCAACACCCGCGGCCTGCTCAAGCCCAAGGAGGACGCGCCCACCCTGGACGACGTCCTGGAGGGCATGACCGCGGTGGTGCACGTGCGGATCCCGGAGCCGCAGTTCACCTCGCAGACCAAGGACGAGCTGTCCACCGCGGGCATCACCAAGGTGCTCCAGGGGCTGGTCGAGGCGCACCTCAAGGCCTGGCTGGAGGACCGGCGGACCAAGGCCGAGGCCCGCACGGTGCTGCAGAAGATCGTCGACGCGGCCCGGGTCCGGCTCACCCAGAAGCAGCAGAAGGATGCGGCCCGGCGCAAGACCGCCCTGGAGGGCGCGTCGATGCCGGCCAAGCTCGTCGACTGCCGGGCCACCGGGGTGGACCGCAGCGAGCTGTTCATCGTGGAGGGCGACAGCGCCCTGGGCACCAGCCGGATGGCCCGCTCCTCGGAATACCAGGCGCTGCTGCCGATCCGCGGCAAGATCCTCAACGTGCAGAAGGCCAACCTCCAGCAGGTGCTCGACAACGCCGAGTGCGCGGCCATCGTGCAGGTGCTGGGCGCCGGCTCGGGGCGCACCTTCGACCTGTCGGCGCTGCGCTACGGCCGGGTGCTCATCATGGCCGACGCGGACGTGGACGGCGCGCACATCCGGACCCTGCTCATCACGCTGTTCGCCCGCTACATGCGCCCGCTGATCGAGGCGGGCCGGCTCTACGCGGCCATGCCGCCCCTGCACAAGATCACCACCAGGGGGCGCAACCCGCAGACCGTCTACACCTACACCCAGGCCGAGATGGAGGCGACGGTCCGCAAGCTGGAGAAGGCCGGCAAGCAGATCGTCACACCCATCCCGCGGTTCAAGGGTCTCGGTGAGATGGACGCCGACGAGCTGTGGGAGACCACCATGAACCCGGCCACCCGGGCGGTCCGCCGCATCACCCTCGACGACGTCGAGGCCGCCGAGCGGATCCTCGAACTGCTCATGGGGGAGAAGGTCGAGCCCCGCCGGAACTGGCTCATCGACTCGGCAGACCGGGTCGACCGCGACGCCATCGACGCCTGACCACCGGGTTCTTCGAAGGGAAAGCTGAACCATGGCACGCCGCAAGGACGACCGCGCCAAGGCGGATCTCTCCGCCTTCGACCAGGCCGGCGCCCGGGTCTTCGACAACCCGCTGGTCACCGAGGTCTCCGACTCCTACCTGGAGTACGCCTTCTCGGTCATCCACTCCCGGGCCCTGCCCGACGCCCGGGACGGGCTCAAGCCGGTGCACCGGCGCATCCTCTGGTCGATGTACGAGCAGGGCCACCGCCCCGACCGGGGGCACGTGAAGTCGGCCCGCATCGTCGGCGACGTCATGGGCAAGTACCACCCGCACGGCGACGCCGCGATCTACGACGCGATGGTCCGGCTCGCCCAGGACTTCTCGCTCAACGTGCCGCTGATCGACGGGCACGGCAACTTCGGCTCGCCCGACGACGGCCCGGCCGCCGCCCGCTACACCGAGGCGCGGATGTCCCGCGAGGCCATGCTGCTCGTCGGCGAGCTGGGCGAGGACACCGTCGACGTCGAGCCCAACTACGACGGCTCGCTGACCCAGCCCACCGTGCTGCCGGCGGCCTTCCCCAACCTGCTGGTCAACGGCGCGTCCGGGATCGCGGTCGGCATGGCCACCAACATGATCCCGCACAACCTGGCCGAGGTCGTCCACGCCGCCCGCTGGCTGATCAACCACCCGGACGCCACGCTCGACAAGCTCATGGAGTTCGTCCCCGGGCCCGACCTGCCCACCGGCGGGCTGCTGCTCGGCCTCGACGAGGTGCGCCGGGCCTACGAGACCGGGCGCGGCGTGGTGCGGATGCGGGCCCGGGTGCAGACCGGCCCGCTGGAGGGCAGCCGGGGCCGGCAGGCCATCACGGTCACCGAGCTGCCCTACGGGGTGGGCGCCGAGAAGGTCATCGCCGCCATCACCAACGAGGTCAACAAGACCAGGCGGCTGACCGGCATCGCCGACGTCAAGGACCTCACCGACCGGGAGAACGGCACCCGGCTGGTCATCGAGTGCAAGGTCGGGGTCAACCCGCAGGCACTGCTGGCCGACCTCTGGCGGCTCACCCCGCTGGAGCAGTCCTTCGGCGTGAACAACCTGGTCCTGGTCGACGGCCAGCCGCAGACCCTGGGCCTCAAGCAGCTGCTGGAGGTCTTCCTCGCCCACCGCTACGAGGTGGTCACCCGGCGCAGCGCGTACCGCAAGCGCAAGCGCGAGGAGCGGCTGCACCTGGTCGACGGCCTGCTGATCGCCCTGCTCGACATCGACAAGGTGGTCAAGCTGATCCGGGCCAGCGAGGATGCCCAGGCCGCCAAGGACGGCCTCATGCAGAAGTTCAAGCTCTCCGAGATCCAGGCCACCTACATCCTGGACACCCCGCTGCGCCGGCTCACGAAGTACGACCGGTTGGAGCTGGAGGCCGAGCAGGAGAAGCTGCGCGGCGAGATCGCCGAGCTGTCGAAGATCCTCGACGACCCGAAGGTGCTGCGGAAGCTGGTCTCCGACGAGTTGGCCGCCGTGGTCAAGCAGTTCGGCGCCGACCGTCGCACCACCCTGGTCGACGGCGACCTCAAGGAGGTCCTGGCGGCGTCCGTGCCGGCCGGCCCGCTGGAGGTCGCCGACGACCCCTGCCAGGTCATCCTCTCCGCCACCGGGCTGGTCGCCCGCACCGCGGCGGAGTCGGAGGAGGCCGCCGAGGCGCGCCGGCGCAGCGGCCGGGTCAAGCACGACGCGGTACGCGCCGTGGTGCACTCGACCGCCCGCGGCCGGGTCCTCCTGGTGACCAGTGCCGGGCGGGCCTTCAAGATCGATGTGCTGCCACTGCCGGTGCTGCCCGAGCAGTCCGGCACGGTGTCGCTGCGCGGCGGCATGTCCGCCGCCGAGCTGGTGCCGCTGGAGCAGGGCGAGACGGTCGTCGGGCTGGCCCCGCTCGGCCCGCCCGCCGAGGGCTCACCCGGCCTGGCGCTGGGCACCCGCCACGGCGTGGTGAAGGTCTGCGCGCCCGAGTGGCCGGTCCGCTCGGACGAGTTCGAGGTCATCTCGCTGCGCGACGGCGACGAGGTGGTCGGGGCGACCTGGCTCACCGACGGGGCGGAGACCCTGGCGTTCGTCTCCTCGGAGGCGTCACTGCTGCGCTTCGCGGCATCCGTGGTCCGGCCGCAGGGCATCAAGGGCGGCGGCATGGCCGGCATCAACCTGCCCGCCGGGGCGCGGGTGGTCTTCTTCGGCGCGATCCGCACCGACGACCCGGGCCACGGGGAGCCGATGGTGGTCACCTCGACCGGCGCCACGGTCAAGGTGACGCCGTTCAAGGCGTACCCGGCGAAGGGCCGGGCGACCGGCGGCGTGCGCGCCCAGCGGTTCCTCAAGGGTGAGCTGGACCTGGCCGTGGCCTGGATCGGCCCGCGCCCGGTCGGCGCCACGGCCACCGGCGACCCGGTCGAGCTGCCCCCGGCCGACCCCCGCCGCGACGGCTCCGGCTTCGCGGTGATGCTCGGCCCCACGGTGGTCGGCCACCAGATCGACCGCGACTGACGGTCGCCCGAAGGGGCCCCGCGGCGTGGCCGCGGGGCCCCTTCACGCACCACCCGCGCACCCCGCCCGCCCACCCCCCCGGGCCTCCCGGCGCTGATCATGAAGTTGTTGCCCTCGGGCGCGGCGTGTCGTGACAACAACTTCATGATCAACGGCACCGGGCGGGCGGGGCGGGACCGGCGGGCGGGGCGGGGGAGGCGGTCAGAGTTCGGGTTCGGGGGCTTGGCGGGTCGTGGGGGTCGTGCCGCGGAGGCGGGCGATCAGGCGCATGCCGTGATAGATCACCAGGGCGGCGGCGGTGCCCAGGGCGATGCCGTTGAACGAGAGGTCGCCGGCGGTCACCGTGTAGTTGGCGGCGCCGACGATCACGGCGACCGCGGCGGTCATGAGGTTGACCGGGTCGTGGAAGTCCACCCGGTTTTCGATCCAGATGCGGGCGCCCAGCACGGCGATCAGGCCGTACAGGGCCGTGGTGGCGCCGCCCAGCACCCCCGCCGGCACGGTGAGGATCAGCGCGCCGAACTTCGGGCAGAGCCCGAGCAGCACCGCCGCGAACCCGGCCACCCAGTACGCGGCCGTCGAGTAGACCCGCGTCGCCGCCATCACGCCGATGTTCTCCGCGTACGTGGTGGTGCCGGAGCCACCGCCGGAACCGGCCAGCACGGTGGCCACGCCGTCACCGAGGAACGCCCGCCCCATGTCCCGGTCCAGGTTCCGCCCCGTCATCGCGGCGACCGCCTTGACGTGCCCCGCGTTCTCCGCGATCAGCACCAGGATCACCGGGATGACCAGCACCACGGCGCGCAGGCCGAAGGTCGGGGCGTGGAACTGCGGCAGGCCCACCCAGGCGGCCTCCTTCAGCGTGGTGACCGCCGTCGGGTCGAGCTGGCCGAGCAGCGCCGCCAGCACCCAGCCGACCACGACGCCGAGCAGGATCGACAGCCGGGCCAGGAATCCGCGGAAGAGCACCGTGCTGACCAGGATGGCGACCAGGGTGATCACCGCGATCAGCGGCTGTGCCTTGACACCGGTCCCGCTGCCGCCGCCGTCCCAGGCCACGGGGGCCAGGTTGAGCCCGATGAGGGCCACGATGGCGCCGGTCACGACCGGCGGCATCAGGGCGTCGATCCAGCGCGCCCCGGCCAGTTGCACCACCACGCCGACAAGCGCCAGCGCGACGCCGGCCACCACGATGCCGCCGAGCGCCGCGCCGATGCCGCCGTCGGTCGTCGCGGCCAGCACCGGGGCGATGAAGGCGAACGACGACCCCAGGTACGAGGGCAGCCGGTTGCCGGTGATCAGCAGGAACAGCAGCGTGCCCAGCCCGGAGAAGAAGAGCGTGGTGGCCGGCGGGAAGCCGGTGATCAGCGGCACCGTGAAGGTGGCGCCGAACATGGCGACCACGTGCTGCACGCCGACTCCGACGGTGCGCGGCCAGGACAGCCGCTCGCCGGGGTGGACCACGTCGCCGGGGGTCACGGCGCGGCCGTCGCCGTGCAGGGTCCAGGGGGACCAGCGGGAGGTGGGGGACTGGGTCATGGCAGCCCTTCGCGTCGTCAGGTGACGGGGGCGTGATCGACCCTGAGAGTTGTTTCTAGCACGGCACCGGCCCGGGTCCGGGGCCGGCTCGGCGTCAGGCCACGCCGGCGGGACGGAACTGCACGCTGACCCGGGGGCCGACCGGCCGGGCGGTCTTCGGGACGGCGTGCTCCCAGGTGCGCTGGCAGGAGCCGCCCATCACCACGAGGTCGCCGTGGCCGAGCGGGAAGCGCAGGCTGGTCCCCCCGCCGCCGCGGGGGCGCAGCAGCAGCGGCCGGGGCGAGCCGAACGAGACGATGGCCACCAGGGTGTCGGTGTGCGCGGAGCGGCCCAGGGTGTCGCCGTGCCAGGCCACGCTGTCCCGGCCGTCCCGGTAGAGGCACATCCCGGCCGTCACGAAGGGCTCGCCCAGCTCGGCCGCGTAGTGCCGGGTGAGCGTGTCGCGCGCCGTGGTGAGCACCGGATGCGGCAGCTGGCGGCCGGCGGCGTACCAGCAGAGCAGGCGGGGGACGTCGACCTCGGCGTCGTACATCGTGCGGCGCTCGGCCCGCCACGGCACCTCGTGCAGGAGCGTGTCGAGCACCGCGTCGGAGCCCGCCACCCAGCCGGGCAGGTGGTCGACCCAGGCGCCCCGGCTCAGCTCGTGCCGGCGTACCCGGCCGGCGAGCGGGCCCAGGGTGGGGCCCTGCGCGGCGAAGTCGAGCATCGAGGGCTGGTACGCGACGTCGGACACGCGGCCGATCCTACCCTGTTCTCGAACAGGCGTACGAGGAATGGTGGGGCTGGGCGGGAACGGCGGTCCCCGTCGCGCCGGGGGCGCGGATCCGGACACCGGGTAGGGTGCCCGGCGGTGGCCCGGCCCGCGGGCGCCGTCGCGGGAGGCCCTCCGGCCGCCCCGCCGACACCCCCGAGGAGGAGCTGTGCCGGTGACCCTGCGGATGGCCGGGTACCCGGCGTGACCAGCGCTCCGGCCGCCCCCCGCGCCACCCGCCTGCCGTCGCTGACCGGGCTGCGCTGGATCGCCGCCCTGCTGGTCTTCGCCTTCCACGTCGGCACCATGGGGATCGTCGCCCAGCCCGACCTGAAGGCCTTCGTGGGCACGGCGTTCGGCCTCGGCCTCTCGGGGGTGGAGTTCTTCTTCATCCTCAGTGGATTCGTGCTGGTCTGGTCGTACCGCGACGGCGAGCCCCGCCGCACCTTCCTGCGCCGGAGGCTCGCCAAGATCTATCCGAACCACCTGGTGACCTTCGTGGTGGCGCTGGCCGTCGCGTTCTGGTTCGCCGACCCGGTCGCCCCGTGGGCCGCGGTCGGCAACCTCTTCCTGCTGCAGGCCTGGATCCCGCTGGACGGCTACTTCTACAGCGTCAACAACGTGAGCTGGTCGCTCTCCTGCGAGCTGGCCTTCTACCTCTGCCTGCCACTGGTGCTGCCGTGGCTGCGCCGGGCCCGGACCGGCGCGCTGTGGGCGGTCGTGGTGGCCGTGCCGCTGCTCATCCTGGCCCTCTGGCCCGCGCAGCTCCTGGTGCCGGAGGAGAGCCGCTGGTGGTTCACCCAGATCTTCCCGGTCACCCGCTCCTTCGAGTTCTGGCTGGGCGTCGCGGCCGCCGAGCTGCTGCGCCGGGGCCGTTGGCGCGGCCCGAACCTGACCGTGGCCAGCCTGCTCTTCGTGGCCACCTGGGTGGTGGCCGCGCTGTGGATCCGCGCCGAGTTCTGGGCGGCCCTGCTCGCGGCGGCCTACCTGCTGGTCATCACGGCGGCGGCGGACGCCGACGTGCGGGGCCGGCCCACGCCGTGGCGGTCCCGCGCGATGGTCTGGCTCGGCGAGGTCTCCTTCGCCTTCTACCTGGTCCACGTGCTGGTCATGAGGACCGTGCTGCGGCTCACCGGCGACTGGGGCACCGGCCTGGGCGGCTGGTGGGGGCCGCTGGTGGTGCTCGCCTTCCTGCTGCTCAACCTCCTGCTCGCCGCGGCCCTGCACCGCTGGGTGGAGATGCCGTTGATGCGCCGCCTCGGACCGTCGCGCCGGGCCCGCCGGGCGCCGGGCGCCACCGCGCCGGCGCCGCGCGTGCCCGCCCCCCGCGCGGCCCCCGAGGCCCCGGCCAGAAGCGTCGAGTACGCCGGGCGGCGCGACCCGGGCTGAGCCGCCGCGACACGCCCGCGCGACGGTGCGATGTGGCGTCATCGGCGGTAGTTTGTACCCGTGCTGCCCATCGCGCTCACCTGTCCCTTGTGGTGGGTGGCGCGCTGGACCGCCCGGATGCTGGCCACGCTGGCCGTGCTCGTCGCCTGCTCCTTCGGCGCGACCACGCTGCCGCTCGGCGCACCTGCGACCGCGCCGGTGGCGACCGCACCGGCCGCGACCGCACCGGCCGCGACCGCACCGGCCGTGACCGCACCGGCCGCGACCGCACCGGCCGCGACCGCACCGGTGGCGGCGACCGTGGCGGCCTCCGCCGAGGGTCTGCCCCTGCGCGCCGACGCCGCCGGGCAGCTCCGGGTCGCGGCTGGCCCCGCCACCGCCGGCACCGGCCAGGACATCCGGGGCGAAGCCGTCGACGCGCCGGCCCTGCCGGCGGGTCAGCCCTGGCCGGCGGCGCCCGCGGCGGTGACCCGCGCCGCGGACCGGCCGCTCGCCCTCACCGGGCTGGTCCCGGCCACCGTCGGCTCCCGGGCCCCGCCCGCCCGCTGACCCGCCCGCCGGCCGACGGCCCGCGCCCGCCGCACGCACCGAACCTCACCCCCGCACCCCGCCCGCCGGGCGGCCCGGCGGCACCCGTTGCCGCCGCCCCCGCCGCCGCGGGTCGTGCGGACACCTCTCCACCACGTTTTCTCCCGTGAGGTGCCGACCATGCCGCAGACCGTTCTCTACCATTTCCTGACCGAGGTGCCCGAGGCCGCCGCCATCTGGTCGGCCCTGCTCCTGCTCGCCCTCGGCCTGCTCGCCGTGCTGGTCGCCCGCCCGGAGCGGGACGGCGCCTCCGACGCGGCCCCCGACCCGGCCGTGGAGGCGGCCGCGCGCCGGGCCGACCTGCGCCGCTACGCCGACGAGGTGGCGGTGGCCGCCGCCGGTGCCGCGCAGACCGCCCGGCGGCGCCGGGAGCAGTGGCTCACCGCCCAGGACGAGGCCGACCGGGCCTGGCGGGCGTACGACGAGGCCGAGGCCGGCGCCCGCCGCCTGGCTCCGGCCGCCGCCCTGCCCGCGCCGCACACCCCGCGCACCCCGGCCGAGTACGCGGCCCGGGAGCGCTGGCTGCACCACGCGGCGATGACCGCGCACTGGCGGGGCGACCTGAGCGCGCGGCAGCTCGCGGACGTGCTGGCCCGCCGCAACGGGTGGGACCCGCGCCGGCACCCGGCCGAGCAGGAGATCGTCCTGGCCCGGGCGGTACGCGAGAGCCGCCGGGCGGCCTGGGCGGCGGCCGCGGAGCGGGAGCGGCGGGCCTGGCGGGACGCCGAGCTCGCGGCCGAGGCGGCGCGAACGCTCTCCGCCGAGTCCTACGCGGCGGCCACCGCGCTCCGCCCCGGCCGTGCCGAGGACCCGGTCGCGGCGGTGGAGGGCCGCGACGACGCGGCGACGACCCGGCTCCCGGTCCCGGCGCCGGCCGCGGTGCCCGGCGCCCGCTGGCGCCCCGCCCGGGCCGGCTGACCCGGACCCGCTCGCGACGACACCGCCCGGGACGGCGGCACGCCGGTGCCGCCGGGACGGAGCGGCGTCGACCGAATTGTTATCCGAAATGTGGTGAGCCCGGTCACGGCCATCCCGGAAACGGTCACCAGGGGACAGGTTGGCCGATCGATGACCGCAATCCCGGGCCGGCCGCCACCGGATGTCCGCTTTCCGCCGCGCGGCGCCACCGTAACTGCTCGTCCCATTGAGTGAAGTGAGTGACCGACTGTTCCGAAATCCGTAGCGGTGCACGAGGTTTACGCAGGTGGGAGCGCTTGGCAGGAGAGGTACCCACCGGTAGTGTCGGCGCGTCCGGAGCGGTTTCCGATCGCAAGTGGCGACGCCGCGCCGACCCGCCTAATCGTGCCTTCACGAACCGGGGACCCACAGCAACACCGGGGTGAATCCGCGGGCCACGGGCCCGCGGTAGGGCGTACTTCCCGCCCGAATCCGTCAGCTAACCCGGTCGGCGGCCACGGAAGGAGTGCTATTCCTCGTGCTCACCACCCCCCGCTCGTCCCCCCGCCTCCACGGCATCGTGGTGCCGGCGCTCGCCTGACGGCGACCTGACCCGGCCACTCCCCGACCGCCCGGCCCCCGGGCGCTCCCCTTCCGCGGCGACCCGCCGCCCCGCCAGCGCGCGTGAGCTCCTCCGTGCGTGGGGCCGGCGTGTGCCGCGCACGCTCCGTGGAGGAACCCGTGAAGCATCACCTGAAGCGTCAGCTGCGGCGTCTCGTGACCGAGCGCCCGTACCAGATTCTCGCCGGCTCGGCCGCCGCGCTCGTGCTGGCCGGCGGCGCCGGCGCCGCCCTCACCGCCACCGACGAGGCCCCGGTCCACCGGGAGAACACCGCCGCGGTCGCCGAGCTGGGCTCGCGGCTCGGTGAGGTCGCCAGCCGGGGCGAGGCCCGGGTCGCCATCCCGTCGCCGTCCGCCTCGCCGAGCGCGTCGCCGTCGGTCGCGAAGGCCGCGGCCAAGGCCACCACCGACCCGGACACCACCCCGAAGGCGAAGCCGAAGCCGCCGTCGACCAAGGTCCTCGACTACGAGTACCAGGCGCAGACCCAGTACTGGAACTGCGGCCCGGCCGCGGTGCGGAACGCGCTCAGCGCGAGCGGCGTCGAGACCACCCAGGAAGCGATGGCCGGCCCGCTCGGCACCACCGAGAGCGGCACCAACTCGGCCGAGGACACCACCCGCGGCCTGAACCAGATGGTCAAGGGCAACCCGTACCGGACCCACATGTTCGGCGGCTCGGCGAGCCCCGCCGAGATCGACCAGCTCCAGGCGGACGTGGTCAGGGCGATCACCGACGGCCGGGGCGTGGTGGTCAACGTGGCCGGCGACGCCACCGACACCGACGGCGGCTGGCACTCCTTCCCGGGCGGCCACTACATCGCCGTGGTCGGCTACAAGAGCGACGGCCGGACCGTCCGGATCGCCGACTCGGCGAACCCGGCGCTGCCCGCGTACTGGGTCAGCACCATCGACCTGGCGAACTGGGCGGCCACCCGCGGCTACTCCGCCTGATCGCACCCATCCCCGTCGGGCACCGGCTCCACCGAGCCGGTGCCCGACGTCGTCGTGCCGGCTGCTCTCGCGCGTCGTGTCCGTCCGGTGGCACACTGCGCCCTATGGCCGACGAGACGGGTACCCGCCAGCTGCTGCTGCTGCACGGCATGGGCGCCACCGGTGAGGTGTGGCTGCCGTGGGCGCCGCTGCTGGAGCGTCACTGGGCGGGGCGCTGGCTCGCCCCCGACCTGGCCGGGCACGGCTGGTCGCCCCCGCTGCCGGAATACTCCTTCGAGGCCCTGGCCCGGCGGGTGGTCGAGGGGTTCGGCCCGGTGGCCGAGCGGCTCGGCCCCCGGGACCGGCTCGTGCTGCTCGGCCACTCCCTCGGCGGGGTGGTGGCGCTGGCGCTGGCCGCGCGGTCGCGGCGCCTGCCGGTCGACGCGGTGGTCGGGCTCGGCATCAAGGCCGTCTGGTCCCCGGCCGACCTGGAGAAGACCCGCGAGCTGGCCGCCCGGCCGGTGACCTGGTTCGCCACCCGGGACGAGGCGGCCCGCCGTTACCTGCGGGTCTCCGGGCTGGCCGGGCTGTTCGCCCCCGACCACCCCGTGGTGGAGGCGGGGCTGCGCCGCGAGGACGGCCGGTGGCGGCTCGCCATGGACCCGGCGGCCTTCGCGGTGGGGGAGCCCCGGCTGCCGGCGCTGCTCGCCGCCATCGACGTCCCCGTGCTGCTGGCCCGTGGGGAGCACGACCCGATGGTGACCGACGCGCAGCTCAAGGAACTGGGCGTCCCGGTCGCCACCCTGCCGGGCCTGGGCCACAACGCGCACGTCGAGGATCCGGCGGCGGTGCTCGCCCTGCTCGACGCGTACCTCTGACCGTCCGTCAGGCGGCGGGGGAGGGGACCGGCGAGCCGTCGCGCGGGGCGGGCGCGGTCGGTGCCGGCGCGAGCTGCCGGCGGGCGGCGTCGAGGAACACCTCGGCGTACGACTCGGCCGGGAAGTCGCCCAGGTAGCGGGCCCGGGTGGCCCAGCGCGCCGCCGCCTTCGGGTCGGTGTCCAGCAGGCCGGTCAGCACCTCGTCCACGTTGGACATGTCCCGGCGCAGCACGTAGCCGGAGCCGGCCAGCGGGAACCGCGCGACGAAGTCCTCCCCGTCGACGCCCATGTCGGTGACCGCGTACGGCTTGCCCGAGTAGAGCCAGTCGGAGATCACCCCGGACACGTCCGAGACCAGGGCGTCGGCCCGGTTGACGCACTCGGTCAGGGTCAGCTCGCGGCCGGCCGCCGCCCCCCACAGGTGCGCCCGCCCGGTCCGGGCCCGGTCGGCGGCGAGCAACTCGGTGAGGCGGGCCAGCTGCCGCGCCGAGGCCGGGTTCTGGGTGGTGTACGGGTGGGCCCGCAGGATCACCGTGGCCCCCCGGTCGAGCAGCCGGCGGATCAGCGTCTCGGCCACCGGCAGCGAGCAGTAGTCGGCGTCGGCGTGGTGCCCGGTCCAGGTGGGGGTGTAGAGCACGGTCGGGTGGGCGAGCCCGGTGACCGGCTCCCGGCGTACCTCGATCGCCTCCACCTGGGGCCGGCCGACCACGACGAACTTTTCGGCGGGGATCTCCACGCCGGCCCGGGCGTACCGCTCGACGGCCGCCGGCCCGGCCACGAAGATCTTGTCGAAGATCGCCGACACCGGGTTGGCGCTGGGCGCCTTGTCGCTGTCGCCGTGGTGCAGCTGCACGTGGGTGAGCTGGGTGAAGCGGATGCAGTGGCTGTTCTTCGCGCCGTGGTTGACGTAGAAGGCCGCGCGCAGGCTCGGCACAAGCGCCTCGTCCATGGTCTTCAGCGTGGGGCAGAAGACCACGGGCGCGCTGGTGGCCGCGGCCACGGTCGGGAGGAACTCGGGCTCGCGCAGCAGCACCAGGAACGGCCGGCCGATCCGCTCCAGGTAGGGCAGCCACATGGTGACCTGGTACTCGGAGCCGGGCGGGGCGGAGAAGTAGAGCAGGAACTCGGGCTGGTGCCGGCGCAGCGCCCGGCCCACCGGGCCGCCGCCGGCCGGCGGCCGGAACCGGCGCCGGGCCAGGTCGAGGCCCACCGCGCCGCAGCCCGCCCCCACCAGCAGCGCGGCCACCAGGGCCACCCAGGCGGGCAGGGCCAGGCCGGCGGCGAGCGCCACCAGGGCGAGCAGCACCAGCAGCGCGTCGCCGAGCCGGGCGGCGACCAGCGGCGTCCAGGACCGGACCGGCAGGTTGGCCGCCCGGATCTCCAACGCCCCGGCGTCGCGCAGCGGCCCGACCAGCAGCACCAGGCCGAGCAGGACCAGCGCGGTGGCCGCCAGCGCCGGGTCGAAGCCGGCGTCCAGCCGGCGGGCGTAGCCCACCAGGATGCCGGCGGCGACCAGCACCGACTCGGCCAGGCCGTCGGCGGTCGGCCGGACCCGGCGCTCCCAGGCGGCGGCGGCGAGCGCGGCGACCGCGACCGTCAGGCCCCATCCGGTCGCCCCGGTGAGCGCCACGACGAGGAAGGCCAGCACCGCCAGCCCGGTGGTCAGCACCCGGGCGAGCAGCTTCCGGACCAGGTCACCGCGCATCTTGGCTCGTCCCGTCCCGCGGCTCAGGCGTCGATGCCGGTGGGCAGCGTCGACAGCTCCAGCTCGGGGCCGCGGGGCGCCGGGGAGCCGTCGTCGGAGGAACGCGGTCCGGGCTGGGTGGGCACCGCGGCCACCGGCTCGCCGGGCGCCCGGCGGACGTCGATCACCTGGCCGGTCAGCTCGGAGATCAGCACGTCCAGCGAGGCCTGGGCGACGGCCTCGGCGGAGAGCAGCGTGTGCTCCGGCTCCTCGCCGAATGCCTTCGTGCGCATCGGGGTGGCGGTGCGCTCCGGGTTGACGCAGTTGACCCGTACGCCGAACTCGGCCCACTCGTCGGCGAGCGCCTGGGTCAGGTTGACCAGCGCGGCCTTGGTGGCCGAGTAGAGCGCGTAGCGCGCCCGGCCGCGGGTGTAGGAGCTGGAGGTGTAGAGGAGCAGCTGGCCCTTGGTCTGCTGCAGGTAGGGCAGCGACTGCCGGGCGATGGTGACCGGGCCGACGAAGTTGACGTGCAGGAGGCGGTCCATCGTCTCCTCGTCCATCTCCGCCAGGGCACCCTTCTCCAGGATCCCGGCGGTGACCACCACGTGGTCGATCCGGCCGGTCGCCTCGAAGGCGGTCTTCAGCGCGGCCGAGACGTCCTCGGCCCGCTCGACGTGGGTGCCGGTGGTGGAGCGGCTGAACGGGAAGACCTGGGCGCCGTAGCGGCGGGCCAGTTCGGTGAGGTCGTGGCCGATGCCGTAGCTGCCGCCGAAGACCACGATGGTCCGGCCGGTCAGCTCCTCGGTGTAGCCGCGGTGGTCGCTGACCCTGGGCACCTGGGCGGCGGCGAGCTGGAAGAGCTTGTCCGCCAGGTGCACGTCGACCGGGTGGGTGACCTTGATGTTCTCGTCCGAGCCGTCGATCACCTTGATCGGCGTGCCGGGCAGGTAGCGCAGGACCACGCCGCAGTCGTCGGTGGCGGCGAAGTCCGGGTCGCCCTCGGCCCGCCGGTACGCCTCGCGGATGGTGCCGGAGCGGAACGCCTGCGGGGTCTGGCCGCGGCGCAGGGTGGCGCGGACCGGGATGTCGGTGATGCACTCGTCCTGGTCGACCTGGATGATCGTGTCGGCGGACGGGATGGCCACGTCCACGGCCGAGTAGCTCCAGAGCGCGTTCACGCACTCCCGCACGATCCGGGTGCTGACCAGCGGGCGCACCGCGTCGTGGAAGAGGATGTTGACGTCGCCCTCGCCGACGGCGTCCAGCGCGATCCGGGTGGTGTCGTTGCGGGTGTCACCGCCCTCGATCACCTTGCTGACCTTGCGGAAGCCCGCGTTGGCGACGATCCGCTCCGCGTCGGGCACGTGGCCGGCCGCCATCAGCACGATGATCTCGTCGATCTCCGGCGCCGACTCGAACACGGCCAGGGTGTGCTCGATGATCGGCTTGCCGGCGATCTTCAGCAGCTGCTTCGGGATGCCCAGCCCCAGACGCGTCCCGGTCCCCCCGGCGAGGATCACGGCCACCGTCCGCGAGGGGCGCCAGGGTGCCGGGCTCGCCGGCGCGGCGTCCGGTGCGGGGGTGCGGTCCTGCGTCATTGCCGTTCCTCACTTCTGCGGGGGGTTTGGGGTTCGGTGACCGGGTGGTGAATTTTGGTCGGCGCCGAGGGAAACCTTAACGCGGACGACGGAGCGCACCGACCCGGGCGAGCCCGGGACCGGTGCGCTCCGGACGGCTACTTCTGGTTCTCGTAGGCGTCGCAGACCTCCTGGGTGGGGCCGTCCATCTTCAGGACGCCGCTCTCCAGCCAGATGGTGCGCTCGCAGGTGTCCCGGATCGAGCCGATGGAGTGGCTGACCAGGAAGACGGTGCCGGCGCTGTCGCGCAGTTCCCGCACCCGCTGCTCGCTGCGGGCCCGGAACTTGCGGTCACCGGTGGCCAGCGCCTCGTCGATGAGCAGCACGTCGTGCTTCTTCGCCGAGGAGATGGCGAAGCGCAGCCGCGCGCCCATGCCGGAGGAGTAGGTGCGCATCGGCAGCGAGGCGAAGTCGCCGCGCTCGTTGATCCCGGAGAACTCGATGATCTCCGGCGCCAGCCGCTTGACCTCCTCGGGCGACATGCCCATGGCCAGGCACCCGAGCACCACGTTGCGCTCGCCGGAGAGGTCGTTGAGCAGGGCCGCGTTCACGCCGAGCAGCGACGGCTGGCCCTGCGTGTAGACCGCGCCCCGGGCCGGCGGGAGCAGGCCGGCGATGGCCCGCAGCAGGGTGGACTTGCCGGAGCCGTTGCTGCCGATCAGGCCGATGGCCTCACCCTCGTACGCGGTGAAGCTCACCCCCTTGACCGCGTGCACCTCACGGATGTTCGGCGCGTTGGTCCGGGACACGATGCGCTTGAGGGCGGAGACCGGGCTGGTGCCGCCGGTGGCGCCCTTGTGGATCCGGTAGATCACGTGCACGTCGTCCACCACGACGGTGGGGATGCGTCCCGAGTCCACCACGGCGGCGTTGCCCGCCGGAGACGTGAGGTCAGCCACGGCCGTACTCCTCTTCTCCGCGCCAGAAGTAGACGAACCCGCCGATGCCCATGACGATCGCCCAGGCCACGCCGAGCAGCCAGAGGCGGGCGGGCGAGCTGACCAGGTTCTGCTGGTTGGACTCCAGCAGCGCGTGCCGGGCCAGCTCGATGAAGATCAGCGGGGGGTTGCACTCCAGCAGGCTGGCCGCCCAGGAGGGCAGGTGCTCCCGGAACAGCGTGACCGGGTAGAGCACGCCCGAGGCGTAGAGCCAGGTCCGCATCACGAACGGCATGACCTGCTTGAGGTCGGTGACCTTCGAGCCGAGCCGGGCCATCACCATGGTCAGCCCGACGTTGAAGATCGACTGGAGCAGCAGCGTGGGCACGATCAGGAACCAGCGGAAGGTCAGCGGCTCACCGGTCAGCAGCACGATGCCCGCCAGCACCACCATCGACATGAGCAATTGCTGGAACTGCACCAGGGTGACCGTGACCGGGAGCGCGGCGCGGGGGAACTGGAGGGCCCGGATGAGGCCCAGGTTGCCCGTGATCGCGCTGGTGCCGTTCTGCACCGCGGTCTGGGTGAACATGAAGATGAAGACGCCGGTGCAGAGGTACGCGATGAAGTTCGACATGTTCCGGTGCTGCGAAAGGATCACGCCGAAGATCAGGTAGTAGACCGCCGCGTTGGTGAGCGGGGTGAGCACCTGCCAGAGCTGGCCGAGCTGGGTGTTGCTGAACGAGGAGGCGACCTTCGCCCGCGAGTACGCGGTCATGAAGTGTCGGTACGCCCACAGCCGGCGGGCGTACTCGGCCAGAGGCGGGCGTTCCCCGGCGACCCGGAGCCCGTACCGCTGGGCGAGTTGGGCCCGGGTCAGCCCGGATTCGGGGTCGGCCACCGCGGTGTTGGCCATGGTGAGGCGCTCCGATCTTTCGTGCCGATGGGGAGCAGGGAAGTGTGTGGCGCGGCGTGAGAATCTAGCGTGGCCGGGCGGGGAGGTGCCTCGCTGATGGGTGGAAGGTAGTCGAAAACACGTCGGGACGCAACCGTACCGTCGTTGCGCTACATTGTCCCACGTGACGACCGAGAAGAGGCGTGCCCCGGCCGGCGCGGCGGTGCTGCGCGGGGAGATCACCAGTGCCATCCGCGCCGCCGTGATGCAGGAGTTGGCCGAGGTCGGCTACGGCCGCCTCTCCATCGAGGCGGTGGCCCGGCGGGCCGGGGTCAGCAAGACCGCGATCTACCGCCGCTGGCGCTCGAAACTCGACCTCGTGCTGGACATGGTCTCCGCGGCGGCGGGACGCAACCTGCCGCTGCTGGACACCGGGAGCCTCCTGGGCGACCTGGAGATCCTGCTGCACGTGATGGCCCGTGCGCTGCGTCACCGCCTGGCCTCGCAGATCATCCCGGACCTGCTGGCCGAGGCGGCCCGCAACCCGCAGATCGCGGAGAAGCTCCAGGCGGCGCTGGACGACTACCAGCAGGCCGTCGGCCGGATCCTCATCGGCCGGGCGGTCGAGCGGGGGGAGCTCTCCCCGGACACCGACCGGCGCGCCGCCGTGGACCTGATCGTCGGCCCGGTCTACTGGCGGATGGCCATCTCCCGGGCGCCGTTGGATCTCGACGAGGTGCCCCGCCTGGCCTCCGCGATCGTCGCGGCCCTCCGGGTAGCATGCTTGGGGCCTGTCCGCGGCGAGGTGGAAGTGTGACCCCCGGGTCCCCGTCCGCGGCCCGCCAGTCGATCATGAACACCAGGACACAACTGGTCGGACAATGGGTGCGACCGGGTTGTTTTGAGCATCAACCGCTACCATCCCCCGAAACCGTCCCCCACGTGAGAACCCTGTCGACAGGAGGAAGCCCCATGGTCGGGCCGCATCCAGAGTTCATTCCCCCAGCACGACCGATCATCGGTGAGGCCGAGATCGAGGCGGCTGTCCGGGTGCTGCGGAGCGGCCGGGTCGTGCAGGGCCCCGAGGTCGCGGCGTTCGAGGAGGAGTTCGGCGAGCTGGTCGCCGGGCGGCACTGCGTGGCCGTCAACTCCGGGACCTCCGCGCTCCAGCTCACCCTGATGGCGCTCGGCTTCGGCCCGGGTGACGAGGTCATCGTGCCCTCGTTCTCCTTCGCCGCCAGCGCGAACGCGGTCCGCCTGGTCGGCGCCGAGCCGGTCTTCGTGGACATCGAGCCGGGCAGCTTCTGCGTCGACCCGGAGGCCGTCGCCGCCGCCGTCACGCCGCGCACCGTCGCCATCATGCCGGTGCACCTCTACGGTCACCCGGCGGCCATGGACCAGATCATGGCCATCGCCGAGCGCCACGGCCTCGCCGTGGTGGAGGACGCCGCCCAGGCGCACGGGGCCGCCCTCCACGGCACCCCGGTCGGCGCCTTCGGCACGGCGGGCTGCTTCAGCTTCTACCCCACGAAGAACATGCACGCCCTGGAGGGCGGCATGGTCACCACCGCCGACGCCGAGCTGGCCCGCACGCTGCGGCTGCTGCGCAACCAGGGCATGGAGCAGCGGTACGCCAACGAGATCGTCGGCGCCAACATGCGGATGACGGACGTGGCCGCCGCGATCGGCCGGGTGCAGCTCACCCAGCTCGCCGAGTGGACCGAGCAGCGCCGGGCCAACGCCAAGTTCCTCGACTCGAAGATCACCGGGATGGTCACCCCGCCCGTGGCGGACGCCGCCAAGCACGTCTACCACCAGTACACCGTGCGGGTGCAGGGCAACCGGGACGCGGCCATGGCCCGCCTCACCGAGCTGGGCATCGGCAACGCGGTCTACTACCCGACCCCGATCCACCGCCTCAAGCCCTACCTCGACTCCGAGGGCAAGCCGGGCCCGTGGGACCTGCCGGAGACCGAGCGCGCCGCCGCCGAGGTGGTCTCGCTGCCGGTGCACCCGTCGCTGAGCCCGGCCGACCTGGAGCGGATCGCCGAGGGCGCGAACCTCGCCGGGGGTGCCCGATGAGCGGGGCCCGCAAGCTGCGCGCCGGGCTGATCGGCCTGGGCGCGATGGGGCGCAACCACGCCCGGGTGCTGTCCAACCTCGACGGCGTCGAGCTGGTCGGCGTGGTCGACCCGGCCGGCGACACCACCGGCACGCTCCGCGCGCCGGTGGTCCCCACGCTGGGTGACCTGCTGGCCCTGGGTGTCGACTACGCGGTCGTCGCCTGCCCGACCGCCCTGCACGAGCAGATCGGCCTGGAGCTGGCCGCCAACGGTGTCTGCGCGCTGATCGAGAAGCCGCTGGCCCAGTCCGTCGAGGCCGCCACCAAACTGGTGGAGGCGTTCGAGTCCGCCGGCCTGGTCGCCGGCGTCGGCCACATCGAGCGCTACAACCCGGCGCTGCAGAGCCTGCGCACCCGGCTGGAGGCCGGCGAGCTGGGCGAGGTCTTCCAGGTCGTCACCCGGCGCCAGGGCCCGTTCCCGCACCGGATCGCCGACGTCGGCGTGGTGATGGACCTGGCCACCCACGACATCGACCTGACCGCCTGGGTGACCGGCAGCGAATACCGCTCCGTGTCGGCCCGGACCGTCTCGCGCAGCGGCCGGCTGCACGAGGACATGGTCGCCGTGGTGGGCCAGCTCGCGGACGGCACGATGGTCAACCACCTGGTCAACTGGCTGAGCCCGCTCAAGGAGCGGTCCACCGTGGTCACCGGCGACAAGGGCTGCTTCGTCGCCGACACGCTCACCGCCGACCTGACCTTCTACGCCAACGCCGCCATCGACACGGAGTGGGAGGCGCTGCGCGCGTTCCGCGGCGTGGCCGAGGGCGACATGGTCCGGTACGCGATCCCGAAGCGGGAGCCGCTGCTGGTCGAGCACGAGCGCTTCCGCGACGCCGTCGAGGGCAAGCAGAGCGACATCGTCACCCTGCGGCAGGGCCTGCGTACCGTGCAGGTCGCCGCCGGCCTGCTGGAGTCCGCCTCGGACGGCAAGGTCGTGTCCGTCGCCTCCAGCGGCAGTGGCGTGGAGCCGGCACTGCGATGAGCCCGGCGCCGGTGCGGCGGACGGTCTCCGCGGTGAAGCGGCGGCTCCCCCGGCGGTGGCGCATCGCGCTCCGCCGGGCCGCCGCCGGCGACCGGCCCTGGGAGACCCCTTCGGTACGTGAGCTCTGCGAGCTGCCCGCCACCGTGCCCCTGCTCGTGCACGCGGGCGGGGTCACGGCGGACCGGGCGCTCGGCGGCATCCTCGCCGCCCTGGTCCGCCTGCCGCAGTTCCACCTGGCCCTCGTCCGGGCCGAGACGGAGCGGGCGGCCGTGCGGGAGCTGATCCGCCGCGCCGGCAAGGCGGGCCGGCGGGTGCACGAGGTGCCCCGCCCCGGTCGGCTGACGCCGGCCTTCCTCGCCTCGGCCGACCTGGCCGTGCACGGGTTCACCGAGGAGGCCGGCGACGCGTCGCCGGCGCCCGCCGTGCTCGACGCCTACCGGGCCGCCGGGCTGCGGATCGTGGCCGGCAACGCCCGGCCGGTCCGCGAGTACCTGGCCCGGCACCACACCGGCGACCTGTTCGCCCCCGGCTCGGTGCCGTCCTTCGTGAAGGTCGTCGAGCGGATGTGGGAACGCACGCCCGAGGCGGCGGAGACGCCGGAGGCGACCGTCGCGCCGGTCGAGGCCGGCACGCCCGGTCCCTGGCGGGCCCTGGGCGCCGGTCCGGTACGGCTCGGCCTGGGCACCGCCAACTACGCCGGGCAGCTCTCCGCGCTGGCGGCCGCGATCAGCGCCGCCCGCCGGGACGTGAGCGTGGAACTGGTCATGGCCAAGCCACCGGGCACCTACCGGTACCCGGCGGACCGCTATCTCCACTTCCCGGCCGAGCACCAGCTCGACGTGCAGCTGGAACAGGCCCGGCGGGTGCTCGGCGCGTACACCCACCTGATCGTCGACGCCTTCCGTCCGGTGCTCGGCCGGCTCAACGGCGACGACATCGGAGGCGACCTGCCCGCCCTGCGCCGGGCCCGGATCAAGGTCGCGCTGCTCGCGCACGGCAGCGAGATCCGCCATCCGGGCGCGCACCTGGAACGGCACGCCGAGTCCGCCTTCCGGGACGCCCCGGAGGACCTGCGGGAGCGGCTCACCACGGTGGCCGAGCGGAACCGGCGCACCGCCGAGGAGAGCGGCCTCCCGCTCTACGTGACCACCCCCGACCTGCTGGACGACGTGCCCTTCGCCACCTGGGCGCCGCTCGTGGTCGACGTCGACGGGTGGCTCTGCGACCGGCCGGTGCTGGAACGCGCCCGCCCGGTGGTGCTGCACGCGCCGTCCAACCGCTGGACGAAGGGCACCGACCGGCTGCTGCCCGGGTTGCAGGAGCTGCACGACCGACGGATCATCGAGTTGCGCCTGGTGGAAGGGTTGCCGTACAGCGAGATGCGCCGCCTGGTGCAGGATGCCGACATCGTCGTCGACCAGCTCGTGATGGGCACCTACGGCACGTTCTCCTGTGAGGGGATGGCCGCCGGGAGGGCGGTGGTGGCATACCTCAGCGAGGGTGTGCACCGCGCGGTCGGCATCCAACCACCGATCGTGAACGCCACGCCCACCACCCTGGTGAAGGCGATCGAGTCGCTGCTCGACGACCGTGCCGCCGCCACGGCGCTCGCCGCCGAGGGGCCCGGCTACGTCCGCCAGCACCACGACGGACGGCGAACCGCCGAGGTGTTCGACGCCTTTCTCCGGTGACACCGCGCCGGTCGTCCCCGGACGACCGGCGGAGGACGCCGGACCGACCGTGCCAGACCCGTCAACGAGGAGAAGCACCGGATGCGAGCTGTGCCGTCCACCGACGCCCCACCGACCCGGGGGCGGGTGGTGATGCTTGTCGACAACGGGGTCCACGGTGACTCCCGGGTGCAGAAGGCCGCCCGGTCGGCGGCGGAGGCCGGCTGGGAGGTGATCCTGGTCGGCATCCTGAAGGGCGCCGGCGCCGAGGAGAACTGGCGGATCGGGGACGCCGAGGTGCGCCTGATCAGGGTGCCCCGGCGGCTGCCGCACCCGGTCACCTACCGCCGGGCGCTGCTGCGCCGCCCGCTGGCGTACCGGCCGGGGCCGGAGTCGAAGCGGAAGCTGAACAAGCTCAAGGCCCGGCGGGACGACCTCAACTTCCGGCTCTCCGAGATCAAGGTCCAGCGGCAGGCCGGCGGGCCGCGCTGGGCCGAGCTGGCGGGCAAGGCCCGGCTGGCCGCGCCGTACTTCGTCAACAAGGCGACGATGCAGTGGGTCAAGTTCCGCTCCGGAGAGCTGAAGCGCCTCCAGGAGCACCAGCAGGACCCGAACTCCCGGCTGGACCGGGCGGCACTGCGGTTCTGGCAGGCCCTCCAGGGTGACCGGGCCTGGCGCCGCCTGGACCCGGAGCTGTGGGACTTCGAGCTGGCCTTCGCGCCCGTCGTGGACGAGCTGGAGCCGGACCTCATCCACGCGCACGACTTCCGGATGCTCGGCGTCGGCGCGCGGGCCGCCATGCGGGCCCGGGCCGGTGGCCGGGACGTCAAGCTGGTCTGGGACGCCCACGAGTTCGTCCCCGGCATCATCGGCCGGCCCACCAACCTGCGCTGGCTGCCGGCCCAGATCGCGTACGTGCGGGAGCACGCGCCCTACGCCGACGCCGTCATCACCGTCTCCTCGACGCTGGCCGACCTGCTGCGGGAGACCCACGACCTGCCCGAGCAGCCGGCCGTCGTGTTGAACGCCCCGCCCGCCGCGCTGACTCCGGAGCAGCGGGCCGTGCCGGTGCCGGACATCCGGGCGATGTGCGGCATCGACGCCACCACCCCGTTGCTGGTCTACTGCGGCGGCATCAACCCGTCGCGCGGGGTGGACATCATGATCCGGGGCCTGACCCGGATGCCCGACGCGCACGTCGCGCTGGTGTCGGTGCACCCGAACGGCCGGGTGCCGATCATGTACGAGCTGGAGGAGCTGGCCGCCGAGCTGGGCGTCGCCGACCGGGTGCACCTGCTGCCGTACGTGCCGCACTGGCAGGTGTCCGCCTTCGTGGCGCCCGCCGACCTCGGCGTCATCCCGATCCACCACAAGCCGAACCACGAGATCGCGCTGATCACCAAGTTCTTCGAGTACGCCCACGGCCGGCTGCCCATGGTGGTGAGCGACGTCAAGACCATGGCCGAGGCGACCCGCGCCACCGGCCAGGGCGAGGTGTTCCGGGCCGAGGACCTGGACGACTACCTGCGCGCGGTGCGGGCGGTGCTGGACGACCCGCGGCGGTACCGCGCCGCGTACGACCGGCCCGGCGTGCTGGAGCAGTGGACCTGGGAGGCGCAGGCCCGGGTGATGGACGACGTCTACGCCCGCCTGCTGCCGAACCACCCGAAGGCGGTCACCCCGGCGGACGCCGCTCCGACCGTGCCGGCCCAGCGGTCGGCCGTGCCGGTCCGCTGACCCGCGGAGACGGACGAGAGGGGCCCGGCCGGTCGGCCGGGCCCCTCCTCGTTCGCTCGGTGCCGCCGCGCCCGGCGGGCGGAACGGCTCAGTCGTCCAGCAGCAGCCGGTCGTAACCGGACTGGGTGACGGTCCAGTCCCACGTCTTGAGGACGTGCTCGGACGCGGCCCGACCGGTCTCCGCCCACCGCTCCTCGGTGGCCGTGGCGGCCAGGATCCGCTCGGCGGCCTCCTCGGGTGTGGCCACCACCCAGTCGGCGGGGAACAGGGTGCGGGCGCTGTGCGGCTTCCCGGCGAAGAACGGCCAGTCCCGGACCACCGGCACCGCCCCGCTTGCCGCGCCCTCCACCAGGCCGCAGTGGAAGCTCTCCCGCACCGAGGCGCTGAGGATGACGCCCACCTCCTGGAGCGCGGTGGGGACGTCGTCGGTCTGCCCGTACCGCCGGACCGCGCCGAGCGGCTCCAGCTCGGCCAGGTCCCGGCTGAACAGCTTGCCGTAGTCCTTGGCCGGCTTGCTGGTCCGGTTGTTGAAGTCGCTGCCGATGAGGGTGAGCCGGTAGCGCTCGTCCCGCTCGCGCAGCCTCCGCAGCACCTCGATCGCCCAGCGCGGGTCCTTGGCCACCGAACTGAACCCGACCATGCCCAGGGTGAACCGGGCGTCCGCCGGCTTCGAGCGGGGGTACCGCTGCAGGTCCATGGCGTTGTCGACGACCCAGAGCCGGGGGCCGTCCGCCTCGGTGAGCTGGGGCAGCACCGCGGTCGACAGGTCCTTCAGGTGCTCGGAGACGAAGACGACGTCGTCGACCCGGGAGAAGTCCACGAGGTGCGGCCAGAAGTTGAACGCCTCGAAGCTGTGCAGCCGCACGATGATCCGGGCGGTGCCCGGGTCGTGCAGCGTGAACAGCGCGGCGGTGGCCTGGCACCAGTCGACGAAGACGGTGTCCGCCCAGTCCAGGTGAGGCCGCAGCCACTCCTCGATCTTGGCGCCGTACGACGACTCGCCGGCCAGCAGGTGCTCCATGACGGCGCTGCCGCTCAGGGCCAGCGGGCGGGTCACCGGGTCGTCGTAGAGGTCCAGGAACCGGACCTCCACGTTCGGCATCGCCCGGTAGCGCTCCAGGATCTCCTGCAGGAAGTTGTCGTTGATCAGCGTGGTGACCAGCAGGCGCAGCGGCCGGTCGGTGGGCGCCGGAGCGGCCGGGGCGAGCCGGCCGCGCTTCGCCGACAGCTTCCGGGCCGCGGTGCTCTCCCGGAACGGCGCCAGGAACGCACCCGGGTCGTCGCTCATGGGCGAGGAGAGCCGGTCGAAGTGCAGCACCCGGTTGGAGGCCAGGCTCCACGCCCGGGACACCGCCGCGGCGGCCTTCGTGCTGTCCTTGGGCAGCCGGCTGTCGGCCAGCGCCAGCTGGGCCCGGATCGCGTCGTGCAGGCCGGTCGGCACCCGACCGGCCGACAGCTCCGCCTGCGCCGCCTTGGTCAGCACGTCCGCGCGGGTGCCGGCGCTGGTGATCCGGTTCACGGCGGCGGACGCCGCGCGGGCGGCGACGGCCGGCCGGCCCGCCTTCACGGCGCTGTCGTGCAGCCGGACGGCGAGCTTGCTGCGCAACCGGTCCGGCACGCGGGGAGCCGCCACGGCGCGGGTCCAGAACCAGGCGCCCGCGGGGTTGCTCATGACCGTCTGGCCGGTGGCCTTGCGCAGGGTGGTGCGGACGGTCTGCACGGCCGCCCGCCGGGCGCCGCGGGCGCCGATGCCCGCCGCTGCGGAGACCTGACGCTCCAGCCGCCGGCCCACCGACTCGGTCCGTCGCGCGTCGAGCGCCTTCTGCGCCGGCACGAGCCCGTAGCAGGCGCTGGCGCCGGTGTTGCGCTGCGCCATCTCCCACACCGTGTGCACGGCGCGGGCGTCGAGGGCCACCAGCACGTCCGCCTTCCGGTAGCGCTGCCGCAGCCAGGGGTTGCGCCGGGCGTGCAGCCACACCTTCCGGTTGGCCGGCGCGCGGCCGAGCGCCTTGCGGAGCCGGGCGTCCCGCTTCTCCCCGGGTACGGCGAAGGTCCGTACCTCCGCCAGCGCCGGGTCGACCGGCAGGTCGGCGCTGTTGAAGAAGCAGGCCACGGTGACGCTGGCGCCCTTGGCGCGGAAGCGTTCGAGCGCCTCGATCAGGACGGCCGGCTGCTTCGGCGCGGTGGCGGCCACGATGAGCACGGTGGTCACAGCTGGACATCCTCCGTCGAAGCGGCCGGGGCGGAAGCGCCGGCCGTGGTGGGCCGGACGAGCTCGGTGAGGTGCCGGACGGCGGGGCCGAGGACGGCCGGCCGGGCGAACCGGCGGGCGAGTTCCCGGGCGGTCGTCCGGTCGGCGTCGGTGGCCTTCAGGGCCATCCGGGCCGCCTCGCTGAACGAGTGGGCCAGCCGGTGCGGGTCCAGCCCGACGGCTCCGGTCCACAGCGGATGCCCGGCCAGGATGTTCGTCGCGTCGTGGTCGACGTCGTGGGCGGAGAGCACCGGCAGGCCGGTGGCCATGAACTCGTAGACCTTGCCGGAGGTGACGAAGCGGCCGCCGACCAGCATGAGGACCAGCGCGTCCCACGAGCCGTACGTCGCCGCCAGGTCGGCCTTCGGGACCGGGCCGCCGAAGGTGACCCCGTCGACCGCGGCCTCCTTCAGCAGGTCCATGTGGCGGTTGGCCTCGCGGGCGGGACCGGCGCCGATGTGTCCGCGCACCTCGAACCGGGACCGCGCCACCACCGGGTCGTCCCGCCGGGCGATCCGCCAGCCGTCGAGCACCGACTCGAGGAAGGCCGGCGTGAAGTTGACCGAGCCGAGGTAGCCGAAGGTCAGCCCGGCGGCCGGGTCGGGCGACCGGCCGCTGACGTCGGGCAGGCTGTCCTCGTCGTAGCCGTTGCGCACGACGTGCACCCGGTCGGCGAGGTGCGGGTAGCGCTCGCGGTAGAAGCCGGCGATCGGGTCGTTCACACACCAGACGGCGACGGCGTGTTCGAGCACCGTGGACTCCCAGCGGCCGGAGACCGAGTCCCGGGTGAACGCCTCGCCGCCGCCGATCACGTCCAGCGACCAGCCGTCCCGGAAGTCGACGGCGTAGGGAACCTTGTGCTCCTCCCACAGCTTCCAGGTGGCGGCCAGGTTCACGTAGGGGGCGCAGGAGGCGAGCAGCAGGTCGGCGGGGTGTTCCCGGTGCAGCCGCAGCACCGCCTGCTCCAGGTCGTACCGCCACCCCCCGAAGACCGGCTCGGGGAAGGCCTTCTGCTCACGCTGGCGCAGCCGCTTGATCCACCCCGCGGGGTCCAGCGAGCGCTCCTCCGAGAAGGCCCGGATGTCGGTCTCCAGGTCCTCCCGGATCAGCGGCAGCTCGACCACCTTGACCCGCGGGTCGACCTTCTCGGAGAGGGTGTGGTCCAGGCCGTACTCCCGCTCCCAGGCCTCCTGGCAGATGGTGATGACCGTGATGTCCCAGCCCAGCGCGACGAACTGGTTCGCCGTCTCGCGCAGCCGGTAGGCGCTGCTCTTCGCCGCGGGCGGGAAGCCGATCGCCAGGTAGATGGCGTGCGGCCGCCGCCCGCCGCCGGACCGGGGGAGGGGGAGAAGTCGATTGCTCATCGCAGGTAGCCGATCGTGAAGAGGGGACGCGCCGTCATGCCAGGTGCCGGCGCAGCGTCTCGGCGACGCGGTGCGCCGCCCGACCGTCGCCGTACGGAGTGCCGCGGGACGCCTCCGGGGCGGGCCGGGTGGCCGTCGTCGCCCACCGGGCGCCCAGCTCGCGCGGGTCCGGGACCAGGACGTTCCAGCCGTCCGCGAGGGTCTCCACCCACTCGGTCTCGGTCCGCAGCGTGGTGCACGGGCGGTCCAGCAGGTAGGCCTCCTTCTGGAGGCCGCCGGAGTCGGTGACCACGCCGACCGAGCCCCGCACGGCCGCCACCATGGCGGCGTACGGCAGCGGGCGGGCCGCGTGCAGCGAGCCCCGGGACAGCTTCAGGCCGTGCTCCTCGGCGCGGGCGACCAACCGCGGGTGGGCCAGCAGCGCGACCGGCACGGGCAGGTCGGCCAGCGCGTCGAGCAGCGCGGCCAGCCGCTGCGGGTCGTCGGTGTTCTCGGCGCGGTGCAGGGTGGCCAGCAGGTACGGGGCGTCCGGGTCGACACCCTCGGGCAGGGCCGGCCGGGGCAGGCCGCCGCGCGCCACCTCGTCCCGGACCCGCAGGCAGACGTCCACCATGACGTCGCCGACCAGCTCGGAGCGGGCCGCCAGGCCCTCCGCCGCCAGGTGCCGCATCGCCTCCTCGGTGGGGGCGAGCAGCAGGTCGGCGGCGTGGTCGGTGAGCACCCGGTTGTGCTCCTCCGGCATGCGCCGGTTGAACGAGCGCAGGCCGGCCTCCAGGTGCGCCACCCGCAGGTGCTGCTTCACCGCCGACAGCGTGCCGGCCAGGGTCGAGTTGGTATCGCCGTAGACCAGGACCCAGTCCGGCCGCTCGGCGGCGAGCACCGGGTCCAGCGCCGCGAGGGTGTTGCCCGTCTGCACGCCGTGGCTGCCCGAGCCGATGCCCAGGTGCACGTCCGGGTCCGGGATGCCGAGGCCGGAGAAGAACACGTCGGACAGGTCGGCGTCGTAGTGCTGACCGGTGTGCACGATCACGTGCTCGCACCCGTCCTCGGCGAACGCCGCGGCGATGGGCGCCAGCTTCACCAACTGCGGTCGGGCGCCGACAATGCTGACGACCTTCACTACGTGACTCCTCGTGATCTGCGACGGGGACTACGGGTGGATCGGGCGCGCCGGTCGCGGAGGCCCGGGTCGTGGGCGGGCGGCCCTAGGAATAGTAGTGCCCCGGCCGGTGACGGACGACGGACGCGGTGGCGGCCGGTGCCGAATCGTGCCGAGCGCCACCGGCCGGATCCGGTCATCAGCTCCCCGAGCGGGACGGATGCGACGAGTGGCGCGGGCCGGCACACAGCGCACCACCCTAACCGACCGTGGCCGGTCGTCCGCGCCTCACCGGCACCGTGGCGGCCGGGAAGACCGGCCGGAGTCGCCGAACCGCTCGGGTGGGGACGGCTGGGCGTCGCGTCCCGTTCGCCGCACCGACGGGGGATCTTCCCGGACGCTTCACGAGCCGACGTTCCGGTCCCCGGGCCGGGGAACGTACCGGCGGGGCGGGGGCGAGCCTGGCCGGGCGCCGGTGGGTGGCTTGCGTACACTACGGCGCCATGACCGCCCCGGGCCCCGACATCCGCACCCGCACCTCCGCCGCCGGCGAGCCGGTGACCGACGCGACCGCTCACGGCAGCACCGAGGCCGAGCGGGCGGAGCCGCCGGTCGGCGCGGAGGAGCGCGAGCCCGCGCCCGCGGCCGGCCCCGCGCGCTGGCGCCGGCTGCGCCCGGACCTGCTGGTCGCCGCGGTCTATCTGGCCGGCGCCCTGTGGGTGACCGCCCGCGGCTGGCTCGATCACAGCGGCCGGCTGCTCGGCAGCCGGCCCAACGACCAGGGCTTCAACGAGTGGATGCTGGCCTACGCGGCGCACGCGGTCAGCCACCTGGAGAACCCGTTCTTCACCACGCTGCAGAACGCCCCGACGGGCATCAACCTGATGACCAACGTCGGGATGCAGCTTCCCGGCCTGGTCCTGTCGCCGGTCACCCTGCTGTTCGGCGCCTCCTTCTCCTACCTGCTGTTCATCACGCTCAACCTGGCCGGCACCGCGTACGCCTGGTATTACGTGCTCTCCCGGCACCTGGTGTCGTCCCGGGCCGCGGCCTTCGTCGGCGGCCTGTTCTGCGCCTTCGCGCCGGCCCTCGTCTCGCACAGCAACGGGCACCCGCACATCACCGCCCAGTGGCTGGTGCCGTTCATCCTGTGGCGGGTCGTCCGGCTGGCCCGCGGCGGTCGTGTCGTCCGCGACGGTCTGGTGCTGGGCGGGCTCGTGGTGGCGCAGTTCTTCGTGAGCCTGGAGATTCTCTTCCTGGCCGCGCTCGGCTGCCTGATGATGGTGGTCGGCTACCTGATCTTCCGGCCCCGCGAGGCGCTGCGGCGGGCCCGGCCGCTGCTGGGCGGACTCGCGATCACCGGCGTGCTGGTCGGCGCCGCCGCCGCGTACCCGCTGTGGATGCAGTTCGCCGGGCCGCAGCACCGGGTTGGACACCCCGGCAACCCCGACGTCTACGCGCTGACCGTCGGCTCGTTCGTGCGCTACGCCACCGAGTCGGTGGCCGGCAGCCCCACCAGCGCGCTGCGCTGGGGCCCGAACACCACCGAGCAGTCGAGCTTCTACGGCTGGTCCGTCGTGGTGCTGGCGCTGGCCGCCTGCTGGTGGCTGCGCCGGGAGATTGTCGTCCGGGTGCTCACCGTGGTGATCGCGATCTCCGCGGTCTTCTCGATCGGCACCACCTGGACGTGGGGCACCCGGCGTACCGACGTGCCGGCGCCGTTCGCGCTGGTGACCAACCTGCCGGTCTTCGACTCGGTGGTGGTCTCCCGGTTCGCGCTGATCACCACGGCGGCGCTCGGCGTGCTGTTCGCGGTCGCGGGGGACCGCCTCGCCCGGATCCGGGCGACCGACGCGGGCCAGGCCCGCCTGGTTCCCCGGCTGGCCGCCGTGGCGGCGCTGGCCGCGCTGCTGCCGATCCTGCCCACCCCGCTGGAGGCCCGCGGCCGGGTGCCCGTTCCCGACTTCGTCACCAGCGGCGCGTGGCGCGACCACGTGGCGCCCGGCCGCACCCTGGTGCCGGTGCCGGTCAGCGGTATGACCTCGCTCTACTGGAGTTCCGCCGCGGTGGCCGGTTTCGCCGTGCCGGAGGGCTACTTCCTCGGCCCGGTCTCGGCCACCGACGCCACCGGCCGCTGGGGCGTGGAGCCGCAGCCGACCGCGAAGCTGCTCACCGCCGTGTCGCGGGGCGAACGGGACACCGCGGTCGGCCCGGCGGACGTCGCCCAGGCCCGGTCCGACGTCCGGTACTGGAAGGCCGACGCCGTGGCGCTGCCCGACCGGGGCGCCCGGGGGCACGACAACCTCAAGGTCGTGCTGGACGCGCTGTACGGCCCGGGGCAGCGGGTGGATGACGTCTGGCTGTGGGACGTCCGGCCGTTCACGCGGTGACGGGCGGGCCGCCGTCTCCGCGTGCGGTCACGGAGACCTCGTCCAGATCAGCAGCAGGTAGCCGCCGAAGTACGTGGAGAAGGCGGTCAACGCCACCAGCACGGTGACCGCCCGGGCCCAACCGGCCCGGGCCAGACCCGCGGCCGCCGGGAGCAGCAGCGCGAACGCCGGCAGCAGGAACCGCGCCTTGGCGTGGTAGTAGCCGGCGGCGCCGAGCGTGGTGACCAGGAGCAGCCCGCTGTAGAGCAGCAGCTGCCAGGGCTGCCGGTCGAGCACGCTCAGCACGAACAACATCACCGCCAGCAGCGCCACCACGCTCACCACCAGCATCTGCGGGGTGGCCGTCTCGGCGAGCACCTCCCGGCCCCGGAGGACGGTGTTCACGCCCAGGTCGAAGGTGCTGCCCCAGCCCGCGGACTGGATGTGGAACCAGCCGTCCGGCCGCCCGGTCTGCGTGCCCACCCAGGCCAGGTAGCCGAGCCAACCGGCGGGGGCGAGCAGCATGGCGACCCACGGCCGCCAGCCGTCCCGCCGCCGGACGACCGCCACGAGCGCGGCGAGCCCCACCACCGGGATCAACGACGAGGCGGTCGGCCGGGTCAGCCCCGCGAACAGGCACAGCACCCCGGCGGTGAGCCACTGGTTGCGCAGCAGCGCGTACAGCGTCCAGACCGCCAGGGCGGTGAACAGGCTCTCGCTGTACGTCATCGACTCGACGATGGCGTGCGGCAGCGCGGCCCAGAGCGCGGCCAGCACCACACCGGTGCGCCTGTCGTGCAGGTGTGCGCCGATCGCGAAGAGCCCCCAGGCGGCGGCGAGGCCGGCCAGCCACGCCACGATCAGCGCCGCCTCGCGGGGGCTGAACGGGCTGATCCGGTCCAAAAGGCCGGTGAGGCCGGGGTAGAGCGGGAAGAACGCCATGTCGCTCTGCGTCTTCACGTACCCGTCGTAGCCGTGCTGGGCGATCGACAGGTAGTAGGTGCCGTCCGACTTGCTCAGCCGCTGCTCGGGGGAGAGGCCCAGGTTGCGGGCCCAGACGTACACGGTCAGCACCCCGACCAGACGGATCACGGCGTAGGCCGCGAGCGCGGGCAGCGCGGCCCGGCCGGCCGCGGTGAGCCGGCGGCCGAGGCGGGGACGAGCCGGGAGGGGGCTCGCCTGTGTGGCCGAGGGGGCCGGCGTCGGCCGGCTCGGCTCCTCGGTTGTCACCATGTCCATACTGCGATCCTGTCCGCGCTGAGCTGGGGTGATCCGACGGCGGGCGCGGCCCGTCGGAGAGGCTCGACGCCGGCCCGGCCGGGGAACTGGCGAGGTCGCCGGTCGTTGAACAGCATGGAGGGTAGCAACCGGTGCCGGAGGCCGCGGACCGCCGACGGCGGCGGGCGTTTACCGCGGACCCGTTGTCGTAGACTCGCTCGGGTCCGCGGGTGCGGTGCTGGTGACAACGGAGACGGGCAGGAATGGGATCTGACGGCACGACCGCCCCGGCGGCCACCCGGGGACGGGTCGTCATGCTGGTGGACAACGGGGTCATCGGTGACTCCCGGGTGCAGAAGGCCGCCCGGTCGGCGGCCGCGGCCGGCTGGGACGTCGTCCTCCTCGGGCGCGCACCCGTCGGGCAGCCGCAGCGCTGGCGGCTCGGCGACGCCGAGGTCCGCCTGATTCCGATGCCCGAGCCGCTCGCCAAGCGCCGGCACGAGTTCCGGCGGGTGTGGCTGCGCCGGCCGTTCGCCTACCCGCCGTCCGGCATCGCCGCCCACCGCACCCAGGCGGTCAAGGCGTGGCGGGCCGACCTGGCGGTCCGGCGGGCGGCGCTCACGACCGCGGCCCGCGAGTCCGGCGCCGGCCGGCCCGGCGGGCTGCCCTGGGCCGCGCTGCGGGCCGAGGAGAAGCTCGCCGGCCTGACCCGCAAGTGGGTGGGCTTCCGCAACCGGCAGCTCAACCAGGCCCGGAAGAGCCGCAAGCTCGACGGCCCCTGGGACCGGGCGTACACGCTGTTCTGGCAGCGGCTGCGCGGCGACGGCGCGTGGCGCCGCCTCGAACCGGGGCTGTGGGACTACGAGCTGGCCTACGGCCCGGTCGTCGACGAGCTGGCCCCGGACCTGATCCACGCCAACGACTTCCGGATGATCGGCGTCGGCGCCCGCGCGAAGATCCGGGCCGCCGCCAAGGGCCGCCGGATCGCGCTGGTCTGGGACGCCCACGAGTACCTGCCGGGTGTGCAGCCGTGGCGGGACAACGCCCGCTGGCTGCCCGGCAACGTGGCGCACGAGCGGGAGTACGTGCCGTACGCGGACGCCACCATGACCGTCTCCGGCGGCCTGGCCGACCTTCTGCGCCGCGAGCACCGGCTGGCGGAGCGCCCGGCGGTGGTGCTCAACGCCCCGGCGGTGGACGAGCTGCCGGCCGACGCGGGCGAGCCGGTGCCGGACATCCGCGCGCTCTGCGGCATCGGCCCGGACACCCCGCTGCTGGTCTACAGCGGGGTGGCCGCCGCCAAGCGCGGTCTCGGGGTGATGGTCGAGGCGCTGCCCCGGCTGCCCGGCGCGCACGTCGCGTTCGTGGTCAACAAGCCCACCTCGGCGTACGTCAGGGGCCTGGTCACCCGGGCCGGCGAGCTGGGGGTGGCGGACCGCGTGCACCTGCTGCCCTACGTCCCGCACCACCAGGTGGTCCGGTTCCTGTCCGGCGCGCAGGTCGGCGTCATCCCGATCCAGCACTGGCCCAACCACGAGATCGCGCTGATCACCAAGTTCTTCGAGTATTCACACGCCCGCCTCCCGCTTGTCGTCTCCGACGTGCGGACGATGGCGGAGACTGTCCGGGAGACCGGGCAGGGCGAGGTGTTCACGGCCGAGGACGTGGCCGACTTCGTCCGTGCGGTCACCGCGGTGCTCGCCGACCCGGCGCGCTACCGCGCCGCGTACGACCGGCCCGGTCTGCTGGCCGGCTGGACCTGGGAGGCGCAGGCGCAGGTGCTCGACGGCGTCTACTCCCGGCTGCTGCCCGACGCCCCGTCCCGCCCGGCCGGCGACCCGGTCCCGACCTCGGTGGGGGTCGGCGCGTGAGCCGGCAGCCGGACGTGACGGTGGTCGTCGCCGTCTACAACACCATGCCGTACCTGACCACCTGCCTGGAGTCGCTGGTCGGGCAGACCATCGGGCGGGACCGGCTGGAGGTCGTGGCGGTCGACGACGGCTCCACCGACGGCAGCGGCGCCGAGCTCGACCGGTACGCCGCCCGCTACCCGGAGACGGTCCGGGTGCTGCACCAGGCCAACTCGGGCGGCCCGGCCGCACCGAGCAACCTCGGCCTGGACCACGCCCGCGGCCGGTACGTCTTCTTCATCGGCTCCGACGACCACCTCGGCCCGGAGGCGCTGGAGCGCCTGGTGGCCGCCGCCGACCGGTGGGACTCCGACGTGGTGCTCGGCCGGATGGTCGGCACCAACAAGCGCTACGTGCACCAGGCGGTCTACGCGAGCAGCCAGGAACGGCTCGACCTCTTCGACAGCCCGCTGCCCTGGTCGCTGTCGAACACCAAGCTGTTCCGGCGGGCCCTGGTCGAGCGTCACGGCCTGCGGTTCCGCACCGACATGCCGATGGGCAGCGACCAGCCGTTCACGCTGGAGGCCTGCTTCCGGGCGAACAAGATCTCCGTCCTCGCCGACTACGAGTACTACTACGCGGTCAAGCGGGAGAACGCGCAGAACATCACCTACGCCAGCCGCTTCGAGGAGCGGCTGCGCTGCGCCGAGGAACTTGTCGGTTTCGTCGCCGGGCTCATCGAGCCGGGCCCGCGCCGGGACGCGGTGCTGCTGCGCCACTTCAGCTGGGAGGTGGCGAAGCTGCTCCGGGCGGAGTTCCTGGGCCTCTCCCCGGACGTCCAGCAGCACGTCCACGACCGGATCCGCAAGCTCGCCGAGGCGTACCTGACCGAGGGCGTCCTGGAGCGGATGGAGCCCGACCTGCGGCTGCGGCTCGCCGTGGCGCGCGACGGCGACCTGGCGCGACTGCGGGAGCTGATCGGGCAGCAGGCCGACAAGTCGCTGCCCGAGGTCACCATCGCCGACGGCCGCTGGTACGCCCACCACGTCGGCTTCCGCGACCCGGCGTTCGGCTACCCGGACGACTGGTACGACGTCACCGACCGGGCCGCCAAGGTGCTGGCCAAGCTGACCGCGACCGAGCTGGTCTGGGGCCGGGACGCCGCCGGCGCCCGCGCCCTGGTGGTCACCGCGCGCAGCCCCTGGGCCGTGCTGTCCGAGCTGCCCCCTGGGGCGGTCCGGGTCAGCGTGGGCGAGGTGGCGGGTGTGACGTCGGTCGCGCCCGACGGCACCGGTACCGTCGTACGGACGGACTTCGCGGTGGACCGGGTGCTCGCGGCCGTCGCGGCGAACGGGGAGCGTCGGGTGGTGCGTGCCGAGGTGACCGCGCTGGGCGGGGTCGGCTCGGCGCCGCTGCGGACGGACCGCCGCGTCGCGGCGCCCCGGCGGCTGGCCCGGCGCGGCGTCCGGCTCCACCTCGTCACGCCCACCACCAATCACAAGGGCCAGGTGATCGTCGCGATCACGCCGGTGACCCCCGGTCGGTTCCTTGCCCGCCTGCGCCGAATGTGGCCCTCTGGAGGAAAGTAGTTTCATGAACATCTGCGTCGTCGCGCTCGGCAAGATCGGTCTGCCGCTCGCCGTGCAGTTCGCCTCGAAGGGGCACCGCGTGATCGGTGCCGACGTCTCGGAGCGGGTCGTCCAGCTGGTCAACGACGGCGCCGTGCCGTTCCCCGGCGAGACCGACCTGGACGTCAAGCTGAAGGAGGCGGTCGCCGCCGGGCTCCTGTCGGCCACCACCGACACGGCCACCGCGGTCGCCGAGTCCGAGGCCGTCGTCGTCGTCGTGCCGCTCTTCGTCGACGCCGAGGGCGTGCCGGACTTCGGCTGGATGGACGACGCCACCCGGGCCATCGCCCGCGGGCTCAAGCCCGGCACGCTTGTCAGCTACGAGACCACCCTGCCGGTCGGCACCACCCGCAACCGCTGGGCCCCCATGCTGGAGGAGGGCTCCGGCCTCACCGCCGGCCAGGACTTCCACCTGGTGTTCAGCCCGGAGCGGGTGCTCACCGGCCGGGTCTTCGCCGACCTGCGCCGCTACCCCAAGCTGGTCGGCGGCATCGACGAGGCGTCGGCCGAGCACGGCGTGCGCTTCTACGAGGCGGTGCTCGACTTCGACGAGCGGCCCGACCTCGACCGCCCGAACGGCGTCTGGGACCTCGGCTCGGCCGAGGCCTCCGAGCTGGCCAAGCTCGCCGAGACCACCTACCGCGACGTCAACATCGGCCTGGCGAACCAGTTCGCCCGCTTCGCCGACACGGTCGGCGTGGACGTCACCAAGGTCATCGAGGCCTGCAACACGCAGCCGTACAGCCACATCCACTCGCCGGGCATCGCCGTCGGCGGTCACTGCATCCCGATCTACCCGCGGATGTACCTGTGGAACGACCCGGCGGCCACCGTGGTCCGCTCGGCCCGCGAGGCCAACGCCGCCATGCCGGAGTACGCCGTCGACCTGCTCGCCGCCGCGTACGGGGACCTCACCGGGGTGGGCGTGCTGGTGCTCGGCGCGGCCTACCGGGGCGGTGTCAAGGAGACCGCGTTCTCCGGCGTCTTCCCGACCGTCGAGGCGCTGCGCGCGCGGGGCGCCGTCCCGTACGTCGCCGACCCGATGTACACCAACGAGGAGCTGGCCGCGCACGGCCTGCCCGGCTACGAGGGCGAGCCGGTCGGCGCCGCGGTCATCCAGGCCGACCACGCCGAGTACCGCAACCTCACCCCGGCGGACCTGCCGGGCGTGACGGTGCTGGTCGACGGCCGCCGGGTCACCGACCCGGCGCGCTGGACCGGCGTCCGCCGCGTCGTCATCGGCGGCTGACGCCTCCACGCTGTCGGGCCCCGGCCGTGTGACGGCCGGGGCCCGCTCGCGTCGCGGCGCCGCCGCGCGCGTTCAGCCCTGGTGCGGCGGGTTGTCGACGTCCCGGGAGACGACCTCGCCCTTCTCGTCCACCCACCCCTTCGGCCGGGCCGGGTTGCCGGCCACCAGCTGGTACGGCTTGACGTCCCGGGTGACCACCGAGCCGGCGGCGATCATCGCGTACTCGCCCACCTCGATGCCGCAGACCAGGGTGGCGTTGGCGCCGATCGAGGCGCCCCGGCGGACCATGGTCGGGGTGATGGTCCAGTCCGGGTTCTGGGCGCGCGGGCGGAAGTCGTTGGTGAACACGGCGCAGGGGCCGACGAAGACCTCGTCCTCGATGGTCACGCCCTGGTAGACCGAGACGTTGTTCTGGATCTTCACCCGGTCGCCGACCGTGACCTGCGCGTCGACGTACACGTTGCGGCCGATGACGCAGCCGGCGCCGACCTGCGCGCTCGACCGGATGTGGGCCAGGTGCCAGACCTTGGTGCCGTCGCCGACCTTGGCGCCGTCCTCCACGTCGGCCGTCGGGTGGACGAACACGGAGGCGGACCGGTCGTTGGTGTCAGTCATGTCAACTCGCATCGTGGCAGGGCGCGTCGTCGCGCCGTCGGTGCCGGACGGCCGCGCCGGCTGACCGCCGCGCGCCCGGCCGGGCCAGGGCCACCCGGCCGCGCCGGGCTCCCGGAGCCGGCGGGCGGGCACGTCGCAGCATAGCGAGCCGTCACGCCACCAGTTCGGCCACCGCGTCGGCGGCGGGCCGGTCGGCGGGCAGGGGATGCGCGGCCACCACCGCGTCCACCGGCAGCGCCGCGTAGAGGTGCGGGAACAGCGCACCGCCCCGGGACACCTCCCAGCGCAGCGCGTCGCCGAGCCGCGTCTCGTCCACGGCGAGGACGGTGAGGCCGGTCGCCCCGGCGAAGACCCGGCGGGCGGTCTCCACCACCTGGTCCGCCGCGGACAGGTGGATGTAGCCGTCCTGCCGGTCCATCGCGGTGCCGGCGAACCGCCCGTCCGCCCGCGCCTGCGCCCACTCGCTGTCGGCCAGAATCTTGTAGATCACCACCGCAGCCTAGAAGCCCACCGGGCCTCCCGTCCCGCCGCGTCGTCTGCCACCATTCGCAGGGCAGCACGTCGAGCGGATGGAGGCACGGGTGCGGATCCTCCTGGTCGAGGACGATCGTCGGGTGGCCGCCGCCCTGTCGTCGGCGCTCACCCGGCGCGGGTACGAGGTGGAGCACGCCGCCACCGTCGAGGCCGCGCTCTCCGCCGCCCCCTGCGACCTGGTGCTGCTCGACCTGACCCTGCCCGACGGGGACGGCACCGACCTGTGCCGGGAGCTGCGCCGGCGCAGCAGCCAGCTCGGCATCATCGCGGTGACCGCCCGGGGCGAGGAACGCGACCGGGTGCTCGGGCTGCGGCTGGGCGCCGACGACTACGTGGTGAAGCCGTTCTCCATGGTGGAGCTGCAGGCGCGGATCGAGGCGGTGCTGCGCCGGGCCGCGCACACCGCGCCGGAGCGCAGTCTCATCGAGGCCGGCGCCGTCCGCATCGACGTGGGCGGCCGGACGGTCACCGTCGCCGGCCGGTCCGTGGCGCTCACCCGCAAGGAGTTCGACATCCTGCTCTCCCTCGCCCGCCAGCCCGGGGTCGCCGTACCGCGGGACCGGATCCTGCTCGACGTCTGGGGCACCACGTGGGCCGACCGGCACACCGTGGAGGTGCACGTCGGCTCGCTGCGCGGCAAGCTCGGCGACCCGACGCTCGTGGAGACCGTCCGCGGGGTCGGCTACCGGCTCCGCGGCGAGTGAGGAGGCCGCCGTGCGCCGCCGGCTGGTGATCAGCTACCTGCTGCTGATGGTGCTGGTGCTGCTCGCCCTGGAGACCCCGCTGGCGGCCACCCTGGCCACCCGGGAGACCGACCGGGTCCGCGCCGACCGGCTCGCCGACGCCACCCGGTTCGCCTCGCTGGCCGGCCCGGCGCTGCGCGGCGGCACCCCCGGCCCGCTGGACGCGGAACTCGCCGCCTACGACGACCTCTACGGCATCGGGGCGGCCGTGGTCGACCGGGACCGCCGGACCGTGGTCGCCTCGACGCGCTGGGAGTTCGGGGCGGGCACCGACCTGGCCCTGGACACCGCGCTGGCCGGGCAGCAGTTCAGCCGGCCGGACGCGGTCCGCCCCTGGGTGGGCGGGCCGCTGGTGGTGGCGGTCCCGATCAACGACGGCGGCGAGGTGCTCGGCGCCGTGGTCACCGCCACCCCGGCGGCGAAGGTGCGCCGCACCGTGACGGCCTGGTGGCTGCTGCTCGCCGGGATCGGCCTGCTCGCGGTGCTGGCCTGCGTCTCCACCGCGTTCGGGCTGGCCGGCTGGGTGCTGCGCCCGGTCACCGAGCTGGACGCGGTCACCCACGAGATCGCCGAGGGACACCGGCGCGCCCGGGTCCGCCCCCGCCTCGGCCCGCCCGAGCTGCGCCGGCTGGCCACCAGCTTCAACGACATGGCCGACGCGGTCTCCGACGTGATGGACCGGCAGCGGGCGTTCGTCGCGCACGCCAGCCACCAGCTGCGCAATCCGCTGACCGCGCTGCGGCTGCGGGTGGAGGAGCTGGGGCCCAGCCTCACCGACCCCGACGGCCGCGCCGAGCACCAGCTGGCGCTGGAGGAGACCGATCGCCTGGCCACCGTGCTCGACGCGCTGCTCACCCTGGCCCGCGCCGAGCGGGAGGAGAACCAGCGGGTCACCGTGGACGCCGCCGGGATCGCCGCCTCCCGGGTGGCGGCCTGGCTGCCGCTCGCCCGGCACCGGTCGGTCACCCTCGCGCTCCACGGCGCCGGCACGCCGGCGTACGCCCGGACCGTGCCGACCGCCGTCGACCAGGCGCTCGACGCGCTGATCGACAACGCGGTCAAGTTCAGCGGCGCCGGGGGAGCGGTGACCGTGACCGTACGCCCGGCCGACGGCGGGATCGCGCTGGAGGTGCGGGACACCGGCCCCGGCATGACGGCCGGCCAGCTCGACCAGGCCACCGAGCGGTTCTGGCGGGCGCCGGACGTGCAGAACGTCGACGGCGCCGGGCTCGGGCTGACCATCGTCGCGGTGCTGGTCGACGCCTCCGACGGCCGGCTCACCATGCGCCAGGGCGAGCCACGGGGGCTGGTCGCGGAGGTGTGGTTCCCGGCCCCGGACGACGAGCCCGTCGAGCCGGACGAACCCGCTCCGCTGCTCGGCGACGACCCGGTCGACGCGGTCGGCTCCGACGCCGGGCGCCGCTGAGCCCGCCTCAGGGCTTGGTGGCGCGGTACCAGTCGGCCGCGCCCGGGTGCAGCGGCAGCGGGGTGGTGACGATCGCCGCCCGGGGGCTCATCCGGCCGGCCGCCGGGTGCGCGGCGGCCAGCTCCTCCCGGCGTTCCATCAGCAGCCGGGTCACCTCGCGCACCAGCGCCGCCGGCAGGTCGGCGCGGGCGATCAGGTAGTTCGGGTTGGCCACCGTGCTGACCGGGTCCGCCCCGTAGACCGAGCGGGGGATGTCCCGGGTCACGTAGACCTGCCCGTACCCGCGGCGCAGCGGTTCGGTCCAGTCGCCCAGGTCGACCATGCGTAACGAGGTGCTGGCGGCGAGCTCGGCGACGCCGCGCACCGGCAGGCCGCCGGAGAAGAAGAAGGCGTCGATCTGGCCGCCGCGCAGCGCCGCCACCGAGGCGTCCAGGCCGAGATGCTCCTGGTGGACCTGGTCGCCGCCGAGCTGGGCGACGGCCAGCAGCCGGCGGGCGGTGACCTCGGTGCCGGAGCCGTCGGCGCCCACCGACACCCGCCGGCCCCGCAGGTCGGCCAGGGTGCGTACCGGACCTCCGGCCGTGGTGACCAGGTGCAGCAGGTCGTCGTAGACCCGGGCCACGGCGAGCACCGCGGGGTGCTCCGGCGCGTGCGGCGGCAGCACGTCGGCCTGGGTGAAGCCCAGCTCCGCCTCCCCGGAGCCGACCAGCCGGACGTTCTGGGCGGACGCCGCGGTGACCTCCACGCTGGCCTGCACACCGGGCAGCTCCCGGTTGAGCAGCGCGGCCAGCGACTGGCCGAAGGCGTGGTAGACGGCCGTGGGGCTACCCGTGGCGATCCGGATCCGCACCGGCTCGGTCGGCTCGTCCCGACAGCCGGCGAGCCCGGCGAGTGCTGACACCAGCAGCAGCACGAGCGCCATCGGGGCGGCGGCCCGGCGTCGGCCGGGCACGGGCCAGTGTCCGTTCACGGGCTGCACTGTGCGCCGTGCACGGCCCGCCGCGCAAGCCCGCCGGTCCGGCGGGGCGGCGGCGCGGTGGGGCGGAGCTGACGGCTCCACCCCACCGAACCTGGTGTCCGCGCGTCACTCCCAGAAGTACTGCGTGGTGAAGGCCAGCTGTCCGGGGACCACCTCCCCGTTGGTGGAGAACTCGGTGTATGCCCAGTACTCGACGTTCTCCTCCAGCGGGGCGTCCGGTCGGAGCTTGTACGACGGGGTCGTGCCCCGTTCCACCCTGGCCGGCAGCTGCATCGTGGCGGGGGAGTAGTGGCCGTCGCGGCGGAGGATCACGTGGCCGAGCCGGTAGTCGACGACCGGGCCGCCGGAGGCCTGCGCGAAGACGTACGCCGTGTAGGTGCCGGCTTCCGGCATGAAGGCCCAGGCCCGCTCACTGCTGTGCCAGTCGGCGGCACTCCGGTACACGAGCTTGTCACCCTTGTACAGCCACAGGTCGAGGTTGGTGTTCGGGTCGTCGGTGGCGGTCTCCACCACGATCCCGGCGCTGCCCGCCGGCACGGTGAAGGTGTGCGCCCGCACCCCGAGGGCCTCCGGGTCGAAGACGCCGCCGTTGACTCCCGCCGGCATCGAGTACGAGTCCCACCGCATGGGGGCGTAGCCGGTCGACCGGCCGGAGATCTTGCCGGTGAAGCCGGGCTCCATCCACCCGTAGGCGCCGTTGACGATCCGGCCGAACTCCTCCAGGTTGTCGTCGTACAACCGGGGGGAGATGCCCCACGGACGCGCGGCGACCGGGATCCGTACCTGGTGGGCATCGCTGCGCCAGGTGATCGCGCCGGTGACGTAGCGGTCCCACGGCGCGCTACCACGCCGCAGCGTGATGGTGACCGTGGCGGTCTTGCCCGGTGCCACCGTCACGACCTTGGGGGTCACGGTGACCTGCATGCCGGGCAGCCCGGTGACCGAGGGCCGGTACGTCTCCTGCCTGCCGCCGACGTTGGTCAGCTTGCGGGTCAGCGTCACCTGCCTGGTCCCGTCGTACTCGCGCAGCGAGATCGACGGCAGGTTCAGCTCCCGGCCGTCCGGCTGCGCCGCCGTGGCGAACGCGACCAGGTCCGCGGCGGCCGGCTCGATGACCAGCCCCGGGTCGTCGGCCCGGCCCAGGGCCAGCATGCCGCTGCCCTGGGTCAGCGGGTTGTCGGTGCCCACGGTGTCGGTGGCGGTGGTCCGCAGCGCCGAGGCCACCGCCCCGGGCGACCAGTCGGGGTGCTCCGCCCGCAGGATCGCGGCCGCCCCGGCCACGTGCGGGGCCGCCATCGAGGTGCCCGAGTACGCGTCGTACTGCCGGCCGAAGTTGCCGGGCGGGGACACCGCCGCGATGATGTCGCTGCCGGGCGCGACCAGGTCGGGCTTCATGAGCCCGTTGTGCGTCTTGTCCGGCCCGGTGGACGAGTAGTCCGCGACGCTCGGCACGCCGGGGACGCTGGACCCGTCACCGCCGGAGGTGAGCAGCGCGGTGCCGTCGGTCGGGTGGCGCATCAGGTAGTTGAAGATCTTGCCGGCCTGCTCCTTGGTGTTCAGGTAGAGCACCGGGAAGTCGTAGATCGAGTTGACCCGGAAGTTGCCCACGGGGTCGAAGAGGACCACCGCCGCGGCACCGTTGGCCCGCGCCTCCGCCACCTGGTCGTACGGGTTGTCCAGTGCGCAGGCGACCACCTTGTCCTTCACCTTCGCCGGGTCCAGGCCGTAGCAGTACGCCGAGCCGTCCTCCAAGGTGCCGGCCTGCTCGCCGAAGACCAGCGGGCGGGGCTTGCCACCGGGGAGGACGTCCAGCGAGGCGCCCACGATCGTGGTGCCGTTGCCGAGCTGGACCGTTCCCTCGTTCACGTTCGTCACCGCCGCGCCGACCGTGGTCACCCACGGCTGGGCGTTGCTGATCGCGCCGCTGAAGCCGTCGTTGCCGGCGGATGCCGAGACGAAGACCCCGGCCAGCGTGGCGTTGAGGAAAGCGGTGCCGATGGGGGTGTTCGGTTCCCAGTCCCCCAACTGCTTCCCGATCGAGTAGTTGAGCACCTGGACGCCGTCGGCGACCGCGGCGTCGATGCCGGCGATGATGTCCGCGTCGTACCCGGAACCGCCCCACAGGACCTTGTAGACGGCGATCTGCGCGTCCGGCGCCACGCCGGAGATCGGACCGAAGTGCCGCCCCGAGATGGTGACGTCCTCGACCGGCAGTCCGGCCGCGGTCGACGCGGTGTGCGTACCGTGCCCGACCATGTCCCGGGGGGACAGGACCTCGCCCTCCGGCAGCTCGCCCGCGGCCGCGAGGTACGTGTCGGCGAAGTACCGGGCACCGACGATCTTGCCGTTGCAGTGTTCGACCACGAAGGCGTACCCGGTCTGGCAGGTGCCGTGCCAGCCCGCCGGGGCCGGCATGGTCCTGGCGAACGACGGGCTGTCCGGCCAGATGCCGGAGTCCAGGACGCCGATCACGATCCCGGCACCGGTGCCGCTGCCCGGCTTCGCAGGCGCCTGCGCACCGGCCGTCGCGGCGCCTGTGGCCGCGTCGCCGGTCGGTGCGGCGGTCGTCGGTGCGGCGGGCGGCGGGGTGGGCGTGGCCTCGCCCGGCGTCGCCTGGTTGATGCTGAACGACTGGGAAGCGGTGACCGAACGGACCCGCTTGTCCCGCTTCAACGCGTCGACCTGGGCGGGAGTCAGCGTGGCGGAGAAGCCGTCGAAGGCGGTGGTGTAGACCTGGTCGACCTTGACCTTGGCCGCCTCGGCCACGGCATTGCGCTGGATGCCCAGGTGCTGCCGGTACGCCTTCGCCGCCGCCGAGTGCGGCTCCAGCCGCTTGCCGGCGGACGGGCGGGTCCGGGCGAGGCCCGAGGTCCCGCCGGTGTACGTCGTCACCGGATCCTCAGCCAGTTCGACAACGTACCGGGCGGGACCGGTGGGCGTGCTCTTCTGCTCCGTGTCGGGCTTCCCGGTCCGGCCCCCGCCGCCGGTCAGGTCCACCCGGTCACCGTTCCTGGCCGGTCCGAAGTCGAGGCCGCTGTCCGCCACCCTGCTCGGTCCGGTCGCTGCCGCCGACGCCGGGCCGGCGGTGGCGACCGTGCCGGCGCCAGCCAGGGCGAGGACCAGCAGCGGAACCGCCAGCCCCCGTCGGCGCCGGGTAGTACTCGTGCTCGTAGCCACGAGGCTCCTTCCAGAACTACTGCTTGGAAGCGCTCCCAAGCGTGGATGCACCCCTCGATCCGGAGGAGATGCCGACGCCACCCGACCGGTTCGGTTCACCACCACTGGTGGGCTGCGATTCGTCGTCAGCAACCTGGATGACGTTCAAGGAGACGCTAAGGTCGACGACCGTGGTCGACCAGGCAAGATCACCGGCAATTTGCCGTATCGGGGCCCGGTCGGGGGTCGAGCAGCTGCCGGGCCCGGGCCGCTCGCGCCTGGTCGCCGTCGGCCTCGAAATCCCGCACCGCGTCCAGCAGCACCCGCTTCCCGCGGGAGTCCCCGGCCCGTAGCAGCACCTCGGCGAGGCCCAGCGCGGCCTCACCAGAACCGTACGGGTCGCCCCCGGCCGCGAAGTCGGCGGCCGCCGCCTCCATCGAGGCGATCGCCTCGGGCCACTGCTCCAGGTCCGCGTGGGCACGTCCGAGCCGGTGGTGGATCCAACCTGTCAGGGGACGACTGGCGAGGTGGTGGGCCGGCTGGTCCACCATGGCGGCCCGCCAGTCGTCGAGCGCGCGCCGCAGGTGGGTGAGCGCGGCACCGGGTTCGCCGCGCTGCCGCCGGATGTCGGCCAGCGTGTACGACGTGATGATCCGCCCGGTCAGGTCCCCCGCGCCGGTCAACTCGCGCAGCGCCCGAGCACAGGCCTCGGCGGCGCCCGCCAGGTCGCCGGCGCGGTAGCGCTCGCCGGTGAGGTAGAAGCACGCCCAGCCGAGGTTGCGCCGGTCGCCTGCCGCGGCGGCCAGGCGGAAGGCCTCGCGGTGCTGCTCGACCGCGTTCGCCGGCCGGTCGAGCACCATGGTCTGGGCCCAGCCCAGGGCGTTGCGCTGCGCGGCCTCCGCCACCGTGTCGCCGCAGGCCTGCGCCGCGGTGACGGCGAGGCCGAAGAGCTCCGGCCAGTCGATCACGTGGTGGTAGCGGTCCGAGTACCAGTAGAGCCCGTCGGCGGCCGCGATCACGTCCCGGTGCCGCCCGGCCGCCGCGGCCTGCCGCACGGCCCACCACCAGCCGTGCCGCTCGGCGGTGAGCCACGCCACGGCGGCATGGACGCCGCCGAACCCGCTGTCGGCGGCCGGTTCCCGCCTGGGGTCGGGGTCGAGCCATCGGCCGGCGGCCTCGACCATCCCGAGCAACCACGTCCGTACCCGGGCGACGGCCTCGTCGCGATCCGCCGGCGGTTCCTCGGCGGCGAGGCGCTCGGCGGCGAAGACGCGGAGCAGATCGTGCAGCAGGTAACGGTCGGGCGCCGCCGCCGGTGACAGCAGACTCGCGTCCGCCAGCGTCTCCAGCGCCGCCTCGGCCGCGCCGACGTCGACCCCCAGCAGCTGCGCCACCGCGCCGGCGGAGTAGTCCGGCCAGGGCAGCGCCGCGAGCCGGCGCAGGGCCCGCCGCGCGAGTTCCGGCAGCTGGTCGTACGACAGGCTGAACCCGGCCCGGACCCGGGTGTCGCCGGGATGCAGCAGGTCGAGGCGGCCGGTCTCGTCGCGGATCCGCTCGACCAGCCAGCCGATGCTCCAGGACGGTCGGGAGGCGAGCCGGTTACCGGCCACCCGCAGGGCGAGGGGCAGTCCGGTGCACAGCCGGACGAGTTCCGAGGTGGCTTCCGGTTCGGCCGACACCCGGTCGGCGCCGACGATCTCCTCGATCAGCCTCGTCGCGGTGGCCTCGTCGAGGTCCGTCAGGCGCAGCCGGCCGGTGCTCTCCAGCCCGCTGAGGCTGAACCGGCTGGAGACCAGCGCCAGCCAGCCGGGACCCGTCGGGAGCAGCGGCCGTACCTGCTCCTCGGTGGCCGCGTTGTCGAGCACCAGCAGCCCGGGACGGGTGGCGGTCAGCATCCGGTACAGGGCGAGCCGTTCGCCCGGCCCGGGCGGCAGCGGCCCGCGCCGGCCGCCCCTGAGGGTGGTGAGCAGCTGTTCCAGCGCCTGGTCGGCCGAGAGCGGCGCCAGGTCCATGCCGCGCAGGTCGACGTGGCACGCGACACCGGGTATCTCCGCCGCGAGGGCGTGCGCGGCCCGCACGACCAGGCTGGTCTTCCCGACGCCCGGCTGCCCGCTGATCACGACGGTGGCGTTGCCCGGCTGCCCGGCGAGGCGCCGCGCCTGCGCGACCAGCTGGTCCAGTTCGGCCTGCCGACCGACGAAGTCGGGCACCACCGGGGGAAGGCTGCTGTGCTGCCAACCCGGCGCCGGCGCGATCCCGTGCACCGTCCGGAGCAGCCGGTCGCGCGGTTGGCCGGTCAGGCCGAGCGCGTTCGCGAGCTCCTCCACGGTCCGGCGACGCGGCCGGGCGATCCGGGAGCTTTCCAGGTTGCGTACGGTCCGCACGGCGACCCCGGCCGTCTCCGCGAGCGCTTCCTGGCTGAGCCGCGCCGCCATCCGGTGCTCGCGCAGCAGCTCCGCCAGCTGGCGCACGTCACCGGTGTGCCACCCCGATGCGGGCGGTACGGCATGGTCAGCGCTGGGGCGAAGCAAGCTGGATCCACACTCCCGACGTGTCGGCCCGCAGGTCGCGGCGCAACGACTGGACGCTAGCCGGACGCTGTTGCGCCCATGTTGCCGCGGTACGGCAGCCGTCGTGCCGGTCGCCGGCGGGCGCCGACCGGGGGATGCCCGGGTTGGCGGACGACCGGCGGGCGGCTCAGCAGGCCGCCGGGGCCAGCGCGGCGCTCTCGACGATGCGCGCCCGGTGCGCGCCGTTGGGCACGCTCACCAGGAAGCAGCCCGCGCCGGGGCGGAGCACCGCGGGGACGTCCAGCAGCGCCGCGCCCCGCACCAGCACCGCGGCCAGGTCCCGGTCGGCCAGCCGGATGCCGAGGCTGTGCCGGCGCACGTGCCGCCCGCCGGCCAGCAGCGCCGCTCGCCACGCCGCGGCGGCCAGCCGGGGCCGCCACACCCGGCGGGCCGTGGAGGCGCCCGGGACGGGACCGCCGAGCAGCTCCCGCCGGCCCTGCCGCCAGCCGGCCTCCAGCAGGGCCGCGTACGCCGGCCGGTGCTCCCGGGGCACCGACAGCCGGTGCAGCTCGTACCGGCGGCGCAGGCCGCCCGTGGTCAGCTCGTGCTCCACCGGCACGTCCAGCCGCTGCAGCAGCTGCCGCATCCGCTGCGCCGCGTCCTGGCGGTTGAACTCGGCGATCCCGCCGCGGTGCGTGCCGGCGTCGACCCGGCGGGCGTCGGTGGCCGGCGGCGGAGTGCAGCGCACCAGGCAGGCGACCTCGAAGGCGTCGGCCAGGGTGAGCCAGTCCAGTGGCGGGGGCGGCGACGACTGGCGGGGCCGGTCGAGCAGGGTGGTGGACTCGGGGGCCATCGGAACAGCTCCTTGGTCGGAATCGGGGTGCCCTAACCGTGACCCCCGGCGTCCGCGCCGCGAAACCGCTGCGGCCGAGCCTTGAGCAAAATTTGCGGCAACCCGCCCTCAGAGCTCGGTGACCACCACGTCGAGCTGGCGGGGCCGGCCCGCCGCCCGCGGCTGCTCCTCGACCGCGTACTTCAGCTCGCGCAGCGCCCCGACCAGCGCGTCGGCGGTACGCGGGCGCGTGCCGGCGGTGAGCAGGTCGCGGACCAGCCGGCCCTTGGTGGCCTTGTTGAAGTGGCTCACCACCGACCGGGTCGGCACCCCGTCCACCTCGCGCTCGTGCAGCACCCGCACCGTCACGGTGCGCTCGGCCACCGCCCCGCGCGGCGCCCAGGTGGCCGCGTACGCGCCGGAGCGCAGGTCCAGCACCGGGCCGGTCCCGGCGGCCGCCGCCACGGCCTCCGCCAGCGCCCGGCGCCAGTACGCCGACAGCGCCCCGATCCCCGGCAGCCGCGCCCCGATCGGGCAGCGGTAGGGCGGGATCCGGTCGGTGAGGCGGACCGCCCCCCAGAGGCCCGAGCTGACCAGCACCGAGCGGCGGGCCAGCCGCTCGGCCGCCGGCGGCAGCGTGGCCAGGTCGAGGGCCTCGTAGAGGACGCCCGTGTAGATCCGTCCGGCGGGCGCGGTGGCCGCCGCCCGCAGCCGCGCGTTGCGCCGCAGCTCGCCGCGCTGCCCCTCGCTCAGGCCCAGCGCGTCACGGGCCGCCGCCTCGTCGGGGCCGGCGCAGAGGTCGACCAGGGCGGCCAGCACCTCCTCCCGGGCCGGGTTCAGCTCCGGCAGGGAGAGCTTCGACAGGTCCAGCCGCCGGCCGGTGCCGGCCTCGGCCTTCCCCTCCGACGGAGGCAGCAGGATGAGCATCGGCACAGCGTACGGCGCGGGTTCAGCGCCACGGCCGCACGGCGGCATCCGGGTGGTACACCCGATAGCCGCCCACCTCGGCCACCACCGCCGCGTCGGCCCGGTCGCCGAGCAGCCGGCGCAGCGCGCGCTCCGCCGACGAGCCGACGGCCACCACGTAGCCGGGCCGGGCCGCCCGCCCCACCCGCTTCCAGTACGCCGGATAGCGGTTCTGCCCGGGGCTCAGGTCGCCGTCGAGCACCCCGCAGACCACCGCCTCACCCGTGTTGAAGATCAGCCGGTTGCAGGTCCAGTAGTCCCCGTACACCTCGCGCAGGCCGGCGCGGCGCACCGTCTCGGCCAGCTCCCGGGCCTGCCGCTCCTCGGCCCGCAGCGACGGGGCGTCCCGCACGAACGCCACGGTGCCCGCGACCGTGGCGGCCACCAGCGCGACCAGGACCAGGCCGGCCAGCGCCCTGGCGGACCGCGCGGCCGCGCCGGCGGTGGCCCGGACCGCGTGCGCGGCGGCCCGCCACAGCGGCCACAGCACCGCCGGCAGCGAGATCTGGAGCACCGACAGGTAGCGGGAGTTGCCCAGCGGATCGGTCGCGGCGAGCGGGCTGCGCACGTACGCCAGCAGGGTCAACGCCGCACCGACCACCAGGGCGAGGATCGCCACCGCCCGGAGCCGCGCGGCGGGGTCCGCGGCCCGGCGGAACGCGACCAGCCCGAGCACGGCGGCGGCCAGCAGCAACACCGGGTAGAGCAGCCCGAACCACTGGGCCCAGCGGGCGCAGCCGTCCATCGGGCAGAGCCCGGAGGCCAGCGGCACCCCCTCCAGCAGCCCGCCGTGCAGCCGCTCGGACACCGACGGCGTCACGCCGTCCTTGGTGCTGATCTCCCGGAACACCGACAGCGAGTCCTGCCCGTCCGGGGCGACCAGGTTGTCCTTCACCACCGGCGCCACACCGAGCACGAAGCCCGCCACCAGCAGCACCCCCGGCCAGCCCACCAGGTCCCGGGGCGCGGCCCAGACCAGCACCAGACCCGCCACCGCCAGGTAGGGCACGATCAGCCAGTCCGACCACAGCGCCAGCCCGGCCAGCAGCCCGAACAGGCCGGTGGCCAGCCAGCGGTGCCGGACCCGGCGCTCGCCGAGAGCGACCGCGATCAGCAGCATCGCCAGCACCGCAGGCTTCACCTCCGGCCGGCCGCCGACCACGGTGAGCTGGTCCCGGACCACCCGCTCGGAGCCGAGCGCCAACAGGCCCACCACGAAGGCGGCGAGCCACGGCGAGAACAGCCGGCGGGTCAACCGGTACGCCAGCCACAGGAACACCGCGAACAGCGCCAGCAACGGCAGCCGCAGCAACGGCCAGCTCGCCCCCGCCCAGCCGACCAGCGGCGCCGCCAGGTAGGACTCCAGCACACCCATGTAGCGCTGGCCGTAGAGGAAGACCGGCCGTTCGTCGCCGGTGGCGATGTGCAGGGCCGCCAGACCGAACGTCGCCTCGTCGCTGTTCGAGGTGGGCAGCGTGAGCAGCGTCAGCACCAGCCGGTAGCCGACCCCGGCCACGCCGAGCACCAGCGCCACCAGCGCCGGCCGGTCCAGCGCCGGACGCCACCGTCCCGGGTCCCGCTCTGGTGTCGACACGACCAACGCCCCCGTCGTCGCCTCGACCGCAGTCTGTCACGGGGGCGCCGGGCGGCGGGGTGGATCGGCGCAGACCACTCGCGTGGCCGGCCCGCACGGGTTGTGGCAGGGTGACAGCGTGCCACCCACACCACCGGACCAACTGGCCGTGCCGCAGCTGCACCGGGCCGCACGCATCGAGGACGCCCTGCACGGCCTCGTCGAACGCCGGCTCCGGCGCACCGGGTGGCAGGCCAACATCATCGCGTACGCCGGGTACGGCGCACCCGGTTGGGCGCGGGTGCTCTGCCGGGTGCTGCTCGGCCGCCCCGACACCCGGCAGCGCGGCCGGCTGGAGAAGGTCCGCGGCTGGCGCAGCTTCACCACCCTGCCCGCCAAGTACGCGAAGGTCACCATCGAGGCCGGCGGGGAACGCCAGGAGGCGACCGCGGACCGCAGCGGCTTCGTGGACACCGTCGTCAAGGCCGACTTCACCCCGGGCTGGGGCTGCGTACGCCTCAGCGTGGCCGACGCCGAGCCGGTCGAGGCGCTGGTCCGCATCCTCGACCCGGAGGTCCGGTTCGGCATCCTCTCCGACATCGACGACACGGTCATGGTGACCGCGCTGCCCCGGCCCCTGCTCGCCGCCTGGAACACGTTCGTCCTCGACGAGCACGCCCGGGCCGCCGTCCCCGGCATGGCCGTGCTGTACGAGCGCCTGGTCACCGCCCACCCCGGCGCCCCGGTCTTCTACCTCTCCACCGGCGCCTGGAACGTCGCGCCGACGCTGACCCGGTTCCTCTCCCGGCACCTCTACCCGGCCGGGCCGCTGCTGCTCACCGACTGGGGGCCGACCGCCGACCGCTGGTTCCGCAGCGGCCGGGAACACAAGCGGGCCACCCTGGCCCGGCTGGCCCGCGAGTTCCCCGACGTCCGCTGGCTGCTCATCGGCGACGACGGCCAGCACGACCAGGAGATCTACCGCGAGTTCGCCGCCGCCCACCCGGACAACGTGGCCGGCGTGGCCATCCGCCGGCTCTCGCCCACCCAGTCGGTGCTCGCCGGCAGCCTGCCCACCCCGGCGGGCCGCCCCGCCGCCGGCCCGGTGGGCCAGAAGTGGCTGGCCGCCCCGGACGGCGCCGGCCTCTGGAAACTCCTCCGCGAAGCCGGCCTGGTCTAACCCCACCCCACCCCGCCCGACTGACTCGGCCTGCTCCGCCGGCCTGCTCCGCCGGCCTGCTCCGCCGGCCCTCCCGGTCGATCATGAGGTTGACGGCGAAGTCGATCTCTTTTGGTGCCGTCAACCTCATGATCGACGGGGTGGGTTGGTTCCGGTTGGCGGCCGGGATGGGGTGCGGTCGCGGGAGGTGGGGCTGTGGCAGGAACGGCGACCCGGCCGTGGAGTCGATCTGGCCGGGTCGCCGCTTCTGCCGGTGGCTTGTGGGTCACGCCGGTTCCCCGGGTCCGTGGCCCTGCGGGGTGCCGGCGGTCAGGTGGCGTTCGGGTCGGCCCCGTTCCTGTCGGCGTCGCCTGTGCCGGCGGCGGCCCCGGTGTCCTTCATGCCGGCGCCGGTGTCGGCCGAGTCGGCGGGATCCGTGCCCTTGCCGTCCGCCTCGCCCTCCTGCTGGTCGGCGCCGGTCGCGTCGTCCTGCATCCCGGCGCCGGCGTTGCCCGCTTCCTGGCCCGCGTTGCCCGCGCCGCCCGCGCCCTGGCCTGCGTCGCCCGGGGCGCAGCCCGGCACGCTCGGGTCGGCCACCATGTAGACCTCGCCCTGACCGGCCTGGTCCATGCCCTGGCCCGCCTGGTCGCTCATGTCCTGACCGGCCTGGCCGTTCTTACCCTGGCCGACGCCCTGGCCCTGATTCGCACCCTGGCCCTGATTCGGACCCTGGCGCTGGTCCGCACCCTGGCCTTGGTTCGCGCCCTGGCCGCCCTGGTCGCGTGCGGCCTGGCGTGCGGCACGGATCTGCTTGACGATGGCCCGGAGCTGCTGGATGCGTGCCCGGATCTGCTGAAGTCGATCCGCGACCCGCTTCCCGGCCTGCTGACCGGCGGCACCCTGTTGCTCGTCCGCGCCCTGTTCCTCGTCTGCGGCCGGACCGCCGTCCCCTTGCCCGTCGGCCGCCTGTTCGTCCTGCTGCTCGGCCGCGCCCTGCTGGCCCGCTGCCGTTCCGCCGTCGCCGTTCTGTTGACCCACACCCTCCTGGCCACCGGCACCCTGCTCGTTGCCGGCCTGCTGGTCGTCCTGGGCGTCGCCTGCCTGCTGGCCGCCGTCCGCCTGCTGCTGGGCGGCCTGGATGATCGCGGCGATCTGCTGCAGCACACCGCCGATCGCGTTGATGATGTCGGCGGCCCGCTCCGCGCCACCGGCCGCGCCACCGGCCGCGCCACCGGCCCCGGACGCATCGGCCCCACCGGCACCCGACGCCCCGGCCTCTCCGGCACCGGCTCCGGACGCCTCGGCCTCGCCGGCACCGGCTCCGGAAGCCCCGGTCTCGTCGGCCCCCGCCGCGGAGGAATCGGCTCCGTCGGCAGCGGCGCCGGAAGGCCCGGTCTTGTCAGGCCCCGTACCGGGCGCCTCCGCTCCGCCGGTCTGTGCCTTCCGGGCGCCCTGCACGATGTCGCGGACCCCGCCGAAGAGGCCGGCGAGCCGCTTCACCCGCGCCTCGGTCAGTCGCGGGTCGACGAGCTGGCCGGAGCGCTCGCCCCGCATCTGTCCGGTGATCGCCCAGGCCCGATCGAGCTGCGTGCCCATCGCCTGTTCCCACGGGACCTCCGGGCAGGCCGCCCCGGCCACCTCGACGGTGCCGGTGCAGCCGGCCGTGGCCCGGCGCTGCTGGATGAGGTCGACCACGGCCTGCCGGTTGGCGATCCGGGCGGCCGAGTTCGCGTCCGGGTTGCGGCGCTGGTCGGCGATGAAGGTCAGGTTGTTGCGCAGGGCGGTGTCCAGGCCCTGGCAGTTCTCGGCGGCCTGGCCGGTGCCGGTCGCGACCGCGAACGCCGCCCCGGCCGTCATCGCCAGGGCCACCCCGCCCGCGATCTTCCGGTTCCGGGACGAGCCCGCCGTCGTCCGTCGCCTGGTTGTGCCTCTGCTCCACGCCATCGAAGCTCCTCCGCCTCGTCCGTCACGGGTTCCGGCATCCGTTCAGCGGTACGGAGGGTGCTGCTCGTCCGTTCAGGTCGACCGCGGCTGCGCCCGACATCTCCACGCAGCGTAGGGATTGCGGGCGTTGGCGTTACTCTCCGCACAGGCCGCGGGTAACACTCGGGGATCTTGGTGAGTTACCGTCCGCCACGAACGGCAACGCTCCAAGATCAGGAGTCAAGCAGCGAGCGACTAGCGGCAAGCAGAGACCAGCGAACGGCGAACAGCAACCGACGAACGACAAGCAGCGACCAACGAGCAGCAACCAGCGACCAGCGACCAGCGTGAAGGCGGCAGCGACGTCCGGGCGTCAGGCCGGGCGGAGCCAGAGCACCCCGAGCGGCGGCACGCGCAGCGCCGCCGAGGCCGGCATTCCGTGCCACGGCACGCTCTCCGCCTGCACCGTCCCGAGGTTGCCCACCCCCGACCCGCCGTAGTGGTGGGCGTCGGTGTTGAGCACCTCGCTCCAGGTGCCGCCGGCCGGCAGGCCGACCCGGTAGCCCTCCAGCGGCGTCGCGGAGAAGTTGGCCACGCAGACCAGGGTCTGGCCGTCGGGGGCGATCCGGATGAACGAGACGGTGTTGTTGGCGACGTCGTCCCCGGCGATCCAGCGGAAGCCGGCCGGATCGGTGTCCTGCGCCCAGAGCGCCGGGGTCTCCCGGTAGAGCCGGTTCAGGTCGCCGACGAGGCGCTGCACGCCGGCCCGCGCCGGGTCGTGCAGCAGGTACCAGTCGAGGCCGCGCTCCTCGCTCCACTCGCGGTCGTCGGCGAGTTCGCAGCCCATGAAGAGCAACTGCTTGCCGGGGTGCGCCCACATGTACGCGAGCAGCGCCCGCACGTTGGCCAGCCGCTGCCACGTGTCGCCGGGCATCTTGCCGGTCAGGGAGCCCTTGCCGTGCACCACCTCGTCGTGGCTGATCGGCAGCACGTAGTTCTCGCTCCAGGCGTACGCCAGGGAGAAGGTGAGCTGATGGTGGTGGTGCTGCCGGTAGATCGGGTCCTTGGAGGTGTAGAGCAAGGTGTCGTGCATCCAGCCCATGTTCCACTTGAAGCCGAAGCCCAGCCCGCCCTCGGCGGTGGGGCGGGTGACGCCCGGCCACGCGGTGGACTCCTCGGCGACCATCACCACCCCGGCGTGGTGCTTGTAGACGGTGGCGTTGACCTCCTGGAGGAACGCGATGGCCTCCAGGTTCTCGCGGCCGCCGTGCACGTTGGGCGCCCACTGGCCCTCCTGGCGGCTGTAGTCCAGGTAGAGCATCGAGGCGACCGCGTCGACCCGGAGCCCGTCGACGTGGAACTCGTCGAGCCAGTAGAGGGCGTTCGCGACCAGGAAGTTGCGCACCTCGCGGCGGCCGAAGTCGAAGACGTACGTGCCCCAGTCGGGGTGTTCGCCGCGCCGCGGGTCGGGGTGCTCGTAGAGCGGGGTGCCGTCGAAGCGGGCCAGGGCCCACTCGTCCTTGGGGAAGTGCGCCGGCACCCAGTCGAGGATGACCCCGATGCCGGCCTGGTGCAGCCGGTCGACGAGGTGGCGGAACTCGTCGGGGTCGCCGAAGCGGGCCGTGGGGGCGTAGTAGCCGGTGACCTGGTAGCCCCAGGAGCCGCCGAACGGGTGCTCCATCACGGGCAGGAACTCGACGTGGGTGAAGCCGAGTTCGGTGACGTACGCGGTGAGCTGCTCGGCCAGCTCCCGGTAGCCGAGGCCGGGGCGCCAGGAGCCGAGGTGCACCTCGTACACGCTCATGGGTTCCTGGTGCGGCGCCCGCCGGGCCCGGCGGGTGAGCCAGTCGGCGTCGCCCCAGGCGTACCGGGAGTGGTGCACCACGGAGGCGGTGGCCGGCGGCACCTCGGTGCGGGCCGCGAGGGGGTCGGCCTTGTCCCGCCAGTGCCCGTCGGCGCCCAGGATGCGGTACTTGTACCGGCTGCCGACGGTGGCGCCGGGCACGAAGATCTCCCACACCCCGCTGGACCCGAGCGAGCGCATCGGCCAGCCGTCGTCCGGCCCCCAGCCGGTGAAGTCGCCGACCACGCGGACACCGCGGGCGTTGGGCGCCCAGACGGTGAACGCCACGCCCTCGTCGAAGACCCGGGCGCCGAGCGCCTCCCAGAGCCGCTCGTGCCGGCCCTCGCCGATGAGGTGCAGGTCCAGGTCGCCGAGCGTGGGCGGGTAGCGGTACGGGTCGTCGTGCGTCGCGCCGTCCACCTCGACCCGGTAGTCGAGCACCTCGCCGGGCAGCACGGCCTCGAAGACGCCCGCGTCGTGCACCCGCTTCATGGGGTGCCGCTCGCCGCCGGCGAGCACGGCCACGTCGGCCGCGCCCCGGCGCAGGGTCCGGATGGTGGTGCGGCCGTCGGCGGGGTGCGCGCCGAGGGTGGCGTGCGGGTCGTGCGCCTGGCCGGCGATCAGCTGCTCCATCGTGCGTCGTCCTTCGCGGCCGGTGCGGTCGGGGCGGTGCCGCCGGAGAGGTCGGCGGGTACGTCTTCGACGGTCAGGTCAGCCGCCGCGGGTGCCGGCGGCGCGGCGTCGGGCTCGGCCGGCGCGGCGGGCCGCCGCACCGTGAACACGTGTGCGGGCTGCAGGTACGGGTCGAGCCGCACCGCGTTGCGCTGCCCCCAGTCGTAGTCGGCGCCGGTCAGCTCGTCGTGCACGGTGAACCGCTCGTGCCAGTCGAAGCCGAGCGCCGGCATGTCCAGGGTGGTGTTGCCCCACTGCACGGCGCGGGAGTCGAACGAGCAGACCACGATCACCGTGTTGCCGGTGTCCGGGTCGTGCTTGGACCAGCAGAGCAGCGCCGGGTTGTCGATGTCGTGGAAGCGCAGGTTGCGCAGCCGGTGCAGGGCGGGGTTGTCCCGGCGGACCCGGTTGAGGGTGGCGATGAACGGGGCGAGCGAGCGGCCCTGCTCCTGCGCGCCGGCCCAGTCGCGGGGGCGCAGTTCGTACTTCTCGTTGTCCAGGTACTCCTCGGCGCCGGGGCGGGCGACGTGCTCGAACAGCTCGTAGCCGGCGTACATGCCCCAGGAGGGGGAGAGCAGCGCGGCCAGCACCGCCCGGATCTTGAACATCGGCGGGCCGCCGTGCTGCAGCGATTCGTGCAGGATGTCCGGGGTGTTGGGCCAGAAGTTCGGTCGCATGTAGTCGGCCGCCGCGACCAGCTCGGCGCAGTACTCGCGCATCTCGGCCGCGGACGTGCGCCAGGTGAAGTAGGTGTACGACTGGGTGAAGCCGATCTTTCCGAGCCCGTGCATGATCGCCGGGCGGGTGAACGCCTCGGCCAGGAACAGCACGTCCGGGTCGACCTTCTTCACCTCCCAGATCAGCCAGTGCCAGAAGTCGAACGGCTTGGTGTGCGGGTTGTCGACCCGGAAGATCCGGATGCCCTCGCCGACCCAGTGCAGCACCACCCGCAGGATCTCCGCCCGGATGCCCTCCGGGTCGTTGTCGAAGTTCAGCGGGTAGATGTCCTGGTACTTCTTCGGCGGGTTCTCCGCGTACGCGATGCTGCCGTCGGCCCGGGTGGTGAACCACTCCGGGTGCTCGGTCACCCACGGGTGGTCCGGGGCGCACTGCAACGCCAGGTCCATGGCCACCTCGAGGCCCTGCTCGGCGGCCGCCGCGACGAAGTCGCGGAAGTCCTCCGGCGTACCCAGGTCGGGGTGGATGGCGTCGTGGCCGCCCTCGGCGGCACCGATCGCCCACGGCGAGCCGACGTCGTCGGGCCCGGCGGTGAGCGCGTTGTTGGGGCCCTTGCGGTTGACCCGGCCGATGGGGTGGATCGGCGGCAGGTAGAGCACGTCGAAACCCATGGCCGCGACGCCCGGCAGGCGGTCGAGGGCGGTGACGAACGTGCCGGACCGGGCGGGCGCGTCGACGGTGGCCGGGATCGCGCCCTCGGAGCGGGGGAAGAACTCGTACCAGGCGGAGAAGAGCGCCCGCGGCCGGTCCACCCAGAGGGTGTGCTCGTCGCCGGTGGTGACCAGCTCGCGGACCGGGTGGTCCCAGAGCAGCGGGGCCAGGTCGAGCGCCGGGCCGACCCGGCGGGGCAGCTCGGCGTCCTCGTCGCGCAGCGCGGTCACCGCCGCCCGGACCCGCTCCCGGTCGCCGGCCGGCACGAGCCCGAGGGCGGCCTCCAGCACCCGGGCGCCCTCGGCCAGGTCGTTGGCCAGCTCGGCCGGGCCCTGACCGGCTGCGACCTTCTTGGTGACGGCGTTCTGCCAGGTCAGGTACGGGTCCTGGAACGCCTCGACGGTGAACCGCCAGAGGCCGACGGCGTCGGGGCGGATGCTGGCGTGCCAGCGGTCCTGGCCGGGCTCTCCGGGGCGCATCCGGGTGAACGGGCGGGCGGCGCCGTCCGGGCCGAGCCAGACCACGTCGCACCCGAGCGCGTCGTGGCCCTCGCGGTAGGCGCGGGCCGACACGGGCACGATCTCGCCGACCACCGCCTTGGCCGGGTAGCGACCGCAGGCGACGACAGGGGAGACGTCTTCGATCGGGAACCGTCCAGTCACCGGTTCAACCTACTGCCCGAGATCCCTTCGCGCTCAAGTCAGCCGGCGGCGCCCACCGACCGGTACACCTCCAGCGTCCGCTGGGCGATGGTGTCCCAGGAGAAGTGGTCGACGGCCCGGCGGCGGCCGGCCAGACCGAACTCCGCGGCGCGCTTCTCGTCGGCCAGCAGGCCGTTGACGGTCGCCGCCAGGTCGGCCACGAACCGCTCCGGGTCCAGCGGCCGGCCGCTGCCGTCACCGGCCTGCTCGATGGGGACGAGCAGCCCGGTCTCGCCGTCGGCGACCACCTCGGGAATGCCGCCGGTGGCGGTGGCCACCACGGCCGTCTCGCAGGCCATGGCCTCCAGGTTGACGATGCCCATCGGCTCGTAGACGGACGGGCAGACGAAGATCGTGGCGTGGGTGAGCACCTGGATCACCTCGTGCTTGGGCAGCATCTCGGCGATCCAGACCACGCCCGAGCGGCCGGCCCGCAGCTCGGCGACGAGCCCCTCCACCTCGGCGGCGATCTCCGGTGTGTCGGGTGCGCCGGCCAGCAGCACGAGCTGGGTGTCGGCGGGCAGCTCCCGGGCCGCCCGCAGCAGGTACGGCAGGCCCTTCTGCCGGGTGATCCGGCCCACGTAGACCACGCTGGGCCGGGCCGGGTCGATGCCCAGCCGCTCCACCACGTCGGTGCCCGGGTCCGGGGTGTACTGCGCCGTGTCGATGCCGTTGTGGACGACGCGCACCTTGTCGGGGTTGACCTCCGGGTACGCGGTCAGCACGTCCCGCCGCATGCCGTCGCTCACCGCGACGATCGCGTCGGCCGCCTCGAACGCGACCCGCTCGCACCACGACGAGAGCGCGTAACCGCCGCCGAGCTGCTCGGCCTTCCACGGGCGCAGCGGCTCCAGGCTGTGCGCGGTCACCACGTGCGGCACCCCGTGCAGCAACTTCGCGGTGTGCCCGGCCAGGTTGGCGTACCAGGTGTGGCTGTGCACCACGTCGGCGCCCGCGGTGCCGGCGGCCATCTCCAGGTCGACGCCCATGGTGCGCAGCGCGGCGTTCGCGCCGGCCAGCGCCGCGGGCTCGGCGTACGCGGTGACGCCCGGCTCGTCGCGGGGCGCGCCGAAGCAGTGCACCCGCACGTCGGCGAGGCGGCGCAGCTCGCGCGCGAGGTACTCGACGTGCACCCCGGCGCCGCCGTAGACCTCCGGCGGGTACTCCCGCGTGAGCAGGTCGACGCGCAGCCGTGCGGTATCGCTCATGACCGGCACCCTAGCGCGCTTTCCCGCCCGGCACCGGGTGCGGAAACGTGCCCGTACGAGTGGTGAAGTCGGTGCGGTATGGATAGCGTCTGAGCATGGCTGCCAAGGTGCTCGCGATCGTCCTTGCCGGCGGGGAGGGCAAGCGCCTCATGCCCCTCACCACCGACCGGGCGAAGCCCGCCGTCCCCTTCGGCGGGATGTACCGCATGGTCGACTTCGTCCTCTCCAACCTGGCGAACGCCGGCTATCTCAAGATCGTCGTGCTGACCCAGTACAAGTCCCACTCGCTGGACCGCCACATCACCCAGACCTGGCGGATGTCGACGATGCTCGGCAACTACGTCACCCCGGTGCCGGCGCAGCAGCGCCGCGGCCCGTGGTGGTTCGCCGGTTCGGCCGACGCGATCTACCAGAGCTTCAACCTCATCAACGACGAGCAGCCCGACCACGTGATCGTCTTCGGTGCCGACCACATCTACCGGATGGACCCGCGGCAGATGGTCGAGGACCACATCGCCTCCGGCGCGGCGGTCACCGTGGCCGGCATCCGGCAGCCCCTGTCGACAGCCGACCAGTTCGGCGTCATCGAGGTCGCCGAGGACGGCCGGCGGATCCGCGCGTTCCGCGAGAAGCCCACCGACGCGGTGGGGCTGCCCGACGCGCCGGACCAGATCTACGCCTCCATGGGCAACTACGTCTTCAGCACCAAGGCGCTCTGCGAGGCGGTCGAGCGCGACGCCGAGGACAAGACCAGCAAGCACGACATGGGCGGCAGCATCATCCCCATGCTGGTCGAGCGCGGCGAGGCCAACGTCTACGACTTCAAGGACAACGAGGTGCCGGGCAGCACCGACCGGGACCGCGGCTACTGGCGGGACGTCGGGACGCTCGACTCCTTCTACGACGCCCACATGGACCTCATCAACGTCCACCCGGTGTTCAACCTCTACAACTTCGACTGGCCGATCTACAGCATGCAGCCGCCGTACCCGCCGGCGAAGTTCGTCCACCAGTGGGGCGAGCGGGTCGGCCGGGCGGTCGGCTCGATGGTGTCGCCGGGCGCGGTCGTCTCGGGCTCGCTGGTGGAGAACTCGGTCGTCTCGCCGAAGGTGAAGGTGCACTCCTGGGCGCACGTCGACGGCGCGGTGCTCATGGAGGGTGTCGAGATCGGCCGGCACGCGGTGGTCCGGCGCGCGATCCTGGACAAGAACGTCTACGTTCCGGAGGGCGCCGAGATCGGCGTCGACCTGGAGAAGGACCGCCAGCGGTACACCGTCTCCGACAACGGCATCGTCGTCATCGGCAAGGGCCAGCGCGTCGAAGCCTGATCCACCCGCACCACATCAGGAGGTTCCCACCGTGGCCCACCCCCGTGCCGGCCAGCCCGCCGAGCCCGCCGACCTCGTCGACGTGCCCCGCCTGGTCACCGCCTACTACGCCGGGCACCCCGATCCGAGCGACCCGGCGCAGCAGGTCTCCTTCGGCACGTCCGGGCACCGCGGGTCGAGCCTGCGCAACGCCTTCAACGAGGACCACATCCTCGCCGTCACCCAGGCGCTCTGCGACTACCGGCGGGAGCAGGGCCTCGACGGCCCGCTGTTCCTGGCCCGGGACACCCACGCGCTCTCCGCCCCGGCCGAGGCCAGCGCGCTGGAGGTGCTCGCCGCCAACGACGTCACCGTGCTCGTCGACAGCCGGGACGGCTACACCCCCACCCCGGCGCTGTCGCACGCCGTCCTCACCCACAACCGGGGCCGCACCGCCGGGCTCGCCGACGGCATCGTGATCACGCCCTCGCACAACCCGCCGGACGACGGCGGCTTCAAGTACAACCCCACCCACGGCGGGCCCGCCGACAGCGACGTCACGACGTGGATCCAGGACCGCGCGAACAGCATCCTCGCCGCCGGGCTCAAGGAGGTGAGGCGCATCCCGTACGCGCGGGCGCGCGCCGCCGACACCACCGGGGAGTACGACTTCCTCGCCCGCTACGTCGACGACCTGCCCGCCGCGCTGGACATCGCCGCGATCCGGGACGCCGGGGTGCGCATCGGCGCCGATCCGATGGGCGGGGCGAGCGTGGCGTACTGGGGGGAGATCGCCGAACGGCACCGCCTCGACCTCACGGTGATCAACCCGACGGTCGACCCGACCTGGCGGTTCATGACCCTCGACGGCGACGGCAAGATCCGGATGGACTGCTCCTCGCCGAACGCCATGGCCTCGCTGATCGCGGCCCGCGACCGGTTCCAGATCTCCACCGGCAACGACGCCGACGCCGACCGGCACGGCATCGTCACGCCCGACGGCGGCCTCATGAACCCCAACCACTACCTGGCCGTGGCCATCGGCCACCTGTTCCGCACCCGGGAGCAGTGGGGGCCGGCGGCGGCCGTCGGCAAGACCCTGGTCTCCTCCTCGATGATCGACCGGGTCGCCGCCGACCTGGGCCGGCCACTGCTCGAGGTGCCGGTCGGCTTCAAGTGGTTCGTGCCCGGCCTGCTCGACGGGGCGGTCGGCTTCGGCGGCGAGGAGAGCGCCGGCGCCTCCTTCCTCCGCCGCGACGGCGGCGTCTGGACCACCGACAAGGACGGCATCCTGCTCTGCCTGCTCGCGTCGGAGATCGTCGCCACCACCGGGAGGACGCCGAGCGAGCACTGGGCCGAACTGGCCGAGCGCTTCGGCGCTCCCGCGTACGCCCGGATCGACGCCCCCGCCAGCCGGGCGGAGAAGGCCGTGCTGGCCAAGCTGTCGCCCGAGCAGGTGACCGCGACCGAGCTGGCCGGGGAGCCGATCACCGCGACCCTGACCACGGCGCCGGGCAACGGGGCGCCGATCGGTGGGCTCAAGGTGAGCACGGCGTCCGGCTGGTTCGCCGCCCGGCCGTCCGGCACCGAGGACGTCTACAAGATCTACGCCGAGTCGTTCCAGGGCCCCGAGCACCTCACCCGGATCCAGGAGGAGGCGCGGGCGCTGGTCTCCGACGTGCTCAAGCAGGCCTGACAGGACCTCCACCCCGCACAACCTCCCCGGAGTCGTCTCGTTGCTCCCCTGGGAGGTGCCGTGGCGCGCTCGTGCGCGATGGCGGCGCGCGCCGGCGCCCTGCCGCCGGCCCGAGGGGAGGGGACGGGCCATGACCCGCGTAATGACGGTGGTCGGCACCCGGCCGGAGATCATCCGGTTGTCCCGGGTTATGGACAGGCTGGACCGCACGGTTGAGCACGTGCTCGTGCACACCGGGCAGAACCGGGACCGAACCCTGTCCGACATCTTCTTCACCGAGCTGCGGCTGCGCCGGCCGGACCGGTTCCTCGACACCGACACCGCCTCGCTGGGCCGGGTGCTCGGCGGCGTCCTGGTCGGCGTCGAGGAGGCCATCGCCGCGTACCGGCCGGACGCCCTGCTTGTGCTCGGCGACACCAACAGCTGGATCGCCGCGCTGGTGGCCCGGCGGATGGGCGTGCCGGTCTACCACATGGAGGCCGGCAACCGGTGTTTCGACCTCAACGTGCCGGAGGAGACCACCCGCCGGCTCGTCGACCACGTCGCCGACTTCAACCTGGTCTACAGCGAGCACGCCCGGCGTAACCTGCTTGCCGAGGGCCTGCACCCGCGGCGGATCCTGCTCACCGGCTCGCCGATGCGGGAGGTGCTGGACCACTACCGTGCCGACATCGACCGGTCCTCGGTCCTCGACCAGCTGGAGCTGGTCCCGGGCGGCTATTTCGTGGTCAGCGCGCATCGGGAGGAGAACGTCGACCGGCCGGACCGGCTGCAGCGCCTGCTCGACTGCCTGCGCGCGGTCCGTGACGAATGGGGCCTGCCGTTGCTGGTCTCCACCCACCCCCGCACCCGCAAGGCCCTCGAAGCCCTCGCGGTCGGCGACACCGCCATGGAGGGCATCGCCTTCCACGAGCCGTTCGGCTTCTTCGACTACGTACACCTGCAGACCAACGCCCGCTGCACGCTGTCGGACAGCGGCACCATCAGCGAGGAGGCCGCCATCCTCGGCTTCCCCGCGGTGACCCTGCGGGAGTCGATCGAGCGGCCCGAGGCGCTCGACGCCGGTGGGATCCTGATGACCGGGCTGGACCCGCACGGCGTGGTGGAGGCGGTCTTTGTCGCGGTCGACCAGGTCGCCGCGGACGGCGTGCCGTGCCCGGCGGGCTACCGGGTGTCGGACACCTCTCGCCGGGTCGTCGACTTCATCCTCTCCACCGTCCGCCAGCACCACCACTGGGCCGGCATCCGGGTCTGACCGCCGGGAGCGCCACCCGGGTCAGCAGGGTGGTTCCAGCTCCCGCTGGTCGCGCTCGCGCCGCAGCTCCTCGGGGAGCAGCTCGCGGAGCTGGTCGGGCAGGAACGGCAGGTCGAGCAGGCTCAGCTTCAACTGGTTGCGCTCCTGGTAGCGCTGCGGGTCGAAGCGAACCACCCGGCCGGCGTCCCGCCGGTAGCGGATCTCCACCGCGCCCTCGGTCGCCGCCTCCTTGATCACCAGCCCGTCCATCTCGACGGCGACCGCCGCGGTCTGCGGCCGCAGGTCCAGCCGGATGCTCTCCGACGGGGCGAGCACCACCGACCGGGAGATGCCCGCCATCGGCGACGACGGGGTCACCACCACGGCGTCCGCCGCGGGCGAGATCAGCGGCCCACCCGCCGCGTAGCTGTACGCGGTCGAGCCGGTCGGCGTGCTGACCACCAGCGCGTCGCAGCGGTAGTAGCCGTACCGCTGGCCGTCGACGGCCAGCGTGGCCGTGACGAATCCGGAGCCGGGCTGGCGCACCAGCGCGATGTCGTTGAACGCCACCACGTCGTCGCCGCACACGTCGCAGGCCAGGCAGGCGTGCGACTCGACGGTGAAGTCCTTCGCCGCGAGCCGGCTCAGCGCCTCCGGCAGGTCCGGCGGCTCGACCTCCACGAGGAAACCGAGCCGGCCCAGGTGCACGCCGAGCACCGGCTTCGGGTCCCGCACCGCCAGGCGGAGCGCGCCCAACATGGTCCCGTCGCCGCCGATGCTGATCAGCGCGTCCGCGCGGACGGCCAGTTCGTCGGCGGGAACCGGCTCGACGCAGGACGGCACCCGGTGCTCGTCCTCGGCCCGGACCAGCAGCGTCTTGCGGTGGCGCGACGCCCACCGCTCGATGATCCCGACCACCTCGGAGACGTCCCGGGTGGGGTGCAACACCAGACCCAGCCCCGCCACCCGTACAGCTCACCACATCCCGGGTCGGTCGGCGTGGCGTACGGGCAGGCAGGCTGGCATGGGGACCACCGCCGGCGTGCCATCTCCGCGCTCAGCGGCGCGGCCACCGTCCAGCCGCCCGAGAGACGAGACGGCCCGCCCCGGTGTCGGGGCGGGCCGCACGGGCCGCGGTCAGTGGGACAGCTCGACGTCGAGCGGGCGGTCGCCCGCCGGGTCGAACGCCCGGTCACACAGCTGGGCGAGGTGCGCGACGACCTTCTGCGGGTCGTCGAACGGATCCAGTCCCGCCACCTCGATCGGGTCCAGCACCGGCACCGGCACGTGGGAGATCAGCGGGTGCAGCGGCCGGACGTCGACCTCACCGGTGCCGAGCAGGTCCTCGTGCAGCTTCTCGCCCGGCCGGAGCCCGGTGAAGACGATCGGGGTGGGGTTCTGGGCCCGGTCGATCATCTCCCGGGCCAGGTCCTGGATGCGGACCGGCTCGCCCATGTCCAGCACGAGCGCCTCACCGTCGCGGCCGATGGCGGCGGCCTGGAGGACCAGCTGCACCGCCTCCTGGACGGTCATCAGGTAGCGGGTCACGTCGGGGTGGGTGACGGTCACCGGCAGTCCGGCCTCGATCTGGCGCTGGAAGGCCGTCACCACCGACCCGCGGCTGCTCAGCACGTTGCCGAAGCGCACGCTCAGGAAGGTGCCGGGGTGGTTTGCGCCGGCATGTGCCGTCAACCGCTCGGTGATCCGCTTCGAGTAGCCGAGCACGCTGATCGGGTCGGCCGCCTTGTCGGTGGAGATGTTCACGAACCGGGCCACGTCCCGGCAGGCGTCGAGCACGTTCAGGGTGCCCCACACGTTCGTCTTGACCGCCTCGCCGGGATGCCGCTGAAGGAGCGTGAGGTGCTTGAGCGCCGCCGCGTGGAAGACGATCTCCGGCCGCCGCTCCTGGAAGATCCGCCGGATCGCCTCGTCGTCGCGCAGGTCGGCGAGGATCAGGTCGGGACTGTCGAGCAGGGCCCGGCCGGCCAGGGACATCTGCAGGGCGTGCAGCGCCGACTCGTCCCGGTCCAGCATCATGAGCTCGCCCGGGTCGGCCCGCATGATCTGCCGGCAGAGCTCCGAACCGATCGATCCGCCCGCGCCCGTGACCAGGATCCGGCGTCCCCGCAGCCCCTCGTGGTCCAGCGTCAGGTCGCTGACCACCTGCCGCCGGCCGAGCAGGTCGCTGATCTGGAGGTCCCGCACGTCGTTCACGGTGATCCGGTGGTTGACCAGCTCGCGGACCGGGGGGACCACCTTGAACGCCGCGCCGGTGGCCAGGGTGGCCTCCCGGATCTGCCGGACCAGGTCGGCGTCGGCGTTGGCCACCGAGAGGATGAGGGTGCTCGCGCCGGTCCGGCGCACCACGTTCGCCACGTCGTGCCGGCCGCCGAGCACCCGCACCCCGTGGATCCGCAGGTCCCGCTTGCCCGGGTCGTCGTCGAGCAGACCGACCGGGAGGTACGCGCTGGCCGGGTCACTCACCATCGAGCGCAGCAGGCCCTCGCCCGCGGAACCGGCGCCGAACAGCAGCACCTTGTGCGCGTCGGCGGCCCGGGGACGCAGCGCGCGGTCCCGCTGTTGGCGGTAGACGGAGCGGGTGCCGAACATGAGCAGCAGCGCCAGCGCCGCCCCGACGACCGGCGTGCTGGCCGGAACCGGGCGCTGGGGGAGCGGCGCGAGCGCGAGCAGCAGCACGGCCGCGGTGACGGCGGTGGTCGCGGCGAGGCCGCGGATCTCGCCGAGGCTGCCGAGGGGGTGGCGCCCCGCGTAGAGCCGGCGTACCGCCGTGCCACCGAGGTGCAGCGCGGCGGCGACGACACCGATCCCGACCGCCCGGGCGAGCTGACCCGGGGTCAACTCGAACTCGTACCGGGCCCAGACGGCCACCACACTCCCGCCGAGCCACGCCGCCGTGTCGGCGGCCAGGAGTTGGACGGCTGTCCGCCGTCTACCGGCCTGGGCCGCGTTTCCGGCAGTGATTGCTTCCCGCGGCATTTGTTCTCCCCTGTTGATCACCCGCGTCGGGGCCGCCAGCAGGGCGGCCTCTTGTCCTTCACTGCTTACCGGCTGAGAAGGAGTTTTGTCGGGGTTTCGCATTTAATGAGCGGTTCGGCGTGTATGCGAAGATCCCTCGGTGTCCGCGGTGCGGCGGCTGCCCGGCACCCGCGGTCCATCGGCGTCGTGGGGCGGCACGAGTTCGTCCAGCGCGGCCTGCAGCCGCGCCGCCATGACCGCCCGGGACCGGTGCCTCTCGATGTGCAGCCGGCCCCGCTCACCCATCGCGCGCAGCGTTCCGTCATCCAGGTCGACCAGCTCGCGGAGGCCGACCACGAGCTTGCCGGGCTCCACCGCGGCGCCCGAGTCGGACTCGTTGACGATGTCGTGCGGCTCGCCCGGGCAGTTGGTCACCACCGGCACGCCGGCGGCCAAATAGTCGTAGAGCTTGTTGGGACTGGCGCCGAGCCGGAAGACCGTCGCGTCGGCGAGAGTGTGCACACCGATGTCGGCGCCACCCAGGACGCCGGCGAGTTCGGTCTTCGGCAGCATGTCGAGGAAGTGCACGTTGGCGAGCCCCTCGGTGCGGGCCCGGGCGACCAGGCGCGGCTTGTCGATCCCGTCACCGACCAGCGCGAAGGTGTGCTCCGTCAACTCCGCCGCCGCGTCCAGCAACTCGTCCAACCCGTTCGCCTCGCCGTGCGCCCCCGCGAAGACGATCAGCCGGCCGTGCACCGGTATCCGGTCGCGTAGCGGGCGGTACCGGTCGTGGCGCAGGGCGAACGTCGCCGGATCGGCCCCGTTGCTCACCCACGTCAACTTCGCCTCGTCCACCCCGAGGGCGCGGAAGTACGACCGCCAGCCGGCGGCGACGATGACGATCCGGTCCGCACGGCGGTACAGCCAGGTCTCGAGCGCCCGCAGGGCCCGGTGCACGGGCGAACCCTCCCGGAGGTGCCCGGTGCTCACCATGGACTCCGGCCACAGGTCGCGGATCTCCAGGACGAAAGGCACCCGCCACAGCCGGGCCGCCAGCCAACCGCTGACCGGTGTGAGGATGTGCGGGGACGACGCGTACACCAGAGCCGGACGGCGCCGCGCGAGCGAGGCCACCAGGGCGCCGGCCGCGTACCCCAGCCAGTTCAGCACCCGGCGGTGGTTGTTCCGGGTGTAACCCGGCACCCGCACGCGGACGAAGTGGGGCTCGCGGTTGCGGAACCGCCGGCGCGAGTAGACGTCGCGGTCGCCCGCGACGATGGTGTAGTCCCAACCGTCCAGGCGGCCGAACAGCTCGACATGCCGGGTTCCGCCGGGCTCGGAGAGCGGCTTGGCGTAGTGGTTGAGGACGAGGACGTGACGCTGAGGTCGGACCTGTTCGGTCACGGTCCCTCCGATCTGACGGATGACGGCGGGGCACCCGGTGCCCCGCGCTGGACGGGTAAGCGGCGACGGCTTGTCACCGCGCGGCGGGCGACAACCGGCGGTACCAGTGCTCCATGGCGGACACCTGGCGTGACCACAGTTCGTGCGTCTCGATGAAGGCCCGGTTGGCCGCCCGCTCGGCGGCCGGGAGGCCCCGTACGGTGCGCAGCCGGTCGGCCAGCGTGCTGGCGAGCGGCTCGGGCAGCAGCTCGGCGGCCAGACCGTCGGCCAGGAGTTCGCGGTACGGCGGTAGGTCGGCGAGGAGCAGCCGGCATCCGGCGAGCGCCGCTTCGAGCACCGCCGAGCTGCGCTGGTCGCTGCGGGGAACGGACAGCGCCACGTCGCTGGCCCGCATCAACGCGAACGTGTCGGCCGGCGACAGCGTCCGGTCGACGACGGTCAACCGCCCGGTATACGCCGCGGCCAGCTGGCGGACTCCGGCCAGGCCGGCGGCGTGCTCGCGGGCTGCCGCCGCCTCGCCGGGCACATGGCCGCCGAGCACGACGAGGTGCAGGTCCGGCCGCTCACCGGCGACGTCCGCGTACGCCCGCAGGATGTCGTCCGACCGGTAGACCGGCGTGACCCCGCGCATCGACAGGAGGACGGTGGCCTGCTCCGGGATGCCGTGTCGACGGCGCACCGCCGCCGGGTCGACGGTGCCGAGGCTGGCGAGCAGCGTGTCGTCGACCCCCCAGGACAGGGTGGCCGTGCGCGCAGCCGGCACCCGGTAGCTGCGGGTGACCTCCTCGGTCACCGACCGGGAGGTGGGTACCACCAGGTCGGCCCGGTGCAGGGTGAGCTGGGTGACCCAGCGGCGCAGCCTGGATCGGGTGGCGGCCCGCAGCTCGCTTCCCCAGGGGGTGACCACCCGGACCGGGACCCGGGGGAGGGCGAGGGCGAGCAGCCCGGCCCGGCCGACCGAGTGGACGTGCACCACGTCCGGCCGCACCTGGCGGACCTCGCGGCGCAGCCACCAGCCGGTGGCGAGCAGCCCTCGTGCGACGCCCAGTGAACCGCCGGCCGCACGGGCCGGCTCGGGCGGCACCCGCAGGTCCACGCCGGCCAGCGGCTCGGCCGGGCCCCAGCCGGCGAGCACCACCCGGTGCCCCCGGCCGGCGAGTGCGGCGGCCCACCGGCGGGTGTGCAGAGAGTGCGCGGGGCCCAGCAGCAGCACGCGTGTGCCGTCGCCGGTGTCACGGTCAGCCACGGCGGTGCCGCCAGACCTGTGCTGCCTTGACCGCGCGGGCCCGCAGCTGGCTGGCCGGCTCCCGCAGCCGGGCTCGCCAACGGTCGGCGACCTCGCCGAACACGGGCATTCCGGTCAGGGACGCGGCGGCGGTCAGCAGCGAGACGTGCAGCGCGTGGTAGTTCACCGACGCCGGCCAGGACCAGCGCAGGTCGTACCGGGACCAGTAGCCGAGGTCGAAGTCGGGCAGCTCCGCCGCCAGCCGGTCCTGCACGGCGAGGTGGGCGTCACCACCGGTGCGGTGCTGGTGTTCGACGAGCCCGAAGAGGGCGAACAGCGCGCCGTTGAGCACGCGGCTCGGTGGCACGGCCGGACACTCCTCCAGGAAGGGCCGACCCTGCTCGTCGTAGTCGGCGCAACCGCCTCGGTCGGCCGGTCGGAGGAGCAACTCGACGGCGCCGTCGGCGCTGTCCAGGTAGGAGTGTTCGCCTGTGAGGTCGTGCGCGCGCAGCAGGGTGGACGCCGCCATGCCCTGCGCCATCCCGGAGTACCAGCCGGGCGACACCCCGTAACGGGGGACCGGCACGGGATATCGCCACCCACCCGCACCGTCCTGGTGCGCCCGGAGCCACGACGCCTGAGTGAGGAACGACCCGAAACGCTCTGTGTCCGGCCGGCCGTCGGCGAGCGCCCGGCTGTGCTCGCCGAGTGCGTACAGGCACATCGACACCGGGTTGGGATAGGGCCGCCCGTCGGGCCCGGTCGCGGTGACGATGCCGTCGGCGTCCAGCGCGGTGCCACCCGGCAGGTCCGTCCAGACCAGGGGATATGGTCCCCGCCCGTCCCGGCGCGCGTCGGCGGCCACCGGGTAGTCACGGACCCGCAGGTCTCGTACGCCGCTTGCGATGAGCGACCGGAGCGCGGTCACCATGAGCCCCCCGCGCCGGCGGTGGCCAGCGCCGTGCGGTACACGGACTCGACGCCGGCCACGGTGCGGTCGATGTCGAACCGGCGCAGGCACCGCTGCCGGCCGAGCCGTCCCATCTCCCGGCGACGCTCCGGATCGGCGAGCAGCGTCACGAGAGCGTCCGCCAGCGCGACCGGGTCGCCGGGGGGGACCAGCAGGCCGGTCTCGCCGTGCTGCACGGTGTCCGGGAGGCCGCCCACGTCGCTGGCGACCGCACCCTTCTCCATGAGCAGCGCCTCGATCATCGCGTAGCACGCCGACTCCTCCATGGAGGGATTGACGAGCACATCCATCGCGGCGAGGACGTTCTGCACGTCGGTGCGGTGTCCGGTGAAGTGCACGCGGTCGGCAACACCGAGCCGAGCCACTCGGGCCTCCAACTCGCGGCGGTATTCGCCCGTGCCGACGAACTCGTCGCCCACGATGAAGATGTGCGCCTCGGGCACCCGGGCCAGCACCCGCGGGACAGCGTCGATCAACACCTCGTGACCCTTGACACCGATGTCCCGGAAGGCGCGCAGGCGGGTCGGGTACATGTGGGCGACCATGCCGACCGTCGGCACCTTCTCGCCGAGGTTGAACTCCGTGCGGAAGGGACGGCCGGATGCCGCGGGATCCAGCCGCCGCACGTCGCACCCGTAGTGGCTGACCGCCACCGACCGGGCACCGAACCCGCGGTACCGGTCGGCGAACGCGGTGCAGGAGCCGATCAGGACGTCGGCGCGCGAGAGCGTGGCGAGGTCGATCCTGCGCAGGATAGGGCTGCGCAGATGGTTGATCCCGGTGACCTGGTTGACGTGGAGGCCGCGGGCGCCGACCAGGTTCGCCACTCGGCAGGCGATGTTCGCCTTGAGCAGATGGGCGTGCACGACATGCGGACGGAATTCCCGGATCAGCCGGATCAGGCGCAGCTCGGCGGCGGCCACCCGGGGCAACTGTCGGGGACGCCAGCCGTTGAGCGGCACAATCTCCACCGGTACGTCGGCGGCGCGCAGCCGCGCGGACAGCGCCCCTTCGGCCGGCAGCACCGCCCGGACCTGGTGGCCGCGCCGGGCCAGGCCGACGACCTGGTCGTGGAACCAGCTCCCGCCGTTCGGTGTGCTGGTGACCTGGAGGATCCGCAGGGAACCGGAAGCCTCCGGCAGCGTGGACGGGGTCATGTCGGTCTCCGGGTAGCGGTGCTGAGCAGCAGGACGAACGGGATAAGGACCGGCAGCGTGAGCAGCGGCTCACCGGTGAGCGAGCAGACCGCCAGACCGACGCCGCCGAGCAGGGCCGCCTCCGGCACCCACCCCGCACGCGCGCGGTACCCGCGCCAGACCGACCGGTAGACCAGCACGAGCAGCGCCACGAGCAACGCCGTGCCGATCAGACCGGTCTCGGCCAGCACGGTGAGGTAGAGGTTGTGCGGGTGCGCTAGGAGGCCGAGCCGCGGACCGGCCTGGTACGAACCGCCGCTGACGTGCTGGATGAAGTACTCCGGCAGCCGCTCGTTGAAGTTGAGGTAGCCGACGCCGAAGGCGGGGAAGTCCCCTGTCATCCGCAGCGCCGCCGCCCACATGTCCAGGCGCAGGCCCGACGAGACGTCGAGGGCGCCGGTGGCGGTGGTGTCGTTGATCCGCGTGCTGATGGTCTCTGGTACGAGGTTGGCGCCGGGCAGCGCCGCCGCGACTGTCACCAGCAGGGTCACCACCAACCACAGCCCCACCCGGGCCAGTCGACGTAGGGCGAAGCAGACCACCACCGCCCCCGCGCCGAGGTACGACGAGCGGCTGTACGAGTAGCCCACCCCGAGCAGCAGGACGGGCAGCGCGACCAGGATCGCGAGCCGTAACGGCGGGGGCGCCGGGCGGCCCCATCGGGCGAGCAGGACGGCGAGGGCGACGACGAGCATCGGGCCCCAGACGTTGTGGTTCGCTTCGCCGGAGGTACCTGACAGGAGCGCGGCCGTCCCGTCCCGCATGGTGGTGGCGGTCTGTACCGCGCCGACCACGGTCGCGGAGAAGGCGAACCCGAGCAGCAGGGACCAGGCGGAGGTCCCCTCGCGTACCGCCAGAGGCAGGCAGACCAGAGGCACGGCCAGGATCGAGACCTGGGTGGCCGAGGCGAGCAGACCCTCTCCGGGGCCGATCACCGTCGCGCCGAACAGCACCACGGCCAGAAGCGCGACCACCAGCAGGGAGCAGTGCCGGTCCCGCCAGTTGACCCGCCGCCGCAGCAGCGCGCCCGTGGCCGCGGCCGCGCTCAGCACCAGCAGCACCACGGGGCTGACCGCGTACGGGTCAGGTAGTTGGGCCGCCGGAGCGGCCAGCGCCAGTCCCCAGAGCGCCGCCACGGGGACGGCGGCGACCACGCCCACCAGCAGCAGGGCGGCGACCATCGTGGGCAGTGCCAGCGGCACGTCGGCCAGCCGGGTGGCCAGCAGGCCGGTCCCGATGGCGGCCACGGCGCCGAGCCCGCCCACCAGCGCGGGAAAGGTCCCACCCTCACCGGCGTCGCGCCACCGTCGCGGGGGCGCCGCCCGACGGCGGGCGACGCGCCGCGGGTCGGCCCGCAGGAATGCGGGGGCGATCACGGCGGCGTAGACCAGGTAGCCGGCGCTGCCGGCCAGGCCCGCACCGACGGCGTCGAGACGGGGCACGAGGACCGCCATGGCGGCCAGACCCACCGCCGTCGCCGCGACCGCCGCCACCACCGTGGCCGCCGGCCGGTCGGTAGCGGTCAGGTAGCTCTGCCCGACCCGGGCCAGCGCGAAGACCGCCACGCCTGGCAGCAGCGCCCAGACGGTCGCGACGGCGCCGTCGAACTCGTGGCCGTAGAGCAGTGGCACGACATACGGCGCCGCCAGCGCCAACGCCGCGGCGCCCACGCTCGTGACCAGCAGGGTGCGGCCTCCCAGGTGCACCACGGAGCGCCAGTTCGCCTGGCCGTTCGCCACCGGCGGGATCAGCACCAGACTGACCGCGATCGGAATGATCAGGAGGACCTCGGCGAGCGAGAGCGCCACCGAGTAGACGCCGACGGCGCTGGCGCCCACCAGGAGTTGGACCACCGGCACCTGAACCCGGATCATCCCGAACTGGGCCAGGTTGGGCAGGTAGGCCCGGCGCGCGGACGAGCGGTACCCGACGGCGTCACCCGGCGTGTCGGCACCACTCTCCGGCCGGCTGCGCCAGACCAGCGCGACCAACCCCACGACCTGTCCCACCCCGTACGCGGCAAGGGCGGTGAGCGCCGAGACCCGGCCGGACACCACCAGACCGCCCAGCCCGGCCAGGTAGACGACGAGAGCCACCACGACGACGAGGTTGTAACCGGCGGAGCGTCCCCGCCCGATCTCGACTGAGCCGAGGAGCATGCTGAGCAGCACCACCGGGCACAGGGCCAAGGCCAACACGAAGGTGGCCGGTTCGAGCCCCAGGCGCACGCCCGGCCCGAGCAGCAGCCCGGCGGCGGCCCACGCCCCGGCGAGCGCCGTGCCGACGACGAGGGCGTAGCCGATGCTCGCCCGGACCGCGTGCCGGTGGTGTCCGGGTGACCGGCCGGCCAGCCGGAGATTGGCGGTGTCCATGCCGACCGCGCACACCGTGCTGAAGATGCCGCTGGCAGCGATGGACACCGCCAGCAGACCCCGGTCGTGGGGGCCCAATGAGCGCGCGGAGAGGATCCCCGCAGCCAGGCTGATCAGCAGGGATGCGACGCGGGAGCCGGCGGTGCCGGCGGCGGCGACGACCAGCGCGCGGATCCCGACGGCACCGGGCGGGGCGGGTGCCGCGATCCCCTGCGCCGGCGCGGCGGTGCGCGGCGCCAGGTGCCGCGGCCGGTCGAGTTCGACGGGAATGGTCACCGGGCCGGCACCCCCTTGACCACCACGCCGGGCGGGACGTCCCGGACCACGCAGGCGCCGGCCCCGACGGTGGCGGCGGCTCCCACGGTCAGGCCCTGGAGGATCGCAGCGGTGGTGCCCACCAGGACCGCCTCCCCGAGGTGACAGTCGCCGGAGACGGCGGCGAGCGGGTTGACCGACACGTAGTCGGCCAGGGTGCTGTCGTGCCCGACGGTGACGTTCTGGTTGAGGTGCACGTGCCGGCCGATCGTCACGTTCGTGGTGACCCGGGCGCCGGCGAAGGCGACGAAGCCCTCCCGGTACGCGACGTCCGGGCCGACTGTGGCCGCCGGGTGGACCAGGGTCGCGATGGGCAGGCCGTACAGGTCCAAGCGTTCACCCACCGCGCGGCGCACCCGGGGGTCCCCGATGCCGATGACCACGTGGGTGTGCGGCGGCAGGTCCCGGAGCCGGTCGAGACCGCCCAGGTACGGCACGTCGAGACGCTGGACGCGTTTGAGGTTCTCCTCGGCCGGCCGGTCGTCCACGAAGCCGGCCGTTCGCCAGCGCGGCGCGTCGCCGTTGACCGCCCGGACGATGGTCAGCACCTCCCGGCCGTGACCGCCGCACCCGACGATCACCAAGTCGGTGGTCACGCGGGAGACGCTCCCGTCCGCTCGGCGAGAAACGCACCGATCACGGCGAGCACCTCCGCGACCTGGCTGGTGTCCATGGCCGATCCACTGGGCAGGGTGAGGCCGTCGCGGAACAGCCGCTCGGCGGCTCCCGTGAACAGTCCCTGCGCGGCGCCGAAGACCGGCTGCAGGTGCATCGGCTTCCAGACCGGACGGGTCTCGATGCCATGCCCCGCGAGGTGTCCGGCGAGGTCGGCGGCACTCCAGCCGGCCTGATCCGTGTCGACCACGATGCTGGTGAGCCAACAGTTGGACTCGTGGTCGTCCTCGCCGAGGACCCGCACCCCCGGCACCGCCGCGAAGAGCTTGGCGTACCGGTCCCGCAGGTCGCGGCGGCGACCGATCATCCCGTCGAGACGGAGCAACTGGGCCCGGCCGAGCGCGGCCAACAGGTTGCTGAGCCGGTAGTTGTACCCGGTCTCGCGGTGCTCGTAGTGGGGCACCGGTTCCCGGGCCTGGGTGGCCAGGTGGCGGGCGCGGTCGAGCAGGGCCTGGTCGTCCGAGACGAGCATGCCCCCGCCCGACGTGGTCATGATCTTGTTGCCGTTGAAGGAGAGCGCCGCCACCCGGCCGAAGGAGCCCGCCGGGCGTCCGTCATGCCGGGCCCCGAGCGCCTCGGCGGCGTCCTCCACCACCTCGACTCCGAAGTCGGCGCAGACTGGCAGGAGAGCGGTGTAGTCGACACAGCTCCCGAACATGTCCACAGGCACGACTGCCCGGACCCGTTCACCCCGGCGCACCAGATCGCGGAGCAGTTCCGCGGTGAGGGCCACGTCCATGTTTCCGGTGCGCGGGTCGCAGTCGACGAAGACCGGCCGGGCGCCGGTGTAGCGCACCGCGTTGGCAGTGGCGATGAAGGTGAGCGTGGGCACCACCACCACGTCGCCCGTATCAACCCCGACACCGAGCAGGGCGAGGTGCAGCGCCGCCGTGCCGGAGCTCACCGCCACTGCGCCGGCGGTTCCCACCCGGCTCGCCATCTCGCGCTCGAAGGACGCCAGGTCCGGCCCGACCGGCGCGACCCAGCCCGAACGCAGCGCGGCGATCAGGTACGACTCCTCGAGAGGCCCCACGTCGGGCGGCGAGAGATGGATGGTCCGCGTCATCGGTTTCCTTCCGGTTCAACCTGCGATTGACGAGGGCGCCACGCGGAGTGGCACAGGGCGGCGGAGCGGGTGGCGGTCAACGCCGTGCACCGTCCGCAGCGGTCAGCGCGCCCGCCCCGGCGAACTCCGGTGCGGTGGCGACGCCCTCCGCGCTGATCCCCTCGCGGAGCAGCACCGTCCGGGCGGTGGCGGCCAGGATGGACAGGTCCAGCCGCAAGCAGCGGTGGTCGACGTACCAGACGTCGTACTCGAACTTCTCCTCCCAGCTCAGGGCGTTGCGGCCGCGTACCTGGGCAAGGCCGGTTATGCCCGGGCGCACTTCGTGACGCCGCGCCTGCCGCTCGGTGTAACGGGACAGGTAGTGGTCGAGCAGCGGGCGGGGGCCCACCAGACTCATGTCGCCGCGCAGGACGTTCACCAGTGACGGCAACTCGTCGAGGCTGGTGGCCCGCAGCCAGCGGCCCAGCCGGGTCAGCCGATCGGCGTCGGAGAGCAGTCCCCGGACCGGGTCGGGCGCGCGCATGGTGCGGAATTTGAGCAGCAGGAACGGGCGTCCGGCGAGCCCTGCTCGACACTGCCGGAACAGCACCGGACGGCCGTGTGTCACCAGCACAAGCAGCGCCAGCACCGCCATCAGCGGAGCGGTCAGGATCAGCAGCAACGCCGCGCCGGCCACGTCGATGGCCCGCTTGAGGCGGTCCCGCCGGAGCTGTTCAGCCGGGTGTGCCGGCGGGGGGACCGTTCTCTCCGGAAGCAGCACGTCGGACCTCGCAAAGGTTTCATTCCATGACACAAAGGTTGTTACACCCATAAGAGGAGCGGTCTGCCTGGTTTCACGTTTTCAGGCGAATACCTCCCTTGATCCAACGCCTTGCCCCCTCGGGAGACACGGCTGAGGCGCTCGGAGCGGCAGTAGAGTGCGGAACGCTCATTCGAAAGGGGCTGCTGTGTTGCATCTGCGGGTGATCGCGCCCACTGATCGGTCTGCGGCCGTCGTCGACCTGCTGGCGGCAGAACCGGGCGTCACCCACCTCGTGGTACTGGCCGGGGCTGCCCGCCAGCCGGCCGGCGACTACGTCACCTGCGACGTGGTGCGGGAGAGCGCCGACGGCGTGTTGCGCCGGCTGCAGGAGTTGGGCGTCGAGGCGCACGGGGCGATCGCCGCGGACGACGTCGAGCTGACCCTGTCCGCGGCGGCGGACAAGGCCGCGGAGGACGCCCCCGGGCACGGTGAGGACGCCGTGGTCTGGGACGAGATCGCCGCGAAGACCGGGGAGCAGACGGTGCTCACCGGCACCTTCCTCGCGCTGATCGTCGTCGCCACCATGATCGCCGGTATCGGCGTGCTGCTCGACCAGCCCATCCTGATCGTCGGCGCCATGGTGGTCGGCCCGGAGTTCGGCCCGCTGGCCGCGCTGTGCGTGGCGCTGCTGCGCCGGCAGCCGCGCGTCATCGGCCGGTCGGTGCAGGCGCTGGTGGTCGGCTTCCTCGCCGCCATGCTGGCCACCGTGCTGAGCACCTAAGCACTCACCGCTACCGGGCTGGTCAGCCGGGACATGCTGCTGGCCGACCGGCCGCTCACCGACTTCATCTGGCGTCCGGACGCGCTCTCCTGGGTGGTCGGCCTGCTCGCCGGGGTCGCCGGCATGCTCTCGCTGACCTCGAAGAAGTCCGGCTCCCTGGTCGGCGTGCTGATCTCGGTGACCACCGTGCCGGCGGCGGCCAACGTGGCGGTCGCGGCGGCCTACGGGGTCTGGCACGAGGCGGCCGGCTCAGCCCTCCAACTCGTCATCAACCTGGCCGCCATCGTGCTGGCCGGCCTGCTCACCCTGGTCGTGCAGCTCTGCTGGTGGCGGCGGGTGCAGCGGCGGTCGGCGCGGGACGTGCCGCGGCAGCGGACCGATCGGCCGGCGCGGGTCAGCGCCAGTCGTCGCCCGCCTCGAGACGCAGGTTGAGCAGCGTCGCCAGGGGCACCGACTCGCCGTCCCGGCCGCCCCGCCCCACCACCAGCGGCGCCGGGGCGGGCTCGGGATCGGCCCCGAACAGCCGCGACCGCAGGCTGGGCGGCACGGTGAGCAGGTAGAAGCGGCCCTCGGTGTCCACCGCCCGGCTGTGCGCCCGATCCACGTACCAGCCGGTGATCCGGGTCCGGTAGCGGCCCCGCCCGTCGTAGCCGGCCGCCGTCAGCCGCTCGGTGCGCAGCCCCCGCCGCAGCGCCTCGGCGGCGAACCGGGCCACCAGCTGCGCGGCCTGCTCCTGCTCGGCGGCGCGCTGCCGGGCGTCGGCCGCCGCGTGGGCCCGCACCGCGTGCCGCTGCCGCTCCCGCCAGTCCAGACCGTCGTCCCCACCCACGCCCGCGAGGGTACGCGCCCCGCCTCGCCCCGCCGCGTCAGCTCGACAGCACCCCCGACACCTCGGGCCGGGCCGGCGCGTCCGCCGTCGCCTCGGCACCCCGGCTGGACCGCGCCTCAGCCTCGGTGCGGGCACCGGCACGACGGCCGCCTCTCCGGATCTTGGACAGTTGCCGTCGGCCTCGAACGGCAACTGTCCAAGATTGAACGGCGCGCCGACCGCCCGGTTCAGCTCGGGGCGGGTGCGCTGCCGAGCCGAGTCGTTCGCGCTGTCAGCTCGGCAGCGCAGCGCGGCCCTCAGGCCAGACCGGCGCGGCGCAGCGCGTCCGCCATGGCACTGTTCTCCGGCGCCGGAGCCCCTGCGCCGCGCCCCGGCCGCTGCTGCGGCCCGCCACGAGAGCCGCCCCGGTCACCGCGCGGACCGCCGCCGCCCTGGCCGCCGGCGCCCTGGCCGCCCCGCGGACCGCCGCCGCCCTGGCCACCGGCGCCCTGGGCACCGGCGCCCCGGTCACCGCGCGGACCGCCACCGCCCTGTCCACGGCCCCCCTGACCCTCGCCGCGCGGACCGCCCCGATCGTCACGACCGCCGCGCGACCCGCCGCGGTCACGGCGGCCGTCGCCGCCCTGCGGGCGTCCGGCCGGCGCCTCGTCCTCCAGCCGCAGCGTCAGCGAGATCCGCTTGCGGGGCACGTCGACGTCGAGCACCCGGACCCGGACCACGTCGCCGGACTTCACCACGTCGCGCGGGTCCTTGACGAAGGTGTGCGACAGGGCCGAGACGTGTACCAGGCCGTCCTGGTGCACGCCGACGTCGACGAACGCGCCGAACGCGGCCACGTTGGTGACCACGCCCTCCAGCACCATGCCCGGGGTGAGGTCGCTGATCTTCTCCACCCCCTCGGCGAAGGTGGCGGTGCGGAACTCCGGCCGCGGGTCGCGGCCGGGCTTCTCCAGCTCGGCGAGGATGTCGGTGACGGTGGGCAGGCCGAAGGTGTCGTCGACGAACTCGGTCGCCCGGAGCCCGCGCAGGATGGCCGACTTCCCGATCAGCGCGCGCAGGTCCTGGCCGGTGTGGGCGAGGATCCGGCGCACCACCGGGTACGCCTCGGGGTGCACGCTGGAGGAGTCGAGCGGGTCGTCGCCGCCCGGGATGCGCAGGAAGCCGGCACACTGCTCGAACGCCTTCGGTCCGAGCCGGGGCACCTTCCGCAGCTCGCCACGGGTGCGGAACGGCCCGTTGGCGTCGCGGTGCAGCACGATGTTCTCGGCCAGCCCGGCGCCGATGCCGGAGACCCGGGTGAGCAGCGGGGCGGAGGCGGTGTTGACGTCGACGCCGACCGCGTTGACGCAGTCCTCGACGACCGCGTCGAGGGAGCGGGACAGCTTCACCTCGGACAGGTCGTGCTGGTACTGCCCGACGCCGATCGACCGCGGGTCGATCTTCACCAGTTCGGCGAGGGGGTCCTGGAGGCGGCGGGCGATGGAGACCGCGCCGCGCAGCGAGACGTCGAGCCCGGGCAGCTCCTGGGAGGCGTACGCGGAGGCGGAGTAGACCGACGCGCCGGCCTCGGAGACCACCACCTTGGTCAGCTTCAGCTCCGGGTGCCGCTTGATCAGGTCAGCGGCGAGCTTGTCGGTCTCCCGGCTGGCGGTGCCGTTGCCGATGGCGACCAGCTCGACGCCGTGCGCGGCGGCCAGGGTCGCCAGCGTGTGCACGGAGGCGTCCCACTGCCGGCGCGGCTCGTGCGGGTAGATGGTGTCCGTGGCGACCACCTTGCCGGTGGCGTCCACCACGGCCACCTTCACGCCGGTGCGCAGGCCCGGGTCGAGGCCCATGGTGGGGCGCGCGCCGGCCGGCGCGGCCAGCAGCAGGTCGCGCAGGTTGGTGGCGAAGACCCGGACGGCCTCCTCCTCGGCCGCCTGCCAGAGCCGCAGCCGCAGGTCGGCGCCGAGGTGGACGAGGATCCGGGTACGCCAGGCCCAGCGCACCGTGTCGGTGAGCCAGCGGTCGGCGGGCCGCCCCTGGTCGCTGACCCCGAACCGGCCGGCGATGGCCGCCTCGTAGCGGGTGGGGCCGGTGACCACGGCGTCGGAGTCGCCGTCGGCCTCCGGGTCCATGGTCAGGTCGAGCACGCCCTCCTTCTCGCCGCGGAACATGGCGAGGATCCGGTGCGAGGGAAGCTTCGTGTACGGCTCGGCGAAGTCGAAGTAGTCGGCGAACTTGGCGCCGGCCGTCTCCTGGCCCTCGCGTACCCGGGAGACCAGCCGGCCCCGCGACCACATCTGCTCCCGCAGCGTGCCGATGAGGTCGGCGTCCTCGGCGAACCGCTCGATGAGGATGGCCCGCGCGCCGTCGAGCGCGGCGGCGGCGTCGGCCACCCCCCGGTCGACGTCGACGAAGTCGGCGGCCGTGGCGCGGGGGTCCCGGGTCGGGTCGGCCAGCAGCGTGTCGGCGAGGGGCTCCAGCCCGGCCTCCCGGGCGATCTGCGCCCGGGTCCGCCGCTTCGGCTTGTAGGGCAGGTAGATGTCCTCCAGCCGGGACTTCGAGTCGGCCGCCATGATCTGCGCTTCCAGCGCCTCGTCGAGCTTGCCCTGCCCGCGGATCGACTCCAGCACCGCGGCCCGGCGCTCGTCCAGCTCCCGCAGGTAGCGCAGCCGCTCCTCCAGGGTGCGCAGTTGCGCGTCGTCGAGCAGGCCGGTGGCCTCCTTGCGGTAGCGGGCGATGAACGGCACGGTGGCGCCGCCGTCGAGCAGCTCGACGGCCGCCCGCACCTGGCGTTCGGCGACGCCGAGTTCCTCGGCGATCCGCTGGTGCACAGACTGGGTCACGATCTGATCCGCCTTCTCGGGTGGGTTCGGCAGTCATTGTGCCGGTCGGGTCGCCGCCGGCCGCGCGGCACCCGCCCGGACCCATCCGTCACGCCAGCCCCAGCAGCTGACCGGCGCATCGCGACCCCGTGCGCCCTGCGCTAGCGTGGCGATCATGGAACAACCTGCGGATCCGCGGGCCCGGCGGCTCTTCGGCGGCAGCGCCCGGGCGCTCGGCGACCTGGCGGCCAGCCCGTTCCGGGCCGACCGGGACCGCATCGTGGGGTCACCCTTCTTCGCCCGCCTGAACGGGGTGACCCAGGTGATCAGCCCGGGCGGGTCGGGACTGCTCGTGCACAACCGGCTCACCCACAGCCTCAAGGTGGCGCAGGTGGCCCGGGCGGTCGCCGAGCGGCTGACCGCCGACCCGGCGCACCGCGACCTGCTGGAGAAGCTGGGCGGCTGCGACCCGGACGTGGTGGAGGCCGCCGCGCTCGCCCACGACCTCGGGCACCCGCCGTTCGGCCACCTGGGGGAGCGGGTGCTGGACCGGCTGGCCCGGCAGCGGCTGGGGCTGGCCGACGGCTTCGAGGGCAACGCCCAGTCGTACCGGATCGTCACCAGCACCGAGATCCGCGGCGCGGCGACCACCGGCCTGGACCTGACCGCGGCGGTCCGGGCGGCGATGCTGAAGTACCCGTGGACCCGGCTGGACCACCCGGACCCGCACCCGCGGCACCTGGACCCGGCCCCGCGCGGCGCGGCCGGCCCGCCCGACGACCCGGAGAGCGGGTCGGTGAAGTTCGGCGCGTACCGGACGGAGCTGGACGACCTGCGGCAGGCCCGGGAGCCGTTCGCCGGCCGGATCCCGGACTGGCAGCAGACGCCCGAGGCGTCGATCATGGACACCGCCGACGACATCGCGTACGCCATCCACGACGTGGAGGACTTCTACCGGGTCGGTGTGCTCCAGCAGGGCGCGGTGGCCGCCGAGCTGTCGGCCTGGCAGCGCGAGTGCGGGCACTTCCGGGCGATCACCTCCTCGGCCCTGGACGCGGCGGGCCGGCGGCCGGGTGCGGCCATCGAACGGCTGCGCCGCCAGTTGCACCGCAAGGACGCCTGGATCGCCGACGACGAGGCGTTCGCCGCCGCCGTCGAGCACGTCCGCGAGGAGCTGGTGGAGGGGCTGCTGGCGCTGCCGTTCGACGGCTCGATCGAGGCCGAGCAGTACGTGGCCCGGTTCTCCGCCCGCTGGTCCACCCGGTTCGTCGACGCCATCACGGTGACCCCGGAGCCGGACGTCCGGTCCGGGTACGTGCTGCTGGCCAAGCCGCAGTGGCACGAGGTGCAGGTGCTCAAGTTCGTGCACCACCGGTTCGTGCTGGCCCGCCCGGACCTGGCCCTGCACCAGCGGGGCCAGGCGCGGCTGCTCGGCACGCTGGTGGAGGCGCTGTGGGAGTGGCTGCTCGACCCGGAGGAGGAGTCCCGGCTGCCCCGCCGGCTGCACGACCTGGTCGAGCTGGCCGAGGCGGAGCTGCACCCGCGCACGCCGGACCGGATCGGCCGGGCCCGGGGGCGGGCGATCGTCGACTTCGTCGCGCAGCTCACCGACGGGCAGGCGGTGGCGATGCTGGACGCGCTCTCCGGCCGCTCCGGCGCCCTCTGGACGGACGCCTTCGTGCTCTGAGGCGGGGGCTCAGGCGACCGCCTGCCACCAGCCGTCCACCGCGGGCGGCTCGTCCACCACCACCCGCTCGCCGGGCCGGGGCACGGCCAGCCGGACGTCCCGGGCCTTCGCCTCGGCCCAGAGCCGGTCCACCGGCTCGGACCAGTCGTGCAGGGCCAGGTTGAAGGTGGCCCAGTGCACCGGGACGAACAGCCCGCCGCGCAGGTCGAGGTGGGCGGCGACGGCCTCCTCGGGGAACATGTGGATGGTCGGCCAGGCCCGGTCGTACGCGCCGATCTGCATGAGCGTCACGTCGAAGGGGCCGTGCTCGGCGCCGATCTCGGCGTAGCCGTCGAAGTAGCCGGAGTCGCCGGTGTAGAAGACCTTGCGCTGCGCGCCGGCCACCACCCAGGAGCTCCAGAGCGTGCCGTCGCGGCGCAGGCCCCGCCCGGAGAAGTGCTGGGCGGCGGTGGCGGTGAGGGTGAGCCCGCCGACGCGGTGGCTCTCCGACCAGTCCAGCTCGACGATCCGGTCCTCCGGCACGCCCCACCGGTCCAGGTGGGCGCCGACGCCGAGCGGTACCAGGAACGGCGCGGACTGGTGGGCGAGCAGCCCGCGGACGGTCGCCAGGTCGAGGTGGTCGTAGTGGTCGTGCGAGATGAGGATGGCGTCGAGCCGCGGCAGCTCCTCCAGGCGGACCGGCGGCTCGTGGATGCGGCGCGGGCCGACCAGCGCCGACGGGGAGCAGCGGTCGCTCCAGACCGGGTCGAGCAGCACCCGGTGCCCCTCGATCTCGACAAGCGTGGAGGCGTGGCCGTACCAGACGATGTTCAGCTCGCGGGCCGGGTCGGCCGGCGTCGGGTCGGCCGGGCGCAGCACCGGCACGGCGCTGCCCGGCCGCCGCTTCTGCTTGCCGAAGATCAGCTCCTTGACCAGGTTCCGGCCCGGGTCGGCGACCATGGTGCTGCGGGTGCCCGACGGGTTGTGGAAGGTGCCGTCGCGGAAGCGCGGCGAGCGGGCCGCCCGTTCCGCGCGGGCGCCGGCGAGCCGGCCGCCGAGCTGGGCGGGCACGTCCCGCGCCGCCCAGGCCAGCCCGGCCACCGCGGCCAGCCCCGTCAGCCGCCACAGCCGCCCGCCGACCGCCCGGTCCAGTTCCCGGTCCGCTTCCCGCATGTCCCGTCCCTCCGCCGTGTCCCGCAGTACACGGTAGCCATCCGCCCGCCACCCCGCGCGGGCGACGACGCACCCCGCCGGTGCCCCGGTCAGCGCAGCCGGCGCAGCAGCGCCGAGCCGGCCGCCGCGGTCGCCCCGCCCACCGAGCGGACCGCCCGCGACACGTCGGGCAGCCAGCCGCCCCGGACGCCCTCACCGGCCGGGTTCGGGTCGAAGATGATGCCCGGGTGGGGTGCGATCGGCTGGTTGGTCAGCCCGGCGAGCCGCATGAGCGGCCCCACCAGCACGTCGTACACGCCGGGGAGCACGGTGAACCCGAACCGCATGACGACGTTGAGCCGCCCCACGGACACCTCCCGGCGGGGCCGGTCGACGCAGTCGACCATGGCCCGGGCCACCCGCTCGGGTGTGGTGACCGGCGGCGGCGGGCGACCGACGCGGCCCAGGTAGTTCGCCGCCTGCCGGTAGACCGGCGTGTCGACGCTGCCCGGGTTGACCAGGCAGATCCGCACGCCGGGGGTCTCCCGGGCCTCCTGCTGCAACGCCCGGGCCAGCCCCTGGAGGCCCCATTTGGCCGCCACGTAGCCGCTCATGTAGGGCGCGGTGATGTGCCCGAGGACCGAGCCGGTGAGGACCAGCGTGCCGGCCGAGGCGGCCCGGAAGCGGCGCAGCGCCACCCGGGCCACCTCGCCCGCGGCCAGCAGGTCGGTGCGGACGACCTGGTCGAAGACCTCGGCGGGGGTCTCGTCGAAGCGGCCGTAGGCCATCACGGCGGCGGTGTGCACCCAGGCGTCGATGCCGCCGAACTCGGCCTCCGCCGCGTCGGCCAGCGCGGCCACCGCGCCGGGCGCGGTGACGTCCAGCGGTACGGTCAGCACCTCGGCGCCGGCCGCCCGGCACTCGTCGCGTACCTGGGCCAGGGTGGCGGGGGAGCGGGCCGCGAGGACCAGACGGTCCCCGCGGCCGGCGAACTCCCGGGCCGCCGCCCGGCCGATCCCGCTGGTCGCGCCGGTGATGACCACCGTGCGGCTCACGGTTCGAGCACGACCTTGACGCAGCCGTCCTGCTTCTTCTGGAACATCTCGTACGCCCGCGGCGCCTGCGCCAGCGGCAGCCGGTGGGTCCGCAGGTCCTCGACGCCGAGCGGGTCGTCGTCGCCGGCGAGCAGCGGCATGATCTCGTCTACCCAGCGCTTGACGTGGCACTGGCCCATGCGCAGTTGGACGCCCCGGTCGAACATCTCCATGAGCGGCATGGGGTCCTGCTCGCCGCCGTACACGCCGGAGACCGACACGGTGCCGCCGCGCCGGACCGCCTTGAGGGCGGCGTGCAGCACGACGAGCCGGTCCACGCCGGCCTTGTCGGTCATGGTCTGGGCCAGCTTGTCGGGCAGCAGGCCGGCGGCTGCCTGGGCGACCTTGCCGAGCGGCGCGCCGTGCGCCTCCATGCCCACGGCGTCGATGACCGCGTCGGGGCCGCGCCCGTCGACCAGGTCGATCAGCGCACCGGGCACGTCGTCCAGTTCGCTGACGTCGAGCACCTCGATGCCGTGCCGGCGGGCCATCTCCAGCCGCTCCGGCACCAGGTCGAGCCCGATCACCCGGTCGGCGCCGAGGTGCCGGCCGATGCGGGCGCAGAACTGCCCGACGGGGCCGAGGCCGAACACGGCCAGGGTGCCGCCGCGCGGGGTGTCGGCGTACTTCACGGCCTGCCAGGCGGTGGGCAGGATGTCGGAGAGGTAGAGCCAGCGCTCGTCGGGCCCGGTCTCCGGGATCTTGATCGGGCCGAACTGGGCCTGGGGCACGCGCAGGTACTCGGCCTGCCCGCCCGGGACGGAGCCGTAGAGCGAGGTGTAGCCGAACAGCGCGGCGCCCTTGCCCTGGCTGGTCACCTGGGTGGTCTCGCACTGGGCGTAGAGCTGGCGGTCGCACATCCAGCACGAGCCGCAGGAGATGTTGAACGGGACGACCACGCGGTCGCCGGGCTTGAGCCGGGTCACGCCCGGGCCGACCTCCTCGACGACGCCCATCGGCTCGTGCCCCAGCACGTCGCCGGGGTTGAGGTACGGCCCGAGCACCTCGTACAGGTGCAGGTCCGAGCCGCAGATGGCGGTCGAGGTGACGCGGATGACCGCGTCGGTCGGCTCCTCGATCTTGGGGTCCGGTACGTCCTCGACGCGGACGTCACGCTTGCCGTGCCAGGTCAGTGCCTTCATGCCTGAATGTCCCCTCTCGGTGCCGTCCACCGGACTGCTACCCGCGGGAGAGCTGTTGAACCGGCGGCGGGGCGGCCCGCGTACCCCCGGAAAAGGGCGACCGCCGCGCCCCGGGTGCGGGGCGCGGCGGTCGGGTGGGTCGGACGGCGGGAGGCTCAGGACCCCGGGGTGCCGGCGCGCTTGGCCGTCGCCTTGAGGTAGTCCCGGTTGAGCCGGCCGATGGTGTTCAGCGGGATGCCCTTCGGGCAGGCCGCCGCGCACTCGCCGATGTTGGTGCAGCCGCCGAAGCCGGCCTCGTCGTGCGCGTCCACCATGCCGATCACCCGGGTGTACCGCTCGGGCTGGCCCTGCGGCAGCAGCGAGAGCTGGGTGATCTTGGCGGCGGTGAACAGCATGCCGGAGCCGTTCGGGCAGGCCGCTACGCAGGCGCCGCAGCCGATGCAGGCGGCCGACTCGAAGGCCGCGTCCGCGTTGGCCTTGGCCACCGGCGTGGAGTGCGCCTCCGGGGCGCTGCCGGTCGGCGCGGTGACGTACCCGCCGGCGGCGATGATCTGGTCGAAGGCGCTGCGGTTGACCACGAGGTCCTTGACGACCGGGAAGGCCCGGGCCCGCCACGGCTCGATGTCGATCGTGTCACCGTCGGAGAACTGCCGCATGTGCAGCTGGCAGGCGGTGGTGCCGCGCTGCGGGCCGTGCGCCTCACCGTTGATCATGAGGCTGCACATGCCGCAGATGCCCTCGCGGCAGTCGTGGTCGAACGCGACCGGCTCCTCGCCGTCGAGGATCAGCCGCTCGTTGAGCACGTCGAGCATCTCCAGGAAGGACATGTCCGGGGACACGTCCTGCACCGGGTAGGTCACCATCTGACCCTTGTCCTCGGGGCCCTTCTGGCGCCAGATGCGCAGGGTCAGGTTCACTTGTAGCTCCGCTGCGTGGGGTGGACGTATTCGAAGGTCAGGTCTTCCTTGTGCAGCACGGGCTGACCGGTGCCGGTGTACTCCCAGGCGGCCACGTAGGAGAACCGGTCGTCGTCGCGCTGCGCCTCACCGTCGGGGGTCTGGTGCTCGGCCCGGAAGTGGCCGCCGCAGGACTCCTCGCGGTGCAGGGCGTCGATGCACATGAGCTCGGCCAGCTCGAAGAAGTCGGCCACCCGGCCGGCCTTCTCCAGCGACTGGTTGAGCCCCTCGCCGTCGCCCGGGACGCGGACCCGCTGCCAGAACTCGTCGCGCAGGGCGCGGATCTCGTCGATCGCCTTGCGCAGCCCGGCCTCGGAGCGCTCCATGCCGCAGTGCTCCCACATGATCTGGCCCAGCTCCCGGTGGAACGAGTCCACCGTGCGGTCGCCGTTGATCGCCAGCAGCCGCTGGAGCCGCTCCTCGACCTCGGTCCGCGCCGCCACCGCCTCGGGGTGGCTGGCGTCGACCTTGTCGAGGGGGCCGGAGGCCAGGTAGTTCGCGATGGTGTTCGGCAGCACGAAGTAGCCGTCGGCCAGGCCCTGCATCAGCGCCGAGGCGCCGAGCCGGTTCGCGCCGTGGTCGGAGAAGTTCGCCTCGCCGATCACGAACAGGCCCGGGATGGTCGACTGGAGGTCGTAGTCGACCCAGAGGCCGCCCATCGTGTAGTGCACGGCGGGGTAGATCCGCATCGGGACCTCGTACGGGTCCTCGCCGGTGATCCGCTCGTACATCTCGAAGAGGTTGCCGTACTTCGCCTCGATGGCCTTGCGGCCGAGCCGGTTGATCGCGTCGGCGAAGTCGAGGTAGACGCCGAGCCCGCCCGGGCCGACACCGCGCCCCTCGTCGCAGACGTTCTTGGCGGCGCGGGAGGCGATGTCCCGGGGGACCAGGTTGCCGAAGGAGGGGTAGATCCGCTCCAGGTAGTAGTCCCGCTCGTCCTCGGGGATGTCCTTCGGGCTGCGGGTGTCGCCCTTGGCCTTGGGCACCCACACCCGGCCGTCGTTGCGCAGCGACTCGCTCATCAGCGTCAGCTTCGACTGGTGGTCGCCGGAGACCGGGATGCAGGTCGGGTGGATCTGCGTGTAGCAGGGGTTGGCGAAGTACGCGCCCTTGCGGTGTGCCCGCCAGGAGGCGGTGACGTTGCAGCCCTTGGCGTTGGTGGAGAGGTAGAAGACGTTGCCGTAGCCGCCGGAGGCGAGCACGACCGCGTCGGCCATCTCGGTGCTGATCTCGCCGGTCACCAGGTCGCGGACCACGATGCCGCGGGCCCTGCCGTCGACGACGACCAGTTCGAGCATCTCGTGCCGGGCGTTCATCTCCACGTTGCCCAGGCCGATCTGGCGCTCCAGCGCCTGGTACGCGCCGAGCAGCAGCTGCTGGCCCGTCTGGCCCCGGGCGTAGAAGGTGCGCTGCACCTGCGCGCCGCCGAAGGAGCGGGTGTCGAGCAGGCCGCCGTACTCGCGGGCGAACGGGACGCCCTGGGCGACGCACTGGTCGATGATGTTGACCGAGACCTCGGCCAGCCGGTGCACGTTCGACTCGCGGGAGCGGAAGTCGCCGCCCTTGACGGTGTCGTAGAAGAGCCGGTGCACCGAGTCGCCGTCGTTGCGGTAGTTCTTGGCGGCGTTGATGCCGCCCTGCGCGGCGATGGAGTGGGCCCGGCGCGGGCTGTCCTGGTAGCAGTAGGACTTCACGTGGTAGCCCTGCTCGGCCAGGGTCGCCGCGGCGGAGCCGCCGGCCAGGCCGGTGCCGACCACGATCACGGTCAGCTTCCGCCGGTTGGCCGGGTTGACCAGCTTCATCTCGAACCGGTGGCGGTCCCAGCGGGTCTCGATGGGGCCGTCGGGAGCCTTGGTGTCGGCGATCGGGTCGCCGGTGGTGAAGAGATCCATGTCAGGCCACCAATCCGGTGAGTACGGCGAACGGGACCACGAGGTAGCCGACGCAGAGCGCGACGGCGAGGACGAGGGCCGCGGCGCGCGCCCGGCGCTCGCCCTTCGGGGTCTGCTGGCCGAGGCTGCGGAACGCGCTGAACGCGCCGTGCCGCAGGTGGAAGCCGAGCGTGACGATCGCCAGGGTGTAGAAGAGCGTGACGTACCAGCGGTCCGCCGCGAAGTCCTGGACCACGTTGCCGTAGGGGTTGGCCGGGTCGCCCTGCGGGTTCAGGTGACCGGTCGTCAGGTCCAGGATGTGGTAGATCACGAAGAGCAGGATGATCACACCACCCCAGCGCATCGTGCGGGCCGCGTAGTTCACGTGGATCTTCCTGCGGTGCGCGTACGCCACGGGGCGGGCGGCCCGGGCGCGCATCGCGAGCACGGTGGCCGAGACGATGTGCGCCATCACCGCCACGGTGAGCACGGTGCGCTGGATCCACAGGTACCAGGTCGACGGCAGCAGCGGCGTCCCGATCTCGCGGAGCCAGTGCGCGTAGTGGTCGAACGAGGTCTCGCCCGTGAAGATCTTCAGGTTGCCGAGCATGTGCGCGATCAGGAACAGCACGAGGATGATGCCCGTCACCGCCATGACGGCCTTGAGGCCGACGTTCGAGCGGATGGGCGACCGAGTTTTCGTGATTACCACGCGACCGACGCTAGGAGCAGTTTGATCAGTCGTCCAATGCATCGACCTCGCAGCCTTGATAGCCGTAGGCTATACAGATGCAGCTCCATCAGCTCCGGTACTTCGTCGCGGTCGCAGAAGTACGACATTTCACCCAAGCTGCCGATCTGGTGGGCATCACGCAGCCCTCGTTGAGTAAGCAAATTCACGCCCTCGAGACCGACCTGGGGGCCCCGCTGTTCGAGCGGGTAAGGGGCAACATCGCCCTCACCGCGGCGGGCGAGGTGCTGCTGCCGTTGGCCAAGCGGATCCTCGCCGACGTCGACACCGCCACGCGCGAGGTGCAGGAGCTGGTCGGGCTGCGCCGGGGCCGGGTCCGGCTCGGCGCCACCCCCAGCCTGGCCACCTCGCTGGCGCCCCCGGTGCTGCGCCGGTTCCGCGACGCCCACCCCACCGTCGACCTCAAGGTGGAGGAGGGCGGCTCGCAGGACCTGGTCCGCGACCTGCTCCGCGGCGACCTCGACCTGGCGCTGATCATCATGCCGTCCGCCGGCACCGACCCGGGGCTGCGCGCCGACCCGATCCTGCGCGAGAGCCTCGTCGTCGCCTCGGTCGACCCGCTGCCGGCCGCCTCCGACCGGGGCGAGGTGCGCATCACCGACCTGCGCGACCAGCCGCTGGTGATGTTCCGCCAGGGCTACGACCTGCGCGACGCCACGCTCCAGGCGTGCCGCGCGGCCGGCTTCGAGCCGACCCTCTCGGTGGACGGCGGGGAGCTGGACGCCGTGCTCAGCTTCGTCGAGGCCGGGCTCGGCGCGGCCCTGGTGCCCGGCATCGCGGTCACCCGGCGCCCCGGCATCCGGGTCACCCGGCTCGCCCCGCCCGGCGTCCGCCGGACCATCGCGGTGGCCCGCCGCCGCGACGTGGTGCCCACCCACGCCGGCCGCGAGCTGCGCCGCATCCTCCTGGACTACGTGCACGACGCCACCGCGGCCGACCAGCTCCCGGCGGGGGTCGAGCCGCTCTAGTCAGGCCCGGGATCCACGGCGCGCCGCGGTACGGGTTTGGTCCGGTCGGCCGCGCTTCAGCTGCCCTCCAGGGGCGTGCAGCAACCTCTGACGCACAAGCCCGTTCGATGGGACTGGGCGGTTGTTGGAGGGTGTCGCGAATGGACCAGCACGAATGAACATCAGCCTGTCGAGAATGGCGCTGCTCGGCGCCACGGCCGTCCTCGCCACGGCCGTCCCCCAGGGTGCACCGGCGTGGGCCGCGGACGGCGCCGGGCAGCCGGAAATGCCACCGGCGCTGGCTCCGGTCACCGCCGTCTACGAGACCGTCGCCTGCGATCCCACCGGCCCCACCGCCGCCGACGCGGCGGTGGCCAGCCAGTTGAATCCGCAGCTGACGTCGGACATGCGCAACAACCTGACCGCGTACCGCGTCTCCTGCGCGCGAGAGGTGGTCGAGGCGGTGCGGGAGCGCGGTCTGGCCCAGCGCGCGGGGGTCATCGCGATCGCCACCGTGCTGGTCGAGTCCCGTCTGCAGAACGTCAGCAGGGAGGTGGACCACACCAGCCTCGGCCTGTTCCAGCAGCAGGAGTGGTGGGGGACGCGCGCTCAGCGGCTCGACCCGGCCTACGCCACGAACGCCTTCCTCAACGCCATGCAGCGGGAGTACCCGAACGGCAGCTGGGCGACCGCGCCGATCGGCGAGGTCTGCCAGGCGGTGCAGGTGTCCGCCTACCCCGACAGGTATCAGCCCATGGTGCCGGACGCGCAGCTCATCGTCGGCGCCCTCTGGAACGCGGCGGGCGGCCGCACCGAGGACATTCCGGTGTCGGGGGACTGGAACAACGATGGGGTGGACACGGTGGGGGTGTACCGGGCGTCGACGTCGACGTTCTATCTGCGGGATGTCAACAGTGGGGTGGCGACGCGGGTGTTCAAGTTCGGTAGCGGGTCGTCGGGTGACATCCCGGTG
>NZ_JBVJHI010000009.1:0-212974 GCF_055586885.1 Micromonospora sp. NPDC048907
CCAATGGAAGGCCGCACTCCTCGCCGCGCGAGACGAGGCGGCACAGACCTGCGTACTCACCGATCTGGCCGCCGCGACCCCTCGGGAGGACTGATGACCGCGCCGACGATCGAACCGCTCTGGACGATTCAGGATGTCTCCGCATTCCTGGGTGTCCCGGTCGGAACCCTCTACCAGTGGCGCCACCGCCGGACCGGGCCGCGCGCCTCGCGCGTCGGACGTCACCTCCGCTACCAGCCCGCCGACGTGCGTGCCTGGCTTGACCAGCAGGCGGCCTGAGATGCCCGTCGATGACCTTTGGTACCTCAACAAACGTGGTGCTGACGGCAAGCGCCTACCGTCCCGGCGACACGGGCAGGGCAAGCGCTGGCGGGTTCGCTTCACTGATGCCGCTGACCATCCTCGGACGCGGTTCTTCGAGCGGAAGGTCGACGCGGAAGCCTTCGACGCTCGCGCTCGTGCTGGTGTGGCCGAGGAAATGAAGGTTCAGCACTCTGAGCGCCACCTGACCCTGCGGGACTACGGGGAACGGTGGCGGCTCTCCCGCGAGGTCGGGTGGGCCTTGGAGACACGCAAGCGGGTGGAGTCCAACCTCCGGTGCCACCTCTATCCGGCGTTCGGTGATCGGCCGCTCCGGGCTATCCACCTGACCTCAGTGCTGGAGTGGCTGACACGACGGTTGGAGGAAGGCACCCCGCGAACCTCACTCAAGCTGTACTTCGAACTCCTGGACACGGTGCTGAATGCTGCGGTAACCGACAAGGTCATCCCGGACAACCCCTGCGACGGGGTGAAGCTGGCTCAGGTGCTCCGGGGTTTCTCCCGTGCGCCGAAGTGGGTGCCAACTGAGGGCGAGGTCCTGGCGCTGATCGACGCGGTGCCGGCCCGCTACCGGGCGGCGATCTGGCTTGGCGCCGGACAAGGATGCCGGCTGGGGGAGGCCCTGGGGATTGAGCAGGGTGCCCGCTGTGTAGACCACGAGCGGTCAGAGCTGCACATCATTCAGCAGCTCCGATACGCGCCGCAACAGCACGGCGGCTTCTACCTCAGCGAGCCCAAAGCCGGCTCGTCCGGCACGGTCGACCTGGACCCGGTCGTCGGCCAGGTCCTCGCCGAGCACGTCCGCCAGTTCCCGCCCGTGCCGGTGGAGCTGGTCGACGTGACCAACGGTGATCCCGTCCGGCGATCGGTGCCGCTGCTGTTCACGACTCGCCGCGGTAATCCGTTCACCGATCGGACCTGGTCGCGAGAGTGGGCGGACTGGCGGGATGCGGCCGGATGGCCGAAGGAGCACGGGACCTTCCACGCTCTGCGGCACTTCTTCGCCACCACACTGATCACCAACCACGCCGAGCCACAGGACGTCCAGCGGCAGCTACGGCACAAGACTCTGCGAATCACGTTGGAGACGTACGTGCATTGGTGGCCGAAGCGGGACCGGCCTCGCGGCATCGTCGGGAGCGTCCTGCGGTCGGCGCGTTCCGGCCAAGATCAAGCCTGATCTGTACTGAGGCTGTACTAGTCGATCAAGCAAAACGGGAAACCGCAGGTGCGGAGTGAAGATGGTGGAGCCCAGGGGACTTGAACCCCTAACCCCTGCCTTGCAAAGGCAGTGCTCTGCCAGTTGAGCTAGGGCCCCGAGGCGGGCGGATTCGCCCGGTGCTGAGGTCAGGCGCGGTCAGCGCAGGTCGGGCGCGGTGGTCGCCTCGTGCCAGAGAGCGCGCTCGTCGTTCGAGGCCTTGATCTTCTTGGCCACGACGGCGGCGACGCCGACGACGCCGGCCAGGATCAGGAGCTTCTTGAACATGGGCTTGACCCCTCGCGCTCGACGACCGTCGGACGGTGTGCGGTGGGGCTAGCTGGAATCGAACCAGCGACCTCAGAGTTATCAGCTCTGCGCTCTAACCGACTGAGCTATAGCCCCGCGTAGCGACGAGCAAGGTTAACCCATCGCCGCCGTGGCCCCCAAATCGGGGGGCCGTCGTGGCGAGCTCACCCGCGCCCCTTCGAAACTACCCGGATACGCGACGCCGGGGCGACCGCTTTACGCGGTGCCCCGGCGTCGTCGTCGGGTCAGTCCCGCTCGGCGAGCGTCAGCTCGATCCCGCCGACCAGGTCGGCGCAGACGTTGTAGACGAACGCGCCCAGCGTCGCCAGCGCGGTGAAGAGCACGACGTTGACCAGGCCGATCAGCGCGGAGCTGAGGATCACGCCCTTGGCGGTGATCCGGAAGCCGCCGCCACCCTGACCGCCGCCGGCGTTGACCAGGTCGGTGAGGCTGTCGTTGACGCTCTTGAACACACCCATCGCGTCCAGCGCCAGGTAGAGCACCGAGGTGGCGACGACCACCACGATGAAGAGCACCACGGAGACCGCGAACGCGAACTTCATCACGGACCACGGGTCGATCCGCTTGAGGTTCAGCCGGGCCCGGCGCGGTCCGCGCGACGCGGCCGAGCTGACCGAGGTACGCGCGGCGCGTACCGCCTCACCCACGCGGGCGGCCCCGACGGCGGCCGCACCGCTGATGCCCGGTGGCAGGCCGCCACCGTTGGCGGGGCGGCCTGCGGCGGCGGGACGGCCGCCGTCCGGTGACGGCTTCGGCGCGGTGCCCAGGCCGGCGCCGACGCGCGGCTGGGTGCCGGTCGTGCCGGTGGACGGCCGGGCGGCCGCCGCGGGCTTGGGCGGCTGCGGGGTTGCACCGGGCTTCACGGCGGCCGGCGCGGCCAGGCCGTCGGCCGACGTCGGAGCGTCGACCTTCGTCTCGGCCTGGTCGGCCGGCGGCGAGCCCTCGCCGGTGGTTTCCGGCGGCGGGGCCATGCCGGGAGCCCGGGTGAATTTCGGGGCAGGCGCGTCGGCGGGGACGGTGGCCCGACCCACGGCCGCGCGGCCGGTCGCTGGTGTGCCGCCCTGTGCGGCCTCCTCGTCGACCGGGTTGGCCGAGGTCCCCGTGTTCCCCGACTTCGCCTGTGTCTCCGTCATCAACTAGTCCTGTTCGTCAGGCTCGTCGGCATTGCGAGCAATCGCCACGATAGTCACGCCGTCCGGGAGGTCCATCAGCTTGACCCCCATTGTGTTCCGGTCACGCGTACGGCGTACAGGCTTCACCGGAGTCCGGATGACGCCACCGTTGCTGGTGATGGCGAACAACTCGTCGTCCGGGTTGATCACCACCGCGCCAACCAGACCACCGCGTCGCTCGGTGATCTTCGCAGTCAGCACGCCCTTACCTCCCCGGCCCTGGACCGGGTATTCCTCGATCGGGGTTCGTTTCGCGTACCCCCCGTTCGTCGCGACCAGCACGTCCATGTCCATGCCCTCGCGGACGACCTCCATCGCCAGCAGGACGTCCTCGTCGCTGAACCGCATGCCGATCACCCCGGACGTGGCCCGGCCCATCGGGCGCAGCGCCTCGTCGCTCGCGTTGAAGCGAATGGCCTGGGCGTTCTTGGAGACCAGCAGCAGGTCGTCGGTCGGCGCCACGAGGGCAGCACCGACCAGCTCGTCCTCATCGCGCAGGTTGATCGCGATGACTCCGCCGGAACGGTTGGAGTCGAACTCCTCGAGCCGCGTCTTCTTCACCAGGCCGTTCTTCGTGGCCAGTACCAGGTAGGGCGCCACCTGGTAGTTCGGGATTTCGATGATCTGCGCGATCTGCTCGTCCGCTTGGAAGGCGAGCAGATTGGCCACGTGCTGGCCCTTGGCCACCCTACTGGCTTCGGGAAGCTCGTAGGCCTTGGCCCGGTAGACACGGCCCTTGTTCGTGAAGAACAGGATCCAGTCGTGGGTGGAGCATACGAAGAAGTGGCTGACGATGTCGTCCTGCCGCAGCGTCGCGCCGCTCACGCCCTTGCCGCCCCGCCGCTGCGAGCGGTAGAGGTCGACCTTCGTGCGCTTGGCGTACCCGGTGCGGGTGATCGTGACGACCACGTCCTCGCGGGCGATGAGGTCCTCCATCGAGACCTCGCCGTCGAACGGCACAATCTTGGTGCGCCGGTCGTCGCCCCACTTGGCGACGATCTCGCCGAGCTCCTCGGAGACGATCCGCCGCTGCCGCTCGGGCTTGGCCAGGATGTCCTTGAGGTCGGCGATCTCCACCTCGAGCTTGGCCAGGTCGTCCAGGATCCGCTGCCGCTCAAGGGCGGCCAGCCGGCGCAGCTGCATGTCGAGGATCGCGGTCGCCTGGACCTCGTCGATCTCCAGCAGCCGGATGAGGCCCTGGCGGGCGTCCTCGACGGTGGGCGAGCGCCGGATCAGGGCGATCACCTCGTCGAGCGCGTCCAGCGCCTTGGCCAGACCGCGGAGGATGTGCGCCCGCTCCTCGGCCTTGCGCAGCCGGAACGCGGTCCGCCGGCGGATGACCTCGATCTGGTGCTCGACGTAGTAGCGGATGAACTGGGCCAGGTTGAGCGTGCGCGGCACGCCGTCGACCAGCGCCAGCATGTTGGCGCCGAAGGTCTCCTGGAGCTGGGTGTGCTTGTAGAGGTTGTTCAGCACCACCTTGGCGACCGCGTCGCGCTTGAGCACGAGCACGATCCGCATGCCGGTGCGCCCGGAGGACTCGTCGCGGATGTCGGCGATCCCGCCGAGCTTGCCCTCCTTGATCAGCTCGGCGATGCGCTCGGCCAGGTTGTCCGGGTTGACCTGGTAGGGCAGCTCGCTGACCACCAGGGCCGGCCGGCCGCGCTTGTCCTCCTCGACCTCGACCACGGCGCGCATCCGGATCGAGCCGCGCCCGGTCCGGTAGGCGTCCTGGATGCCGGCCTGACCGACGATCAGGCCGTGGGTCGGGAAGTCCGGACCCTTGACGATCTCCAGCAGCGCCTCGAGGGTGGTGGCCTCGTCGGCCTCCGGGTTCTCCAGGCACCACTGCACGGCCGCGCCGATCTCGCGCAGGTTGTGCGGCGGGATCTTGGTGGCCATGCCGACCGCGATGCCCTCGGAGCCGTTGATCAGCAGGTTGGGGATGCGGGACGGCAGGATGGTGGGTTCCTTGGCCCGGCCGTCGTAGTTGTCCTGGAGGTCGACGGTGTCCTCGTCGATGTCCCGGAGCATCTCCATGGCCAGCGGGTCGAGCTTGCACTCGGTGTACCGCATAGCCGCGGCCGGGTCGTTGCCCGGCGAGCCGAAGTTGCCGTTGCCGTCGACCAGCGGGTAGCGCAGCGACCACGGCTGCGCCATCCGGACCAGCGCGTCGTAGATGGCCGAGTCGCCGTGCGGGTGGAACTGACCCATCACGTCACCGACGACGCGGGAGCACTTCACGTAGCCCCGGTCCGGGCGGTAGCCGGAGTCGAACATCGCGTAGAGGATCTTGCGGTGGACCGGCTTGAGCCCGTCCCGGACGTCCGGCAGGGCCCGCCCGACGATCACGCTCATCGCGTAGTCGAGGTACGAGCGCTGCATCTCGACCTCGAGCCCGACCGGCTCGATGCGGTCGTGCGCGACGACCGCGGCCAGGGTCTCCGGGGTCTCCGGCTCGTTCGGCGTGGACTCGGGAGTATCGGTCACTGTTAACCCTTATCAGACTCAGAGTCGTTTTCGTGCTGTGGATAACGGCTGTGGATACCGGCCAGACTGTGGATAACTCTGTGGACCGCCGGGCCGGCCGGTAGATCTCCGGCCGGCCCGGCGAGGCCCGTCAGATGTCCAGGAACCGCACGTCCTTGGCGTTGCGCTGGATGAACGACCGGCGCGCCTCGACGTCCTCACCCATCAGGACGCTGAACAGCTCGTCGGCGGTTGCGGCGTCGTCGAGCGTCACCTGGCGCAGCGTGCGGGTGGCCGGGTTCATCGTGGTCTCCCACAGCTCGGGATAGTTCATCTCGCCGAGACCCTTGAACCGCTGGATGTCGTCCGGCCGGGCGTTGGGCTTCTTCTGCTGGCGCAGCGCGATGAGCCCGTCCCGCTCCCGGTCCGAGTACGCGTACTGCGCGTCGTCGCCCTTCTTGTTCCACTTGATCTTGTAGAGCGGCGGGGCGGCCAGGTAGACGTGCCCCAACTCGACCAGCGGACGCATGAAGCGGAAGAGCAGGGTGAGCAGCAGCGTCTGGATGTGCTGGCCGTCGACGTCGGCGTCGGCCATCAGCACGATCTTGTGGTAGCGCAGCTTCTCGATGTCGAAGTCGTCGTGGATGCCGGTGCCCAGCGCGGTGATGAGCGCCTGGACCTCGTTGTTCTTCAGCACCCGGTCGATCCGGGCCTTCTCCACGTTGAGGATCTTGCCCCGGATCGGCAGGATCGCCTGGGTGCGCGGGTCGCGCCCCTGCTTGGCCGAGCCGCCGGCGGAGTCACCCTCGACGATGAACACCTCGGACTCGCGCGGGTCGGTCGACTGGCAGTCGGCCAGCTTGCCGGGCATCGAGCCGGACTCCAGCAGCGACTTGCGCCGGGCCAGCTTGCGCGCCTGCTGGGCGGCGATCCGGGCCCGCGCCGCCTGCGACGCCTTCTGGATGATGGTCTTGGCCTCGGCCGGGTTCCGGTCGAACCAGTCGACAAGCCACTCGTTGCAGACCCGCTGCACGAAGCTCTTGACCGGGGTGTTGCCGAGCTTGGTCTTGGTCTGGCCCTCGAACTGCGGGTTGGCCAGCTTGACCGAGATGATCGCGGCCAGCCCCTCGCGGATGTCCTCGCCGGAGAGCTTCTCGTCGCCCTTGAGCAGCTTCTTGTCCGTGCCGTAGCGGTTGACCACGCTGGTCAGCGCGGCGCGGAAGCCCTCCTCGTGGGTGCCGCCCTCGTGCGTGTTGATGGTGTTGGCGAAGGTGTAGACCGACTCGCCGTAGGACTCGTTCCACTGCATGGCGATCTCGACCGACATGCCCTCCTCCTCGGCGCCGAACTCGACCACCGTCTTGTGGATCGGGTTCTTCGAGGCGTTGAGGTGCCGGACGAAGTCGGCGATGCCGCCCTTGTAGAGGAAGGTGACCTCGCGCTGCTTGCCCTCCTCACCGTCGGACACCCGCTCGTCGAGCAGGTGGATGGTGAGGCCGCGGTTGAGGAAGGCCATCTCCTGCAGGCGCCGGTAGATGGTCTGGAAGTCGAAATCGACAGTCTCGAACACGTCGGCGTCGGGCCAGAAGGAGACCGCCGAGCCGGTCCGGTCGGTCGTCTCGCCCTTCTCCAGCGGGGTGGGCTTGGAGTTGTGGTACTGCTGCCGCCAGACGTGGCCGTCCTTGTGGATCTCCACGGCCATCCGGGTGGAGAGGGCGTTCACCACCGAGACGCCGACGCCGTGCAGGCCGCCGGAGACCGCGTACGCCTTGCCGTCGAACTTGCCGCCCGCGTGCAGCACGGTCAGCGCGACCTCGACACCCGGCTTCTTCAGCTTGGGGTGGAGGTCGACCGGGAAGCCACGCCCGTTGTCGGTGACCCGGACGCCGCCGTCGGCCAGCAGCACCACGTCGATGGTGTCGCAGTAGCCGGCCAGCGCCTCGTCCACGGCGTTGTCGACGACCTCCCACACGAGGTGGTGCAGGCCGCGCTCACCGGTGGACCCGATGTACATACCGGGCCGCTTCCGGACCGCCTCCAGGCCCTCGAGAACGGTGATCGACTCGGCGCCGTACTTCTTGTTGTCCTCCGCTGCCACCCTCGGCCACTTTCTCGCGCCGGCCGCGCCAGGGCGCGGGGCGCGGGTTCGGCGGACAGGACGCGACGTCGGCGCGCACAAACCGGTCCCCGGATCTCCAGGTCACGGATCGCGTACGCCGGTCGACGCGGTTGCCCGCGGATCGCGATCGGCTCGACCCGATGCGGGACAATGATCAAGGGCCCGGGTGGGCCCGTGTCCGTCGCTCCGTGTCGGGTCTTTCGTCTCGCCCTCAATCTTACTGTGCGCAGCCGACCAAACCGCCACTCGGCACCCCTCCGAGGCGGCTGAGAATGCCGTAGGAGCCCGAACCGTGCTATCCGCGACTCCCCCTACACGCCTTCGGCGGCGTCCGGTCGCGACGCGGCGTCAGGCGCACCGGGCTGAAGTCACCGGCCCCCTGGCCGCGGATGTGGCCGGCGCCGGATCGGTGCCTGCGGGTGACCGACCGGGGGTCGCGGCGAGACCAACCGTGCCGTACCTTTTGCGGCGCCGCCACCTGCGGTCTTGATCTTTCGCGGCCGGAACCGGGACGATCGACCCGATCGGTCGGACAACGTGCTTGCTGAGAGGTGACGCCAGATGGGGCTGGACAACGTCGCGGTGCACTGGCCGCGGACCGGCCGCTTCTACGATCCGGTCGCGCCGGCCGAGTTCGTCGACTTCGGCGAGATCGTGGACATGCCACGCATCTCGGCACCGACCGCCGCGCTCGCCGAGCTGATCGCGAAGACCGGCACGGTGCGGGCGACCGCGTACACGGAGCTGGTCGACCTCATCCTGGGCCTGGAAAATGTGCTCTACGCCACGGAGAACTCGGCCGAGGACGAGGACCCGGTGATCGACCCGGACGGCTGCTCCTGGATCGCCGAGGGCGTCGAGAAGTTCGTCACCCGGCACCGCCCCTTCGGCGAGGCGGTCACCTTCGAGTCGGTGAGCGAGGTGCTGCGCTCGCTGCTCGGCGACGGGCGCCTCGCCGAGCAGCAGCTCCGCTGGCTCGACAGCCGGCTGGACAAGCTGCGTGACGAGAGCGGCGAGCCGCCGCAGTGGAACTTCACCTGCGCCGAGCTGAGCGTGCTGGCCGCCTTCTACCGGCGCTGCGCCGAGCGGGGCTTCGCGGTCTACGCCGACGCCTGACCCGGCTGCCCGGCCTCGCCGGGCCCGGCCGCCGTGGCCCGGTTGGCCGCCGCGATCACCTCGGTGAGCACCGTGTGCAGGTGCCGCAGGTCCGCCAGCGGCAGGCCGAGCCGCTGCACGATCGCCGGCGGGATCCGCTCGGCCTCGGCCCGGAGCGCCCGCCCGGTGGCGGTGAGCGAGACGGCCAGGCTGCGCTCGTCCGACGCGTCGCGCTCCCGACGCACGTAGCCGGCGGCTTCCAGCCGCTTGAGCAGCGGTGACAGGGTGCCCGGGTCGAGCTGGAGCAGCCGGCTCAGCTCCCGGACCGACAGCGGCGCGTGCTGCCAGAGCGCCAGCATGACCAGGTACTGCGGGTGGGTCAGCCCCATCGGCTCCAGCAGCGGGCGGTAGACAGCGACGACGCCGCGCGCGGCGACGGAGAGCGCGAAGCACACCTGCTCCTCCAGCGCCAGGGGATCGCCCTCCAGCTCGGTCACCCTCGTCCTCCTCGTCGGTCGTTGCGATGGTAGCAACGATTGGTGTACCAATTATTGGGGCACCAATCGTACGGCGGCGAGGGAGAGTGCGGCGGATGAGCGGCGGCGAGCAGCAGGTGGGCGACGTTTCCGGCAGGGGCGGTCGCCTGATGGGCTGGGTCTTCCAGAACCTCGCCGGCCCGTCCCAGGTGCGGGGCGCCGTGCAGGGCGGCTCCCGGCTGGCGCGCGAGGCCTGGAAGCAGGACCTGGAGCGGCGCAAGCAGTGGAGCCGCGAACAGCGGGAGCTCAAGCGCGCCCGACGGGAGGCACGCCGCGGTGAGCGGTGACGCTCAGCCGTAGGTGTCGCGCGGCCCGCGACCACGCACCCGGCGCGGGCCACGCGACCAGGACGGCGCCGCCGGGCCGTGGATGTGCAGCTTGCGCACCACGTTGTGGCCCACCTCGCTGGCGATCTGCTTGAGCAGCGACCCGGCGAGCAGCCGCAGCTGGGTGGCCCAGGCCGTCGAGCGGGCCTCCACGGTCAGCTCGCCGTTCTCCAGCTTCACCGGGCGGCTGTGCTGCGCCACCTCCGCCCCGACCACCCGCTCCCAGGCGCCGAAGACCGTCGCCTCGGCCGCCGGCTGCTGCCAGCCGCGCGCCTTGACCAGCTTGTCGAGCACCGCGCCGAGCGGCTGCGGGTCCCGCGGGTCCGGCCCCGGACCGGAGTAGCCGCGCAGCCGCTTCTCGCCGTCACCGCGGACCGAGCCGCGCCGCCGCGTGCCGGCCGCCGCCTGCCGGCGGGCCTTGGCCGCGTCCAGCACGGCCCGGGCCAGCTCCGGCCCGGCCGCACCGGCCGGCAGGTCCGCACCGGCCTCGCCGCCCGGCTTCGCTTCCGGTCCCTCGGGGGTACGCCCACCGCGTCCCGGCCCCAGCCGTGCGGGCGGGAGCTCGACCTCATCCGACACGGCGTACCGTCCCCTCGCCCACCGCGTACCGGGTGCCCCGCAGGGTCGCCGGCACGTCGTCGTCGACCGCACAGGTCACCAGGAGCTGGCTCGCGCCGCCGACCAGCTCGGCCAGCCGCTCGCGCCGGCCGGCGTCCAGCTCGGCGAAGACGTCGTCCAGCACCAGCACCGGCTCGATCCCGTCGGCGCGCAGCAGGTCGTAGCCGGCCAGCCGCAGCGCCAGCGCGTACGACCAGGACTCGCCGTGGCTGGCGTAGCCCTTCGCGGGCAGCGGGCCGAGGGTCAGCGCCAGGTCGTCCCGGTGCGGGCCGACAAGCGTGGTGCCCCGCTCGATCTCCGCCGACCGGCTCGCGGTCAGCGCGGCGCCGAGAGCCTCCACCAGGGCCGCCCGGTCGGTGGTCGACTCGGGCAGCTCCAGCGACGGCCGGTACGCGATCCCCGCCGCCCCCCGGCCCGCCGCCACCGCGTCGTACGCCTTCGCCACGTGCGGGGTCAGCGCCGCCACCAGCTCCAGCCGGCCGGCGAGCAGCTCCGCGCCGTGGTGCGCCAGGTGCGTGTCCCAGACGGCGAGGGTGGACAGGTCCCCGCCCCGCGAGCCGCCCGTCTTCCGGGCCAGGTACGCCGTCCGCAACAGCGCGTTGCGCTGCTTGACCACCCGCTCGTAGTCGGCCCGCACCCCGGCGTACCGGGGCTGGCGGGTGACCAGCAGGTCGTCCAGGTAGCGGCGGCGCTCGGCCGGGTCACCGCGGACGAGTTCCAGGTCCTCCGGCGCGAACAGCACCAGCCGCAGCGCGCCCAGCACGTCCCGGGCGCGGCGGGCCGGGGAACGACCCAGCCGGGCCCGGTTGGCCTTGCCCGGAACGATCTCCAGCTCGATCAGGAGCTCCCGGCCCTCGTGCACCACCGCACAGCGGATCACCGCCGAGGCGGCGCCCATCCGGACCAGCGGGGCGTCCGTGGCGACCCGGTGCGAGTCCAGGGTCGCCACGTAGCCCAGCGCCTCGACCAGGTTGGTCTTGCCGACACCGTTCGCGCCGACCAGCACGTTCGGGCCCGGCTCCAGGTCGACGCCGACCCGCTCGTACGAGCGGAAGTCGACCAGTTCGAGCCGGCGGACGTACACAGGCTGTGGATACCGGTCAGCGCTTGTGGACGGCGTGCCCGCCGAACTGCTGGCGCAGCGCGGCGACGGCCTTCATGGCGGGCGAGTCGTCCTGCCGGGAGGCGAACCGGGCGAACAGCGAGGCGGTGATGACGTTCAGCGGCACGGCGAGCCGCACCGCCTCGTCGACCGTCCACCGGCCCTCGCCGGTGTCCTCGGTGTAGCCGCTCAGCTCGGCCAGCTCCGGGTCCTCGTCCAGCGCCCGGTCGAGCAGGTCGAGCAGCCAGGACCGGACCACGGTGCCCTCGCGCCAGGACTTGAAGACGCCCGGCACGTTCGTCACCAGCTCGGAGGCGGCCAGCAGCTCGTAGCCCTCGGCGTAGGCGTGCATGAGGCCGTACTCGATGCCGTTGTGCACCATCTTGGCGTAGTGGCCGGCACCGACCGGCCCGGCGTGCACGAAACCGAACTCGCCCGCCGGCTTGAGCGCCTCGAAGATCGGCATCAGCCGCTCGACGTGCTCCTGGGCGCCGCCGACCATCAGGGCGTAGCCGTTCTGCTTGCCCCAGACGCCGCCGGAGACGCCCACGTCGATGTAGCCGATGCCCTGCTCGTTGAGGCGCTCGGCGCGCGGGGCGTCGTCGCTGAACCGGGAGTTGCCGCCGTCGATGATGATGTCGCCCTCGCCGAGGACACCGGCGAGCTCGTCGATGGTGGCGTCCGTGACGCCGGCCGGGACCATCACCCAGACGGCGCGGGGCGACTCCAGCTTCTCGGCCAGCTCCGCGAGGCTCGCGACGTCGCTCAGCTCCGCGTTGCGGTCGTAGCCGACCACCTCGTGACCGGCGGCGCGCAACCGCTCGCGCATGTTGCCGCCCATCCGGCCGAGTCCTACCAGGCCGAGCTGCATCTGCTCCTACCTCCGTACGTCTGGGTCGTGCTGCCGTCGATCAGCGGGACACGCGGATCGGCATGATGAGGTACCGGTACCCGGGGATGACCTCGCCATCCTCGCCGGCGGGGGAAATCACCGCGGGCTTGAAGGCGTCGACGAACGCCAGCTGGGCGTGCTGGGCGCCCAGGTTGGTGAGGCCGTCGATCAGGTACTGCGGGTTGAAGCCGATGGTCAGCGCGTCGCCCGTGAAGGTCGCCTCCATGGCCTCGCTGGCCCGGGCCTCCTCGGTGCCGCCGGCCTCGACCACCAGGCCGTCGGAGCTGAAGCTGAGCAGCACCGGGGTCGTGCGCTCGGCGACGAGCGCCACGCGCTTGACCACCTCGATGAGCGTGGCGACCGGGACGCGGGCCTCGGCGTTGTGGCTGGCCGGGAAGAGCGAGCGCACCGGCGGGTAGTTCGCCCCGTCGAGCAACCGGCTGGTGGTCCGCCGGGTGCCGCCGGAGAAGCCGATCATGCCCTCGCCGGCGCCGCCCTGGGAGAGCGCCATGGTGACGTGGCCGCCGAGCGGGCCGAGGGCCTTGGCGGTGTCGTGCAGCGTCCGCGCGGGCACCAGCGCGTTGAGGCTGATCTCCGGGTCGTCCGGATTCCATTCCATCTCGCGCAGGGCCAGCCGGTAACGGTCGGTGGCGAGCATCGCCAGCGTGCTGCCGGAAAGCTCGATCCGGACGCCGGTCATCATCGGCAGCGTCTCGTCCCGGCCGGCGGCCACGGCCACCTGGGCCACGGCGGCGGCGAAGGCGGCCGCGTCGACGGTGCCGGCGCTCTCCGGCATCTCCGGCAGGGTCGGGTAGTCCTCGACCGGCATGGTCGGCAGGGTGAACCGGGCGCTGCCGCACACCAGCTCCAGGTGCGCGCCGACGGCGGCGATGTCCACCGGCTTGGCCGGGAGCGCCTTGGTGATCTCGGCGAGCAGCCGGCCGGAGACCAGGGCGGCCCCGTCGGCGTCACCCTGCACCTCGACGGTGACCTGGCTGGAAACCTCGTAGTCGAAGCCGGAGACCTGGAGGTTGCCGTCGGTCACCCGGAGCATCACTCCGGCCAGCACCGGCACGGAGGGTCGGTTGGGCAGGCTCTTGGCGGTCCACGCGACCGCCTCGGCGAGCGCGTCGCGCTCCACTCGGAACTTCATCAATGCCTCCGCGTCGACGTCAGCGACAACTCTCTCATGCCGACCGCTGCAACCCGTCCCGCCCGACCGTGCGGGTACCCCTCGCACCTTAGGGCGCGTGGGCATCGGCTGTGCGCCCGACCCCGTGGATCCAGGTGCCCGGGTGACTGCCGGCGGCAGTGCTCCGGCCCGATCCACAGGAAGTCCAACGGTGATGATTGGTTTTTGTTGTTTAGAAGAGATAACTCATCGTCTTCATCGCACCTGTGCAAACTGTGGAGAACCGGCGTCCGCCCAGGTCAGACAGGTTATCCACCGGTGGTTTGGCTGTGGAGAACCAGGGGTACAACCCGTGTCCCGGTCCACAGCCGTCGCCAGCCGCCGGGTTTTCCACGGCTGTCCACCGGTTGTCCACCGCTAATCCACCGGTTTTCTCCCCAGCGCTGTGGACAGCGGCGAGGGCGTCGGCCGCGGTCGTCCCCAGAACCTTCAACAGGTCCCCCACAGGCCGACCGTCGTCGGTGGACAACGCGACCGTCGTCCCCAGGCGTCCACAGGCTCGTCCCCAGGGGTTGTCCACAGTCTGTGGGTAACCGGGCGGAGACCGAGCGTGGTTTTCCACCGTCTGTGGAACAGGGGGTGTGGACAACCGGGCCGAGGTGTGGATGAACACGACACCGATCGTGGGCCCTGCACCGGGTCGAGGGTCAAGCGCCGGATACCGACAGGCACGAAAAAGCCCGGCCGGTGGACCCGGCCGGGCGTCGCGTCGGCGTACGGATCAGGTGGTCTGCTTGATCCGGTTGGTCAGCTCCGCGATCTGGTTGTAGAGCGAGCGCCGCTCCGCCATCTGCTGGCGGATCTTCCGGTCGGCGTGCATGACGGTGGTGTGGTCGCGGCCGCCGAACGCCTGCCCGATCCGGGGCAGCGACAGGTCGGTCAGCTCCCGGCAGAGGTACATGGCCACCTGGCGGGCGTTGACCAGCACGCGGGAGCGGGAGTGGCCGCGCAGGTCCTCCAGGCTCACCCCGAAGTAGTCCGCGGTGGAGGCCATGATCTGGTCGGCGTTGATCTCCGGCCCGGCGCCGTCCGGCATGAAGTCCCTCAGCACCTCCTCGGCCAGCGACAGCTCCACCGACGAGCGGGTGAGGCTGGCGAACGCGGTGACCCGGATCAGCGCGCCCTCGAGTTCCCGGATCGAGTTCGACACCCGGGAGGCGATGAACTCCAGCACGTCCGGCGGGGCGTACATCCGCTCCTGCGCCGCCTTCTTCTGCAGGATCGCGATCCGGGTCTCCAGGTCCGGCGGCTGGATGTCGGCGAGCAGCCCCCACTCGAACCGGGTCCGCATCCGGTCCTCGAGCGTGGCGAGCTGGCGCGGCGACCGGTCGGAGGTGATCACGATCTGCTTGTTCGCGTTGTGCAGCGTGTTGAAGGTGTGGAAGAACTCCTCCTGGGTCCGCTCCCGGTTCTCAAGGAACTGGATGTCGTCGATCAGGAGGATGTCCACGTCCCGGTAGCGGCGCTGGAACGCGCTGGTCTTGTCGTCCCGCAACGAGTTGATGAAGTCGTTGGTGAACTCCTCGGTCGAGACGTACCGGACCGAGCGGGCGTTGCCGAGCGTCGTGGCGTAGTGCCCGATGGCGTGCAGCAGGTGGGTCTTGCCCAACCCGGAGTGGCCGTAGATGAAGAGCGGGTTGTACGCCTTCGCCGGCGACTCGGCCACCGCGACACTCGCCGCGTGGGCGAAGCGGTTGGACGAGCCGATGACGAACGTCTCGAACATGTACTTCGGGTTGAGCCGGTTGCCGCCGGTCTCCGCGCCGCCGGGTATCCGCCGGTCGGCCGGGCCACCGGGCCGGTGGTCGGGGCCGCCACGGCCGGGACCGCTGTCCGTGGCGCCGTCCCGGGGCAGGCCGCGCAGCGGCGGGGCGTCGGCCGGGCCGGGCGCCTCCCGGTAGCGGGGCTCGTAGGGGCCGGTGTCGGGGGCGGTCGGCTCCACCCGGGACCGCTCGTCGTAGCCACGACGCTCGGGGGCGGCGCGCAACGGCTCGGCGAAGGCGGCGCTGAACAGCGTGTCCTGCCCGTCGCGGCTGGCCGGGATGAGCTGCGGCCGGGCGCCGTCGGCGGTGCGCTGCCGGGGGGCCGGCTCCTCGGCGGGCGGCTCCGGACGCGGGTCGGCGTACGCCGGGGCCTCCGGCCGGGCCGGAGGGAAACCGAGGTCGGGGAAGCCGGGCGCGGCGTCGGCCGGGCCGGACTGGTCGAAGCCGGTGAGCAGATCCGGTGGGCCGTCGGGTCCGGGGGCGGGCTCGGGGTTGCTGCGGTAGACGGTGCCGGCCGGTCGGCCACCCGGATCCTCCGCGACGCGCACCGTGACGGCCACCTGGATGGGCCGGCCGAGCCGGCGGCTCAACGCCTCGGTGATGGCCGGGCGGAGGCGGGACTCGATCACGTCCCGGGTGAACGCGTCGGGCACGGAGAGCAGTGCGGTGTCCTCGACGATCGCCCGCAGCCGGGTGAGCCGGAGGTACGCCCGCTGCTGCGCGGAGATGATCTCGTCGGCGAGCTCGTCGGTCGTCGCCGTCCACACCGCGGCAAGGTCGGTCGCTCCGGTCACCGTCGTGCCACCCCCTCGCCTCTGCTCACGCCCGCCCGGACGGCTGACCGGTCGTCATCCACAAGTTATCCACAGCCTGTGTGTACCGACCGATTGTGGCCGCCCACCGGACGCGGGTCGGACCTGCCCCCTGGTTCCCGGAGGCAACGAAGCGGGTTCACCGTGCCGAACGATTCACTACCTTGTCCGGTCTTGCCAGCCAGCGACAACCGACACTCCAGCTCGGCGCGTCTGAAACGCCGCGCGGCGACCTGGAGCCGTCGTCCCGGACCCCCGACGCGGACCGCAATCGGGCACGCTAACAGCGCGGACCCCGCGCCATCAACCGTCGACACCGGGGCAGCCTTGTCAACATCAGTGAAAACCGCCCCTTCGGTCGCGCTTCCGGCGCAGGTCGCGGCCCTGGTGTGAGGTTTGACGGTCATTGCCCCCCCTGCGTAGGCTGGAACGGCTGCTCTCTCGCCCTCTGCTAGGGTGATGGGTGCTTGCTGTCCGCGGTCACCTCCCCGCATCGCCGGGGCCCCAGGTCGCCGGGCAGCACCGATCGGAGGCCACCGGCGAGGTGGCCTGGACCACCACACGACCCCGGGCGATCCCCCGCGCGAGGTCTACGACAACGGAGAGCCTGACGTGAGCAAGCGCACCTACCAGCCGAACAACCGCCGGCGCGCGAAGACCCACGGCTTCCGGCTGCGCATGCGCACCCGTGCCGGCCGCGCCATCATCTCGACCCGTCGCAGCAAGGGCCGCGCGCGCCTGTCGGCCTGAGGCCGACCGGTCCGGTCCGGGGACGTGGGCAGTCGTGCTGGCCGCCGCGCAACGACTGCGGCGTAGCAGCGACTTCGCCGCAGCGGTCCGGGGTGGCCGACGCGTCGGCCGTGGTGCCGTCGTGGTGCACCTGACCCTCCCCGAGCAGACCGGACCCGCCGCGACAACCTCGTCGGAGCCGGCGCGGAGCGGTGGTGCGGAGATCTCCGCGCCGCGCCGCGCCGGCTTCGTCGTGTCCAAGGCCGTCGGCAACGCCGTGGTCCGCAACACGGTCCGCCGCCGGCTCCGCCACCTGGTCCGCGAGCGGCTGGCCGACCTGCCCGCCGGCAGCACCCTGGTGGTACGCGCGCTGCCGCCGGCCGCCCAGGCGTCGTACGCCCGGCTCGGCGTCGATCTGGACGCCGCTCTCGCGGCCGCACGCTCCCCCCGGGGACGGCGGTCCCGGTGACCGAGCACACTGCCGCGCCGCGGCCCTCTGCCGGTGCCCGCATGCTGATGGCGCCCATCATCGCGTACCGTCGGTGGATAAGTCCGGCACTGCCGGCCCGCTGCCGGTTCTACCCGTCGTGCAGTGCCTACGCCGTCGAGGCGGTGTCCCGGCACGGTGCGGCGCGGGGATCCTGGCTGACGGTCCGTCGGCTGTCGCGCTGCCACCCCTTCCACCCCGGTGGACACGACCCGGTCCCGGAGCCGGGCGACCGCCGCCGTTCCGACGTGACTGGAGCCTGAGTGTTTAGTCTCGACTGGATCTACTACGCGATCTCGTGGATCCTGCTGACCTGGCACTCGGCCTGGGACGCCATCGGGGTCTCGGTCGGCGCCGTGATCGGCACGAACTGGGCGTGGATCCTCTCCATCATCTTCCTGGTGGTCACCGTCCGGGTGATCCTCTTCCCGGTCTTCGTCAAGCAGATCAAGTCGCAGCGGGCCATGCAGGCGCTCCAGCCCAAGGTCAAGGAGCTGCAGGAGAAGCACAAGGGTGACCGGGAGACGCTCCAGAAGGAGATGATGGAGCTCTACCGGAAGGAAAAGGCCAACCCGCTGATGGGCTGCCTTCCGATGTTCCTCCAGATCCCGGTCTTCCTCGGCCTGTTCCACACGCTCAAGCGGCTCAACCCGGACAACCAGGGCAAGACCCTGTACGGCTGGACCGTCGAGCAGTTCGACAGCGCCTCCAACGCGAAGCTGTTCACGGCCCCGATCTCCGGCCGGTTCGGCTCCACGGCCGACGAGCTGGCGAACCTGGGTGCCAACAGCACCACGGTCAAGATCGTCGCCGGCATCCTGGTGCTGATCATGATCGCCACGACCTACCTGACCAGCCGGCAGATGATCCTCAAGACCGGCTGGGCCGAGGACCCCCAGCAGCGGATGGTGCAGCGGCTGATGCTCTACGGCATCCCCGTCTCGCTGCTCATCTCGGGCTCGATCTTCCCGATCGGTGTGATCATCTACTGGGTCACCAACAACCTCTTCACCCTCGGCCAGCAGCAGTGGGTGCTGCGGAAGTTCCCGCCGCTGGTGCCGCCGAAGAGCAGCACCGCCGGCAAGGCCACCGCGGGCAAGGCCACCGCCCAGCCGGCCCGGGCCGGCGGCCTGCTCGGCCGCAAGACCGCCCAGCCGGCCGTCAAGGCCCCGGCCGCCGCTCCCAAGGTGGCCGGCCCGAAGCCCGGCGCCAAGCCGGTCAACCCGAAGAAGAGCAGCGGCCGGCCCGCCAAGCGACAGGGCTGAGCCTCACCGGGCCGCCGCCGGACACCGGTGGCGGCCCGTTCCGGTCCCCGAGCTGCCACCCTCCGGGGTCGGCGCCGGGCCGGAACCGCCGCGCGGAGCGCGGTCACGGGCGAAACTGGCCCGTACAGACGTGCCCGAGGGCACCGGCGAACCTCCCGCCGGCCCCCGGGAGACCAGCGGACCCGACGGTCCGGCCGAGCGAGTACGGAGATGACACCGTGACCGACACCAGCATCCCCAGCGCGGACCAGTCCCTGGACGAGGAGACCGCGCCGGCCGCCACGACGGAGGAGGCCGAGGACACCCAGGCCGAGGCCCGGGAGAAGAAGGCCCCCGCCGACAGCGACCTGTTCCGGCAGAGCGAGATCGCCGCCGACTACGTCGAGGGCCTGCTCGACATCCTCGACTACGACGGCGACATCGACGAGCTGGTCTCCGGCGGCCGCCCGGTCGTCGAGGTGGTCGGCGGTCGCCTGCAGAACCTGGTCGGCCAGCGCGGCGCCACCCTGGAGGCGCTCCAGGAGCTGGCCCGGCTGGCGGTGTTCCGGCAGACCGGTTCGCCGAGCCGCCTGCTGCTCGACGTCGGCGGCTACCGCGCCGCCCGGCGCAAGGAGCTGGCCGCGGTCGCCAAGAACGCGGTGGAGAAGGTCAAGGAGCACGGCGAGCCGGTGCGCCTCGAGCCGATGTCCGCGTTCGAGCGCAAGTGCGTGCACGACGTGGTCAACGCGATGAGCGGTGTGGAGAGCGAGTCCGAGGGCGTCGAGCCGAACCGCCGGATCATCGTCCGGCCGGTGACGGACTGACGTAGGTGGCTTCCGACGAGACAACGGCGGGTGCCGTGACCGGCCCGGGCGGCACCCCGCCCGGGCCGTCGCCTGTCCGCACCGATCCGGCCGTCGACCCGATCTTCTCCGAGGGTGACGCTTCGGCCCTCCCGCCGAGCCCGGTCCCGCCCGCGGGCCCGGTCGACCCGACCTTCTCAAGCGAACCCGCCCATTCGGGCGATCCGGTTCCGGCCTCCGTGCAGCCCGCCGCCGGGGCCGACCCCGCCACCGGCGTGACACCGGCCTTCTCCGGCGAGCCGGAGGGACGGCCCGAGTCGTCGGCGCCGGTGGAGGCGGCGGCCGCACCGGTCGCGGGAGGCGCGATCGACCCGCTGTTCGCCGAGCCGGCGCCTGCCGGCCGTGACCTGGACGACGGACCCTCCGACGAGCGGGACGACTCGGCACCGTCCCTCGTGGACGGTGATGGCCGTCCCTCCGGCGACCAGCCGGACCCGGCGGAGGCGACGTTGCCGCCCGAGTTGGCCGAGGCCGCCCGGACCCTCTTCGGCGACCGCCTCGACCTGGCCGCCGCGTACGCCGAACTGCTGGCCACGGACGGCGTGGTGCGTGGGCTCATCGGCCCCCGCGAGACGCCGCGGCTCTGGGAGCGTCACCTGCTCAACTGTGCGGCGCTGGCCGAGCGGATCCCGGAGGGCGCCAGCCTGATCGACGTCGGCTCCGGTGCCGGCCTGCCCGGTCTGGTGCTGGCCATCGCGCGGCCGGATCTCACCGTGACGCTTGTCGAGCCGCTCGCCCGGCGCACCGCCTTCCTCATCGAGGCGGTGCAGCACCTGGGGCTGACCAAGTCGGTCCGGGTGTTCCGTGGCCGGGCTGAGGAGGCCGCGGTCGGCTCCCGGGACCGGGCGCCGCTGTCCGCCGACATCGTCACCGCACGAGCGGTGGCCCCGCTGGACCGGCTCGCCGGCTGGTGCCTGCCGCTGGCGGTGCCCGGCGGCCGCCTGGTGGCGCTCAAGGGTGCCTCCGCCGCCGAGGAGATCGCCGAGCACGCCGCGGCGGTGGCCCGGCTCGGCGGCGGCGAGCCGGAACTGCACCGGTGCGGCGTCGACGTGATCGACCCGCCCGCCACGGTGATCGAGGTCGTCCGCGAACGGGTGGTCGGCCCGGCCAGGAAGAAGGCGCCCAAGCGCTCGCGGGGTGGTCGTCGCCGTGGCACCCAGGGCCGGGATCGCTGACGCGGCAAGGCTTTCCGGACGCCCGCCCGGTCGTTGGACCGGGTGGGCGTGAGCTGGGTGATCAGAACCCGACGTGGACCCGCTACGCCCGTCGGCCGTAGGCTGGCCGCGCGCCGATAGTGTGGAGCGGCGGTGCCGGGCGGCACCCGAACCCGACCGTTCCCACCGGGCCGGTGACGCCGCGCGGCGAGCGCGGGGGCCTGAAAGACGGGTGCGGACCGACCATCCGGAGCGGGCAGGGATGACAGGTGCATGACGACGGCAGGTACGACGATTCACGGGTGACCGGGCCAGGCGGACGACCCTCTGCCACCGGCCCCGTTTCACGTGAAACCAACTTCCAGGGCTGGCCGTCGAACGGCGAGCCGCACGACCCGTCCACGCCACCCCCGGACTGTGACCCGGTGGTGCGGCGGGACGTGCCTCCGGCCGGCGCCGTGCGGCCGACCTCGTCCGTGCCGGCGAACGTTCCGCCGGCGCGGGACCCGCACGATCCGAGCGACGGCCCGGTGAACGCGCCCACCGCCCGTCCGGTCCCGGTACGCGGCAACGCCGCCGTCCCCGCACGGTTCGAGCCGCCACCGCCGGCCGTGGTCGTACCGCAGCAGCCCACCCCGGAGTCCGCGCCGGACGTGCCCGCGGCCCCGTCCCCGTCCGACACGCCACCGGATGCCGGCTACGGTGCCGAAGCCCCGGCAAGCACGTACGTTTCACGTGAAACCCCGACGCGCGAAGAGGATGACCCACCGTTGGCTATGGAGGCTATGCGCGCCGTGCAGATCCTGAACCCCAGTGGTGAGGTCACCATGCCGCGCCCGGAACGGACCCGGGTGATGTGCGTCGCCAACCAGAAGGGCGGCGTCGGTAAGACCACCACCACGGTGAACCTGGCAGTGGCGCTCGCCCTGCACGGCAACCGGGTGCTGGTGGTCGACCTCGACCCGCAGGGCAACGCCTCCACCGGGCTCAACGTGCCGCACCACACCGGCGTGCCGGACGTCTACGACTGCCTCATCGACAGCGTGCCGCTGGAGGAGGTGGCCCAGGCCGTCGAGGGAATCCCGAACCTCTGGTGCGTACCGGCCACCATCGACCTGGCGGGTGCCGAGATCGAACTGGTCTCCGTCGTCGCCCGGGAGTCCCGGCTGGCCCGGGCCATCGCCGCATACCCGGGGCACTTCGACTACGTGTTCATCGACTGCCCGCCCTCGCTCGGCCTGCTGACCGTCAACGCGTTGGTCGCCGCGCAGGAGGTGCTGATCCCCATCCAGTGCGAGTACTACGCGCTGGAGGGCCTCAACCAGCTGATCCAGAACATCAACCTCGTCCGGCAGCACCTGAATCCGAAGCTCGAGGTGTCCACGATCCTGCTCACCATGTACGACCGGCGTACCCGGCTGGCCGACGCGGTGGAGCAGGACGTCCGGAACCACTTCGGCGACAAGGTGCTCCAGGCCGTGATCCCCCGGAACGTCCGGGTCTCCGAGGCGCCCAGCTACGGGCAGTCGGTGATGACCTACGATCCCGGTTCGCGGGGAGCCACGAGCTACTTCGAGGCCGCCCAGGAGATCGCGGAGCGGGGCGTCAAAGAGCCGGTGAGCCGGAATGCGTAGTACGGAGAAGTCGCTGGGAGGCGTCGCATGAAGAACCGTCCTCGCGGCGGTCTGGGCCGGGGGCTCGGCGCCCTCATCCCCACCGGGCCCGCGCCGGGCAGCGCCCCGGCGACCGCCGAAACCGAGAACGGTACGGCGCCGGCCGTCCCGGCCACCCCGAGCGGTGGTGCCGCGGCGGCGGTGACGGGAGCCAACGGCTTCGGCGACGTGGCCGCCCCGGCCGCGCCGGCCGCCGAGCCGGAGCCGCAACTGAGCCCGGTCCCCGGAGCCCGCTTCGCCGAGATCCCGGTCGACAGCATCGTCCCGAACCCCAAGCAGCCTCGGCACGTCTTCGACGAGGAGGCGCTGGAGGAGTTGAAGACCTCGATCCAGGAGGTCGGCTTCCTCCAGCCGATCGTCGTCCGCCAGCTCGACAGCGAGAAGTACGAACTCGTCATGGGCGAGCGGCGCTGGCGCGCGGCCCAGGCGGTCGGCCGGGAGAGCATCCCCGCCATCGTCCGGGACACCAAGGACGACGCGATGCTCCGCGACGCGCTGCTGGAGAACATCCACCGCGCGAACCTCAACCCGCTGGAAGAGGCGGCCGCGTACCAGCAACTGCTGGAGGAGTTCGGCGCGACCCACGAGGAACTGGCCCGCCGGATCGGCCGGAGCCGGCCGCAGATCTCCAACACCATCCGGCTGATGAACCTGCCGGCCCAGGTGCAGCGCCGGGTCGCCGCCGGTGTGCTCTCGGCCGGCCACGCCCGCGCCCTGCTCAGCCTCGACGACTCCGAGGCGCAGGAGCAGCTCGCCAAGCGCATCGTCGCCGAAGGCATCTCCGTACGCGCCACCGAGGAACTGGTGGCGCTGGCGCTCGCCGACGGCCCGGCGAAGGCCCCGGCCGCGAAGCGCCGCCCGAAGCCGCACGCGCCCGCGCTCACGGACCTCGCTGACCGGCTCTCCGATCGCTTCGACACCCGGGTGAAGGTGGACATCGGCCGGAGCAAGGGCAAGATCACGATCGAGTTCGCGACCGTCGACGACCTGGAGCGGATCGTGGGAATCATCGGCGTCGGGCAGGAGGAGCAGCCGCCCGAGGAGTGAACAGCCCGGTGTCGATTTCGGCCGCGTGGTCCCTCCGGGGGCGACGCGGCCGAGTCGTCTCCGGGCCGGAGGACCGCGGCACCCGGGAGCTGGTGGAGGGTGTCCGCTTGCGGGGATGGGCTCGCTTCGGCCGTGCTCACCGCGGACCGGGGCTGCCTCCTGGCGTCCGCTACCGGGCTCAGGCCCGGCGGCTCTGGTTTCGGACTCGGGTCGGCGGCTCCGCAATCGGGCTCGGTGCCGGCGGCTCGGTTCCGGCGGCTCGGGTCCGGCGGCTCGGGTCCGGCGGCGCGGGTCCGGCGGCGCGGGTCCAGACGGGGTGCTCGCCCGCCGGCTGCTCTGGCGGCTGCGGCAGCGGATCGGCTCGGGTCCGGCGGCCCGCTCTGGTTCGCTGGGTGCCCTCCTGGTGCCGTCGTGGGTGTCGTGCCGGAAGAGGCGTCCGCGCGGCGTCCTGATGGGCCTCTGGGCGGCCGGCGGTCTCCTGGACGGGGCGCTGGGACGCCCTGGCCGTGTTCGGCCCTGACGGCCTTCTGAGGGCTCGGCGTTTACGGGGTAGCTATTCGAAGGCCATGGTCGACGGGATCGCCGCGCCGTGCTCGATGGCTCGCAGGTGGTGGTGACGCCGGCCATCATGGCGAGGTCGGTGCTCGCCTTGTCGTCGCCCGATCGTCTGACCTTGTCGTCGCAGGACTGGTTTGAGTGCCCGGCGGGCTCTGAAGGGCCAGGGCCACCGCCGACGTGGGTGCCCGCGTCACCGACCTGTCCCGCTACCGGCTCGTCCTGGCACCCCCCTCCAAGGCCGTCGCGCGATCACCAGTCACCTCCCCGCTCGTAGCGCCGTAGCGCAGCTCGACCTGTCGGTACCGCCAGCTGGCCGGTGGACTCCGAACCGCCAGTGGTCGGGCGTCGCGATTTGCGCGGGCACCGATGGCCGGGAGGCTCCGGGAAGGAGGCTTCCACGTCGCCGTTTCACGTGAAACACGTCCGCCGGCGCGCTTCGTGGCTCAACGGCGCGCCCGCAGCCGGCTGGTTGGCAACGCGCGCCCCAGGCGAAGCCTGGATGGCAACGTCGCGCGCAGCAGCTGGGCCGGGCCGCGCCGGTGTTCGACACCTGGAAGGTGATCCCGTGACGCCACGCGCGGCAGCTCGGCTGGGTGGCGACGCCTTTCCCCGAGGCCGACCCCCGTGGGCGACGCACGCGCCGTAGCCGGCTGGATGGTGGTGGCGCACGCGCTGCAGTCGGCGGATGGATGCCGCACGGGGCGCGCCAGGGCTCGATCGCCGACTACTGACGCCTGTTTCACGTGAAACAGGGAGCGCCGCCGCGACGGTGCCGGCCCAGAATTGGCCGTCTCCGGTTTGGGTGGCGGCAGTTGGGGCGCCGGAACGCAGATGCCCACCAGATCCGGGGAGCGCAGACACGGACTGGCGCAGGAAGGCCCGAGGTGGCTGAGGGACTAGGGGTGGGCCCTGGACACCGACTTCGGCAGCCCGGCAGTCGCCAGCGGTGGGCGGACGCGAGGGGTGTGAACTCGCCTCCGCGCCCGACAGGTCGGCAAGTGGCCGAGGGGCGCGCCGCAGACGCCCATGGGTTGGTGGTCCGGCCTCCAAGTACGACTACCACTGGTATCCGTCAGGCGGACCCGGCGAGTAGGCGTCGGCCGGACCTGGCGGGCAGGGTCAGGTCCCTTCCATGAATCCTTCTGCCACGAAGGCGTGCCGGTCGTCTCCGACGGCCCGCCGCCCTTGGACGTCGGCCTCGCCGCCGACCATGAGGACCCGCCGGCCGGCCTCATGGGGCCAGTCCGTCTCCGGCCAGCGCCCCACCACGACGCCGCATCCGCTTCCTGTTTCACGTGGAACACAGGCCCGCTGGATGCCCGCCGCAGACAGTCGCCGCCCACTACTGACCGCAGACCCGCCGGGCGGGCTCACTTGTGCGTTGACGCCGATGTGCGTGGTGAACCGCCCCGGCAACCACGGCCGGAGCCGCGCGGCAATCACCGGAAGTCGCGCCAAGGATCCTGCTCGCGGAACGCCCTGACCGGACTCATACCGGAGGCGGCTCGCCGGGCACTGCTCGTCTCGACACTGCTCGTCCGACATTGCTCGTCCGACACCGCTCGTCTCGACACTGCTCGTCCGACACCGCTCGTCCGGGCACCACTAGTCCCGACACCGCTAGTCGACACCGCTCGTCCCGACAGCTCGCGCCAGATCCCGCTCGCCAGATCCCGCTCACGCGTGCCGCCGTTTCACGTGAAACACGGCCGCCAATCGGGCGCCTGTCGGGCCCGCGCAGCGCCTCGCAGACCGTCTCGGAAAGCCATCGCCCCCGGCCGGTGCGGATCGCCGTTTCGCTCGTTGGGAAGGGAGGGTCGAGGCACCCCGAAGACCGGAAGACGGCCGCCAACGTTATCCACAGCAGTTGTCCACAGGCTCTCCCCGTTCCACGTGAAACATCGCGTCGAAACCCTTGCTGAGCAGTGGATGACGCGCTGTGCTGGTGATCTCAGCGGCCTGTGGACAACGTGGTGGACAACCACTTGTGGATCGATCAGGAACGCTCAGCGGCCCGCGTTCGGGTAGGGACAGGCGTCGCCAACTCGGTTAGGGTCAGCGTCGTGCAGGACACCCCTCCCTCAGTCCCTGACTTCACCCAGTGGCCCTCCTTCCCCTTCGAGGGCGATCTCCACGTCAAGCAGCTCGACGAGCCGGTGCCGGTCGAGCCTCCCCGCCGCGGCGAGGGGAATCGGGAGTGCACCGCCTGCAACGCGCCGGACGAGGCGTACATCTGGGTGGGTGAACGATGGCGGGTCCGGGCCATGGACCGGCCGACCGGCCTGCCCATGGTGTTGATCCTGGAGTCCCGGTCGCACCTCGACCTCGGCGACCTGCCGAACCTGCTCGCCGCCGAGTTGGGCGTCATGACCGTGCGCCTGGAGCGGGCCATCCGGTCGCTGGACGGCGTGGCCCGGGTGCACGTGAACCGCTGGGGTGACGGCTCGGCGCACCTGCACATGTGGTTCCTGGCTCGGCCGTACGGGCGGCTGCAGCTGCGGGGCACGTTCCTGTCCCTGTGGGATTCGATCCTGCCGCCGATCTCCGAGGCGCAGTGGCGGGAGAACCTGGCGATGGTCGCCGCGTGGCTTGCCGAGTTCGGTGGCCGCCCGCTCGCCGAACCGCCCCGCATCCAGTGGCAGGCGCCGTCGAGCCTCACGGCCGCGCCGGCCGGCGGGGCGACCGAGGAGCCCGAGGAGGAGACCGCCTCGGTGATCGAGGCCGCGGACGAGATCCCCGAGGCCGAGGCGGCGGAGGAGACGGCCACGCCCGAGCAGGCCGCGCACCCGGAGCGTTCCCCCGCGCCGGAGCAGGTCGGGCAGCCTGATCGGGCGGGCACGCCGGAACGGCCCGAGGTGCCGCGGCAGGCGGCCGGGCCGGAACAGGTCGAGCAGCCGCAGCGAGCCGAGACGCCGTAGCGGGCGAGACGCCGTAGCGGCGACCGGGTCAGCCGGACCTCAGGGGCGGCGGGCGGCGGCGCGGCTCACCAGCGTGCCGAGCGCGCGCCCGAAGTCCAGGCCCGCCGCCTGGACGGCAAGTGGCAGCAGCGAGGTCTCGGTCATCCCCGGCGAGACGTTGACCTCCAGCACGTGCGGCTGCCCGTCCGCGTCGACGATCAGGTCGACGCGGGACAGGTCACGGAGGCCGAGCGCGGCGTGTGCGGCGAGCGCCACCCGGGTCACGCGTTCGGTCGTCTCGGGGTCGAGGCGGGCCGGCGCGTGCCAGGTGGTGCGGCCGGCCGTGTAGCGGGCCGCGTAGTCGTAGACGCCGTTGCGGGGCACGATCTCGACCGGCGGCAGGGCCTGCGGGCCCTCACCCAGGTCCAGCACGGAGACCGCCACGTCCATCCCGGGCACGTAGCGCTCCACCAGCGCCGTCTGGTCGTACGCGAAGCAGCCGACCATGGCGGCCGGCAGCGACGCGGCGTCCCGGACCACGGCGGCGCCGAGCCCGGAACCGCCCTGCGCGGGCTTGACCATCAGCGGCAGGCCGAGCCGGTCGGCGATCCGGTCCAGGACCGCCACCGCGCCCAGTTCCGAGAAGCGGTCGTGCGGCAGCGCCACCCAGTCGGGCGTCGGGATGCCCGCCTCGCGCAGCACCGCCTTGGCGGAGGGCTTGTCCCAGGCGAGCCGGGACGCGCGGGCGTCGCAGCCGACGTAGGGCACGTCGCAGAGGTCGAGCACGCCGCGCAGGGAGCCGTCCTCGCCGGTGGCGCCGTGCAGGGCGATCACCACCGCGTCCGGCGGGTCGGCGGCCAGGGCGGGCAGCAGCGCCACGTCGGCGTCCCGCAACTCGGCTTCCACGCCGACCGCGCGCAGCGCGTCGAGCACCCGCCGGCCGGACCGGAGCGAGACGTCCCGCTCGTAGGAGAGACCGCCGGCGAGCACCAGCACGTGCAGTTCGTCGGTGGCGGCGGGTCCGGTCACGGAAGTGTGTGCGGCAGGGCTGACGGACATGCGGGAATCATGCCAAGTCGGGACCGGGGGCGTCCGAGCCGCCCTGCCGGCGCCGCGGACCCGCCCCGCCGACCGCGCCGAAGACCTTGCGCATGGCGATCTCCTGCTCCATCACGCCGGCCAGCCGGCGGACGCCCTCACGGATCCGCTCCGGCGGCGGGAAGGAGAAGTTGAGCCGCATGTTGCCCGCCCCGGTCCCGTCGGCGTAGAAGCCGGTGCCCGGCACGTAGGCCACCCGGGCGGCGACCGCCCGCGGCATCATCGCCTTGGAGTCGAGACCGTCCGGCAGCGTCGCCCAGACGAAGAGGCCGCCGGCGGGCGTGGTCCAGGTGGTGCCCTCCGGCATCAGGTCCGCCAGCGCGTCGAGCAGGGCGTCCCGGCGCTCGCGGTAGACCTCGCGGTAGACCTTGAGCTGCTCCCGCCAGGGCATGGTGCCCAGGTAGGTCGAGACGGCGGCCTGCGCGAAGCCGCTGGGGCAGAGGATCTGCGCCTCGCTGGCGATGACCAGCTTGTCGCGGACCGCGTGCGGGGCGAGGATCCAGCCCACCCGCAGGCCGGGCGCGAAGGTCTTGGAGAAGGTGCTCAGGTAGAAGACCCCGTCGCGCCGCCGGGCCCGCAGCGGCGCGGGCGCCTCGCCCTCGAAGCCGAGCTGACCGTACGGGTCGTCCTCGACCACCAGCAGCCCGGCGCGCTCGCAGATGTCGAGCACCCGCTCGCGCCGCTCCTCGCTCAGCGTCACGCCGGTGGGGTTCTGGTAGGTCGGGATCGTGTAGAGGAACTTCACCCGCCGGCCGGCGCGGGCGAGGTCGGCGATGGCCACCTCCAGCGCCTCCGGGATCAGCCCCTCGGCGTCCATCGGCACGTGCGCCACCTGGGCCTGGGCAGCCTGGAACACCCCGAGTGCGCCGACGTACGTCGGGCCCTCGGCGAGCACCACGTCACCCGGGTCCAGGAAGAGCCGGGCCACCAGGTCGAGCGCCTGCTGTCCGCCGACGGTGACCACCACGTCCTCGGGCGAGGCGCCGCACGACGCGTCGATCCCGGACAGCGCCATCACCTCGCAGATCCGCTCGCGCAGCTCCGGGGTGCCCTGGCCGATGCCGTACTGGAGGGTGGTGGCGCCGTGCTCGGCGCCGAGCCGGCCGAGCATCTCGCCGACCGCGTCGAGCGGGAGCGCCGCGATGTAGGGCGCCCCACCGGCGAGCGAGACCACCTCCGGCCGGCTGGCCACCGCGAAGAGTGCCCGGATCTCGGAGGCCGTCATCCCCCGGACCCGCCGGGCGTACCGGTCGGTGTAGTCGTCGAGCGTCGTGCCGGTCATGACATCACCTCGATCGGGTGTCGGCGGGGCTGCCGCCCGGTGTGGTACCCGCGATGCCGGCAACCATGGCGGCGCGCGGGAAAAGCCGGTTGGTCGATCGTAGTCGGCGCCGGCCAGCACCGGGCCCGCCGTGTGGGTACGTCCACATCCCGGACCGGCCCCCTCCCCGGCGCGGGTGGGCGTTCGCGCGTCCCCTCCCGCAGCGCCGGGCGGAAGCGTACGATCGCTCGTCGGGGGCAGGAAAGGCGGCGGGAGACCGCGCGGGTCTCCGCTCCGGGCCTATGGGTGGGGTGCTCATGTCGCGACGTCTGGTCAGTCTGACCCTGGACACGCTGGAGGACTTGCCCCGCTCCTGCCGGCAGTGCGTCTACTGGGAGCTGGACCCGGTCTCGGCCGAGCGCGCGTGCGCCGCCGGCGACCCGGGGCTGGAGAAGGAGGCCTGGGTCTCCCAGACGCTCCTGGAGTGGGGTTCCTGCGGCAAGCTCGCGTACGTGGACGGCATGCCCGCCGGTTTCGTCATGTACGCCCCGCCGGCCTACGTTCCGCGCTCGATGGCCTTCCCCACCTCGCCCGTCTCGGCGGACGCCGCGCTGCTGATGACCGCCCACGTGGTGCCCGCCTTCGCGGGTGGCGGCCTGGGCCGGATGCTGGTCCAGGGGGTCGCCCGGGATCTCACCAAGCGCGGGATCAAGGCCATCGAGGCGTTCGGCGACGCGAAGTTCGGCGACGACGGGGACGACCCGGCGCGGGCCTGCCTCGCGCCGGCCGACTTTTTCCTCTCGGTGGGTTTCAAGACGGTCCGCCCGCACCCGCGCTACCCCCGGCTCCGGCTGGAACTGCGCACCGCGCTGAGCTGGAAGTCCGACGTCGAGTACGCGCTGGAGAAGCTCCTCGGCTCGATGAGCCCGGAGACGCTGCTCCGCCCGGTCCGCCCGGCCGCGGCGACCCGCTCGATGAGCTGACGCCGGGGCGGCTCAGTCGACCACCGTGCCGGCGGCCACCACCGCCCGCAGCTCGCTCACGTCGATCGAGCCGGTGGGCACGTCCCGCTCGATCGGGTAGTACATCCGCTGCACGGCGGCGACGATCGCCTCGACCAGCCGGTCCCGGAACCGGGGGTCCACCAGCCGGTGGCGGTCGGCCGGTGAGGTCAGGTAGCCCACCTCGACCCGGACCGCGGGCATCCGGGTCAGCCGCAGCAGGTCCCAGGTCTTGGCGTGGGTGCGGCAGTCCCGCAGCCCGGTGCGGGCCACGATCTCCCGCTGCACCAGCCCGGCCAGCCGCTCCCCGGTGGCGGAGGTGACGCCGTTGTCGGTGCCGTAGTGGTAGGTGGCCACCCCGTCGGCCGCCGGGTTGGCGTGCCCGTCGGTGTGCAGGGAGATGAAGACGTCGGCGCCGAGGGAGTTGGCGAGCTGGGCGCGGTCCGCGTCCGGCAGGCAGGTCCGCGGGGACGGGCCCCGGGTGAGCTGCACGCGTACGCCGGCCGCGGCGAGGCGCCCCTCCAGCCGGCTGGCCAGGTCGTGCACGAGGTCCGCCTCGGTCCAGCGCAGCGGGCCGTCGGGCACGACCACGCCCGGGTCGGTGCCGCCGTGCCCCGGGTCGATGACCACGGTCCGCCCGACCAGGGTCGGCCCGGCCTGCCGGATGGCGTCGGACTCGCGGAGCCACTGCGGCCGCCCGCCGACCACCTTCCGGCCGAGGCGGCGCAGCGCGTTGATGGTGTGCGGACCGCACGTCCCGTCCGGTTTCAACCCCATCTCCCGCTGGAACTGGGCCACCGCGCGGGAGGTGCGGATGCCGTAGATGGCGTCGGCACGCCCCGCGTCGTACCCCATCTCCAGGAGCCGTTCCTGGAGTGACCGGACGTCCTCGCCGGTCAGCGGCTCGGGGACCGCGTGGTAGAGGGTGCGCGCGCCGAACCGCCAGCGGGCCGCGTCCAGCGCCTGCCAGGTCTCCGTGCCCACCCGCCCGTCCACGCTGAGGCCGCGGGACTGCTGGAACGCGCGGACGGCGCGTTCGGTCTCCGCGTCGAACTCCTCGCCGCCGCGGCCGGCGGGGAGCAGCTCCAGGCCGGTGAGGACGGTGCGGATCTCGGCCACCGCGGGTCCCCGGTCACCGGGTCGGATGGGACGCACGACGACCTCCCTCTGCACGGACGCTGGCTGGCCGGAGACTCCGACGGAGGTGCTTCCCCGCTGGGGAGACCTTACGGAGCGTACCGTGGCCGGTCACCGGCGATTGTGGGTTCGCCGCAGGTCAGAAACGCGGAACCCCCGTCGCCCGGGGTGGGGCGGACGGGGGTTCCGGCGGTGTCGGGTGTCGGCTCAGAGCGCCGACTCGATGAGCTTGACCAGCTCGCCCTTCGGCTTGGCGCCGGCGATGGACTGCACCGGCTCGCCGTTCTTGAAGATGGTGAGGGTCGGCACGGACATCACCCGGTAGGTGCGCGCCGTCTCGGGGTTCTCGTCGATGTTGAGCTTGACGATGGTGACCTGGTCACCCATCTCGCCCGCGATCTCCTCCAGCAGCGGCGAGACCTTGCGGCACGGACCGCACCACTCCGCCCAGAAGTCGACCAGAACCGGCTTGTCGGACTTCAGCACGTCGCTCGCGAAGCTCGCGTCCGTGACCGCCTTGGTTGCTCCCACTATGAACCCCTCCTCCGGGACCTGTTCGTGAAAATGTTTCAGCCTTGCAGGGTGGCGATGAAGCGCTCGGCGTCGAGGGCGGCGGCACAGCCCGTGCCGGCCGCCGTGATGGCCTGCCGGTAGATGTGGTCGACCACGTCACCGGCGGCGAAGACACCCGGGATGCTGGTCCGGGTGCTCGGCGCCTGCACCTTCACGTACCCCTCGTCGTCGAGCTCCACCTGGCCCCGGAAGAGCTCGCTGCGCGGGTCGTGGCCGATCGCCACGAAGACGCCGGTGACGTCGAGCACCTTGCTCTCACCGCTGTGCACGTTGCGCACCCGTACGCCGCTGACCTTGCCGTCCTCGCCGAGGATCTCCTCGATCACGCTGTTCCACTCGACCTTGATCTTCTCGTTGCCGAGGGCCCGAGCGGCCATGATCTTGCTGGCGCGGAACGAGTCGCGGCGGTGGATGATCGTCACCGACTCGGCGAACCGGGTGAGGAAGCTGGCCTCCTCCATCGCCGAGTCGCCGCCGCCGACCACCACGATGTGCTGGTTCCGGAAGAAGAAGCCGTCACAGGTCGCGCAGGACGACACGCCGTGGCCCAGGTACTCCTGCTCGCCCGGCACGCCCAGCGGACGCCAGGCCGACCCGGTGGAGAGGATGACCGCCCGGGCCCGGTAGGCCGTCTCACCCACCCAGACGGTGCTCACCTCGTTGGAGCCGACCTCGCCGGTGTCCTTCAGCTCGACCCGCGTCACGTCGTCGGTGAGAAACTCGGCGCCGAACCGCTCGGCCTGCTTGCGCATGTTGTCCATCAGCTCGGGGCCGAGGATGCCGTCCGCGAAACCGGGGAAGTTCTCCACCTCGGTGGTGGTCATCAGCGCACCGCCGGACTGCACGCCCTCGATGACCAGCGGCTTGAGGTTGGCGCGCGCGGCGTAGACCGCCGCCGTGTAACCGGCCGGCCCGGAGCCGATGATGATCAGGTTGCGGACCTCGTCCACTGCCGTCTCCCGATGTGTGTGTTCGTCACCGGCGCGCACCGATGTCCGATCCCGAGCGCCGACGGCTCAGCGACGTCGGCACCTGACTTGCAGAACGTCATCGTACGAAGCGGGGATTCCCGAGCCGGTCATCCGGTGGGTCACGTCACGCGGCGGGGCCCGCCCGGGTGACCGCGACCTCACCCTACCCGCGCGGTGAAGCGGGTGTCCGCGCCGGACCCGGGGACCCCGCACTCGGGTCCGCTCACCCAGGCCCAGCGGGCACCGCCCCCGTCCGTGAAGGTCACCACCAGCGCCGGGCTGCCCCGGAACCGGGCGTAGTCGACGAGCTGGACGGTGAGCGGGCCGGTGCGGTGCTCCGTGCCGATCTCGGACAGGCAGCCGGCCAGCGCCTCGGGGCGTTCGAGCCGGTCCAGGCTGGTGCTCTCGAACACCCGGTGCTCGTCCTGTCCGTCCGCGGGATTCGCCCTGTCGCTCGCCTTCGTCGAGGGCCCGGCGAACCCGCCCGGGACGCGGGAGAGGGCGTCCGGGGTGTAGTCGGTGCCGCTGTGCAGGGCCGGCCCGGTGGTCTGGAACGGCCCGGCGGCCAGCGGCGCGGCACCGCCCTCGGCCCGGCTGCCCGCGCTGTCAGCCGTCCCGGTGATCCCGCCGGAACCCGCGTCGACCAGGTGGCTGACCCCGAACCCGACCGCGGTCACCGAGGCGGCGGCCAGCGCGACCGGACCGGCGAGCCGCGTCCAGCGCCGGGAGCGCCGTCCCGGCCCGGTGTTCCGGCCGGGACGGCCCGTGGCGCCGGCCGGATGGGCGCCCCGGCCGGGCTGTGCCGGCACGGCGGCCGGAATCGAGCCGTGCTCGGGAGGGTCGGACGCCAGCTCACCCGTCGGGGCCGGGCCGGCGCCGGCGAGCGCCGCGGTGATCCGGTCCGCCACGGCCGGCGGCAGCTCCGGGCCGGGCTCGGCGGCCCAACCGGCCAGGTCCGCGTGGACCCGCTCGACCGCCCGGGCCAGGGCCGCGTACGCCTCGCCCCAGGCCGGGTCCTGCTCGACCAGCCGGGCGACGGTCGCCCGCTCCGGGGTGCCGTCCAGCGCCCCGCCGAGGTAGTCGGCGAGCAGGTCGTGGTCGACCTCGCTGAACTTCCGGGACGTCACGTCTCCTCCTGGCTGGCATCCCGCCGGGACCACCCCGACGTGGATCCGACGCCCTCGGGCGGCCGCGGGTTCCCACCGGTGACGCTGGGCACGTCCGGGGCCTCGTCGGAGCCGGTCCGCAGGTGCCCGAGAAGCACGGCGAGCCGGGCCCGGCCCCGGGCGCACCGGCTCTTCACCGTCCCCTCGGCGACCCCGAGCATCCGGGCCACCTCGGCCACCGGATAGCCCTGCACGTCCACCAGGACCAGCGCGGCCCGCTGCTCGACCGGCAGCGCCGCGAGGGCCTGCCGGACCACCAGGGCGGTGTCGTGGTCCCGGGCCGGCGCGGCCGGCTCCACCCCGCCGGTGTGCCGGCCGGGCTCCCCGTCGGTGTGGACGCCGTCCGGCAGCGGGACCGTGGCGTGCGTCTGGCGCCGCCGGATCCGGTCCAGGCAGGCGTTGACCACGATCCGGTGCAGCCAGGTGGTGACCGCCGAGTCACCCCGGAACCGGGCCGCGGCGCGGTGCGCCGACAGCAGCGCGTCCTGGAGGGCGTCGGCCGCCTCCTCGCGGTCGCCGACCGTCCGCAGGGCCACCGCCCAGAGCCGGTCCCGGTGCCGGTGGAACAGCTCGGTGAAGGCGTCCCGGTCGCCGGCGACGTGCGCCCGCAGCAGGTCGAGGTCGGACATCCCGGCCGGCGGGCCGTCACCGGTCGCCGGCCCGGGCGTACGCCCACCGCGACCCGCCATCACCACGTCCGGCGGAGGTGGTGCACCGGGTGCGGCGTACGGATCACGAGCCCTGGACCGTGATTTCCTGGACGCCGAGTTTCCAGCCGCCGCCGCCCTCCTTCTCCGGCAGCTCGGTGATCCAGAAGAGGAGGTACTGGTACTTCTCCTCCGGGTTGAACCCGTCGAAGACCATCGTGGTGCCGTCGTGGTCCTCGAACGGCTGCCCGATGCGCTCGGTGTAGGCGGCGACGAGCTGCGTGTCACCCGAGGAGCTGGACGGGAACTCCTTCTTGCCCGCGCGCAGCTCGGCGGAGGCGCCGGTGGACGACAGGGTGGCCTGGATCGCCTTGACCGTGTGCGGGGCACCGAGGTCGATCCAGATCCCCATGCCGTCCTTCAGGCCGCCGAACTTGCCGTTGTTCCGGTAGCTCTGGGTCTCCCAGCCCTCGTTCGGGTCGCCGTCGATGACCTTCTCGGCGTCCCGGACCTCGGCGCGGTCCCGGCTGTCCGGGTCGATGATCCGGACGTCCTGGATGTTGAGCTTGCGGACCGGGGCCGCCGGCACGCTGGTGCCGCCGGCAGGCGCGCTGCTGGACGGCTGGGCCACCGGCTCCTTGCCCGAGTCCTTGTCGTCGCCGAGGGCGCTGATGCCGATGAGCAGCCCGACCAGGGCCACCGCCAGCAGCGCGGCGATGCCCAGGGCGACCTTCCGGCCGCCCGCCGCGGCCAGCGGCGAGGGCTCGTCCTCGGTGTCGGCGGTGAAGCGCAGCGGACCGGCCTGCTCCAGGAAGTGCTCGTCGGCGGGGATGTCGAGCCGGTTCAGCTCGGCCGACAGGACGTCGGACGAGGGCGGGGCGATCTCCGGGTCGAGCAGGTCCATGGTGAGGTCGTCGAGGTACGCCGGCACCCCGGCGCGCACCTGGCGGGGCGCGGCGATGGCGCCACCGGCATCCCGGACGGCGTCGGGAAGGGCGGCCCGGCCGTGGCCGGCGGTGGCGCCGTGCAGCGGGGCCTCGCCGTGCGGCCAGTGGCCGGTCAGGGCGAAGTAGAGCACCCCGCCGACCGCCCGCAGGTCGTTCTCCTGGCTGTCGGCCCCGTCGGTGCGCGCGTCGGCCAGCACCACGCGGCCGTCGTCGCTGATCATCACGGTGCCGGGGTGGACGTTGCCGTGCACCATGCCGGTGGCGTGCACGGCGGCGAGGGCGCTGGCGACGGCGCTGCCGATGGCCGTGGCGCGGGCCGGGTCCAGCGGACCGTCGGCGGTCACCAGCTCGCGCAGCGACTGCCCGTCCACCCACTCGCGGACCACGTAGGCCCGGTCGGCCTCGTCGATCGCGTCGTAGACGCCGACCAGGTTGGGGTGGATCACCCGGCTGGCCGCGACGGCGGCCTGGAGCATCTCGGTGGCGGAATCGCCGCCCGGGTAGCGGAGGACCACCGCGACCGGACGGCGCAGCACGACGTCGACCCCGCGCCAGACCAGCCGGCCCGCGCTGTCGTTGTTGATGTGCTCGACCAGCTCATACCGCTCGGCCAGGACCTCACCGACCGCGGGAGCACCGAAGGTCGCGACCGGCGGAGAGGTCTCCTCCGCCTCCTGACCCTCGCCGACCTGGGTCACCCGTCCTCCCTCGGTGATCGTGTCGATCGATGGACCCGTGCTGCTGGGCATGTGGCTTCCCGCTCTGCCTTGGCTGGAACCGGCAGACCGGTGTCGACGCCCGCGTCGGCACCCGCCGTGCCCGTCGAGAGTGACCTTACCCGGGATGCCCGGTTCTCCGACATGTCATCTTCCCGCCGGAGTCGGCGGGACGCCAGTGACCGTGGGGATCGGCCGGGTAACGGCCCGGTCGGGCCACGTCGCTGGGACACGCACGCCCAATCTAGATGTTGACGGCAAGTAGTCGGCGCAGGGGCGCACCGGTGTGGCGGCCTCCGTGACGCGACGGGATTTCCCCTGCTCCGGCCGGTCACCCTCAGCCGTACGGTTGGTTGTCCACAGGCCGAGAGGCCCATTGGGCGGGGGAACCCTGAGTTATCCACAGCCGTATCCCCAGGCTGGTGATCGTCGTTCACCGTCCGTCATCGGCGCTGGTCGAGGTCATCGCCCGAGCCGGCGGCGGACCATACCGACCACCTCGGTGATCTCGCCGATGCGCAGCACCATGGCCAGCCCGAGGTACGTCACGCCGATCACCGCACCGCCGATCACCAGCTGGGCCGCGGCGGCGAGCCAGCTCAGGTGCGCCGGGTCGCCCGGAAGCACCTTCACCACGAGCAGGCCGACCAGCGCGGCACCCAGCGCGGCGAGCACCACCCGGCCCATGGTCCGCATGATCCCGCCCAGCCCGATCCGGCCCACCCGGGGCCGCAGCAACAGCGCCGAGACGACCGCCGCCGCCACGTACGAGATCGCGTTGCCGAGCATCATGCCGGCCGCCGCGAAAGTTGCCGAGAAGGCCAGGTAGAGGCCCACCTGGAGGAGCACCCGCAGGGCCACCACCGGGATGTTGACCAGGGCGGGGGTGCGGGTGTCCGGCAGTGCGTAGAAGGCGAAGGTGAAGAGCTGGCTGATCGAGAACGGCACCAGGCCGACCGCCGCCACCAGCAGCACGGTCGAGGTGGCCACGGCGTTGTCGCCGGTGAAGGCGCCGTACCGGAAGACCACCACCGAGATGGGGCCGGCCAGCACCGCGTAGCAGACCGCGACGGGAGCGAGCACCGCGGTGACCATCCGGGTGCCCCGGGACAGGTCGGCGGTGAGGTCGTGGAACCGGCCGTCGGCGGCGGCCCCGCTCATCCGGGGCATGAGCGCGGTGATGATCGAGACGGCGATGATGCCGTGCGCCATCATCAGCAGCAGGAAGACGTTGTTGTAGATCAGCAGACCGGCGCTGTCCTCGCCGGCCGCCCGGGTGAGCAGGTTGACCACCACGAACAGGCCGAGCTGGTTGACCGCGACGTAGCAGAACATCCACGCGCCGAGCTGGGCCAGCTCGCGCAGCCCCAGCTCCCGGAAGTCGAAGCGCAGCTTCCACCGGAAGCCGACCTTGCGCAGGGCCGGCAGCAGGCCCGCCGCCTGGACCGCCACGCCGAGCAGCGCACCGCCGCCGACGAGCAGGATCTGCCCCCAGCCCATGTCCTCCGGCCGGATCGCCTCCGCGCCGTAGATCAGGATGTAGAGGCCGAAAGCGCCGATGACCACCAGGTTGTTGAGGATCGGCGCCCACATCGGGGCGGCGAAGTGCCCCCGGGTGTTCAGCACCGCGGCGATCAGCGCGCTCAGGCCGGTGAAGAACAGCATCGGCAGCATGAGGTAGGACAGGTTCGTGACCAGGCCCGTGTAGTCCGCGTTCTTGCCGCTGGCGTACAGCGCGGTGAGCACCGGCGCGCCGGCCATGGCGATCAGCGCGGCGGCGGCCAGGGCGAGCACCGCCAGGGTCAGCAGCCGCTGGGCGTACGCCTCACCCCGGTCCGGGTCCGTCTTGCGGCGGCGGACCAGCACCGGGATCAGCACACTGGTGAGCACGCCGCCGAGCAGGAACTCGTAGACCTGGTTCGGCAGGAACTGGGCGGTGGTGAAGACGTTGCCCACGAGGTTGCCCAGGGCCGCCCCGACCATCAGGTTGCGGACGAAGCCGGTGCCCCGGCTGACCAGGCTGCCGACCGCCATCACCGCGCTGTTGGCCGCGGCGCTGGTCTCCGCCACCACCTCCTGGGGCGGCGCGGTCGCCTCGACCCCCGGCTGGTTCAGCGGCTCCGCCGAGATGAAGGTGGCACCGTCGTCCGGCGGCAGGCCGTCGCCGTGCGCGTTCGCGCTGCGGTAGAGCCCGCCGCTCATCTACCAGCCTCCAAGGGGTACGTCAGAGCCGGGCCTCGCCGGTCCCGCCCAACCGAGACCTTAGTCAACCTCGACCCGTTACCCGCGCCCGGCGCAGGAGATGCGGTCCGGGACCGATAGGCTGGCGATCCCATGTCCGAAGTCTCCGCCTCCCACGCCGCCGACCGCCGCGACCTGACCGCCGCGCAGCGCAACGCCGTCGCCGAACTGCTCCGCGTCTCGCCGGTCGCCGACGAGCTGGGCCGACGTTTCGCCCAGGCCGGTCACGAGCTGCACCTGGTGGGCGGTTCGGTCCGCGACGCCCTGCTCGGTCGCCTCGGTGACGATTTGGACTTCTGCACCGACGCCCACCCGGACGAGACCATCCGCGTCATCCGGGGCTGGGCCGAGTCGATCTGGGAGACCGGGCGGGAGTTCGGCACCATCGGCTGCCAGCGCGACGGGCTCCGGCTGGAGATCACCACCTTCCGCGCGGAGGCGTACGACCAGGTCAGCCGGAATCCCGTCGTCGAGTACGGGACCAACCTGGTCGACGACCTCAAGCGCCGGGACTTCACCGTCAACGCCATGGCGGTCAGCGTTCCCGACCACCGGTTCACCGACCCGTACGGCGGGCTGGCCGACCTGGCCGCGAAGATCATCCGTACGCCCGGCACGCCGCAGGAGTCGTTCCGGGACGACCCGCTGCGGATGCTGCGCGCGGCCCGGTTCGCCGCCCAGCTGCGCTTCACGGTCCACCCGGACGTCCGCGCGGCGATGACCCGGATGGCCGCCGACCTGGACCGGATCACCGCGGAGCGGATCCGGGACGAGTTCACCAAGCTGCTCTGCGGCGCCGACCCGATCACCGGGCTGCGGCTGCTGGTCGACACCGGGCTGGCCGAGCGCTTCCTGCCCGAGCTGACCGGGCTCAAGCTGGAGATCGACGAGCACGCCCAGCACAAGGACGTCTACGAGCACACGCTGACCGTGGTCGCCAACGCCATGTCGATGGAGGAGAACGGCTGCGACTTCGCGCTGCGCATGGCCGCGCTCATGCACGACGTCGGCAAGCCGGGGACCAAGGCGGTCGGGCCGGACGGCCGGGTCAGCTTCCACCACCACGAGGTGGTCGGCGCCCGGCTGACGAAGGCCCGGATGAAGGCGCTGCGGTACCCCAAGGACGTGACCTCCCAGGTGGTCAAGCTGGTCGGCCTGCACCTGCGCTTCTACGGGTACGGCCGGGGCGAGTGGACCGACTCGGCGGTCCGGCGGTACGTCACCGACGCCGGTGACCTGCTGACCCGCTTGCACAAGCTGACCCGCTCCGACTGCACCACCCGCAACCGGCGCAAGGCGGCCCAGCTCGCGGCCGACTACGACGCGCTGGAGGAGCGGATCGCCCGGATCGCCGCCGAGGAGGACCTGGCCCGGGTCCGACCCGATCTCGACGGCAACGCGATCATGGAGTTGCTCGGTGTGCCGCCGGGGCCGGTCGTCGGGCGTGCCTGGCAGTACCTCAAGGAGCTGCGGCTGGAACGCGGCCCGCTGGAGCGGGACGAGGCCGAGGCCGAACTGCTGCGCTGGGCCCGCGAACAGGGCGTCCTCGGCTGACGCCGGCGGCCCGCTGACGACGATACGCCGGCGTGTCGACCGAACGGTTGACGCGCGAGGGTCGATGTGTCCCGCATGATGTCGGTCATCACCGGCCTCCCGCTCCCAGGGGTGAGGCGGTTCTGATCGCATCCGCCCGTCCGGTTCGGACGGTCGCCGGACACGGGGAGAACTCTCAGTGAGAAGCCACGGCGCGCTGCGCCGCTCCGCCCTGGTGGGGCTCGCCCTCACCTCGGCAACCTCCATCATGTGCGCCGCCACGAGCGGCCCCGCGCTTGCCGATCCGGCCGGCCCGAAGCGTGCCCCGGTCCGGGGCGCCGACGCGGCCGAGGCGGTCCCCGGCCGCTACATCGTCGTCCTGAAGGACGGCAAGGCCAGTGCCGCGAAGGTGCGGTCCGCCGCGTCGGCCCTCGCTGGCGAGCACGGCGGCACCGTCCGCCGGGTGTTCGGCAAGGCGCTGCACGGCTACTCCGCCAGCATGGACCGCCGGCAGGCCGAGCGCCTCGCCGCGGACCCGGACGTCGCGTACGTCCAGCAGGTGCAGCGCTGGTCGGCCACCGGCAGCCAGAGCAACCCGCCGTCCTGGGGTCTGGACCGGATCGACCAGACCACCGCGAAGGCCAATGGCGTCTACACCTACCCGGCGACCGGGGCCGGTGTGACGGCGTACGTCATCGACACCGGCATCGACATCGCCCACCAGGACTTCGGCGGGCGGGCCAGTAACGGCTACGACGCCGTCGACCAGGACGACGTGGCCCAGGACTGCGACGGCCACGGCACGCACGTGGCCGGCACCATCGGCGGCACGAAGTACGGCGTGGCCAAGGACGTCAGCCTCGTCGCCGTGCGGGTGCTCGACTGCGAGGGCAGCGGCAGCAGCGAGCAGGTCATCGCCGGCATCGAGTGGGTCACCACGCACGCCACCGGGCCGTCCGTGGCGAACATGAGCCTCGGCTTCCCCGGCACCGACCAGGCGGTCAACGAGGCGCTCACCAACTCGATCGCCTCCGGCATCACCTACGCGGTCGCCGCCGGCAACAGTTGGCAGGACGCCTGCGGCGTCTCGCCGGCGAACGTGCCGGCGGCCATCACGGTCGGCGCCACCGACCAGGTGGACTTCCGGGCCTGGTTCTCCAACTACGGACGCTGCCTGGACACGTTCGCGCCGGGCACCGGCATCGTCTCCGCGAAGATGGGCACGACCGACGGCTCGGTGGCGATGAACGGCACCTCGATGGCCTCCCCGCACGTGGCGGGCGCCGCCGCGCTGCTACTGGAGGCGCACCCGACCTGGACCCCGCAGCAGGTGCGCGACTCCGTCGTCACCACCGGTGTGGGCGGCGCGGTGCACGACACGATGGGCTCCGTCGACCGGCTCCTGCACGTCGGAACGGTCCCGACGGCCCGGGCCTCGTACGGCCTGAAGGCCCGGGTCAACGGCCGCTACGTGACCGCGGAGAGCGGTGGCACCAAGCCGCTGATCGCCCGGGGCACCAGCATCGGGGCGTGGGAGAAGTACGACGTGGTCGACGCCGGCACCGGCCTGGTCGGGCTGCGGGCGCGGGCCAACAACAAGTTCGTGACCGCGGAGAGCGCGGGCGCGAAGCCGCTGATCGCCCGGTCCGCCTCGATCGGCGCCTGGGAGACCTTCCAGATCGTCGACAACACCGACGGCACGATCAGCTTGAAGGCGACAATCAACGGCAGGTACGTCACCGCGCCGAGCACCACCTCCCCGCTGATCGCCAGCAAGACCACCATCGGCACGGCGGAGAAGTTCGACTTCGACGCTTCCGCCCCGGTCGTCGGCATCAGGTCGCTGGCGAACGGCAAGTTCGTGACCGCGGAGAGCGCGGGCGCGAAGCCGCTGATCGCCCGGTCCGCCAGTGTCGGGGCCTGGGAGAAGTTCGAGATCGTCAGCGCCGGCGACGGCTACGTCGGCATCCGGTCGCTGGCGAACGGCAAGTTCGTGACGGCGGAGAGCGCGGGCGCGAAGCCGCTGATCGCCCGGTCCGCCGCGATCGGCCCGTGGGAGACGTTCGACTTCCTCGACTACAACCCGGACGGTTCGGTCTACCTGCGGGCGGACATCGACGGGCAGGCGGTCACCGCCGGCAGCACCGGCGCCAGCGAGCTCATCTCCAGCCGCACCATCGACTGGGACAACCCCGAGACCCTGGGTCTCGGCATCGGCGAGAAGTTCGTCGTCGCGGTCATCTGACCGTTCACATAACGGCGCCCGCCGGACCCCAGCAGGGGAACCGGCGGGCGCCGTCGTGTCACGGGGTGACCGTGGTGCCGTCCACGGTGTTCTTGCCGTTCGTGTGCGCGCTGCCCAGCTTGGCGAGCAGCCCGGCCAGGTCGATGCCGGTGAGGTCGCTGCCCAGCTGGAGCCCCTGGGCGACGTTGCCGGCGACCGACTTGGTCAGCGACGACGCGCCGTCGGTGGAGATGACTGTCATCTTGTCGATCGCGCCGATCGGTGCGCTGGCCGCCTCGACCACCTGCGGCAGCACCTTCACCAGCAGGTCCAGCACCGCGGCCTCGCCGTACGCGGCGAACGCCTCGGCCTTGCGGGCCATCGCGTCGGCCTCCGCCTGGCCCCTGGCCAGGATGGCCGCGGCCTCCGCCTGACCCTCGCGCTCGACCGCCTCGGCGATGGCCGAACGCCGGCGCTGTTCCGCCTCACCCTCCTTGGCGCCCTCGATCGCGTTCGCCTCGGCCAGCGCGGCCCGCCGGGCCCGCTCGCCCTCACCGGTGAGCCGGGCCTGCTCGGCGGCGGCCTGGGCGGCGGCGATGGTGGCCTGCCGCTGCGCGTCCGCGTTGAGCACCGCCGCGTTGCGGGACGCCTCGGCCTCCTGCTCGACCTTGTAGCGGGCCGCGTCGGCCGGCTTGCGCACCTCGGTGTCGAGCTGGCGCTGCTTCAGCTCGGCGTTGCGCTCGGCCACCTTCTGCTGCTCGGAGAGGATCGCCTGGTCCCGCTCGGCCTGGGCGAGCGGGCCGGCCGCCGCGGACCTCGCCTTGGCCGCGTCGATCTCGGCCTGGATGGCGGCCTGCTTGAGCGACAGGTTCCGGTTGGCCTCGGCGATCGCCTCCTCGGCGAGCAGCCGCTCCTGCTCGGCCTGCTGCCGGGCCCGCGCCTCGGCGATGGCGGCGTCCTTGAGCACCCGGGCGGCCTCAGGCCGCCCCAGGTCGGCCAGGTAGGACCCCTCGGCCAGGATGTCCTGGAGCTGGAAGGTGTCCAGCACCAGGCCCTGGTTGGTCATCGAGTGCTCGGCCTCCTCGGCGACCGCGCTGGCGAAGGCGGCCCGGTCCCGGATGACCTCCTCGACGGTGAGGCGGCCGACGATCGAGCGCAGCGCGCCGGCCAGCACCTCCCGGGTGAAGTCCTCGATCTCGTCCTGCTGGTGCAGGAAGCGCTGGGCGGCCGCGCGGATGGCGTCCTCGGTGCCGCCGACCTTGACGATCGCCACACCGTGCAGGTCGGTACGGATGCCCTGCTTGCTGACCGCGCCCTTGATGCCGACGTCGATCCGCCGGCTGGACAGGTCGAGCGACTGGAGCTTCTGCACCACCGGCAGCACGAAGACCGACGCGCCGAGCACGACCTTCTGGCCGGACATGTCGGTGGAGCGTCCGCCGTCGGCGGTCTGGGTGGTGCGGCCCTTGCGGCCGGTGACGATGAAGGCCTCGTTGGGGCCGGCCACCTTGATCCGGGAGAGCACGAAGAGGACGAGGACGACGGCGAGGAGGACCGCGCCGCCGATGGCGACGAGCAGGGGCATGGGAGTTCCCGTCTGTGCTGGGGAGTCAGTAGGTCTCGACGTGCACGCTGGTCTCGCTGAGCGCTTCGACCACGAAGATCCGGGCGCCGACCGGGATCGGATGGTCGGCGCGGGCGTTGAGCTTGACCGGCTGACCGGCGAGGCGTACCCGGACCTCGCCGTAGCCGCCGGCGGGGACCGGGGTCACCACGAGGCCGATGGCGCCGGCCAGGTCGTCCCGCGTCGGCGTGGCGTCGGTGCGCATGTTCCGGGCCGCGCGGCTGAGCCGGGCCGCCAGCCAACCGGTGGGCACGGCGGCGAGCGCGCCGCCGCCCACCGCCGCGGCGATCATCGCGGGGGTACGCCCACCGAGCAGCTCGTTGACGATCGCGGCGCCGAAGCCGAACGCGCCGGTGAATCCGGCGACCGCCTCCAGCGACACCGGCCCGTCGACGTCCGGATGACCCAGGTGCAGCACACCCGACCCGAGCAGGGCGAGCGTCAGCACCCCGACCCCGACCCCGCCGATGATCAGGAAGATGAGCGTCCCCGTGGCCACGACCTGCACGGTATCGATGCCGTGCAACATCAACGACCGCTGAACGGTCAGCGTGGAGCGACAGTCACCTCAAGATCGACCAGCTGCTTCGGCAGTGGCTGACGGACCAGTTCCCGACCTGAGGTGTCCGCGAGCACGAAGTCCCGCGACCCGTACGGCCGCCGGTAGAGCAGCCGGTCGCCGGTGACCCAGACGACGTCGGCGGTGGGCAGCGGGTTCACCACCCGGCCGGTCGCCGTCTCCACGAGCAGCGGCTCGGTCAGGCCCTGGACGACCACGAGCCTTCCGTCCGGCGACCAGGCGTCCGGACCGACCGGCCCGCCGGGCATGGTCACCAGCCGGGTGGGCCGGCCGTCGTCCACCGACAGGAGCTGTACGCCCTTGGCGAGATCCCGGGGCTGGCTCTCCGAGCGACGCTTGCTCAGCGTCAGCGCCACCTCCCGGCCGTCCCGCATCCACGTGAACTCGCAGGTGTCGGCGCAGGGCCAGCCCAGGAGACCCACCGGGTGGGTCTGTCTGGTGCCGTCCAGGTGCAGCACGATGAAGCCGAAGTGGTCCAGTTGGTGGGTGGTGAACAGCAGCCGCTGCCCGTCCGGTGACCAGCGCGGCACGGAGAGCGCCCGGCCCACCTCGTACCAGCGGGTCGTTCCGCTGGAGAGGTCGAACAGGCCGATCTCCCGGGGCCGGTCGTCGTCCCGCACCGCGACGAGGGTGCCGGTGGGTGCCGGGAAGATGCCGTCATAGCGGTCGGTGCTGAAGTAGCGACCTCGCTTCCGGTCGAGCAGGACTCCGCCGCCGGAGCCGCCGGCGCCCTGCGCCCGGGTCACCACCCAGTCTCCGGGCAGCGCCAGTGGTTTCCCGGCCCAGTCCGCACCCGGGGTGGGCCGCATCGCGGGCGACGGGGTGGCGGTCACGGGTGGTGTCGTCGGGGGTGGGACCGGGCGGGGCCGGAGCAGCACGAACGGCAGCGTCACGGCGGCCACCGCGGCCAGGGCGGCGGCGGCCGCCGTCACGCGCCGCCGGCGGCGCAGCCGGCGACCACGGCCAAGCGCCCGGGCGGCCAGATCCGGGGCGGGGCCGGCGTCGTCCGCGAGGTCGCGTACGGCCGCCCGGAGGGTCTCGTCCAGCGACATGCTCATCGGGTCACCTCCGCTCGGCTGGTCCGCTCGTCCAGGCCCGGCACCAGCTGCCGGAGCTTGGCCAGGGCCTTGGCGCTCTGGCTGGCCACCGTGCCGGTGCGGCAGCCGAGCAGTTCGGCGGTCTGCTCGACGCTCAGGTCCTCCAGGTAGCGCAGGGTCAGCACGGCCCGCTGCCGGGGCGGCAGCGCCCGCAGCGCGTCCCGCAGCAGCAGCCGCAGATCGCTGTCCTCGCCGCGCGCCGCCCGCTCCGGCACGTCCGCCACCGGCACCTCCGGGCGCCGCGCCCGGCGCCGCCAACCGGAGACCTGGTCGTGGTAGAGGATCCGTTTCACGTACGGTTCGGCGTCACCGCGGATGCGCGGCCAGCGGGCGTACGCCTTGGCCAGCGCGTTCTGGAGCAGGTCCTCCGCCGCGTGCTGGTTCCCGGCCAGCGCGTACGCGACGCGCAGCAGGGCCGCTCCTCGTTCGTTGACGAACGCGGTGAACTCCCCGTCGACCTCTGCCACCGCCCACCTCCGTAGCTCAGACGCCCGGGGCGGGAGGAACTTTGCCTCATGGCGCGGGACAATGGGCGACATGCGTTGGACCGTTCTCGACTCGCCGATCGGGGAGTTCTCCGTCGGCACCGACGCCGACGCCGTGCGCGGGGCGCACTTCGGCCGGGTGGCGTCGGCGACCGACGAGCCGGGCGACGAGGTCGCCCGGCGGGCGGTGGCCGAGCTGCGGGCGTACTTCGCCGGTGAGCTGACCGGGTTCACCGTGCCGGTGGTGGCGCCGCGGGGCTCGGAGTTCGAGCGCGCGGTCTGGCGGGAGATGACCCTCATCCCGTACGGGGAGACGAAGACCTACGGCGAGGTGGCGAAGGCGGTCGGGGATCCGGGCGCCGCCCGGGCGGTCGGGGTGGCCTGCAACCGCAACCCCATCCCGGTGATCGTGCCCTGCCACCGGATCGTGGGGGCGGGCGGCAAGCTGGTGGGCTTCGGCGGCGGGCTGCCACGCAAGGTGACCCTGCTGGAACTCGAGGCGGCCGTGGCGCTGCGCCGCGCCTGGTCCTGACGTACCGAACGAGGAAGGCCGGGTCCGCGGGGACCCGGCCTTCCTTCGGTGTGCTCAGCGCGTCAGCGCTCGACCTCGCCCGCGATGAACGCCTCGACGGCGGCGTGCGCGTCGTGGTCGGCGTACTGCTTCGGCGGGGACTTCATGAAGTACGAGGACGCGGAGAGGATCGGGCCACCGATCTTCCGGTCCAGCGCGATCTTCGCGGCCCGGACGGCGTCGATGATGACACCGGCCGAGTTCGGCGAGTCCCACACCTCGAGCTTGAGCTCGGCGTTCAGCGGGGTGTCACCGAAGGAGCGACCCTCCAGGCGGATGTACGCCCACTTGCGGTCGTCCAGCCACGGCACGTGGTCGGACGGGCCGATGTGCACGTCGCTCTTCTGCATCTCGTGCGGGATCTGGGACGTCACCGACTGGGTCTTCGAGATCTTCTTCGAGACGAGGCGGTTGCGCTCCAGCATGTTCATGAAGTCCATGTTGCCGCCGAAGTTGAGCTGGTACGTGCGCAGCAGCTCGACACCGCGGTCCTCGAAGAGCTTCGCCAGGGCGCGGTGGACGATGGTGGCGCCCACCTGGCTCTTGATGTCGTCACCGACGATCGGCAGGCCCGCGTCCTCGAACTTCTTCGCCCACTCGGGGTCGGAGGCGATGAAGACCGGCAGGGCGTTCACGAACGCGCAGCCCGCGTCGATGGCAGCCTGGGCGTAGAACTTGTCGGCCTGCTCGGAGCCCACCGGAAGGTAGGAGACGACCACGTCGACCTGCGCGTCGCGCAGCGCCTGGACCACGTCGACCGGCTCGGCGTCCGACTCCTCGATGATCTCGCGGTAGTACTGGCCGAGACCGTCAAAGGTCGGGCCGCGCTGCACGGTGACGCCGGTCGGCGGCACGTCGCACAGCTTGATGGTGTTGTTTTCGCTGGCCACGATGGCCTCGGCGAGGTCCATGCCCACCTTCTTGGCGTCCACGTCGAACGCCGCGACGAACTTCACGTCGGAAACGTGGTAGTCGCCGAAGGTGACGTGCATGAGACCCGGGACGCGGTCGTTCGGGTCGGCGTTCCGGTAGTACTCCACGCCCTGCACGAGGGACGAGGCGCAGTTACCCACACCGACGATGGCGACGCGGACGGAGCCCATAACGTCTGCCTCCTTCTTCTTTCATCACGGCCGCTTCGTCCTGGACTCTCCAGGCGGGGGCGGGCTGTCGTTTTCTCCTCGGCCGCCGGCCGTCCCGGGTTGGGGGACCGTCGGGGCCCGGCCGGAGCGCTCGTTGGCGATGAGCTCCTCCAGCCAGCGGACCTCGCGCTCACAGGCGTCGAGCCCGTGGCGTTGCAGTTCCAGGGTGTACGCGTCGAGCCGCTCGGCCGCCCGGCCGAGCACGTCACGAAGGCCTTCGCGACGCTCCTCGATCTTTCGACGACGACCTTCCAGGATCCGGAGCCGGGTGGCCTGGTCGGTCCGGGCGAAGAACGCGAAGTGCACGCCAAAGCCCGTGTCGTCGTACGTCTCGGGTCCAGCCTGCGCTATGAGCTGGGCGAAGCGTTCCTTGCCCTCGGCGGTAATGGTGTAGACCACCCGACCGCGTCGGCTGGTCAGCGCGGGAACCTCCTCGGCGGTGGCGGGTGTCTCGGCGGCTTCGGTGATCCATCCCGCCGCCTGCAACCGGCGCAGGGTCGGGTAGAGCGAGCCGTAGCTGATCGCCGCCCGGATCGCGCCGAGCTTGGCGGTCAACTCCTTGCGCAGCTCGTAGCCGTGCATCGGAGCCTCCTGCAGGAGACCCAGGATGGCGAACTCGAGCACGGGCCATCCCTTCTTACCCCCGGCGCGGAGCGGTAACCGCCGCGATGTATCGAACCGATACATCGCACGTTAGCGGAGACGCGTGATCAGGGCAAACCCCTGAATCCGAGGTTCTGCCGTCACGGATCGTGACGATGGTCGCCTCGCCCCGCCGGACCGCGTACCCTTTCCCGCATGCGTACGCAGCGCCAGGTCGTCGACTACTCGCTCCAGAAGCGAGCGGTGCTGCGTGAACTCCTCACCGGGCGGATCGGCACCTACGACGTCTGCGACGCCTCGCCGTACCTGAAGAACGCCGCCCGCTTCCACGGCGAGCCCACCGACGAGCGCTGCCCGATCTGCCGCAGTGAGAACCTCATCCACGTCCACTACATTTACGGCGACGAACTCAAGCAGTCGGCCGGCCAGGCGCGTACCCGGGCGGAGTTGCCGGTCCTGGCCATGACGCTGCGTGAGTTCCAGGTGTTCGTGGTGGAGGTGTGCCCCGGCTGCGACTGGAACCATCTCGTCGAGCAGTTCCTGCTCGGCCGGGACGGGCTGGCCGGCGGCACGGATGACACGGTGGAGCAGGAGACCGCGACCGGCTCCACCCCTCGGCGAAGGCGAGAGGCGCAACGGTGAACCTGGCTGTCCCGCTCGATCCCGGCCCGACCCCAGGGCGGGACGACCGACAGCCACTAGGTCTGATTGATCCGAATAGGTCGGATTTGACGCCTGCGCCCGGGCGCGCCCGGGGTGTAGCGTCTCGTGTTCCATCTCACGGCAACCCGGTGGCGGCGCGCCCGCGCCCCACCGCGACCGGCAGGGTGTGAGGAATGAACTACGGCGATCCCAGTTCTTCGCGTGGGCGGGCCCAGATCCCGGGCCCGAACGGCGAGCCCGGTTCTCCCGGGAGCCCGCACGGGAACGGCTGGTCCTCCGGGTCCGACGGCGCTGCCTCGGCCCGGGCCTCCGTGACGCCGCGCGGCTCCGCGTCCGGCGGCCGGGCCTCGGTCGGAGGCGCTGCCTCGGCACCTCGTGGCGCCGCCGGCTCGGCCTCGGTGGGCCGGGCCGGGCCGGGGCGCGCCTCCGTGCCCGTCTCGCCGGCGCCTGGCGCCTCCGGGCGCGCCGGGGCGGGCCGCGCCTCCGTGCCGATCTCCCCGGCCGGCCCCGCCGGGCGTGCCTCGGTCGGCGCGGCGAGCGTCGGCACGGCCGGGCGGGCGAGCGTCGGTTCGGCGGCAGTGGGTGGCCGGGCCGCGGTGGCCCGCGCCGGGGTGCCCGGCATGGCCGGTGGCGGCCCCGGTGGGCCGGGCGGCCCGACCGGCCCGGGTCGCGGGGGTCGCGGTGGCCGCGGGGACGACCCGGCGTCGCGGGCCCGGGCGAAGAAGCGCCGGCGGATCAACATGATGATCGCCGGGTTCGCCGTCTTCATCATGCTCGCCGGCATGGGCGTGGTCGGCTTCACCTGGTACTCCCAGAAGGTGCTGCTGCCCGAGGACACCATCCCGCCGCTGTCGACCACCATCTACGACCGGACCGGCAAGACGGCCATCGCCAAGATCGGTGACCAGAACCGGCAGCTCGTCACGATCGAGCAGATCCCGGAGTGGGTGCAGCACGCCGTCGCGGCGGCCGAGGACCGGAACTTCTACCGGCACTCGGGTGTGGACTACAAGGGCATCGCCCGCGCCGCCTGGAACAACATCAGCGGCGGCGACAAGCAGGGCGCCTCGACGATCACCCAGCAGTACGCGCGCAACGCCTTCGACAACCTGAACCAGGACACGTACGGCCGCAAGGTGAAGGAGGCGATCCTCGCCTCCAAGCTGAACGACCGGTACGACAAGAAGACGATCATGCAGCACTACCTGAACGTGATCTACTTCGGCCGGGGCGCGTACGGCATCCAGGCGGCCGCGCAGACGTACTTCGGCAAGGACGTCTCCAAGCTGACCGTGGCGGAGGCGGCGGTGCTCGCGGCGCTCATCAAGCAGCCCGAGCCGAGCGCCACGCACAAGGGTTACGACCCGGCGATCAACCAAGAGGCCGCGCTGGACCGGTGGAACTACGTCATCAACGGCATGATCACCGAGAAGTGGCTCGACGCGCCGAACATGCCGCCACACCCCACCGAGTACCCGACCAAGACGCTGAAGAAGCCCACGAAGAACAACGGCGGCGGGTTCGGCATCGACACCCCGTACGGCAACGTCGTCAACTACGTCTCCCAGGAACTGCGGGAGATGAACCTCTGCACCGACAACGAGGCCGAGGTCACCGAGAAGAAGCCGCTCTGCGCGAAGGCGCTGAGCCGGGGCGGTTACAAGATCACCACCACCATCGACAAGAAGATGCAGGAGGCGGCGCTCGACGCCGCCCAGCGGGCCAAGAAGGGCTCGGAGCTGTACAAGCAGCCGACGAACCTGATGGCCGCCGTGGTGTCGATCGACCCGAAGACCGGGGCGGTGCGCGCCTACTACGGCGGGGACAACGGCACCGGCACCGACTATGCCGGTAAGAACGTGGACAACGGGGTGCTCTCCGGAGGCCACTCACCGGGTTCGAGCTTCAAGATCTACACTCTGGCGGCGGCCCTCAAGGCGGGCATCTCGATCAAGTCGCGGTGGAAGGGCTCGGCGTTCACCCCGAAGGACACGAAGTTCAAGGTAAGTAACGCCGGTGCGGACAAGGTCTCCTGCGGCGATTCCTGCACTCTCGAGATCTCGACCCTCAAGTCGCTGAACGTGCCGTTCTACTACATCACCGAGCAGATCGGCCCCGACAAGGTGCTCGACATGGCCAAGCAGGCCGGCGTCACCACGATGTGGGACACCAACACCGTCAAGGCGTACGACCTCACCAAGGCGGACCCGAAGGATCTGGCACCGTCGCCCTTCTTCCACGTCATCGGCTACGGCCAGTACCCCATCACCGTGCTCGACCACGCCAACGGCGTGGCCACCTTCGCCAATCAGGGCATCTACAACAAGGCGCACTTCGTGAAGCTGGTGCAGAAGCAGAACCCGGACACCGGCAAGTGGGACACGGTCGGCGGGGAGAAGCTCAAGCCGCTGCCGCGCATCGACCCGGACATCGTCGCCGACGTCACCTCCGTGCTGGAGCAGTATCCGGCCAAGTCCTCACATCGTCCGCTCGACGAGGGGCGGAAGGTCGCCGAGAAGACCGGTACCTGGGAACTCGGTGACGGCAGCACCCGCAACGGCGACGCCTGGATGATCGGCTACACGCCGCAGCTCGCCACCGCCGTCTGGGTGGGCAATCTCAAGAATCGCAAGGCGATCAAGGACAAGAACGGCAACGACATCAGCGGTGCCAAGATGCCCGGCGCCATCTTCCAGCGCTTCATGAACGACGCGCTCAAGGGCGAGGAGAAGATGGACTTCCCGCCCGCCGCTCACGTCGGCAAGGACGACACCGGCAACGGCACGGCGCCGCCGCCGGAGCTGCCGCTGCCGGGCCAGCAGCCGGGCTGTGACCCGCTGGGCCTGTTCTGCCCGGGCGGCAACAACGGCGGCGGCAACGGCGGCAACAACGGTGGCAACAACGGTGGCAACACCGGGCCGGGCCTCCCGCCGGGACCGGGCGACACCGGCGGCCGAGGCGGTGGCCTGCTACCGAGTACACCAGCCACCCGCCAGACATACTGACGCTCGCGGTAGGCCACGACGGCGGCCGGACCACCTGGTCCGGCCGCCGTCGGCGTTTCGCGGAGCGGAATTTGTGCGCGCGAGGCGGGACGGCGGGGCCCGGCGTACGGCAGGATGCCTCTCCATGAGCACCCAGTCGACGGCAGGCATCGACGAGAACGGCTCCGAACGGCACCTCCGGTCCGGCGCGTCCGAGGCCGCGCCGCGGCCCGGCGCCGTCGTGGACCACCCGTCCCGCTCGGACGGCTTCGTCCGCGGCGCCGCCGAGCTGATCGGCGGACCGCTGGGTGACCACGCCGTCGCCCTGGACCGGCCTCCCGGCCGGGAGGGCCGGTTCTGGACCGCGGCCCGGATCGTGCTGGCCCTGGTGTGCCTGACGCTGGCCCTGCACTGGGTGCAGAAGTCCCCCTGCCAGGACGGCGCCTGGCAGAACAACGTCCAGTACACCCGGATGTGCTACACGGACGTGCTCGCCCTCTACTACGCCGAAGGGCTCAACGAGGGCAAGGTCCCCTACGCCGACCACCCGGTGGAGTACCCGGTGCTGACCGGCTACTTCATGGGCGCGATCGGGCTGCCGGTGCACGCCCTCGGCGTGGACCGGCCCGGCATCAACCAGGGGCAGTGGTTCTACAACCTCAACGCGCTGGTGCTCAGCGCGCTCGCCGTCGCCACCGTGGCGGTCATCCTCAGCCTGCGCCGCCGACGACCGTGGGACGCGGCCCTCTTCGCGCTCTCACCGGCCCTGGTGCTCACCGCCACCGTCAACTGGGATCTGCTCGCCGTCGGGCTCGCCGCGTTCGGGCTGCTGGCCTGGGCGCGCCGCCACCCCGCCACCGCCGGCGTGCTGCTCGGCCTGGCCGGGGCGGCGAAGATGTGGCCGCTCTTCCTGTTCGGCCCGATCCTCGTGCTCGCGCTGCGCGCCGGCCGCCTGCGGGCCGCGCTCACCGCCACCGCCACCGGAGCGGTGGCCCTGATCGCGGTCAACCTGCCGGTGGCGATCCCCTACCGGGAGAACTGGGAACGCTTCTTCGATTTGAACACCACCCGCGCGATCGACTGGGGCACGCTCTGGTACATCGGCCGCTACCTGGACGGCAGGATCAGCCCCTCCGCGCCCGGTGACCTCGGGCCCTTCGAGTGGCTGAACGCGCACATCTCCACCCTCAACTGGCTGTCGTACCTGCTCTTCGGGCTGGCCTGCGTCGGCGTCGCCGCGCTGGCGCTGCTGGCACCGCGTCGCCCGCGGCTCGCCCAGCTGGCCTTCCTGGTGGTCGCCGCCTTCCTGATCTTCAGCAAGGTCTGGTCCCAGCAGTTCGTGCTCTGGCTCCTGCCGCTCGCCGTGCTCGCCCGCCCCCGCTGGGGCGCCTTCCTGGCCTGGCAGCTCGCGGAGGTCTGCTACTTCGCCGCCTTCTACGGCGAGCTGCTCGGCGCGGCCACCACCCGGCCGGTCTTCCCCGAGGGCGTCTTCGTGCTGGCCGCCAGCCTGCGCCTGATCACCGTCGCGGTGCTCTGCGGGTTCGTGATCCGGGACATCCTGCGTCCCGAGCGGGACGCGGTGCGGGACACCTACGCGGACGACCCGGACGGCGGGGTGCTCGACGGCACGCAGGACGCGCCCTGGTACCAGCGCTGGCGGCACGGCACCGCCGCCGATCGCCCCGCCGAGGCGGTCACCGCCTGACCGGTGGACACCCGGTCAGAGGCGGTAGACCACCGCGTCGCCGACCTCTTCCCGGGTCACGCCCAGCCCGTCGACCGGCCGGTCGAGCATCCCCTCCCACGGGGTGCCGCCGAGCCGGTCGCGGAGCACCACCACGTTCTTCACGCCCAGCTTCCGCAGGTAGTCGACGCTGCCGAAGTCGGGGAAGCTGACCGTGGCGTCGCGGACCTGGGCCTGGGAGTTCGGGGTGAAGCCGCTGCCGCCGTTGACCATCCGCTGGAACCGGTCGGTCGACCAGAGCATCACCGGCTGGTCCAGGTTCTGGCTGCTGGGCAGCACCAGCATCGGCCCGTCCACGGTCCGCATCACCGCCGGCTGCTGCGGCACCACCGGATGCGGCGTCACGTTCAACCCCTCCACCACGACCAGCAGCAGCGGCACGAGGGTGGCCAGTCGCAGCCACGGCCCCGGCCATGGCGGGACCCGCTCGGCGGCGAGCTCGCGTACGCGGGCGCAGAACGCGGTGACCGCGCCGGCCGCGAGCAGGCCGAGCAGGAGCGTCGTCCAGAGCATCATCCGGCCCGGGGTACGCAACCCGTTCCAGCCCGGCAGGTGCTCGAAGAGCGGCACGTAGGTGAACCGGCCGTCGAGGAACCGGGTGCCCATCGCCAGCGCCATGGTCACCAGCACCCCGGCCAGCAGGAAGAGCCGGTGGCGGACCCGCCAGACCGAGAAGAAGAGCCCGCCGGCGGCCAGCGCGTAGAGCGCGAAGCCGGGCAGCAGCGTCATCTCCGGATGCCAGGGCAGCACGGCCCGGGCGCCCTCGTGCAGCTCACCCCAGACCCGCGACTCCGCCGGGGCGGTGAAGAACCCGCTGGCCGGCGGCGAGTAGAGCTGGATCTCGCCGAGCGTCCGGGCCGCGTTCGGATGCTGTTCGGCGACGGTGAAGTACGGCACGGCCAGCAGCGCGCCCACTGCGGCGAAGACCAGCCCGCCGAGCAGGTCGGCCAGGAGCAGCCGCCAACCGAAGGGACGCTTCCCGCGGCGCCGCCGCGCGAACCAGACGACCGCCGAGACCAGCACGATGCCGGCCAGCAGGTACGCGAACGGCAGCCCGATGCCGAAGCCGAGGCTGAGCTGCCAGGCGGCCACCAGCCAGCCCGCGAACGCCCAGCCGGCGTGCCGGCGCCGGGGCCGGTAACCGTGCCGCAGCGACCAGCCGTGACCGCGGGCGAGCATGGCCAGCGCCAGCGGGATGCCGCCGTTGGAGATGATGTGCAGGTGCCCGGCCTGGGCCAGCAGCCACGGGGCGTACGCGTAGCTCGCCCCGGCCACCGCCCCGCCGATCCGGCCCGCGCCGAGCTGCCGCGCCAGCGCGTACGCCCCGAACGTGGCGAGGGCGTGCGCCAGCACGAACATGATGTTGTAGCGCAGCAGGGCGTCCTCGGGGCCGACCCCGATCATGCCGGCCGGGGCGTAGCCGAGCAGGGTGTCGGAGAAGGCGAAGCTCCACGGCTCGGGGAAGAACGTGTTCGAGTTCCACAGCTGCGCCGGGTCGGTCAGCAGGATGTGGCCCGACCAGGCCATCTGCCAGGCCTGGAGGCTCGGATCCCAGTAGTCCTGCGGCAGGGTGTAGCGCGGGTAGCGCAGCGTCGGCCAGGTCATCAGCACGGCCAGCGCCAGCGAGGCGACGGCGGCCAGGGTCCACTCGTGCACCAGGGACCGGCCGACCGCGCGGACCACCCGGCGCGGCCGGCTGAGCACCGGGTCGGGCGCGGGACCGAACGCCGTCCAGGGATCGGCCGGCTTGTCGGCGTCCTTGCCGGCGGCCCCGGTCTCGTCGTCCTTTCCCGCGGTGCCCGGGCCGGCCGTGCCGTCCTTCGCCGCCGTGTCCGACCCGGCCTCGCCGTCGGCTCCGGCCCGGCTGCCGGTACCGCCCTCGTCTTCGTCGGCCTCGTCGGCCGTGCCGGTGCCGCCGGCGGTGGCGGCCGCGGCGGTCTCCGCCGCGGCGGTGCCCTCGGTGCCCTCGGCGCGGTCACCGTTCCGGCCCGCCTCGGCGGTCGGCGCCGGCGCGTCCCCCGGCCCGGTCGAGGTCGCGTCCGCGCCCGCCGTGCCGCCCTTCTTCCGGACCCGTCGGCGGGCGGTCGCCTTCGGCTTCGCGCCGGACGCGCTGTCGCCCGTGGCCGGCGCCGGGTCGCTGTCGGCCCGGCCGCCGGTCGCGTCGGACTGCTCGGTGGTCATGCCGCGGTGCCCAGCTGCCCGCGCAGGAACGCGATGTCGGCCGCCTGGCCCTCGACGCCGCCCGGCGTCTCCACGATGACCGGCGCGCCCGCCGCCCGGATCACCGCGACCACCAGCTCCGGGTCGATGGTGCCGCCGGTGAGGTTGTCGTGCCGGTCCTGACCGGAGTTGAACGTGCCCTTGGAGTTGTTCGCGTGGATCAGGTCGATCCGGCCGGTGATCGCCTTCACCCGGTCGACCAGCCCCAGCAGCTCCTCGCCCCCGGCGTGCGCGTGGCAGGTGTCGAGGCAGAAACCCACCTCGTAGTCGCCGAGCGCGTCCCAGAGCCGGGCCAGCGCGTCCAGGTGCCGGGCGCAGGCGTTGTCGCCGCCGGCGGTGTTCTCGATGAGGATCGGGAGCGGGAAGCCGCCCGAGTCCGCCGCGTACGCGAAGGTCTTGCGCCAGTTGTCGAAGCCGACGGCGAGGTCGTCACCGGCGTTGACGTGGCCGCCGTGCACGATCAGCCCCTTGGCGCCGACCGCCGCCGCGGCGGCGGCGTGGCCGAGCAGCAGCTTGCGGCTGGGGATGCGGATCCGGTTGTTCAGCGTGGCCACGTTGATGACGTACGGCGCGTGCACGTAGAGGTCGACGTCGGCGGCCCGCAGGCGCTCGGCGTCCTCCCGCGGCTTCGGGGCCTTCCAGCCCTGCGGGTCGGCGAGGAAGAACTGCACCGCCTCGGCGTCCCGGGCGGCCGCCTCGGCCAGCGGGTCGGTCGGATCGACGTGGGCTCCGATTCGCATGCAGGGCAGCCTACGTCGCGCCCCCGACGCGCGGGGCTCCCGCGCGCGGGGGTTCCGTGGTACGGATCGCGTCACCAGCCGGCCCGGTGGTCGTTGTCCGAGGTGGGATCGATGGTCGACGCTCCGGCCGGACGCGGGTCCACAGCGCGTGCGGCGAGGCGGAGGCCCCCGGTAACGGGACGCCCCGCCGTGCGGCCCGGCACGACGGGGCGGGATCCTCGCTCGTCAGACCCGGAGACTGGCCACCGAACCAGTCCGGCGAATTCCTCCATTTCCCCCAAGAGGTGACGAGAGCCGTTGTATGGTCAGACCAGGTAACAACACGATAAAGCTCCGCGGGGCGTCCTCGATCCAACCTCATCGGTGTGGTCGTTCCTCCCCAGGTCCCACCCAAGGAATGCGGACGGGACGCCCCGCGGCCCTGTGGACAGGGGCCCACCTTCCGGCACGCGACGCCGAAGGTGGGCCCCTGTCACCGCGCCCGGACCCCGTGGACGACCGGCCCGGGCATGATCGTCGGGACCGGGTATCCTGGTCCGGTTGTCCGCGTCCGGCCGGGTTCCCCCGGCACCGGTCACGGCAACGACGCACGACCTCCTGCCACGGAAGGACCGTGGCCGCTTAGCCCACAGGAGGTGAGCACGTCTTGCGTCACTACGAAGTCATGGTGATCCTCGACCCCAGCCTCGAGGAGCGCACCGTCGCCCCGTCGCTCGACACGTACCTGAACGTGATCCGGACCGCGGGTGGCTCGGTGGAGAAGACCGACGTGTGGGGCCGCCGGCGCCTCGCGTACGAGATCAACAAGAAGGCCGAGGGCATCTACGCCGTCATCGACCTCCAGGCGTCGCCGGAGGCCGTGGCTGAGCTGGACCGTCAGCTCCGACTCAACGAGTCGGTGCTGCGCACCAAGGTCATCCGCCCGGAGATGCGCTGAGCATCTAGACCCGGCACGTCCGGATCAAGCCTCATCGACGCTGTCGGAGGGCTCTGAGAGCCTGTAGGGCACAGAGATGAGTGCGCGAGGAGATGGTCATGGCAGGAGACACCACCATCACGGTCATCGGCAACTTGACCGATGACCCCGAGTTGCGGTTCACCCCCTCCGGGGCGGCGGTCGCCAAGTTCCGGGTCGCCTCGACGCCCCGCTTCATGGACAAGGCGTCCGGCGAGTGGAAGGACGGCGAGCCGCTGTTCCTTTCGTGCACGGTCTGGCGGCAGGCCGCCGAGAACGTCGCCGAGTCGCTGCAGCGCGGCGCCCGGGTGATCGTGTCCGGCCGGCTGCGTCAGCGGTCGTACGAGACGCGCGAGGGTGAGAAGCGCACCGTCATCGAGCTGGAGGTCGACGAGATCGGCCCGTCGCTGCGCTACGCCACGGCGAAGGTGCAGAAGATGTCCCGATCGGGCGGCGGTGGCGGCGGCTTCGGTGGTGGTGGTGGCCAGGGTGGCGGCGGAGGCAACTTCGACGACCCCTGGGCTTCGGCTGCACCGGCTCCCTCGCGCGGTGGTTCGGGCGGCGGAAACTTCGACGAGGAGCCCCCGTTCTAATGGCGCCGAGCGCCCGCGATCGCAAACCAGGAGCAAGAGCAATGGCCAAGGCTGCGGCACTTCGCAAGCCGAAGAAGAAGGTGAACCCGCTCGACAAGGACGGGATCACCTACATCGACTACAAGGACACCGCGCTGCTGCGCAAGTTCATCTCCGACCGCGGCAAGATCCGCGCTCGGCGGGTGACCGGCGTCACCTCGCAGCAGCAGCGGCAGATCGCCCGTGCGGTCAAGAACGCCCGCGAGATGGCGCTCCTGCCGTACACGGCCACGACCCGCTGAGAGGAGGCACCGATATGAAGATCATCCTGACTCAGGAGGTGTCCGGCCTCGGTGCCCCGGGCGACATCGTCGAGGTGAAGGACGGCTACGGCCGTAACTACCTGCTGCCGCAGGGCTTCGCGATCGCCTGGACCAAGGGCGCGGAGAAGCAGGTCACGGTCATCCAGCGGGCCCGCGCGGCCCGCGAGATCCGCGACCTCGACCACGCCAACGAGGTCAAGGCCCAGATCGAGGGTCTGAAGGTCAACCTGAAGGCCCGCGCCGGCGACGGCGGGCGGCTCTTCGGCTCGGTCACCCCGGCCGAGATCGTCGACGCCGTCAAGGCGGCCGGCGGCCCGACCCTGGACCGTCGTCGGCTGGTGCTGCCCAGCCACATCAAGTCGCTCGGCGCCTACCCGGTCAGCATCCGGCTGCACCCCGAGGTGAGCGCCAAGTTCGACCTGAACGTGGTCAAGGGCTGACACACCCCAGCACGACGGAAGGGCCCGCACCGACATCCGGTGCGGGCCCTTCCGCATGTCGGAGGGGCTACGCCGTCACCCGATCGGCTGGCCCGTCACCGCGCTGATCACCACGGTCGAGAGCCCGCCGCCCACCACGGCCGCCGCCAGCGCCACCGTCGCCGAACGCCAGGTCGTGCCCACCCGCCGCAGCACCACCGCCACCACGAGACTGCTCAGCAGTGCCAACCCGAACCGCGGCGCCCCCGCCACCAACGAGGCGATGGCGTGCGCCCGCGGCGAGTCACAACCGCCCCCGGTGATGTCCGTGACGCACCCCGCGGGCGGCTGCCCGTCGAGGAACAGCAACCCCACGATGAGCAGCAACGCCGGCACCAGGTAGCACGAAGCCGTGTAGACCAGCGACCGCAGCGGCCCACCCGGATCCGGATCGAGCAGGTCGTCCTCCAGCGGGCGGCCCCACGACCCGCCGCCCACCGGCTCCATCCGCCGCGGCGCCGACGCCCCGGCCCGCCCCGCGACCACCGGCTGCACCGGGCGACGGCGGGGCGCCGGACGCGGCACGGGCGCGGCGACCATCGGCGACCGCGGGGCCGACGGCGGCGTCTCCGTCCAGCGGGGATCGTCACCGGCCAGCCGCGTCCCGGACCAGAACGCCTCCGCCCGCTCCGGCGACGCCCAACCCTCCCGCACCGGCACCGGCGGCGCCGTCCGATCCCACTGGTCGACCTCCGCGTACCGGTCCCGGGCGCCAGCCTCCCGGACCCGGTCCCACGGGCCGGTGTCGGCCTGCCGCTCCCACTGGCCGGTATCCGTGAACCGGTCCCACTGACCGGTGTGCTCCGTGCGGTCCCAGCGGCTCTCCGCCTGATCCCAGCGGCCGGCCGTGGCGGGACGACCCCACGCGTGCACGCCCGACGCGTCCCACGGGTCGACCGCCGGCTGCTCCGCCGGGTCCGGCTCGGTTGCCCGGCCGCGCTCCCACGGGTCCACCGCCGGCCGCGACCACGAATCCGTCGTCGCGCGCCGGCTCCGCCGGGTCGGCCGCTCGGCGTCCCACCGGTCGCCGTCGTCGCCCGACGCGGGCGCCTCCTCCAGCCCCGACCACGTCACCTGGGGCCGCCGGGTCGCCGCCCGGCGCGGCCGGCTGCGCGGGGCCACCCCGGAGACCGGCTCACCCTCGATCCCGTCGGCGCGCCGGCTCCCGACGTACCCCTGGTCCTGCGGGGTGTCCAGGGTCCACTCGGCGGTGTGCTCCGACACCGGGCCGGCGCCGATGGCCCGCAGATCACGGCGGTCGTCCTCGCGGCGCCAGCCGGTGTCCGACCGCCAACCCCCGCCCGAGTACGGCGGGTCGACGTCCTCGTCGTCGTCGCGAGCGGCGTGCCGACCGCCGCCGTCGGCCCGACGGATGCCGGACTCCAGCGCCCACCGGGGAAGATAGGCGTCCACCGGCTCGTCCTGGCCGCGCTCGACGGCACGCCGACGACTCGGCGTGCGGTAGCTCTCGGAGGCGGCGGACGAACCGGCCGGAAGCGAACCGGCGGGAGCGTCCCAGGAGGCGCTCGGCCGGCGCTCGCGCGGGCTGCCCTCCCCGCTTCCCCAGTCCCGGTTTCTCACGGCGGGAGCGTGACCCTTCTCGACCGAAAGTGCAATCCGCAGTCCAGGTGTAGCCGTTCGCCAAGATAGTACGGGACGAACGGCGGCCAAGCTCGACCCGAAATCTTCCGTCCACAGGGTGGGGATCGTAAAACCGCAGGTCAGAGCCGAGCGTGCCCAAATTCCCCATCACTTATCCACACCCTGTGCACACCCTGCGCACATGCCTGCCCACCGGCGTCCACAGGTTGTCCCGAGGCTCGTCCACCGGTGCTGTTGAGTGGCTGACCTCGGGTTCCGTATCGTGGTCCCCCGACCGTCCGGGCGATGGCCCCCGATCGACCGGAGGGTCGGCGGAACTTGTCACACCCCGGCGGTAGAGCTGGATCCGATCCGACGCAGCAAGGGGGGACCCGTGTCGGTCACCGACGAGACGCGCTCGGAGCGGGCCGGGGGGCAGCAGCCCACCCCGGCGCAGAGAGACGGCCAGTTCGAGAAGACCCCGCCCCAGGACGTGGCCGCCGAGCAGTGCGTCCTGGGCGGCATGCTGCTCTCGAAGGACGCCATCGCGGACGTCGTCGAGATCCTCAAGTCGAACGACTTCTACCGCCCGGTGCACGCCACCATCTTCGACGCGATCCTCGACATCTACGGCCGCGGCGAGCCGGCCGACCCGATCACCGTCGCCGCGGCGCTCGCCGACTCCGGCGACCTGGCCCGGATCGGCGGCGCGCCCTACCTGCACACGCTCATCGCGAGCGTCCCCACGGCCGCCAACGCGGCCTACTACGCCCGGATCGTCGGCGAGCGGGCGGTGCTCCGCCGGCTGGTCGAGGCCGGCACCCGGATCGTCCAGCTCGGCTACGGCACCGGCCAGGGCGGCAGCCGCGACGTCGACGACATCGTCGACCTCGCCCAGCAGGCCGTCTACGAGGTCACCGAGAAGCGGGTCAGCGAGGACTTCGCCGTCCTGGCCGACATGCTCCAGCCGACGCTCGACGAGATCGAGGCGGTGGGCGCGCAGGGCGGGGTGATGAGTGGTGTCCCGACCGGCTTCAGCGACCTCGACCGACTGCTCAACGGCCTCCACCCGGGGCAGCTCATCATCGTGGCTGGCCGGCCTGGCTTGGGCAAGGCGCTGGCGCTCGACACCCCGCTGCCCACTCCGGACGGCTGGACCACGATGGGCGAGGTACGCCTCGGGGACCAGTTGCTGGCGGCGGACGGCACCCCGACCACCATCACCAACGTCTTCGACGTGATGTACGACCGCCCCTGCTACGAGGTCGAGTTCTCCGACGGTTCCGTCATCGTGGCCGACGCCGAACACCTGTGGAAGACGACCACCCGGGCCAGCCGCCGTCAGACCGAGGCCCCACCCCGCCGACACTGGTCGGAGACCTCCCTCGCGAGAGTGCGGGCCGTCGAGGCGGCGGCGGGTGTCGAGCCGCACCGCCTGGTCACCCTCGCGCAGACCCTCGACCAGGTCGGTCCCGAGTTCCGCAACGTTCTGCACGTCGTGGCCCGGCAGGTCGGTGCGAACGGCCGGGTGAGCCGCCCGGTGAGCCGGGGGGGCAAGGTACGCAACTGGACCACGCCGGGCTACCCCGCCGGAGCGCTCCTCAACGGGCTCCGTGAGCGGGCCGAGCGGCAGGCCGACAGCAGTGTCCGGACCAGCCACGGCGGTGTGGTGACGACCGCCCAGATCGCCGCGACGCTCCGGACCGACACGGCGGACCGCCGGCTGAACCACGCGGTGGAGAACTGCGCGCCGCTCCAGTTGCCGGAGCGCGAGCTGGTCGTCCCCCCGTACACCCTGGGGGTGTGGCTCGGCGACGGGCACACCGGAGCCAGCCGCTTCACCACGGCGGACGCCGAGATGGTCGACCTGGTGGCGCAGGACGGCTTCGTGGTGCGCCCCAGCGGGCCGATGGTCTTCACCATCCTGCTTCCGGCCTCCGCGGCGAGTCCCGACGGGACGTGCGTCGACTGCGGCGGCTCCACCCGGGCGCTCCGGGAGAATCCGGCCACCCGCCGGTGCGCCGGCTGCCACAGCCGGAACGGCTCCTTCCTGGCCCTGCTCCGTCGGGCCGGGGTGGCCTATGACAAGCACATCCCGCAGGAGTACCTGCGGGCATCGGTGGCACAGCGCCGGGCGCTGCTCGCCGGCCTGATGGACACCGACGGCACGGCCGCACCGACCGGGAACCTCCAGTACACGTCCACCTCCCGACGGCTGATCGAGGGCGTCCGGGAACTCGTGGTCGGCCTCGGCTACCGGTGCACGGTCAACGAGAAGCAGGTCCGCGGGCGGACCGAGGCGTCATCGACGGCCTACACCCTGAACTTCTCCACGCCCGATCCGGTATTCCGGCTGGAACGGAAGCGGACCGCGCACGCGGCGCTGCGCCGGACCGCCTCGGACGTCCGGACGACCTCCCGCTTCATCGTGGACGTCCGGCCGGTGCCCAGCGTCCCGGTGCGCTGCGTGACCGTGGACAACCCCGACCACCTCTATCTGGCTGGCCGGTCCATGATTCCGACGCACAACAGCACGGCGAGCATGGACTTCGCCCGGAACGCGGCCATCCGCTACAACCAGGCTTCGGCGATCTTCTCGCTGGAAATGAGCAAGGTCGAGATCGTCATGCGACTCCTCTCGGCCGAGGCGCGCGTGCCGCTGCACGTGCTGCGCAGCGGCCAGCTCTCCGACGACGACTGGACCAAGCTCGCCCGCTGCATGGGCGAGATCAGCGAGGCGCCGCTCTTCGTCGACGACACGCCGAGCATGAACCTCATGGAGATCCGGGCCAAGGCACGGCGGCTCAAGCAGAAGCACGACCTCAAGCTGATCGTGGTCGACTACCTCCAGCTGATGACCTCGCCCAAGCGCACCGAGAGCCGGCAGCAGGAGGTCGCGGACCTGTCGCGTGGCCTCAAGCTGCTGGCCAAGGAGGTCGAGTGCCCGGTGATCGCGGTGAGCCAGCTGAACCGTGGCCCGGAGCAGCGCACCGACAAGCGCCCCCAGCTGTCCGACTTGCGTGAATCGGGATCAATTGAGCAGGATGCCGACGTTGTCCTGCTGTTGCACCGCGACGACTACTACGACAAGGAGTCGCCGCGGGCGGGCGAGGCGGACTTCATAGTCGCCAAGCACAGGAACGGCCCGACCGACACGGTGACCGTGGCGGCTCAACTCCACCTGTCGCGCTTCGTGGACATGGCCATCGTATGACCCGGGCTGGTCGCCGGCTGACTCCTGCTGAACGGGAGGAAATCCTCGCCCGTGCGACCGGCGGCGAGACCATCACGGCCATCGGCCTGCGTTACGACATGACGAGGCAGGCGATCCGGGCGTCCTCCGTCGCAACGGAGTGCCGCCCCGCCGCGTGGGCGCCGAGAATGGTTGAGCGGCAGCGCGAGAAGGCCTGAATCGAAAGCGTCCGACGTCAGCCGAGCAGTGGGAACCAGCCGGCGGCCTCGCCGAGCTCCAGCCGGTCCCGGTCGGTGAGCGGCACCCGGCCGGTGGCCTTGAGCAGGTAGTCCCGGTCGTCCCAGCCGATCGGCCGGACGGCGTCGTCGCTGAGCAGGCCGTCCACCGTCGCCACCGCCACCCGGGTGGGCGCCTCGGCCGGGAGCGGAGCGTCGGGCAGGTCCACCACCAGGTCGAGGTGGTGGATGACCGCCTCGGTGGTGAGGGTGGCGAGGAAATCCGGTACGCGCAGCACGTGCCCCTGCGTGGTGACGTGCCCGTCGGGGTCGGCGGCGGCGGCCGCGCGGACGGCGGCGGGCGCGGTGTCGGACCAGATGCGTACGACGCCGCTGGGCCGGTCGAAGGCGGCGGCGGAGCGCCGGGCCCACCAGGCGTGCTTGACGCTCGCCTCGTCGTCGCCGCCGGGGGTGAACGCCCGCCAGTAGCTGACGTCGTCGACGTCGGCGGGCCCGGGTGCCGGGCTCGCGAGCGCGACCAGCGCCCGTTGCGCGTCGCAGAGCACGTGGAAGAGCAGGTCGGCGACGAGCCAGCCCCGGCAGCGGGTGGGGCGTTGCAGGCCGGCGTCGTCCAGTCGGGTGACGACGGCGGTGATGCCGTCGTACGCCTGCGCCAGCGCCTCGTGCGGCCGGATCGCGGTCATGTCGTGCAGCCTGCCACGGCGTGGCGGGGTCGGCACGACGGCGGCGCCGGGCCGGTGGGTCGCCGGCCCGGCGTGGTGACGGTCAGTCGAACAGTTCGCCGAGGAAGCCGCCGTGCTTCTTCTTCCGGCGGTAGTGGCCGTGGTAGCCGTAGTGCTGCTGCTGCCCGTGGCCGTAGGCGGGCTGCGGGTAGCCGTGGCCGGGCGGGGGCGGAGGCGGCGGGACGGCGCCGTAGCCGGGCTGGTGGGGTGCGGCGGCGGGCGGTGGCGGCGGGGGCGGGGCGTAGCCGCCTCCGGAGGGCGCGGCCTGCCGCGCGCCGTGCTGCTGGTTCCAGTTCGCCTCGGCCTCGAACAGCTTTTCGAGCTCGCCGCGGTCGAGGAAGATGCCGCGGCATTCGCCGCACTGGTCGATGATCACTCCGCTGCGCTCGTACTGGCGCATCTCTCCATGGCATTTGGGACAGGTGAGCTGCATGACACCGAAGGTACCCGGTCACCTCACGCGGTGGCGGTGAGCGCCTGCGTCACCTCGTGGTCGGCGACCTCGTGGAAGTCGTCGTAGTAGGCCCCGACGGCGGCGAAGTCGGGTGGGACCTGGGGGCAGACCACCTGGTCGGCCTCGGCGGCGAGCATCTCGTACGCCTGGTCGGAGCCGACCGGGACGGCCACCACCACGCGGGCGGCGCCCAGGTGCCGGGCGACCTGCACGGCGGCGCGGGCGGTGGCGCCGGTGGCCAGCCCGTCGTCGACGATGACGGCGGTCCGGCCAGCCAGGTCGAGCTGCGGGCGGTCGCCGCGGTAGAGCTGCTCGCGGCGGTCCAGTTCCGCCTGCTCGCGCCGGCGTACCTCGGCGCGTTCGTCGGCGTCGATCCGGTCGGCGATCATTTCGTTGAGCACCTGCACCCCGCCGGGGCCGAGCGCGCCGTACGCGACCTCGGGCGCCCAGGGCATGCCGAGCTTGCGGACCACCAGCACGTCCAGCGGCGCGCCGAGCCGTTGGGCGATCACCTGGGCGACGGGTACGCCGCCGCGGACCAGCCCGAGGACGATGACGTCGGGTCGCCCGGCGAGCTCGCCGAGCTGGTCGGCGAGCATGCGTCCTGCCTCGGCCCGGTCGCGGTAGGTGGTCATGCCTCAGGTCTACGCCCTCCGCCGGGGCCGTGCCGGCCAGTTGCCGGGAAAGACGGCTGGGGGGCGGCCTCGGGGCGGTGGCCGGCGAGCGCGAGGGCGGGGGCGGTGGCGAGCAGGGCGATGGGGTAGAGCAGGTAGCCGAAGCGGGTCGAGGGCATCAGCAGGATCGCGGCGAGCAGCCCGTACCCGCAGATCAGGGCGGTGGCGGCGGCGGTGCGCGGCGGGCGGCGCAGCAGCCGCACGGCGATCGCGACGGCGACGGCGGCCAGCAGGGCGGCGGCGACCGGCCGGCCGGCGGGCAGCGCGCTCGCGATGAGGTGGCCGGGGAACGGGGACTGCGCGGGGCTGGTGACGAGGCCGTGCCCGAGGGGGAAGCGCAGCACGTTCTCCACCAGGGCGTCGCGGTCGACAAGGAGCACGGGGAGCAGCGCAAGGACCGGCAGGCCGAGGGCTCCGAGGGCCGTGCGGAGGCCGGCGCGGCGGGTGGCGGCCCAGCAGACCAGCACGACGGCGACCGGCCAGGCGAAGAGCTTCAGCGCGCCGGCCGCGCCGACCGCGAGGCCCGCGCGGCCGGGCCGGCCGGCGGCGGCGAGGGCGAGGGCGAGCAGGCAGAGCGCGAGTACGGGCAGGTCGTCGCCGCCGGTGGCCAGGGTGAGCGCGCAGATCGGCAGGACGGTGGCGGCCTGCGCGGCGCGCAGCACGGCGGCGCCGGGCCGGGATGCCGCGGGGCCGGCGGTGGTCCGCAGGGTGTGCACGGCGGTCGCCAGCGCCAGCGCGGTGACCAGGGCGAACCAGACCCGGGCGTCGGTCCACCAGGCGTCGGCGGCGGCCCGGGGCAGCCCGAACAGCGCCATGCCGGGCTGGTAGGGGGTGTAGCCGAGCAGCTGTTCGCCGGGGGGCAGGGCGGCGATGGCGTCGTGCCCGAGGTAGGGGGTGCCGTGCTCGGCGAGCCGCGCGCCGGCGTGCTCGACGACGACCACTTCCTCCTGCGCCCGGTCGGTCCGGCCGCCGGCGCGTTGGATGCTCTGAGCGACCACCGGGAGCAGGGTGGTGGTGGCCCAGGCGAAGCCGGTGACCGCCCAGCGGGCGGGCAGCCCGGCGAGTCGGGTGCCGGGTCGCCGGCGCCGGGCGAGGAGTTGGGCGGTCGCGGCGAGCGCCGCCAGGGCGTAGCCGATGGTGGCGAGGGTGCCCCAGGCGCGGTGCGGCAGGAGCGTGGAGGTGACGGCGGTGACGGCGGCGAACGCGGCGGAGACGGCGTAGAGGCCCACGTCGAGGGCGAGGCCGCCGGCGGCGGTGTCAATCGCCTGCCAGCGGCGGAGGGCGGGGGCGGTCCGGTCGGCGTCGGCGGTCACGCGGGCCAGTCTGGCAGACGGGTACGGCGTCCCGGCCTGCGGATCTTGGCGGGTCGTGGTCAGGGGGTGGCGGTGCGGTTGCGTCCGCCGCCGGTGCGGCGGCCGGGCAGGCGGATCACCGCGCCGGCGTCGTGCAGGGGCGGCGCGAGGGCGCCCGGCCGCCCGCCGGCGCCGCGCTGGAGGGCGGCGAGGAGCGCGCCGGACGGCAGCGGCCGGGCGAACAGGTGGCCCTGCCCGGCGGCGCAGCCCAGCTCCCAGAGGGCTCGCCGCTGTGGCTCGCTCTCCACGCCCTCGGCCACCACGGTCAGGCCGAGGCTGCGGCCCAGGTCCAGGGTGGAGCGGATCACCGCGGCGGCCTCGGCGGCGCTCTCCATCGCGGTGACGAAGCTCCGGTCGATCTTCAGCTCGTGCACGGGGATCCGCGAGAGCAGCGAGAGCGAGGAGTAGCCGGTGCCGAAGTCGTCCAGCGCGAGCCGTACGCCGGAGTCGCGGAGCCGGCTGAGCACCCGGTCGACGACGTCGAGCTGGCTGAGCGTCAGGGTTTCGGTCAGCTCCAGCACCAGCCGGTCCGGCGGCAGGTCGTGCGCCCGGAGCCGGGCCAGCACCGCGCCGGGGAAGCGGGCGTCGAGGAGGCTGCGCGGCGACACGTTCACCGAGACCGGCAGGTCGAAGCCGGCGTCCCGCCAGGAGCCGGCGGCGATCAGCGCCTGGTCGAGGATCGCCTCGGCGAAGGCGGGGAGCAGCCCGGAGCGCTCGACGGCCTCCAGGAAGCGCAGCGGGTCGATCATGCCGTGCGTCGGGTGGTGCCAGCGGGCCAGCGCCTCGGCGCCGATCACCTCGCCGCTGCCCAGGTCGACGATCGGCTGGAAGTTGACGATGAACTCGTGGTCGGCGACCGCCCGGGGCAGCTCGCCGCCGAGGGTGAGCCGGCCCAGGTCGGCGGTGTCGCGGGTCGGTGCGTACGTGGCGACCCGCTGGCCGGCCCGCTTGGCCTGGTACATCGCCACGTCGGCGCGGCGCAGCAGCTCGGGCATCCCGCCGCTGGCCGGGGCGACCGCGATGCCGCCGCTGGCCTCCACGCTGATCCGCATGCCGTCCAGGTCGAGCGGCTCGTGCAGCGCGGCCAGCAGGGCCTCGGCCCGGTGCGCGGCGACGGCCGGGGCGGGCAGGCCGCGCAGCAGCACGGCGAACTCGTCGCCGCCGAGGCGGGCCACCAGGTCGTCGCGTCGCGCCGCGCCACGCAGCCGGTCGGCGACCTGGATCAGCACCCGGTCGCCGGCACCGTGCCCCAGGGTGTCGTTGACCTCCTTGAAGTGGTTGAGGTCGATCAGCACCAGAGCGGTGACGCCGTCGGCGTGCCGGTTGGTGAGCTGCTCGGTGCCCTCGTCGAGCAGGTGCCGCCGGTTGGAGAGCCCGGTGAGCGCGTCGTGGGTGGCGGCGTACGCGTGCTCGTCGGCGATCCGGGCCAGTTCGGCGTACGCCTGGGCGTTGCGGACGGCGGTGCAGAGCGCCGAGGCGAAGGTGCGCAGGGTGTACTGCTCGCGCTCGGACAGCGTGACCGGCCCCGTGAAACGCAGCCGCAGCACTCCGATGTCGGCGGTCTGGTCGTGCCCTTCGAGGCGGGTGGTGAGCACCGAGCCCTCGATCGCGCTGGGCGTGCCGGCCGGTCCCCGAAGGGTGATGGCTCCGCCGGCCCCCCGGACCAAGCGCCCCTCCTCGCGCAGCTCGATGTCCACCTCGTCGGCGGAGAAGAGTTCGGTGGCCTGGGTGACCGCGGTGGTGAGCACCTGGTCGAGGTCGACCACGTTCAGTGCGTCGGTGGTGCGGGCCAGGCGCTGCCAGGCCTCCCGTTCGGCCCGGCTGCGCACCCGGCTGGAGTTGGCCAGGTGCAGGCTCAGAACGAGGGGTGGGACGACCACCAGGAAGGTGGGGTTGATCCGGAGGATGAGGAGGGTGGACAGGACCACCGAGAAGCGGGCGAGCACGCTCGCCAACCGGAGGTCGAGTTGCTGCCGGAAGCGGTTGAGGATCGGCGTCCCGGTGGCGAACGCCAGGACCGGGAACATGAGCAGCTCGTCGAGCACCACGACCGTCAGGTAGGCCAGCACCAGGGCGGGCAGCGAGCGGCTGATCGACCCGGACCACGGCCAGGTCCAGCCGGCGGTGACCAGCACCAGTCCGCCGGCGGCGGCCAGCGTCATCTCCTTGGCGATGCCGAAGGCCAGTTTGACGGGGGTCAGCCGGGTGATCGCGCGGGCGATCCCGACGCCCACACCGGTGGCGAGGATCACCCACGGAACGGGGGCGACCGCCAGCCCGACGACCGTCGCGGCGTCCGTCCACGAGATGCCGTGAGTGGTGGCGCGGATGCGGATGCGGACATTGACGGTCGCGGCGACGGCGACCAGAAACGTGAGTGCGACGGCCCGGGTGAGGTTGGCCTCGGTCACCAGACCCCGGCTGTCAATCAGTCGGATGCTGACCAGCGCCGAGACGCCGGCGGTAAACACGACGAGACCGACTAGCAGCCGTAGCCGCCGATCGGTCCCATTGTCGCGTGCAAGGGTGCGAGTCACGTCCTGGCCCTCCACCGCGCCCATCTCGTAGCGGTGCGTGCACCCGTACTGTACGGGGCGCTCAGGCGCCCGGAAAGATCCCTCAGAGCCAGTCGTTGCCGCGCATGTGCTCAGCCCTTCGCTCGATCCTGCGGAGCCGTTGTCGTCGACCCCCACCGACGCACGACAGCTTATGACGTTTAGGCCGAGTTGGTAACATTAGATGTCCATATGCGCAGAATGCGCTAATGCCGCCGCATCTTGTCACTCAGTGTCTTTGCCTGAAGACTGAACGCGTATTAGAGCGACGTTCCAATGGGATTATCGAGTCCCCCATGCGCGATGTCTCTAGTCGTTCGGGCACGGGGTTGCATCACACCCCGCAGGTCCACGGACCGGAAAAATGTCGTCGCTCTCTGATATCTTTTGAAGTCGTGCGGCGGATCGCGCACAATCTTCCGCTAAGGCGTCTTCTGCATATATTGGCGGGAAATGCAGTGGTTATTCAATTCGGCACTGCGGAGGAAAGGGTTTGGTGGACGTCCGGCTCCTGGGGGGCTCCTGAGGGGTGGTGGGGGCCGGCCCAGGTCTCGCTGGGCAGACGACAACATCCCGGTCACCCATCGCGCCGGGCTGTCCGGGGTGGAGAGCAGCGCGACCACGCCTCCACCGTCCGGTTACCCCTCAGCGAGTCGACGGCGGCAGGTGCGGGAGAGGCCGCGGTGCCCCTCCCCGCCGACGGCCCGAAGCCCGCGTCCGGTCGTACCGGACGGATAGGCTCGCGGCCGTGACCGAACCCGCGCAGCTCACCCACGTCGACCCGGCCGGCGCGGCCCGGATGGTCGACGTCTCCGCCAAGGCGATCTCCGGCCGGCTCGCGGTCGCCGCCGGCCGGCTCCGCACCACCGCCGAGGTGGTGGATCTGCTGCGCCGCGACGGGCTGCCCAAGGGTGACGCCCTGGCCGTCGGCCGGCTCGCCGGGATCATGGGGGCCAAGCGCACCCCCGACCTGATCCCGCTCTGCCACCCCATCGCCCTGCACGGCGTCACCGTCGACCTGTGCCTCACCGACGACACCGTCGAGATCACCGCCACGGCGAAAACCGCCGACCGGACGGGCGTCGAGATGGAGGCGCTCACCGCGGTGGCCGTCGCCGGGCTCGCCCTGGTCGACATGGTCAAGGCGGTGGACCCGGCGGCCTCCGTGGACGCGGTCCGGGTGCTGCGCAAGGAGGGCGGCAAGACCGGCGAGTGGGTCCGCCCCGAGGACCGGCCGTGATCCGGGCCCGGGTGATCGTCGCCTCCAACCGGGCGGCCGCCGGGGTCTACGCGGACACCAGCGGCCCGCTGCTCGTCGCCGGCCTGCGGGAGCTGGGCTGCGAGACCGACGAGCCGGTGGTGGTGCCCGACGGCGAGCCGGTCGGCGCGGCGCTGCGGGCGGCCCGCGACGAGGGCGTCGACGTGGTGGTGACCAGTGGCGGCACCGGCGTCACCCCGACCGACCGCACCCCCGAAGTGACCCGCCCGCTGCTCGACTACGAGATCCCCGGCATCGCCGAGGCGATCCGGGCGCACAGCCGGGACGCCGTCCCGACGGCCGCGCTGTCGCGCGGGCTGGCCGGGGTGGCCGGCCGGATGCTGGTCGTCAACCTGCCCGGGTCGCGGGGCGGGGCGAAGGACGGGTTGGCGGTGCTCGGGCCGATCCTGCGGCACACCGTCGACCAGCTCCGCGGCGGCGACCACTGACCACACACCCCCGCCGCGCCGGCGCTAGGCTCGGCCGATGAGCACGGAAACCGCAGCCGCCGCGGCCGGGGTCGCCGCGCCGCCGCCGGCCGGGTGGGAGGAGGCCCGCTCCCGGGTGTATGCGGTGGGTCTCGCCGCCGCGCTCCCCACCGCCGGCCGGCCGCTCGCCGACACCGACGGGCACACCCTGGCCGAGCCGCTGACGACGCGCACCGACCTGCCCGCGTTCCCGACCTCCAGCGTGGACGGCTGGGCGGTGCGCGGGGACGGCCCGTGGCAGGTGGTCGGCCGGGTGCTCGCGGGGCAGACCCCGCCCCCGCTGGAGGCCGCCGGCAGCACGGTGGAGATCGCCACCGGCGCCATGGTCCCCGAGGGCACGACGGCGATCCTCCGGATCGAGGAGTCGACCCGGACCGACGACGGCCGGGTGGCCGGCACGCCCCGGCCGGCACCGGAGTGGCGGCAGCCGGGCGAGGAGGCGTACGCCGGGGAGGAGCTGCTGCCCGCCGGCACGCCCGTCGACCCGGCGGTGATCGGCCTGGCCGCCTCCTGCGGGCACGACACCCTGCGGGTCCGCCGCCGGCCGCGCGCCGCGCTGCTGGTCTTCGGTGACGAGCTGCTGACCGCGGGCCCGCCGGGGGCCGGCCGGGTCCGGGACGCGCTCGGCCCGGCGGTGCCCGCCTGGCTGCGCCGGTACGGCTGCCAGGTGCGCCCGGCCGACGTGGTCGGTCCGGTGGCCGACACCCTCCCCGCCCACGTGGCCGCGCTGCGCGCCGCGCTCGCCGACGCCGATCTGGTCTGCACCACGGGCGGCACCATGCACGGCCCCGTCGACCACCTGCACCCGACGCTGGAGACGCTCGGCGCCGACTACGTGGTGAACACCGTGGCGGTCCGGCCGGGCTTCCCGATGCTGCTGGCCCGGCTGGTGGACGGCGACGGCCGGGTGCGCTTCGTGGCCGGCCTGCCGGGCAACCCGCAGTCCGCGATCGTGGCGCTGGTGTCGCTGGTCGCGCCGCTGCTCGCCGGCCTGCAGGGCCGGCCGATGCCGGTGCTGCCGCAGGTCACCCTGGCCGAGCCGGTCCCGGGCCGGGGCGACCACACCCACCTCGCCCTGGTGCGGTGGGACCCGGTTGCCGGCACCGCGCACCCGGTCCGCCACGTCGGCTCGGCGATGCTGCGCGGCCTGGCCGGCGCGGACGGCTTCGCGGTGATCCGGCCGGGCACCAGCGGCGCGGCGGGCGACCGGGTGCCGCTCGTGCCGCTGCCGCTGACTCCCGGGGAGCGGGCCCAGTGAGCGCGAGGAGTGAGCCGGGGTTGCGAGCCCCGCAGTCGCGAACCGGGGAGGCCCAGTGAGCGCGAGGAGTGAGCCGGGGTTTGCGAGCCCCGCAGTCGCGAACCGAGGAGGAACAGTGAGCGCGGGCGAGGTCGTGCTCGGCGCGGTGACCGACCGGCCGCTGGACCTGGCCGCGCACGAGGCCGCGGTCGCCGACCGCCGGGCCGGAGCGGTGGTCTCGTTCCAGGGCGCGGTCCGCGACCACGACCACGGCCGGACGGTCATGCTGCTGGAGTACGAGGGCCACCCGACCGCCGAGGCCGTGCTGCGCGAGGTGGCGGCCGAGATCGCCGCCGACCCCGACGTGTACGCGGTGGCCGTGTCGCACCGGATCGGCCCGTTGGAGATCGGCGACGTGGCCCTGGTGGCGGCGGTCAGCACCGCGCACCGGGCGGCGGCCTTCGCGGCGTGCGCGCGACTGGTCGACGAGGTGAAGGCGCGGCTGCCGATCTGGAAGCGGCAGGTGTTCTCCGACGGCACCGAGGAGTGGGTGAACTGCCCCTGAGGCTCAGCGCCGGCCGGCGGGCTGCGCCACCCGGGCGAGCCGGTCGTGGTAGAAGGCCGGCTCCGCGCCGGGGCGCCACGGCAGGGCCGCGACCAGCACGATCAGGGCGAGGGCCAGCGAGTTCTCCATGAGCGCGCCGAACAGGCCGTCCTGGTAGTGGGACACCTCGGGCAGTTGGTGCTCGTACGGCCAGATCGGTGAGATCAGGAACAGCAGGTAGAGCCCGAGCGCGCCGACGCCGTGCCGGAGCCCGGTCAGGGTCGGGTACCAGATCGGCGGTCGCAGCGCCGGCACCCCGGTGGCCGGCGGCGTGCCGGTGGCCCGGGGCAGCACGCCGCGGCTGGCTTCGCGGCGGCGTACGGCGGCGTCAGCCAGCACGATGATCGCCGGGATGACCCAGACCAGGTGGTGCGACCACGAGATCGGGCTGACCACGTTGGCGGTGAGCCCGACCAGCGTGAACGCGGTGAGCTCGTCGCCGTCGGCGCGGGCACTGGCCGCCCGGGACAGCCCGAGCGCGAGCATGAGCACCGCGAAGGCCAGCCACAGCAGGCCGGGCGTCTCGATCGAGTCGTAGAGCCGGGCCAGCAGGCCGGCGAGGGACTGGTTGGCGGTCATGTCCGCAGCGCCGACCCGCTCGGTCTGCCAGAGCACGTCGGTGAAGTACGTGCGCGACTCCGCGCCGACCAGGCCGAAGGTCGCGAGGGTCACGCCGATGGTGGTGGCGACGGCGGTCAGCGCGGCCCGCCACTGCCGGGTGATCACGAGGTAGGCCAGGAACAGCGCCGGGGTGAGCTTGACCGCGGTGGCCAGCCCGATGCCGACCCCGGCCCAGGTGCCGCTGTAGACGAACCGGGCCAGCGCCGAGTCGGCGGTGTCGTGGTGGGTGCCGCGCCGGGCCCGCCAGCGCAGGCCGACGAGGTCCGCCATGATCAGCGCGAAGAGCAGCAGGTTGACCTGGCCGTAGCCGAGGGTTTCCCGGGACGGCTCGATGGCGACGGCCAGCGGGGTGGCGATGCCGACGGTGAACCAGAGCGACCAGCCCAGCCGGTCGACGATGGGGCGCAGCAGCGCGGCCAGCACGACGGCGAGCGCCGCGATGCTGGCCAGGGCGTTGAGCCCGCCCGCGGCGTCGACCGGCAGCCAGGACATCGGCAGCATGGCCAGGGCGGCGAACGGCGGGTAGGTGAAGCCCAGGGTGGTGGAGGGGGCGATGAAGTCGTACAGCTCGTTGCCGCTCGCCCACCACACCACGGCGCCGTGGTAGATCTTCATGTCGAAGAAGTTGTACGGCCGCCCGAAGGCGCCGATGGCGAGCCAGGCGGCGTAGGCGACGGCGGCCACGATGCCGGTCCGCACGACGGTCCGGCCGTCGATCCCGCGCGTGACGCGCTGGAGGGGAGCGAGGCGGTCCATCCGTCTACCGACTGTCGTCGGCATGGCGTGGCCACCCCCGTACCAAGGTCGTCCTGCCCGTCCAGGTCCAGCACGGAGCCTAGAACGGCGCCTCACGTCAGTGCCTCCCGCGTTATGCGACCGTGTCCGATCCCACACGTGTTTTTGACATTTCCACCGCGTTAACGGGTCTCGGACGGTTCAGGTGATTAGCGGCCTTGCGGGGGGTGGCGGCCGTATTGATGCAGGTCAGCCGGGGATTCGACGGGCGGTGGCCGCCGAGCGTACGGCGATCCTCGCCTCCCGGCGGGCGGTCCGGACCGCGCGCTTCACCGAGCGGCGCGAGTGGTTGATCCGGTGGCCGGTGCGCCAGCGCAGCCCCGGCTTGCCCTCGGTGTCCGCGGCGGCGAGGAGGAGACCGCCGAAGAGTCCGAGGTTCTTCAGGAAGTGGATCTGGTTGTTGTTCCGCGCGGCCGGGTCCTCGGTGTTCCAGAAGGGATGGCCGGCGGCGGTGGTCGGCACCAGGGTGGCGGCGAGGACGAGTGCGGCCGGCCGGGTGAACCTGCCGGTCGCCAGCATGAGCCCGCCGACCAGCTGGGTGGCCGCGTTGGCCCGGACCAGCGTCGCGGTGTCGGTGGGGATGCGGGGGTTGATGTTCTGGAGCAGCGGCGTGACCTTCTCGGTGATCGGCTGCGCGGCCGGGACCAGCCGTCCCGGGTTCCGCAGGTTGCGGGCGCCGCTGACCACGAAGATGCCGCTCAACATGACGCGGGCGAGGGAGCGCACGGGCTTCATGGCTCAGTCATACCCCGTTGCGGCCCCCGCCACCCCCGCAACACTCGAAAGGGATCGGCCGACGTGGACGTCCGGAGCGTACCGATTTCAGCGACCGTCGCAGATGGACCGGCTCCGGGCGGTAAGGTCGCGCGGGTGACGACGCTGCGACTCCGACCCGAGGACCCGGCGGACGAGGAGCCGGTCGCCCGGGTGCTGGCCGCCGCGTTCGCCCGGCCCGACGTGGCCACCCCGCCCGAGGTGGAGCTTGTCGAGGACCTGCGGCGCAGCGACGCCTGGATCCCGGAGCTGGCCATGGTCGCCGAGTACGGCGGCGAGGTGGTGGGTTACGCGCTGCTCACCCGGGTGCGGGTGCGCACCGACGGTGGCGCCTGGCCGGCGCTGGCGCTCGGCCCGGTGGCGGTCGCCCCGCACCGGCAGCGGATCGGGCACGGCGCGGCGGCGGTGCAGGCCGCTCTCGACGCCGCGACCGAGCTGGGCGAGCGGCTGGTGGTGGTGCTGGGCGACCCGGGGTACTACCGGCGGTTCGGGTTCGGCCGCGCGGACCGGCTGGGGTTGACCAGCCCGTGGTCGGGGCTGGGTGAGCCGTGGCAGGCGCTGGTGCTGCCGCCGTCCACCAGCGACGAGCCGCCGCCCCCGACCGGCGAGGTGGTCTTCCCGCCGCCCTGGTCGAAGGTCTGAGCCGCGGTCAGGCCGGCTGGGTGCGCAGGTAGCGGCCGAAGTGCGGGACGGTGAAGGCGACCGTGCCCCGCTCGCCCGAGTAGATGAGGCCCTTCTTGATCAGCGCGTCCCGGGCCGGCGAGAGGCTGGCCGGCTTGCGACCGAGCGCCCGCGCGATCTCCGCGGTGGGCACCGCCGCGTCCATGTCGTCGCGGCCGCCCTCCTCGCCGTCGACCAGCGCGAGCGTCGCCATGGCGCGCATGTACTCGCGCTCGGCCGGGGTGGCCCGCTCGAACCGCGAGCCGAAGAAGCCCACCGCCAGCTCCGCCTCCGCCTCGGGCGCGGCGACCCGGACGTCCGCGGCGGTGATCGGCGACCGGGGCGCGTGGTCCCAGGTGGCCTTCCCGTACGCCTGGACGAAGTACGGGTAGCCGCCGGACTTCTCGTAGAGCAGGTCGAGGGCCTTCTGCTCGTACTCGACCTCCTCCCGCTCGGCCGGGGCGCAGAGCGCCTGGTCGGCGGCGATCCGGTCCAGCCGGTCGATCCGCTGGTAGCGGAAGAGCCGCTCGGAGTACGACTTCGCGGCGCTGAGCACGGCCGGCAGGTGCGGCAGCCCGGCGCCGACCACGATCAGCGGCGCGCCGAGCTGGGACAGCTCGTGGCAGGCGGCGCAGAGCGCGGAGACGTCCTCCGCGCCGAGGTCCTGCATCTCGTCGATGAAGATCGCGATGCCGGTGCCCACGTCGGTGGCCACCGCGGCGGCGTCGGTGAGCAGCTCGACCAGGTCGATCTCGATGTCGCCGGAGTCGGCCCGGCCGCTGCTGGCCGGCACGTCGATGCCGGGCTGCCAGCGGTCGCGCAGCTTCGGGGCGGCCCCGCCGCGCCCGGCCGGGGCGGCGCGCTGGGCGAACGCCTTCAGCACGCCGAGGAAGGCGTCGATCCGGTCGGGCGCGCGGTGTCGGGGGGCCAGCTCGCGGACCGCCATGTGCAGGGCGGCGGCGACCGGCCGGCGCAGTGACTGGTCCGGCCGGGCCTCGATCTTGCCGGTGCCCCAGAGGTGGTTGATGGCCTGCGAGCGGAGCGTGTTCAGCAGGACCGTCTTGCCCACGCCGCGCAGCCCGGTCAGCATGAGGCTGCGTTCCGGCCGGCCGCGGGCGATCCGCTCCAGCACCACGTCGAAGACGTCCAGCTCCCGCCCCCGCCCGGCGAGTTCGGGCGGGCGCTGGCCGGCGCCGGGGGCGTAGGGGTTGCGGACCGGATCCACGAATCGCACAGTATCGGGCCGTCTAGCGGCGGGGCTAGACATGCGTAGATGCGGCTACCGCGTGTCGGCCCGTCGAGACAAAACTAGGGCTGTCTAGCGTCCACGCTAGACAGCCCTAGTTTTGACTACCGTGGCCCTACCGTCGCTTCAGGCAGAGCACGAAGTCGAGGGTGTCGAGCCGGCTGTCGAAGAAGTACCAGTCGGTGTAGCCCTCGACCTTGGCGCACTTCGACTCGGCGTCCTTCTTGCCGCTGGTCGACCCGTCGATGCGGCGCAGCACCTGGTAGGTCTTCGGCGCGCAGTCGGTGATCACCAGCTTCGGCTCGGCGGAGCCGCCCTCGTTGGCGACGCACTGGCCCGCCTTCACGAAGCGCGGGTCCGTCGAGGAGGCCGGGGCCGGCGGGGTGGTGGGCGCACCGGCCGGATCGCTCGCGGCCCCGGTCGGGGCGGCCGGCGGCGCGGAGGGGGACGCCGTCCCGCCCTCGCCCGCGTCGTCCCGGCCGAGCAACCAGTAGGCTCCCGCCCCGCCCAGCAGCAGCACCGCCAGCACGACCAGGACCACCAGCAGCGGCCCCCGGCCACGCTTCGGCGGCGCCGGCTCGGCGTACGGCGGCTGGCCGCCGTAGCCCGGGTCGGCCGGGTAACCCTGGTAGGGCGGCGCGGCCGGCGGCGGGCCGGCGTTCCAGGCGGGGCCTGGGTCGTAGCGCGGGGCCGACTGGTCGTAGCGCTGGGCGGGCGGCTCGTAGTGCCGGGTCGGCGGCTCCTCCCAGCCGCCCGGCTGCCCGCCGTACCCCGGGTCGTAGCGGGGATCGGCCGGCGGAGCGTACCCGTCGTCGGGGCGCCGTCCACCCCACGGCTCGGGGGAGCCGCCGCCCGGTGGTCCGAAGTTCGACATGAACGCCCTCCTGGGTACGCCAGTGCTGAGAGGCCGGCCACCATCAGGGGACGCCGACGCCGTGGTCACCGTAGCGTGGTCCACCGATGAGCTCACGCCCCACGAGTGCGACGCCCGCCGTCGACCACGCCGCCAACCCGGCCCGTCCCGCCCTGATCTGGACCGCGCTGGTCCTGGTCTACGTGCTCTGGGGCTCGACCTACCTGGGCATCCGGGTCGCCGTCGAATCCCTGCCGCCGCTCACCTCCGCCGCCATGCGGTTCGCCGCGGCCGCGGCGGTGCTCGCCCTGGTGCTGCGGCTGCGCCGCGGTCCGGGGGCGCTCCGCGTCGACCGGCGGCAGCTCGGCTCGGCCGCGCTGGTCGGCGTGCTGCTGCTGGCCGGCGGCAACGGCCTCGTGGTGCTCGCCGAGTCCGGCCCGGAGGGGACCGCGGTGCCCTCCGGCATCGCCGCGCTGCTGGTGGCCACCGTCCCGCTCCTCGTGGTGCTGCTGCGGACCGTCGGCGGGGACCGCCCCCGGCCGTGGACCTTCGCCGGCGTCGCCGTCGGCTTCGTCGGTCTCGTGCTGCTCGTCCTGCCCAGCGGCGGGTCGGGGAGCGTACCGATGGTCGGCGCGCTGACCGTCGTGGCCGGCGCGGTCAGCTGGTCGGTCGGCTCCTACCTCTCCGGGCGGATGCGGATGCCGGACGACCCGTTCGTGGCCACCGTCTACGAGATGGTCGCCGGCGCGGTGGCCCTGGCCGTGATCGCCGCCGTCCGGGGGGAGCTGCGGGGCTTCTCCCCGGGCGAGGTGACCGGCCGCTCGTGGGCCGCGCTGGCGTACCTCATGGTGGCCGGCTCGCTGGTCGCCTTCACCGCGTACGTCTGGCTGCTGGCCCACGCCCCGATCTCCCTGGTTTCCACCTACGCGTACGTGAACCCGGCGGTCGCGGTGGCGCTCGGCGCGCTGTTCGTCGCCGAGCCGGTGACCGCGCAGGTGCTGCTCGGCGGCGCGGTGATCGTGGTCGGCGTCGCCGTGGTGGTGAGCACCGAGCGTCCGCGCCGGTCGGCGGCACCACCCGTCGACGGGGCGGCCCCGGAGCCGGCCCGCCGGTAACGTTCCGGCCCGTGTCGGCCGGGCTGGTGGCGGGTGTCGCGCTCCTCGGCGCGCTCGCCGGCCGGGCCGCCGTGCCGCTCGCCCGCCGCTTCGCCGGCCCGCGAGGTTCGACCGGCCGTCGCGACGCGCCCTCCGATGCCTGGCTAAGCCGCCGCGGAAACCGGCTCCGCGCGACGCTGGCCGGGGCGACGGTGTTCGGCGGCCTCGCCGCCGCGCGCGGCGGTGATCCGGCCCTGCCCGCGTTCCTGGTGATGGCGGCGCCCGGGCTGGCACTCGCCCTCGTGGACCTCGCCTGCCTGCGGCTGCCCGACCGGCTGGTGGCCGCCACCGCGGGCGCGGGTGCGACCGGTCTGGTCGGGGCGGCGCTGCTCGGCGGCACGCCGGGTCGCCTGCTGGTCGCCCTGGCCGGCGCGGCGCTCTCCTGCGCCGGTTACGTGCTGCTCGCCCTGCTTCCCCGCTCGCGGCTCGGCTTCGGCGACGTCAAGCTCGCCGCCGCGCTCGGCCTGCCGCTCGGCTGGCTCGGCTGGCCGGCCCTGGGCCTCGGCCTGCTCCTCCCGCACCTGCTGAACGGGGTGATCGTCCTCGCCCTGCTCACCGCCCGCCGGGTCCGCCGGGACACCCCCGTTCCGTTCGGCCCGGCCATCCTCGCCGGCGCGTGGCTGGCGGTCCTGCTCGCCTGACCCGGGCCCGGCTGTGCCGAGTTGCCGCCACCCAGCCGGTGTCAACCGCTCAGATCAGCCGGAGCTGGCGGTCCCTGGGGCGGCGGGGTTCGGTGTCGCCGAAGCGCTCGAACAGGCCCGGGTCGATCACGTCGAGGAACGGGGTGGGGCGGCACTCGCGCTCCGACCCGTGCCGCGTACGCCGGGCCGCGTGGCTCACGTAGAGCCGGTCCTGCGCCCGGGTCAGCCCCACGAAGAAGAGCCGCCGCTCCTCGGCAACCGCGTCGTCGTCCGGCTCCCGGCCGGGCCAGCGCAGCGGCAGCAGCCCGTCCTCGGCGCCGACCAGGAAGACCACCGGGAACTCCAGCCCCTTCGCCGCGTGCAGGGTGAGCAGGGTGACCGCCTCGGCACGCGGGTCGAGGGCGTCCACCTCCGCCCCGGTGGCGAGCTGGGCGAGGAACAGCTCCAGGTCGTCGCCGCAGCGCCGGGCCAGCGGGGTGAGCAGGTCGACCGCGGTGCGGACGTCCTCGGGGCGTACCGCGCCGGAGCCGTCGAGGGTCGGCACGGCGAAGCGCTCCGCCAGGACCTGGCCGGCCAGCCGTACCCGGGCGGTGAGGGAACCGTCGAGCCCGGCGTGCCGCAGCTCGCGGGCGATGGCGGTCACGCCCGGCCGGTCACGCAGGCGGTCGTGCGAGCGCTTCTGCACGGGAATGTTCGCCCGGGCCAGCGCGTCCACGATCGGCGCGGCCTGCGCGTCGGTGCGGTAGAGCACCGCGATGTCGGAGAACGACAGCGAGGTGGCCCGCCCGTCGATCCGGCCCGAGTCGAGCGAACGGTGGGAGAGGCCGCCGACCAGGTCGTCGATGGTGCGTACCAGGAAGTCGGCCTCGTCCGCGACGGAGGTCGCGGCGTAGCGACCGACCAGCGGGGCCTCCGGGTCGAGCCGGGCCGGGTCGAGCCGGCGGCCACGGACCAGCGACGACGGCGCGATGGCCTGCACGGCGGCGGCCAGGATCGGCGCCGACGAGCGGTAGTTGCGGTTCAGCCGGACCAGCCGGGCGTCGGTGAAGTCCTGGGAGAAGCGCAGGAAGTAGCCGACGTCCGCGCCCCGGAACGAGTAGATCGCCTGGTCGGGGTCCCCGATCGCGCAGAGGTTGCCGTCGGCGGGGCTGAGCAGCCGGAGCAGGTCGTACTGGACGGCGTCGACGTCCTGGTACTCGTCGACGAAGATCCACTTCCAGCGCTCGCGGTACTCCCGGACCAGCTTCTTGTCGCCCCTCAGCAGCGCCACCGGCAGGGTGAGCAGCTCGTCCAGGTCGACCAGGTCCCGCTTGCGCAGCAGCCCGGCGTACCGCTCGTCGTCCTCGCCGGCCTCCGCGCGGGCGGCGGCCCGGTCGGCGTCGTCGGCGATCCGGAAGTCCGCCGGCAGTCCCGCGGCCGGCGCGTTCTCCCGCAGGATGGTGAGGCCCAGCGAGTGGAAGGTGCCGACCGTGACGTCCTCCGCCACCGGGCCGAGCAACCCGTCCAGCCGGTGCCGCAACTCCTCGGCCGCGCGCCGGGTGAAGGTGATCGCCAGGCACTGTTCCGGGAAGACGTTCAGCTCCGCGCAGAGGTACGCGATCCGGTGGGTGAGCGTCCGCGTCTTGCCCGTGCCCGGGCCGGCCACGATGAGCAGCGGGCCGCCCGGCGCCGAGGCGGCCACCCGCTGCATCGCGTCGAGCCGGTCCAGCAGCCCGGTGCCGACCTCCTCCATCCCGGCGAGCATCGGCTCGAACGGCTCGTGGGGGGAGGGCGCCGGCGCGATCGGTGGCGGGGGCGGCGGGGCGGGCTTGCGCTTCGGCTCCGCCTTGGCCGCCGCCGGGCGCCGGGCCCTGGGCTTCGCCGCCGGCTCCGCGGGCTTCCGCTGCGCGGGCACGGGCACGGGTACGTCGAAGAGCGTGTCCTGGCCGGCGCCCCCGGTCGGCGACCCCAGCTCGGCCGGGTCGAACAGCGTGATCACCCCGTACTCGCCGTCGTAGCCGGGGACCCGGCGCACGTCGCCGCGGCGCAGCCGGCCGATGCCCTCGGCGAGCAGTTCACCGCCGACCCGGCCGATCTCGTCCAGCGGGGTACGGGTGAGGATGTCCAGCTCCGGGCCCAGCGCGGCGATCAGCTCGTGGAGCTTCCCCTCGACCTTCTTGGAGCGCGCGCCGACCTTGTTCAGCTCACCGAGGATCTCGGCCAGCGGCACCATGTGGGTCACCTCGCGGGCGTGGGCCGGCCGGTGCCCCTCGGGCCGGTCGGCCAGCTCCGCCACCCGGCTCAGCACGCCCACCGTCAGCGGCTTCCCGCACTCCGGGCAGCGCCCGCCGGCCTCCCGGGTGCGCTCCGGGGACCAGTTCACGCCGCAGAGCCGGTGCCCGTCGGCGTGGTACTTGCCCTCCTCCGGGAAGAACTCGATGGTGCCGGCCAGCCCGTCGCCGGTGCGCAGCGCCTCGCGGATGGCGAAGTAGTCCCGCGCCGAGTCGAGCACGGTGGCCTCCCGGGCCAGCGCGGGCGGCGAGTGGGCGTCCGAATTCGACACCAGCTGGTAGCGGTCCAGGCTGCCGACCCGCCAGTTCATCTCCGGGTCGGAGGAGAGGCCGGTCTCCACGGCGAAGATGTGCTCGGCCAGGTCGGCGTAGCAGTCGGCGATGGCGTCGAAGCCGGACTTCGAGCCGAGCGCGGAGAACCAGGGCGTCCAGATGTGCGCCGGCACCAGGTAGCCGTCCGGGCTGGCCTCCAGCGTGATCTCCAGCAGGTCGCGGGAGTCCAGCCCGAGGATCGGCCGGCCGTCCGAGCCCAGGTTGCCGATCCGCCCCAGCGCCGCGTTGAACCGGGCCACCGCGTCCAGGTCCGGCAGGTAGATGAGGTGGTGCACCTTCCGGGTCCGGTCGTCCCGCTTGTAGATCGTGGAGATCTCCACGCTGAGCATGAACCGGACCGGGTCCGCCTCCGCCGCACTGGCCAGCCGGGGCGGCAACCGCCGGGCGATGTCCCGCTCCGCCTCCGGGCTCAGCCGGTACAGGCCGGGCTCGGCCGGGTGGAGGGTCTCGCGCAGGTGGTCGTACCAGGCGGGGTGGGTGAAGTCGCCGGTGCCGAGGACGCCGATGCCCTTGCGTCGGGCCCACCAGCCGAGGTTCGGCAGGGTCAGGTCACGGCTGCACGCGCGCGAGTACTTCGAGTGGATGTGCAGGTCCGCGACGAACGACGGGGGGCCACCGGGGGGTGCGGCGTTGAACGGAGGCACGCCGCATCCTGTCACGCCCGGTCCTCCGGCCGCCCGCCGCCACGCGTACGCGTGACCTGAGCAATGCGGTGCTGGACCGGGCGGCCCGGACGCGCTATGGGGCGCGCAGCTCGACGAGGGTCACCTGCGGCGGCGCGCCCACCCGGACCGGCGGGCCCCAGAAGCCGGCGCCGTTGGTGACGTAGACCTTGGTGCCGTCCACCTCGCCCAGGCCGGAGACGACCGGCTGCTGGAGCTTCACCAGCAGGTTGAACGGTGCCATCTGGCCGCCGTGGGTGTGCCCGGACAGTTGGAGGTCCACGCCGAACTTCGCCGCCTCGTGCGCGGCCACCGGCTGGTGGGCCAGCAGCACCACGGGGCGGGACGGGTCCCGGTCGCCGAGGGCGGCGGCGTAGTCGGCCGGGGCGGCCAGCCCGGTGCCGGCGGCCGTGACGTCGTTGACGCCGGCCAGGTCGAGCACGCCGCCCCGCGCCCGGATCTCCTGGCGCTCGTTCTGGAGCACCCGCAGGCCGAGCCGGTCCACCTCGCGCACCCACTCCTCCACACCGGAGTAGTACTCGTGGTTGCCGGTGACGAAGAAGCTGCCGTAACGCGAGCGCAGGTCGCGCAGCGGCTCCGCGGCCGGGCCCAGCTCGGCCACCGAGCCGTCGACCAGGTCACCGACGACGGCCACCAGGTCGGCGTCGAGCCGGTTGATCATCGCGACGATCCGCTCGGTGTGCGCCCGGCCGCGCAGCGGCCCGAGGTGGATGTCCGAGACGGTCGCGATGCGCAGCCCGTCCATGGCGCGGGGCAGCTTGGCCAGCGGGATCTGCACCCGGTCCAGCCGGGGCGGTCCCATGGCGGTGCGTACCCCGTACCCGGTGACGCTCGCGGCGGTGAGCCCGGCGAAGATGGCGGCCCCCCGGGCCAGCAGCAACCGGCGGGACGGGTCGTGGTCCGGCGCGGCGGCCGGGGTGTCGGTGCCGGGCGGCGGATCGCCCGGACCGCCGGCCGAGGGGGCGCCTTCGCCGGCCGGCGCCTCCGGCGGCCCGGCCGGCGGGTCCGCGAGCGCGACGGGCGCCGCCGACGCGCGGCCGGCCGGCACCGGGTCCTGCCCGACGGCGGTGTCCCCCCGACCGGCGGTGGATCCGGCCGTGAACAGCGCCGGCTCGGAAGCGGTGGCGGCGGCGCGCTCGCGGCGGCGCAGCACGAGCTTCACGACCGCCGTGGGCACCTCCAGGACCAGCAGCAGTACCAGCAGGTAGAACATCAGGGCCAGCCAGAGATAGCCGGGCCACGCCAGCCACTGCGCGCCGCTGCGGGTGCCCGCCATGGTGGCCGGCACCAGCAGCGCCAGCAGCAGCGCGACCACCCCGCCGGCCTTGCGCACGCGGCCCGGACGGGTGGTGTCCCGCACCAGCCGCTTCCACAGGTAGAGGTGGATCAGGGCGGTGACGAGCACGGCGAAGCCCACGAACGACGCCATCGCCAACACGGGAGCCTCCCTCAGCCGCCCGCGAAGGGCGGCAGCACGTCGACCGTCGCCCCGGCCGGCAGCGGTGCCTGACGATCATGGCAGGCCACCCCGTCGACCAGGAAACTCGCCGCCTTCAGCACCACGGCCAGCCGCTCGCCGTGCCGCTCGGTCAGCTCGTCGAGGAGCGCGTCGAGCGACCGGCCGGCGGCCGCGGTCTCCTCGGCGCGCCCGGCCGCGGCCCGCGCGCCGGCGAAGTAGCGGACGGTGAGCTGCACCGGTCAGCCTCCGATCGCCGACATGGGGCGGGCGGGTTGCAGGAAGGTGGGGTCGTCGATGCCGTGCCCGGCCCGCTTGCCCCACATCGCGGCACGCCAGCGCCGGGCCAGCTCCTCGTCGTCCGCCCCGGCGCGCAGGGCGCCGCGCAGGTCGGACTCCTCGGTGGCGAAGAGGCAGTTGCGGACCTGACCGTCGGCGGTGAGCCGGGTCCGGTCGCAGTCGCCGCAGAACGGGCGGGTCACGCTCGCGATCACGCCGACCCGGGCCGGGCCGCCGTCCACCAGCCAGGTCTCGGCCGGGGCCGCCCCACGCTCGCCCGGGTCGGCGGTCAACGCGAACTCGGCGCGCAGCGCGGCGAGGATCTCGTCGGCGACGACCATGGTCGACCGGTCCCAGCCGTGCTGGGCGTCCAGCGGCATCTGCTCGATGAACCGCAGCTCGTAGCCGTGAGCCAGGGCGAAGCGGAGCAGCGCGGGCGCCTCGTCGTCGTTGACGCCGCGCATCAGCACGGCGTTGATCTTCACGGGGGTCAGCCCGGCCGCCGCCGCGCCGGCCAGCCCGGCCAGCACGTCGGCGTGCCGGTCCCGACGGGTCAGGTCGGCGAACCGCGCGCGGTCCAGGGTGTCCAGCGAGACGTTGACCCGGTCCAGCCCGGCGGCGCGCAGGGTGGGCGCGAGGCGGTCCAGGCCGATGCCGTTGGTGGTCAGCGAGATGCGCGGGCGCGGCTCGAACGCGGCCACCGCCGACACGATGCGGGCCAGGCCGGGCCGGATCAGCGGCTCGCCGCCGGTGAAGCGCACCTCGGTGACGCCGAGCCGCTGCACGGCCACCCCGATCAACCGGACGATCTCGTCGTCGTCGAGCAGCTGCGGCCCGGCCAGCCAGGGCAGCCCCTCGGCGGGCATGCAGTAGGTGCAGCGCAGGTTGCACTTGTCGGTCAGCGAGACCCGGAGGTCCCGGGCGATCCGGCCGTAGCGGTCGACGAGGACCCCGTCGGTCGTCGTCGGGGCGGCGGTCACCCGTCGACCGTAGCGCGTCCGGCGCCGCGCAGTGCGGCGCGGGCGACGGAGTCCACCGCTGCCCGGTACGCGGCGCCGAACAGCGCGGTGTGCACCAGCAGCAGGTGGAGCTGGTGCAGCGGCACCCGCTCCCGCCAGCCGTCGGCCAGCGGCCACGCCTCCCGGTAGGCGGCCGTGATCCGGTCGAGGTGCGGCGGGCCGCCGAAGAGGGCGAGCTGGGCCAGGTCGGTCTCGCGGTGGCCGCCGTGCGCGGCGGGGTCCACCAGCCAGACCCGGTCGTCGATGCCCCACAGGAGGTTGCCGGGCCAGAGGTCGCCGTGGATCCGCGCCGGCGGCTCGTCGCCGCCGAACTCGGCGATCCGGTCGACCAGCTCCTCGACCGGGCCGGCCTCCGCCGTGGTGAGGGCGCCGTTGTCGACCGACATCCGCAGGTAGGGCAGCAGCCGTCGCCGCGCGAACCACGCCGACCACGGGCCCGGGTCGGGCGCGTTGTCCTGCGGCAGCGCGCCGATGAACCCGGGCCACTCGGCGCCGAAGGCGGGGGCGCCGGCCCGGTGCAGCCCGGCCAGCTCCCGGCCGAACAGCTCGGCCGCCTCCGGCGTCGGCTCGCCGGGCTCGACCCAGTCGAGCGCCAGCAACTCGGGCAGCGCCACCACCACGTCCGGTACGGCGACCGTGCCGGCCTCGCGCAGCCAGCGCAGCCCGGCCGCCTCGGCGGTGAAGAAGCCCTCGGGCGCGGCCCGTTCCGCGTGCTCGGGCCAGGTCTTGGCGAAGACCGAATGCCCGTCGTCCAGGGTGAGCCGGGACGCGGCGCAGATGTCCCCGCCGGAGACCGGCGTCTCCCGGATCCGCTGGTGGGTCAGGAAGGTCGGCAGGTGCTCCGGGTGTGCCCGCAGGTACGCCAGGTCCATGAGCGCAACGTAGCCGGTCGGCGCGGCCGGCGGGGGCCGTGCACGGCTCAGCGGTGTGCCGTTCCTCGCCCACCTGGCCCGATACTCTCCGTGTCTGTGGACAACCCGCGTGTCGTCCACAGGGCCTGTCGGGCCGACGCCCGTGCGCCGCACGCTCCCGGCATGAACTCCACGGAGCGCCCCCGCCTCGCCGTCCGCTCGCCCGCCGACCTCGTGGCCGCCGTGCCGTACCTGCTCGGCTTCCATCCCGCCGACAGCGTCGTGGTGGTGGCGGTGCGCGGCCGGCGGGTCGTCTTCGCGGCGCGGGGCGACCTGCCCGAGCCGGGCAGCGATCCGCGTCCGGCCGCGCGGCACCTGGCCGAGGTGGTGGCCCGCCAGGGCGCCGACGCCGCCACCGTGCTCGGCTACGGCCCGGCCTCCCGGGTCACCGGGGCTGTCGACGCGGTCGGCGAGGCCCTGGACCGGGCCGGGCTCGTGGTCCTCGACGCGCTCCGGGTGACCGAGGGGCGCTGGTGGTCCTACCTCTGCGCCGAGCCGGCCTGCTGCCCGCCCGAGGGCACCCCCTACGACCCGGCGGCCAGCCCGGTCAGCGCGGCGGCCGTGTTCGCCGGTCAGGTCGCCCTCCCCGACCGTGCCGCGCTGGCCGCGCAGGTCGCCCCGATCGGCGGGCCGGTGCGGGTGGCCATGTGCCGTGCTACCACCCGGGCCCGCGGCCGGCTGGCCGGGCTCGCCGGAGGCCCTGCGGTCACGTCCGCGGGGGTGGCGGCGGTGCGCGACGCGTTCCGGCGGCACCGGCGCGGCGAGCGCCTGGGCGACGACGAGGTGGCTTGGTTGACCGTCCTCCTCACCCACCTTCCGGTCCGTGACCACGCCTGGTCCCGCACCGACGGCCGGGACGCCGACATCGGCCTCTGGACCGACGTGCTGCGCCGGGCCGAGCCGGAGCTGATCGCCGCCCCGGGTTGCCTCCTGGCCTTCGCCGCGTGGCGAGCCGGGCACGGCGCCCTGGCGGCGGTCGCCCTGGAACGGGTGCTCGCCGCACATCCGCGCTACCCGCTCGCCGTGCTCCTCGACGACGCGCTCCGGCGCGGGATGTCCCCGTCCGAGCTGGACGGCTGGCCGGCGACCGCCGGCACGGTGCTGCGCCGCCGGCGGCGCCGTCCCCGCCGGTGACCGGCTCAGCCGGGCACGCGCTGGGCGCCGGTGTAGACGTTCATGGTCCCGCCGCGCAGGAAGCCGACAAGCGTCATCCCGGCCTCCTCGGCCAGGTCGGCGGCGAGCGTGCTGGGCGCGGAGACCGCGGCGAGCAGCGGGACGCCGGCCATCCACGCCTTCTGGGTCAGTTCGAAGCTCGCCCGGCCGGACACCAGCAGCACGTGCCCGGCCAGCGGCAGCCGGCGTTCCCGGACGGCCCAGCCGACCACCTTGTCCACCGCGTTGTGCCGGCCGACGTCCTCGCGCAGCACCACCAGCTCACCGCCGGCGGTGAAGAGGCCGGCCGCGTGCAGACCGCCGGTGCGGTCGAAGGCGCGCTGGGCGGCGCGCAGCCGGTCGGGCAGCCCGGCGAGCAGCTCGGCGGTCACCGCCAGCGGGTCCTCGCGGACGGCGAACTGCGAGCGGGTCCGGACGGAGTCGATGCTCGCCTTGCCGCAGACCCCGCACGAGCTGGTGGTGTAGAAGTTCCGGGCCGGGTCGGTGACGGGCTCCGGCACGCCGGGGGCCAGCACCACGTCGACCACGTTGTAGGTGTTGGGGGTCTCCGCCCCGGCGCAGAGCTGCGCGGTGCGGACGTCGTCGGTCGACCGGATCAGCCCCTCCGTGAGCAGGAAGCCGATCGCCAGGTCCAGGTCGTCGCCGGGGGTGCGCATGGTCACCGCGAGCGGCTTGCGCCGGCCGGGGCCTGGCCCGCCGACCCGGATCTCCAGCGGTTCCTCCACCGCCAGGCTGTCCTGTCGGCGGATCCGCGCCCGCCCGTCGGCCGCCGCGTCGAGGTCGATCCGGAGCACGCCCCGCCGGTCAGTCGCCCGTCCCATGCCGCCCATCCTGCCCCGCGCCCCGGCCCACCCGCACGGCGACGCCGCCGCGGTTACCGTGGGCCGGTGACGGCGTACGCGGCGGTGGTGCTCTCGGGCGGCGCGGCCCGCCGGATGGGCGGGGTGGACAAGCCGGCCCGGCCGGTCGGCGGCCGGCCCATGCTGCACCGGGTGCTGGCGGCGGTGGCCGACGCGGGCGAGCGGATCGTGGTCGGCCCGGCCGGCCCGGTGCCCGAGGGGGTGCGGGTGACCCGCGAGGAGCCGCCCGGCGGCGGCCCGGTGGCCGGGACCGCGGCGGGATTGGCCCTGCTCGACCCCGGCACCACCACCGTCGCCCTGCTCGCGGCGGACCTGCCGCTGCTCACGCCCGCGGCGGTGGCCGAGCTGCGGGGCGCCCTCGACGGCTCGGCCGCCGGGATGGCGTGCTACGTCGACGACGGCGGGCGCCGGCAGCAGCTCTGCGCGGTGTGGCGGGTGAGCGCGCTCCGGGCCGCACTGGACCGGCTCGCCGCCGAGCGCGGCGGCACGGTCGACGGGGCGCCGGTGCGCGGCCTGCTGACCGGCACGACCGTGCGGGAGGTGTCCTGGTCCTGGTCCGGGCCGCCGCCGTGGTTCGACTGCGACACTGACGAGGACGTACGGCGGGCCGAGGAGTGGACGCGATGACGGTGATGGACGACTGGGTCACGGCGGCCTGTGCCGAGCTGGGGCTGGACCCGGCCGAGGTGCCGGTGCCGACAGTGCTCGACCTGGCGAAGGACGTGGCGCACCAGGTGCTGCGGCCGGGGGCGCCGGTCACCGCGTACCTGCTGGGGGTGGCCGTGGGCCGCGGCGCGGACCCGGCCGCGGCGGCCGCCCGGCTCGGCGCGCTGGCCGGCGCGTGGCCCGTGGAGCTGGACGGGACCGCCCCCGCCGACTAGTGCCTCCGGCCCGCTGTCCGATGCCGGTCGGGGTGATTGGGCCCCCGTCGTCCGTGGGTAGGGTGGCGAGGACGGACGGAGGCGATCATGACGGCAGACCACCCCTCGGCGCCGGCTGGTGAGCCCGCCGGCGCGACGCCGGAGCAGCAGGAGTCGATCCTGCTGGACGAGCCCACCACGGCCGACCTGCGGGCCAAGGTGACCGAGGCCTGGCGGGAGTTCGCCCGCGCGCTGGCCGACCGGCTGCGCCGGCTGCCCGCCGGCGCGCACCTGGAGGTCACCCTCGACCCGACCGCCTCCGGCACCGGTGACGCCGTCTACTCGGTGAGCGTGGACGCGGGCGAGGAGGGCCGCCTCTCGGCGCGGGCGGTCGGCAACGCGACCCTGCCGCAGGGCTACCGGCTGGACCGGGCCGCGGTGGCCGACATGATCGCGCTCGGCTGGTCCCCGCCCGGCGTGGTGGCGGGCTCCGGTGAGCAGTTCGGCCTGGACTGTCTCGCCGACGAGGCGACGCGGTTGTCCGCCGTGCTGTCCCGGACGCTCCGCGACGTCTACGGCGCCCCGCACCCCGCCTTCCTGGTCTACCTGGTGCACGACGCCGAGGGGGAGCCGCTGCCGGAGGAGCCGCTCGGCACGGCGCGCAGCGAGTTCGGCCCGGACCGCGACGTGGAGGCCGACCTCGACGAGGCGCTGGCTGCCGCGGCATCCGCGCAGGCGGGCGAGAACGACGTGCTGGCCCTGGAGGAGCGGGTCCGCACGGTCGTCTCCACGATGCTGAAGTCCAAGGCCGACCAGGTGCAGGTCGACTCGGACGGCGACATCAACATCCGCGCCGGCTCGGCGATGGTCTTCGTGCGGGTCCGCGACAATCCGCCCCTGGTCGACGTTTTCTCCCCGGTGCTCACCGAGGTCGAGCCGACCGAGCGTCTCTACGTGAAGCTCTCCGAGCTGACCAACCGGATGCCGATCGGCCGGCTCTACTGCGCCGACGACACCGTGTGGGCCTCGATCCCGGTGTTCGGCCGGAACTTCCAGGCCACCCACCTGATGCTCGCCGTGCAGGTGATGACCGGGCTGGCCGACGAGCTGGACGACCGGTTGCACGGGGAGTTCGGCGGCAAGCGCTTCTTCGGCGAGGGGGACAAGCCGGCCCGCAGCCAGGAGCACCGCACCGGCATGTACCTCTGACGGCGGCGGCACGGCCCGGCGGCGTCAGCGCACGTCGAGGAGGGTCTTGCCGACCGTGGCGCGGGCCTGGATGGCGGCGTGCGCGTCGGCGGCCCGCTCCAGCGGGAACCGCTGCCCGATGAGCGGCCGGAGCCGGCCGGCGGCCCCCTCGGCGAGCGCCTGTTCGGTGAGGGCGCGCAGCTCGTCGGGGGTGGCGCGCGGGCGGAGCACGGTCACCCCGTGGGCGGCGGCCTCCGTCTCCGGCACGTCCGCCCAGGCGCCGCCGGCCAGCCCGAAGCTGACCATCCGCCCGTCCCGGTCGAGCAGGTCGAAGGCCGCCCGGGCGAGCGAGCCGCCCACCCCGTCGAAGACCACGTCCACCCCGCCGACGGCCGCCCGGACCCGGTCGGTCCAGTCCGGCTCCCGGTAGTCGACCGCCGCGTCGAGACCGCGCTCGCGGAGCAGGGCGACCTTGCGGGGCCCGCCGGCCGCCGCGACCACCCGGGCGCCGGCCGCGGTGGCGAGTTGGGTGAGCAGGCCGCCCACCCCACCGGCCGCCGCCTCGACCAGCACCCGCTCGCCGGGCCGCAGCGCGGCCGCCCGGGCCAGCATGAGCGCGGTCCGGCCGTCGGCGAGCAGCGCCACGGCCGCGTCCAGCGGCAGCCCGTCCGGTACGGGGAGCGGCGCACCCTGGTCCACCGCCACGCGCTCGGCGTACCCGCCGGTGCCGCCGGTGGTGCTGACCACCCGCCGGCCGATGAGCGCCGGATCGGCGTCGGGGCCCACCGCGGTGATCGTCCCGCCGACGCCGTTGCCCGGGATCACCGGCAGCGTCGCGGCGAACGGGCCGAACCCGGTCGCCCGGAACATCGTCTCGACGAAGGTGATGTTCGCGTGCGCCACCTCGACGAGCACCTGTCCCGGGCCGGGCTCCGGATCCGGCGCCGGTCCGGGGACCAGCACCTCCGGCCCGCCGAACTCCCGTAGCCACACCGCCCGCACGTCGCCTCCCGTTTGCCGCCCCGGTACGTCCGGTCCCAGTTGACGACCTGAAGTGCGGTTCAGGTCAAGCGGAGGAGGGGCCGACGCCGGGGGACTCGACCAGCCGGGAGAGGACGATGGTGCTGCGGGACGAGGTGACGAAGGACTCTGCCCGCAGCCGTTCCAGCGCCTCCTCCAGGTGCGCGATGTCGGCGGCCCGCAGGTGTACGAGGGCGTCCGCCTCGCCGGAGACCGTGTACGCGCCGACCACCTCGGGATGCCTCCGGGCGGCGGCGCCGATCTGGGCGGGGGTGGTCCGGCCGGCGCAGAACAGCTCGACGAACGCCTCGGTGGTCCAGCCGACGGCGGCCGGGTCAACGACCGCGGTGAAGCCCCGGATGACCCCCGCGGATCGGAGTCGGTCGACCCGGCGCTTGACGGCGGGGGCGGAGAGTGACACCCGCGTGCCGATGTCCGCGTACGAGGCGCGAGCATCCGCCACGAGCAACGCAATGATTCGCTGGTCGACCGCGTCTATCTGCAACGTTCCGCCTCTGGGAAGCAATGGTTGTGGCTGTTACCAAAGTTGTACCGTACCTACTCTTGGTGACCGTGAACCAGCAGCGAGTCCCGCGAAAGCGGACATATCTCATGTGCTCGCCCGAGCACTTCGCGGTCGAGTACGCGATCAACCCGTGGATGGATGTGACCGCCCCGGTCGACGCCGAGCTGGCGGTCAAGCAGTGGGACCGCCTGCGCGAGACCCTGGTCGGCCTCGGCCACGAGGTGCACCTGCTCACCCCGGGGCGCGGGCTGCCGGACATGGTGTTCGCCGCCAACGGCGCGTTCGTGGTGGACGGCACGGTCTACGGCGCGCAGTTCAAGCACGAGCAGCGGGCCGCCGAGGCCGCCGCGCACCGGGCGTTCTACGAGGAGAACGGCTGGCGGTTCATCGCGCCGAGCGAGACCAACGAGGGCGAGGGTGACTTCGCCTACCTGCCGGAGGCGCACGGCGGGCTGATCCTCGCCGGCCACGGGTTCCGCACCGAGCTGGCCGCGCACGCCGAGGCGCAGGAGGCGCTCCACCGGCCGGTGGTCTCGCTGCGCCTGGTCGATCCGCGCTTCTACCACCTGGACGTGGCGCTCGCCTCGATCGACGACGAGAACATCGTCTACTACCCGGGCGCCTTCTCGGCGGCCAGCCAGAAGGTGCTCACCCAGCTCTTCCCCGACGCGGTGGTCGCGGACGACGAGGACGCCCTGGCCTTCGGCCTCAATCTGGTCAGCGACGGGCTCAACGTGGTGTTGAACAGCGAGGCGACCCGGCTGGCCGGCAAGCTCAAGGCGGCCGGCTACCACCCGGTCCCGGTCGAGCTGGCCGAGCTGAAGAAGGGCGGCGGCAGCGTGAAGTGCTGCATCGCCGAGCTGCGCCACTGAACGTACGGGAACGGGCGGTCTCCCCGAGGGGGGAGGCCGCCCGTTCCCGTACGGGGGGTGGATCAGCCGAGCGTCGCCAGCTCGTTGATCACGACGTTGGCGAGCATCCGGCCGTCGAGCTGGACCCGGCGCAGGTACCACTTCTGCTGCGGGGTGCGCGACTGGTTGAACTGCCAGGCGCCGCGCGGGCTGTCGATCTGGCCGATCTTGCCGAGCGCCAGGTTGACCTGCTGCGGCGTCGGGTTGTCACCGACGAGCCGGATCGCCTTGTCCAGCACCTGGGCGGCGTCGTAGGAGGCCATCGCGTAGGTGGTGGGTGAGACGTTGTAGGTCTTGCGGTACGCCGAGGCGAACACCCGGTTGGCGGTGTTGTTCAGGTCGGCCGAGTAGTTCAGCGCGGTCTCGATGCCGTACCTCTCGATCAGCCCCCGCTCCTCGCCCTTCTCGCCGTCGTCGAGCTGGCCGAGCACCGTGCCCTCGGTGAGGAAGCCGGGCGCGTAGACGGGGCCCCGGTAGCCCGCGGCGTAGAGCTGCTTGACGAACTGCACCGCCTGCGCCCCGGAGTAGTGGCAGAAGACCGCGTCGGGCGCGGGCCGCCGGTCCAGGGCCTTGTTGATCGAGCCCGTGTAGGCGCCCTTGCCGGGGTTGGGGTAGTCCGGGGTGAGGATCGGGTCGTCGGCCAGCCGGCGGCCGCCCTGCTCGTAGCCGCGCCGGAGGCCGTCGATGACGTCCCGGCTGCTCTGTCCCTGGGTGCCGAAGATGGCGATCCGGCTGGACGCGTCCAGCTTGTCGCGCAGGTACTGCCCGAGCGCCTCGCCCGGCTCGTTCAGCACGTAGGAGGTCCGCCAGATGTAGACGACGCTCTGCAGGCTGATGGGGGAGGCGTTGGAGCCGATCAGCGGCATCCGCGCCTGCTCCACGGCGTCCCGGATGCCCAGCATCACGGCGGAACTGACCACGCCGGTGAGCGCAAGCACGCCCTCCTTGACCAGCCGGTCGACGGCGGCCTGGCCGGTCTTGGCGGTGTCGCCCTCCTCGGCCGGCACCAGCGTCACCGGGTGGCCGCCGAGTTGCCCCTCGTTGAGGGTGAGGAACATCTGGAAGCCGTTGGTGATCTCGTCCCCGATGACCTTGTTCGGGCCACTGCCCGGGACGATCAGACCGATCTTGATCGGGCTGCCGGGCTTCGCCTCGTCGGCGGTGTCGGTTCCGGAGCCACAGCCCGCCGCCAGCCCGGTGGTACCCAGTGCGGCCAGCAGTTGTAGCGCCCGCCTGCGGTTCATCTGTGACACCGATTTCCTTCCCGATGGAGCGGCCAGGGTGCAACGCCCCCTCGGCGTTCTACCTGCTCGGCGACGCTGCGTCAATGCCCGGAAGATCATCGTGAAGCGACCGCAACGCGTCGACCACCCGCGGCCAGGCCGCCGAGTCCGGCGCGATCAGCCCGAAATGCTCGCAATTGGGCAGCTCTATGAGCGTGGCCGGACCGCCCGCGGCCTGTGCGGCCGCCACCCAGGACCGGCTGATGGCGATCGGGACCTGCCGGTCGAGAAGTCCATGCATGACTACTGTACGTGTTCGTATCGGCACCAACGCCGATGGATCCGCCGCCGCGTACCGGTCCGGGACATCGGCCGGGCCGCCGCCGAGCAGCGCGGCCACCGCGCCGGAGTCCAGATCCAGCCGGTACGCCTCGGCGAGGTCCGCGACCGGCGCCAGCGCCAGCACACCGCCGACCGTGGCCGGGGCGTGCGCGGCGACGTACAGCGCCAGGTGCCCGCCGGCCGAGTGGCCCACGACGATCGGTGGGGCGGGTGCCACCACGCCGGGCAGCGCGGCCGCGGCCAACCCGGGCAGCGCCGCCACCCCGGCCAGCACGTCGGTGAGCGTGTGGGGCCAGCCCCCGCCCGGCTGGCCGGTGCGCCGGTACTCGACCTGGGCGACCGGGTGGCCGAGCGCGGCCAGCGCCGCCGCCATCGGGCCGGTGTGGGTGCGGTCGTACTCCGCCCGCCAGAAACCGCCGTGCACCACGACCACCAGCCGGCGGGGCGGCCCGTCGCCGGCCGGCCGGCGCAGGTCGGCGCACTGGTCCGGGTGGTCGCCGTAGGCGACGGTGGCGTCCGGCGGCGGGGCCGGCCGGGTCAGTACGGCGCGCGGGTCTGCGGGCATGACGGCGACGGTAGCGCGCCCGGGCCGGGTGGTACCCGGCGCGGCAGCCGGACCGGGCGCGTGCGCGTGGTGGAGGTGGGTAAAGATGGGTCCCATGACCGAAGCGCGCTTCGCCGGACAGGACGACGAACAGGGCAACGATGGCATCCCCGGCACCGTGGTGGTGGTCGGGCCGGACGGCCGGCCGGTCGGCACGGTGCAGACCGACGAGGGCCAGGGCGAGGATCCGACCCGCCTGGTCGAGCAGCCCGCCAAGGTGATGCGGATCGGCAGCATGATCAAGCAGCTGCTGGAGGAGGTCAAGGCGGCGCCGCTGGACGACGCCAGCCGGAACCGGATGCGGGAGATCCACGAGCGCTCGATCGTCGAGCTGAAGGAGGGCCTCGCCCCCGAGCTGCGCGAGGAGCTGGAACGGATCTCGCTGCCCTTCACCGAGGACCAGGCGCCCAGCGAGGGCGAGCTGCGGATCGCCCACGCCCAGCTCGTCGGCTGGCTGGAGGGGCTGTTCCACGGGATCCAGGCCGCGCTTGTCGCCCAGCAGATGGCCGCCCGGGTCCAGCTCGAGCAGATGCGCTCCGGCCGCCAGGCGCTGCCCAGCGGCCCGGGCGGCGGCATGGTGCCGGGCATGCCGGGCATGCCGCAGGGCAACGAGGGTCACACCCCCGGCCAGTACCTCTGACCGGCCGGCCGCTCAGGCCACCCCGAAGACCTGTTCGAGGTACGCGGCCACACCGTCCTCCGTGTTCGCCCCGGTGACCTCGTCGGCGATCGCCAGGACGGCCGGGTGGGCGTTGGCGACCGCCACCGCCCGCCCGGCCCAGGTCAGCATCGGCACGTCGTTCGGCATGTCGCCGAAGGCCAGCACCTCCCGCTCGTCGATGCCGAGCCGCGTCGCGTACCAGGCCAGGCCGGCCGCCTTGGTGACACCGGCGGCGGAAATCTCCACCAGCCCGCTGTACGACGAGTGGGTCGCCTCGGCCAGCCCCTGCAGGGCGCCGGCCACCACCCGGACGAACACGTCCGGGTCCTGCTCACCGGCCCGGGCCAGCAGCTTCACCGCCGGGGCGGCGAGCAGCTCCTCGGGTGACTCGATGGCCCGGATCGCCTCGGCGTCGGCGTCCCAGCGCAGCGGGTAGTGCGCCTCGTGCCGCATCTGCCGGCTGTCCACGATCTCCACCGCGAAGCTCACGTCGGGCACCTCGGCCCGGAGCCGCCGGGCCACCTCGGCCAGCAGCTCGGGGGCGAGCGGGTCGGCGCGGAGCACCTCGTCGGTGACCGGGTCGTACACCACCGCGCCGTTCGCGCAGATCGCCGGCAGCGGCTCGGCGAGCTGGTCGTACACGAGCTGGAGCCAGCGGATGGGACGGCCGGTGACCAGCACGACCGGCGTGCCCGCCGCGGAGATCCGGGCCAGCACCGCCGCGGTGCGCGGGCTGAGCGTCCGGTCGTCCCGGAGCAGCGTGCCGTCGATGTCGGTCGCGACGAGCCGAGGTGCCTCTCCCATCACCGGGAGAGTAGTCGGTCCAGGTAGACCGCGACGCCGTCGTCGTCGTTGCGCAGGGTGATCTCGTCGGCCGCGGCCCGCACCTCCGGGTGCGCGTTGGCCACCGCCACGCGGCCCCAGCCGGCCCACGCGAACATCGGCAGGTCGTTCGGCTGGTCGCCGAAGACCAGCACCTCGGCGGGGTCGACGCCGAGCCGCTCGGCGACCACGCTGAGCCCGGTGGACTTGTCCACCCCGGGCGGGCAGATCTCGACGAAGCCGAGCCCCGCCTGGGTGAGCGTGGCCAGCCCGGCCGGAACGATCCGGCGGGCCGCCGCCAGCAGCTCGTCCACGTGGTGGTCGGCGGTCCGCGCGAACGCCTTGAGCACGTCCCCGGAGAGGCACTCGGCCCGGCTGCGCGCCTCGAACCGGTCCGGGTAGGGCCAGCTCGGGTGGTAGTCGCCCCACAGCGGCGCGTCGGGCTCGTCCGACGCCTCCACCATGACGGTGAGCGGACCGACGGCGGCCTCCAGGTCGGCCAGGATCCGGGCCAGCACGCTGCCCGACAGCCGCTCGTCGCGCAGCACCAGCGGCCCCGCCGGGTCGCTCTGGTCGACCACCCGGCCCCCGCCGGCCATCACGAGGAAGTCGGCGGCACGGATGTCGTTGCGGGTCAGCTCGGTCAGGCGGGGTCCCCGGCCGGTGGCGCCGACCACCGGGATCCCCGCGGCCCGCACCCGGTCGAGCACCTCGTGGGTGTACGCCGAGACGGTCTCGTCGCTGCGGACGAGCGTGCCGTCGAGGTCGGTGGCGATCAGCTTGGGCAGGCCCGGGCGGGTCATGGTTCCTCCTTCGCCCGCCGCCGTCGCGTCGGCCGTCCAGGTCCTCGGTGCCGCGGCCACCGGACGGCGGGCAGCAACCGTATCTCGCGGAACGGGTCGCAACCATGGCTTTTCGGCGAATCGGACACCAACCCGCGGCGGCCGTCCGGTGTCCCTTGCGGCTGGCTGCGCAGGGCTCACGCCGGGCGTTCCGGGTCGGGGAACGGCCCTGCTCGACGGCCGGTCAGCGGGGCGGTTCGGGCCGGGCGAAGGGCGTGGTGGGCTGCACGCTCAGGTCGGCCGGGGCCGGCGGCAGCTCGTCCTCGGTGGCCCGGCGCCGGCCGCGGCCGGACCAGCCGTCCGGCTCCCCGTCGGCCGGCCCCGCCCGGCGCTCGTCCGCCCGGCCGGCCGGCGCGGCGGCCCGGCCGGACAGGTGCAGCGCGGCGGCCAGCAGCACGGTGGCGAGGAAGGCGGTGACCAGGCCACGTCCGTGCTCCACCTGCAACCGCTGCTCGGTCGGGAAGAAGAGGGCGCGGCGGCTCACCTCCTGGAGGGAGGAGGCGGTCGCGACGAGCACGGCCAGCAGGCCCGCCGCGAGGCCGAGACCGGCGATCCGGGCGTGCTGCCGCACCGCCGGCGCGCCGCGCAGCGCCAGGGCCACGGCGACCGCCAGGCCGAGCAACCCCACGAGGTACGCCACCCCGAAGCCGCCCACCTCCGCGACCCCGCTCGGGAGCCGGACCGTGCTGCTCCCGTCCGGGCCCTCGTCGGGCACGGTCATCACCAGCCACTCGCCGATCAGCGAGGCGACCGCGGCCACCGCGCCGAGACCGGCGAGCACCGGCGGGAGGCGGTGGTCCCGGCCCAGGCCGGCGAGCGAGCGCCCGACGCGGCCGGGCGGGGCCGGTTCGGCGTCGCCCCACTCCACGACGGTCGTGTCGTCGGACCGGTTGTCCTGCCTGGGGATGGGGAGATCCTGGGACATCGGCCACCTTCCCGTACGCGGGCCTGCCCCGAATCATGACACGGCCGGCACGGGATGACGGGGACCACAAGGGCCACAGGCCGGTGCGGGGGCGGCCGCTTTCCGTTAGCGTCGGTGCCATGCCTATCCGTACCGCTTCCGCTCGCTGGCAGGGCAACCTCACCGAGGGGTCCGGCACCGTCCGCACCGGCAAGGGCGGCCTGTCCGGCAACTACTCCTTCAAGTCCCGTTTCGAGGAGGGCGAGGGCACCAACCCCGAGGAGCTGATCGGCGCCGCGCACGCCAGCTGCTTCTCGATGGCCCTCTCCAAGCAGCTCGCCGACGCGGGCGCCACCGACACCTCGGTGGAGACCACCGCCAAGGTGCACTTCGACAAGACCGACGCGGGCATGACCGTGACCCGGATCGACCTGGAGACCGTCGGCCAGGTCCCGGGCCTGGACGAGGCCGAGTTCACCAAGCTGGCCGAGGCGGCCAAGGAGAACTGCCCGATCTCCCGACTGCTCTCCCCCGGCGCGCAGATCACGCTGAACGCCCGCCTGGGCTGACCGCGCCCGGCGCGGCAGGGGTGCCCGGCCTGGGCGCCCCTGCCGCGCCGCGTGCCGACCGTGAAGGGGTGACCGGGCCGCGTGGCCGTGGAGATGAGCCGGGAGCGGTTCGAGGAGCTCGTCGGCGAGGCGCTCGACGAGGTGCCCGAGGAGCTGCTCGGGCTGATGAGCAACGTGGTCATCCTGGTCGAGGACGACCCGCCGCCGGGCGAGGACCTGCTCGGGCTCTACGAGGGGCACGCGCTCACCGAGCGGGGCTGGGACTACGCCGGCGTGCTGCCGGACCGCATCCTCATCTTCCGCAACCCCATCCTGGGGATCTGCGACACGGACGACGACGTCGTGGACGAGGTCGCCGTGACGGTGGTGCACGAGATCGCCCACCACTTCGGCATCGACGACGAGCGCCTGCACGCCCTCGGCTGGGGCTGACCGGGCCCGCGGCGCGCCCCGCTTGGCCGATCCCCGCTGTTGCGCGGGTCCCCTAACCTCCGGTGCAGGCACATCCCGATGCAGGAGGAAACCCATGCGCAGCGCGCTGTTCTCCGCGGAGAACCTTGAGAAGGAGTCCCAGCAGCCGGGCATGCGGCTGCAGAACTCCAAGATGCTGAAGATCGAGCTGAACGGCGAGGCGATGGCCCGCGTCGGGTCCATGGTCGCGTACCAGGGTCAGGTGCAGTTCCAGGCCCTCGGCTCCGGCGGCATCGGCAAGTTCATCAAGCAGCGGCTCACCGGTGAGGGCGTGCCGCTGATGAAGCTCTCCGGGCGCGGCGACGTCTTCCTCGCCGAGCTCGCCAAGGACGTGCACATCATCGACCTGGAGCCCGGCGACGCGCTGTCGATCAACGGTTCCAGCGTGCTGGCCTTCGACTCGACGCTCCAGTACGACATCAAGATGGTCGGCGGCGCCGGGATGGCGTCCTCGTCCGGCCTGTTCAACTGCGTCTTCACCGGCCACGGCCGGATCGCGATCACCACGAAGGGCACCCCGGTCGTGCTCAACGTCGACCAGCCCACGTACGTCGACCCGCAGGCCGCGGTCTGCTGGTCGGCCAACCTCCAGACCGGCTACCACCGGGCCGAGCAGCTCGGCCTGGGCACGCTGCTCGGCCGGAGCACCGGCGAGGCGTTCACCATGAGCTTCGCCGGTCAGGGCTTCGTCGTGGTCCAGCCCTCCGAGGAGCCTCCGGTGCAGGGCAGCGGCGCCCAGCAGCAGCAGGGCGGCCTGCTCGGCGGCCTCCTGCAGTGACCACCGGGTGTGCGGGGCGCCTCCTCCGGGCGGCGCCCCGGCACCGTCAGTTCAGCTCGCCCGCGCGCAGCCGGGACAGCCAGGCCGCCGCGTCGGCGTAGTCGGTGTCGGAGAGGCCGGCGGGCGCGGGGACCGGCCGGTCGCCCGCCGCCGGGTTCCAGCGGTGCCGGGGGTACGACCCGAGGAAGCGCACGTCCGCGCAGACCCGACGCAGCCCCTGCAACGCCTCGCCGAGGCGCACGTCGGCCACGTGGCCGGTGCAGTCGAGGAAGAACACGTACCGGCCGAGCGCCTCGCCGGTAGGGCGGGACTCGATCCGGGTCAGGTTCACCCCGCGGGTGGCCAGCTCGGTGAGCACCGACAGCAGCGCGCCGACCCGGTCGTGCGCGATGTAGACCGCCAGCGAGGTCACGTCGTCGCCGGTCGGGGGCGGGGGCGGGCCGGGCCGGGAGACCAGCGCGAACCGGGTCACCGCGTCCGGGTGGTCGGCGATCTTGTCGGCGAGCACGGCCAGCCGGTGCCGGGTGGCGCCGATCGGGGCGCAGATGGCGGCGTCGTACTCGCCGTTCGCCGCGCCCGCGGCGGCGGCGCCGTTGGAGAGCACGTCGACCACCGTGGCGTCGGGAAGGTGGTCGCGCAGCCAGCCCCGGCACTGGGTGGACGCCTGCGGGTGGGCCGCCACGGTGCGCACGTCGGCCAGCGCGATGCCGGAGTGGGCGGCGAGGACGAACTCGACCGGCAGGATCACCTCACGGGTGATCACCAGGGGTTCCCCCTCGGCCAACTCGTCCAGGGTCACCCCGACCGCGCCGCCGATCGAGTTCTCCAGCGGTACGAGCGCCGCGTCGGCCTCGCCCGCCCGTACGGCGTCCAGCGCCTCGCCCACGCTGCGCGCCGGCGTCCGGCCACCCCGCTCGGCGGCGGGGACGGTGCGCAGCGCCTGCTCGGCGAAGGTGCCCTCGGGCCCCAGGTAGACGAAGCGGGTCGGCGGTGTTCCCGGCATGCCGCCCAGACTACGCACCCGGGGTGCCGTCGCAGGCCAGGGTCCGGATGCCGGACGGGCCGGCGGCGCGCACCTCCACGCCGCACACGTCCGTGCCGGCGGTGACGAGTTCCAGGGCGGTGGGCCGGCCCCGGGTGACCACCTGGAGTTCCTCGTGTCCGCTCACCGCCAGCACCGTGTACTGCCAGCCCTCCGCGCAGAGCGGTCCCGTCCGCACCGTGACCCGGACGTCGCGGGGCAGCACCCGGGCCGACCCGCGCAGCAGGGCGACCACCCGGTCGGCGGACGGGCCGGAGCGGCAGGGTGTGGCGGTCGGGTCCGGGGCCGGCGCGGTGCGCGCCGGCCCGGTCGGGGTCACCGGCGCGGTCGGCGTCGCGCTCGGGGTGGAGGTGGCGGAGGCCGTCGGAGCGGTGGTCGCGGAGGCGGCCGGGTCAGTCAGCTCGGGTGGTGCGCCGCAGCCGGTGAGGGCGAGCAGGACGGCCAGCACCACCGGGAGTCGCCGGCGGGCGGGGTGGGGCGGGGTGCAGGGCACGGTGCGATCCTCGGCATCGAGGGATGTCGTCATGGCCGGACGGCCGAGCCCATCGTAGGAGGATCACCCGGGCGGGTGAAGTCACGTCCGGACCCGGTGGCCGGCCCGCTCCAGCGCGCCCGTCGCCTCGACCAGCCGCACGGCGGGCACCAGCAGGTGGTCGGTGTCGTACGTGGAGAAGGCCACCACGTTGACCCGGGCGCGGGCGAGCGGGTCGACAAGCGCGGCGAGGGTGCCGGTGACCGCCGCGTCGAGCGGGCCGACCAGCCGCAGGCAGCGCCATTCGGTCTCCAGGTCGGCCCCGGCGGGGGCCCGCTCGGCGGGACAGATCACCGAGACGCCGTCGGCGCTCCAGCTCACCGTCACCACGTCGCGGTCGCCCAGCTCGCCCCAGATGTGCGGGGGCAGCACGGCGCCGGCCGGCAGGCGGCACACCGCGTACGCGCCCGGCAACAGAGCGACATCGAGCATGAGGGCACCCTACGGCCTCGGTGTGGCTGTGCCCCAGCACCGCCCGGTGCGGCGATCGCCACACGTCGGCGCAGGTCAGACCGCCGAGAAGAAGGTGAGCGAGCCGGCCACCTGGCCGTCGCTGAGCACCGGCGTGGAGATGGCGTCGACCGTCGTGCCGGCGTCGGAGCCGGGGCTCTTCACCCGGAGCAGCCCCCGGGCCAGCCGGCCGGAGTGCAGCGCCAGCAGTGGCGGGATCTTGTCGGTCTCCTGCTCGGTCAGCTCGCTCGGGCTGGCGGTGAAGTCGACCAGGCGCAGGCCGCCCTCCAGCAGCGGCCGGCCGATCACGTCCTCCGGGGCGCCGAGGCAGAGCAGGTCGCAGCCGGACGAGGAGATCGCCACCACGGTGGTGTCGGCGTCGATCAGCAGGCATGGCTCGGCGGCCTGGGAGACCATGCCGGACCACCGCCCGACGTTGTCGGACTCCTGCTCGGTCGGTGTCCCCGCCGGGGGCACGAACACTTCCGAGAGCGAGAGTTCGACGTGGGCCACCGCGCCTCCTATGTACACCGACGGTCTGTCCACGCTAGCCGGTCGTCACGACGACCGCCCGCCCCGTGCGGCTTCTCCGGTGGCCGGAGCCGCGCGGGGATCCGGGGCTCGGCGGGACCGGGGGACAGGTGTCGGTGCGACGGTGCCCGGTGTCGGGCGGCCGGCGACGGCGCGGGCCGACGGGACCACCGGGGCGGACCCGCGGACCGCGTGGCGTCGCCGCAGACGTTACCGGCGGGCGGCCCGCTTGTCAGCGGCCGTTCGGCCCTCGTCGTACCACCGGTAGTCGGCCGCTGGACGGTACGTGCCGTTGAGCCACGTCGACGGTGCCTGGGCGACCCGGGAGAGCTTCTCGGCGGTGGCCGGGCTGATCCGGTTGCCACCGGCGACGAGCAGGCGGTCCAGCTCCCGGTGGGTGGCCATGAGGCAGTCCTTGGGCAGGCCGTAGACGCTGATGACCCCGGAGCCGACGAAGGTCAGCACCGGGGTCACCGGGATCGGCAGGCCGACGGCGTCGGAGAGGGCCTTGCTGGCCCGCTTGGCGTCGCGGCGCGCCTCGGCCACATAGGGCGGACGCTTGCCGTTGATCTGCACGACGTCGCCGGCGACGAGCACCCGGGCCCGGCCGTGGTCGGCGATGGTGACCGCGAAGAGCCCGCTGGGCCCGATGGCGAGGAACCCGGCCCGCTCGTCCCGGGTGCGGTCGAGCAGGATGTCCGCGGCGTCGGTGCGGGGCCACTCGATGACGTGCCAGGCGGGGCCGAGGTGGTCGAGTTGACCGAGGGCCCGGGCCCCGGCCGCCTCCAACCGGCGGGCTCCCCGCTCGGCCCGCCGACGGCGGGCCCACTCCAGCGGAGTCGGTCGGGCCGGTTCGAGCACCGAGGTGGTCTCGGCCCGGGGGTGCGGCACCGAGACGGGCGGCAGTGCCCGGCTCGGTACGGCTCGGCGAGCGGGAAAGACAGTCATCGCGACCTCCGGCAAAAGGTCTCTCGAAGTTATGTCTCCACTACCCTACGTTGCACACCCCGGTGCTCGGCAAGTTGGAGCGCCGGAATGAGTGCGGATGAATGCCATATTCATTCACACTTCTTTTCTCGGATGGTGCGGAAGCCTGTCCTAGGCTGCGAAGGTGACCCACTACGTGGACAGCGAGGTCGGTCGCCTCGGCACGGTGCTGCTGCACCGCCCGGGGCCGGAACTCGCCCGCCTCACCCCACGCAACAACGACTCCTTGCTCTTCGACGCTATCCCATGGGTGGGCCGGGCGCAGGAGGAGCATGACGCCTTCGCGGCCGCCCTGCGGTCCCGCGGGGTCGAGGTGCTCTACCTGGCCACCCTGCTGGCCGAGACCCTCGCCGTGCCGGACGCGCGGGCCGAGCTGACCGAGCTGGTGCTCCGCTCACCCCGGCTCGGCGACACCCTGCGCCGCCGCGTGGCCGACCACCTCACGTACCTCGACCCGGCCGCGCTGGCCGACGTGTTCGTCGCCGGGCTCGCCCACGAGGAGCTGCGGATCGGCCCGGACCGCCCCGGCGGTCTGGTCTGGACGCTGATGGACCGGCACGACTTCATCGTCGACCCGCTGCCCAACCTGCTCTTCACCCGCGACTCGTCGGTCTGGATCGGGGACCGGGTCGGGGTGACCAGCCTGGCCATGCCGGCCCGCCGGCGGGAGACCACGCTGACGAACGCGATCTACCGCTACCACCCGCGGTTCGTCGGCACCGAGTTCGTCTACCACCCGGAGCTGGAGCACCTGGAGGGCGGCGACGTGCTGCTGCTCGCACCGGGGGTGCTCGCCGTGGGCGTGGGCGAGCGGACCACGCCGGCCGGGGCGGAGCGGCTGGGCCGGCAGGTCTTCGCCGCCGGGCTGGCGCACACCATCCTGGTGGTGCCGATCGCCCAGGAACGGGCCACCATGCACCTGGACACGGTCTGCACGATGGTCGACGTCGACGCCGTGCTGATGTATCCGAACATCGCGAGCGAACTCTCCGCGTACACGGTCATCGCCGGGGCGGACGGCGAGGACCCGCGGGTCGACGGCCCGGCGCCGTTCCTGCGGGCCGCCGCCGACGCCATGGACCTCGACCAGCTCCGGGTGATCGACACCGGGCTGGACCCGGTCACCGCGGAACGGGAGCAGTGGGACGACGGCAACAACACCCTCGCGCTCGCCCCCCGGCTCTGCGTGGGCTACGAGCGGAACGTGGAGACCAACGCCCAGCTCGAACGGGCCGGCATCGAGGTGATCGCCATCGCCGGGTCCGAGCTGGGCTCCGGGCGGGGCGGCCCCCGCTGCATGTCCTGCCCGCTGGTCCGCGAACCGCTGACCCTCAGCGCAGGGTGAGCTGGCGGCCGAGCAGGCCCTGGCGGGCCCGGCGGCCGGCCGCGTCCAGCGGCTCCCGCTCCTCCAGCGCCTCGGCGTACCGCTTGGCGAACCCGGTCACCGGCTCCTCCCAAGCGGTGGCCGGGACGTCCTCCGGCAGGTCCCAGACCGGCACGAGGCGGCCGTGCGCCCGGAACATGCCGGCGAAGCGGGTGTCGTCGCCGAGGGTCAGCGTGCCGGCCACGCTCAGCCGGGACAGGGCGTCCAGCGCCACGTCCTCGTCGTCCGGCAGCACCCAGCGCACGTGCGCCTTCTCCGGCACCTGGCACCAGTACGCGGCCCGCGCCGCGGCCAGCTTCACGGTCGGGTAGATCGCCGCGTTGGCCCGCTCCAGGGACGCCTGCACGTTCGGGTCGTCGGCGGCGCCCGGGTCGAGCCAGAACTCGAAGCCGTCGTGCATGCTGATCTCCAGCGGCCCGTCCACCAGGATGTCCTGGAGGCGGGGGCCCGGCCCGGGCAGCGGCGGCACGCTCACCTGACCGCCCGGCTCGGCCCGCAGCGCGCAGAGCAGCGCGTCGGCCAGGTCCCGCGAGACGTCGCCGGACTGCTGGTGCCGCTGGAGCCCGATGAAGACCCGCCCGTCCGGCTTGGTCATCGCCGGGGCGGCCATCGGCAGCACGGTGGCCAGGGTGACCGGCCGGTCGCCGTGCTCCTCGACCAGCTCGGGGGTCAGCCGCAGCGGGGCCGAGGCGGCCGGGACCAGCTCGCGCAGGGCGATCCACTCCGGCTCGTCGACCAGGCCCTCGAACGGTCGGGGCACGAAGACGTCGCGCACCTTCTCCCGCTTCGGGGTGGCTTCGGCGGCCCGCTGGCTCTTTCGACGCTTGCTCACGGCGAGACAGCCTAGATGCCGGAGCGGGCGGCCGTGGGCCGGACCCGCCTGCCCGCTCGCCTCAACCGGCCACGACCAGGTCCGGTCGGGTCGAGCCGGTCGGGTCGAACTCGGCCCAGACGCTCTGCCCGAGGCCGTCCCGCTCGACGCCCCAGCGGCTGGCCAGCCCGGAGACGATGTGCAGGCCGCGCCCGTCGACGGCGTCCGGGGTCGCGATCCGCATGAGCGGGCCCGAGGCGGAGCCGCCGTCGGTCACCCGGAGCTGGACGGTCTGCCCGCCGGCCACCGGCCGCAGCCGCCAGGCCACCCGGACCACGCCCCCGGGCAGCGGGTCGGCGTGCCGCACGGCGTTGCCCACCAGTTCGGCGAGGACGGCCACCAGGTCGGCCAGCAGGGTCGGGGGTACGACGTCGGCCAGCTCGTCGGCGAGTCGGTGCCGGGCCAGGCGCGCGCCGGTGGCGTGGTGAGGCACCACCACGCACCATGATCGTTCGACCGAACCCGTCCCCACCGTCGTTCCTTCCCCACCCCTGTGCGGGCCGGGTCACCCCCGCGGCAGCCGCACCTCTGCGACCGTACCCCCACCGGCTCTCGGTCGTAGGGATACCCATCCATTCTGCTGTTCAACGATCTGGCGGACGAGATAGAGCCCCAACCCGGCCCCCGGGTAGCGGCGCCGGTCGCCGGACTCCCCCTGCCAGAACCTGTCGAACGCCCGCTCCACGTGCTCGGGCCGGATGCCGATGCCCCGGTCGGCGACCCGGAAGGAGACGGTGCGTTCGTTCGCCTCGGCGCAGACCTCGATGGGGGTGTCCGGCAGCGAGTACTTGCCGGCGTTGGTGCTGAGCTCGGTGAGCACGGTGGCCAGGCTGTGCCGGTCGCCGAGGGCCTTGGGCAGGTCGGCCGGCAGGTCGAGGACCACCCGGTGCCGGACGTCCGCCGGCAGGTCGGCCACCGCCGCCCGCAGCGCGTCGGCCAGGTCGAACGGGGCGGCCGGCTCGCCGCCGGGGCGGTTCTCGGTGGCGGCGGTGAGCAGCCGGTCGACCAGCCGGGCCAGCTCGTTCGCGCGCTGCCCGATGATCCGGGCGGCCTGCCGCCGGTCGTCGTCGCTGAGCGACTCCCAGTGGTCGGTGAGGGTGTCCGCGTACCCCTTGATCACGGTGACCGGGGTGCGCAGCTCGTGGCTGGTGACCGCGACGAAGAGGTCCCGGTCGTTGTCGCGCCGCTGCTGGTCGGTGATGTCGCGGAAGGTGACCACCCGCAGCGTGCCCGGCCCCGGCAGCTCGCCGGACGTGATCCGCAGCCAGCGGCCGTCCGGCAGCCGGTGGTCGAGGACCTGCCCGGACGGGGGGAGGGGGAACGGCAGCGGCTGGTTGAGCGCGTCACCGGCCGGCCGCCCGGTCACCTGGGCGGCGGCCGGGTTCCAGAGCCGCACGTGGTGCTCGCGGTCCACCACCGCCAGGCCGTCGGCGAGCGCCGCCACCACCGGGCCGTCGCCGTGCACGGGCAGGCCGGTCTGGTCGCCGTACATGTGGGCGATGCAGGCGGCCACGTAGCCGACCACGGCGTGCTGGGCGGCGTCCAGCGGCTCGCCGTCCGGGTAGAGGGCGTGCAGGCTGCCCACGGTCAGCCCGCCGATCTCGGCGCGCGCCAGGATCATCCGGCGCAGCCCGCGCGCGGCGACCTCGTCGGCGAGCGCGCCGGGGATCGCGTCGACCCGGACCTCCCGCACCGGCGGACCGGAGAGCAGGCAGACGGTGGCCGGGTCGGTGGCCGGCAGCGGGCGGCCGGTGACGAACTCGGCGCTGCCGGTCGCCGCGATCACCCGGCCGCCGGTGGGGGCGAACTCCACGAACACCAGGCCGGCCGCGCCGAGGGCGGGCTCCACCTCGCCGAGCAGCCGGGTGAGCACGGCCAGGCCGGACTCCCCCGAGTTGATCATCTTGATCACGCTGGTGTGGCCGGCGATGAGGGCGGTGAAGTCAATTCGCTCCGGCATGTCCCGAGTGTGCCCCGCCGCCCGGTGCGGGGACACCCCCGGCCGGGCGACCGCCCACCGGTCGGACCGGCGGGCCTCACCGGCCCAACCGGGCCAACGTCCGGGCCGGGCGGTCGGTGATCACCCCGTCGACCCCGGCGGCCAGCACCAGCTCCAGGTCCTCCGGCTCGTTCACCGTCCAGACGTAGACCTGGTTGCCGGCGGCGCGCAGCGCCGGGACGAGCTGGGGGCGGGCCCGCACCAGGCCGATCCCCGGCCCGGCGATCCGGGTGCCGAACGGCAGCCGGCCCAGCCGCAGCCAACGCGGCAGCCCTTCCAGCAACAGCACCGTGGGCAGCGCCGGCGCGAGGTCGCGGATCCGGCGTACGGCGAGCGGGGAGAAGGACATCACGGTGACCGTGACCGGGTCGTCCGGACCGGGCTCGGCCAGCCCGTACCGGCGCAGGACGGTGACCAGGCGGCGCTCGACGTCCCGGCCGTAGCGGGACGGGTGCTTGGTCTCGATCAGCAGCCGGACCGGCCGGCCGGCGGCCAGCACCGCGTCGAGCAGCCGCTCCAGCGTGAGCAGCCGGGTGTGTGTCTCGTCGAGCTGTTCGTCCCCGTCGGCCGGCACCCCGCCGGGGTGCCAGGAGCCGAAGTCGAGCGCCTCCAGCTCGGCGAGTGTCCGCGCGCTGACCAGCCCGTGTCCGTTGCTGGTCCGGTCCAGCCGCCGGTCGTGGACGCAGACCAGGTGCCCGTCCCGGGTGAGCCGGACGTCGCATTCCAGCCCGTCCGCGCCCTCGTCGAGGGCGCGAAGGTAGGCGGCGAGGGTGTGCTCCGGCAGGTCGTACGACGCGCCGCGGTGTGCGAAGACCAGGGGGACTGCCATGGCCGCGTCGCTCTCAGGCGACCCGGCCCGGTCGCCCGTCGTCGGTGACCACCGGGCGGCCCGCGGCGGCCCAGTCGCCCATCCCGCCCTCGACGTTGCGCACCTGGTCCCAGCCGTTGCGCATGAGGTAGGCGACCACCTGCGCGGACCGCCCGCCGGAGCGGCAGATCACGGCCACCTCGCGGTCGTCCGGGATCTCGGCGATCCGGGCGGGCAGCTCGGTCATCGGCAGGTGGTGGGCGGCCGGCGCGTGGCCGGCGGCCCACTCGTCGTCCTCCCGGACGTCGAGCAGGTAGACGTCGTCGGGCACGGCCGACGCGGGCACGGTGGGAACCTGTGGTCCGAACACGGCTACCAAGCCTAGACGGGCCCGTCCGGTCAGAGGCGGTTGACCCAGCGGGGATTGGCGGCGGCCCACTCCGGCATCCGGGTGCCGCGCAGCGCGTCGAAGAGCCCGCCGCCGCCGTTGTCCAGCACCACGTAGGAGACCTGGTCGATGGTCTGCGGGTAGGACGGCACCTGGACGCCGTGCAGGGCGTCCGCGGGCAGCCCGCGGAGCGCGAGGAGCAGGTCCTCCAGGGGTACGCCGTTGCTGTCCAGGGTCAGCGCCCCGCCGACCGCCCGGAGCACCCGGTCCAGCTTCACCGGGTCGCTGCGCAGGTGCGTCTCGCCGGCCCGGTCGAGCACCGCCCGGAGCATCTGCTGCTGGTGCCGCTGCCGGTCGTAGTCGCCGCCGGGCAGGTCGTAGCGCTGCCGCACGTAGTCCAGCGTCCGGGCGCCGTCCATCTGCTGGCAGCCGGTGTCGAACTGGGTCTTCGTGTGGATCGACCGGACCGGGGTGTCGACGCACATCCGGATGCCGCCGAGCAGGTCGATGACCTGTTTGAAGCCGGAGAAGTCGATCAGGGCGGCGCCGTCGAAGCGGATCCCGGTGAGCCGGGCGAGGGTGGCGCTGAGGAGCCGGGCCCCGGCCTCGCCACCGCCGCCGTGCTCGTACGCCGCGTTGACCTTGTCCTGGCCGCCGCCGAATCCCGGCGCCGCCGGGATGGCGACCAGCAGGTCGCGCGGGACGGAGATCAGGTACGCCTGCCGGAGCCCGGCCGGCACGTGCACGATCAGGATGCTGTCGGAGCGCTGGTCCTCGGGGTTGGCGCCCGGCCGGTGGTCGGACCCGATCAGCAGGTAGTTGAGCGGGCCGGAGAGGTCGGTGCGGGACTGCCGGGCCGCCGCGTCGAGCAGCTGCTGCTTGGTGACGGTGCGGTCGTACCGGTTGGTGAGCCAGTGCAGCCCTGCCACGCCGAGGGTGGCGAGCAGGAGCAGGGCGAGACCGGCGCCGAGCAGGAACCGGGGCCAGCGGGCGGGTCGACCCCGCCCGCGTGCGTTCCGTGCTGGCCTGGACGTGACAGTCCCCCCGTAGCCGCGACATGAGACCCGCTCACGTCAGGCTACGGGGGGAAGCTCCGGGCGGTGCCGCTTTCGCGCGGCTACCGGCCGGTCACCAGGTCATTTGCGGGTGGACAGGACGGACGGGTTCGACACCACGAAGTCCGCGAGCTTGTCGTTCTTGACCGCCTGGAACATGTCCATGGTCGTCTCGTTGAACTTCTCCCGGCCGTTGCCGGCGCTGCTGTAGGTGCCACCGTTGGTCCGGAGGGTGACCAGGTCGTTCCCGCTGACGCCCTTGAGCGTGAAGATGAAGTTCGCGATCGGCACGCCGCCGGTGTCCAGGATGAACGCCTTGCCGGCCGCCTTGATCAGCGAGTTCAGCTTGATCGGGTTGGTCAGCATGCCCTTGTCGGTGGCCTTCTTCGCCATCGCCTTGATCAGCTGCTGCTGGTTCTGCTGCCGGTCGTAGTCGCTGTTCGGCAGGCCGTAGCGCTGGCGGGCGAAGTCGAGGGCCTCCCAGCCCTCCATCTCCTTGCAGCCCTTCTTGTGCACCACCGGCGTGTACGACTTGCCGGTCTTCTTCGCGTCCGCGTTCCACATCGGCTTGCCGTCGACCATCGACATGTGGTGCGACTTGACCTCGTGGCTCACACAGATGCGCACGCTGCCGAGGGCGTCGATCACGTTCTTGAAGCCGCCGAAGTTGATGATCGCGGCGCCGTCGAAGCTGATGCCGGTCATCGACTTGATGGTCTTGGCCATCAACTGGGCGCCGCCTTCCCAGCCACCGCCGTTGCGGGCGCCGATCTGGAAGGCTGCGTTGATCTTGTCGGTGCCGCCCCGGTAGCCGTTCTTCTCGAAGGCCGGGATCTGCGCCTCGGTGTCCCGGGGGATGGAGATCAGATAGGCCTGGTCGTGGGTGGCCGGGATGTGCAGGATGATGATCGTGTCCGACCGGACGTCGTCGGCGGCCCAGCGCTGGCGCGCGTCCACGCCGAGCAGCAGCATGTCGATCGGGCCTTCGAGGCTGTTGCCACCCTCGGCGTCGGTCTTGCCCGCCTCGCCGAGCAGGTTGCCCTGGTCGATGCTGCTGGTCGCCTGGCCGATCACCGCCTTGCTGCCGACGATCGCGACGCCACTGGTCATCATCAGCACGGCACCGAAGATCACGGTCAGCTTGGCCCAGAACGGGTCCTTGCGCTTGGTGCGCTTCTTTCCACCGCCGGGCCCGTGGCCGCCATGGCCGGGCTGCGTGGGGATGATCGGGGGAACCCGCCCGGGCGAACCGGGCTCCAGTGACTGAGGGCGACGGCTGGTCTGGACCGGCATGCGTGCTCCAGCTCGGTGATCGGGGGCGGGACCACTGTACGTATCTGTTCCCGTTCTCGCGACCTCATGTGAGGGCTATTCCCGTCAATCTCGGCCAATGGCTCGGGGTTGTGACCGAACGGCCAATTGAAAAGATCCGGTCGGCGGTTGGCTCACCATGGGAAGAGCCTCACCGCCGACCGGATGCGTTGCCTCGCGGGGGCGGCGTCAGCCGCCGCTCCCGTCACTGTCGGTCTTCTGGTTGGCCCTCACCCAGTCGCCCATCGTGTCCGCCGCGATGGCCTTGTACATCGCCAGCGCCTTCTCCCGGTCGGAGACCACCACCGACTGGCCGTCGACGGTCTGGCCGCCCAGGTTCGGGCTGGTGAGGAAGGTCAGGTTCTCCCCGCGCAGGTTCCGGAACTGCAGCGCCATGTCGGTCAACGAGAATCCCTGGTCGACCGTGACGGCGGCGGTGACCGCCTTGAGGAAGTCGTTGAGCTTCTTCGGGTTGGTCAATGTCCCCGTGCTGGCCGCCTTGTCCATCAGCGCCTTGAGGAACTCCTGCTGGTGACGCATCCGGGCGAAGTCGCCGTCGGGGAACTGCTTGCGCTGCCGGACCCAGTCCAGCGCCTCGGCGCCGTTCATGTGGTTCACGCCCTTGGTGAACGTCCGGTACGGCTTGTGGATCGAGGTGATGGTGCGCTCCACCTTGAGGTCCACGCCACCGAGGGCGTCGGTGACCTCCTTGAAGCCGCCGAAGTCGATGGCCATGACGTGGTCGATCCGGACGTCGCTGAAGCACTCCACCGTCTTCACAGCGAGCGGGAGGCCGCCGAACGCGAACGCCGCGTTGATCTTGTTGCGCGAGCCCGAGTCGCAGGACGCGCCGGCGCTCTCCGGGATCGGCACGTAGAGGTCACGCGGGATCGAGACGAGGTAGGCCTGCTTGTGGTCGGCCGGGATGTGCATGACGATCAACGTGTCCGCCCGCCACTTGCCGGCGGCGTCGACCTCGGCGTCCGGGTCCCGCGAGTCGCTGCCGACCAGCAGGATGTTCAACGCGCCGTCGACCTGCTTGGCCGGCCGGCCCCCGGTGATCTGCGAGAAGGGGTCCGTCCGGGCCAGGTCACCGTTCAGGTTGCGGGCGTAGAGCCAGGCGCCCGCTCCACCGAGCAGCGCCAGCACCAGCACCGCGACGCCGGCCACCAGGCCGATGCGACCCCACCGCGGCCGCGGGCCGCGCCGGCCGGGACCGCCGGCGCCGCCGCCCGACCCGCCCGGCCCGGTCGGTCCGCCCGGACCCCCGGGCCCGCCGGGGCGCGGCTCGTCGTCGGGCGAGGGGTACCAGCGGGCGTCGGTCGCGCGGGCGCGCCCGGTGGTGCCCCGGCCGGAGCCGGGGACCTGGGCGCGGCCCGCGCTCCGACTCAGACGTGCGGGGAGCGGGACGCCGGCAGACGAGGTCGCTGACATGTAACCGAGGGTAGGTCGGCCGAGCCAGCCGTGCCCTGAGGCGCAGCCGGGTGTCAGCCTCCTCCCAGTGGGAGTCAGTACCCTAGCCGGCCGCGGAAGTACTCGATCGTGCGTCGGAGGCCGTCTTCGGGCGTCACGGTCGGCTCGTATCCCAGCAGCTCACGGGCGAGCGTGAGATCGGGACGCCGCATCTCCGGATCGTCGGCCGCGCGGGTGATGTAGCTCACCTCGGAGCTGCTTCCGGTCAGTGACACGATCGTCTCGGCCAGTTGCCGCATCGACATCTCGTGCTCGGTGCCGCAGTTGATCGGACCGGTCTCGGTCGAGTCGAGCAGCAGCAGGATGCCCCGCACCAGGTCGTCGACGTAGCAGATCGACCGGGTCTGGTTGCCGGTGCCGTGCACGGTGATCGGCTCGCCGCGCAGCGCCTGGGAGATGAAGGTCGGGATGGCCCGGCCGTCGTCCGGCCGCATCCGCGGGCCGTACGTGTTGAAGATCCGGACGATCGCGGTGTCGGTGCCCCGGCTGCGGTGGTAGGCCATGGTGGCCGCCTCCGAGAAGCGCTTGGCCTCGTCGTAGACGCTCCGGATGCCGATCGGGTTGACGTTGCCCCAGTAGGTCTCGCGCTGCGGGTGCTCCTTCGGGTCCCCGTACGCCTCGGAGGTGGAGGCCATCAGGAACCGGGCGCCGTCGGCGGTGGCCCGCTCCAGCAGGTGCAGGGTGGCCACCGAGCCGACCCGCAGGATCTCCACCGGCAGCTTCTCGAAGTCGGTGGGGCTGGCCGGGGAGGCCATGTGGAGGATCCCGTCGAACCGCTCGGCCATGGCCGGGTGGTCGGTCGGCAGGCCCTCGGAGATGTCCGCCTCGATCAGCGTGAAGGTCGGCTTCTCGAGGAGGTGGGCGATGTTGTCCTTGGAGCCGGTGACGAAGTTGTCCAGCACCACGACCGTGCAGCCGCGCTCGATGAGCCGGTCGACCAGGTGCGAGGGGACGAAGCCGGCGCCGCCGGTGACGAGGATGCGATGTCCGGAGCCGAAGCGGGGAGCGACCTTCATGCCGGCCAGCCTACTCAAGCCGGTGGGCCGGAGCCGTGGTCGGCTCCGGCCCACCGGGGGTGGGGGGTGTGGTCAGTGCGCGCCGGCGCCGGTGACCGAGCGCACCTCCAGCTCGGCGTACTTCTCCTCGTCGTGCTCCTTCGACAGCAGGGTGCCGATCCAGCCGCAGAGGAAGCCGATCGGGATCGAGATGATGCCCGGGTTCGACAGCGGGAACCAGTGCCAGTCGTGGTCGGGGAACATGGCCGTCGGCGCCCCGGAGACCACCGGGGAGAAGAAGACCAGCACCACGGCGGCGATCAGGCCACCGTAGATCGCCCAGACCGCGCCCGAGGTGTTGAACCGCTTCCAGAACAGGCTGTAGAGGATCGCGGGCAGGTTGCCCGAGGCGGCGACCGCGAAGGCCAGCGCCACGAGGAACGCCACGTTCAGGCTCTGCGCGAAGATCGACAACACGATGGAGATCGCGCCGATCACCAGGGCGGAGATCCGGGCGACGTTCACCTCCTGCCGTTCGGACGCCTGACCGTTCTTCACCACGTTGGCGTAGAAGTCGTGCGCCAGGCTGGACGAGGAGGCCAGGGTGAGCCCGGCGACCACCGCCAGGATCGTGGCGAAGGCGACCGCCGCGATGATCGCCAGCAGTGTCGCCCCGCCCAGGTCGCCGCCGAAGAAGTCCTTGCCGAGCGCCTCGGCGAGCTGCGGGGCGGCCGTGTTGCCCGCCTTGTCCTGCGCGGTGATCGCCTGGCCGCCGACCAAAGCCGCCGCGCCGAAGCCGAGGGCGAGGGTGAGCAGGTAGAAGGTGCCGATGATGCCGATGGCCCAGAGCACGCTCTTCCGGGCCGCCCTCGCGGTCGGCACGGTGTAGAAGCGGATCAGGATGTGCGGCAGGCCGGCGGTGCCGAGCACCAGCGCGATGCCCAGCGAGAGCAGGTCCATCTTGCTGTAGAAGGTCTTCAGCGCGTCCCCGGGTGTCTCCACGCCGTAGCGCAACCCGGGTTCGAGGAAGGACGCGCCCTTGCCGGACTGCTTGGCGGCGTCACCCAGCAGCGAGGACAGGTTGAACTTGTAGTGCGCCAGCACCAGCAGGGTCATGACGACCGCGCCGGTCATCAGCAGGAACGCCTTGACGATCTGGACGTACGTGGTGCCCTTCATCCCGCCGACCGTGACGTAGATGATCATCAGGGCGCCGACCAGGATGATCGTGGCCACCTTGGCGGTGTCCGCGTCCATGCCCAGGAAGGTGGTGCCCGGCTTGATGCCGAGCAGCAGGGCGACCAGCGCGCCCGCCCCGACCATCTGGGCCAGCAGGTAGAAGATCGACACCGTGATGGTGGAGACCGCCGCGGCGGTCCGCACCGGACGCTGGCGCATCCGGAACGCCAGCACGTCGGCCATCGTGTACCGGCCGGAGTTGCGCAGCAGTTCGGCGACGAGCAGCAGCGCCACCAGCCACGCGACCAGGAAGCCGATCGAGTAGAGGAAGCCGTCGTAGCCGTACAGGGCGATGAGGCCGGCGATGCCCAGGAAGGACGCGGCCGACATGTAGTCGCCGCCGATGGCCATGCCGTTCTGGAAACCCGAGAAGGACCGGCCGCCGGCGTAGAAGTCGGTGGCGGTCTTGGTCTGCCGGCTGGCCCACACCGTGATGGCCAGCGTGATCGCCACGAAGATCAGGAAGAGCGTGATCGTCAGGTTCCGGGCGGTGGTGCTGCCCGCCTCAGCCGCGAGGACCGTGTTCATGGGTCACCTCCCCCATCTCGGCGCGGATCCGGTCGGCGACCGGGTCGATCTTCCGATCGGCGAACCGCGAGTAGAGCCAGGCGATGACGAACGTGGAGACGAACTGGAGGAGGCCGAAGACCAGGGCGACGTTGATGTTGCCGACCAGTTTCGTGCCCATGAAACCCCGCGCGTACGCGGAGAGGATGACGTAGAGCGCGTACCACAGGAAGAACGCGACGGTCATCGGGAAGATGAAGCCGCGCAGCGCGCGCCGCAACCCGGCGAACTCGTCCGACCGCTGGACGGCGAGGTACCGTTCCGCCGCCGACTCGGCGGGCGCGGACGCGGGTGTGTCCGTGGACATCTGTGGATCACCACCTTCGCAGGCGTGGGGAGTTTTCGCGCACGGTAGAGAGCGCGCTCCCCGCCGGGGAAGGCTCGGATCGGCCATGGTCGACGCCTGCGCCGAACGGTGGCCCGGCTGCGCCGAGTGACCCAGATCACTCCGCTCAGCGGTCGGTGGTCAGTCGGTCAGCCCCCGGTAGCGACCGCGGTAGTGCAGCAGCGGCGCGGTCTCCTCGGCCAGGTCGACCGCCTCGATGACGGCCTCGACCAGCAGGCCCCAGCCGTACTCCCGGGCGGTGTCGAGCCGGCACCCGGCCCACCCGCCGGCGTCCGCGGGCACCGGTCCGTAGGGGGTGTCGGTCCAGGAGTCGAGGGCGAAGAGGCCACCGGGGGACGGGAAGAGGCCGGCGAACCGGTCGGCGAGCTGCCGGTGCTGGGGGCCGAGCGGCGCGACCGCGAACCGGCCCGCCTCCTCGACCGCCGCCCACAGGTCCGACTCCGGGTCGACCAGCCCGAGCAGCCGGTCCGGCTCCCCCTCGGCCACCAGGGTGGACGAGACGGTCAGACCGGCCGGGCCGGGCGCGGTCCAGAGCGTCACCGGGGCGGCCAGCCGGCCGCGCAGCCGGCGGACCGGCGAGCGCTGCCCGGCCGGCACGGCGAACGGGTCGGTGTGGTGGATCTCGGCGCCCGGATCATGATTCACGTGAAACATTGTGCCGCCCCGGCCCCGCGCCCAGCCCAGGAAGCGCGGGTGCAGTTCCCGGGCCCGCGGAAGTTGCTCGGCGGCCTCCGCCATGAGCCGCCCCAGGTAGAGCATCAGCGCGGTCCGATCGTGCCGGTACTCGGTCAGCAGCGCGAGCCGCGCCGGCTGGCACGGCCAGTGCGCCCCGCACACCCGGCACCGCCACGAAGGCCGCATGGCGACGTGCGCCGCGCCCGGCCTCGTCCAGATCTTGGACGAATTCCGCCCCCACAGGGGCCGTTTCCGTCCAAGATCTCGGCGGTCGTCGCTCATCAGCACCTCCCCGGATAGGGGTCGCCCCGGCCGGGGGATGGCCGGGGCGACCTGCCGCAGGACCGGCCGCCGGGTCGTCGCCTCCACCAGCCGGGCCGCGCCTCTCCACCCTGGACTCGGCGGGGTCGGCGCGGGAGGATGCCAGGGCTTACTACACAGCGCGATCACGTACTTACCGGGGACGTAAGGATGGACATCGAGATGTGGATCCGGGCGCTCAAGGCCGCCCGGGCCGGTGCGGACGTCTCCCAGGAGGGGCTGGCCACGCTGATCAGGTGGAGCCCCTCCACGGTGGCCGCGATCGAGACCGGGCGACGTCGGCCGACCATGGAGTTCGCCGTCGCCGCCGACGAGGCCCTCGGCACCGGCGGCCTCCTCACCAGCCTGCTGACGGCCGGCGAGGAGAACAGCGGGCCAACCTGGTTCGAGTCCTGGCCCGGGCACGAGGAGCGGGCGGTGCGGCTGTGCTACTTCGAGCCGTGCCTGGTCCCAGGCCTGCTGCAAACCGAGGAGTATGCCCGGGCCGTTGCATCGGCCGGCGGCCTGTATCGGAGTGATCGGGTGGAGGAGTTGGTCAGCCTCCGCATGAGTCGGCAGCGTCTGCTCCACCGGGAGAATCCGCCCGAGTGTGTCTTCGTCATCGACGAGAGCGCTCTGCGACGACCCGTCGGGGGACCGGCGGCCATGGACCGGCAACTCGGGTGGTTGCTCGAAGCGGCCGAACTGCCCCCTGTGCGGCTGCACGTCCTGCCGCTCGACGTGGGCGCACATGTCTCGATGGGCGGTGGGTTCGTGCTAGCAGAGCTACCCGGACCGGATCGGCTGCTCTGCCTGGACAACGCCGCTCGTGGCCAGATCGCCGACTATCCCGAGTGGATAGGCTTGGTGCAGCGCAAATGGGAGCATCTGCTCGGTGAGGCGCTCAGCGAAAGTGCTTCCCTCGACCTGATCAACAAGCTGAAGGTGACGCCATGACGAGTGTCGCGCCGCTCTGGCGTAAGTCGTTCCGGTCAGCCAATGAGGGCAACTGCGTCGAGGTGGCGGGCAATCTGCCCGGGGTGGTGCTGGTCCGGGACAGCAAGGATCCCTCCGGGCCGACCCTCGCCTTCTCCCCGGCCTCCTGGCGCCGCCTGCTCGCGAGCCTCGGGCGGGCCGGGCTCGACTGAGGGCCCTACCCTGCCGGGCATGTCTCTCGTCCCACCCCAGAAGCTCGCCCAGGAACGCGTCGCCAGCGCCGACGCCATCCTCGGCGGTCAGGTCGACCTGCGCGCCTACCCGCACCGGCACCTCGTGGTCACCGCGAGGCACGCCTGGGGGCGCAGCGGGTTCCAGCCGCTCATGGAGGCGGTCGAGCACCTGTCCCACTACGGCTGGGAGCTGGTCAACGTGACAAGCATCGGCGACGGCCACAACCTCTACGCGGCCATGCGCCGCACGGCCTGACCCCGGCTACGCGGCGAGGGAGCGGCGGGCGGCGGCCAGCACCTCGGGGTCGGCGCAGCCGGCGGCGTACCCGGCGATCCGGCGGCGGATGTCCCGACCGAGCAGCCACACCCCGATCCGGTCGGCGACCGGGCGCAGGAACGCGGGCCGGCACCGGAAGTTGTACCGCCAGGTGGCCACCGTCGTGCCCGGCTCGGGGCCGGGCGCGAACCGCCACCCGCCGCCGAACCGCTCGAAGAACCACGGCCCGCGCACCATCTTCATGCCCACGTTCGTCGGCGGCGCCCACGAGACGTACTCGCTGACCATGACGAGGCCGTGCCGGGACCGGGTGAAGGTGCGCACACCCCTGCCGGGGCGGGTCGCCCCGTCGACGAAGTGCTGCTCCCGGACGAAGGGGTCCCAGCGGTAGCGGACCGGCGCCACGGTCTGCGACACGGCGAAGGCCAGCTCCGGTGGGACCGGAACGGTGGTCACCGCCTCGACGACCGGCATCAGCGCCTCGGGGTGACGGCGGCCAGCAGTTCCGGCTGGCGCCGGTCCAGCGCGTCCCCGGCCAGGTACGCGCCGAGCAGCGCGGCGCCCAGCCCGTACGCGAGACCGACCGGCAGGGCCAGCCAGAGCCAGACGTCGCCGAGCAGCGCGGCGGCCACCACCAGCGGCACGGCCGCCGTCGCGGTGGCCACCATGGACAGCAGGGTGTACAAACTCTTCGCCATCCCGGCGCCGGTGTTCATGGCGAACGGGTTGCTCGTCTCCGGCAGCGAGTAGCCGCCGAGCACCGAGACGGACGCGTTGATCGCCAGCCCGCAGCCGTACGCGGCGAACAGCGCGCCGGCCATCACACCGAACCAGCCGGGCCGCCCGAGCACCGCGGCCAGCACCACGGCGACCACACCGAGGATCGGCACCACGTAGAGCGAGAACGCGACCATCCGGGCCCGCAGTTCCACCCGCCCCGGCACGCCCGCCACCACGTTGGCCGCGTACGCGCTGCCGTCGAAACCGAACTGGTTGGCCAAGGTCACCGCGGCGAGCACCCCGACGAAGAGCATCGAGAGGCTCACCAGCACGGGCGACGAGTTCGCGGTGGCCTCGCCGAACGCCGCCCCGCCCTCGGTGGCCAGCTGGGAGCCGCCCAGGTTGACCATCAACGGCACGAAGATGCCGACCACCGCGACGGTGATCAGGTTGGCCCGCCGCCGGGCGTCGCGCCACCAGTAGCGGCACTCCCGGGCGACCAGCGCGCCGAACCGGTCCCGCCGGGCCCAGCCGACGGCCCGGGGAAAGAGCTGCGCGACCGCCGTGCCGGCCACCGTGCCGCGGCGGTCCCGGGACGACCCGGCGCTCGCCGCGCCCACCATCGCCGACTCCAGCGACCGCGACCACCACAGCAGGAGTACGCCGATCGCCGCCACACCGATCAGCAGCTTCAACACGGCCGCCCCGGCGTGCCCCTCGGCCACGTCGACGCCGGCCGTCCAGGGCGCCCCGAACGGCGTCCAGCCGACCACCCGGGCCACACCGGTGAGCCGGTCCCAGTCGGCCTGCTGCACCGCGCCGATCACCAGCAGTTGCAGCGGGCCGAGCAGGGCGGCGAGCACCGCGAGGAGCACGGCGGCCAGGTCCCGCACGCGGCGGGAGCGGAGCATGGTGGCGAAGGCGCTGGTCACCGCGCGGGCGGCCGCCAAACAGAGCAGCACGCCGAGGAGCACCCCGAGCACCTCGACCAGCGCGGCGGACCAGCCCCCCAGACTGCCGGCCGTGACGACCAGCCCGGTGACCGCGACAAGTGTCGCCAGCACCGGAACGCTGACCAGGGCGGCCGCGAACAGGCCGGTGACCAGGGTGCGGCGGGAGAGCGGGAGCAGCGCGAACCGGGCCGGGTCCAGGGTCTCGTCCACGCCGAAGAAGACCAGCGGCAGCAGGAGCCAGCCGAGGGTCAGCAGGCCGCCGCCGAAGGCGGCGGTCATCAGCGCATACCGGGACTCGCCGGCCAGGCCAGGTGCCGCGAGCAGGAAGAAGCCGCCGACGGCGAACCAGAGCCCGAACAGCACACCCCCCACGAACATCGCGATCCGCCAGGCCTGGCCGCGGAAGTTGTTGCGCAGCACCCGCAGCTTGAGCCGGACGAAGTGCCGGGGCGAGACGGCCCGGGCCGGGCGCTCGGCGGCGGTCACCGGGACAGCCACGTCAACTCCTCGCCCGTCGCGGTCCGCCCGCCGACCACCTCGACGAAGACCTCCTCCAGCGACCGCTCGCCGCGGACCTCGGTGAGCGTGCCGACCCGCATGATCCGGCCGTCGGCCAGGATCGCCACGTGCGAGCAGAGCCGCTCGACGACCTCCATGACGTGGCTGGAGAAGATGACCGTGCCGCCGCCCACCACGTAGCGGTGCAGGATGTCCCGGATCAGGGCCGCGGAGACCGGGTCGACCGCCTCGAACGGCTCGTCCAGCACCAGCAGCCGGGGGCCGTGCAGCAGCGCGCAGGCCAGGCCGATCTTCTTCTTCATGCCGGCCGAGTAGTCGACCACCAGGGTGCGGCCGGCGTCGGTGAGTGCCAGCACGTCGAGCAGTTCCGCCGCCCGCTGGTCGACCACCGCCGGGTCCATGCCGCGCAGCAGCCCGTGGTAGGCCAGCAGCTCGGCCCCGGTGAGCCGGTCGAAGAGGCGTACGCCGTCGGGCATCACGCCGAGCAGTCCCTTGGCGCGCACCGGATCGGCCCAGACGTCGTGCCCGAGCACCCGGGCCTGGCCGGCGTCGGGCCGCAGCAGGCCGACGGCCATGGAGAGGGTGGTGGTCTTGCCGGCCCCGTTCGGGCCCAGCAGCCCGTAGAACGAGCCGGTCGGCACGTCGAGGTCGACGCCGGCGACCGCGACCTTGGTGTCGAACCGCTTGGCCAGGCCACGGAGGGACAGCGCCGGGTGCTGATCGGTCATGCCCACGACCGTAGCCCGCCCCGGCCAGCCGTAGATCCGGCCAGAGGAGGATCTTCGCGTCCCCCTTCAGCCGTACGCGTCGGCGCCCGTCCCGGCGTGGGTCAGAGCCGCAGCGTCTCCGGGGTGTGCAGGCGAAGCATCGTGACGCCGACGTCGCGGGGCAGCCGCCGGCGGGTGGCCATGGACACCGCCACCATCACGGTGAACGCCAGCGGCACCGTCCACGCGGCCGGCTGGGTGGTGAGGGTGGCGGGCCAGCCGGACAGCGGTGGGCCGAGCACGGTGAGCAGCACCGCGCCGATCGCGGCGCCGCCGCCGACCAGCACCCCGGCGGCGGCGCCCAGGTCGGTCAGGCCGCGCCACCAGATGCCCAGCACGAGCAGCGGGCAGAAGCTCGACGCGGCGACCGCGAAGGCCAGCCCGACCACCTGGGAGACGTCCAGGCCGGAGACTTTCAGCGCGAGCACCGCCGGCACCCCGCCGGCGATCACCGTGGCCAGCCGGAAGCCGCGCACCGAGCCGCGGCCGAGCACGTCGGTGGAGATGACCCCGGCCACGCTGGTGAGCAGGCCGGACGAGGTGGAGAGGAACGCCGCGAACGCCCCCGCGGCGACCAGCGCGGCGAGCAGCCGGCCGGTGGTGCCGTCGCCCAGCGCGGCACCGGGCAGCAGCACCACCACGGCGTCGGTCTGGCCGGTGACCAGTAACTGCGGCGTGTAGACCCGGCCCAGCACGCCGTAGATCGTGGGCAGCAGGTAGAAGACGCCGACCAGGGCCAGCACGACCAGGGTGGTGCGCCGGGCGGCGGCGCCGTCGGGGTTGGTGTAGAAGCGCACCAGCACGTGCGGCAACCCCATGGTGCCCAGGAAGGTGGCAAGGATCAGCGAGTACGTGCCGAACAGCCCCCGGTCGTCGTCGCCGGCCGTGTCCGGCAGCAGCCAGTCGGTGGCGGCGGTGGCGGCGCCGGAGACCTCGGGCACCGGGTCACCGGCGGCGAATTCGAGACGGTCGCCGGGGCGTACCTCCCGGAGGCCGCCGTCGGGCAGGGTGAGCGTCGCGCGGTGCTCCACCACGACGGTGGTCGCGGTCCGGAACGCCGGCCCGTCGGGCGGGGTCACCGCCGGGCGGGCGTCGGCCTGCCACTGCAACGCCAGGAAGATCGCGGGTACGGCGAGGGCGGTGAGCTTCAACCAGTACTGGAAGGCCTGCACGAACGTGATCGCCCGCATCCCGCCCAGCGCCACGTTCGCGGTCACCACGACGGCGACCAGCAGCGCGCCCACCGGGTAGGGCGAGCCGGCCACCGTGGCCAGGGTCAGCCCGGCACCCTGGAGCTGCGGCACCAGGTAGAGCCAGCCGATGAAGATCACGAAGACGGTGGCGAGTTTCCGGAGCCGCCGCGACCCGAGCCGTACCTCGCAGAAGTCGGGCAGGGTGAACGCCCCGGACCGGCGCAGCGGGGCGGCCACGAAGAGCAGCAGCGCCAGGTAGCCGGCCGCGAAGCCGACCGGGTACCAGAGGACGTCGACGCCGTACTTGAGGATCAGCCCGGCCACGCCGAGGAAGCTCGCCGCCGACAGGTACTCCCCGCCGATCGCGGCGGCGTTCCAGGTGGGGCTGACCGCCCGGGAGGCGACCAGGAAGTCGGAGGTGGTCCGGGCCAGCCGCAGGCCGTAGAAGCCGATCCCGACGGTGACCAGGGTGACCGCCACGATCGCGGGGACCACATAGCCGTTGCCCATCAGCGCTCCGGCCGCTGGACCAGGTCGGTGAAGTCCTGCTCGTTGCGTTCCGCCAGCCGCACGTACGCCCAGCCGACCCCGATCAGGAACGGGAAGGCGGCCACCCCGAGCAGCAGCCAGGGCAGGTTGACGCCGAGCACGGTGACCCGGCCGACCGAGGGCGCGATGGCGAAGAGCCAGGGCAGCCCGCCCAGCCCGATCAGCACCAGCAGGCTCAGCCGCAGGGCCAGCGAGAGCTGGGCCCGCATGAGGCCCTGCACCAGCGTCTCGCCGACCCGGGTCTGCTGGGTCAGTTCGGAGCGGGTGTGCTCGGCGCGGCTGCGTGGGCGGGCGACCTCGGCCAGCACGACGCGGGTCCGGGCCTGCCGCGGGGCGCGCGGGACGGGCACCGGAGCCGCCTGCGCGGGCCGCCCCGGAACGTCCTGCTCCTCCGCTCCGGTCATCCCCGGCAGTCTCGCCTGATCAGCGGGAATGTCAAGAGCGCCGGGAACGGCCCTGTGGACAACGTGTGGACAACGCTTCACTCCTGTGGACAACCCGGTGGATGACCGCCGCCTCGTTGTGGACGACGGAGGGGATGTCAGGGTGAGCCGGTAGCGGAGGTGTGACGATCGTGGCCCGCGAGGACGCCCTCGACCGTAGCCGGGAAGGAGCCGTGCTCGCCGCGACCGGTGTCCGCCGGGCCGACCGACCGTTCCCTCTGGTGCTGCCCGTCGGCGACAGCTTCTGAGCATTCCCTGGAACCTTCCGCCCGCCTGGCGAGTGGAACAGGTGGAGAGGGGAGGTGACGGTGTCCGAGAGCGAGCTGATCTCCGAGCTGTACGCGGGGTGTTTTCGCCGGCTGGTCGTCCAGCTGTACGCGGTGACCGGTGATCTGAGCGAGGCGCAGGAGGCGGTCCAGGAGGCGTTCACCCGCGCGCTGGCCGCGCCCAGACGGCTGGCCGGCCTGGACAACCCGGAGGCGTGGCTGCGGCGGGTGGCGGTGAACGTCGCCCGCAGCCGGCACCGGCGTCGGCGGCTGTTCGACACCCTGATCCGGCGGCTCGGGCCACCGCCCGTGGTGGCCGACCGGTCGCCCGAGCACCTGGCCCTGCTCACCGCGCTGCGCGGGCTGCCCGAGGGGCAGCGGCAGGCCCTGGCCCTGCACTACCTGGTCGACCTGCCGGTGGACGAGGTGGCGGCGACCCTCGGCGTCTCTCCCGGCACGGTCAAGTCCCGCCTCTCCCGCGGCCGGCAGGCCCTGGCCGCGCTGCTCGCCGATCCCGACACCGTCGACACCAGCAACGGGAGGATCGATGTCCGATCGTGAGTTCACCGGCTTCAACGTCGACACCGTGGCCGAGGCCGTGCGCCAACCGCCGCTGGCCGACCTGCGGGCGGCGGCGCGGTCCCGCCGCCGGCAGCGGACCACCGGGTTTGCGGTCGCCGTCCTGGTCATGGCCGGTCTGGTGGCGACGCCGCTGCTCGGAGGCTCGAACGGGTCCGGCTGGGCCGGCCCGGACCAACCGCCTGCCGGTCCTGGGCGGGCTGGCGAGGTCGTCCTGACAAGCCGGGACTCCGGCGTGGCGGTCATTCAAATGGAGTGCTCGCTGCTCTTCTCGCACAGTGTGGACGAGGGGCGACGCTGGTCGGACTGGGACGCGGCCCGTTACGAGGCCGAGAGCTGCCCGACCAACAGCGAGGGCAACCGGAACGCAAACCTGCAGTACACCGTGCTCAGCAACGACATCTACCTGGTGCGTGACGGCGAACGCCACCTGCTCAGCGTCGACCACGGTCGCACCTGGCAGGACGCGGCAGAGGCCACCGTGCCGGTCGCCAGGTTTCCGAGCCGGGCTCGACCGGTCTTCTGCCAGCAGGGCTGCGGCGCGGTCGGGGAGCCACTGGCCGTGGACGACACCACCGCAACGGTCTACCGGCTGACCGGGAAGTCGCCGTCGCCGTACCCGCCGTTCAGCATCTACCCCGCCCTCGACGGCTCGATCTGGGTGACGTACTGGCCGGGCGAGGCTGACCAGCCGATCGTCGCCCGCAGCGCCGACCGCGGCGCAAGCTGGGTAAGTTGGCGCCCGCAAGCCGGCACCAACGTCGTGGCGGTGGTCGGGGTGGATGCCCGGGAGGGCTACCTGTTGATCCAGCCGCCGCCACCGTCCGGCTCTACCGTGCCGGCCGGCCCTGCCCGACTGCTGCGGACCACTGACGGGGCGCGGACCTGGGTGGACACCGGCACCGACCTCCCGGCGACCCAGCAGATGCCGTTCCTCGCGATCGGTGCCGGCGGTGTCCTACTGGTTCCGTTCGGGTGGGCCGACACGCCGGAGCTGTCGGCGAAGCTCCTGGTGAGCCGCGACGGCGGTCGCCACTTCAACGTGTCCCGCGACTATCGGGCGCAGGAGGGCACGGGTGGCACCGGTCCCGGTCTGGCCTGGCTGTACGGCCGCGACGACCCCTCCGACGTCGGGCCGGACCACGTGATCGTCACCACCGACGGCACGACCTGGAAGCGCTTCGCGCTGCCGCACTGAACCGGCGTCGGCGCGGCTCCTCGACGGTGCCGCGCCGACGCTCGGCGCTCACTACAGCCCGACGCGCACCGGGTGGGCCGTCGCCGAGCCGAGCCAGGTGTGCGGGTTGCCGAACCAGCACCAGCCCAGCTTCGGCGCGCCCTGGCTGATCCAGAGCGCCGGCACCCGCTTGTCCCCGCAGCGGGAGCCGACCAGCGAGAAGCACCGGTTGCTGGCCAGCGCCGGCGGGTGCAGGGTGACGAAGGCGAGGCCCTCGTCGATGGTGATCGGCAGCCGGCCCCGCTCGGTCATCTGGGCCAGCGCGGTGGACGGGGGCAGGTTCCGGTACTCCTCGCCCCGGTCGACGTCGAAGAGCAGGTACGCGGGTCCCGCCGGCACCTCCAGCTCCTTGATCGGGTCGAACGCCGGCAGGTCGTCGGCGGGGAAGTTCCGGTCGAGGATGCCGGGCTTCCGCTTCCCGTCGAGCGTGGTCAGCGCGATGCGCTGCGGGACGGGCACCAGGTCGCGCGTGGTCACCAGCAGGAAGGGCACCCGCCCGTCGGTGGGCGCGGCCAGGTCGGCGGCCCCGGCGACGGCCGCCGCGCGCAGCGGGGTGAGCAGGTCGCGGAAGGGCTGCTCGGTCAGCCCGGCCAGGGCCGGGTAGCCGAGCTGCACCAGTCGGTCGAGTTGCCTGTCGAACTCGGTCGCGGCGTCGTAGCGGCTGTCGGGCATGGGGGCACTCCACTCTGTCGTACGGCGTCCCGTACAGCGTACGACAACGGGCGGGTATTCCCCACCGGCGGAGAAATTTCTGGACTCAGCGGTTCCAGTCCTGCTTGGCCGCCCGGACCAGCTTGTCCTTCAGCTCCCTCGTGTGCCGGCGGCTCACCGGCAGCTCCGCCCCGTCGATCACCACCACGTAGCCGGAGTTCACCAGCCGCAGCTCGGCGATCAGCTTGAGCTGCACCAGGTAGGAGCGGTGCACCCGGACGAACCCCGCGTCGGCCCAGCGCTCGGCGAGGGTGGCCAGCGAGACCCGGACCAGGTGCGAGCCGTCCGCGGTGTGCAGCCGGGCGTAGTCGCCCTGCGCCTCCACCCAGCGCACCGCCGAACGGGGCAACATGCGGGTGGTCCCGGCCAGCTCGATCGGGATGGTCGGATCCTCCTCGGCCCGGGCCAGCGCCGCCGGGTGCGAGGGCACCACCCGGGAACCGATCACCCGGCGCAGCGACTCGGCCAGCCGCTCCGCGCGGACCGGCTTGCGCACGTAGTCCGTGGCACCCAGGTCGAAGGCGTCCACCGCGCCGTCGTCGTACGCGGTCACGAACACGATCGCCGGCGGCCGGGCGAACCGGCGCAGCACCCGGGCCAGCTCCATGCCGTCCAGCCCGGGCATCCGGATGTCCAGGAAGACCACGTCCACGTCGCCGTCGCGCAGCACCCGCAGCGCCTCGGTCGCGTCACCGGCCGTGTGCAGCCGGGCCACCCGCGGGTCGGCCCGCAGGTGGTACGCCAGCTCGTCCAGGGCCGGCGGCTCGTCGTCGACCGCCAGCACGCGGAGAAACCCGGTCGCGGTGTTCATGACGTCGCCCGTACCCCGGGGTGGAACTTCGGCACCCGCATGCTGACCTTCGTACCCGAGCCCAGACCGGTCTCGACGACCAGGCCGAACCGGTCCCCGAAGGCCGACCGGAGCCGCTCGTCGACGTTCGAGAGGCCGACGTGCTGGCCCGGGTCGTCGCCCGGGTCGCCGCCGGCGCCCGCGAGCTCGGCGATGCCGGCGGTCAGCGTCGTCGGATCCATCCCTACCCCGTCGTCCTCCACCGTGATGTGGCACTCGGCGCCCGCGTCCCGGGCCTCGATGCTCACCATGCCGGTGCCCGGCTTGCGGGACAACCCGTGCCGGACCGCGTTCTCGACCAACGGCTGGAGGCAGAGGAACGGCAACGTCACCGGCAGCACCTCCGGGGCGATCTGGAGGCGCACCTGGAGCCGCTCGCCGAACCGGGCCCGCTCGATCGTCAGGTAGCGGTCGATCGAGCGCAGCTCCTCGGCGAGTGTGGTGAACTCCCCGTGCGCCCGGAACGAGTAGCGGGTGAACTCGGCGAACTCCAGGATCAGCTCACGGGCCCGCTCCGGGTCGGTGCGGACGAACGAGCCGATCGCGGTCAGCGCGTTGTAGATGAAGTGCGGGCTGATCTGCGCGCGCAGCGCGCGCACCTCGGCCCGGGCCAGGCGCTCCCGGGAGGAGTCCAGCTCGGCCAGGGCGAGCTGGTCGCCGGCCCAGTGCGCGGTCTCCAGGGTCGCCTGCACCAGGCCCGGGGCGGGCCGCTCGCCGGCCACCGCCACCAGTGCCCCGACCACCCGGCCGTCGGCACTCAGCGGGGCCACCACCGCGCCCCGGACCGGGCAGTCCACCAGGTCGCAGTGCAGCTCCGACTCGCGCAGCACCGTCGAGCGCCCGGTGCCGACCGCCCTCCGGGCCGCCGCCAGCAGCTGGTCGCCGTGGTGCGCGCCGTGCCCGTCGAGGGCCAGCAGGGCCTCCCGGTCCGTCAGGGCCAGCCCGGCCGCGCCCACCAGGGCCCGCAGATGGCGTACGGCCTTAGCCGCGCCCGCCGCGCTCAGACCGGCCCGCAGCGGCTCGGCGGCGAGCCCGGCGGTGTGCAGCACCTCGTAGGTGGCCCGCTGGGTGGCCGTGGCGATGCCCCGGCGGGCGCGCAGCCGCAGCACCGCCCACAGCGCCGCGGCCAGCGCGGTGACCAGCGAGACGACGCCGAACACGGCCGAGAGGTTGCCACCCACGACACAGATCCTGGCCGGTGCCGGCCGCTACGCCAACCCGCCGCCTACGTGCGGGGTGGCAGCGCCGGGACGGCACCGCCCAGCGGATCCGCCAGCAGCGCCGAGAAGCCCAGCTCGGCGGCGCCGACCAGGGTGGCGTCGTCGCCCAGCGCCGAGGTGCGGAGCCGCACCCGCTCCCTGGCCACGGGCAGCACGTTGGCGGCGATGCGGGTACGGACCTGGTCGGCCACGCCGGGGTAGACGTCGCGCAGCATCCCGCCGAAGATCACGATGCCCGGGTTGAACAGGTTGATCAGATTGGCCACGCCGACCCCGAGCCAGTCCCCGATGCGGTGCAGCGCCGATCGGGCCGCCGGGTCGCCGCGGTCGGCGTCGGTCACCACGTCCCGCAGGGCGTCCCGGCCGGACAGGTCGGCCGGCCGTCCGGCGGCGTCGAGCAGGGCCCGCTCGCCGACCTCCGCCTCCAGGCAGCCGTGGGAGCCGCACCCGCACGGCCGGCCGTGGTGCGGGTTGACCACCATGTGCCCCAGCTCGCAGGCGTAGCCGCCGTCACCGTCGAGCAGCTTGCCGCCGACGATGATCCCGCCACCCACACCGACGTCGCCATGTAGGTAGATCATGTTCTCGAAGCCGAGGCCCGCGCCGCGCCGCTGCTCGGCCACCGCCCCGAGATGGGCCTCGTTGCCCACCGGCACCGGCCGGGCCAGGCCCAACCGGTGGCCGAGCTCGGCACCGAACGCCTGGTCCACCCAACCCAGGTCCGGCCCGAACCGGACCATCCCGTCGCCCGGCCGGATCATCCCGCAGTACGACGCGCCGACCCCGACACACACCGCCTCCGGCGGCGCCGCGCCGTGCAGGTCGCGACCGAACCCGGCGAGGACCTCGACCACCCGGTCGAGGTCGGCGCCGGCGCGGGGGCGGGCCGCCCACCGGCGCTCGAGAATGACGCCGCCCAGCCCGACGCGGGCGGCGGTCAGCCAGTCCACGGCCACGTCGAACGCCAGCACGTACACCCGGGTGGTCTCCGGTCGCACGACCAGCGACGGCCGGCCGGTGCGGCCGGTGTCCGTCGGGGCCTCCTCGCGGACCAGTCCCGCGGCGGTGAGGTCCAGGGTCAGGGCCATGATGGTGCTGCGGTTCAAGCCCATCCGCTCGGCCAGCGCCGCCCGGGAGACCGACCCGTCGAGGTGGACGTGGCGGAGCAGGGTGCCGAGGTTGCGCCTGCGGATCTCCTCCTGGAGCAACGTGACCTCCCGCGTCGGTCGCTCCGGCCGCTCCGCCTAGTAGGCGCCCTTGCGGGCGAGCACCACCCCGACGGTCCGCCACAGGATGCTCAGGTCGTAGGCCAGCGACCAGTTGTCGACGTAGTAGAGGTCGAGCCGGACCGCCTCGTCCCAGGACAGGTCCGAGCGGCCGGAGACCTGCCAGAGGCCGGTCATGCCCGGACGGACCAGCAGCCGGCGTCGGACGTCGCCCAGGAAGTCACCGTCGTCCGCGGGGAGCGGACGCGGGCCGACCAGGGACATCTCGCCCCAGAGCACATTGATCAGCTGGGGCAGCTCGTCGAGCGAGGAGGCGCGCAGGAAGCGGCCCACCGGGAAGACCCGGGGGTCCTGCTTCATCTTGAACAGCATGCCGTCGGTCTCGTTCTGGTCGACCAGGCCGGCCAGCCGCTCCTCGGCGTCGACGTACATCGTCCGGAACTTCCAGACCCGGAAGGTCCGCCCCTCGTGCCCGACCCGGGGCTGCCGGAAGAAGACCGGCCCGGGGTCGGAGATCCGGATGGCGATCGCGATCGCGGCGAAGAGCGGGGCCAGCAGCAGCAGGCCCAGCCCGGCGGCGACCCGGTCCATCAGGTTCTTGGCGAGCAGCGCCGGCCCGGACAGGGTCGGCTCCTCGACGTGCAGCAGCGGCAGACCCTCGATCGGGCGGATGTGCACCCGCGGGCCGGCGATGTCGGTGAGCTGCGGCGCGACCACCAGGTCGACGCCGGAGCCCTCCAGCTGCCAGGCCATCCGGCGCAGCTCGCCCGGCTCGGCGCTGGCCGAGCCGCACACCGCGATGGTGTCCCCGCCGACCTCCCGCACCAGCGCGAGCACGTCCCGGCCGGCGTAGACGGGCACCGGCGTCTCGATGCCCCGGGCGGCGGCGTACCCGTCGGTGAGGTGGATGGCCACCGGGACCAGGCCGGCCCCCGGGTTGCGGGTGACCGCGGTGAAGACCTCCAGGCACTCCGGCAGGGTGCCGACCAGCACCATCCGGTGCCCGGCGTGGCCGATCCGGCGGCGGACGGCGTGCAGCGTCATCCGGGCGATCATCCGGCCCAGCAGGATCAGCAGCATGGCGCCGAGCAGGGCGAAACCGACGGTCCACCGGGACAGCGAGTAGGTCTTCGTCGCGAAGGCGATGAACGAGACGGTGGCGGCCACCGCCACACCGGCCCGGGTCACCCGCTTGAACTCGTCCGGCCCGAGCCCGAGATAGCGCCGGTCGTAGGCGCGGTTGCCCCACAGGATGAGCAGCCAGCCGAGCGGCAGCAGCAGGAACGCGACGGTGTAGAACCACGACTGGGGCGCGTGCCGGAAGCCCGAGTCGGCCTGCTCGAAGATCTGGATGGCCAGGTAGCTGGCCAGGGCCGCCGCGCCGAAGTCGAGCAGCAGGAGGATCGCGATGTAGGGCCGGTGCCAGCGGGACACCCGGCGGCGGGCGCGAGCCCACGCCAACCGGGGTACGCCGTTGTGCGACGGCGGAGTCGGCGGCTGGATCTCGAAGCTGTCGACGTGCCGCACGCTCTCGCTCCGGCCTGTGTTGGTTACCGGGCGCTGGAGGCTTGTCGTCACCTCAACCCATGTCCTCCCGCATGACTCGCGCCCTCACTCGCCGTGAGGGCCCGGGTCGCCCACCGTCCCAGTCTCCCACGCGGGCCCGGCCCGGACCGCCTCCAGAGGGGAAGCCGTCCGATGATGCTCGCGAGGATCTGGCCGGCTCCGAGTCGGTTGTGAAGCCGGGGACCGAGCCACTATACCGATGGATGGCGGCCCCGGTAGAGGTGCGGAGTGGGACCTTCGGCGATCCGCGGACGATTCCTCTCCGTAACCGAGGAGTGCCGTTACTCACCGTACGAGCCGGGACAACCGTCGGTCAGCCAGCGGCTTGCCGCCGGTCTGACAGGTGGGACAGTATTGCAGGCTCGAATCGGCGAACGAGACCTCTCGGACGAGGTCGCCACAGACCGGGCAGGGCAGCCCCTTCCGGGCGTGGACCTTGAGCCCGGACCGCTTCTCGCCCTTCAGCTCCGCGGCGCGCTGCCCCATCGAGCGCCGGACGGCGTCGCCGAGCACCGCGCGGGTCGCCGCGTGCAGCGTGGCGAGCTGGTCGTCGGTCAGCCGGTCGGTGATCGCGAACGGGGAGAGCTTCGCCGCGTGCAGGATCTCGTCGGAGTACGCGTTGCCGATCCCCGCGAGCACCGACTGGTCCGTCAGCACCCCCTTGACCTGACCCCGCCGCCCACGCAGCCGGGCGCCGAAGGTCGCCAGGTCGGCCTCCAGGGCGTCCGGACCCAGCTTGCCCACCCCCGGCACCACGGCCGGGTCGGTCACCAGGTACGCGGCCAGCTTCTTCTGCGTGCCCGCCTCGGTCAGGTCGAAGCCGGAGCCGTCGTCGAGCCGTACCCGCAGGGCGATCGGACCCTTGCCGGGGCGCAGCGGGGCGGTCGACGGGAACGCCTCCCGGTAGTGCAGCCAGCCCGCCCGGGCCAGGTGGACCACCAGGTGCAGGCCCTCGTCGAACCGGACGTCCAGGAACTTGCCGTACCGGCCCGCGCCGACCACCGCCCGGCCGGCGACCGCGCTCGGCGGCGGGTCGTACGTCTTCAGCGCGCTGATCGCGGCGACCTCGAACCGCTCGACCCGCCGGCCGACCGCCCGCTCGCGCAGGTAGCCGGCGAGCGCTTCCACCTCCGGTAGTTCAGGCACCGTACAACGGTAGCCTTCTTTCCCGTGAGAATCGTGGTGGCGCACAACCGGTACCGGGAAGCCCAGCCCTCCGGCGAGAACACGATCGTCGACGCGGAGATCGCCCAGCTGACCGCGGCCGGGGTGGAGGTGCTGCCCTTCCTGCGCAGCTCCGACGAGATCCCCGCGATGTCGAAGCCGGCCAAGGCGCTGCTGCCGATCTCGCCGATCTGGGCCCCGAAGGCCCAGCACGACCTGGACCGCCTGCTCGCCGAGCACCGCCCGGACGTGCTGCACCTGCACAACCCGTACCCGCTGCTCTCGCCGTGGGTGGTGCGGACGGCGCACAAGCGGGGCGTGCCGGTGGTGCAGACGGTGCACAACTACCGCCAGGTCTGCTCCTCCGGGCTCTACTTCCGGGACGGCGTGATCTGCCAGGACTGCCGGGGCCGCGCGCTGGGGGTGCCGGCGATCGTGCACCGCTGCTACCGGGGCTCCCGGGCGCAGAGCGCCCTGATGGCCACCACGCTCGCCGTGCACCGCCCGACCTGGAAGTCGGTGGACCGGTACATCGCGCTCACCACCGCCGTCGCCGACCACCTGCGCGACTACGGCATCCCGGACGAGCGGATCGTGGTCAAGCCCAACGCGGTGCCCGACCCGGGGACACCGGCGCCGCCCGGGGACGGTTTCCTCTTCATGGGTCGGCTGAGCCCGGAGAAGGGCCTCGACCTGCTGCTGAACGCCTGGCGGCGGCACCCCGTGGGGTCGCTGGGCCCGCTGCGGATCGCCGGCGACGGCGAGCTGCGCCCCCTGGCCGAGGCGGCCGCCGCCGAGCGGCCCGACGTGGCCTACCTGGGCCAGCTCGACCGGACCGGGGTACGCGCCGCGCTGACCGACAGCGCCGTGGTCCTGGCCACCTCCACCTGGCACGACGTGCTGCCCACGGTGATCATCGAGGCGCTGGCCAGCGGCCGGCCGGTGCTCGGCACCGCGCTGGGCGGCATCCCGTACCTGGTCGGCGCGGACGCCCCCCGCGAGCCCGCCGGCACCGGCCCGGCCGAGGTGGCCACCGCGGCGCCCGGCGACGGGCACGTCTCCCTGCCGGACGGGGTGCAGCGCGGCGAGGCCGGCTGGGTGGTCGCGCCCGACCCGGAGTCGCTGGCCGCCGCCCTCCCCCTGGCCCGGGCCGGCGCGCCGACGCTCGCCCCGGCCGCCCGCACCCGCTACGAGCGCACCTTCCACCCCGACGTGGTGACGAAGCGCCTCATCGACATCTACGCCGACCTCTCCCGCACCACCCACCACTGACCCACCCAGGCCCGCCGCCCGCCCACTGCCCGCCCGCCGCCCGCCCGCCCCGCCGTCTACGCGTCGATCATGAAGTTAGCGGTGCGGAACGCGCTTTCCGCAACCGCTAACTTCATGATCGACGAGGTGGGGCGGGGTGAGGCGAGGTGGGCGGGGTGGGCCCGGGGGTTTGTCAGCGGAGGGAGGCTCGGGCTGAGAAGGCGATGCTGGCCAGGAGGAAGCCGCCGTTGACGATCGTGAAGGCGACGATCACCCAGAGGGTCAGGGCGGGGGCCACGGTCAGGACCAGGCCGGCCAGGAAGATCACCGCGCCGTAGTCGCGGACCAGCTTCGCCAGGCGGACCGGGAGCGAGGTCGAGGTCACCATGCTGGCCGCGTTGGGGCCGGCCTGCATCACCGAGGTGACCAGGTTGACCATCCAGGTGCCGGCGAAGACCGCCACCAGCCAGACGGGCGTCGAGGGGCGCTGCGCCACGGCGGTCGCCCCGAGCGCGGTGACCAGGGCGATCTGGGCGGCCACGTCGCAGAGCACGTCGACCCGGGCGCCGGCCGCGCTGCCCTGCCCGGTCACCCGGGCGAGCTGACCGTCCGCGCAGTCCAGCGCGTACGCGATCTGCCAGGCGACCAGGGCGACCAACCCGACGGCCCAGGCCGGGACGGACCCCGCCGCCACGTCGTCGGCGAGCGCGACCACGGTCACCGAGGCGGCCAGGCCGAGCACCAGGTTGGTGAGGGTCAGCGCGGTCGGGCGCAACCCCAGGCGCTGCGCGACAAGCGCGAACACCGCGCCGATCCACTGGCTGATCGACTCGCTGAACAGGCCGCCGCCACGGTTGACCCGGTGGAAGTCGGCGACGGAGGGGCGGGACGGCTCAGCCAAGGTGGTCGCGGAGTGCACCGGCGTAGTCTGCCAGCCGCTCCCGCGTCTCGGTAGGCGACATCGCCAGGTGTTCGAGGATGGTGTAGCGGTCCGGCCGGGTGGCCGGCGCGAACTGCACCGCCTCCACGAACTGCTCGTCGGACAGGCCCACGTCGGCGGGCAGCCGGGGCAGGCCGTGCCGGGCCAGGCAGGCCGACATCTCGGTGAACCGCCGCGCGTCGCCGCGGAGGAAGGTGCAGAACAGGGCGCCCAGCCCGGCCAGCTCGCCGTGCGAGGCCGTGCCCGGGAAGAGCGCGTCCACGGCGTGCATGATCTCGTGGCAGCCGCCGCTGGCCGGCCGGCTGGTGCCCTCGATGGCCATGGCCAGGCCGCTGGAGATCAGCGCCTCGGCCAGCACGGTGACGAAGGCGTCGTCGCTCATGTCGCCCGGGTGGTTGAGCACCGCCTCCGCGCCCGCCCGGGAGAGCGACGCGGCCAGTCCGTCGAAGGACTCACCGCGTACCTTCCGGGCCAGCTCCCAGTCGGCCAGCGCACTGATGTTGCTGACCACGTCACCGATGCCGGCCCGGTTGTGCCGCTCCGGGCCGCTCTCCACGAAGTCCAGGTCCACGATCACGGCGATCGGGATGTGCACCCCGTAGGAGCCCTTGATCCCATCGGTGATGAGGCTCGCCACCGGGGAGGCGATCCCGTCGTTGGCGAGGCTGGTCGCCAGCGAGACCATCGGCAGGCCGCGGCGGGTCGCCGCGTACTTGGCCACGTCGATGGTCTTGCCGCCGCCGATCCCGACCACCGCGTCGTACGACCGGGCGCGGAGCTTCCCGCCCAGGTCGTCGGCGGCGTCCAGACTGCCACCGGCGACGGTGAACACATCGGCCGACCGCAGCGACGGGCGGACCAGGTCGGCGACCTTCTCGCCCTGCCCCGGACCGACCACGACCGCCACGTCACCCCCGGAGGAGATGCGGCCGTCGGCAAGGATCGCCGCCAGGTCGGCCACCGCTCCCCGCCGGACGTCGATGTGCAGCGGGGTCAGCACGCTCCGGGCTAGTAGCGGCACGCGATCTCCCGCGCCCGGGCCAGGTCGGCGTGGTTGTCGACCTCGACCCAGGAGACGTCGCCGATCGGCGCGGCCCGCACCTCGCCGCCCCGGTCGGCGAACTCCTGGTAGCCGTCCTCGTAGTAGAGGTTCGGGTCGCGCCGCCAGGTCGCCTCCAGGGCGTCGGCGAGCGCGCCGGCCACCTGCGGCTCGATCAGCGTCGCGCCGATGTACTCCCCGTACGCCTCACCCGGGTCCATCAGCTTCGTGATCCGGGTGAGCTGGCCGGCCGCGTCGAAGGTGGTCTTCATCTCCTCCTCGGCCAGCGCCTTGATGTTGTCGACGGCCAGCAGGATGCCGGGCCCGCGCTCGGCCAGCAGGGTCTTCTCCACGCTCACCGGGTGCACGGTGTCGCCGTTCACCAGCAGCACCCCCCGCGAGAAGTGCTCCCGGGCCAGCCACAGCGAGTAGGCGTTGTTCCACTCCTCGGCCTTGTCGTTGTGCACGAGGGTGATCGTGACGCCGTACTTCTCCTCCAGCGCGGCCTGCCGCTGCCGGACCGCGTCCGCCGCGTAGCCGACCACGATCACGACCTCGGTCAGCCCAACCTCGGCGAGGTTGCGCAGCGCGATGTCGAGGATGGTGGTCTCCCCGTCGACCGGCACCAGGGCCTTGGGCAGGGTGTCGGTGTACGGGCGCAGCCGGCGCCCCGCACCGGCGGCGAGCACCATCCCGATCATGCCGGCACCATCCTCATCTCGACTCCGCTCCACTCGGTGGAGGATATCGTCGCGCCCCCGCGGGCCGTGGTTCAGCCCGGCAGGGCGGCCAGGTCGGCCAGCAGTTCCAGCCGCTCCTCGGCGGCGAGCACCGCCCACGGGCCGGCCGCCCGGCGGTCCGTCTCCTGCTCGATGGCCAGCCGCTCCGGCCCCGCGGGCAGCGCGGCGACGCTCGCCGCGGTGTGCCCCGCGGCGGTCCACGCCGCCGCGTGCGCGTCCGCGCGGTGGTAGCGCAGGGTGCCCAGCCGGTTGAGCAGCAGCACGCCGGGCGGGGTGCCCTCCGGCTCGTGCGGCGGGGCCATGGTCGCGAAGGCGCCGGGCCCGGCCGACACGACCGCGCGCGCCAGCACCCGGCCCAGCGCCCGGACCAGCCGCTCCACCCGCTCGTCGTGCCCGGCCCACAGTTCTTCGGTCACCTCGGCGTGCACGCCGAACAGCTCCGCCAGGAAGGCGAGCCCGCGCTCGGTGGCGCAGAAGCCGCCGTCCGGGAAGCGCTGGATCATCCCGTACGCCACCTGCTTGTCAAGCGCCCGCCGGACGGCGGCCGGGTCCCGGTAGCGGGTCACCGCCGCGAAGCCCGCCGCGTCGACCGTGCCGCCCGGCGCGGCCAGGCGGGTGCGGAACTCCACCAGGGCGCCGGTGGCGGCCGGACCGCCGTACCGGGAACTCAACTCGGCGCCGCCGCCGTCGCGACCGGCGAGCATGCCGGCGACGAAGGTCCGGTCGACGGCCGGGGCGACCAGCCCCGCGAACCGGTGCGGCGGCAGCTCGACGCCGTCGGGTGACCCGGCTCCCCGCGCCGGAGATGGTGCCGCGCCGCGACCGGGGACGGTCTCCCTCACAGACCGATCGAACGCAGGGCCGCGAAGCCGTTCTCGGCGATCCGCCGGATCAGCCCGTCGTTGACGTCGCGGTGCTCGTCGAGCAGGTCGACGTCCTGCTCCGCCAGCCAGCGGAACTCGGTGTGCTTGCCCTCCTCCAGCCGGGGCCGGCTCAGGTCGCCGTCCACCCGGATCAGGAAGTCGGTCTCCACGCGGGTCAGCCCGTCGTCGCCGGTGTAGCGGTATTCGCCGACCTGGCCGAGCACGTGCGAGACGGTCCAACCGGTCTCCTCGGTGACCTCCCGGCGCAACGCGTCCTGCACCTCCTCGCCCGGTTCGAGGTGGCCGCCGACGATGTCCCAGCAGTTGGGGAAGAGGCGCCGCTCGGGGGACCGGCGCTGGATGAAGATGCGGCCGTCGTCGTCCACGATCAGCGCGCCGGCGCAGCGGAGGGGCTCGGTGGGCACCTCACGACAGTAGCCATTCCCCGCCGTTCGTGGCGATGCCCGGTCTTGTCCCGTTCCGCATCGATGGCCCACCATGTCCGTACCGAGGCCGCCGTCCCACAGGGGTGATGCGTGATGCAGGTACGGGAAGCGATGTCCAGCGAGATTCTCGTGGTCGGCCCGGAGCACACGCTCCGCCAGGCGGCCCGGATGATGTCGGCCCGCCGGGTCGGGTCGGCGGTCGTGATCGACCCGGACTCCGAGGGGGTCGGGATCATGACCGAACGTGACGTGCTCAACGCCATCGGGGCCGGGCTCGACCCCGACGTCGAACGCACCGGGGCGCACCTGACCTGGGACGTGGTCTACGCGGGCCCGGACTGGACGGTGGAGGAGGCGGCCGCCGCCATGGCCCGGGGCGGGTTCCGGCACCTCGTGGTGCTCGACGGCCGGGAGGTCGCCGGGGTGATCTCGGTACGCGACCTGATGCGGGTCTGGGCGCGGGAGCACACCGCCCCCCGCGTCTGAACCGACGGTGGAAAGGGCGATGGCCCGGCCGATACCGGCCGGGCCATCGTCGTGTCGTACCGCCTCGGGTCAGGGGCCGACGAAGACGGCGGTGCCCCGCCAGTCCACGTTGTCGACGCCCGGGCCGCTGCGCACGGTGGCGGAGCCGGTCGGCGCGCCGTCCGACCACGCCATCGAGGAGAGGTTGCCGGTGGTGCGGGAGACGACGTACAGGGTGTCGCCGTCCAGGAACAAGCCGTTCGCGTCGGCGAACGCCGTGGTGCCGGTGACCGTGCTCCGCTCGGCACCGACGACGCCGGTGTCGGGCGCGAACCCGCGCCAGAACAGGGTGCTCTGGCCGGCCAGCGTGTAGTAGAGGCGGCCGCCGGAGTAGAACATGGCGGTCACGTTCGGCAGCTCGGCGGAGAAGTTGACGGTCATGCCCGCGTAGGTCTGGCCCTCCGGCGCGGAGCCGGTGACGACCGTGTCCCACTTGGCGTCGTGGTACGGGTCGAGCTTCTTCGGGGTGCCGAACGCCTCGCCGTCGAACGAGCGCTTGTAGAGATCGCCGTTGACCCCGTAGAACAGGTCACCGCCGACCCAGAAGGCGCCCTTGACCGTGGACCACCGGGTGCTGTCCGGGTTGCCCACCGTGGTCGCGTTGCCCACCGCGTTGGCGCCGTCGTACGACCGCTTGGTGATGCTGTCCACCGTGGTCGCCGGCGGCACCGGCGGGAGCTTGACGATCTCGATGCCCTGGACCAGCGGGTTCTCCACGACCCGACCGAAGTCGATGTCGATGTTGCCGTCGCTGGTGACCGCGAAGGCCCGCATGGTGCCCTTGTTGGTGGCGCCGATGGAGGCGATCGGGTCGAAGTCGTTCAGCTTGAGCACGCCGTCGATGCTGACGTCGAACTTGCGCTTGCCGGCCGTGGCCGTGCCGGCGTACCGGTTGGCCAGGTAGAGCCGGACCTGGACCGGGGTGCCCGCCGGGACCGGGAAGTCCCACTGCATGTCCGGCGTGGTGGACTCGTCCCAGCGCTCGCTGTTGAACAGCGCGACCGGGGTGCCGGCCGGCACGGTGGCGTCGAGCGTCGCGTCGGTCGAGTAGGTCGTGACGGTGTTGCCCGTGTTGTGGAGGGCGCTCGGCGCCGTGAGGCTGTCGGCGGCCCAGGCCGGGCCGCTCGGCGCGGCCAGCTGGTCGCCACCCGCGTTGACCCGGTAGAGGACGTCCGCCGCGTCCGGCGTCGGCGCGGTCTTCACGATCTCGATGCCCTGGACGAGCGGGTTCTCCAGCACCCGGCCGAAGTCGACGTCGACCACGCCGTCACTGACCAGCGAGAAGGACCGCATGGTGCCGCGGTCCGTGCCGCCGGCCGAGGCCACCGGGTCGAAGTCGTTCAGCTTGAGCACGCCGTCGATGCTGACGTCGAACTTGCGCTTGCCCACCGTGCCCGTGCCGGCCCACCGGTTGGCCAGGTAGAGGCGCACGTCGATCCGGGTGCCGGCCGCGACCGGGATGTCCCACTGCATGTCCGGGGCGGTCGCCTCGTCCCAGCGCTCGCTGTTGAACAGCGTCGCCGGGGTGCTCGCCGGCACCGTGGCGTCGAACGTCGCGTTGGTCGTGTAGGTCGACACGCTGTTGCCGGTGTTGTGGTGCGGGCTGGGCGCGGTGGCGGTGTCGCCCGCCCAGTCCGGGCCGCCGTCGGTCGCCGGGATGGCCGGACCACCGGCGTTGACCCGGTAGAGGACCTCGGTCTGCGCCGCGCGGCCGGCCTGGTAGACGTCGCCCGGCAGGCCCTTGGTGCTCGTCGAGTGCGGGGCGTTGCCGCCGGCCAGCGGGAAGAAGGCGAGCCGCTTCCGCTGGTAGTCGAAGTTGCCGATGTACTCCTGGTCGCTGCCCAGCCAGAGGCCCTGCGGGGTCACCAGCATCTCGGTGACGCCGTAGCCACGGGGGTGGCGGCCGGGGTTCCAGGACAACGGCAGGCCGCTCGCCGGGTCGAGCGCCGCGATGCTGGCCCGCGGCACCGCGCCGGGGCCGGCCTTGTCGCGGGCCAGGGGGTTGTTCGACCAGCGGAAGTGACCGCCGACGTAGACGGCCTCCTCGCTGATGCCGGTGGAGAGGAAGGTGTCGCCGCCGCTGAAGTTGGTCCAGGTCGGCTGCTGCCCGTCGCCGGTGGCGGCGGTCTCCCAGCGGGCCGCCGAGTCGCAGAGCGTCCCCGGGTACGAGGCGCCGGTGGTCACCACGACGAAGTACTTGCCGCTCGGGGCGAACTGCACGTCCCGCACCCACGAGTCGAACGCGGTGTACTTGCAGGCGCCCGAGTAGCCGTCGGTGTTCCAGTCGGCGACGGTGGCCTCGCTCTCGCCCAGGTTGATCCGGACGATCTGGTCGTGGACGACCCCGTTGGCCTTCTTGAAGTTGCCGATGACCACGAGGTGCTTGCCGTCCGGCGAGACGGCCAGCTTCTCCACGCCGACGCCGGCCTTGGCGCCGCCGTTGGTGCTGGTCCAGTTGTGGTTCTCGGTCAGCGCCACGGTGAGGTAGTCGGTCACCGCGCCGGTGGTCGGGTTCAGCGAGGCCAGCCCGTTGCGGGTGGTCGTCGCCGTCACGGTGGAGAAGATGCCGCCCACCAGGAGCCGCCCGTCGACCAGGGCGATGTCGGTCACGGTGCCGTTGAAGGCGGGGCCCTTGAAGCCGGCGACCGGGGTGCCGTCCGCGACGTTGAGCAGGACGAGCTTCCGGAAGTTGCTGTCGCCGACCTTGTTGAAGGTGCCGGCCACGTAGACCGTGCCGGGCGTGGGCCCGGCGATCACCGCGGTCACCTCGCCGTCGAGCACCGGGGCGAAGGCGTCGTCCAGCTTGCCGGTGGCCTTGTCGAAGGCCAGCAAGCCCTTGCGGGTGACCTCGGTGGTCGAGGAGCCGCGGTTCTGCGCCTTCGTGAACGAACCACCGACGATCACCTTGCTGCCGGCGTCGTAGATGGCCACGACGTTGCCGTCGTTGATGTTCGGCGTCTTGTCCGTCGGCACCTCGCTGACCAGCGTGGTGTGGTCCGGCGCGGGCGCGGCGAGCGCGGGTACGGGGGTGAAAAGGGTGGCGATGCCGAGTACGGCGGCGCCGAGAGCGGACACCGAGCGGTGTCTCAGGAACGAGGAAGGCACAGGCTACTCCGGGGGAAACGTCGGAGGCGCTGCGGTGATGGCCGGTGCCGGCGCGAGGTGGGGCGCCGCACGACCGACCGCAGACGTGAGAGCAATACCTTCTCGCATCGGGCCGCCGCCCGTCCACCCGGGACCGGTGTTTTTGACCGAGCAAACTCCCCAGGTCACACGAAAAGACGAGGGAAGATCATCGACCCGGTACGGAGGGTGGCGCCGAGGAGACACTGAGGTCCGGCGGCGGCGGATTGAAGTACGGGTCGGTGGCCATCTCGCGGAACACCGCCGCGCTCTCCGGGTCGTTGCCGAAGGTGCTGTCGTACAGGGGTTTCGTGGTCTGCCGGGCGGCGAAGTAGATCGCCGCCTTGATCTGCGGGTGCTTCTTCAGGTACGGCGCGACCTCACGCATCCAGTCGGCCCGCTGGCCGGGCCGGCCCTCCTGGGTGAGCCCGAACTCGCCGATCACCACGGGCCGTGGATGCTTCTGCGCGAAGGCCATGAAGTGGTCCATCCGGTCGGTGAAGCTGTTCCACTCCGGGCCGGGGTAGACGTCGGCGCAGAGCCAGTCGACCTGGTCGTCACCGGGGTAGTAGGCGGCGGCGTCCCGGTCGGCCTCGGCGAAGCCGTCCGCGTGCGGGCACCACACCCAGGCCGCGTTGGTGACGCCGACCTCGGTGAAGATGGCCCGGACGTGCTTCCAGGCGGCCACGTAGTCCTCCGGGGAGTGCATGCTGGCGGCCAGGTTCGGCCGGTCCATCTCCCACCGGTAGCGCAGCAGCACGGGCACCCCGAACTCCTTGACGTCGACGGCCCGCTGCCGGATCAGCGAGTCGTAGACGCCGCTGACCGTCGACCGGGTGTCGGTGCCCTGCCAGGAGATCATCTGGAGCTTGCCCTGGGACTGGAAGGCCCGCTCGGTCGCGCCCGGGAACGCCTCGTTCCACTCGTGGAACATGTGCGCGATGGCCAGTTCGCCGCCGGCCGCGCGGTTGAAGTCGTCGAACGCCGCCGCCCGCCCGGTGGCGTTGTGGAACTGCGGCTTGACCCAGGCGCCCACCCAGGCGCCCTTCTCCGGCAGCTCCGGCCCGCGCCCGGTGGTCCGGACCGGTGCGGTCCGGGGCGTCACCGTGGGCGGGGGCGGCGCCGCCGCCGTCGTCGCGTCGTCCGGCCCGTCGGTGGAGCCGAAGTCACAGCCCGCCACCGCCGGAACGAGACAGGCCAGGGCGAACACGGCCGCCATCGTCCGTCGTAACCGTCGTACCACCGCAACCTCTCCCCAGGATGGTCGCCGGCCCCACGGTCGTCGGTCCCGGCGGCCTCGTCAGAGGAGCGGCGCGCCGGGTCGGGCGGGCGACCCCTGGCACTCTACCGTTGCGGCGGACCTCACGCGGTGTAGCCGAGTTCGCTGAGCAGCGGGCCAGCCTCGGCGAGCACGTCGGCCAGGTCCTGTTCGGTCAGCCGCTGCCGCCACCGACCGACCGAGTTCGGCCGGGCCTTGGCGAAACGGGCGTGCAGCGCCTGCCGGCCGGCCGGGTCGCCGACCGCCAGGAAATCGGCGACAACCTCGGCCGCCTCGGCCGGGCGGCTCACGATGTCCTCGTAGCGGAGGTGCCGGACCCGGTCCGCCGGCACGCCGGCGAGCTGGGCCAGCGCGCTGCCGGTGAAGCGGCGCCACATCCAGGCCGACCGGCCCAGGTCGGAGACCCGGCTGAACTCCTCGCGCCGCTCCGGCTCCACCCAGAACCGGGGCGCGGCGCCCCACGGCGTGCCGCCCCGGCCGCTCTGTCCGGTGCCCGTCGAGGCCGCGTTGAGCCACGGCTGCTCGGCGTGCGACACCGCCACGTCCCGGCCGTCCCGGTAGACGTGCAGGAAGACGGCGTCGGGGAAGACCTCGGTCAGGAACGGCACGATGAAGCAGTTCTCCGGGTCCTTCTCGGCGAACCGCAGCCCGCCGTGGCCGGAGGCGGCGAGCAGCGCCCCGTAGTAGCCGCGGAAGTAGCGGGCCGCCCGCTGCGGGGTCCAGCTCCCCTCGTACACGCAGCGCGCCACCGCCTTCGTCAGCCGGGGCTCGAAGTGGTAGGACACGTCCGGCAGGGCCCCCACGCAGCTGCCCAGGAACGTGGTGCCGGACCGGGGCGCGCCGAGGATGAAGATCGGCCGCTCGACCTTCAGGCTGAGCCTGCGGTTGGCGGCCTCCACCGGCCGCTCCAGCTCCCGGCGTTCCTTCCGGTCCGCCAACAGGCCGACGGCGGCGAGCTTCGCGGCCTTCACGGTCGACAGGCCGGAGTGCGGGGAGAGGGGCGTGCTGCTGGTCATCGGGGTCCCATCGGTACGCAGGAACGGGTCAGGCCTGGGCGGCCGGGTTCGCGCCACCGCGGTTGCGGCCCCGCCGCAGCGCGCGCAGCGCGTCGAGGTGCAGGGTGGCTCGCCAGCGCCAGGCGCCGGCCAGGTACGCCGCCGCGCCGCCGGCCGCCACCAGGGCGAGCACCGGCGCCGGGGCGTCGAGCAGGCTGGCCAGCCCGAGCGGCAGGCCGAACGCGGCGACGGCCAGCGCCATGGCGGCCCGGGTGCCGGCCCCGAACGGGTGCAGCCGCATCGACCACCAGAGCTGGGTCAGCGGCACCAGGTTGGTCACCAGGATGGAGACCGTCCAGGCCAGGGCCGCACCGAGGATGCCGTGGCGCGGGATGAGCAGGATGTTGGCCACCACGTTGAGCACCGTGCCGGCCATCGCGTTGTAGAACGTCCAGGCGGTCCGGCCGGCCATGTTCAGCACCATGTCGACCATGCCGCAGCCGGTGGCCACCAGCATGGTCAGCGCGAGCAGCACCACTACCCGGTGACCGCCGCCGTAGCCGGAGCCGAACAGCGCCAGCATCGGCGTGGCGAACGCCGCGAACACCAGGTAGGCGGGCCAGGACAGCAGCACCAGCCACCCGGTGGCGGCCTGGTAGAGCTGCCGCGCCTCGGCGCGGTCGTCGCGGGCGAAGGCGGCGGCCAGCCGGTGCTGCACCGAGCTGGAGAGCGCGACGCTGGAGAGCTGGCCGAGCGCCAGGAACCGGGTCGCCGCCGTGTAGATCGCCGCGTCGGCCGGCCCGCGCAGGGCGCTGAGCAGCACGATGTCCAGCCGCTGCACCACGATGGCGGCCAGGCTGCTGACCGCGCGCGGCCCGGTGAACCGCCAGAACGGCCCGACCAGCTCGCGCGCCGGCACGGGCCGGGTCACGTGCCGGCCGGCACGGCCGACCAGCCGGCCCAGCCAGGCCAGCGCGACCGCCGCGGCGACCAGGTAGGGCACCACCCAGGCCAGCGGCAGCGCCACGGTGGCGGAGAGCCCGAGCCAGGCGGCCACCGCCACGGCCAGGAACTGCACCAGGGTGCGGCCGAGCCGTTCCACGGTGAGCAGCGGCCGCATCTGGCCGAACCCGCGGCAGGCGGCGAGAGCGTAGTCGTTCAAAGCGGCCAGCGGCACGAAGGCCAGCAGGATGCGCAGCGCGGTCACCGCGCCAGCGCCGGCCTCCGGCATGGTGGCCTCGGCCAGCGCGGGGGCGGCCAGCCAGCCGGCCAGGCCGAGCAGCACGCCGACCGCCAGCACCGGCAGCAGGCCGGCCAGGATCGTGCCGCGGATCCGGTCCCGCTGGTCGAGCGTCCGGTACCGGCTGACGAAGTAGACGGTCCCCACATCGGTGCCGAGCCGGGCCGCCGACGCGGCGATCATGAAGGCGCTGGTGGCCGCGAAGAACATGCCGGCCTCGCGGACCGACCAGCCTCGGGCGATGACAATGTTCAGCCCGAAGCCGGCCACCGCGGCCAGCCCCACCCCGACCAGGTTGGCGAAGCCCTGCCGCGCCGCGCCGCCCAGGCCCGCGCCCGCACCGGCGCCGCCGGCCGGTGCGGTCAGCGTCGGGGTGCCGCCGGCGTCCGCCCGGGTCACCGCCGCCACGACGGCACGCGTCCCCACCAGGAGGCCAGCCGCTCGTCGTACGGGGCGAAGTGGTCCTCCAGCCGGGCCCGCAGCTCGGCCGACATCGGGGAGCGGGACCGCGAGTTGTGCTTGCCGAAGGCGATGTCCGCCCACCGGGGCAGGCCGAGGAAGTCGCAGACCGCGTCGAAGGAGGGGCGCGGATCGGCGAAGAAGTCGTCGCTGTCGATCACGTGCAGCCGCTCCCGGCCGACAAGCGCCTCCAGCCGCTCCACCTGCTCGATGTAGCGCCCCCGGGCCAGGTACGCGTTGTGCTGGAGGTGGTGGCTCGAGTACGTCGGGTCGGCGGTCATCCGCTCCCGCTCACCGGCCGTCCGCTCCTCCTCCAGCGCCAGCGCCCGCTCGAAGTCCCGCTCGGTCTCGTAGCCCCGGGCCAGCTCGTGCGAGTGCGCCGAGTATGCCCGCTCCACCGGGTCCCGGAGCAGCACCAGCAGCTTCACCGAGGGCAGGTCGCGGGCGATCCGCTGCGCGGCCAGCGGGTGGAACATGTAGTACGGGCTCGACTCGCCGGTGATCCCGCGTACGCCGAGCTGCGCCTTCACCGCCTCCGCCTTGCCGGTGGTGGGGAAGTGCCCGAGGTACCAGCTCATCCCCCGGTGGTAGTCCATGTCGAAGTAGTGCACGCCCTTGTGGTAGGCGGGCGGCAGCATGCCGGGATGCTGCGAGAGCGTCTTGAACAGCGAGGTGGTGCCGCACCGCTGCGCCCCCACGATCAGGAATCCCGGCACCATCCGCGACCCGGCGGTCAACCGACCGACCGTCCGGCTCATCGACTTCACCGCGCGGAGCGCCTGTTCCTTGGCCAGCGTCACGTCCCCACTCCTCACTCTCACCGGGCCCGGCGGGCCAGGTGCTCCTCCACGGCGGGCAGCAGCCAGGTGTCGACGTGCCCCAGTCGCGCACCCGCCTCCGCCTGCCGATCCCGCAGATAGCGTGCCGCCAGCTCCACGAGGTAGAGCACGGCGACCAGGTCGGCGTCCCGGCCGTCGGCGTCGAACGGCGCCAGGCTCCGGCCCGCGCCGGCGATCAGCGCCCGCGCGGCCTCGGTCGGCTCCACCCCGTCGTTGCCGATCGCGGTCTGCACCGCCCGGTGCAACTCGTCGTAGCCGACCGGCACGTCCGCCTCGAACCGCTCCCAGTCCCACACCAGCACCCGGCCGTCGGCCAGCACCGCGCTGTTGCCGCCGTTCCAGTCGCCGTGCCAGGCGCCGAACGCCACCGTCGGGTCCAGGTCCGCGACCGTCTTCAACACCGCGCGCAGCCGGCCGGCCTCCGGGCGTGCGCCGAGCGCGTCCACCGCGTCGGCCAGCCGGGTCGCGTGGTCGCTCGCGGCCCAGGACCGCCGGCGTACGCCCAGACAGCCGGCCACCGCCACCATGGCCGCCCGCTCGGCCGCCTCGGCGGCGGCGGGGGTGGCCCGGGGCAGCCGCACCGGCAGCGCCTCCTGCACCAGCAGCGCGTGCCCGTGCCAGTCGCCGTGGTGGCGTACCCCGGCCACGGTCACCGGGCCGAGCGGCAGGCCGGCCAGGCGGGCCAGCGCGGCGGCCTCCGCGTCGACCAGGGCGCGGGTCAGCGGGTCGACGCCGAGCTTCGCGTACCCGAGGGCCCGGCCGTCCGGTGCGAGCAGTTGCAGCACCGGCTTGCGGTTCGCCCGGGCCGGCCCGATGTGCAGGCTGACCAGCGCCCGCTCGCCGAGCACCTCGGCCAGGTGGGCGTCCAGCCCGCCGCCGGTCACCACCAGCCGGTCGCGGAACACCAGCGGCCCCAGCCCGAGCCGGAACGCGGTGGCCAGGCCCTGCCGGACCAGCTTGGCCTTGCGGCCGACCGCCTCGGTGGAGTGCCGGACGGCGCCCGCCGCGGCGCGGCCGGAGCCGGTGGGCACCAGCAGCCGGGGGCGGGACGCCGAGGGCACCACCACCCAGCCGGCACCGCCCCTGCGCAGGGCGGGTTCGGCCGGCTCGGGCCAGATCAGCCCGGCCAGCTCACCGAGGTAGGCGGAGCGGCCGTCGCCGTCCGGGGGTACGCGGAACACCATCAGTGGTCACCGGCAGCTTCCAGTCGGGCCCGTAGCCCGGCCACGGTGCCCCCGGGCGGCGCCGGCGCGAGTGCCCGGCGGAGCCGGTCGTTGCGGGCGAGCAGGGCGACCGAGATCAGGCCGTAGGCGAGGGTGGCTTCCAGCGCGCCGTAGGTGAACTGGAAGAAGAGCATGAGGATGAGCACGAGACTGCCGGCGATCCCGATCGCGCTGTGGTCGCGCCGGTAACGCCAGAGGCAGTAGAGGAAGAAGCCGTTGTAGGCGATCGCGCCCACGTAGCCCTGGCCGACCAGCAGCGCCCAGAGCTGGCCGTTGCTGCCCAGCTCCCGGTTGCCGCACTGCTTGCAGTCGTCGGACTTGCCGATCGCGATCGACCGGTTGCTGCCGATCAGCGCCCGGTTGCCGCCGTACCCGAGGATCGGTGAGTGGTTCGCCGCGGTGACCGCGCCCTCGGAGAGGGTGGTGCGGATGTCGTCGCTGTGCCCGTTCTGGAGTCGCTCGTCGAAGGTGCGGCCCAGCGGCGTGGCGACGATCAGCACCCCGATCAGACCGACCGCCAGGGCGAGCCCGCCGAGGACCACCATCCGGCCGCGCAGGGCGAGCCGGATCGCCACGTAGACCGCGGAGATGCCGAGGCCGATCCAGAGGCCGCGGTTGAGCGAGTAGATGATCGGGAAGATCGCGGCCAGCGCGATGGCGACGCCGGCCACCCGGCGCAGCGGCTTGCCCAGCACCACCCAGCCGACGATCAGCCAGATGAGCAGGATCGCCGTGTTCTCGCCCCACGAGTTCGTGTAGGTGAACGGCGCGGACGGCCGCGGCGAGCTGGCCTCGCCTTCGATCACCTGCTGGACCTGGGCGAACTTCACGTCCATGAGCGAGGCGACGAAGGGCTGGCTGGCGATCGAGTGCGGCAGGATGAACCGCAGCGGTGCGATGAAGCCGAGGGTCGGGAAGAGCGAGCCGAGCCAGCCGCCGATCACCACGACCACGCCCATGAACCCGAAGAGCCGGACGACCCGGCGCCGGGACAGCTCCCGCTCGCCCAGGTTGTAGACGTAGAGCATGACCACGGTCATGCCGACGAAGTTGGCCAGCCGGATGGCCCAGCCGATGTACCGGCCACCGCCGCCCGGCGGCAGCGTGTTCGGCGCGGTGAGGCCGAGCATCGCGGCGGAGAGGACCAGCCAGAGCAGCAGGAGCAGCCAGATCCCGAAGCCGGGCGGCACCCGCACCGGGCCCCGGCGGACCATCTGCACCAGCATCGGCACCGCGAAGATGACGAAGACGAAGCTGGACACCCCGAGCGCCCACCACAGCGGGTAGAGCAGGAAGAGCGCGATCAGCGGCCACGCCGTGGGCAACCGCAGCGACCAGCCCTTCGGCCGCACCGCGGCCGGCCTGAGCCGGGTCCCGGCGGGCGGCGGCACCGCCGCGTCGACCGGGACCGACCCGCGCGCCGGGCGGGGCGGGGTGACGGTGCTCATTTCACGGTGACCTTGGCGGTGGTCGGCGCGTAGATCACCCAGGCGTTGCCCGGCTGCGGGTGCAGGAGGTCGCCGCCGGTGTCGGCGAGGGTGCAGACCATCCCCAGGCCCGGCTTGCGCCACCGGCCCTTGGCGCTGGACGGCCCGGAGACCGCGACCACCGCGCCCTCACCGAAGACGTTCGCCGACGGGAGCGAACGCGGCGACGGGTTCCGCACGTCGAGCGTCCGGTATTCCATCGTCAGCACGAGCACCGACGCGGCGGTCACCGTGGCGGTGCCCACCTTGCTCACCCAGAGCGACTTCTGCTGGTCGTACCGCCAGACCATGGGCGGGCCGCCGGAGACGGCGACCGACAGTTCGGTGGCCGGGACGAGGTCCCGCGCGGCCAGGGCGGCGCCGTCGGCGGCGTGGTCGAGGGGCGGCGTGGGCGGCTGGCCGCCCTTCGGCGCGGCCTTGAGCAGCTTGGCCGTCGAGGTGTAGCCGTCGTCGATGGCGTCGCCGTCGTCCGGCGTGACCCCGGCCAGCCCGGACTTCTCGAACTGGGTGAGGAAGCCGGTGGGGCCGCCGGCGTAGCCGACGAACGGTCGCAGCACGGCGACCGACCGGATGTCGACCGGGCGGATCTCGGCGACCGGGCCGATCTTGGTGGCGTCACGGGAGTGGAACACCGCGGTCAGGTGCAGCGAGTCGGACTCGGCGAACTCGGCGTAGACCAGGTCGGCCGCGTCCAGCCCGGCCGGGGTGGTCGAGGGGCTGACCCGCAGCGGCACGGCGACCGCCTGGCGGCCGGCCAGCGGCGCGGCGCTCACCGGCGCGCCGGTCAGCGGGCCGGCGGGCAGGCTCGGGGTCGGGCTCGACCCGGGCGTCGCCGCGGCGCTGCCCGGATCGACCACGTCGACGCTGCCCGCCTCGGGCTGGGGCTCGCTGCAGGCCGTGCCGAAGCCGACCACGAGGGCCGGGGCGAGGGCGGCGCGAAGCAACTGCCGGCGGTTCACCCCAGGTCCTCGCCGGAGTCGAGCGCGTAGCTGCGGCCGTCGCCGTCACCCCGGGAGCGGTAGGTGCCGCCGCTGCCGTTGACCGGCAGCGGCTTGTTCGGCATCGGCGGCTTGACCGACGCCTTGCCCGGCGCGGACGGCTTCGCCGGCCCGGCCGCGGAGCCCGAACCGGACGGCTGCATCCGGGGTAGCACCATCGTCGACTCGGCGGACGGGCCGGGGCTCGGCCGGGGCTTGGGCCGGTTGACCGGGGTCGCCGGGCGGGCGGCGCCGGGTGCCGGGGCGGGCAGGCGCGGGGCCAGCACGGCGCCGATCACCGGGGCGTTGACCTGCTCGAACTGCTGGAGCGCGGCAGTGATCTCGCCGCTGCGGGTCCGCCCGCTCTCGGCCACCACGATCACCGCGTCGACGTGCCGGCCCAGCGCCTGGGCCTCCACGGCGAGGGTCGGCTGGGCGGTCTCGATGATCACGTGGTCGAAGCGCGCCGACAGCTCCCGCAGGATCTCCAGCAGGCCGGAGACCGGCAGCTCGACCTCGGCGTCCAGGTCACCCGGGACGAGCACCCGGAGCTGGCCGAGACCGGGCAGCGGGGCCAGCGCCTTGAGCGCCGGCACGTCCCGGCGGAGCACCGCGGCCAGGCTGTGCCGCCCCTCGGCCACCCCGGTGATGGCGCTCAGCGCCGAGTCCGGCTTGGTGGTGATCAGCGCGACCTGCTGGCCGGTGCGGGCGTACGCGGCGGCCAGGTTGGCGGCGACGAACCCGGCGGCGGAGCCGGCCGAGCCGTCGCAGAGCAGCAGCTGGCGCCCTCGACCGGCCTGCGCCGGCTCGGGCACCGCGGAGAGCAGCACGTTGCGCAGCCGGCCCAGCTCGCGGGAGATCTTGTGGGTGGCCGGCAGCACCGCCAGCGACGGGGTGCGGGTGGGCAGCTCCAGCAGCAGCGGCAGGCCGACCCGGTCGGAGATGTCGCGCCCCCGGCGGATCCGCGTGTCGAGCCGGTCCAGCACCAGCGCCAGCACGATGCCGAGCAGCAGGCCGGCGCCCATGCCGCTGGCCAGGTTCAGGGTGCGGTTGGGGGAGCTGGGGCTCTCCGGAAGCCGGGCGTCCGAGATGATCTCGCCCGGGTCGCTGTCCGCGGACAGCAGTGGGCTGAGCCGGTTGTTCAGCGAGGTCAGCTGGTTGGTCAGCACGTTCCGGTCGGCCTCGGCGCGCTCCCGCTCGGGGCTGTTGGCCGGTGCCGCGGCGATCCGGCCGGCGACCGAGCTGAGCTGCTTGTTCACGTCGGCGATCTGCTGCTTGAGCGCGGTGGTCTCGTTCTCCAGCGCCTTCTGCGCGGTGGCCTTGCGCAGGTCGAGGTAGGCCTGCGCGAAGGCGTGCGAGCCGGCCTGCGCCTGGGCGGGGCTGTCGGCCTCGTAGGCCACCTGGAGGATCTGGCTGTTCGGCGGGACGGTGACCGTCACCGACTTCACCAGCTGGTCGGCCCCGGTGCCGACCTTCATGAGGCCCTTGGCCCGCTCGGCCACCACCAGCGAACGCACCACCTGGGCCTCGGTGTCGAGGTTCACCTTGGCGTTGGGGTTGCTCTCCGCGCCGGCGCTGAGCGGGCGGACGAGCAGCGACGTGCCCGACGTGTAGCGCGCGTGCTGGAGCTGGCTCACCGCCAGGCCGCCGGCCAGGCCGAGGACCGCCGCGAGGAGCAGGATCCACCAGCGGCGGCGCAGCCAGCCCAGGTAGGCCATCAGGGCAAGACCGTCGGAGTCGCTCTCGGCCAAATGGGGTGAGGGCATCAGAGTCTGTCGCTCCCTTTCGACCGAGCCGGGCAGTCCACGGCGCAGACTGGACCTGACCGTGGCCTTGAGTGTCCCCGATCCGAACGATGAGGGAAAGTCTGCTCACGTTCCGGTAAGCCTGCCCACGTGTAGGCAGCCCGCGTAGATATGGCCGATCGGCGCTGGCCATTCGGCGGGTTTCCCGGTGTCGGGCCCGACCTGCCCCCGGGGCCGGCGTCGCCGTCGGTCCGCGTTCGGAGCGGTGACGGAATCCTGACACACATCGGCCGGCGCGGTTGGCCCGGCCCGCCATGGCGATGGAACCCGTGCTGACCTCGGTCCTCGCAGGCTCCGCCGGATCCCGTGCACGGGAATCCCCGGGTGACCCGACCGGCCGGAGGGGATCCGTCCAACGGCCCCTTCAGTTGTCCACCCCGCGCCAGTAGGTTGTCATGGCGCGTCCGTGGGTCATTCACGAAAATCCGGACGTGGTCGCGGCGTAACGGGGAGGAACATTCTGGTGAGCGGGTCAATCGACGACTCGGGGCAGGTCCTGCTGGTCGGCTCCAGTGGCGGACATCTCGCCCAGCTCCTGGCGCTGGAGCCGTGGTACCGGGAGCGGCGTCGGGCGTGGGTCACGTTCGACACCCCGGACGCCCGCTCGCTGCTCGACGGTGAGGACGTGGTCTGGGCCCACCACCCCACCACCCGGAACGTCCGGAACCTGGTCCGCAACGCCTTCCTCGCGCTGAAGGTGATCCGCCGCCGCCGCGTCGACGCCGTGGTGACCACCGGCGCCGGGGTGGCCCTGCCGTTCGTGGTCGCGGCCCGGCTGCGCCGGATCCCGACGGTCTACATCGAGGTCTACGACCGCATCGACAGCGCGACGCTGACCGCCCGGCTCTGCCGCCCCTTCCTCTCCGCGATGCTCGTGCAGTGGGAGGAGCAGCGCCGCATGTACCCGGAGGCGACCGTCGTGGGGAACCTCCTGTGAGCGCGAGGAGTGAGCCGGTTTTGCGAGCCCCGCAGTCGCGAAACGAAGGTGACGCTGTGAGCGCGCACGTTCCCCGGCAGCGTGACGGGCGCCCCGCGCCGTACGTACTGGTCGTCGTCGGCACCGACGTGCACCGGTTCGACCGGCTGGTCGGCTGGCTGGAGCGGTGGCACGCCGCGCGGCCGGGTGTCCGGCTCGTCCTCCAGTACGGCCACAGCCGCCCGCCGGCGCTGCCCGAGGCCACCCCGTTCCTCGGCCACGAGGAGCTTCAGCGGGCCATGGCCGAGGCCACGCTGGTGGTGAGCCACGGCGGTCCGGCCACCATCACCGAGGCCCGGCGGACCGGCCACCTGCCGATCGTGGTCCCCCGCGACCCGACCCACGACGAGCACGTCGACAACCACCAGCAGCTGTTCTCGCGGCGGCTCGGCACGGCGGGCATGGTCCGTCTCTGCGAGTCCGAGGCCGAGCTGGTCGCCGCCCTCGACGAGGGCCTGGCCGACCCGGCCCGGTTCGTCCTGGCCGCGGACCCGGGCCGGCCCGATCCGCGGGCCGAAGCGGTGGCCCGGGTCGGCGCGGTGATCGACGGCCTGGTGGCCGGCCGGGTGAGCCAGCGCGCCGGCGGGCGGCGCCGGTGAGCGCCCCGGAGCCGGCCGAGCCCCGCGTCCTCTTCGTCGGCGGCCTCGGCCGCAGCGGCTCGACCCTGCTGGAACTGCTGCTGGCGCAGAGTGCCGACGTCTGCGCGGTCGGTGAGGTGGTGCACCTCTGGGAACGCGCGCTCGGCGCCGACGAGCGGTGCGGCTGCGGCGAACGCTTCACCGCCTGCCCGTTCTGGCAGCGGGTGGGTGAGCACGCGTTCGGCGGCTGGTCCGCCGTCGACCGGGACGACGTGCTGGCGCTCAAGGACCGGGTCGACCGGACCCGGCACATCCCCCGGCTGGCGAAGAACTCGCTCTCCGCCGAGCAGCTCGCCGACGTCCGCCGCTACGCCGACCTCTACACCCGCATCTACCGGGCCGCCCTCGCGGCGACCGGCGCCCGGGTGGTGGTCGACTCCAGCAAGCACGCCTCGCTCGCCTTCGCGCTGCGGTGGGCCGAGGGGCTCGACCTGCGGGTGCTGCACCTGGTCCGGGACAGCCGGGCGGTCGCGTACTCCTGGGGCAAGCAGGTGCGCCGGCCGGAGGTGGTCGACGGCGAGGACTTCATGCCGACCTTCTCGCCGTTCGAGGTGAGCAAGCTGTGGACCGCGCAGAACGCCGCGTTCCACCTGCTCGCCGCCCGGGCTCAGGTGCTCCGGCTGCGCTACGAGGACTTCACGGCCGACCCGGCGGGCACGGTCCGGCGGCTGCGCGAGTTCGCCGGCCTGCCGGACGACCCCGAGGCGCTGCGCATCCTCACCTCCGACGGCTCCAGCTCGGCGCGTCTGACGCCGCGCCCCGACCTGGAGCCGTCGCCTCCCGCCGCCCCGTTCCGCGCGCACAGCGTCGCCGGCAATCCCCTGCGGTTCAGCGGCGGGCCGTTGACCGTGCGGCGGGACGAGGCGTGGCGGAGCCGCCTGCCGCGCCGCAGCCGGGCCGTGGTCAGCCTGGCCACGCTCCCCTTCCGAGTCCGCTACGGCTACCTGGGCCAGCGGGGTTCCGACGAGTCCGTGGAGAAAGCATGAGTGGGCCGAGCATCTCGGTCGTCGTACCGACGCGGGACCGTCCGGAGCTGCTGCGCGCGGCACTCGACGCGATCCTCAGCCAGGCGCACCCCGGCCTGATCGAGGCCGTGGTGGTCTACGACCAGTCCGAGCCGGACCGGTCGCTGGAGCTGGACCGGGGCGACCGGCGGGTCCGGGTCATCACCAACACCCGCAGCCCGGGGCTTGCCGGGGCGCGCAACACCGGCATCGAGGCGGCCACCGGCGACCTCGTCGCGTTCTGCGACGACGACGACGAGTGGCTGCCCGGCAAGCTCGCCGCCCAGCTCGGCGCGCTCGACGTGCACCCGGACGGCGCCCTGGTGAGCTGCGGCATCCGGGTCAGCTACGACGACCGCACGGTGGACCGCTCGCTGGACCGCTCCCGGGTGTCGCTGGAGGCGCTGCTGCGCGACCGGCTCACCGAGCTGCACCCGTCCACGTTCCTGATCCGCCGGGCCGCCCTGCTCGACGCGATCGGGCTGGTCGACGAGCAGATCCCGGGCAGCTACGCGGAGGACTACGAGTTCCTGCTCCGGGCCGCCCGGTACGCCCCGCTGGTCAATGTGGAGAGCCCGTACGTGCTGGTCCGCTGGCACAAGCGGTCGTACTTCGCGCAGCGCTGGGAGACCATCTCCACCGCGTTGCAGTGGCTGCTGCGCCGCTATCCGGAGTTCGCCACGGTGCCGCACGGCGAGGCGCGGGTGGCCGGTCAGATCGCCTTCGCCCAGGCCGCCATGGGCAACCGGCGGGACGCCGTGCGCTGGGCCCGGCGCACGCTGGCGCGCAACCCGCGGGAGCCGCGCGCCTACCTGGCGCTGGCGGTGGCGAGCCGGGCCGTGCAGGCCGACCGGGTGCTGCGCACCCTGCACAAGCGCGGCCGGGGCATCTGAGCCGTACGTGCGACGGGCGGGCGACCAGCCGGTCGCCCGCCCGTTTCGTGTGCCGGGTCAGGCCACGCAGAAGGACTTCCACGCCTGGATGCTCGGCTGGTCGAGCAGCCGGAAGTCGCCCTGGCTGACCACCTGGTTGTAGTACGCGACGAACTCCGGCCGCTGGCCGTTGAGGAAGCCGGTCATCGAGCGGATCCAGTTGGCGCGCCCGCTGCCCGAGTCGCCCGGCACCAGGTCACTGCCGGTCTCCGCGACGCCCCACGGCTTGCCCAGCGCCTTGGACTTGCTGATCATCTCGCCGTAGATCTCCTGCGGCGGGGCGTACCGCTTCCACTTGGCGCCCCAGTTGTAGCAGTCCCAACCGAGCGTCTCGATCACGTCGCCGCCCGGGTAGAAGGCGTCGAAGCTGCGCCCGGACTTCGGGTCGAGCGTCCAGCACATCAGGATCAGCGTGTTGATCAGCTTGGGGTTGCCGGCCCGGTTCGCCAGCCCGGCGACCCGCTTCCACGCCGTCCGGTACGCCGCCGTGGTGAACGCGCCGCGCTCGACGTCGTCCTCGGGCTCGTGGAAGTAGGACCAGTACACGTTGTGCTCGCGCGGGATCGAGGCGAACCAGGAGGCGAGCCGGGAGTCGTACTTGCCGGAGTTGATGTCCTGCGGCGAGGCCTTGAAGGAGACGACCACCGTGCGGTCCACCACGTCGGCCCGGCTGCCGTTCCAGGCCGGCGGCAGCCCGGGGTAGAAGACGCGGGCCATCCGCAGCTTGCCGAAGGTCCGGTCGGAGCGGCTGAGCGCCTGGCCGAAGCTCTCTCCGTTCTGCACGCCGATGGACGCGCCGGGGAGAGTCAGCCGGGTGCCGGCGAAGCCGGGAGTGGTGCCGGCGGAGGTCGACGGCGACGCGGCCGGCTTGCCGCCGAGGCCCTGCTCCGCGCTGGGGGTGGCGGCGCCGGGCGTGGCCGCGCCGCTCGGGCCGGCCGACTGCGCCGGCCCGCCGGTGCGCGGCGCCTCGCCGGCCTGCCGGGTCGGATCGGGCCGGAGGGTCGCGATGGCGGCGCCACCGCCCGCGACGGCGAGCACGAGGGCCGCGGCGACGGCGATCCGCCACCGGCGCCGGGATCCCCCGGGCGGCGTGGGGGTCGGCGCGACCGGCGGGAGCGGCGGCTGGTCGGCGCCACCGGGCCAGGCCGCGGGACGCGGCTCGGCCGGGACGACCTCGGGCGGCGGCCCGGGCAGGGTGGCGGTGGCGGCCGGCGCGCCCTCGGCCCAGCCGGCCTCCGGCCCGGCGGGCGGCCCCCAGTCACCGGGCCCGCCGTGCCCGGCCCGGTCGGTGTGCCCGCCGTGTGGCGCCCAGTCCTGCTCTCCGCCGTGCGGCGGCCAGTCCTGCCCGTTGCCGTGTGGCGGCCAGTCGTACTCCCCGCCGTGCGACGGCAGGTCGACGCCCGCGGCCCGGGCCGCCGGGTCGGCGTCGGGCTGCCCGGCCTGCCGGGCCGGCCAGGCGTAACCCCGGTCGGCGCCGGCCCACCGGGGCTCGGGGCCGGCGGGACCGGGCCCGGCCTCCGGCCAGGGGAGGCCGGATCGGGCCTCGGCCGGTGGCACCGGCGGCGCGGCGTCGGGCCAGGGCAGGACGGGCGCGCCCTGCTGGCGCGGGACGTCCTGCCCCGGCCAGAGGCCGGTGGGCTGTCCGAAGGCGTTGTGCTGGTCTCGCTCGGCCGGCATGACCCTCCCTGGCTGGCGGTGGCCCGTCTCTCGGGGCTCAGGTCGGACGTGCATTCCGACCGAACGATATCCTCCGGTCACCTGGGCCGTGCGTACCGCAACACTCAGCCGAACGCCCCACCCGGGGTGTCGGTGACGGTCGAAGCGGGCATCTCGACCCCGGTGCGGGCGATCGCGGCGAGCAGCCGGTCGGCCAGCTCGGGGCGGCAGACCAGCAGGTCGGGCAGGCGGGGGTCGGCCCGGTTGTAGCGCAGCGGCGACCCGTCGATCCGGGACGCGTGCATCCCGGCGCCCAGGGCCACCGCCACCGGGGCGGCGCTGTCCCATTCGTACTGGCCGCCCGCGTGGACGTACGCGTCGACCTCGCCGGTCACGACGGCGCACACCTTGACCCCGGCGGAGCCCATGGGAACGGCCTGCGCGCCGAGCATCTCGACCAGCTCGCCGACAAAGGCCGGCGGTCGGCTGCGGCTCACCGCGATCCGGATCGGGCCGTCGGCCGGCTTCGGGGTCGGGCAGGTCGTGCCGAGGATGAGCTGGTCACCGTCCACGGTGGTGCGGGCCGGCATGCCCACGGCACCGGCGACCAGGGCGCCGTCCGGCGCGGCCGAGCGCTGCCAGAGCGCCACGTGCACCGCCCAGTCGTCCCGCCCGGCCTCGGAGAACTCCCGGGTGCCGTCCAGCGGGTCGATGATCCAGACCCGGTCGGCGTCGTGCCGGGGGGCCCGCTCGCCGTCCGCCCAGGCCCGGCGCGAGTCGGCCTCCTCCTCGGAGAGCACCGCGTCGGCGGGCCGCCAGCGGGCCAGCGCGGCGGTCATCAGCTCGTGCGACGCGCGGTCGCCGGCGTCCTTGAGCGCCTTCGGGTCTGCGAAGCCCTGCCGGTCCCGCAGCCCGGTGAGCGCCTCGCCCGCCCGCCCGGCGAGCCACTGCGCGAACTGCTGGTCGTCGAGCCGTCCGGCGTCGTCCTCGGTCACGAGCCTCACCACCTGTCTCCCCGGGCCTGCCGCGACCCGCAATCCTTCGGCGGCCGGTGGTCCCGGCGCCAGCTTCCGGTCGGATGGTAGACAGCCGTGAACTCGTTTCGAATCCGCGTCGCCCCTGGTGGACGGAGCGGCCGCCCGCATGTTGAACTTCGCGTGTATGACGGTCGGACCCGCCGGGCCAGGCCCTAGGCTCGTGCGCATGACCGCCGAGCAGCTGATCTCCTTCGCCCGTGGGGCTCCCTCGCTGGACATCGTCGATGTCGAGGGGCTCAAGGCCGCCGCCGTCCGCGCCTTCGACGCCGACCCCGCCGGGATCACGGCGTACGGCACCTCCGTCGGCTACCCGCCCCTGCGGAAGTGGATCGCGGAGAAGCACGGCGTCGAGGCCGACCAGGTGCTGATCACCAACGGGTCGCTCCAGGCCGACGCGTTCCTCTTCGACCACCTGGTCCGCCGGGGTGACGCGGTGGTGGTCGAGCGCCCGACGTACGACCGGACGCTGCTCAACCTCCAGCAGATGGGCAGCGAGATCCACGGCGTGACGATCCAGCCGGACGGCCTGGACACCGCCGAGCTGCGCAAGCTGCTGGAGTCGGGGGTCCGGCCGCGGCTGGCCCACGTCATCCCGAACTACCAGAACCCGGCCGGCGTGACGCTTTCCCTGGAGAAGCGCCGCGAGCTGCTGGACCTCGCCGCCGAGTACGACTTCACGATCTTCGAGGACGACCCGTACGCGGACATCCGGTTCCGGGGGGAGCCGCTGCCCTCGATGTTGTCGATGGACACCCGGGGCGTGGTGGTGCACGCGTCCAGCTTCACGAAGACGGTCTGCCCGGGCGTTCGGGTCGGCTACCTGGTCGGCCCGCCCGACGTGATCGCGAAGATCGCCAAGCGGGCCACCAACCTCTACATCTCGCCGGGCATGGTGTCCGAGGCGATCGTGCACCAGTTCTGCGTCTCCGGCGAGATCGACCGGTCGATCCACACGGTGCGGACGGCGCTGGGTGAGCGCGCCGAGGTGCTGGCCGACTCGCTGCGCCGGCACATCCCGGAGGCCCGGTTCGTGGAGCCGGACGGTGGCTACTTCCTCTGGATCGAGCTGCCCGAGGACGTGGAGGTCGACCGGCTCGCCCCGGCGGCGGCGGAGCGCGGGGTCGCGGTGGTCAAGGGCAGCGACTTCATGATCGACGGCGGCCGGCACGCGCTGCGGCTGGCGTTCTCGGCGGTGACGGCCGACCGGATCGACGAGGGTGTCCGGCGGCTGGCGGAGGCGATGGCGTCCGTCCGAGGCTAGCTTTCTGTCGGGTTCCCGACAGAAAGGCGATACCGACCGGTCCGGCTCTCCCGCTGGGCCGGTCGGGGACCCACAATGCTGCGAGCGCCGCTCACCTTCTCGGTGACCGGTCCGCCGACCGGGCGGCCACGGGCCGCCCCGTCCGGGCCGCCGGCGCGCACAGCACTACCCCCGCCCCCAAATGGGTGCCGGGTGGGCCGTGTCGCCCCTCACCCCCCTGACGCGGCCGGCCCGCCCGGCGCCGTCACCGCTCCCGCCCGGGGTGACGCGGGTCGCAGTCCGGCCGGCCGCCCCGTGCTCGCCCGCGCTGCGCCCCGTCCCGACCGGCGTAACCTGCAAGCCGCAGCTTCGTGGAGAGGGGGCGAGATGACGGACCGGGTGGCACGCGACCGCGGCGCCGCGCAGAACGGCGACCGGGCACCCCGACCACGGGCCTGGGCGGCGCCGGTACGCGCCATGTCCCGCATCCTCAACGCCGACGGCTCTCCGCGTACGACCGAGCCGGCCGGCTCCGGCCGGAGCGGGATCGTCGACTGCGGCCTGTACGTCGACGGCGAGCGCCGGCCCGGCGAGTGGACCTACGCCGACGCCCTGACCGCCGCCCGCCGGGAACGGAACGGCTTCGTCTGGCTCGGCCTGCACGAGCCGGAGCTGGAGGAGATGAGCGCGATCGCGGCCACCTTCGGCCTGCACGAGCTGGCCGTCGAGGACGCGGTCAAGGCCCAGCAGCGCCCGAAGCTGGAGCGCTTCGGCGACGTGGCCTTCCTGGTGCTGCGCACCGCCCGCTACTGCGAGCACACCGAGCTGACCGAGAACTCCGAGGTGGTGGAGACCGGCCAGGTGATGCTCTTCATCGGGCCGAACTTCCTGATCAGCGTCCGGCACGGGGACGCCTGCCGGCTGTCGCCGGTCCGGGCCGACCTGGAGGCGAAGCGGGACCTGCTGCTGCACGGCCCGTGGGCCGTCGCGTACGCGGTCACCGACCGGGTGGTGGACCTCTACCTGGAGGTGGCCGACCGGCTGGAGGACGACCTCGACGTGCTGGAGGCGGACGTCTTCGACCGCCAGGGCAGCGGGCGGATCCAGCGGATCTACCAGATGAAGCGGGAGCTGGTGGAGTTCAAGCGGGCCGTGGTGCCGTTGCAGCGGCCGCTGCTCACCCTCACCTCGCAGGTCAACCGGGAGGTGCCGCAGGAGGTGCGGCGCTACTTCCGGGACGTGCAGGACCACCTGAGCCGCACCGTCGAGCAGGTGAACTCCTACGACGACCTGCTCAACTCGATCCTCCAGGCGCGGCTGGCCCAGGTCACCGTCGACCAGAACAACGACATGCGCAAGATCGCTGCGTGGGCCGCCATCGGCGCGGTGTGGACCGCCATCGCCGGCATCTACGGCATGAACTTCCAGAACATGCCGGAGCTGGGCTGGACCTACGGCTACCCGGGGGTGTGGGCGCTGATGCTGATCTCGTCGTTCACGCTCTACCGGCTGTTCCGCCGCAACGGCTGGTTGTGACCGGCCGACGGAAGCGCCGGCCGCGCGGGGTCATCCCCGCACGCCGGCGCTTTCCGTGACCGTCGGGTCAGCGACGACCGCTGGACTTGGCGGTGCTCCGGCCGTTCTGGGTGGCCTTGGTGACGTCGTCCGCCGGGCGGCCGGACACGTCCCTGGCGCCCTCGGCGACCGAGGGGACCTTGTCGTTCGGCTGGATCACCGGCTGGCTGCTCGACGTGGCGGTCGAGGCGCTGCCGCTGCCGGCAACGGCCGAGCTGCCGGCGCCCGTCGGCCCGGCCTGGGTGACCTTCGCGGTCGCGTCGGGGGTCTCCACCACGATCGTGTCCACGTCCTCCCGCATCGGCTCCAGCTTGCCCGTCGGGTCGTACTCGGCCCATTCCTGCTGCTCGCGGCGGCGGCGCATGGCCATCGCGCCGGCCAGGCCGGCGACCGTGCCGGCGACCAGCAGGCCGGTCGTCATGCCGCGCGACCTCTTCTGCTTCTTCTTCGCGGCCTTCATGTTCTTCGCCTTCACCTTCTTGCTCATCGCGGCCTGCTTGGCGGCGGCGGCCTTCCGGCCGGTCAGGGCCTTGCCGGCGGCCTCGGCCTGCGCGTTCCGCATCGCCATGAGCAGCGGCGCGAGCGCGGCGGCAGTCGACGCCACGCCGCTCGACGCCCGGTCCCGGACGACGATCGCGGTGGGCGCGACCGCGCCCCGGGCCGCCTGGACGCGCGGGCCGACCGTGGCGCCGGCACCCTTCGCCGCGTGCGCGGCGGCCTGCCTCAGGTGACCGATGCCCTGGTTCAGCTCGGCCTTCGCGAGCTGCCCCCGGGTCTTGCGCCGCCCGATTCCAAACACGGTCCCACCTCCTGGGAGTTGTTCCTTCGTCATCCTCCACCTTCGGATGCCTCCGCATGGCCAGATCGGGCACATGGGAGGATCCGCATGGAACTGACCAACGAGTGAGGAGTACCCGTGGCCGAGGCTGTCTACGCCACCTTGCACACCAACGCTGGCCCGATCCGGTTGGAGCTCTTCCCGAACCACGCGCCGAAGACCGTCCGCAACTTCGTCGAGCTGGCCGAGGGCACCCGGGAGTACATCGACCCGCGCACCGGCCAGCCGGGCAGCGGGCCGTACTACGACGGCACCATCTCGCACCGGGTGATCAGCGGCTTCATGATCCAGATGGGTGACCCGACCGGCACCGGTCGCGGTGGCCCGGGCTACAAGTTCGCCGACGAGTTCCACCCGGAGCTGCGCTTCGACCGGCCGTACCTGCTGGCGATGGCGAACGCCGGGCCGGGCACCAACGGCTCGCAGTTCTTCATCACCGTGGGCCCGACCCCGCACCTGAACAACCGGCACACCATCTTCGGTCAGGTCGCGGACGAGCAGTCGGCGAAGGTCGTGGACTCGATCGCCAACACCCCGACCGGCCCGAGCGACCGGCCGCTCCAGGACGTGGTCATCGAGCGCGTGGAGATCGAGCGCAAGCCGGCGTGAGCGTGACGCGGGTACCTTTGCTCGCATGACTGAGCGCTCCGGGCAGGCAGGTGACGCCACAGGCGGGCCGGCGCCGATCACTCCGGTCTGCTACCGGCACCCGGATCGGGAGACGTACGTCCGGTGCACCCGCTGTGACCGGCCGATCTGCCCGGAGTGCATGCGGGACGCCTCCGTCGGCCACCAGTGCCCGGAGTGCGTCAGCGAGGGACGCCGCACCGTGCGGCCGGCGCGTACCGCCTTCGGGGGCGGTGCCGCCGGCCGCCAGGGCTACGTCACGAAGACCCTGATCGCGCTGAACGTGCTGGTGATGGTGCTGTCCATCGCCTCCGCCCGGGGCGGGCTCGGCGCTCTCGGTGGCTCCGGCCTCGGCGGTCTGTTCGGCAGCTCGACGCCGCTGACCGACTGGGGCGCGGTGCTGGGCTACGCCCCGTACACCGCCTTCGGCGAGCCCCACGGCGTCGCCGCCGGCGAGTGGTACCGGCTGGTCACCGCGATGTTCCTGCACTACGGCCTGCCGCACCTGCTGCTCAACATGTGGGCGCTCTGGGTGCTGGGCCGGACTCTGGAGGCGGTGCTCGGGCCGGTGCGCTTCCTGGCGCTCTACCTGATCGCCGGGCTCGGCGGAAACGTCGCCGTCTACCTGTTCAGCGCTCCCAACCAACCCGCCGTCGGTGCGTCGACGGCCATCTTCGGCCTGTTCGCCGCGATCTTCGTGATCCTGCGCCGGCTGGGCCGGGACACCTCCGCCATCGTGCCGATCCTGGTGATCAACCTGATCTTCACGTTCACCGTGCCGGGCATCTCGGTGGCCGGACACCTCGGCGGGCTGGTGGTCGGGGCGCTGATGGCGCTCGTCCTGGCGTACGCCCCGCGGATGCGGCGGACCGCCTTCCAGGCGGCCGGCGGGGCGATCCTGCTGGTGGCGCTGCTCGGGCTGGTCCTCGTCCGCACCGCCGCGCTGACCGGCTGACCGGTCTCAGCGGCCGGCCGCGCGGGCGGCCTCCAGGGCGGCGGCGACCTCCTCGGGCGGCGCGTCCAGGTCGTAGCGGCCGAACAGGTGCAGCGACTCGCCCGCGTCGATTTCCAGTGTCTCGGCGGTGAGCCCGCGCCGGGTGCGCCGTTCCACCCGGATCGCCTCCACGGCCGCCCACGGCAGCCGCCGGCGGCCGGCGTAGCCGTGGATCACCGTGATCCCCTCCGGGTCGGCGGCCAGCCGGACCGGGGCGACCAGGTCGCGCAGCGCCCAGCCGAGCAGCGCGGCGGCGGCCAGCCCGGCGAGCACCAGCTGGACCCGGTCCTCGGCGGCGAAGAGCAGGCCCAGCGCGACCAGGACGAGCGCGCCGAGCGCCTTGACCGCCGGCAGCACCGGCGACACCCGCCACTGCGGCGCCGGGGACGACTGTGGAGTCACCGCCCCAGCATGCCAGCCGGGTGGCCCCGGGAACGGGGGAGGGCGACCGCCCGGCTCAGCACGTAGGATCGGGGCAAGCCAGGTTACCGGGGAGTAGACATGAGTGACGCGGTCATCGTCGGAGCGGTCCGGACCCCGGTCGGGCGGCGCAAGGGCAGCCTTGCCGGCGTCCACCCGGTCGACCTCTCGGCGCACGTGCTGCGCGCCCTCGCCGAGCGGACCGGCATCGACCCGGAGCAGGTCGACGACGTGGTCTGGGGCTGCGTGTCGCAGGTCGGCGAGCAGTCGTGGAACGTCGCCCGCAACGCCGTCCTCGCCGCCGGCTGGCCCGAGTCGGTCCCCGGCACCACCGTCGACCGGCAGTGCGGGTCGAGCCAGCAGGCGCTGCACTTCGCCGCCGCCACCGTCCTCTCCGGCCAGGCCGATCTGGTGGTCGCCGGCGGCGTCGAGTCGATGACCCGGGTGCCCATGGGTTCCAGCGTGGCCGGCGGGATGCCGTTCAGCGCCGCGATCCTGGAGCGCTACCGCGGCGTCGAGGGCGTCGCCCAGGACAGCCCGCTCCCGTTCAACCAGGGCGTCGGGGCCGAGCTGATCGCCCAGCGGTGGCGCTTCTCCCGCACCCAGCTCGACGAGTTCGCCCTCGCCAGCCACGAGAAGGCGGCCGCCGCGCAGGACGCCGGCGCGTTCGACCCGGAGCTGGCCCCGGTGGCGCTGGCCGACGGCGGCAAGTTCACCGCCGACGAGGGCATCCGGCGGGACACGTCGCTCGCCAAGCTGGGCGAGCTGCCCACCCCGTTCAAGGCCGACGGCGTGGTCACCGCCGGGTCCGCGTCGCAGATCTCCGACGGGGCGGCGGCGCTCGCGGTCACCACGAGCGAGTGGGCCAGCCGGCACGGCCTGCGCCCGCTGGCCCGGGTGCACACCGCCGTGGTCGCCGCCGACGACCCGGTCACCATGCTCACCGCACCGATCCCGGCCACCGCGAAGGCGCTGCGCCGCGCGGGGCTGGGCATCGAGGAGATCGGGGTGTACGAGGTGAACGAGGCGTTCGCCCCGGTTCCGCTGGCCTGGCTGGCGGAGACCGAGGCGGACCCGGAGGGGCTGAACCCGCGCGGCGGGGCGATCGCGCTCGGTCACCCGCTCGGCGGGTCCGGCGCCCGGATCATGACCACCATGCTCCAGCACATGCGGGACAACGGGATCCGCTACGGCCTGCAGACCATGTGCGAGGGCGGCGGCATGGCCAACGCCACGATCGTCGAGCTGCTTTGAATTCGCTGGCCGCCGCCGCGGGCAGCGCCTAGCGTCCCGACCGTGACGACACCCGACTGGTCCGGTCCGTCCTGGCAGGACGCCGCGCTGGCCTGGGTCGGTGACGCGCTGGGCCGGCACGGCCGGCGGGTGACCGGGCCCGTCGAGCCCCGGGTCCGCCCCTGGTCGCTGGTCTGGCGGGTGCCCACCGGTGCCGGCCCGGTCTGGTTCAAGGCCAACAACCCGGGCACCCGCTACGAGGCGGCGCTCCTGGCCGAGCTGGCCCGGCTCGCCCCGGGCACCGTGCTCGACCCGCTCGCCGTGGACACCGCGCGCGGCTGGTCGCTGCTGCCCGACGGCGGTCCGAGCCTGCGCGACGTGCTCGCCGGGGACCTGAGCCGCTGGGAACGGGTGCTGCCCGCGTACGCGGCGTTGCAGATCGCGGTCGCGCCGCGGGTCGACCGGCTGCTGGCCGCGGGCGTGCCCGACCACCGGCCGGAGCTGATGCCGGAACTCCTCGACGGGCTCCTCGACGACTCCGACGCCCTGCTGCTCGGCCAGCCGGACGGGCTGACCCTGGAGCTGCACGCGCGGCTGCGCGCGTACCGGCCGGAGTTCGCCGCGACCTGCCGCCGCCTGGCGGAGTTCGGCGTCCCGGCCAGCGTGCAGCACGACGACCTGCACGACGGCAACGTCTTCGCCACCGACGACGGCTACCGCTTCTTCGACTGGGGGGACGCCTCGGTGGCCCACCCCTTCGGCACCCTGCTCGTGACGCTCAACTCGGTGGCGCACGGCACCGGTCTGACGCCTGGCGATCCGGTGCTGGGCCGGTTGCGGGACGCCTACCTGGAGGCGTGGACCGACCGGTACGACCGGGCCGCCCTGCGGGAGGCCGCCGGCCTGGCCATGACGGTCGCCACGGTGAGCCGCTCGCTGTCCTGGCGGCGCGCCCTGGCCACCCCCGACCCGGCCCGGGCCGAGTACGCCGCCGCCGTGCCCGGCTGGCTCGGCGAGCTCTTCGGCCGCAGCCCGGTCTGACCAGGCGATCCCAATGCGGCGGGCACGCTGCCGGCCGGCGGCCCGCCGACCGTCGCACATCGGGTGCGATTTGCACGGGTGGAACTTCCAGAAATCGGGAGTGACCCATATCACCCCTGCTCACATGCTCGTTGCATCTTGCATGGACGTGTTCTCGCGAACGTTCCTTCCGGCCGCCGCCGAGACCGGTCTGGCGACCCAGACCGTCAGCCGACACATGCCGGTCTTCCGCCGGTGCGTCGGCTCCGGCGACGCCACCATCCTGGTCACCCGGTGCAGCCGCCCGGACCACCCGATCGGCGGCGACTACCTCATGCTGCTCACCCACCGCCGCCTGGTGGTCACCCGGCAGACCCGGGTGCTGCACCGGCTGCGCCTGCACCTCAACACCGAGCTGCGCGAACTGAGCAACGTCACCTGGAGCCCCGACCCCCGGTCGCACAGCCTGGAGCTGGCGGCCACCGCGATCGACGGGGTCCGGGAGCGGTTCCTCATCCGGACCCACCACCCGAAGCAGGTGTGGCAGCTCGACGCCCTGCTCAACCACGCCTTCCGGACCCGGCTCCGGACGCCCGCGGAGCGGCTGGTCGCCACCATCGGCGAACCGCCGGCGGCCGCCCGCCCGGCCGTGTTCCGCCCCGCGCCGGTCCGCTGACCGGCTCCTTACCGAATCCGAACACTCTCCTGACCTTCCGGGCGGCCCCCGGTCGGTAATCATGGGCCGGTGACCGCCGACGCCGCGCCGCGCGGGCTCGTCCTCGTGGTGGAGGACGAGCCGGCCATCGCCGACCTGGTCCGGCTCTACCTGAGCCGGGACGGGTTCGGCGTACACCTGGAACGCGACGGGGCGGCCGGGCTGGCCGCCGCGCGGCGGCTGCGCCCGGTGGCCTGCGTGCTCGACATCGCGCTGCCCGGCCTGGCCGGCACCGAGGTGTGCCGGCGGCTGCGCGAGGCCGGCGACTGGACGCCTGTCATCTTCCTCACCGCCCGCGACGACGAGGTGGACCGGATCGTCGGCCTGGAGCTGGGCGCCGACGACTACGTGACCAAGCCGTTCAGCCCGCGCGAGCTGGTCGCCCGGGTCCGGGCCGTGCTGCGCCGCACCGCCGGCGCGCCCGCCACGGCCGAGCAGCCCCGGGTGGTCGGCGCGGTCACCCTCGACCCCGCCCGCCGCACGGTCACCGCCGCCGGCGCCCCGGTGCAGCTCACCTCCACCGAGTTCGACCTCCTCGCGCACCTGATGGCCCGGCCGGGCCGGGTCTTCACCCGGGAGGAACTGCTGGCCGGCGTCTGGGGGTACGCGGCACACGCCGGCACCCGGACCGTCGACGTGCACGTGGCGCAGGTGCGGGCCAAGCTCGGCCCGGCCAGCGTGATCCGCACCCACCGCGGCGTCGGGTACGCGGCCGATGCCTGAACAGCCCACCGTCGCGCTGCCGGTCATCGGGTCCGGCCCGCCGGCCCCGCCCCGGCGGCGGTTCGCGCACACCCTGACCGCCCGCGCCGTGCTGGTCACCTGCGCGGTGGCGCTGGTGTCGGTGCTGGTCACCGCGCTGGTCGCGGTGCCCCTGGCGGTGCGCGGGGCGGAGCGGCGCGACCAGGAGGCGCTGGCCGCCCAGGCCCGGCTCGCCGCCGAGGTGCTCCGGGTCCGCGCGGCGCGCCAGCGGGACAACGCCGGGGACCGGCTCATCCGCCAGCTCCGCCAGCAGCAGATCGAGGTCTACCTGATCCGGGCCGGCCAGGCCGACCACGCCGGCCTGCCCCCGCCCGTGGTGAACCGGCTGGCCGCCGGCCGGGACGTCTCCGGCCGGCGGATCGTCGCCGGCGAACGGGCCCTGGTCGAGGGGCGGGCGCTGCCCGGCGGGGACGGCGTCGTGCTGGCCCGGCCGACCCGGAACGGGCCGTGGCGGCAGGTGCTGCTCAGCCTCTGGTTGCCGATGCTCGCCGGCCTCGGCGCCGGGGTGGCCGCCGGCCTGCTGCTGGCCCGCCGGCTGGCCCGGCCGATCCGGACCGCGGCCACCGCCGCCGCGCGGCTGCGCGCCGGGGACCGGGCGGTCCGGGTGCCTGTCGAACCGCCCGACGAGGTGGCCGACCTGGCGTACGCGCTGAACGGGCTGGCTGCCGCGCTGGCCACCAGCGAGGGGCGGCAGCGCGAGTTCCTGCTCTCGGTCTCGCACGAGCTGCGCACCCCGCTCACCGCCATCCGCGGCTACGCCGAGGCGCTGGCCGACGGGGTGATCGACGCCGACGGGGTGCCGGCCACCGGCCGGACCGTCCTCGCCGAGGCCGAGCACCTGGACCGGCTGGTCAGTGACCTGCTGGCGCTGGCCCGGCTGGAGGCCGCCGACTTCCCGCTGGAACCCGGGCCGGTCGACCTGACCCGGCTCGCCGCCGACGCGGCGCGCACCTGGTCCGACCGGTGCGCGGCCGTCGGTGTGCCGTTCCGGGTGGAGGCGCCGGACGGGCCGGTGCCCGCGTACACCGATCCGGGGCGGATCCGGCAGGTGGTGGACGGGTTGTTGGAGAACGCGCTGCGGGTCGTACCCCCGGGGGCGCCCGTGGTGCTCGCGGTCCGGGCGGCCGGCGCGGACCCCGCGGCGGGCGGCCTCGTCGAGGTCCGGGACGGCGGACCCGGGTTCACCGACGACGACCTCGCGGTCGCGTTCGAGCGCGGGGCACTGCACCAGCGGTACCGGGGGGTGCGCAAGGTCGGCAGCGGCCTGGGGTTGGCCCTCGCCGCCGGCCTGGTCCGGCGGCTCGGCGGCGACATCACGGCCGGGCACGCCCCGGAGGGCGGCGCGGCCTTCGCCGTCCGGCTGCCCGGCGATCCTTACCTGACCCGAACATCGGCCTGACGATCCGCTCGCGCTCACGGGGGAGGCTGGCGGCACCACGGACGAGAGGAACACTGATGGCACGTCAGGGAATCGTCACCGGCGTCACCGCGCTGCTCGCCGCGGCCGCGCTCGGGCTCGCCGGATGCGGCCCGGCGCAGGTCGCGCAGGACTCGGCCAGGGAGACCGCCGTCGAGGTGGCCGCCGCCCTGGGCGCGGACGGCCAGGCGCTGGCCGCGCTCGGTGTCGACGCCGGTGAGCTGGACCTCGACCCGGTCGCCGCCCCGGCGCCCTCGGCCTCCGGCGCGCCCGGTGAGAAGGCCGGTCCGCAGGACAAGCGGGAGCGGGCGCAGGAGTGGCGCAAGCGGCACCGCGCCCGGGTGCTGCTGCGGAAGAACACCCTGCACGGCGAGGTCGTGGTGCAGACCAAGGACGGCGGGACGAAGTCCGTCGCCGTGCAGCGCGGCCAGGTGACCGCGATCGACGCGAAGTCGATGACCGTGAAGTCGACCGACGGCTTCTCGATGACCTGGACCTTCGACGAGAAGCTCCGCGTGGTCGAGCGGCGCACCACCGTGCAGTCCAGCGACATCACGGTCGGCTCGACGGTCGGCGTGGCCGGCGCGAAGGACGGCGACAACGGGGTGGCCCGGCTGATCGTGGTTCCGGTCAAGCAGAAGTAACGCGGAAACACCGGGGGCCGGCGCGACCGCGCCGGCCCCCGGCCGGTGCGGATGGGCACTTCTCCGGCCTATCGGACGGGCGGCGCCGGGATGTCGCCCAGACCGGGGGCAGGCTGTGGTGACCTCGGCGACCAGCCGGGTTAGGCTAGGCCCCGACCTGCCGCCGCCACCGTGGAGAACCCGTGAAGCTCTCGATCCTCATGCCGGTCTACAACGAGGAAGAACGCATCGCGGATGCCCTCAAGCAGGCACTGGCGGTGGACTACCCGTGCGAGATCGAACTCGTCGTCGTGGACGACGGCAGCCGCGACGGCACCGGCGAGGTGCTCGGCCGGGTGGACGACGCCCGGCTGCGGGTGATCACCCACCAGCGCAACGCCGGCAAGGGCGCCGCGATCAAGACCGCCGTCGACAACGCCGAGGGTGAGTACATGGTCATCCTCGACGCCGACCTCGAGTACGACCCGCAGGACATCCCGCGGCTCCTCGAGCCGGTGCTCGACGGCCGGGCCACCGTGGTCTACGGCAACAGGACCTTCGGGAGCCACAGCTCCTACAGCTTCTGGTACGTGATGGGCAACAAGGGCGTGACGCTCGCCGCCAATGTGCTCTACAACTCGTACATCGGCGACCTGGAGACCTGCTTCAAGCTGATGCCGCTGGAGCTCTACCGCTCGCTCCAGGTCCGCTCGCGCGGCTTCGGCATGGAGGCCGAGGTCACCGGCAAGCTGCTCCGCCAGCGCATCCGCCCCTACGAGGTCCCGATCAGCTACCGCGCCCGGGGCCGCGAGGAGGGCAAGAAGATCACCTGGAAGGACGGCGTCGAGGCGATCTGGATCCTGGCCCGCGAGCGCGCCCGCCGCCGCCCGGTCGGCCCCGCCGCCCGCTGACGCCCCCGCACGACACGGACCCCGCACCCCGGCCCAGTCCGGTGTGGCGGGGTCCCGTCGTCTCGGCGGTCAGGCGGCCGCGCGGGCCGGGGTGAGGAACGCGTCGACCGAGCGGCGCAGACCGGCCGCGTCCAGGCCGTGCCAGCGGTCGTGGTCCTCCGGAGTGCCGTAGCGGCGCAGGTCCGACCGGCCCACCCCGAGGGTGAGCAGCCGGTGCGGCCGGTCGGCCAGCGCCGCGCCGACCACCCGGGCCGAGGTGCCCGCCAGGTACGGCTCGACCAGGATCACCTCGGTGCCGGCGAGCGCCCGCAGCCCGGCCGTGTCGAACGGGCGCGGCCGGTGGGTCCAGGCCACCGTGACCGGCCGGTCGGCCACCGCCGCGAGGGCCGCGCCCAGCAGCGGCCCGACGGCCACCAGCAGCGGCGCGCCCGGCCCGGCGTCCCGCATCACCCGCAGGTCACCGGCCTCGGGGTACGCCCGCGCGTTGGTCTGTGTGGACAGCCGCAGGTACGCCGAACCCCGCCCGCACACGGCGTCGCGCAGCAGACCCGGCACCTCGTCCGGGTGGCCGGGCACGTGCACGGTCCAGTCGTTCAGCGTGTCGATCAGCGCCACGTCGGCGGGCGCGAGGTGGGTCCGCCCCGCCGCCGCCCGGTCGTACGACGCGCCGACGCTGACCAGCACCGCACCGACCCCCTGGTGGTCGAGGTCCAGCTTGATCTGCTCGTACGCCCGCTCGATGAGGAACGGCGCGTAGCTGTGCACGATCGGCCGCTGCCCGGTCAGCGCCAGCCCGCCGGCCACGCCCATCATCAACTGCTCCCGGATGCCCACGTTGATCACCCGGTCCGGGTAGCGCGCGGCGGCCGGGGCGAACGCGGCGGCCGAGATGTCGGCCAGCACGATCGTGGTGCGCGGGTCGGCCAGCACCTCCTCGGCGGCGGTCACGAAGATCTCGCGCATGGTCATGATGCTCACTCCCCGTCGGTGACGACCGCGACGACGACGTGCGGCCGGTGGTGGTCGTGCCCGGTCAGGGCGGTGTGCAGGGCCGCGTGGTCCCGGCCGTCGACCGTCGCGGCGGTCCACCCGTTGACGGTGAACCGGCTGGCCGCGCCGCCCGGCCAGCCGTGACTCGCCGACCCGTTGTCCACCACGACCGCGGTGAGGTTGCCGAGCCCGGTGGCGCCCGCGTACGCGATCGCCTCGTGGTTCGAGCCCTCGTCCAGCTCGGCGTCGCCGAGCAGCACGTACACCCGGGGGTCGGTGCGGCCCTGGGCCCGCAGCCCCAGCGCGGTGCCCACGCCCAGGCCGAGGCCGTGGCCGAGCGACCCGGAGCCGATCTCCACCCCGGGCACCAGCAGCCGGTCCGGGTGGTCGCCGAGCCGGCTCTCCGGGCCGCCCTGGTCGTCCAGCCAGTCCGCCGGGACGAAGCCCTTGGCGGCGAGCAGCGCGTAGTAGCCGGCGACCGCGTGCCCCTTGGAGAGCAGGAAGCGGTCGCGGTCCGGGTCGTCCGCGGTCGCCGGGGTGATCCGGAGCACCCGGTCGTAGAGCACCTGGAGCACGTCCAGCGTCGAGTACACGTTGGCGGCGAACTCGCGACCGGCGCGTACCCGGTCGAGCAGCGCCCCCAGCAGTGCGGGGTCGGTGGCGGTTGTCGTCGTCATGCGGATAGCCTCGGAGTTGAAGCGCACTTCAACTCAAGGCCCTGTGATGCACGAAGCAACCCTGACCATCGGCCAGCTCGCCGACCGCAGCGGCGTGGCTCCCTCCGCGCTGCGCTACTACGAGCGGCTCGGGCTGATCCGTGCCGAACGGACCGGCGGCAACCAGCGCCGCTACGCCCGCACGGAGCTGCGCCGGGTGGCCTTCATCCGGATCTCCCAGCAGGTCGGTGTGTCGCTGGAGGAGATCCGGGAGGCGCTGGACTCGCTGCCGTCGGGGCGGACCCCCACCCCCGACGACTGGGCCGCCCTCTCCCGCGCGTGGCGCGAGCGGCTGGACGAGAAGATCCGGCTGCTCGGCAAGCTCCGCGACGACCTCGACGGCTGCATCGGCTGCGGCTGCCTGTCGTTGCAGCGCTGCACCCTCTACAACCCCGGGGACGCGCTCGCCGCCGAGGGCGCCGGCGCCCGGCTCGTGCTCCCCCGCCCCGGGCCCGACGCCGCCTGACCGTCAGCGGACCAGCAGCACCTTGCCCACGTGGTCGCTGGTCTCCACCAGCCGGTGCGCGTCGGCGGCCTCGGCCATCTTCGCCCGGGCGTGGACGACCGGCCGGACCTGCCCCGACTCGACAAGCGGCCACACCTGCTCGCGGACGCCCCGGACGATCTCCGCCTTCTCGGCGAGCGGGCGGGAGCGCAACGCGGTCGCGTGCACCGAGGCCCGCTTCGCCAGCAGCACCCCCAGGTCCAGCTCGCCCTTGCGGCCGCCCTGCATGCCGATCACCACGAGCCGGCCGCCGGTGGCCAGCGCCGCCACGTTCCCCGGCAGGTAGGCCGCACCCATGATGTCCAGGATCACGTCCGCGCCCCGGCCGTCGGTGAACCGGCGCACCTCCTCGACGAAGTCCTGCTCCGCGTAGTCGATCGTGTGCGCGGCACCCAGCTCGCGCAGCCGCTCGTGCTTCGCCGCCCGCGCGGTCACCACCACGGTCGCGCCGAGCGCCACCCCGAGCTGGACGGCGAACGTGCCGATGCCGCTGCCGCCGCCGTGCACCAGGAGCGTCTCGCCCTCGGCCAGCCGGGCCAGCTGCACCACGTTCGACCAGACCGTGCAGGCCACCTCGGGCAGCGCCGCCGCGTCGACCAGGTCGACGCCCGCCGGCACCGGCAGCAACTGGCCGGCCGGCACGGCGACCCGCTCGGCGTACCCGCCGCCGGCCAGCAGCGCGCACACCTCGTCGCCCACCGACCAGCCGGTCACCTCCGGCCCGACCGCGGCCACCACCCCGGCACACTCCAACCCCGGGTACGCCGGCGCGCCCGGCGGCGGCGGATAGTGCCCCTGGCGTTGCAGCAGGTCGGCCCGGTTCACCGCGCTGGAACACACCTCGATCACCACCTCGCCCGGGCCGGGCTCCGGGTCGGGCACCACCGCCCAGACGAGAGCCTCGGGTCCACCGGGTTTCGGGATCGTGATCGCGTGCATGCCCCAGTCTTACCCGATCCGGCCCGCCGTCCACGCCCGGGCCAGGATCTCGTCCACCGTCTCCTCCGGCGTCTGCGTCGAGGTGTCCAGCCAGAGCCCGATCCGCGGCGTGGTGGCCCGGAAGTCGGCGTCCAGGTCGGCCACCGGCCAGTCGCCGTACCCCTGCTTGGGCCGGGCCCGCTCCCGGGCGGCGACCACGTCGGCACGGGGGGCGAGCACCACCACGGCCAGCGGCCGGTGCCGGATCCGCTCGACAAGCGCCGGCAGCTCCGGACCGAGCACCACGTCCTGGAGCACCACGGTGAAGCCCGCCGCGGCGTAGCGGTCGGCGGCCGACGCGGCGAGGTCGTAGCGCAGCCGGAGCTGCCGCCACGCCTCGTCGGTGAGGCCGGCCGTCATCTCCGCCCGCCCGCTGACGATCATGCGGCGGAACACGTCCCCGCGCAGGTGCACGGCGCGCGGCAGCCGCCGGGCCAGCAGCTCGGCCACAGTGGACTTGCCGGCCGCCATGATCCCGCTGATCAGCACCACCGCCGGGGTCTCCCACACGGGAGCATCCTGACAGCAGGGGTGGGATGGCGGCTCGCCCATTTCACCGGCCGTGGCAGACTAGGCACGGCCGCGTACCCCGTCGGGGACGTGGCAGGGAGGGTTCGCCTAGTGGCCGATGGCGCTGGTCTTGAAAACCGGTAAGGCAGCGATGTCTTCGTGGGTTCGAATCCCACACCCTCCGCTCCTGACCGGCCGGTCACCTCTCGGCGAGCCAGCTCACCCCGTCCGGGCCGGGCACCTGCTTCGCGGCCAGCATCGCGTCGAGCGCGGAAGCCAGCCGGATCAGGCCGCCCCGGGTCCGGGGGAAGCGCCGCGCCGAGACGAAGACAATTCCCGCGTGCGGCGTCGACGCCGCCATCCGCGCGAAGTCGGCGATGTTCTCGGTGACGACGCAGCGCTGGTGCCGGGCCGCCCACGCGAGTACGTCCTCGTCCGACCGCGAGGCGAGACCGACCTCCAGGTCCAGGGCGGCGAGCACGTCGTGGCCCCGTTCCCGCAACCGGCGGCCGAGCGCGGGCGGATACATCTCGTCGAGGAGCAGGCCGATCATGCCGGCGGGCGCCCCAGCAGGCCCTGCTCCGCCTGCCAGAGTCGTTCCTCCCGCTCCGCGGCTTCGTGGTTGGCCCGGATGAGCAGGTCGATCTCGGCCGAGTAGGTGGCGTAGTAGCGGAGCGCCGTCGCGATCTGGTCACGGCCGAGGCCGGTGACCTCCATCAGCTCCGCGGCCAGCTCCTCGCCCTCCAGGTCGGGCGACTCGGCGCGGACCGCGTGCAGGGCGCCGATCACCTCCCAGACGTCCGGACCGCCGTTCAGGGCGGCGCGTCGACCGGCCGGCCCCGCCCGGAAGACCACACCGGGATGCTCGTACGTGCGGAGCGACTCGTCGACGAACATGTTCGCCACCGACGAGGACGAGGAGCCCGGGTGTTCACGCACGTAGCGGTCCAGGCGAGCGAGGACGCCCTCGTCGAAGCGGACACTCCGGGGACTACTCATGACTACAGTGTAGCCACCCTGGCCGGAGCGTGAGGACCCGGACGCCGGGCGCTTCCGGTTCGATCCGGCCTGCGGAAGGGGTATGAAGGTGCAGGACATTCGCGCACCCGGAAGGACCGTTTCGATGAGCCTGGAACGACCGATCGCCCCGGACCCGTACGAGCTGCTGCCGACGGTGCCGTCGTTCAACCTCACCAGTGACGACGTGCACAACGGCGAGCCGATGGACGCCCGGTACGCGCACGGCAGCGCCGGCGGCGAGAACGTCTCCCCGCACCTGGCCTGGTCGGGCTTCCCGGACGAGACCAAGAGCTTCGTGGTCACCTGCTTCGACCCGGACGCGCCGACCGGCAGCGGCTTCTGGCACTGGGTGTTGGTGGACGTGCCCGCCTCGGTGACCGAGCTGCCGACCGCGGTCGACGAGGGCGACCTCGGGGGCGCCTTCAGCATCCGCAACGACTACGGCGACACCGGCTACGGCGGGGCCGCCCCGCCGGCCGGGGACCGGCCGCACCGCTACGTGTTCGCGGTGCATGCCGTGGATGTGGAGCGGCTCGACGTGGGCAAGGGGGCCAGCCCCGCGTACGTGGGCTTCAACCTGGCCTTCCACACCCTCGCCCGGGCGGTCATCCGCCCGACGTACCAGGTCAAGGAGTGAGGGGACGGGGCCTCCGCGCCGGCGGAGGCCCCGTGCCGGTCAGTTCGGGACGCGGGCGACCGCGAAGACGGACTGGCCGAACGGCGGCCGGACGCGCTGCTCGGCGGCCTTGGTGGCCGGGAGGACCAGGGTGTCGTAGACCTTCACCATCGGGCCCTCCTTCGGCATCAGCCGGAAGACCTTGGTGGCCATGAAGTAGCCGATCAGGCCGAGGGCGTTCGCATAGTGGATCTTCTCCACGGTGAGGCCCGCCTCGGTCATCGCCGCGGCCAGGGTCTTCTTCGTGTAGCGCCGGACGTGGCCGGTGGCGACGTCCGCCGGGCTCATCGCGAACTGGAACGCGGGCACGATGATGATCACCGCGCCGCCGGGACGGACCAGGTCGCGCATGCTCCGCAGCGCGCCCACGTGGTCGTCGATGTGCTCCAGCACGTTGTACGAGACCGCCGCGCTGTAGTCGCCCCGCTCGGAGTGCGGCAGCAGCATCTGCCGGACCTCGATGCCCGGGTGCTCGGCCAGCCGTTCCTTGAGCCGGACCAGGCGGTCCGGGTCCGCCTCGGTGGCCGTGATCCGGGGCAGGTGCTCGGCCCACTCGAGGGCGTAGTCGCCGAGCCCGCTGCCGATCTCGATGGGGTTGTCACCGAGGTAGGGCACGGCGAGCTCGACGAACCAGCGACGGTGGTTGACCGCCGTCGCGAGGCCCTCCAGCACCTCCGACTGGACGCGCTGATCCCCAGTGATATCTGCCATGCGTCGATTCCTCACGATATGACTGACCCGCGCCTGGACCGACAGAGTCAACCATCCGGATGGACGGCGGGGGAATCGGGGCACCGGGGGTGGCCGAATTGTGGTCGGGGGTGGGCACGTGATCGGCGGTCGGCGAACCCGGCACATAGTACGCCAGTACCCAGAAACATGTCACGGCCCTGCCATACCCTGACTACGCTCTGAATTGTCATGACTACTCCTGAATCGGACGCCGCCCGGGGTGGTGCCGCCGAGGACGGGCCCGACGAGGGCGGACGACCGGGGCAGGGCAGGTGGGTCGACGTCGTCGCCGTGCTCAGTTTCGTGCTGCTCGCCTTCTGGATCACCGCTCGCCTCTGGCTGGACCCGGCCAACGGGGTCCGGGACAACCGCACCGATCAGGCGCAGTTCGAGTGGATGATGGCCCACGGTGCGCGGGTCGTGACCGATTTCGCCTATCCGTTCACCTCGGACCGGATGAATGTGCCGGACGGCGTCAATTTGATGGCCAATACGTCCGTATTATCCATTTCATTGCCAATGACGCCGATCACCGTCTTGTTCGGGCCGCGCTGGTCGTTCCTGCTCTTTCTCACCCTCGGAATGGCCGCCACCGGCGCGGCCTGGTATTTCGTCCTCTCCCGGGTGCTGATCGGCGCCCGCGGTCCGGCCTGGCTGGGCGCCGGTTTCTGCGCCTTCGCGCCGGCCATGGTCTCCCACGCGAACGCCCACCCCAACATCGTCAGCCAGTTCGTGGTGCCGCTGATCGTCTGGCGGACGCTGCGCCTGGCCGAGCCGGGCCGCTGGCTGCGCAACGGGCTGCTGCTCGGTCTGCTGATCGTCTGGCAGGCCTTCCTCAACCTGGAGATCCTGCTGATGACCGCGATCGGCCTGGGCGTCGTGGTGCTGGCGCTCGCCCTCGGCCGGCCCGAACTGCGTGCGGCCGCCCGGCCCTTCGCGGCCGGGCTCGCGGTGGCCGCCGTGCTCTCCGGGGTGCTGCTGGCGTACCCGCTCTCCGTGCAGTTCTTCGGGCCCGGCGCCTACCAGGGGCTCTCCACGCTGATCCGGGGCTACCGCACCGACCTGGCCTCCTACGTCGCCTGGTCCCGGGAGTCCCTCGCCGGCGACGCGCGGGGCAGCGTCTGGCTGGCCAAGAACGCCACCGAGGAGAACGCCTTCTTCGGCTGGCCGCTCGCCGTGCTGACGGTCGCGCTGGTCTGGTGGCTGCGCCGCAACGTCGTGGTGCTCGGCCTGGCCGCCGTCGGCGCGGTCTTCGTGCTGTTCTCACTCGGCCGGGAGATCCGCTTCGACGGGCGGGACACCGGCATCCCGGGCCCCTGGGCGGCGCTGGAGCACCTGCCGATCCTGCACTCGGTGGTGCCCACCCGGTGGTCCCTGGCGCTCACCCCGATCGTCGGCGTCCTGCTCGCGCTCGGTGCCGAGCACATCCGGCGGCTGGCCCGGCGGCACCCGGCCGCCCGGGGCCGGATCCGGTTCGCCACCGCCACGGTGCTCACCATGGCGCTGCTGCCCCTCCTGCCCACCCCGCTGCCGTCGGTACGCCTCGACCCCACCCCGACCTTCGTCACCTCCGGCGCCTGGCGGCCCTACGTGGCCGGCGGGCGCAGCATCGTCACGCTCCCGCTGCCCGACACCACGTACGCCGTCCCGCTGCGCTGGTCCGCCGAGACCCGGCTGGACATGCCGCTGGCCCGCGGCTACTTCCTCTATCCGGACACCCGGCCCGGCGCCGGCCGGGTCGCGCTCTTCACCGCCCCGCCCCGCCCCACCAGCACCTTCTTCACCACCATCCGGCAGACCGACGCGGTGCCGCCGATCACGCCGCAGGACCGGGTGGCCGCCGTGGACGACCTGCGGTACTGGCGGGCGGGCGCGGTGGTGCTCGACCCGCGGCTGCGGCAGGCCGGGTCGCTGTACCGGGGGATGACCGAGTTGACCGGGATCACGCCGACGTTCACCGGCGGGGTCTGGCTCTGGGACGTGCGGCCCCTGGTCGACTGAGCGGCCCGGAGGGCCCGCCGGGTCAGGACTGGCGGACGCAGCAGCCCTGGCAGATCTTCGGCCGGGGCAGGGTGAAGGCCAGGCAGCAGGTGCGCCGCTGCACGGTCGGCTCGCCCGCCGGGCCGGGCACCAGCTCGACCAGGTCGCTCAGGTCGAGCGCGTCGAGCAGCGTGCCGATGGTCGCGGTGGAGGAGCCGGGCAGCGCGTCCGAGGCCCGCAGGATGCCGTGCGCGATGCCGGATGCGACCGAGCCGAGCAGGGTACGGGTGCCGATCCGGACCTCGTCCTGGATGGCCGTGATCAGCGGGGCGAAGTGGGCGTCGAGCAGCGTGGCGCGCAGCGCGTCGAGAAGCGCGGCCTCGTCGGCGACCACCCGGACGTGCGGGTCGCCGGCCAGCGCCAGCGGGTCGCCGGGGAGCACCGCGACAGTGGTGGAGCTGCGCAGGCCCAGGGTGAGCAGCTGGTGATGGTCCTCGAAGTGGACCAGCACGTCGGCCGGGTCGAGCAGCGGGACCCGCCGGGCCGAGGCCCAGCCGAGCACGGCCGGCAGCGCCGTCCAGTAGCTGTAGGACTTCCAGGCCAGCGCGGCGCAGGCGTGCGGGGTGCCACCCCAGCGCCGGCCCGCCGCCCGGAGGAACTCGGGGAGCAGGGTGCCGTCGACCAGCCGGGTGGCCGGGATCCAGCGGGGCGCGCCGTCGGTGACCAGCAGGCCCGGCGCGAGACCGGGCAGGTCGTCGGTGCCGAACATGGCCCGCAGGGTCGCCGTGACCGGGGCGAACGGGGTGGCGACGTTCCGCCCCGGCATCACCGCAGTCACCTGGTCGTCCCCTGTCTGGTCGCCGCACCGGCCGCCGGCTCCCGCCGACTCGGACTAAGGCTAGCCTAACCACAGCTCCCGGTGGAGGGGAAGTGGTCCGGTGGGCTCCGGGGAGAGGTCCCGGTCACTCCGTCGCCCATCGCGTACTACCCGGCGACGTGGGCGGAAAACGCCGCCGAGCGGGGCGGCGGGCCGCGCAAGCATCGACGGATGCCGCTGAATTGTCAAGGTGAGTGTCGAATACGAGGCAGTTTCCGTACACGTTCGGCCACTTAACGTGAAAATGGTCCTCCCGCGTACGAGGAAGCTGATGACGACCTCACCGATCGAGCGTGCCGCCGACTCGTTCGCGGCCGAACTCGCCCGGCACCGCACCGGCCGAGGGCTGTCCAAGAAGCAGTTGGCGACACTGATGGGCTTCGACCCGTCGTACGTCAGCCACGTCGAGGGGCGCCGGCACCGGCCCACCGAGGACTTCGCCCGCCGCGCCGAGGCCGTGCTGGAGGCCAGCGGCGCGATCTGGCAGCGCTTCCGGGAGTACGACGAGCTGCGGCACAGCCGCTCCGGCGGTCCGCACCGGGACCCGCCCGTGCCCGGCCAGTGGCTACCGCCCGGCACCGGGCTGGTCGTCGAGCGCGAGACCGCCACCCTCACCCACTACGACGACGGCTACCACTGCGCCATCCGGCGCGAGCTGTACAACGCGGGCACCGAGCCGGTCACCCGCTACCTCGTCCGGGTCGCCGTCGACCGCTACCCCAACGACCCCGGCCGCTCCAACCGGCACCACCGCGAGCACCCGCTGACCTTCGCCGAGCTGCAACTCACCGCCTACCGGGACGACGGGGGCGCGCGGGAACCGATGCACTGGCGGGCCAAGCACGACCGCGACGCGTTCAAGGAGATCTGGCTGCTGTTCGAGAACGGCGAGGGGCGCTTCCCGCTCTACCCCGGCGACCGGGTCACCATCGAGTACGCGTACCGGGTCGGGCGGGACAAGTGGGGTCCCTGGTTCCAGCGGGCCGTACGCCTGCCCACCCGGCACCTCGGCGTCCGCCTCGACCTCCCCGCGGACCTCGACCCCAAGGTGTGGGGCGCCGAGACCTCCCTCTCCGCCGAGGAGGGGCCGCTGCGTACCCCGATCCAGCGCACCGACGAGGGCGGCCGCGCGATCTTCGAATGGGCGACCGACGACCCGCCGCTGAACGCCCGCTACCGGATGCAGTGGCGGTTCCGCAGCCAGCCGCCGGACGTCGAGCCCGAGGGGCCGGCCCCCGACACCCGGATCCGGGCCAGCGACCGGATGCGCGCCATCGGCATCGTGCAGCGCGGCGACGACCTGCTCCGCCAGCAGGCCCGACCGTTCGACCTGCCACGCGAGGAACAACTCGCGCGGGACGTGGTCGACCGGCTGTCCGGCCTGCTGGTCCGCCTCGACGAACTGCACCCCTTCAGCAAGGGCGTGGGCATCGCCGCGCCGCAGCTCGGGCTCGGCTGGGCCGCCGCCCTGGTCCGCCCCGCCGACCGGGCGGCCGAACCCGTCGTGCTGCTCAACCCCCGGGTGGTGGACAGCTCCCCCGACACCGACGAGCAGTACGAGGGGTGCCTCTCCTTCTTCGACCACCGGGGCCTGGTGCCCCGACCGCTGCGGATCGACGTCGAGCACGCCCAGTGGGACGGCAGCCGCGTCATCACGTCCTTCGAGTACGCGATGGCGCGGCTGGTCGCCCACGAGATCGACCACCTGGAGGGCCGCCTCTACGCCGACCGGATGGCCCCCGGCGTGCCTCTGGTGCCCGTCGAGGAATACCGGGAGAGCGGCAACCCCTGGCGCTACTGACCCGCACGGACTCCGGTACGCGGGCCGGTTGCCGGCCCGACCCGCGTACCGGTGAACGGGGGGCCGGGTCGCGTGCCCCAGGGGGCAGGGGCACGCGACCCGGCTCGGGGGGAACAAGGTCTACAGGTTGCCGAAGGTGTCGTAGCGGATGTTGTCCGGCGGCACGTCGTCCGCGGCCAGCGCGCGCAGGGTCGCCCGGACCATCGGGGCCGAGCCGGAGACGTAGCAGTCGTGCGTGGTCCACGGGCCGTACCGGGTGACGACCTCCGAGATGTCACCCAGTTCGCCGTCGAAGTCCGGGTCGTCGCTGCACGCCGTGGTCACCGACAGCCAGGGATGGGCCGCCACCAGCTTCTCCAGGCCGGGCAGCCCGTACAGCTCCGCCGGCTTGCGGGCCCCGTAGAAGACGTGCACCCAGCGGGTCCGGTTGACCCGGGTCAACTCCTCCACCAGCGCCTTGATCGGGGCCAGCCCGACCCCGCCCGCCACGCAGAGGATGTCCCGGGTCGAGGCCCGGTCCAGGGTCATCGAGCCCATCGGCGCGGCAACCCGTAGCAGGTCACCCGGCCTGGTCCGGCGGACCAGCGCCCCGGACACCCAGCCCGCCGCCCCGGCCGGCGTCCGCACGTGGAACTCCAGGACGTTGTCCTCGTTCGGGGCGTTCGCCACCGAGTACGTCCGCCACACCCGCGGGTGGTGGCGGGGCGTCTCGACACTCACGTACTGGCCGGCCTGCCAGGTCATCGGGTGCTGGAGGGCGCGGACCGTCAGCACCGCGGTGTCCGGGCCGTGCCGCTCGTGGGTGAGCACCTCGGCGTGCCAGAACGGCGGGTTGTCGTCGGACGCCGCGCCGGCCAGCATCCGCTCGCTGATGCTGGCGTACGCCTCCCGCCACGCCTGGTCGTACTCCAGGTTCCAGCCGTCGCCGGCGGTGCTGCGCAGCGCGTCCAGCAGGGCGACACCCATGGTCTCGTAGTGGCTCGCCTCGACATGGAACTTCCGGTGGTCCCGGCCCAGCGCGCGCAGGTACTCGTCGAAGCTCTCCGGGTCGTCCACCGTCTGGGTGGCGGTGACGATCGCCTCCAGGATCCGGTCGCCCTGACCGTTCATCTGCACCGGGAAGAGCATGCGCAGCGCCGGGTCGAGGAGGAACAGCCGGGCGTAGAAGTGACCGCTGAGCCGCTCCCGGTCCTCCTCGACGAGGGTCCAGCTCTCCTTCAGCAACCGCGCGAAGTTCTCCACAGGGGCACGCTCCTTCTCCTGGCGGGCGGATCGGCCCCCACAGAATCTCCACGGAGCGTGCCGGCCGGTCGCACAGAATGTGCGATCGGCTCACCTGGCGGCCGGGACGTGCCGCCCGCCCCCCGGGTGCGGCACAGTGGTCCGGTGACGGTTGACGAGCTCACCCGCCCGGTCTCCCGCCGGACCCTGGGCACCGAGACGCTGCTCGTGCTCGGCCTCTCCCTCGGCCAGTCGGCCGTGTACGCCCTGGTCTCGCTGGTCGCCAAGCTGACCGCCACGGGCGGGCTGTCGAAGCAGACCGCCTCGCTGAACACCTCCGTGTCGGCCCGGCCCTACCTCGACCTGACGTACCAGCTCCTCGGGATCCTCTTCGCGCTGCTGCCGGTGCTGCTCGCCGTACACCTGCTGGCGCGCGACCCCGGCGACCCGGCGCGGACGCTCGGCGCCGACCTCACCCAGCCCGGGTCGGACCTGGCCCGCGGCGCCGGCCTGGCCGCGCTGATCGGCCTCCCCGGGCTGGCCCTGTTCTGGGCGGCCGCCCAGCTCGGCATCAACGCCACCCTCGTCCCGGCCGCGCTGCCGCCCCTCTGGTGGGCGGTGCCGGTGCTGATCCTGGCCGCCGTGCAGAACGCCGTGCTGGAGGAGGTGATCGTGGTCGGCTACCTGGTCACCCGGCTGCGACAGCTCCGGTGGCGGCTCGCCACCGTGCTCGCGGCGAGTGCCCTGCTGCGCGGTTCCTACCACCTCTACCAGGGCTTCGGCGCGTTCCTCGGCAACGCCGTGATGGGCGTGATCTTCGGCCTGTTCTACCTGCGTACCCGGCGGGTGGGGCCGCTGATCGTCGCGCACACCCTGCTCGACGTGGTCGCCTTCGTCGGCTACGCCCTCCTGCCGAAGTCCTGGTTCGGCTGGCTCTGACGGCGGGCCGGGCGGTAGAGACTGGTCGCCCGGGCGGCCAGGCGCTCGGTGGCGCTCGCGTCGCCCGTCGCCGCGGCGAGCGCCGCCGCGCCGGGAAGCAGCCGCGCGGCCAGCCGCAGGCCCAGCCAGCCCGCGGCCTGCGCGGCCAGCGGAGTGGCCAGCCGCCACGCCGCCTCGGCCGCCCGGGACCACGACCCCTCCACCGGAGCACCGGCCGAGCGCACCCCGTCCAGCGCGGCGCGGGCCGTGCCGGCGTCCGGGTGCACCTGGGTCAGCACCAGCAGCTCGACCACCCGGTCGGGATGCGCCGGATCCCGGCCGTAGACGGCGGCCAGGTGCAGCACCAGGTTGGCCTGCGTCCACAGCACCGCGGTGAGCTCCGCCACCGGCGCGAACAGCCCGGCGCCCGCCGCGAGCGCGCCACCCGTCCCGGCCAGCCGGACGAACCGCCGGGTCACCAGCCGGGCCAGCCCGTCGGCGCCGGCGTCCGGGTAGGCGTCGCGGGTCCGGTCCACCCAGTCCGCGGCGCGCGGCCCGAGGGCCTCCACCGCCGCGAGGGCCAGCAGCTCCGGCGCGAAGCCCGGATGTTCGAGTACGCGCGCACCGACCGCACGCCAGCCCGGCCCGGCTTCGCGCCGTTCCACCCGAACCGGCGCCGGGGCCGTCCCGGCAGCGGACCCGGTTCCGGCCAGCTCGACCTCGGCTGGCGGTGCCGGTTGGTCGCGCTGCGGGGCGGTCGGTTCGGCCGGGACCTGCGCGGCGTCCTGCTCGGGCGGGAGCTGCGCGGTGGTTCCCGCCGGATCGTTCTCCGCAGGAGTTTCGGTAGCGGCTTGGGCAAGGGTGGGCTCGGCGGCCTCCGTGCCGGCGGTGGTTCCCCGACGAGCGGGTGCGCGCTTCGCCGGCGCCTTGGTGCCCTTCCGTGCCCGTCCGGTGCGCGCCGGCGTCACCGTCCCCGCCGGCGTCGCGGCCGGCTCGGCCGCCCCCGGCTCGGACCCGGCCGTTCCGGCGGCGTCGGTCCCCGTGGGTGCCGTGGTTGCGGGCTCCGCCGGAGCCGTGGGCGCTGCCGCGGACTTCCGCGCGGCCGGGGTGGCCTTCTTCGGCGGCGTGGCCTTCTTCGCGGCCGGGGCACGGCGGGTCCGCTTCGGCGGCTCCTCGATCACCGGCTCGTCGGCGGGAGCGGCGGCCGGCGGTGGCGCGACGGCCGGCGTACCGGCATCGGGGGCGGCGACGTCGACGGACGGTCGCGGGCGTGGAGCCGCCGGCACCTCAGCGGCGGCCGGGGCGGCGGCCTGCGCCGGGTCCGGTGGCTGGAACAGGACCGTCGGTGCCGCCGTGGCCCGCCGGGGCCGCGGCGGTGTGTCGTCCGCCACCTCGGCCGGAGCGGGCTCGGGCGCGGGCGGCGGGGTGAAGGTCGGGCGGGGGGAGCGGCTCCGCCGACCCTTGGCGGCGGGCTCGCGACGGGGCTGATCGCTCGGCGGCTGCTCCTGCATATCGATGGAGCGTAGACCCGAGCGTGACGCCGCACACGACGAAAACGCAGGGGGCGGGCGCTTCCCGGTAGTCGCTTTGCCCCCGGTGGGTGCGGGCCTGTATCCTCGGGCGCGGTGGTCTCCGGGCCACCTGGGAGACTTCGCCTAGTCTGGTCTATGGCGCCGCACTGCTAATGCGGTTGGGGTCTTAAAGCCCCTCCCGGGTTCGAATCCCGGAGTCTCCGCGCGAAAGCCGGTGTGTAGACTGGCCGAGCAGCAAGCGCCCGTAGCTCAATGGATAGAGCATCTGACTACGGATCAGAAGGTTAGGGGTTCGAGTCCCTTCGGGCGCACAATAGTGAACAGGGAAAACGCACAGGGCCGGTCGCTTGCGACCGGCCCTGACAGCAACCGGTGACAGCAACCTCATTCCGGAGCCCCGTCATCGAGCAGGCCGCCCAGCTGATCCAGCGCCGCCCGCTTGTCATCCAGGCTCACATGACCGTAGACCGTCATGGTCATCTCCAACGTGCTGTGCCCCACGATGTCCATCACCGTGCGGGGCGGCACGCCCAGGGCCAGCAGAACCGAGACGCAGCCGTGCCGCAGATCATGCAGCCGGATCGCCGGCAACCCGGCCGCCGCGCACTGGTACTGGACGAGGCGAGTGCAGTTGCGCGGATCCAGCGGCGTGCCGACCGGGGTGGTGAAGACATAGCCGAGACTCGGCCACTTCGCCCCGAGCGCCAGCCGTTCCGCCTCCTGGCCCTGCCGGTGACCCCGCAGCGCACGCACCACGAGCCCGGGCAGCGGCACCGCGCGGGCCGACCGCTGCGTCTTCGTCGGGAAGGTCGCCAGTTGCCCGTCGACGCGATGCAGGCTGCGCCGCACCCGCAGGACGCCCGCCTCCAGGTCCACGTCGTCCCACCGCAGCCCGAGCGCTTCGCTCCGGCGAAGACCGAGCACCGCGAACACGACGAACAGCGCGTGCAGCCGGTGGTCCCGGGTTGAGTTCAGCAGCGCCCGCACCTGCTGGACCGTCAACGGCTCCCGCTCCTGCTTCGCTGGCCGAGGTGCCCGCACCAGCTTCGCCACGTTGCGCGGGATGATCTCCTCCCGCATGGCATCTTCCAACGCCGCCCGCAGCACCGCATGCGCCAGCTGGGCCGTCCGCTCGCCCACACCGTCAGCCGCGAGCGCGGCGAGGAATTGCCGAACGTCGCGGGCGCCCAGCTGGCCCAGGCGCTTCCGTCCGAGCCTTGGCACGAGGTGCTTTGCGATCAGGTCCCGATATGACCGGGCAGTGTTCGGCCGCACCCGAGGGGCCGCTACCTGCTCCATCCACTCTCCGAGGTAACGAGCGACCGTCAGGCCAGCGGGAGCCAAGGGAGCCCCTGCCCGGACCTGCTTACGGATCTCGACAAGCTTCGTCTCCACCTCCTCCGGCGACCTGCCGTACACGTACCGGCGCGACTCACCACCGCCCGGCTTCGGCACGAAATACGCCGCCGTCCACCGGCCGTCCTTGCGCAGGTAGATCGAGCCCTCACCATTGCCCCGCTTGGACCGCCGCGGCTTCCGTTCGGCCGGCGGCTGCTCACCCTTATTCATCTGTCGTCCTCCCCGGCTTCCAGGCGAGCCACGTACTCCCGCAAGGCAGTTGCCGAGATCCGGCGCGAACCGCCGGCCTTAACCGACCGCAGCTGACCCGAGCGGATCAGGTCGAAGACCTTGGACCGGCCGACGTTCAGGACCCGAGCCACCTGCTCCGGGCGGAGCAACAGCGGCGGCAGGTCATCGGCCGGCAGCTCCCACAGCCGCGCGGGCAACGGACGTACCTCCGAGATGGTCACCGTTCCTCCTGGTCCTGAGCGTCGAGAGAAGTTGCCGAAACGTCGGGAGGGTCGGCGGCGGCCCGTCTCGCGGCGTCGAGTTGTGCCCGCCATTGGATGCGTTCTGAGATGGCCCGCAGGACCCGGTGGCCGAGAGGTGGCACGTCCGGGTCGGTGGGTTTGGCGAGTTCCCAGGCGTGCCGCACTGCGTCGGAGCCGGCGGGGGCGGTGTCGGCGTCGGTGGTGACGCCGAGCAGTGCCTTGACCCAGTCGCGCCGGTCGGCGCGGTGGTCGGCCAGGGTCTTGCCGGACCACTGGCGGGAGATGAGGACGCGTCGGCCGCCGATGCCGAGGGTTTCCCGCTTGTGGACCTTGTTCTTGCAGTTCCCCGGCTTGAGTCCGGGCCGGGCCTTCTTGGGCTGGACGCCGTAGAGCAGCCAGTTCGCGCACCGCTCGGAGCAGGGCGTGTGGCGTAGCTCCTGCCAGAGCCGTTCCAGGTGGGCACGCTGGCGGCCGGTGGTCACCTGGTGGCAGTCGGCGGCCTGCTTGGTCAGGTACTTGGTGATGTACCCGACGCACCTGTCCGCGTCCTTGGTGCCAGCGAGCACGCCCTTGGCGTCGACCTGGACACCGAAACGAACGACGTGCACCGGTTCGGCGTCGGGGTCGACGTCGACCAGGTCTAGGGCGTCATCCCACGACGGCAGCAGCTCGCCGGTCGCCGGGTCGGTGTAGCCGCCCGCGTCCGGGTTCCATTGCGGCGCCCGTCCGGGTTCGTAGACCCGCTGATCGACCGAGGGCCACCACACCTGGTGGTAAGTGGCGGCGGCGACCTGGCGGATCAGGGCGCGGGGGATGGTGCCCCGGATGGCGAAGTGCGCGTGAGGGGCCAGCCGGCGTTGCGGCTCGACCGCACCCGCGTACTGGACGTTCCAGCCCACGGCGCGGCGCAGGTTCTGCCAAAACCGATCGAGGAGCCGGGGGAAGTGCACGGCATCCCAGGCCGCGCGCCGGTAGTCGTAGGCGTCCGGGTCGACCGGGGTGCCGTCGGAGTTGACGCGGCCGTAGGAGCCGAGGGTGAGGGTCAGGAACATCGACGGCCGGAACACCTGCCCGCCGTGCCCCTCGAAGGTCCGCCCGACCGTCCGGCTCTCCACCGGCAGCCGGGGCAGGTCCGGGGCATCCTGCCGCCGCTTGGTCGACCGCACCCGCCGCTTCCCGTCGCCGTCCTCCTGGTCCTCGCTGGTGTGCGGCGGAGCAGGGCGACCCCGGAGCCCTTCGGTAGTGATCTGGCCTTCCAGCTCACCGATCGCGTCATCCAGGTCCGCGACCTGATCCCACTGCGACGCGCGGGCCGCCTCATCCCGGGCGAATTCCAGGTGAGCGCGGGCGACGATCAGCCCGCGTTGGGCGTCGGTGGCGGGCAGTGGGCCGGGGTCGGGTTCGTCGTCGCGGTGCCATCCCTCGCGGATCTGTTGCTGCCGCAGCTTCCGAGCGCGGGTGGCGCAGGCCGGGCACTTGGCCTCCTGCGTGGCGCCGCACGGCATGTCGATCACCTCGGTCTGCCCCGAGCCGAGGTCGGTGCGGCGCAGGGAGACGGGGCGGGTGCAGACGCCGTAGTCCGCCGCGAGGTCGGCCACGACGTTGACGGAGCGGGGCATGAGCATCCGGGCCGCCCGGGAGCCCGGTCTCGGACCCTCCGCCGGAGAGGGGGCGAGGCCGGGCAGCGGGGTGATAGTCATCGGCCCACCCCCACAGCCGGGGTCAGGTCGCGGACACGGAGGGCGGGACGCGGGTCGGCGGTGGCGTGGTCGTCCCGCAGCGGATCGAACGCGACGACGCCGGCCCGTGTGGTTTTGGCTCGGTACATGGCCGCGTCGGCGTCGGCCAGGGCAGCGGCGAGGCCGGACGGGCTGGCCGGGGCGAGGCCGATGCTGGCGGTCACTGACACCGACACACCGGAGGGCAGGCGGACGGGAGCGGCGATCGCGGCGGCGAGCTGGCGGGCAGCCCGAGCCGGGTTCGGATCGAGCAAAAGGGCGGCGAACTCGTCCCCGCCGAGCCGGGCCGCGATGCCCTGGACCGACCGCAGGCGTTGCGCGACGGCGGTGAGGACCAAGTCCCCGGCGGCGTGGCCGTGGGTGTCGTTGACCGGCTTGAAGCCGTCCAGGTCCACCACGGCAACCCACGGCCGCAGTGGGGCGAGTTGGGTCCAGGCGTCGGCGAGCCCGGCGCGGTTGGCGAGGCCGGTGAGCGGGTCGCGGAGGGTGGCGCGTTGCAGGGCGACCAGCTCGTAGCGGGCGACGTAGAGCCGGTACTGATCCCGGGCGAACAGGGCGAGGCCAGCAGCGAAGAGGAAGCCGGAGAGCAGGTCGTCGGTCATCGAGTCACCTCCCGAGTCAGCGGGGTGCCGTTACGGCGGACGAACGCGGTCGACGGCACCGGAACAACCGGAGCCGGAGCGGGCAGGGTCGGAGCGGGCGGGACCAGGGCGACGGGTTCCGGCGCCGGGGCGGGCGGAGCCGGCTCGACCGCGGGGGCGGGCGGCGCGACCGGTCGGGCCGGCGGAACGACGGCCGGCGGGATGACGGCCGGTGCGGCGGCGGGTTCGTCGTCCGGCACGGGGACCGGGGCCGTGGTGAGGACGAGCTTGGACAGGCCCATGAACGCCAGCGCTGGCACGGCCGACAGCAGCCACCCGGACAGACCAGGCTTGGCCACGGCGAGCTGCGCGGCCAGGGACAGGGCGACGGCGGCGACGAGCAGGAACATCGGGTACCCGATCGGAGCGCCCGCCCGGCGTCGGCGGCGGATGGTGAGCAGCGCGGCGACAGGGACGAATTCGGAGATGACGGCATTGGCCCAGCCGAACCACGCCCCGGTCCCCGGGGGCGAGTTGTCGAGGGTCCAGTCCTTGACGTGGGTGAACGACGCGGCGCCCGCGAAGCCAGCGACCAGGAGCAGGATGACGACCAGGACCAGGCCCTCAGCACGGTCGGCGCGGGTCGCGGTGGGGTGAGGTTTCATGCGGCACCGTCCAGGACTTCACCGTCGATGACCCGCAGACGGCCGTAGGTGTGGGCCATGTCGCGGATCTCGTCATCGCTGAGGTAGGAGAACCGGACCCGCATCGGCGTCGGGTCACCGTCGATGACCACGAACCCGACACCCGGCTGGGACTGGGGGATGCGGTCGCAGAGCGCGCCCCGGTCCCGCATCCCCTCACCGAGCACCAGGTCCACCTGAGCCGCTTCCGCCAGCCGCAGACCGATGCGGGTCGGGAACAGGTCGCGGAACGGCAGGACCTCCTTGCGCGGGTCCTGGATCGCGGCCAGGACGTGCACCCCGACCGCCCGACCCTGCGACAGCAGGATCGACAGCGCGGCCTTGATCCGGTCCTTCAACTGCCGGTCAGTCAGGTACGCCGTCAGGTTCGCCAGCTCGTCAATGACGACGACGATCAGCGGCTCATCCGGCGTCGGCGTGTGCTGGCGTGTCCGGCCGTAGAGCTTCCCGGCACGCTCCTTGGCGACGCTGGCGGCTTCCTCGATCAGCTCACACATCGCGGCGTAGTCCTTGCGAGCGAACCGGGCGAACATCGGCGCACCCATGCCCAACTCCATGCCGCCTTTCGGGTCCAGGCCCCACAGCTGCACGAGCCCGGAGGTGACCCCGTTGGCGAGGGAGCGAACGAAGGACCAGATGACCGAGCCCTTCCCCGCCCCGGTGGCCCCGACGACGAGAACCTGTGTGCCGAACAGGCGCAGCTCGTATCCGTCGCCGTCCTCCCTGCGACCGACCGGCAGGGCGGCGAACTCGGGCACCGCCGGTACCGGGAGCGGGCGAACGAGCTTGGCGAGGGGGTCACCGCGGAATAGGTGCAGCAGCACCACATCCGGCCGCGAGCCGGGCGCCGCTTTGACCTGCCGGACGCCGAACGTGTGCGCCAACCTCTCGGCGACGCGGGCGAAGTCGTCGGGGATCTGGCCGGTGACCATCCGCACCGTCACCACATCGACCCCGGCCGAGCAGGAGACCTTCCGTAGCACCGGCAGGACCGTGTGCGAGTCGAACGAGACAGCCAGCTTGGCGGTGACCATCGCGGCGTGCCAGTTGCGCCGGTACAGCCAACGCCGGAATCGGGCGAGGATCGGCCACCACCCAAACCGCAGGAACGACGACCGGTGTCCGAAGGCCCAGCCGGTCGAGACGACGGTGACCAGGGCGACGACGCCGAGCGGGCCGACCCACCCGAACCGCAGATACAGCCAGCCGAAGAACACCGCCGGGGCGGTGACGTACCAGAAGCGCACCAGCACCAGGACCAGGCGGCCGAGGGCCTTGAGGGTCCACCACGAGAGCGCGAGCCAGAGCGGGATGCGGATGAACGGGGTACGGACGTTGATCGGGGCAGGATCGAGCCGCTCCCCCCGGATCACGTTGACCAGCGGCATGGCTCAGCCCTCCCCTGCCGCCGCAGCGGCGAAGAGGGAGCCCTGACCGGGCGAGCCGGGACGACGGCGGATCATCCGACGGCGGACTGGCGTCCGGGGCGGCATCAGGGCGGCCAGGTTGACCGGCCCGGCCAGCGGGGCGGGAACATGCCGCGTCATGGTCGGCAGCCACCGGCCACGACCGAGCACCGCGCGCAGGTCGGTGCGGTCGGAGACGTGCGCGGCGATCAGGTCCGGGTCGAGGTGACGCAGCTTCACCACCGTCCGCGCCAGAGCAGCAGCGGCGGCCGAGATCTCCACCAGCGCGGCGACGCGTACGGCATCGGCGGGGACGGTGGTGTAGACCTCACGGGCGGCCCGGATACCGGGGCCGGCAAGGCGCATGACCGTGCGGCGGTGGGTGCGACGGTAGGGGGCGAGGCGCGGGTTCCCGGCGATCCGGGCAGCGTCAGCTAGCGTGGGCATCAGCCCAACTCCTTCCAAGAGGAACGGCTAGAGCGCGGGGCGGGCTTGGTCTTGGCGGATGAGGCCCGCCCCGCACGTCCAGATCTGGTCAGGCCGCCTGCTTGATCGCGGCGGCTTCGGTCATCGCCCCGGCGCGGATCGACCAGGCCTGACGCGCCCGGCACTTCCCCGACCCCTTGCACCGCTGCGAATCCACATACGGCGTCAACGTCACGTCGGAGAACTCCACCGCCGGCGGATAGCCCGGGATCTTCGACGCCGGCGGCACCGGCTGCACCGGCGCGGCGATCTTCACCTTGACCTCCTTCGACCCGCCGAACTTCCCGGCCTCCGGGTCGAGGTCCAGAACCTTGACCACCCACAGGCGCTCGCCCGTGTCCTTGTCACGGGCCTGATCGTCGCCCTGACCGCGCTTGTCGAAGTCCGTCACCGGCTCCACACCCAGGCACAGCGCGCCCTGCGGGAACACGTACTCGAACGGAACCGGAACCTTGATCGTGTTCGGGACAGCCACGCCCCTGCCTCCTTCTTCTCGCGACCAGCGATCTGCCGCTCACACGTCTTATGCACATCTGCATAAGACCACTGAGGACAGTATGCATGCGTGCATAGAGCTGGGCAAGCGGTTCTGTCGGCGGGGTGGAGGGAGTGCCTAGCGAGCGGGGGGCAGAGCCGCGAACGCCAGCGAGGCGAGAGCGAGCAAACCGGCTGCGGCGATGAAGGGGGCGCCGAGGCCGTTAGCGTCTGCGGCGACGCCACCGAGGACGGATCCGAGAGCCGCGGAGCCGATGCCGAAGAGGCGTGTGGAGGAAACGACGCGGCCGAGCATCTCGTCGGGCGTGTGCAGCTGGCGGGTAGAGCCGCCGACGACGCTGCCTGTCGTCGAGGCGATGCCAACGAACAGCAACGCGACACCAGTAACCCACGGGTCGGCGGCGAGTAGCACGGCGATCCACGCGGCGGCTTGCACGCCGAGAGTGAGCGCGTAGGCCGAACGTGCCGAGAGAACGGCGGCAATGCGAGGAGCGAGCCATCCGCCGGCGATGCCGCCGAGGGCGCCGCTCGCGATCAGCAAACCGAACCCGACTGTGTCGAGGTTGAGCACGTCTTGGGCGTAAAGGACCAGCGTCGCGAAGGCGATGTTGTAGCCGAGGTTGTAGGAGGCCATCCCCAGCGTGACCGTGCGCAGTTCGGGGTGTCGTACCAGGTGAGCCATGCCCGCTTTGATGGAGCGCAGCATCGGTGCGTGCTGCATGGCCGGCTTTGCCGGGGGTGCGGGTAGCCGGCTCACGAGGGCGGCCGACAGCAGAAATGAGCCGGCATCAAGACCGAAGGGCAGAACTCGGGCGGCGGCGAATGTGGCCGCACCGGCGGGTGGGCCAGCGAGCGAGCGGCCGAAGGTATCAATCGCCCAAAGCCGGCCGTTGGCCTTTGAGAGTCGCTCTTTGTCGCGCCCGACGATCGTCGGAATCACGGCTTGGGCCGCAGGATCGAAGAAGCAGGAACCGAGGCCGACGAGGAAGACCGTGATGGCGAGGCCTGCGATGGTGGCGTTGTCGCTCACGACCAGGAGGACGAAGGCGAGCAGCACGGCCGCGCGGCCGAGGTCGGACGCGACCATGACGGTTCGCCTGTTCCACCGGTCGACCAGCGCACCGGCAGGCAGGCCGACGAGGAGCCAGGCGGCGTAGCCGGCCGCCGATACAGAGGCGACCGCCAGCGGATCGCGAGACAGCGCCGCCGCCATTAGGGGAGCGGCGGCCAACAGCATGCCGTCCCCGGTGACCGAGACGCCGGTTGAGGCCAGCAGGAGCCCTAAGCCTCGCTTTGGCGACGCTGCTACCGGGCGGTCGGTCACCGCGGACATGCAGCCACCTCTCAGCGCTTCAGTTCATCGAGGGTGAACTCGCCGAGCGCAGCGCCTTCCAGGAAGGCGGTCCACTCCCGCTCAGTGAAGGTGAGCATCGGGCCGGCACCCGCCTGCTTGGTGTCCCGAACACCGATCATTCCGTCGACGTACGCAACCTCGACGCAGCCACCGCTGTCGCTGGCGGAACTCTTGCGCCACCTGGCCCGGCTGAAGTCAGGACTCACTACGGCCTCCCGTCAGTTGATCGAAGTCTTTCAAATCCTCGATGTAACGGGCCAGTGACGCAAGGTGTGCGATGGAATCCTCGGGGGGCAGAGCATCAGCGGACAGGGCATCGAAAACACCGGAGTAGGCCTCGACGTCTGCCGGTGCCGACAGGTAGAGGTCGGCCGTCTGAGACTCCACGTACACGACGCGAGGACTGGACTCATTGCGGAAGTCGTACAGCGTGAACGGCACCATCGCTGAGGCCGTGCGGTCCATTCCCAGCGGAATGATCCGCACCGTCACATTCGGCAGCTCCGCTCGGGTCCGCAGGTATGCCAGCTGCGAAAGGACTACGTCACGGCTTCCGGGCCATGCAAGGAAGGCTCGGGCGTCGAGGAGCGCGGCATAGGCTGGCGCGTTGCCAGAGTGAAGCAGCTCTTGCCGCCTCATCCGCCGGGCCACGATCGCCTCCGGGTTCGGCCATCCGCCGCTGCGGGTGTACGCCAGGGCGTACTCCGGCGACTGCAACTGGCCGGGGACCATCAGCGGGTAGTACTGCTGGATCGACCGGACGCGAGTCTCGATCGCCGCCACCTCGCCCTGGCGCCGAGTCACGCCGCCAGCCCGCACGAGCCATGCACCACCGATGCCCTCATCATCGGCAGTCATGGCCAGCAACTCGGCGCGGACCTCCTCTGGGACCCCGTAGTAGTGAAGCAGGGTCGCAAGATCACGCGTGCTCACTGCTATGCGGGCATTCTCGATGCGCGACACCTTTGACTGAGACCAGCCAAGGGCGGCGGCAACCTCTTCGCCAGATGCGCCTACACCCTCGCGGATGCGCTGCAGTTCAGCGGCAACGCGTTCGCGGTGAATCGGGCCAGCCATAGCGCCTCCGTCATGCAGTCATGCATACGACGCACAGTCTAAGGTTCAGCAGGCCGACTCTCATCGCAGGCGTCAAGTCCGGCTTGACGGCCGGACGTCGGTCCCGGCCGGCTAGACGGGCATGCCGACCGCTACCACTGGCCATCGAGCCAGTCCACCGGTTGGCTGCGCCCCGGCCAATGCCTCACGCGTCGTCGACGGTGCTGTCCTCACGCCGACCGGCGACATCGCAAAGGACCATCGCGGTACTAGCATCTCGGCCATGAGCGATCGAGGGGCAGCAGCCAAAGCAACTACGGATCACGGTCCGAAACTGGATAGCTTGGCCCCCAAGGTCGATAAGGAAGAGCACGGTATCTACGTCGCGATACTCAAGCGGGCTATCGACGAACAAAGCGACGTACTCAACATCGCGCTGACCGGCACATACGGCACGGGGAAGAGCAGCATCCTGCGTACTGTCGCCAAGGCTTATCCCAAGAGGGTCATCGAGGTGTCGCTGTCAACGCTGGGCGTGCAGCCCGCGCCTGTGGAACTCGGTGATGAGGGAAATCCCGTCTCGACAACGAAGACGAATCGCATCCAAAAGGAAATCGTTAAGCAGCTCCTTTACCAGCAGTTGCCCTCAGATGCCCCTGAGTCACGCTTCCGGCGAATCAGCCGGTTCCCCCGTTGGCGCGAGTTCGGGCTCGCTCTTTGTCTTGCTCTGATTTTCGTTACCCTCATGGTAGCCACAGGGCTGGACCGGCCCGTCATCAAAGTGACGGGGGCCGATCCGATCGGCCGCCCCGACTGGTTGCGCACTCCGCTTGTCTACCTCGCGCTCGCAGCCATCCTCGCCCTAGCCGTCTACTTGGTGCGTCTTTTGTTGCATGACAGGCTGAGGATTGAGCAAGTCACGGCAGGGCCTGCCAGCATCACGCTCCCACCCCGCTCGTCCAGCTACTTCGATGAGTACCTGGACGAGATTGTCTACCTTTTCGAGACCAACCAGCGCGATATCGTCATCCTGGAGGATCTCGACCGCTTCGACGACCCCCTCATCTTCGAGACATTACGATCTCTCAACAGCCTGCTAAACACGGCGAAGCAGCTTAAGGGCCGCAGGATCAGGTTCATCTATGCCCTTCGCGACAGCATCTTTGAGAAGCTAGGGCGCGACGAGAGCGCCGGAATCACCGATGAGGCCAAGGCAGAACTCATCCGCGCCAACCGGACCAAGTTCTTTGACCTGGTAGTACCTGTCGTGCCGTTCATCACCCACAAGAACGCCCGTGACCACATGCACAGGCTCCTTAAAGAGCGCGGACACTCGATCCCCAAGGATCTCGTTGATCTCGCTGCACGCCATATCGCCGACATGCGGCTCATCCACAACATCGTCAACGAGTACGAGGTCTTCAAGCACCAGCTCATCGACGTCGCTACACCGGTGCCGCACCTTGACAACGAGCGCCTCCTCGCGATGGTCATATTCAAGAACATCCACATGGCCGACTTCGAAGCGATCCGGCTTGGCGAGAGTTCATTGGACAAGCTATACGACGTCTGGCGTGCGCTGGTCAGTACAAACCTTCAGCGCCTCCGCGATGAGTCCATCAGGCTTCAGGATCGGATCGAACGCGACGAGGCGGCCGAGGAGAGGGCCGGCGAGTTGGCAGCGACGCTGGAGGCGCGAGTCGCAGCCCTCGCCCGCGCGTCGAAGCCGGATCATATCTTCATCGTGAACGAGCAAGTATATGTCGATGGTCGAGTCATCGATCCTACGGAACTCCGGACCCCGCAGTTCTGGCGCGATCTGCTGCAGGGTGAGGGCTCGATTGTGGTACGGGTTCGCGATGCACATGCCTACCAGCGTGAAATGCACTTCTCGATTCCACTGCTGAGTGACTTCCTTGGCCTCCAACTCGATTTGGCCGACTGGGTCGCGGGCTCAGTGACCGCTGATCGAGGCGTCCTCGGGCGGATTGAGCGTGACTCCGAGTTCCTTCGACACCACACGTGGCATGATCTCGTCGGCCGCCCGGAGTTCACGTACAAGGCCGCGGACGTCGGACCTGCGATGACCTTCCGCCAGTTGATCGACCAGATCCTTCCATCCCGGCTCGTTGCCGATCTGGTAGTGCAGGGGTACATCACGTCCTACTTCTCTCTCCACGTCTCGTCCTTCTACGGCGAGTTGATCCGGCCTGACGCGATGACCTACCTGATGCGCAACGTCGACCGCGGCACCTCGGACGCCGACTATGCCCTCGACGGCGAGGACGTCAACGCGATCCTCCGTGACCGCGGCGTCGGCGTGCTCGGTGACCGCAGCATGTATAACGTCTCCATCCTTAATTACCTGCTAAAGGAAGATGCGGATCGAGCAAAGGTTGTCGTGAGACGCCTCGGCGACTGGGGGCCTGGCGAGCGCGCGTTCGTCGACCACTACCTACGCGCTGGCGCGGCAAAGGCCGCTCTCGTACAGCAGCTCACCCCGGTTCTGCCCGGCATCTTCACCTACCTGATCGGTGAAACAACCCTCGGGCGAGCCGAGCGAAGCCGGCTCGTCGATGTCGCTCTTACTCGCCGGGCCGACAGCACGGAGTACGAGCATTCGGACAAGGTGCGTGCCTTCTTTGAAGCTGCATATTTCGATTTCCCGTCGCTTCGGGATGAGCGTTACAGCGACGCTGCCCGCGGCGCTATCCAGTTCATCGCCGACGCCGGCGCAGTCATCCCGAAAGTTCTTGGGCTGTCAGCGGCAGCACATGCGGCACTGATCAAGACGTCTGCGTACACCATCACCGCTCAGAACCTTGAGGTGCTCGCTGAGACTGACAACATCGCACTCGACCACCTCGCCAAGGGCGATCGCAATATCTATGGTCATGTACTGGGCCACTTTGACGCCTACCTCCAGTCAAACCGCGAGTCCCAAGGGACGCGCTGGACCATCGAGTCGTCTGCGATGTTTGTCGAAGTGCTGCAGGACGTCGCACGGCTTAGGAAGCACGACTTCGACACACTTGTACACGGCGCAAGCCCTGAATGCACGCTCGATAACCTCGTCGACGCTCCAGAGGATGCCTGGCCCGCGCTCGTAGAGACAGGCCGCGTTCCACCCTCCTTCGCCAACGTGACTGCTTACGTCGATTGGGCAGGCGGCATCGATAAGCAGCTCGCGACGTTGCTCGCGGCGGCAGGCGATGTATCGGAGTCAGACGGCCATGAACTCGACGCCAGGCGCGAACTTGCCACGACCATCGTAAATGCGCGGCAGCAACTGCCCGACCCCGCTATGCGGGTGCAGCTCGCGGGTTCCCTGCAACCAGGACCACTTGAGGCGTCGTCCATCAACCCCGAGCCCGGCGAGCTGATCGCTCTTCTCATCGAGAGAGGCTTAGTCCGCGACGACGAGGAGACCTTCGGCTCTCGACTCATGGTTGACTGGCCCACACTGGAGCATGCGATTACTCGATCGGGCAACTACGTTCAAGTCATTGGTCCGCAGACACTGCAAGCTAAACACATCGCCGAGTTGATGCAGAGCTCGAAGGTCGCCGACGAAATCAAGAACGCAATCCTTGAGGCACTTGACGAGTTCGCAGCCGAGGCGCCTCTCGCTGCCCACGAGGCGATGGGCGCCTACGCGTTGCGTTCGGGCTCGCCACTGCGAGCCGATCAAATCGAACTGTTGCGCGAGGGCGGCGCTCGCCAGGTGACGGTCGCGGGACTCCTGGCGGCTGCGGGGGAAGATATCCCCCTCGAAGAGCTCCGCCAGACCCTGCGGAACATGGGCGGCGATTACGCCACGATTGCGGACAGGGGCAACCGTCAGGCGCGACTTGAGGACACCCGGGCGCACCGGGCTATCCTCGGTCGCCTTCAGACTGGAGGAATCGTTTCCACGTTCAAGCCGGAGCGTGGCAAGTCGAGCCTCCGGGTGAACATGAGGCGGTGACCTCAAGGAGCCCCGGTACTGCCGAATTGGCCTCTAAAGGATCAAGGCGGCCCGCAAGCGGGCCGCGCCCGGCGCGCTCGGCCTGCTGGCGGCGCAAGCGCCGGCATCGGCCGGCGCGCCGGCCGATAAAGAGCTTTGCCTCCGGCGGGGGCCAGACGACTCCGAGATGGAGTTGCCGGACGGTTCCGGTTCGTGGGGTAGTGGGGCGCCATCCCGCCAGCCACCGACCCAGGCAAGCCGAGCAGACCAGGGCCAGGGCGACAAGGTCGTTCGTCCGGTAGGGCGCTCCACCTTGTCGCCCTGGCCCTGGCCCGCTCCACGGTGTGTGGGTCGGCGGCAGACGGGATGGCAGGGAGGTTATCGTCGGCAGCTTGCTGCTTCAGGAAGGCCGGACATCCAGCGCCGGGCGGAAGGCGGGATGGATGACGAAACCATCTGCGTGACGAATGTTTGCGACGCTATCCGCATATTCAGGATAGTCGTATCCGTATATCGCCTTCCTCGCGCTGTCCGAAACAACACCAAGGAATCCAATATCGAAGAGTAGCTTCACCATCAGGTGGTATCCGTCAGCCCAGTCATCTGCGGGGGTCCCGTTCCAGAAGGGCTCGCTAACCTCAGTCAGCCACTGCACCCCATTGAACTTATAGTCGGCTAGGAGTTCAAAGCAGTTGTCGAAGTACTTCGTAATTGTTTCCTTGCTCATTACGGCCGGCGCCTGCCTGAACCTGTTCAAGACCCGGTCGATACCGGTGAAGGTTGGATCCCACTCGTCCCGAAGAGCCAAGAGGCGGTTCCGCGAGTAAGACCCTTCAGCGTCCTTGAGGTCCTCCCAGCTCAGCCGTTGCTTGTTCCCTGCGAGCATAAACGCCTCGTTCAGGAAAGCAATAGCATCCCGGGGGCGCATCAACGTCCGATCCAGCACGAATTCGAGAGCTTTTCCCCGTGTCTGATTGTAATTTGGGAGCAGGCTCTTGATGCCGGAGACCCCGTCTAGGTTGCGCCTGTCCGCCGCGACGCGCGCCCGCTCATCGAGCATGGCTTCGAGCTCATTAGCGGACCATCTGACGCGCATTGACAGCGCCCGAAACTTCTCCCCTTGACCCCCTCCGCGTCCAAAGTCAAGGGTTTCGAAGATATTTGTTCTTAGTGCGACGATTACCTTGAGATTAGCAACCCGCTTCAAATCGAAGACCACTTGGAACAGGTTCCGAATTAGGTCGTTCTTGACCTTGTCGTCAGCCCAGTCCTTGTCCAGGTCGTCGATGAGGACGTAGGTGTAATGCTGTGACGATTCTAAGATTTCGTCATTAAGAACGTTCATCATGGTGTTGAGTCGAGGGAGCTGTGTCTCATTGACGACTCGCTGGAATCTCCTCACTAATTCAACCCGCTCCTCAGAGGAGGTCGTGTTGGTATCGTCGGAGCTAACACTAAAGTCGATCGGCTTAACGCCCAGCTTCCCGCCCGCTGCGGCCTTGAACTGGCTCTCGAACTTGTTGGTAATGTCGCGGACGCGCTCGTCCGTCTCGCACCAGAACTTGCCCTCAAACTCTTCTAGATATTCGAGGGCGGCCTTCTTCTTGTTGTCTCTCTTGATCTTATCCATGATCGTATCGATAAAGCGCTGCTTGGCATCGGGTGAATCAATTTTGTAGCGATGCTTGATAATCTCAATTAGAAGCACGTGCTTCCAAAGCGCGTTATACAGCGAATCGAGGTGGACGTTGAGTGCTGTGAGATGCCGGACAACTCCAAGATCCGTGATGTAGGGCAAGGACAAGTCAATCGGATTGATCTCGATTACATGCTCAGGCCAGTCGGCCCTTATTCGCTGCAACGCCGCCGACTTGCCACTGCCGGTCCTGCCAATAACAAAGCACTTAGCGTCCCCGCCCCTCGACACGATCGAGCGGTAGATGGAGGATTCATAGAAGGCGTCATTGAGCAGGCCGTCCGCCTCGGCGATCTCACCTCCAAGGTTGAGATTCCCGTGGATATACCGCTTAGATTCGGTGTTGTGCTTCACTTTCGCCATAGGTCCTCCGTCCCAGCCTGGCGAGAAGGCTAGAACAGAAGTCGGCCATTCTGAAGCCGTGGCGTGAGGCGATCAGGCGCTTAGGTTCATTCGTACAGTGGTCGTGACCCCCTTACGCCCACAAAGATAGACATACCGCCCCGATACAGGACCTTTGCTGTCGTCTATCTGTCATTTGTTGCACGCGATGAATGGCTAGAACTCAACGGCCGAACGGGGCAGGCGGTGGGTTTCGCCGGCGGTCTGGGAGGCGTCTAGGACGGAGCACAGGGCGGCGATGACTCTTCCTGCCACCAACGCCCGTCGCTGCGACGTGCCAACCACCTGCCAGTAGCCAGTACCCAAGACGGGCGCGAACGGGCACGCACCGTCACCGGTTCCTTCACCAGCAACAGGCGTTACGGGCATCTCGGGGCGATGATCTTCGTCCTTCCAAACTGACGCTCCGTGCCGCCCGACCCGCGCAGTCCGCATCTAGTCCGCAAGAGGCCGACCGACAGCGGGGGAGTGGTGGGAGATCTTGAGAAGCGTTTCCGCTGCTAGACGCCCATCTGCGCAGGTCGGCGGGGCGGGTATTTTGATCTCGTAATGCACACGTCGTTGGGACGGGCCAGGCGGTAGCTTGCTTCCCATGCGTGCGGAAGTGCGGCACGTCCGGTTCCCGGACCTCGAATCTGGCCAGCCCTTCGATCCCGTCAAGACCGTGCAGCTCGCCGAGGTGTATGTCGGTGTCGTCGGCGAGCCAGGCGAGGAGCAGTACCAGGTCACTGCCTGCACCCCTGCCGCCCTGGTCGACCTGTTGGCCACGCAATCCTTCCTGATGGGGCCGGCACTGGCTGTTCGTGGCAGAGTTCTCGCCGACGACGGTCGAGGCAGCCCTGCGCAAGCTGGTCGGGAACATCGAGGCGCCCGGCCGCGTCGAGCTCGCTCAGAAGGTCGGCCGGATTGGCCTGTGGGAGTTCGAGGACTACCGCGGCTGATGGACTGCCGCTTCCCGCCGAAGCGATGACCTCAGACGGTTCGGCGGCGCGCAACGGCCGACAGCAACGATTGACAGCAACGCCGCCGGACCGGTCGAGACCGCCAAGGACGGCGGTAGGCGTAGAGCCAGCAGCTGAGGCCGCAGGCGGACCGTTCCAGACGACTCCGCCGAGGCTACGGATCAGAAGGTTAGGGGTTCGAGTCCCTTCGGGCGCACAAGCAGGGAGAAGCCCCCGACCAGCCGAAATGGCGAGGTCGGGGGCTTTCTCGTATCCGTCCTCGGCGGGTGCCGTGCGGCTGTGGGAGCCACGCTGGGAGCCACTGGTCGCCTCACCGCCCGAACAGCGCACGGGACATGGCCTCCGCAGCCGAACGGCGGTCGCCCTCCATCAAATGCCCGTACACGTCCTTCGTGATCGCAATTGACGTGTGTCCGAGAACCTCCGCAACCACGTGCAACGGGGTGCCCTGAGCCAGCATCAATGAGGCCCCGGAATGGCGGAGCTCATGCGGATGCCAGTGCCCAAGCCCGGCACGCTTGCACAGCGCCGAGAGCCGATGGGAGAAGTTGTCCGGATCCAGCGGTGTGCCGACCTCGCTCGGGAAGATCAGGCCGTGATCCTGCCAAGCCTCGCCGGCTGCCAGCCGTTCCTCAGCCTGCCGAGCCCGATGCCGGCGCAGCAGCTCCACCAGCTGGGGCGTGAGGCGCAATACGTGGAGCAGGCCCGAACGTGGTTTGACTCCATGTGGTCGACCATCGCCCGCGAGTACCAGCCGTGACCCGGCCACACGACCGCCTCACCGAAATCGCGGAGCGGGCCGAGGCTCTCCTTCTCGACTTCGACGGGCCGATCTGCAGCGTCTTCGCAGGCAAGTCCGCGCCGAGCATTGCGGCAGACCTGCGCGAGCTGATAGTCAGCCATGGCGCCGACCTGCCCGACGAACTGCGCGCCCAGGACGACCCGCTGGAACTGCTTCGCGCGACCACCGCCTTCGCGCCCCAGTTGGTCGCCACCATCAGCGCAGCCCTTGAGGCAGCCGAAGTCGAAGCCGCAGCCACCGCGGAGACGACGATCGGCTTCGTCGACGTTGTCAGGGCGTGCGTCGCCACCGGGCGAGGCCTCGCCATCGTCAGCAACAACTCCACCGCAGCCATCAGCGCCTACCTCGGACGCCGCGACCGCGCCCGGTACTTCGCCTCTATCGTCGGACGAGGCGAGCACCCGGAACTGATGAAACCCAGCCCGATTCCGGTCCTGCAAGCACTCCAGGGCGTCAACGTTCGACCCAGCGCCGCCGTCCTGGTCGGCGATTCCACAACCGACGTCGAAGCCGCCCACGCCGCTGGCGTCCCCTGCATCGGATACGCCAACAAGCCCGGCAAGGCCGAACGCCTAATCGCCGCTGGTGCCGATGCGATCGTCACGGACATGAGCGACTTGGCGGCCGCCCTTGCGCGCAGCGCAAGCCGGAAAGCCAGCTGCCGTGGGTCGAGTCGGGCGGCGGACCACTTATCGTCGTGCCGGGGTCAGTCCTCAGCCGTTGGAGAGGCGACGGGGTCCCTATCCTCTTGGCCAAAGGAGCTCCAAAGCCGTGGCACCTGTTCGTCCTAACGCTCTGCTGCCTCTCGCCGCAGTCGATGTGGCCGGGCCATCCGCAGGCCATAAGCGGGTGCGACTAGGGAGGACGACATGGACATGCCCCGTTTCCCGCAGCCGACGCCGAGCGAGCTGGACGGGCTGCGGACCCTGGCTGAGGAGGTCCGCCAGGTACTCGCCAGCGCGGGATTGCCAGCCTACGTCCACGCTGATCCACACCAGATGCCCGAGCCGGCAACCGGCGCACACATTGGCATCGATATCACGGTGCTAGATCAGGTAGACGTCCACTGGGAGTGCGACGAGGAACTACGGTCGGCTGCCTCCGCATCGGCAGCAGTTCAGGACTACTACGCCCCGCCAGTACGCCTGCAGAGTACCGCCCTAAACGCGCTCGCTGAGGCCATGATCCGGATCCTTGAGGAGGCGGGTTACGAGGCGGGGCTCGGCGTGGACATGGCCCCTCACTACGTCTGGGTGAAGCGACCCGTCGGACGCTGATCGGAGCAGACCCGTGACAATCTGGGAGCCACGCGTGGGAGCCACCGGGGCGGACGGGACCGGACGGGACGGGACCGATCGAGTTGCCGAACGCTTGAGGACCAGGACCAGGCGGACCGCGTCGGACGGCCTGGACACGGTCTTGGGAATCTACGGATCAGAAGGTTAGGGGTTCGAGTCCCTTCGGGCGCGCAGCAGGTGAGGGGCCGTTTCGGGAAACCGGGACGGCCCCTTTTCCGTGCGATACAGCAGCAAAGTACAGCAGCGGTGACGCCGACTGGTTGCTCGATCTCCGATGAGTTCCAGCACGGTCCCGGGTCTTCAGATACGTCCACCCTCCGCGCGCGAATCTGGAGGCACCTTGAAGCTCTTGCTCACGTCGGGCGGCGTCACGAACCCGAGCATCCATGCGGCGCTCGTGCAGCTTCTCGGCAAGCCGATCGCCGAGTGCCACGCCCTCTGCGTCCCGACAGCACAGTGGGGTCACCCGATGTGCGGCCCGAAATCGGTGCGGGGTTTCGTAGCCGCCGATCCCGAGTGGCACATGTCCGGCCTGGATTGGGCGTCGCTCGGTGTCCTCGAGCTCACCGCACTGCCCACCATCGGCGCAGAGCGATGGGTCCCCTGGGTGCGGGAGGCCGACGTTCTCCTGGTCGACGGCGGCGACGCGACGTACCTGTTCCACTGGATGCGGGAGTCCGGGCTGGCCGATCTGCTGCCCTCGCTGCCCGACACGGTCTGGGTGGGGGTGAGTGCCGGAAGCATGGTGATGACGCCCAGGATCGGAACGTACTTCGTCGAGTGGCCGTCCGCGCCGGACGACCGCGCTCTGGGAGTCGTCGACTTCTCGATCTTCCCGCACCTGGACGCTTTCCCCACGAACACCCTGGCCGACGCGGAGCGGTGGGCCACCGAAATCGGTGTCCCGGCCTACGCCATTGACGAGCAGACGGCCATCAAGGTCGTCGACGGCTCGGTCGAGGTGGTTTCCGAAGGGCAGTGGAAGAGGTTCGGGTCATAGCCGCCCGGCCGGTCGACGTTCGAAGCTGCGGTTTCGGTTGATCTTCGACACCTGGCCGGCCGGGTACCGTCACGGCCCGCCGAAGGTCGTGAGAAGGATGTGACGTTGATGGTGCGACGGGTCGGGCTCTGCGTGCTGGTCGTGGCGGCACTGCTCACCGCTTCGGCGTGTGGCGATGCCTCCGAGATGCCGAGTACGCCCACCGCCGCGGAGGTGAGTGCCTCCACCGAGTCGCTCACCCCCACGCCGACGGCGGCGCCGGCGGCCACGCCGAGCCGGGTACCCAAGCCCTCCTCGACCCCACGGTTCTCGGGGAGCCCACGGTCCTCCACGGCCCCCGCGGCGGTGCCCACGACCAAGAAGGGCACGCAAGCCGTCACCACGAGCAACAAGGCGGCCTGCACCGCCGTCAAGGGTCCGCTGGAGAAGGCCATCACCGGCCTGGCGGCGTTCGTCCTGGTCGCCGGCAGTGCCACGTCGGAGACCGAGGTCGCCGCCGCCTGGACGGAGACGATTCAACGCCTGGTCAACCTCGAGGCGGCGGCGAACAAGGTTGTGGCCGAGCAGACCGACCGCGCACTGCGGAGTAACTTCAGGGCGCTCGCCGTGGCCGCGGGCCTGAAGTACACCAAGATCCGCTCGGTCAAGCCCCCCAACGTGGCAGAGCTCGTGAACGTGGCGAGCGACACCGGTGCCCTGGAGAGCGCGGTCACCAAGCTCGAGCCGGCCTGCGGCAGGTACTGGTAGCAGAACCCCGGTCAATCCGGGTGACGGTGATCGCCGGCGACTTTCCGCCCGAACTTGCCGGCGACCGCGTGCTCGGTGTCGGTGACCTCTCCCGTCTCCAGGAGTTGCTTCAGCCTGCGCAGGTTCGCCGCCACCTCGGCGCCGGGCGGCTTTCCGACCAGGGTCAGGGCGATGCGGCCCAGTGTTCCGAAGGGCGTCTCCAGCACCTCGTGGACCTCGGTCCGGCCCGGTTCCGACCCCGGACTGAACTCGACGGTCCAGTGGGTGCGCGTCCCGGGCGCGGTGGTGGTCTCGTACCGGAGCAGTTCGTTCGTCCGCTCCTCGGTGAGCCGCACCGTGGACCTCAGCCTGAGGCCGAGCGGTCCCCGGATGGTCCACCGGAACGTCGCTGGCCCGATCTGTTCGCTGGCCATGACGTCGCCCAGGAAGCGGGGCAGGTTCTGGAAGTCGCGGTAGAAGTTGAAGACGTCCGCGACCCGGCGCTCGATGGTCACTCTCGCCTCGGCCGGGGATGGTGAGCGGCGCATCGCTGCCTCCGACAGGTCTCCCGTGTGAGCCCTGCCGCTTGCCCGAGCGCCCGCTCGGTAAACCCGGCGAGATCGTGGGCGGATTCAGGGGAGGTCATTGGCCGGGGCGCCCTGCGGATCTGCTTGAGCGATCGTCACGTGGCGGCTGGAGCCCGAGGGCCGGGGCACCCGGATGCTGATGGAGCACTCCGGGTTCGACCTCGACAGCCCGTTCCAGGCGGTCGCCCACCGCACCATGGGCAGCGGCTGGCGCTCCTCCGTGGTGCGCTCCGTGCTCACCGTGCTGGATCAGGAGGCCTGACGGGCCGGGCGCCGCCGCTGAGCGCGGTGGCGGACACCCGGCCCGGGCCGCCGTCCTCAGAGCCGCTCCGGTGTGCGGATGCCGAGCAGGTGGAGGCCGTGCCCGAGCACCCGCGCGGTCAGGTCGCAGAGCACGAGCCGGCTCTCCCGGACCGGCTCGTCGGCCCGCAGCACCGGGCACCGCTCGTAGAAGGCGCTGAACGCGGCGGCGAGCCGGGACAGGTACCCGGTCAGGTGGTGGAACTCCAGGTTCTCCGCGACCGCGCCGACCACCGCGCCGAAGCCGACCAGCTCGACGGCGAGCGCCCGCTCGGCCGGCTCGGCCAGCGAGATCCCGGCCTCCGGCCGGGCCGCCACGCCCGCCCGCCGGAAGATCGACCGGATCCGGGAGTACGCGTACTGGAGGTAGGGCGCGGTGTTGCCGTCCAGCGAGAGCATCCGTTCCCAGTCGAGCACGTAGTCCTTGTTCCGATCGCTGGAGAGGTCGGCGTACTTGATCGCGCCGATGCCGACGGCCCGGCCCACCTCGGCCGCCTCCGCCTCGTCCAGCTCCGGGTTGCGCTCCCGGGCCAGCGCGGTGGCCCGGGCCACCGCCTCCTCCAGCAGCCCGACCAGCTTCACCGACCCGCCGGCCCGGCTGCGCAGCATCCGCCCGTCCGGCCCGAGGATCGAGCCGAACCCGACGTGCTCGGCGCGGGCGGGCGGGGCCAGCCAACCGGCCTGCGCGGCGGCGGCGTAGACCATCTCGAAGTGCCGCCGCTGCGGCAGCCCGACCACGTAGAGCAGCCGGGTCGCGCCCAGCGTGCCGGTCCGGTGCCGGATCGCCGCGAGGTCCGTCGCCGGGTAGCCGTACCCGCCGTCGGACTTGCGCACGATCAGCGGCAGCGGCTCCCCGTCCCGGCCCACCGAGCCGGGCGGGAACACGCAGGCCGCGCCGTCGCTCTCGCGCAGCAGACCGAGCCGGTCCAACTCCTCGACCACCGGGCCGAGCAGGTCGTTGTAGCTGCTCTCCCCCCGGAAGTCCCGCTGGGTGAGGGTCACGTCGAGCAGGTCGTACACGGTGAGGAAGTAGCGCTCGGACTGTTCCACGAGCAGCCGCCACAGCCGCAGCGTCGCCGGGTCCCCGCCCTGCAACGCCACCACCCGCAGCCGGGACCGCTCGCGGAACGCCTCGTCGGCGTCGAACTTGGCCCGGGCCGCCTTGTAGAACGAGTCCAGGTCGCCCATCGACAGCTCCTGCGCCGCCTCGGCCTCGCCCAGGTCGGCCAGGTGCTCGATCAGCATGCCGAAGGGTGTGCCCCAGTCGCCCAGGTGGTTGGCCCGCAGCACCCGGTGCCCCAGCCACTCCAGCAGCCGGGCCGCCGCGTCGCCGATCACCGTCGAGCGCAGGTGGCCGACGTGCATCTCCTTCGCCACGTTCGGCGCCGAGTAGTCGATCACCACGGTCTCCGGCGCGGTGGCCTCGGGCACCCCGAGCCGCGGGTCGGCGGCCAGCGCGGAGACCAGCCCGGCCAGGGCGTCGTCGGCGACGGTCAGGTTGAGGAAACCGGGACCGGACACCTCCGCGGCGCTGCACAGGTCGGCCAGTTCCGCGCGCTCCAGCACCTCGGTGGCGACGGCGCGCGGCGGCCGGCCGATCCGCCGGGCCAGCGCCAGCGCCGCGTCGGACTGGAAGTCCGCGCGCTGGGAGCGCCGCACGACCGGGTCGACCGGCTCGCCGGCCACCGTCGCGAACGCCGGCGCCAGCCGGTCGGTCAGCAGTTTCTCCAGATCCATGGGTACGCCGATCTCGCTCGGATCCGCCGCACGCGGATCACTGGATGGGGATGCGGGCGGACCGAGGACGATCGGCGATGACCGGCGGCTCGATCCGCCGGTCGCAGTGAGGAATGCTCAGCGCAGGCGGTCGCGGGACCGCCGGCGTCGCAGCGCGCCGAACAGGACGTCGGGGGACGCCGTCGGGTACGCGTGCGAGCTGGTCATGGCAGCAGCCTAACCGGCCGGCCCGGGGGCGGCGCAAGGCCGTACCCGGGCCGGCCGGCCGGCGTACCCGAGATGTCAGGCCGGCGTGCCGACGGCCTTGCGGTAGCGCTCGGCCCGCCGCCGCACCTGGGTGTACGCGCTGGTCAGGCCCATCGCCCGGCGGACCTCGACAAGGGTGCGGCGGACCTCGGCGCGGGTCCGCTCGGTGCCCTCGACGATCAGCTCGTCGACCAGGCCGGGCTGCCCCTCGAACCGGGCCCGCCGCTCCCGGACCGGGTCGAGGAACCGGTTGAGCGCGCCCGCCAGCTCCTCCTTGACCTCGACGTCGCCGACCCGGCCGGCCCGGTAGCGCGCCTTCAGCTCCTCGACGGTCGCCCGGTCGGTGTGGAACACGTCGAGGTACGCGAAGACCGGGTTCCCCTCGACCGTGCCCGGCACGTCGGCGCGGATCCGGTTCGGGTCGGTGTACATGCCCATCACCTTGCGCCGCACGGTGGCCGGGTCGTCGGAGAGCGCGATGGCGTTCCCCCGGCTCTTGCTCATCTTCCCGGCGCCGTCGGTGCCGACCAGGGTGGGCGTCTCCGACATGATCATTTCGGGGACGGGGAAGACCTCGCCGTAGAGGTGGTTGAAGCGCCGGGCGATCTCCCTGGTCACCTCCACGTGCGCCGCGTTGTCCTTGCCCACCGGCACGACCTGCCCCTTGACGCAGAGGATGTCGGCGGCCTGGAGGACGGGATAGCCGAGCAGCCCGTACGGCATCTCGTCCTTGCCGGCGTCCCGGCTCATCTCCTTGAGCGACGGGACCCGTTCCAGCCGGGGCACGGTGACCAGGTTCTGGAACAGGGTGTTCAGGTCGCCGACCTCGGGGATCGCCGACTGGAGGTAGAAGGTGGCCCGGTCCGGCTCGACACCGGCGGCGAGGATGTCGGTGACCATCTCGCGGGCGTTGCGGGAGACCTGCTCGATGTCCTCGCGGCTGTTCCGCGTGGTGAGCATGTGCAGGTCGGCGATGATGAAGAAGCTCTCGTAGCGCTGGTGCAGCTTCACCCGGTTGGCGATGCTGCCGACGTAGTGGCCCAGGTGTAGCCGCCCGGTCGGGCGGTCACCGGTGAGCATCCGTGCTGCGGACATGGTCGTACGCCTCTCGTTGCTGTGCGGTGGAGGACGCGCGGGCGCGCGGAAGGGACCCGGGGTGTGCCCGGATCAGTGGGGTTCGCTCGTCAGTGCGAGCGCCGCCATCGCCCGCCGGCGCGGAACCGCAGCCCACCGGCACGGAGGACGTCGAGGATCTGCTCCCGACCGTCGTCGGCACGGGCCGGGAGAACCGGAGCGGCAGCCGCCGGGAGACCGTCGAGGGTCTCCGGGGCGCAGGTGCTCGGCCGGACCATGCCTGACACGGTAGCCGGTCCACCGCCCCGCGCGCAGACCGGAACGCCCTGCTCAGTCGCGCCGGTAGCTCTCGGCGTAGTAGTTCCCGACGTGCTCGCGGTACTCGGCGCGGTCGAAGTCGTCCGGGTCGAAGGCCGGTGATTCCTTGACCTGCTCCCGGGTCCGGTCCACGTGCACGGCGCGCTCCAGGTGGTCGACCCGGGCCACCGTGCCGACCGGCAGCAGCGCCTTCCGGCCGAAGATCCACGGCCCGGTGTGCACCACCAGGTAGCCCGCTCCGGCGTCCTCACTCGCCCGGTCGACCGCGCCGATCCGGCCGTCGGTCGCCTCCACGTGATAGCCCGTGAGGTCGATCGGGGTGCCCGGGCCGGGCGCGTCGGGGCCGTCGTCGTCGGCGCCCTCGGACCGCTGCCGTGGCACGTCGTCCGGGCGGGTCTGCTCGTAGCCGCCCGCCAGGGCCGACGGGTCCCGCCAGAGCCACGGATTGAACGGCTGCATGCTGCACCTCCGGGTGTCGTCCTGTCGCCATCCGAACAGTGCCCGGTGGGCGAATCCGGGAAACACGAATGCAATTCCGAATTCATGCGGGGGCGATTCTGCGAGATACCTCATAATCGACTGACGCCGATCAATTCGTCGGCTCCCGCCGAGGTGAGGGACGGTGTCGCGGCCGGTCAGCACACCGGAATGCGGACCGGAGTGTCCACCGCGCACATTCGGCGGCGCCGGCGGCCGCACCATTCTGGTCCCGCATCCGAATCGGCACCAGCGGGAGGAACGCAAATGCAGCGGGTCATTGGACGAATCGGGGTGGCGGCGGCCGGGACAGCCGTCCTGGTGGCGGTGGCGGGCACCGGCGCGGGCGCCGCCGCGGTCAACCCGTACACCCCGGAGGCGCTCTGCGGGCTCGGCTTCACCGCCGTCGACCAGGACCCGATCCACGACGCCGCCACCGGCGCGCGGCTCGGCACCGTCCACCTTCTGCGCAACCCCCGCACCGGTTACGGCTGCACGGTCACCCTCAAGTCCGCGTACGTCGGCACGCTCACCGGCACCCGCGTCTACCTGGCCCCCGAGTGGACGCCCGTCGGCCTGGACGAGGGCAGCCGGCGCTACGCCGCCGGCCCGGTCCACCGCTACCTCGGCGCCGGCTGCGCGATCTGGGGCGGCTCGATGACCGATCCCGCCGGCACCGTCCACCACCACGACCGGGCGAACCCGGCGATCGGCGGGGCGGTCACCTGCTTCTGACCACGCGGCGGTGGGCCGGATTCGCGCGGTGCGCGGGCCGGCCCGCCGTTACGGTCGCCAGGTGGGCAGGATGCGGGCAATCCACGAGCGGCCGGCCGGGCTCACCTACCAGCCCGACCTGGTCGACGACGACGAGGAACGTTCCCTGGTCGCGACCCTCGACGCTCTCGACTTCCATGAGGTCCGGATGCACGGGCAGATCGCCCGGCGCACGGTCCGGCACTTCGGCTACGACTACGACTACGGCTCCTTCCAGCTCACGGCCACCGAGGCGCTGCCCGTGGCGCTGCGCTGGGTACGCGAGCGGTGCGCGGCGCTCGCCGGGGTCGACCCCGAGGTGCTCGCGCAGACGCTCGTCACGCGCTACCCGCCGGGCTCGGTCATCGGCTGGCACCGGGACGCACCCGCCTTCGGGCCGACCGTCGTCGGCCTCTCGCTGGGCTCCGCGTGCCTGTTGCGGTTCCAGCGCGGGACCGGAGAGAACCGCCGGGTGTACGAGCTGGAGTTGGCGCCCCGCTCGGGGTACGCGCTCACCGGGGCGGCCCGGACCGCGTGGCAGCACAGCGTCCCGCCGGTTCCGGCGCTGCGCTATTCGCTGACCTTCCGCATGCTCCGGTCCGCGCGCGCCTGACCGGACCTGGGACGACCTCCCGCTGGCATACTGGCCAGCCATGGTGCTGTCGCGCGGCTGGTCGCTGTTCCTGGTCGGGGTCGGGGTGTGGACCTGGGTGATCTGGCCGAGGTTCGCGGTCGCCATCTGGAACGACCCGCGGGCGTGGTCGGCCGGCGTGGTCGGCGAGGGCAGCCCGACCAGCTTCCTCTGGGTGCACGCGCTGCTCATCGCGGCGTCACTGGCCATCGGCACGACCGTCGGGGTGCTCGGCATCCGCGGCTGGCTGGCGGACCGCCGGCGGCGGAGCGCCTGAGCGCCCGCCAGGAAGGGCGGGATCGGACAAGGTCCGACGCCTCCGGGGAATGCCGAGCGCTGTCTCTCCTGTTGCTCGGGCGGATCCCGGGCCGTCGAAGCGGGGCAACTCGCCGCCAGAGAGCCGCTGAGCAGGCAAGATAGCCCGGCGGTGATGATGTGACGCGGGACGCTACCCCTGGATTTGACGATCAAACCCGAATCCGCGTAACTTTCTCTCTGCCAGCGCGGAACGGGGCAAACGGGACGAACAGCCCGGGGGCCACGGACCGGGTTCGGCGCCCGGAACCACCGAGGTTGCACCTCGTCGGAGCCGGGCCGGGCGGGGCTCGCCGAAACGCCGCAGGGCGGATTTGGCGGAGCGGAACCGACCGAGTAAGGTTGACGACCGGCAGGGCACCGGGCGAGCTAGCGGGAGACCGCAGCGGCCGGCCTGCCAAATCCGATGACCACACGCAGCGGTTCGCCGCTGCGCGAGTTCAGCGGCGCCGACCCGTACGAAGCGTGACAGACCGGGACACACGGTTTGACACGGCAGAGACGGTGAGGTAACGTAGTAAAAGTGCCCGGCGCGAGAGCGGTGGGTGCGGGATGAACAAAATGCCCCGGACGGGGTCCTGCTGGTGCGGGGTTCCGGATGGTGTGTGGTTGTTCTTTGAGAACTCAACAGGGTGCTTGATAAGCCAGTGCCAAATTGATTTATACCCCGGACTGGTCAGGCTTCGG
>NZ_JBVJHI010000010.1:0-182845 GCF_055586885.1 Micromonospora sp. NPDC048907
CAGACCGTGCAGGTGTCGGCCTACCCGGACGCGTACGCGCAGTGGGAGCAGCAGGCCGCCGACATCGTCGCCCAGTACTGGAACAGCTGACCCGAACAACGACCGCTGGCCGGCACCCCGTACAGGGGTGCCGGCCAGCGGCGTGTCCGGCGCGAGATTCAGACGTCGGCGACCAGCTCGACCTCGTACCCCTGCCTGTCGGACAGGTAGGCGGCGTACGTCTGCGGGCCGCCCGCGTGGGGGTGGCGGTCCGGGAAGAGCAGCTCCCACCCGTGCCCGGGCGCGGCGGCGACCAGCCGGTCCACGGCGGCCGGCGGGCCGGCGTGGAAGGCCAGGTGGTTGAGGCCCGGCGCGCGCCGGTCGTGCGTGCGCCCGGTGAGCGCCGGGGACTCCTCCAGGACCAGGTAGGTCGGGCCGAGCCGCCAGGACCGGCCGGCCGGCCAGTCCTGGTACGGCGTCCAGCCCAGCTCGCCGAGGAGCCAGCCCCAACTACGCCTGGCAGCCGCGAGATCGGGTACCCAGACCTCCACGTGGTGCAGAGCGCCGATGGTCAGCGCTTGCCGCCCGGCACCCATACCACATCCCCATCCGGATTTGCCGTTCTTGACAGGATAAAGAGCAGATCGGAGAGCCGGTTGAGATACTTTGCCGGGAGCGTGCTGGTCCGGTCCGGATCGTGCGCGACCAGCGCCCACCCCGCACGCTCGGCGCGCCGGGCGGTCGTCCGTGCCACGTGCAGCAGCGCCGCGCCAGCGGTGCCGCCGGGGAGGATGAAGGAGTCGAGCTTGCTCAGGCGCGCGTTGTACTCGTCGCACCAGCCCTCGAGGCGCTCCACGTACTCCTCGGTGACCCGCAGCGGCGGGTACTTCGGGTCCGGCTCCACCGGCGTCGCCAGGTCCGCGCCGACGTCGAACATGTCGTTCTGGATCGACTGCAGCACCGCCCGCAGCTCGTCGGGAAGCTGCCCCAGGGCGAGCGCCACGCCGATGGCGGCGTTGCACTCGTCCACGTCCGCGTACGCGGCGATCCGCGGATCGGTCTTCGGCACCTGCTCGTTGTTGTTCAGCCTGGTCATGCCGGCGTCGCCGGCCTTGGTGTAGATGCGCGTGAGGTGGACGGCCATGACGCACAGCCTACGGATACCGGACCTGACGATCCCGGCGCGGCCGGCCCGCACCGCCTGGCCGGCAGGGGTCGGGCCGGGCGATGCCGGCGACCCGGCGGTCAACGACGTCGACGTCATCCGGGTGCCCGGTGAGGCCCGGCTGGCCGGCACCGTGCACGTGGTCGGGGCGAAGAACTCCGCGTTGAAGCTCATGGCGGCGGCGCTGCTCGCCCCGGGGCGCAGCGTGATCACCAACGTCCCGCGGATCACCGACATCGCCATCATGGGCGAGGTGCTGCGCCGGCTCGGCTGCGCCGTACGCTTCGCCGCCGACGACCCGGTCGACCCCATGGTGGCCCGCGGCGGCGTGGAACGGTCCCGGTCGGTGGTGATCGACGTGCCGGAACAGCCGGGCGCGGAGGCCGACTACGACCTGGTCCGCCGGCTGCGCGCGTCGATCTGCGTGCTCGGTCCGCTGCTGGCCCGCCGGGGCTACGTGCGGGTGGCCCATCCCGGCGGGGACGCCATCGGCTCGCGCGGCCTGGACATGCACATCGCCGGGCTGTCCCGGATGGGCGCGGAGATCTCCGGCGAGCACGGCTTCGTCATCGCCGAGGCCCCCGACGGGCTGTACGGCGCGGACATCCTGCTGGACTTCCCGAGCGTCGGCGCCACCGAGAACCTCGTGATGGCGGCGGTGCTGGCCCGGGGCACCACGACGATCGACAACGCGGCGCGGGAGCCGGAGATCGTCGACATCTGCACCATGTTGAACCGGATGGGCGCCCGGATCGAGGGAGCCGGCACGTCGACCCTGCACATCGTCGGGGTGCCCGAGCTGCGCCCGGTCCGGCACGCCACCGTGGGGGACCGGATCGTCGCCGGAACGTGGGCGTTCGCGGCCGCCATGACCCGGGGCGACGTGACCGTGACCGGCGTCGACCCGGCCTACCTGGAGGTCGCGCTGGACAAGCTGGTCTCCGCCGGCGGCCTGGTGGAGACCCGGGGCGGCGCGTTCCGGGTACGCATGGACGACCGGCCGAAGGCCGTCGACGTGGTCACCCTGCCCTTTCCGGGCTTCGCCACCGACCTGCTGCCGATGGCGATCGGGCTGGCCGCGGTCAGCGACGGCGGCTCGCTGATCACCGAGAACATCTTCGACGGCCGGTTCATGTTCGCCAACGAGATGATGCGGCTCGGCGCGGACATCAAGACCGACGGCCACCACGCCCTGGTGTGCGGCCACGAGCGCCTCTCCGGCGCCCCGGTACGCGCCACCGACATCCGGGCCGGCGCCGGCCTGATCATCGCCGGGCTGTGCGCCGACGGGGTCACCGAGGTCTCGCACGTGCACCACGTGGATCGCGGCTACCCGGATTTCGTGGCCGACCTGCGGGCCCTCGGCGTCGAGGTGGAGCGCGGAACCGCGCCCGAGGAGCCCGACCTCGCCATCTGAGGGACGCCCTTAGCAGTCGTTCAGCCTCGCGGATTAGGGTGCTCGCAGACACTCATTCGCAGCGAGGGAGAAGCAGATGGCGGGTCGACTCGCGGTCGTCGGTGCCGGGTTGATGGGCTCGGGCATCGCCCAGGTGGCGGCGCAGGCGGGCTGGCAGGTGACCCTGCGCGACCTGGACGACGCGGCCACCAAGCGGGGCGTCGACGGCATCCGGAAGTCGCTTCAGAAGTTCGCCGAGAAGGGGAAGATCGAGGCGTCCGAGGTCGAGGCGACCCTGGCCCGGATCACGCCGACCACCGAGCTGGAGGCGGCGGCCGACGCGGACATCGTCGTCGAGGCGGTCTTCGAGAAGATCGAGATCAAGCACGAGGTGTTCCGCGCGCTGGACAAGATCTGCAAGTCCGACGCGGTGCTGGCCACCAACACCTCGGCCATCCCGGTCACCCAGATCGCCACCGCCACCGAGCGCCCGGAGTCGGTCGTCGGCACCCACTTCTTCTCGCCGGTGCCCATGATGAAGCTCTGCGAGCTGGTCCGGGGCTACAAGACCAGCGACGCGGCCCTGGCCACGGCCAAGGCGTTCGCCGAGGAGATCGGCAAGACCGTCGTGGTGGTGAACCGGGACATCGCCGGCTTCGTCACCACCCGGCTGATCTGCGCCCTCGCCATGGAGGCGGTCAAGCTGGTCGAGTCCGGCGTGATCTCCGCCGAGGACCTGGACACGGCCTGCAAGCTCGGCTTCGGCCACGCCATGGGCCCGCTGGCCACGGTCGACCTGACCGGCGTGGACGTGCTGCTCAACGCCAGCAAGAACATCTACACCGACACCGCCGACGAGAAGTTCTTCCCGCCGGAGCTGCTCCAGCGCATGGCCACCGCCGGCGACCTGGGTCGCAAGACCGGCCAGGGCTTCTACAGCTACTGATCCGCACGCTTGACACCCCCGGCCGCCCCGGTCGGGGGCGTCAGGCCTTCCGGGGTGGGGTCAGGGCCGTGCCGAGCAGGGCGAACGCGTCGGGGATGACGGTGCCCCAGTAGGCGAAGTTGTGCCGGCCGTCGGCCCAGGCGGCGCGTACCGGGGGTTCGGGCAGCTCCCGGGCCAGCGCGCGGACGTCCTTGAGGAAGTTGTCCTGCCGGCCGCACCAGAGGCCGACCGGGGTGCCGCGCAGCCGGTCCACGCCCGTGAAGACCGCGTCGCCCGGGCGGACCGCGGGGGAGAAGGCGGCCACCGCGCGCAACCAACCGGGGTACGCCTCGGCGAGCAGCAACGCCCCGAACCCGCCCATCGACCAGCCCCAGACGGCGAGCCGGCTGCTGTCGAAGCCGCGCCGGGCGCACCAGGTGGGCAGCTCCTCGCGGACCATCCGCTGCGGGTCGTCGTTGCCGGAGCGGCGCCAGGAGAGCCGGCCGCCGGTGGCTCCGGCCAGCGCGAAGGGCGGGGCGCCACGGCGTACCGCCTCGGTGAGGAAGCGGGCCAGCCCGAACCGGCCGTAGTCCCGGGGTGTGGCCGAGGCGCCGTGCAGCACCAGGCAGACGGGGAGGCCGCGGCCGTCGCCGTACCCGTCGGGCACCGCCGTCCAGAAGTCCACCTCGCGGCCGCGGGCCCCGGAGGCGATCCGGATCAACCGCTCGTCCCCGGCCGGCACGTCCGGCACGGCAGGCCCCGGCCCGGGCCGGGGCTCGGCGAGCTGCCGGGCGGTGAGCCCGCCGACCACCGCGACGCCGGCCACACCGGCCGCGGCCCCGAGCAGCGTGCGCCGGGTCAGGATGTGCGCCATGCCGGCGAGTGTGCCACCCCGGGTGGGCGGCGGGACCCCCCGTCCCGCGAGGCGCCGACCGGGGTGCCCTCAGCCGTCGTGCCCGGTGGTTCGGGGCCGGGTACCCGCCGCCGTCGCTCGCGCGACCGCTGTGGCCGGTCCTGGCCTGGTCGGCCCGCCACCCTCGGCGGGAGGCGGCGCGGCGGATCCGGGAGCGGTCCGCCGCAGGCCGGGGGTGAGGGCGACGGTGGCGGCCAACGCCGCCGCGGCCACCAACGCGACGGCACGCGCCGGCGCGACGAGGTCCGCGACCGCCCCCGCGAGCGCCGCGCACACCGCCTGAGCGGCCAGCATGCCGTTCCCGTGCAGGCCGAGCACCTGGCCACGGACCTCGGGCGGCGAGTGGGCGATCAGCCGCTCCTGCAACGGCAGTGCAGCGGCGTAGCCGACCGACGCGAGCAGCGCGACGGCCATGGCCAGCGGCAGCGGCGGCGACAGCAGGAGGGCCAGGTACGGAACGGCGAGCAGCAGCCGCAGCGGCCGCAGCCACCGCTCGCGGCGGGCCGGCGGCAGGAACCGCCCCACCACCACGTCCCCGATCAGCATGCCGAGGGCGGCCGCGGCGAGCAGGAAGCCGGCGCGCTCACCCGCGTACGGGACGAACAGCGCCTCGCAGCCGACGATCAGGCCGCCGGGTACCCAGAGGTTGAGCAGCAGCGACCGGCGGCCGGGGTCGGCCCAGAGAGCCCGGTTGACGAGGTGGGTGCGCGCGACCGTCACCCGCCCGGTGGTCCGGGCCGGACGCTCGTCGAGCCCGAACCAGCCCACCGCCGCGGACACCGCCCGCAGGACCAGGGCGAGCAGGAACACCTGGTACGGGCTCAGCCAGACGAGCAGGACGCCGGCCAGCCCGAACCCCGCGATCTGCATGACGCCGACGCTGGTGTTCATGGTGGCCCGGGCCAGTACGTAGGCGTCGACCGGCACGATGTCGGTGAGCAGTGCCCACCGGGCGCCGCCGGCGACCGAGCCGACGTAAGCGTTGGCGAAGATGATCGCGAAGCGGGCCCACAGGGGCAGCCCGGGCACGGCCTGCAGCGCCGCTCCGGCGGTGGCCAGCAGGGCGGCGAGGGTCAGCGCCCGGCGGGGCGGCACGCTGTCCGCCGCGGACAGCAGCGTCAGGCTGCCGAGGACCCCCGCCAGCGGCGCTCCGAACATGCTCAGCGCGGTGAGCAGGGCCGAGCCGGTCGCCGCGTAGGTCAACGCGCCCAGGGCCAGCGCCGACGTCGTGTGCGCCGCGATCCCGGCACAGTTGGCCAGGAACAGGTTGCGGAACTCCCGGACCGCGAACAGTTCTGCGTAGGTTCTCACCCGGGCATGGTCCGCAGGCCACGGCGCATCCCATAGAGTTACGTCCGGAGGCGAAACGTGGGTGTCTGGCAGGTGCCGTCCGACCTGGTCGCGCGGAGCCGGTTCACGGTCTCGCCGATGGTCGAGACAGTCGCGGCGCTGAAGGCGCTGCGCCATCCGCACGTCCTGTGGGAGCAGGCCTGGCGGCGACCGCACGCCGAGGAGTTCCGGCGGATGCTGGCCGCCCGCCCGGTGGCCCGGGCGCTGGTGTCGGCGTCGTTCAACCTCCGGTGGATCGCGGACTTCCTCACCATCGCACCCGCCTCGGCGGATCCGACGTTCACGGCGGAACTGGCGGCCGTCGAGGGGCTGTCCGACGAGCGGATCCGGGCCGACCTGCGGGCCACCCACCCGGGCCCGCTCGCGGCGGAGCTGCTGGCGGACGGCCTCACCGGGCAGGTGGTGGAACTCCTCCGGTGGGTCTGGACGCACACCGTCGGCCCGGAGTGGCCGGAGCGGGAACGCCGGCTGCGGGCGGACATCGTGGCCCGCACCGCCGCGTTGAGCACCCGCGGCTGGGCCGGTGCGCTGACCGACATCAACCGCGACGTGCGGTGGCTGGGGGACGGTCGCCTGCAGGTCAACGACTATCCGGAACCGCCGCTGTCGCTGCACGAGGCCGAGCAACTGGTCTTCCTCCCGGCCCACTGCCGTCGCGGCTGGGTGGTCTGGGACGTGCCGACCCGGTTCGGGATGGTCTATCCGGCGCGCGGGATCCTGGCCGATCCCACCTCACCGGCGCCGGACGGGCTCGCCCGGCTGATTGGCGGGAACCGGGCCGACATCCTGGCCCGGCTGGACGCGCCGCTGAGCACCTCGCAGCTCGTGGTGGTGACCGGGCTGTCTCTCGGCACGGTGGGCGATCACCTGCGGGTGCTGCTCGACGCGGGCGCGGTCACCAAGCGGCGGTCCGGGCGCGAGGTGCTCTACTGGCGTACGCCGCTCGGTGCCGCGCTCGTCGCCGGCGGGTGATCAGCCGTCGCGCTTGGTGGTCCAGCGGAACGTGGTGAGGCAGAGGACCAGGCCGATCACGCACCACAGCCCGAGGACCAGGGCGACGCGGCCCAGCTCGAACGAGCCGCCCGGTTCCTGCGTGCCGAAGCTGTCCGGCAGGAAGACCGAGCGCAGCCCCTGGCACATCCACTTGAGGGGGAAGAGCGCGGCGACCTGCTGCATCCAGCTCGGGAGGCTGGTGAAGACGAAGAACACGCCGGAGATGAACTGGAGGACCAGGGCCACCGGGGTGACCACGGCCGAGCCGCTGCGGGCCGTGCGGGCGAGGGAGGAGATGGCGATGCCGCACAGGGTGCAGGCGGTGACGCCGAGGACGGCGACCCACCCGAAGGTGACCCACCGGGCGGCGGTGTCCGGGAGCGTCAGGTCGAACAGCGCGACCGACACGGCGAGCAGCAGCGCGGTCTCCGCGACGCCGATGGCCACCACCATGAGCACCTTGCCGGCGAACCACACCCACTTCGGCATCGGCGTGCCCCGGTAGCGCTTCAGGACTCCCCGGTCCCGTTCGATGGGGATCCAGATGCCGAGGTTCTGGAAGCTCACGGTCATGAGGCCGGTCGCGATCATGCCGGTGATGAAGTACTGCGTGTAGCTCACGCCCGGCGCGATCTCGTCGTTGAAGATCGCCGCGAAGATCAGGATCATGATGACCGGGAAGCCCATCGTGAACACGACGGACTCCCGGGAGCGCAGGAACTGGGTGATCTCCAGCCGGCCCTGGCGCAGGGCGAGCGTGGCCCCGCCCGGCCGGCGGCCCGGGGCGGCGGCGACCGGGACGGCCGGCTTCGTCGTGGTGGTCATCAGTGTCCGATCATCCGCAGGTAGACGTCCTCGAGGGTCGGCCGGGTCACGGTGAGGCCGGGGACCTCGCCGCCGAAACGCGCGGCCAGCTCCGCGACCAGCGCCGTCGGCGTCGCGGTCTCCGCCGCCTCCGGTGCCCCCTCCGGGGTACGCCAGGAGACCTTCGCCAGCGCCTCCTGGCGGTTGCCCAGCCGGTTCGGCGGGGCCACCTCGACCACCCGGCCGGCGGCGATCACGCCGACCCGGTCGGCCAGGGCCTCGGCCTCGTCCAGGTAGTGGGTGGTGAGCACGATGGTGGTGCCGGCCGCGGAGAGGTCCCGGATCAGCTCCCAGAACTCGCGGCGGGCCTCCGGGTCGAAACCGGTGGTGGGCTCGTCGAGGAAGAGCAGCTCGGGGCGGCCGACGATGCCGAGTGCCACGTCGAGCCGGCGCTTCTGCCCGCCGGAGAGGGTGTGCGTGCGCGCCCGGGCCTTGGCGCCGAGCCCGACCCGCTCGATCACCTTCTCCGGGTCGTCCGAGTCGGGGTAGAAGCCGGCGAAGTGCCGGACCACCTCGCCGACGGTCAGCTCGTCGAACTCGCCGGTGCCCTGCAGCACGATGCCGACCCGGGAACGCCAGCTCGCGTCCGGGTGGGCCGGGTCGGCGCCGAGCACCCGCACCTCGCCGGCGTCGCGCCGCCGGTAGCCCTCCAGGATCTCCACCGTGGTGGTCTTGCCCGCGCCGTTCGGGCCGAGCAGGGCGAACACCTCCCCGCGGCGGACGTCGAGGTCCACGCCCGCCACCGCGAGGTTGTCGCCGTACGCCTTGCGCAGCCCCCGTACGGAGATCGCGAGCTCGTCATCCATGACGTCCAGTGTGCGACTCCGGCGGGCCCGGCGGTGGCCCGGGGGTGTGGTGGTGTCGCCCATGTCGCGCCGCTCGTGCCCGTCGGTCCGCTCCATGGACCTGTGTGGTTTTCCACAGCCCGTTTTACTGAACGGTAACTTAAACTCCGGCCATGGATGAGAAGGCTCCTTCGGGGCGGTTGCCGGAGCGCGACCGGCCCTGGGTGATGCGCACCTACGCCGGGCACTCCTCCGCCGCGGCCACCAACGCGCTCTTCCGCCGCAACCTGGCGAAGGGGCAGACCGGGCTCTCGGTCGCCTTCGACCTGCCCACCCAGACGGGCTACGACCCGGACCACGAGCTGGCCGCCGGCGAGGTCGGCCGGGTCGGTGTGCCCGTGGCGCACCTCGGCGACATGCGCGCCCTCTTCGAGGGCATCCCGCTCGCCGAGATGAACACCTCGATGACCATCAACGCGCCGGCGATGTGGCTGCTCGGCCTCTACGGCACGGTCGCCGCCGAGCAGGGCGCCGAGCTGTCCCGCTGCGCCGGCACCACCCAGAACGACATCATCAAGGAGTACCTGTCCCGGGGGACCCACATCTTCCCGCCGGCCGCCTCCCTGCGGCTCACCGCGGACGTCATCGCGTACACGCTGCGTGAGATGCCGAAGTGGAACCCGGTCAACATCTGCTCGTACCACCTCCAGGAGGCCGGCGCGACGCCGGTGCAGGAGGTCGGCTTCGCCCTGGCCACCGCCGTCGCCGTGCTCGACGCGGTACGCGACTCCGGCCAGGTGCCCGCCGAGCGGATGGGCGACGTCGTCCAGCGGATCTCCTTCTTCGTCAACGCCGGTGTGCGCTTCGTCGAGGAGATCGCCAAGATGCGCGCGTTCGGCGCGCTCTGGGACGAGATCACCCGCGACCGGTACGGCGTCGAGAACGCGAAGCAGCGCCGCTTCCGGTACGGCGTCCAGGTCAACTCGCTGGGCCTCACCGAGGCGCAGCCGGAGAACAACATCCAGCGCATCGTGCTGGAGATGCTCGGCGTCACCCTGTCCCGCGACGCCCGCGCCCGCGCCGTGCAACTGCCCGCCTGGAACGAGGCGCTCGGCCTGCCCCGCCCCTGGGACCAGCAGTGGTCGCTGCGCATGCAGCAGGTGCTGGCGTACGAGTCGGACCTGCTCGAATATCCCGACCTGTTCGAGGGCTCGCACGTGATGACCGCGCTGGTCGACGACATCGTGGCCGGGGCCCGGGTCGAGCTGGAGAAGGTGCTGGAGATGGGCGGCGTGGTGACCGCCGTGGAGACCGGCTACCTGAAGAGCGCCCTGGTCGCCTCGCTGGCCGACCGGCGCCGGCGGATGGAGGCCGGCACCGACGTGGTGGTCGGCGTCAACCGGTTCACCGAGACCGAGCCCTCACCGCTGACCGCGGCCGGCGCCCAGGCCATCGAGCAGGTCGACCCCGCCGTCGAGGCGGCCGCCACCACCGCCGTACGCGAGTGGCGGGCCGGCCGGGACACGGCGGCCGTGGACGCGGCACTCGCCCGGCTGCGCGCGGACGCCGCGACCACCACGAACCTCATGCCGGCGACGCTGGAGTGCGTGCGGGCCGGGGTGACCACCGGCGAGTGGGCCGGCGCGCTGCGCCAGGTCTTCGGCGAGTACCGGGCGCCCACCGGCCTGTCCGGCGCGGCCGGCGCGGGCGGCGACGCCGGCCTGGGTGCGGTCCGGGAGCGGGTCGCCGCCACCGCGCGCGAACTGGGCAGCGGCCGGCTGCGGCTGCTCGTGGGCAAGCCCGGCCTGGACGGGCACTCCAACGGCGCCGAGCAGATCGCGGTACGCGCCCGCGACGCCGGCTTCGAGGTGGTCTACCAGGGCATCCGGCTGACCGCCGGGCAGATCGTGGCGGCCGCCGTGGAGGAGGACGTCGACCTGGTCGGCCTCTCGGTGCTCTCCGGGTCGCACCTGGCCGCCGTGCCGGCCGTGCTCGACGGGCTGCGCGCCGCCGGGCGGGCCGACCTGCCCGTGGTGGTCGGCGGCATCATCCCGGCGGCCGACGCGGAAGCGCTCCGGGCCGCCGGCGTGGCCCGCGTCTTCACCCCGAAGGACTTCGCGCTGACCGGCATCATCGACGACCTGGTCACGGTGATCCGCGAGTCCAACGGCCTGTCCTGACGCGGCGGGCTCCGGGACCCTGGTCCGTGTCGCAGTGCGCGGCCCCAGGTCGGCCCGCTGCCGGCGAGCCCGCCCCCGGTCAGCGGCTCGCGTAGGTCTGGCAGTCGGCCATGTCCAGCTCCGGGCCGACGGTGATCGCCGGAGCGTGGCACTCCAGGTCGGAGTTGTGCCGGCAGTCCGCGCGCTGGCAGGCCCCGACCTGGGCGATCAGCTGCTCGACGCCGCCGCGTACCGGCAGCTCGATGAAGGTGTGGCAGTGCGCGTGGTCGCTGCTGCCGATCGTGATGGCGAACGCGTGGCAGTCGTTGGTGTGGTTGTAGGCGCAGGACCTGACGGCGCACTCCTGGACCCGGGGCATCTCCATCGACGCGGTCATCTCTCCGGCCCTCCTCTGGACGTCTGTCCTGAACGTAGGCGTTCGTCCGGGTCTCGTCCCTGGATCCGGGTGCGGGTCATGCCGTCGGGTGCTCCGCGGCCGTCAGCGCCGCGCCCAGCGGGAGGCAGGTGCTCCACCACCGCCTTTGCTCTGCACCCATGTACGCAACATGGCAGGTGCCGGCGGTGTGGGCGGGGTGCTCCGTGTCCGCCTTTGCTCTGCACCCATGCACGCGGCACGGCAGGTGTCGGCGGGGTGGGGTGGGTTGCTGCGTGTCCGCCTTTGCTCTGCAGCCATCGCCGCAGCGGGCACGGAGCGTAGGTGGTGCGTGGATGGCTGCAGAGCAAAGTGGGTCGGGCGGGGTTGGGCGGGTGGCTACGTGGCGTGTGGGATGGGGTGGGGCCGCCGCGCCGATCCCGCCACGTCGTCACGTTGCGCCGACACGGGCAGTGAGCCTGGGGCGAATGTCCGGTTCATGCCCGGCTTCCGGCGGTGAGTGGAGCGCTATGGCTGTCTCCGGCGGCCGGATACCTCCATGGCGCTCCACCGAGCGTGCGCGGGTGGGCGTGGTGTCTGTTTTGCGGGGTGACCGGCGGCATCCCGGCGGTGGAATGGCCGGCGGGCGAGGGTCGTTATACCCGGTGCACGACCGAGGACCACGGCCCCGCCCGACGGGGTGCCCGGCCCCCGCGGCCCGCCCGCCCGACCCGGATCCCCCGGGAATGATGGTGGCCGGTCGGTCGTTGTACATGGTCCCGGCGCGACGAAGAGGCCCCGCCCCGTCCGCCGGATGATCCCCCCTAAGACTTTCTTGAGCGCCTGACGTGGTGCTTGCGCACAGCCGACCCCCATCGGCGTGTGCGCCAACCCCCGAATGGAGCTACCCCCATGAACACGATGCTGCGTAAGAGCGTGCTGGGTATCGCTGGTCTGGCCTTCACCGGTGGTGTGTTCGCCGGTCCGGTCGCCGCCCACGCCGAGCCGGTGGACACCAAGCCGGCCGCGGTGGCGACGGTGCAGGGCGCCCAGTCGCGCATCGACCTGAACGACGAGCAGACCGCGAACGCGAAGGCGATCATCGCGGCGACGAAGAAGGCCGGCCTGCCGGAGCGGGCCGCGGTCATCTCCATCGCCACGAGCCTGCAGGAGTCGAAGCTGGAGAACCTGGGCCACCTCGGCGACAAGAACGACCACGACTCGCTGGGCCTGTTCCAGCAGCGCCCGAGCTCGGGTTGGGGCACGCCGGAGCAGATCACCAACCCCGAGTACTCCACCCTCGCCTTCCTCAAGGGTTTGAAGCAGGTCGACGGCTGGCAGGACATGCCGCTGACCGACGCCGCGCAGACCGTGCAGGTGTCGGCCTACCCCGACGCGTACGCGCAGTGGGAGCAGCAGGCCACCGACATCGTCCACCAGCACTGGAACAGCTGACCCAACGCAATCGCCGCTGGCCGGCACCCCGAACACCGGGGTGCCGGCCAGCGGCGTCTCCGGAGCGTGAAGGACTCAGACCCGGAAGCCGGCAGCCCGAGCCGCCCGCCGTTCCCGCCTCCGCTCACGACGCCGTCGCAGGAACCAGAAGAGGAACGCCACGAACCCGAGGAGGAACACCAGCACGAGCACCGGCAGCAGGATCGCCACCACCGACATGACGGCACTGGTCGCGTCCTCGGCGGTGCTGGCCACCGGCGCGCCGAAGCCCGCGGTGGTCGCGTTGATGACCGGGCGGGCCGCCGACTTGAGCAGGTGCACGCCGAGCGCGAGGAGCACGCCGACCACCACCGGCACCCACTGGTGCGTGGAGAAGAAGGTGTCCGGGTCGCTGACCGTCACCGTCTCCGAGCTGGAGCCGGCCCCGAAGGCCAGCCCGCCCGCGGTGGGCCGGACCACCGTCTGCACCACGTCGTTGACGTGGTCGACCACCGGCACCTTGTCGGCCACGACTTCGACGGCGAGCAGCACGGCGAGGATCAGCAGCACCCACCCGTTGCCCAGCCACTGCCAGCCGCTCGGCAGCTCCATGAGGTCGGTGTAACGCGCGAGCAGACCCATCAGCAGGAGGGGGATGTAGGCGTTCAGGCCCGCCGACGCGGCGAGCCCGGAACCGGTGAGGACTTCGAGCACGATCTCAATATGGCACCGGTACGCCAGTGGCGCTCGTCGGCGGCGGCCGGGTCCTCGGCTACCCTCGTCGGGTGCGGTTGGTGATTGCGAAGTGCTCGGTGGACTACGTCGGACGACTGTCGGCACACCTGCCGCCGGCCACCCGGTTGCTCATGGTGAAGGCGGACGGGTCGGTGTCGATCCACGCCGACGACCGGGCCTACAAGCCGTTGAACTGGATGAGCCCGCCGTGCCGGCTGGAGGAGGCCCCGGGTGTGTGGCGGGTGGTCAACAAGGCCGGCGAGGAGCTGCGCATCACCCTGGAGGAGATCTTCCAGGACACCTCGTACGAGCTGGGCGTCGACCCGGGCCTGCGCAAGGACGGTGTCGAGGCGCACCTGCAGGAGCTGCTGGCCGCCAACCCGGAGACCCTCGGCGACGGTTTCACGCTGGTACGGCGGGAGTACATGACCGCGATCGGCCCGGTCGACCTGCTGTGCCGGGACGCCAACCAGCGCGCGGTCGCGGTCGAGGTGAAGCGGCGCGGCGAGATCGACGGCGTGGAGCAGCTCACCCGCTACCTCGAACTGATGAACCGCGACCCGCTGCTCGCCCCGGTCGCCGGCGTGTTCGCCGCGCAGGAGATCAAGCCCCAGGCGCGGGTGCTCGCCACCGACCGGGGCATCCGGTGCGTGGTGGTGGACTACGACAAGCTGCGGGGCATCGAGCGCGACGAGCTGACCCTGTTCTGAGCCGGGCGGGCCGGGGCGTTCAGCGGCCCCGGCCGTACATCAGCTTGGCGGCCTTGACCAGGCGGGCGACGTCGGCGGGGGTGCGTTCGAAGGTCATCGACGGCAGCAGCGAGCGGGCCCGGCGGCGGGTGATCGACTTGGCCCGGCCGAACTCGCGCAGCCCGTCCTCGCCGTGGATCCGGCCGAAGCCGGAGTCGCCGACGCCGCCGAACGGCAGTGTGGACATGCCGGCGAAGGTCAGCGTCGAGTTGACCGCGGCCATCCCGGAGCGCAGCCGCCGCGCGACCGCCACGGCCCGCCTGCGGCCGAAGACCGAACCCCCGAGGCCGTACGACAGGGCGTTGGCCCGTTCGACGGCCTCGTCCACGTCGCGGACGCGGTTGACGGTCAGCGTCGGCCCGAAGGTTTCCTCGCGCACCGCGGCGGAGTCCTCCGGCACGTCCACGAGCACGGTCGGGTGCACGTACGGCGGCTGGACCGCCTCGGGACCGCCGAGCACCGGCCGGCCGCCGGCGGCCACCGCGTCGTCGATGTGCCGCCGGATGACGTCGACCTGGGACGGCATGGTGATCGGCCCGATGTCGGCGCCGTCGGGGCCGACGGTGAGCCGGCCGGCCCTGGTGACCACCTTGTCGACGAAGGCGTCGAAGACCTGGTCGACCGCGTAGACGCGCTCGATGCCGATGCAGGTCTGCCCGGCGTTGGTCAGCGCGCCCCAGACGCACGCCTCGGCGGCGGCGTCCAGGTCGGCGTCGGAGTCGACGATCATCGCGTCCTTGCCGCCCGCCTCCAGCAGCACCGGGGTGAGCGTCTCGGCACAGGCGGCCATCACCTTCCGGGCGGTGGCCGTCGAGCCGGTGAAGGCCAGTTTCGCCACCCCCGAGCGGCACAGGGCCGCGCCGACGTCGCCGAGCCCGTGCACGGCCTGGAAGACCGGCTGCTCCGGCACCACCTCGGCGAACCGGTCCACCAGCCACTGCCCGACGGCCGGGGTGTACTCGCTCGGCTTGAACACCACGGCGTTGCCGGCGGCGAGGGCGTAGGCGGCGGAGCCGATCGGGGTGAAGACCGGGTAGTTCCACGGCCCGATCACGCCGACCACCCCGTACGGCTGGTATTCCAGGTGGGCGGTGAACTCGGCGAGGATCAGCCGGGAGCGGACCCGGCGCGGCCCGAGCACCCGACGGGCGTTGCGGGCGGCCCAGTCGATGTGCTCCAGCGCGGTGAGGATCTCCACGACGGCGTCGCCGACCGGTTTGCCGCCCTCGGCGTGCACCAGGTCGGCCAGCTCCTCCATCCGGCGGGCGAGCACGCCTCGCCAGCGCAGCAGCCGGTCCCGCCGGCCGGCGAAGCCGAGCCCGGCCCACCAGTCGGCGGCGACGGCGGCCCGCTCCACCGTGGCGCGCACGTCCGCCTCGGTCGCCACGGGCAGCCGGCCGGCCTCCGCGCCGGTCGCCGGACTGGTCGACACCAGTCGGCCGTCTTCGATGAGCGGGGTCCCCGGGACATGCACAGCCGTCATGGCCGGAGTCTAGACCCGAGCGTTACTCACCGGTAGGCCCCGCGGGAGCCGTACCCTCTGCCCAGGTCGGCGGGGTCGCGCGCTCGGCGGGATCGACGGATGTGCCACGGCTTGAACCGGCGGCGCCCGCCGAAACGGCCAACAGGAGATGGCCGGCCGGGGTCCCGGGGGTGACCGCGCGGTGGTGGGACCGATTACGGTGAGGTGGCAGGCTGACGCCGCGGAGCGACGGTGGGGTGGAGGTCGACTGTCCATGGAGGAGCATCCGGAACTGATGCCGCTGTTGACGGTGTCGGGTGGGGCGATGCGGGGGCTGAGCTTCCGGGTCGGCCGGGATCCACAGCTGGTCGGCCGGGCGCCGAGCGCCGACATCGTGCTCGCCGATCCGCACCTGAGCCGGCGGCACGCGACGGTGCAGGCCACCGTCGACGGGGTGGTGCTCACCGATCTCGGCTCGACGAACGGCACCTGGCTCAACGACCAGCGGATCGTCGGCAGCGTGCCGCTCACGGACGGCGACGTGATCCGGCTGGGCCGCACCGACCTGCGCTTCTTCGACCCGGGCGTGGCCCGGACCGACCCGGTGGGGATGAGCTTCGGGCAGCCACGCCGCGACCAGCGGCCCACCCTGCCGCTGCCGGTCCCGCCCACGCCGCGGGCGCCGATCGAGTCGCGCGGCACGCTGCCGCTGGCGGTCGACGCGCACCGCTGAGCCGGGGCTCGGCCACACCGGCCGGCCGCCCCGCATGGGGGCCGCACACATGGACCGGTCGCCGCCGGCCGTGCCAGCATGCGCGGATGGGGAGCGAGCGACACACCGTCCGGGCCAACGGCATCGTCCAGGCGGTCCGGGTGGCCGGCCCGCCGGACGGCGTTCCGGTGCTGCTGGTGCACGGCAACGTGTCGTCCGCCGCCTTCTGGGAGCCACTGCTGCCCCGGCTGCCCGGGACGCTCCGGGTGGTCGCCCCCGACCTGCGCGGATACGGCGACACCGACACCGCCCCGGTCGACGCCACCCGGGGCCTCGGCGACTTCGCCGACGACGTGGCCGCCCTGCTCGACGCCCCCGGCCTGTTCGCCCCCGGGGCCCGGCCGGTGGTGGTCGGGCACTCGCTGGGCGGTGGGGTGGCGATGCGGCTGCTGGTCGACCACCCCGACCGGGTGGCCGGGCTGCTGCTGGAGGCGCCGGTCTCCCCGTACGGCTTCGGCGGGACCCGGGACCTCGACGGCACCCCCACCACTCCCGACTTCGCCGGCACCGGGGCGGGCACCGCGAACCCGGACTTCGTGGCGCGGCTGGCCGCGCACGACCGGAGCGCCGACGGCCCGACCAGCCCGCGCGCCGTGCTGCGCTCGGCGTACGTGGCCGACCCGGTGTCGCTGGGCGGGGACGAGGACCTGCTGCTGGAGAGCATGCTGACCACCGCCACCGGCGAGGACAACTACCCCGGCACGGCGGTCGCCTCGGCGCACTGGCCGGGCATGGCGGCGGGGGAGCGCGGTGTGCTCAACGCGCTGGCGCCCGCCCACTTCCGGCTCGCCGGCGAGCTGGTCGCCGTCCCGGCGAAGCCGCCGGTGACCTGGGTACGCGGCGACGCCGACGTGATCGTCTCGGACACCTCGCTGTTCGACCTGGCGTACCTGGGGTCGCTCGGGGTGGTGCCGGGCTGGCCGGGGGCGGCGGACTGCCCGCCGCAGCCGATGGTCGGCCAGACCCGGGCGGTGCTCGACGGGTACGCGGCGGCCGGCGGGACGTACCGGGAGGTGGTGCTGCCCGGCTGCGGGCACAGCCCGCACCTGGAGCGGCCGGCCGAGTTCGTCGCCGAGCTGCTGGCGCTCACGGAGGTGCCCTCCGGGGTCTGAGCGACGCGGTGCGTGAAATATCCCACGGCGTCTCGACAACGCAGCGTCACATGGCAGACTCCGGCGCATAACCTTAGCCGCCGTTCATGTCGGCGACGGCGGAGTCAACCAGGGGAGGCCGGTCGTGGCGCGCGAGTTCACCAGTGTGGGTGTGGTGGGTCTGGGCACCATGGGTGCCGGCATCGTCGAGGTGTTCGCCCGCAACGGCATCGACGTGGTGGCCGTCGAGATCTCCGCGACCGCCCTGGAGCGCGGCCGGGCCACCCTCACCGGCTCCACCGACCGCGCCGTCGCCAAGGGCAAGCTCGCCGAGGCGGACCGGGACGCGCTGCTGGCCCGGATCGACTGGCAGGTCGGCCTGGACGCCCTGCACTCGGTGGACCTGGTGATCGAGGCGGTGCCGGAGCACCTGGACCTGAAGCAGCGGATCTTCGCCGAGCTGGACCGGGTCTGCCGGCCCGAGGCGATCCTGGCCACCAACACCTCCTCCCTGAGCGTCACGGAGATCTCCGTGGCCACCACCCGGCCGAACCAGGTCATCGGCATCCACTTCTTCAACCCGGCGCCGGTCATGAAGCTGGTCGAGGTGGTCCGCACCGTGGTCACGTCGGCCGACGTGGTGGCCGACGTGGAGGCGCTCTGCGCGCGGCTCGGCAAGGTGGACGTCACCATCAGCGACCGGGCCGGTTTCATCGCCAACGCCCTGCTGTTCGGCTACCTGAACCACGCGGTCGGCATGTTCGAGTCCCGGTACGCCACCCGCGAGGACATCGACGCCGCCATGAAGCTCGGCTGCGGCCTGCCGATGGGCCCGCTCGCGCTGATGGACCTGATCGGCCTCGACACCGCGTACGAGATCCTGGACACCATGTACCGGCGGGGCGGCCGGGACCGGCGGCACGCACCGGTGCCGCTGATCAAGCAGATGGTCACCGCCGGGCTGCTCGGCCGGAAGTCCGGCCGCGGCTTCTACACCTACGAGCGGCCGGGCTCCCCGGTGGTCGTACCCGACGAGCACACCCCGGTGAGCACGGGTGCCGCGCTCGCCGACGGCGCCCGGGCGATCACCAAGGTCGGCGTGGTCGGCTCCGGGACCATGGCCACCGGCATCATCGAGGTCTTCGCCAAGGCCGGCTACGAGGTCATCTCGGTGACCCGGGGCGCGGAGAAGTCCGCCAAGGTCTGCGAGGCGGTCAAGACCTCCCTCAACAAGGGTGTGGTGCGGGGCAAGCTGAGCGAGGACGACCGGGACGCCGCGCTGGGCCGGGTCACCTGGTCGGCCACCCTGGACCACCTGGCCGACGTGGACCTGGTGGTCGAGGCGGTCGTCGAGGAGCTGAGCGTCAAGAAGGCCCTGTTCGCCAGCCTCGACGAGATCTGCAAGCCGGGCGTCGTGCTGGCCACCACCACCTCGTCGCTGCCGGTGATCGACGTGGCGATGGCCACCCAGCGGCCGGCCGACGTGATCGGCCTGCACTTCTTCAACCCGGCGCCGATCATGCCGCTGGTGGAGATCGTGCGGACCATCCGCACCTCGGCGGAGACCGCCGCCACCGCCCGGGCGGTCTGCGCGGGCCTGGGCAAGACCGGCGTGGTCTGCGGCGACCGGTCCGGGTTCATCGTCAACGCGCTGCTGTTCCCGTACCTGAACGACGCGGTGAAGATGCTGGAGGCCAGCTACTCGACCGCCGACGACATCGACCACGCCATGAAGCTCGGCTGCGGCTACCCGATGGGCCCGTTCGAGCTGCTCGACGTGGTCGGCCTGGACGTGTCGCTGGCCATCCAGCGGGAGCTCTACCTGGAGCTGCGCGAGCCGGGCTTCGCCCCCGCGCCGCTGCTGGAGCACCTGGTCACCGCCGGCTACCTGGGCCGCAAGAGCGGCCGCGGTTTCCGCGACCACACCCGGCGCTGATCCGGGTCAACGCCGGGCGCCGGTGACGGCGTCTTCAGGACGTGACCTTCGAGGAGTACGTCGGCAGCCGCGGCCCGGCCCTGCTACGCCTGGCCCGGCTGCTGACCGGGGACGCGCACCGCGCCGAGGACCTGACGCAGGACGTGCTGGCCCGCGCGTACGTGCACTGGCGGAAGATCGCCCGGGCCGACCGGCCCGACGTGTACGTACGGCGGATGCTGGTCAACGCGAACAGTTCCTGGTGGCGCCGCCGGTCCAGCCGCGAGCTGGCCGTGGACACCTTCGCCGAGCGGCCCCAGCGCGGTGACCTCGGCGGCGAGGCGGCCGACCGGGACGAGATGTGGCGGCTGATCCGCGCCCTCCCGGACCGCCAGCGCGCCGTGCTGGTGCTGCGCTACTACGAGGACCTGGACGACGCGACGATCGCCCAGATCCTCGACTGCTCGCCGGTCACCGTCCGCACCCACGCGATGCGGGCGCTCGCCCAGCTCCGGGAGCGCTGCGGCGCCCCGACGACGAAGGGGAGCCGGCAGTGACCGACCTCGACCAGCGGATCACCTCGGTGCTGCGGGAGCACGCCGAGGGCGACACCGACGCCCATCGCCTGCTGCGGAACTCCCGCGCCCTCGGCCGGCGCCGGCAGGTGCGCCGGCGGGTCGCCGCCGGCACCGCGCTCGCGCTGGTCGGCGTCGTCGGCTTCGCCGGCGTGACCGCGACGGACGTGGGCGGCCTGAACGGCCGGCTGCCCTGGACGGCCGCCACGCCGACCCTGGCCCCGCCGGTGCCGCCCCGCGCCGACGGGGTGCCCGGAGCGGCGGCCGACCCGGCCCGGGTCGGCACCGACCCGAGGGTGCTGCACTTCGGCGTCGACCCGGCGCAGGCGCGGTACCTGGGCTGGGGGGTCGACGGCGGCCAGGTCGAGTCGATCCAGGTCGAGACCGCCGGGGGACGGCGGGCCAGGGTGGAGGTGACCCGGTCCGAGGCCCCCCTGCGCGACGGCGGGATCGAAGAGTTCCCGGTGAGCCCACCGCGGCCGGCCGCGTTCGACGGCGCCGTCCAGCGGGTGCCGCTCGGCGCCGGCCAGAGCGGGTACGTGACCTGGTTCCGGCCGGCGACGGGCCTCTTCGCCCGAGCGAGCATGGTGGGCGGGGACCCGTTCGCGCTCGCCCGCCTCGTCGGGGCGCTGCGCTGGGACGAGGCCCGGCGGTGCGCCGCGCCGGTGCGGCTCGGCACGCTGCCGGCCGAAGCGAGGCTCGGCGCCTGCCGGGTCGACCTCTCCGCGTACCCCCGGCTGATCACCGCGCAGCTCACCGTGGTGCGGGGCGAGGCGCAGAACATGCTTGTCACGTACCGGTACGCGGCGCAGTCCGGCACCAGCACCCAGGCCAACCGGACGGTCGGCGGCCGGCCGGCGTACGTGCCGCCGAACGGGTGGACCGTCGACCTGGTCGGCATCCCGAAGGTGGAGGTGCGCGCCACCTTCGGCTGGCCGGGCCAGGGCTTCACCGAGGCGGACGCGGGCACGCTGCTGGGCGGCGCGCGGCTGGCCGAGGACCCGGCCCGCCTGCAGACCTGGCCCTGACCGGGCGACCGCCGGCCGGAGCCGCCCGACCCGGGTCGCTCCGGCCGGCGGACCGTACGCTTGGTGACCGTGAGCCCCCGTCGCAACCGTCCCCGCCGGGACGACACCACCCACCTCGACGCCGAGCGGGCGCGCCAGGGCGTGCCGACCGTCCAGCAGTGGCGCGACGGCGACTGGCAGGTGCGCGGGATCACCGGCGGGGCGTCGGTGAAGACGTACCGCTGCCCCGGCTGCGACCAGGAGATCCGCCCGGGGGTGGCGCACGTGGTGGCCTGGCCGGCCGACGACCGGGGTGACCTGAACGACCGCCGGCACTGGCACGGCGGCTGCTGGCGGGCCCGGGACCGGCGCGGGCCGAACCTCCAGCGCGGCCGGGGCGCCCCCCGGCACGGCTGAGCGATCTGGATCACCCTGTTTCCGCCCCGGCGGGCGGCGCGGACGGCGGCGCGGGAGACTGGGGCGGTGAGCACACCGATCCGTGCGTCGTCGATCCTGCCCGGCCGCCGGGAGGACATCGAGCTGCACACCGCCGACGGCCTGAAGCTGGTCGGCGAGCTGGCCCGGCCGCTGGACCGGGAGCCGGCCGGCACCCTGGTCTGCCTGCACCCGCTGCCCACCCACGGCGGGATGATGGACAGCCACGTGTTCCGCAAGGCGGCCTGGCGGCTGCCCGCGCTGGCCGACCTGGCCGTGCTCCGCTTCAACACCCGGGGCACCAGCAGCGTCCGCGGCACCAGCGAGGGGGCCTTCGACGGCGCGGTCGGGGAGCGCTTCGACGTGGCCGCCGCCATCGAGTACGCCGAGTTCCACGAGCTGCCGAACATCTGGCTGGTCGGCTGGTCGTTCGGCACCGACCTGGCGCTGAAGTACGGCTGCGACCCGGCCGTGGCCGGCGCCATCCTGCTCTCCCCGCCGCTGCGCTACTCCGCGCCCGCCGACCTGACCGTCTGGGCCGAGTCCGGCCGGCCGCTCACCGCCCTGGTCCCCGAGTTCGACGACTACCTGCGCCCCGAGGAGGCCCGGCAGCGCTTCGCCGCGGTGCCGCAGGCCGAGGTGGTCGGGGTTTCCGGCGCCAAGCACCTCTGGGTCGGCGACGCCGAGACCGTGCTCGACGAGATCGTCAGGCGGGTCAACCCGGCCGTGCCGGTCCCGCTGCCGACCACCTGGGACGGCCCCATGGAGACCGGCGACGTCAGCGCGTACGCCGACCGGACGGTGGCCGCCTTCGCCGACACCCCGGTGCCCGGGCCGGAGCAGCGCCGCGCCGGCTGACGGTCAGCGGGACTCCTGCCGCGGCAGGACCACCTCGCGCAGGATGAGCTGGAGCGCGGCCACCGTGGGGATGGCGATCAGCGCGCCGACCACGCCCAGCAGCGACACCCCGAGCAGGGCGGCCAGCAGCGCGGCCACCTCGTTGACGGAGACCGCCCGGCGCATGATCTTCGGGTAGATCAGGTAGTTCTCGACCTGCTGGTAGATCAGGAAGAACACCAGGCAGGCGATGCCGACCGGCAGGTCGGTGGCGAGCCCGACCAGGGTCACCACCACGGCGCCCAGGGTCGCCCCGATCTGCGGGATCAGGTCGGTCACCGCGACCACCACCGCCAGGGCGAAGGGGTACGGCAGCCCGACCACCAGGGCGAACACGAAGGTGCTCGCCCCGGCCAGCACCGCGATGGCCAGCGCACCGACCATGTACGCGCCGACCCGCGCCAGGATCTCGTCGCCGATGAGGCGGACCCGCTCCCGGCGGGTGCGGGGCACCAGCGCGTACCCGAGGTCGCGCAGCTTGTTGAAGTAGGCCAGGAAGTAGATCGTCAGCACCAGCACGGTCAGCGCCCGGAAGATGGTGCCGAAGATGAGCTGCGCCCCGCCCAGCACGCCGCCGAGGGCCCGGCCGATGGTGTCCGCGTTCGCCGCCGACTGGACGCGCTGCATCACGTCGTAGCGCTCGACGAAGTCGTTGACGGTGGGGTTGCGGCGCAGTTCGTCGACGTAGCCGGGCAGGTGGTCGATGAACTGCCCGGACTGGGTCACCACCGGCGGCACCAGCGCCAACAGCCCGCCGACGATCAGCAGCAGGACGGTCAACGTCACCACCGTCACGGCCAGCCCCTGCGGCACCCCCCAGCTGCGCAGGCGCACCACGGCCGGGTGCAGGCCGACGGCGAGGAAGAGCGCGATCACCACCAGGACCAGGATGCCTGCCGAGTTCCGTACGCCCAGGAACACCGCGTACGCCAGGAGCACGCCGAGCGCCCCGGTGAAGCCGATCAGGAAGCTGCTGCGCCGCAGCGGGCGGCCCGGCACGCCGAAGCGTCCGCTCGGCTCGAACTCGGTCGGCTCGGTCTCCGCGCCGGCCTCAGCCAGCGGGGGCTTGCCGGCCAGGGCGGGGCCGGGGTCGGGACGCGGGGCGTCGGGCCGGTCGTCGCCCGGGCCGGCGGATCCCTCCTGCGACACCCGTGCCTCCCCGGCTCCCGCTCCGGCCCGGCGGAGCGCCCCTGCGGCGGGCCGTGCGCACCGGAGGAGTCCTCGGTGGCGCAGCCCCTGCACCCGCAGGTTATCGGTCGACGCCCGCCCCGACCATCCCCCGCCGCCTCGATCCCGCCGCTCCGGTGAGGTGCGACGCCGGCGGCCGGGCCACCGGGGGGACCGGCCCCGGGTCAGTCCTTGTCGACGGTGACGGCGCTCGGCTTGGCGCTGCGCTCGTCGGTGGTCGGCTTGGTCGGGCGCTTGCCGTTCTCGCCGGTGCTGGTGATCTTCGTGGGGGTGGCGCCCCGGCCGCCCTCGCCGGGCACGGCGGCCACGGTCGGCTCGCCCTCCACACCGGCGCTCGCCTCGGAACCGTCCACGGTGGTCACGGGTTCGGCGACCGGGCGGGCCTTCACGCCGTCCGCCGCCGGCTCCCCGGCCTCGGCGGGAGCGCCGCCGTCGGGGGAGACCGTCGCGGTGCCCTTGGCGGCGGCGGGGACCGGCGTCCGGTCGTCCGCCGGCGTGCCGTTCGCGCCGCGGCCGCCCGCCGCCGTGGCCAGGTCGGCCGGGTCGACGGGAGTGGCGGCGAGGCCGGCCCGCCCGGCCTCCGTGTGCAGCTCGGCGAGCCGGCGCTGGAGGTCGTCGGACTCCTGCCGGGACTTCCAGGTCTCCGTGCGCAGGTCGGCCAGCTCCTGCTGGGCGTTGGCGATCTCCAGCATCACCTGGGCGAGCTGCTGCCGGCCGGCGGCCACCTCCTGCTGAGTGGCCGCGAGGTGCTGCTGGGTGGTGGCCAGGTGCTGCTGGGTGGTGGCCGCGTACTCCTCGAACTGCCGCCGTGATGCGGCCACGTGCTCGTCGGCCTTGCGGCGCCTGCCGGCGGCGTCCTCCTCGGCCCGGCGCAGCAGCTCGGCGGCCTCCTCCTCGGCCCGCTGGCGCATGGTGAGCGCGTCCTGCTCGGCGGCCTGCCGCAGCTCCGCCGCGCCCTGCTCGATCTCCGTACGCCGGGCCGTGTACGCCTTCTCCAGCTCGTCCTGCCGCCTGGTGTGCTGCTTGTCCAGCTCGTCGCGGCGCTTGGCGAACTCCTGCTCGGCGGTGGCGCGGCGCTGGGCCAGCTCCTTCTCCACCGTCTCCTGCCGGGCCTTGACCTCCTTCTCCACGCCGGCCCGCCAGGCGCCCAGCTCCTGCTGGGTCTGTGCGCGGGCCTGCTGGACGTACGCCTCGGTCTCGGTCCGCATCCGCTGCACGTACGCGTCGACCTCGGCGCGGTTGCGCTTGCCGGCCTCGGCGGCCTCGGTGGTGAGCCGGTTGGCCTCGGTCCGGGCCCGGCCGCGGGTGACCTTCGCGGCCTCCTCCGCGTCGTCCACGATCTTCTTGGCCTCGGTGAGCGCCTTGGCGTGGGTGGCCCGGCCGGCCTCGGCGGCGGACTCGGTGAGCCGCTTGGCCTCCTGCTGGGCCTTGGCGTGCACCTCCTTGGCCGCCTCGCGGAGCTGGGTGGCCTCCTGCTGTGCCTTGGCGAGCGCCTCCTTGGCCGCCTCGCGCAGCCGGGTCGACTCCTGCTGGGCGCGGGCGTGGATCTCCTTGGCGGTGTCCCGGAGCTGGGTGGCCTCCTGCTGTGCCTTGGCCAGCGCGTCCTGGGCGGTCTTGCGCAGCTTCTCGGCCTCGGCCTGTGCGGCGGAGAGGGTGGCCTCCGCCTCGGCCTTGCGGGCGGCGGTGTGTCGCTCCTCCTCGGCCCGGCGGGCGGCGAGGGCGATCTCGAAGTCCTTGAGGGCCTGGGCGGCCTGCTCCCGGGCCTCCTCGATGATGTGCTCGGCGGCCGCCCGGCGGGCCTCGATCTCCTCGTTGGCGGCGGCCAGGATGTCGTCGGCCTGTTCCTCGGCCATGGTGAGGATCTGCTCGACCCGGGGACCGAGGTGCCGGAACGAGGCGCGGTCCACCACGCCCACCTGCTTGCGCACCTGGGCGAGGTCGCGTTGCAGGACCTCGACCTGGCCGGCCAGCTTGTGGATCTGGGTGTACGCCTGTTCCCGCTCGGTCGTCAGCGCGGAGATCTCGTGCTCCGCACGAGCGACGTAACGGTCGACCTGTCGTTTGTCGTACCCCCGCAGAGCGGACTCGAAGCTGGGCTCCGTGGTCACGTCCCCGCCGAGGGCGAACAGTTCCTCGCCGTGCGACATGCCCCCATCCTCACACGCATCCGGCCCTGCTGGGGCGATACGGACGCCCCGGTTGGGAGGTGCACTTCACTGAACAGGCGAAACGGACGGGAAAGCATGACGGCGCGGGGCGACACCGGTCACCCGGTGTCACCCCGCGCCGCGGCTCATGCCCCGTCAGCGGGTGGTGGGGGTCAGCTGGCCGACTCGGCCGTGACCTTCTTGTCGGTGCCGTCGGCCTTCGGGGCCTCCGGCTTGTTGGCGCCCCCCGCCGGCACGCCCGGCACGATGCCGGCGAGACCGGAGAGCATCTGCCCGAGCTGCGAGGTGACCGCGTCCTTCTGCCGGGTGAGGTCCTCGACCTCGCGACGGGCCGCCTGGGTGGTCAGCTCCGCCTCGGTGCGGGCCTCGCTGAGCAGTCGCTGCGCCTCGGCCCTCGCCTCGGACACCGTCTTGTCGGCCAGCGCCTTGGCCTTCTCGACCGTGTCGGTGGCGGTGCGCTCGGACTCGACCCGGCGGGCCTCGGCCCGCTGCTCGATCTCCTTGGCCCGCTCCTGGGCGGCGCGGGCACGCTGCTCGGCCTCGCTGACCAGCTTCTGGGTCTGCGCGACCTGGGCGGCGTGCCGCTCCGACTCCTCGCGCTCGGCCTTCTCGCGCCGCTCGGCGAGCTGGAGTTCCAGCGCCTGGAGGTCCTTGTCGCGCTTGTCCCGCGCGTCGGTGAGCAGCTTGGTGGCCTCGGCCCGCTTCTCCTCGGCCTCGCGGGCGGCCTTCGCCCGCTGCTGGGTGATCTCTCGCTCGGCGGTGGCGCGCAGGGTGGCGACCTCGCGCTCGACCGTGGACTTCAGCTCGGCCACCTCGTGGGCGGTGACCGTGCGCAGCTGCTTGGTCTCCCGGTCGGCGTCGGCGCGCAGGGTGTCGGCCTCGCGGCGGGCCTGCACCCGGACCTCGGCGGCCTCCCGCTCGGCGGCGGTGCGGACGCTGCCGGCCTCGCGCTCCGCGGTGGCCTTCATGGCGGCCGCCTCGGCGCGCGCCTTGTCGGTGATCTCCCGCGCCTCGAGGCGGGCGGCGGAGAGGATGCCCTCCGACTCGCGCTTGGCCTCGTTGCGGTGGTCGTTGGCCTGCTCCTCGGCGAGCCGGAGGATCTGCTCGACGCGGGTGCCCAGGCCGGAGAGGGTCGGCCGGCTGTTCTCCTCGAGCTGCTTGTTGGTCTCGGTGAGCTTCTGCTCGAGCGCGCCCTGGCGCTGCTCGGCCTGGCGCAGCCGGCGCTGCGCGTCGTTCATCCGCTGCTCGGCCTCGGCGCGGGCCTGCTCGGACTGGCTCAGGGCGGCGGTCAGCCGGCCGATGAAGTCGTCGACCTGGTTGGTGTTGTAACCACGCAGGCCGACGGTGAAATCGGGCTGTGAGTTCGCGTTATCGAAGAACGCAAGAGGGGAGGACTGCTGCTGGGGCATTGGGACATACTCGCAGACGCCCCAGGGTGCTTCGCAAGAGCGGTCCGCACCTTTCGTGTCCTGTTTACATGGTCAACTTCGCCCCGTGCCGGGACCGGACCAACTGGCGATCTTGGCAGGTCCCGGGCGGGTCGGGCGACCCCGCGGGAAGGGCGCGAAAAGGGCCGCGGGTCGGCGCCCGCGGCCCTTTGTCGTGCGGCAGTCGAATGGTGTTGCGGCCTACCGGAAAGGCAATGCCGACGGTCAGTGCCCGCGGAACCGGTTGATCGCGGTCTCGTGCCGGGCGCGCAGCTCGGTGTCCCGGACGCCGAGACCGTCGGCGGGCGCCAGGCAGCGCACGCCGACCTTGCCCTGGTGCGCGTTGCGGTGCACCTCGTACGCGGCCTCGCCGGTCTGCTCCAGCGGGTAGGTCTTCGACACGGTCGGGTGCACCTTGCCGAGCGCCACGAGCCGGTTGGCCTGCCACGCCTCGTGGTAGTTGGCGAAGTGGCTGCCGACGATCCGCTTGAGGTGCATCCACAGGTAGCGGTTGTCGTACTGGTGCAGGTAGCCGCTCGTGGAGGCGCAGGTGACGATCGTGCCGCCCTTCTTGGCGACGTAGACGCTGGCGCCGAAGGTCTCCCGGCCGGGGTGCTCGAAGACGATGTCCGGGTCATCGCCGCCGGTCAGCTCGCGGATGCGCTCCCCGAAGCGGCGCCACTCGTCCTGGTCCTGGGTCTCCTCGTCCTTCCAGAACCGGAACCCCTCGGCGGTGCGGTCGATGACCAGCTCGGCGCCCATCTTCCGGCACAGCTCGGCCTTCTCCGGCGAGGAGACCACGCAGACCGGGATCGCGCCGCCGCCCAGCGCCATCTGGGTGGCGTAGCCGCCCAGGCCGCCGGAGGCGCCCCAGATCAGCACCACGTCGCCCTGCTTCATGTTCGCGCCGTGGTGGGACACGAGCTGCCGGTACGCCGTGGAGTTGACCAGACCCGGGCTGGCGGCCTCCTCCCAGCTCAGGTGGCGCGGCTTCGGCATGAGCTGGTTGGCCTTGACCACGGCCAGCTCGGCCAGCCCGCCGAAGTTGGTCTCGAAGCCCCAGATGCGCTGCTGCGGGTCGAGCATGGTGTCGTCGTGGCCGGCGGCGTCCTCCAGCTCGACCGAGAGGCAGTGCGCGACCACCTCGTCGCCCGCCTTCCACCGGGTCACGCCCGGCCCGGTCCGCAGCACCACGCCCGCCGCGTCCGACCCGACCACGTGGTACGGCAGGTCGTGCCGGCGGGTCAGCTCGGAGAGCCGGCCGTAGCGCTGGAGGAACTTGAAGGTGGGCAGCGGCTCGAAGATGCTGGTCCACACCGTGTTGTAGTTGATGGCGCTGGCCATCACGGCCACCAGCGCCTCGCCCGGGCCCAGCTCGGGGACGGGCACCTCCTGGACGTGCAGCGCCTTGCGCGGGTCCTTGTCCCGGGTGGCCATGCCGTCGAACATCCGGGTGTCCTCGGCGCGGACCACCACGCCCCGGTAGGTCTCGGGTACCGGCAGGCCGGCGACGCCGGCGAGTTCCCTCTCCGGCTGCGCGGAGCCCTCCGCCGCCATGATTGCTTCGAGGATGTCCTGCACGGTGACCTCCCGTTCGTCGCGCACCCGCACCGGGCGGGCAGGGGTGCTGCCATCGTCGGCGCCGGTGCGACGGGACCGCCATGTCGGCAATCGACACATCCGGCACCGGTCGCACTCCTGTGGGCCCGGACGTTACTGAACGGTAGCTAGGGCGGGAAGTCCTCTGTGAAAAACTGCATCCGCCGATGCGTGGAGGTGTCCGTGGGAACGTGAAACCGCGCAGTGCCGCGCCGTGTCCCAGGTAGTAGGAAGGGCTCCGGCCACCTCGACCGGAGCCCCTCGACGCGTCAGTGGCCGGAGGCGGCCGGCTCGACCAGTTCGACCAGGACGCCACCGGCGTCCTTCGGGTGCACGAAGTTGATCCGGGAGTCGGCGGTGCCCCGCCGCGGCTCCTCGTAGAGCAGCCGGACGCCGCGCTCGCGCAGCGCCGCACAGGCCGCGTCGATGTCGGCCACCGTGTACGCGACCTGCTGCACGCCCGGCCCGTTGCGGTCCAGGAACTTCGCGATCGTCGAGGACGGCGACAGCGGGGCGAGCAGCTGCACGCAACCACCCTCGGCGGTCGGCCCGACGGCCAGCATCGCCTCGCGTACGCCCTGCTCCTCGTTGGTTTCCGTGTGCACGCAGCGCATCCCGAAGGTGCGCTGGTAGAAGTCGATCGCGGCGTCCAGGTCGGCCACGGCGATCCCGACGTGGTCGATGCGGCGCAGGCCGATGTCGGCGACGGGGTCGGCAGCGGGCTCGACGGGAGAGTTCTCAGCCATGGCGCCAGTCTGACCGAACGATCGTTCGGGAGACAGTTGGACATCTCACTCCGCTCGACGGACCGCGCGGAACGCCCTCGGCGTGAGCCTCGGTCGAACGGCCGATCCCGAACGGGGTCACCGCGGTCCGCGTCCTCCGTACGCCCGAGCGGCGGCCCGACGCCGCGCCAATCGTCCTGCTGGACGGGCGATGCCTCGATGACCAGGTCGCGAGCAGGATTCGAACAGGCACGCACATCAGCAATGGTCGCCCCCCGGCCGGCGCTCGCGGCCCGGGCACGGGGGCCTCGACCGGACTCGGGAGCGGTCGGCATGACACTGGAGCAGTGGGCGGCGGCAGGCGTCGTGCTGGGCGCGATCCTCAGCGCGCTCACCCTGGCCGTGACGGTGAGCCGGCCGCTTCGCCGCCTGGCCCGGCAGAACGAGGAGTTCCGGCAGGACTGGTACGGGGTGCCGGCCCGACCGGGCCACGACGCCGTCCCGGGGGTGCCGGAGCGGTTGCGGCGGATCGAGACGGAGTTGCACCCGGACGGGCGCGGGACGCTGCGGAACGCGGTCAACGACGCGGAGCGCCGTCTCAAGAACGTGGAGAGCCGCCTCGACGACCACCTCCGGGCGCAGCAGGGCCGAGCGCCGGGCCGGTGAGCCGGCGGTGACCGGGCTCATCGATCGTTCGGCATATGCGAACCCGGACGGCGCACGGTTGATCTGCAACTTGCACACGGTGGAGAGTACGGATGGTGAGTTCACTGTCACGCCCCGTCGCCGCCATCTGGATCCCCTCCCACATCGACCCGATCGAGCCCCACCTCATGGCCTGCCTGGACCACACGAGGCGCTGCCGCTACGGCCTCCTCGGGATCATCACCACGGCACCGTGGGACGAGGTCAGGCAGCTGATGATCGACGGAAAGGTCGACGTGGTGGTGGTCGCCGAGCGGGAGCACCTCCCCTCGAACCGGACGCCGCGGATCGAGGTGGCCGCCCGGGGGGCGCACCCGTCGCCCGCGTCGCCGAGGGGTCCGGTGCCGCCCCGCCGGCGCCGCCCGCGCCAGGGCTGAACGGGCGCCCAGCCATCGACCGGCACGATTGGATCGCATTGCGGACGTGCTCGGGGTCACCGTACTGTCGCTCTTCCCGGCAGATATGGTGCGTCCTAACAATCGTTAAGGCGTACAGGTCGGCACCCCCTCGGAGGCAGGCATGGCTTCGGTGATCGTCAGCGGCGCGCGGACCCCGATGGGGCGCCTGCTGGGCAACCTCAAGGACCTCCCCGCGACGAAGCTCGGCGGCGTCGCGATCAAGGCGGCGCTGGAGCGCGCCGGCGTGGCACCCGACCAGGTGCAGTACGTGATCATGGGGCAGGTGCTCCAGGCCGGCGCGGGCCAGATCCCGGCCCGCCAGGCCGCCGTCGAGGCGGGCATCCCCATGTCCACCCCGGCGCTGACCATCAACAAGGTCTGCCTCTCCGGTTTGGACGCGATCGCCCTGGCCGACCAGCTCATCCGGGCCGGCGAGTTCGACATCGTGGTGGCCGGCGGCATGGAGTCGATGACCAACGCCCCGCACCTGATGCTCGGCCAGCGCGCCGGCTACAAGTACGGCGACGTGACGATCAAGGACCACATGGCCCTGGACGGCCTCACCGACGCCTGGGACTGCTGCTCGATGGGTGAGTCCACCGAGCGGCACGGGGCGAAGCACGGCATCACCCGCGAGGAGCAGGACGCGTTCGCCGCGACCAGCCACCAGCGCGCGGCCGCCGCCCAGAAGAACGGGCACTTCGCCGAGGAGATCACTCCGGTGATCATCCCGCAGCGCAAGGGCGACCCGCTGGTGATCAGCGAGGACGAGGGCATCCGCCCGGACACCACGGCCGAGTCGCTGGGCAAGCTCCGCCCCGCGTTCACCAAGGACGGCACCATCACGGCCGGCAGCTCCTCGCCGATCTCCGACGGCGCCGCCGCGGTGGTCGTCATGAGCAAGGCCAAGGCGAAGGAGCTGGGGCTCACCTGGCTGGCCGAGGTCGGCGCGCACGGCAACGTGGCCGGGCCGGACAACTCGCTGCACTCGCAGCCGTCCAACGCCATCAACCACGCCCTCAAGAAGGCCGGCCTGGGCGTCTCCGACCTCGACCTCATCGAGATCAACGAGGCGTTCGCGGCCGTCGGCATCCAGTCCACCCGGGACCTGGGCGTCAGCGCCGACAAGGTCAACGTCAACGGCGGGGCCATCGCGCTCGGCCACCCGATCGGCATGTCCGGCGCCCGGCTGGTGCTCACCCTGGCGCTGGAGCTCAAGCGGCGGGGCGGCGGCACCGGCGCGGCCGCGCTCTGCGGCGGCGGCGGCCAGGGCGACGCGCTGATCATCCACGTGCCGAACGGTGCCGAGAGCTGACCGTGGGCGACAGTGTGCAGAACGTCCCGGCGGCGGCGGCCGGTCCGGTACGCCGCAGCCGGGACGTACCCCTGCTGGTCGAGCGGGCCCGCGCGGGTGACCCCCGCGCGGTGGCCCGGCTGATCACCCTGGTCGAGTCCGGCGACGAGGTGCTGCCGCAGGTCGCGGCGGCACTGGCCCCCTACGCCGGGCACGCCCAGGTGGTCGGTCTGACCGGCTCGCCCGGCGTGGGCAAGTCGACCACCACGAACGAGCTGGTCCGGGCGCTGCGGGCGCGCGGCCACCGGGTGGGCGTGCTGGCCATCGACCCGTCGAGCCCGTTCACCGGCGGGGCGATCCTCGGTGACCGGGTCCGGATGCAGGACCACGCCACCGACCCCGGCGTCTACATCCGTTCGATGTCCAGCCGGGGTCACCTCGGTGGGCTCTCCGCGGCCACGCCCCAGGCCGTGCGGGTGCTGGAGGGCGCCGGCTGTGACGTGGTGCTGGTGGAGACCGTCGGCGTCGGCCAGGCCGAGGTCGAGGTGGCCTCGCTGGCCGACACCACGCTGGTGCTGCTCGCCCCGGGCATGGGCGACGCCATCCAGGCCGTCAAGGCCGGCATCCTGGAGATCGCCGACGTCTTCGTGGTCAACAAGGCCGACCGGGACGGCGCCGACGCCACGGTGCGCGACATCCAGGGCATGATCGCGCTGGGCGAGCGCGGGCCGGGGGAGTGGCGGCCGCAGGTGGTCCGCTCCGTCGCCGCCCGCGGCGAGGGCATCGACGACATCGCCGCCGCGATCGACAAGCACCGCGACTGGCTGGAGCGCCACGGCGAGCTGCGCCGCCGCCGGGAGGCGCGGGCCGCCGCCGAGATCGAGGCCATCGCGCTGGGCACCCTGCGGGACCGGATCGGCTCGCTGCGCGACGGTACGCAGCTGCCGACCCTCGCCGCCAAGGTGGCCGAGGGCGCCATCGACCCGTACGCGGCGGCCGGCGAGCTGCTGGCCCAGCTCGGCGCCTGACGGGTCCACTGCGGAACATCCCCGCCTAGTACGCTCGCACCGCCTCACGGATCCGTGGGGCGGTGCGCGTCTGTGGTGGGAGAGCATGGCTGACGAGGCGACCCAGGAGCTGTCGGTGACGCCGAACGCGGTGGTGGGCGGTGCGACGCACGTCTCCGACGAGGTGGTGGAGAAGATCGCGGTGGCCGCCGCGAGGTCGGTGCCCGGGGTGGCCGAGCTGGGCGGCGACGTGGCCCGCTTCTTCAACGCCGTGCTGGACCGGGTCGGGCTGGACCAGGTCGGCGACGCCCGGCGCGGCTGCTCGGCGCACGTCACCGACGGCGCGGCGGTGGTCAACCTGGTCATCGTCATCGGCGGCGGCCGGCCGGTGCCCGAGGTGACGGAGGCGGTCCGTGCCGCCGTGACCTCGGCGGTCGAGGGGTACGGCCTGCGGGTCGACGAGATCAACATCCGGGTCGACGACGTGGCGTTGGGCGACCCGGCCGCGCCCCCGGCCTGATCAGGTTACCGCTCGGTAGGCGCAAGCTTAGCGATCGTTCAGGCTGGCGTTCTACACTCGGTCTGCATCCCAGGACTCGAGGAGGAGCTCCGCGCATGGACGCCGACGAGATCGCCGCCGGTCGGGCCCGCTGGCAGGCCCGCTACGACGCCGCCCGCAAGCGCGACGCGGACTTCACCACGCTCTCCGGGATGACCGTCGACCCGGTCTACGGGCCGCCGGAGGGGGTGCCGTACCCGGGCTTCGAGCGGATCGGCTGGCCGGGCGAGTTCCCGTACACCCGGGGGCTCTACCCGACCGGCTACCGCGGGCGCACCTGGACCATCCGGCAGTTCGCGGGGTTCGGCAACGCCCAGCAGACCAACGAGCGCTACAAGATGATCCTCGGGGCCGGCGGCGGCGGGCTCTCCGTCGCCTTCGACATGCCGACCCTCATGGGGCGCGACTCCGACGACCCGCAGTCGCTCGGCGAGGTCGGTCACTGCGGCGTGGCCATCGACTCGGCCGCCGACATGGAGGTGCTCTTCGACGGCATCGACCTGGCCGGTGTGACCACCTCGATGACCATCTCCGGCCCGGCCGTCCCGGTCTTCTGCATGTACCTGGTCGCCGCCGAGCGGCAGGGCGCCGACCTGTCCACGCTGGACGGCACGCTCCAGACGGACATCTTCAAGGAGTACATCGCGCAGAAGGAGTGGCTCTTCGACCCGGAGCCGCACCTGCGCCTCATCGGCGACCTCATGGAGTACTGCGCCCGGGAGATCCCGCGCTACAAGCCGCTGTCGGTCTCCGGCTACCACATCCGCGAGGCCGGCTCGACCGCCGCGCAGGAGCTGGCGTACACCCTGGCCGACGGGTTCGGCTACGTCGAGCTGGGGCTCTCGCGCGGGCTGGACGTCAACGTCTTCGCCCCGGGCCTGAGCTTCTTCTTCGACTCGCACGTGGACTTCTTCGAGGAGATCGCCAAGTTCCGGGCCGCCCGCCGGATCTGGGCCCGCTGGCTGCGCGACGTCTACGGCGCCACCAGCGAGAAGGCCCAGTGGCTGCGGTTCCACACCCAGACCGCCGGGGTGTCGCTGACCGCCCAGCAGCCGGTCAACAACGTGGTGCGGACCGCCGTGGAGGCCCTGGCGGCCGTGCTCGGCGGCACCAACTCGCTGCACACCAACGCCCTCGACGAGACCCTGGCCCTGCCCACCGACGAGTCCGCCGAAATCGCCCTGCGCACCCAGCAGGTGCTCATGGAGGAGACCGGCGTGGTCAACGTCGCCGACCCGCTCGGCGGCTCCTGGTACGTCGAGGCGCTCACCGACAAGATCGAGGCCGAGGCGGAGGAGATCTTCGCCCGGATCCGGCAGCTCGGCGGCGAGGGCCCGCACAAGATCGGCCCGATGACCTCGGGCATCCTGCGCGGCATCGAGGACGGCTGGTTCACCGGCCACATCGCCGAATCGGCCTTCGTCTACCAGCAGGCGCTGGAGAAGGGCGACAAGCGGATCGTCGGGGTCAACTGCCACACCGGCACGGTCGCCAAGGACCTGGAGATCCTGCGCATCTCGCACGAGGTCGAGCTGGAGCAGCGCCGGGTGCTCACCGAGCGCAAGGCCGGCCGTGACGACGCCGCGGTCAAGGCCGCCGTGCAGCGGATGGTCGAGGTCAGCCGGACCGGGGAGAACATGATCCCGGCCATGCTGGACGCGGTCCGGGCCGAGGCCACGCTGGGCGAGATCTGCGACGCGCTGCGGGGCGAATGGGGCGTCTACCGCGAGCCCGCCCGCTTCTGAGTCGGAGGAAGGGCCCCGTCCCGACGCCAGCCGTCGGGACGGGGCCCTTCCCGCGTCCGAGCAGGCGTGAGAGTCGCAACTGCCGCCGTGGCGGTTGATCCGAGTTCCGCGGGCCACGTGCGAGACTAGATAACCATGAGCGACCCACGGATCACCTCGTCGATCTTCACCCGCGGCGCGGTCGACCTCAGCGCGCTGCGCGGCACCCCGGAACCCGCCCGTCCCACCGCCCCGAGCCAGGCCGGGCCGCCGGCCGGCGTGCCCGGCGGCCCCCCGGCGGGAGGCGGCGTGGCCGTCATCGACGTGACCGAGGCGACCTTCCAGTCCGAGGTGTTGGAGCGGTCGCTGACCACGCCCGTGGTCGTGGACTTCTGGGCCGAGTGGTGCGAGCCCTGCAAGCAGCTCTCGCCGGTGCTGGAGCGGCTGGCCGCCGAGGGCGACGGCGCGTGGGTGCTCGCCCGGGTCGACGTCGACGCCAACCCCCGGCTCGCCCAGATGTTCCGGGTCCAGGGCATCCCGATGGTCTACGCGGTGGTCGGCGGGCAGCCGATCGACGCCTTCTCCGGCGTGGTGCCGGAGGCCCAGCTCCGCCAGTGGATCCAGGCCATCCTCAAGGCCGGTGGCGTGACCGTCGCCGAGCCGGAGGACCCGCGGCTCACCGAGGCCGACGACGCCCTGATGTCCGGCGACCTGGAGGCCGCCGAGGCGGCGTACCGGAAGATCCTGGCCGAGAGCCCGGCGGACGCCGCGGCGGAGGCCGGCCTGGCCCAGGTCGGGGTCGCCCGGCGGGTCGCCGGCGCCGACCCGCGCGCCGCGCTCGCCGCCGCCGAGCAGGCCCCCGACGACATCGAGGCCCAGCTCCTCGCCGCCGACATCGAGGTGCTCAGCGGCCTGGCCGAGCAGGCCTACGCCCGGCTCGTCGGCCTGGTCCGCCGCTCCGCCGGCGACGACCGGGAGAAGGTCCGCCAGCACCTGGTGTCGCTGTTCACCATCGCCGGCCCGGACGACCCCGCCGTGGCGTCCGCCCGACGTGCCCTGGCCAGCGCCCTGTTCTGAGTTCACCGCACGCCAGCGCGGGCCGGCGTTCCGGCCGGCCCGCCCGACCACCGAGGACGGGAGCCCATGATGCGCCGGATCGCCGTCCTCGACGCGCCGACGAACCTCGGCCTGCGCCCACCCACGTCCACCTCCGTCCCGGGCTGCGGCAAGGCGCCCGGCGCGCTGCGCGACCACGGCCTGCTCGCGCGGCTGCGGGCCCGCGACGCCGGCTGCCTCACCCCGCCCCGGTACGACCCCGGTGACTGGCGCCCCGGCGACGGGGTCTGCCACGCCCCGGAGATCTCCGGCTACTCGTTGGCGCTGGCCGACCGGATCGGCGCGATCATCGACCGCGGCGAGTTCCCGCTGGTGCTCGGCGGGGACTGCTCGGTCCTGCTCGGCTCGGCGCTGGCCATGCACCGGCTCGGCGAGGCGGTCGGCGGGCGGATCGGGCTGGTCTTCGTCGACGGCCACTCCGACTTCCGGCACCCCGGCAACGCCTCCTACGTGGGCGCGGCGGCGGGGGAGGACCTGGCCCTGGTCACCGGCCGGGGGCAGGCCGACCTGGCCGCCATCGAGGGGCGGCGCCCCTACTTCCGGGACATCGACGTGGTGGTGCTCGGCATCCGGGCCCAGGACGAGTACCGCCTCGACCTCCAGGCCGCCGGCATCACCACCCGCCCGGTGCCGGCGCTGCGCGCCGAGGGTGCGGCCCGCACCGCCCAGTGGGCGCACGAGCAGCTGGCCGACTGCGCCGGCTACTGGGTGCACATCGACGTGGACGTGCTCGACCCGGCCGTGATGCCCGCGGTCGACGCGCCGGACCCGGGCGGGATCGCGTTCGCCGAGCTGGAGATCCTCCTCGCCGGCCTGGTGGACACCCCGCACTGCCTCGGTGTCGAGCTGACCGTCTTCGACCCCGACTACGACCCCGACGGGTCGTACGCCGCCGAGATCGTCAACACCGTGGTGGCCGGGCTCGCGCCGGTCGCGGCGCCCGGCGCGACACCGCCCCGGCTGCTGCCGTCCGGCCCGGTCGCCCCGGCGCCCCGCCCCGGCAACGGCCGGCCCCCGGCCCGCGACGTGCTGCCCGGCCCGGCGGCCGTCCCCGCGCCCGCGGTGGCCGTGGAACCCATCGGCCCGGCCCCGACCGAGGCCGGGGACGACCCCGCCGGCGCCAACGGAGAGCGGCCGGCGCCCGACCGTCCCGCCGACCGGTCCGGCCCGGGCCTGCCGCGCCCCGCGGCGGAACCGGACGGGCCGGTCGGCCCGCTCGGGTCGCCAGGACCGGGGCTGCTGCGCCGGGTGCCCGGCGGCGAGGACGAGCCCCCGACGCCGGTGGGCGACGCCGGGCCGGGGCGCCCGGGCGCGGACATCGCCTGAGCCACCTCAGCGGGCCGCGAGGCCCCGGAGGAAGCGTTCGGCGATCGGGACCGCGCTGGTGGTGCTCGACCCGCCCTGCTCGACGAAGACCGCGAACGCGACGTCGCCCTGCCAGCCGACGAACCAGGCGTGGGTGTGCGCCGGGTTGTTGTCGTACTCGGCGGTGCCGGTCTTGCCGTACACCGGCTCGCCGGGGACGTCCGCGAGGGCGCTGGCCGTGCCGCCGGTGACCACCGCGCGCATCATCGTCTTCAGCGCCGTCACCGACTCCGGCCTGAGCGCCGCGCCGGCCGGGGCGGGCTTCGCCGGGGCGGGGTCGAGCAGCAGCCGGGGCTGCTCCCAGTGGCCGCGGGCCACGGCGGCGGTGGCGCCGGCCATGGCGAGCGGGCTGACCACGGTGGTGCCCTGACCGATCGCGGCGGCGGCCTGCTCGGTGGCCGAGCCGTTGGTGGAGACCTTCCCGGGGAAGACGTCGGTGCCGAGGTCCCAGGGCGCCTCCAGGCCGAGCGAGCGGCCGGCCTGCGCCAGCCCGTCCGGACCGAGCTTCGGGGCCAGCGAGGTGAAGGCGGTGTTGCAGGACTTCGCGAAGTCGGTGGTGAAGGGGACGTCGCCCAACTCGAAGTTGTCGGAGTTCTTGAACGACCGCCCGTCGACCTCGAACGTCTTCGGGCAGGGCACGGTCGCCTCCGGGGTGACCGCGCCCCGGTCCAGCAGGCCCAGGGCGCTGACCATCTTGAAGGTCGAGCCGGGCGGCACCTGGGCGGTGAAGGCGAGGTTCTCCCCTGCCGCACCGGGGCCGTTGGCGGCGGCCAGCACGGCGCCGTCGCTGATCCGGACGGCCACCAGGGCGGAACGGCGGGCCTGGCCGCGCAGCGCCGCGTCGGCGGCGTTCTGGGTGGCCACGTCGAGGGTGGTCTTCAGCGGCTGGCCGGCCCGGGGCTCGCTGCGGAACGCCTCGACCCCGCTGGGCGCGGTGGTGCCGTCCGGGGCGGAGCGTTCGGTGATCACGGTGATCCCGGGGGTGCCGCGCAGGCGGTCGTCGTAGCGGCCCTGGAGACCGCCGTGGCCGACCAGGTCGCCGCGGACGTACCTGTCCGGGTGGGCCTTGAGGTCGTCGGCCTGGGCCGGGTCGACCGAGCCGAGCAGGGCCCGGGCGAACTCCCGCGTCGGCGCCAGGAAGAGCTTGTCGGACTGGAACCGGGTGCCGGGCAGGTCGTAGATCCGGGGCTTGATCTGCCGGTACGCCTCGTCGCGCAGGGTCACCACCTCGACGAGCGCCCCCCGCTCCGCCTCGCTGAGGCGTTTCGGCAGGTCGGAGAGGTCGACCGGCGGGGTGAGCGCGGGCCGGACCGCCTTGAACGCGGTGTCGAGCTGGCGGACCAGGGCCTTGGCGTCCTTGACCTCCGCGGGGCTCACCTGCACCCGGACCACCGGGCGGGGCGTGACGAGCGGGGCTCCGGCGCCGTCGAGCACGCCGGCCCGGGGCGCGGCCTCCCGACGCAGCGCGAGCCGGTCGCCGGACTCCAGCTTCTCGTGCACGACGGCCGGCTCCCAGATGACCTGCCACTGGTCGTCGGAGCCGTGCCGGAGGCGTACCGGATTCTCGTAGGTCCAGGTGGTGGCCCCGGGCAGCGGCCAGGTGAGCCGGACCCGCGCGGTGGCGATGTCCCCCTCGATCTTCACCTCGCCGGTGCGCTTGAGCTGCGGCGGGCTGTCGCCCAGCTCCCCGGCGAGCGACCGGAGCTCCTTGGTCACGTCGGCCGCGGGCACCTTGGCGCCGGTCGGGTCGATGAAGCCGACCGCCTGGAGGTTGCCGGAGCGCCACCCCGTCAGGAAGGCGTCGACGCTGCGCTCCGGGCCGTCGTCGCCCGAGCACCCGGTCAACGCCCCCGCCGCCAGCACGGTGGCGGCCAGCGCCGCGAGGGCCCGACGGGGAGGGGAGAGGCGGCGGTGGACGGGGTACGACAGGAGCATGAAGCGGTCCCTCCGGTATGAAGCTGCCCTGCACGCTAGTACGGCACGCGGCTTCCCACCGTCCCGGCACGGCCCTTGCGCAGGCAAAGAGTGCCGTGTGGCAGTGTGATGAACATCGCCAGTCCGGGTACTCCGCGACCGGCCGACCACGGACCCGCAACGGGTGAAAGGACAGAGTCCCGATCCGGACGTCCGGCCAGTGGTCCGCCGACGAAGGGGCACAGCGGCAGGCCTAGGCTGGGCGGCAGAGTGACCCACAACGCGGTGGGTCGAGGGGAGTGGCACCGATGGACCGGCGTCCGGCGATCAAACCGGGACCCGACCTCCGGCAGGCTGACACCAGCCGGGACGATGACAGCTTCGATTCGGCGACCGACGGGGACGGTTTCAGCCGTCTCGACACAGGAGTGACCGGGATGACCGGTTCCAGCATCGACACCCTCTACGACCTGGGCCTGCCCGCGCAGGCGCTGGGCGACGAGTCCGAGGACGAGCTGGACGAGCCGGTACCCAACGCGGAGCGCCTGGTCGCCCAGGCGGTCGCGCTGGCCGGTGACGACCACGACGCGGCCACCCTGGTGGGCCGGTTCTGGCGGTTCGCGCCCGACGAGGAGCTGATCGGCTTCACCGCCGAGGAGATGCTCGACGCGGCGCGGGCCCACCGGGACCTCGCCCAGCAGCGGGTACCAGGCGAGCTGAAGCTGCGCATCCACGAGCCCGACGCCGAGCAGCACCACACGGTGGTCGAGATCGTCACCGACGACATGCCGTTCCTGGTCGACTCGGTGACCGCGCTGCTGAACTCGCACCACCTCGACGTGCACCTGCTGGTGCACCCGCTGGTGGTGGTCCGCCGGGAGCCGCTGGGCCGGCTGACCGAGGTCTCCGCGGACGTGGAGCCGGACGACGCGATCGCCGGTGACCTGGTCGAGAGCTGGATGCGGATCGAGATCGACCCGGTCCGCGACGCGGCCGAGCGGGAGAAGCTCCGCCGGGAGCTGCAGCGGGTCCTCACCGACGTGCGGGAGGCCGTCGAGGACTGGCCGAAGATGCGGCAGCGGGCCCTGGCCCTGGCCGACGAGCTGGCCTCGGCCCGCACCTCGGACAACCGCCCGCCGGTGCCGGAGAAGGACATCACCGACTCGGTGGAGCTGCTGCGCTGGCTGGCGCACGACCACTTCACCTTCCTCGGCTACCGGGAGTACCGGCTGGTCGACACCGACGGCGCGGACGGCGGCCAGGCCCTGGAGGCCGTCCTCGGCACCGGGCTGGGCATCCTGCGGTCCGACTCGCCCGAGGCCCGGTCGCTGAACTCCATGACGCCCGAGGCGCACGAGAAGGTGCTGGAGAAGCGCCTGCTCATCATCACCAAGGCCAACTCGCGGGCCACCGTGCACCGCTCGGCCTACCTCGACTACATCGGCTTCAAGATCTTCAACGAGGCCGGCGAGGTGGTCGGGGAGCGGCGCTTCCTGGGCCTGTTCTCCACGGCGGCCTACCGGACCAGCGTCCAGGAGCTGCCGGTGGTCCGGCGGAAGGTCGCCGAGGTGCTGGACCGCTCGGGCCTGAGCCTGCGCAGCCACTCCGGCAAGGACCTGCTGCAGATCCTGGAGACCTACCCGCGCGACGAGCTGTTCCAGATCAAGACCGACGACCTCTACCACGCGGTGATCGGTGTGCTCCGCATGGCCGGCCGCCGGCAGCTGCGGGTGTTCCTGCGCCGGGACGCGTACGGGCGGTTCATCTCCTGCCTGATCTACCTGCCGCGGGACCGGTTCACCACCCAGAACCGGCTGCGCATGCAGGACATCCTGCTGCGCGAGCTGAACGGCGTCGGGGTGGACTACACCACCCGGGTGACCGAGTCGATGCTGGCCCGGGTGCACTTCATCGTCCGGACCGACCCGAACAACCCGCCCGGCGAGATCGACGCCGACCTGCTCGCCGAGGAGCTGGCCGACGCGACCCGCCTGTGGGACGACGACTACCGGCTGGTGCTGGAGCGCAAGCTCGGCGACGAGCAGGCCAAGCACCTGTTCAGCCGGTACGCCGACGCGTTCCCGGAGGGCTACAAGGACGGGCACACCCCGTACGAGGCCATGAAGGACCTGGCCAAGCTGGAACTGCTCGAGGAGCCGGGCCAGCTGGAGATGCACCTGTTCCGCAAGCAGCTCGCCCCGCGCACCAACGGCGCCGGCCGGGCCGTCCAGGTCGACGAGACCATGGACGTCCGGTTCAAGGTCTACCGGTACGGCGAGCCGATGATGCTCTCCGCCGTGCTGCCGGTGCTGCACTCGCTCGGCGTCAAGGTGGTCGACGAGCACCCGTACGAGGTGGAGCGCGTCGACGGCCGGATCTGGCTCTACGACTTCGGGCTGCAACTGCCGGAGGCGCACCAGGAGCTGGCCGAGGTCCGCCCGCACGTGGAGAACGCCTTCGCCGCCGCCTGGCGGGGCGAGGCCGAGGTGGACGGCTTCAACGAGCTGGTGCTCCGGGCCGGGCTCACCTGGCGGCAGGTCGTGGTGCTCCGGGCGTACGCGAAGTACCTGCGGCAGGCCGGCGCCGTGTTCTCGCAGGAGTACATGGAGCAGACCTTCATCGCGTACCCGCGGATCGCCACCCTGCTGGTGGACCTCTTCGAGACCCGGTTCCGGCCGGGCGCGTCCACCCTGGACGAGCGCCGCGAGCGCAGCGGCGAGCTGGTCACCGCGATCGGCGAGGCGCTGGACGACGTGGCCAGCCTCGACCAGGACCGGATCCTGCGCTCCTTCCTGACGTTGATCCAGGCCACCCTGCGCACCAGCTTCTACCAGCGGCCGGTCGGCGGGCGGCCCAAGCCGTACGTCGCGTTCAAGCTGGACCCGCAGGCGATCCCGGAGCTGCCGGCGCCGCGACCCAAGTTCGAGATCTTCGTCTACTCGCCCCGGTTCGAGGGCGTGCACCTGCGGTTCGGGCCGGTGGCCCGGGGCGGCCTGCGCTGGTCCGACCGGCGCGAGGACTTCCGCACCGAGGTGCTCGGCCTGGTCAAGGCGCAGATGGTGAAGAACGCCGTGATCGTGCCGGTGGGCGCCAAGGGCGGCTTCGTGCTCAAGCAGAAGCCGGGCGACCGGGACGAGGCGGTGGCCTGCTACAAGGAGTTCGTCGGCGCGCTGCTCGACGTCACCGACAACATCTCCAGCGGCCGGATCGTGCCGCCGGAGGACGTGGTCCGGCACGACGCCGACGACCCGTACCTGGTGGTGGCGGCGGACAAGGGCACCGCGACGTTCTCCGACATCGCCAACGAGATCTCCGCCGCGCACAACTTCTGGCTGGGCGACGCGTTCGCCTCCGGCGGTTCGGCCGGCTACGACCACAAGAAGATGGGCATCACGGCCCGGGGCGCCTGGGAGTCGGTGAAGCGGCACTTCCGGGAGCTGGGGCACGACACCCAGACCCAGGACTTCACGGTGGTCGGCGTCGGCGACATGTCCGGCGACGTGTTCGGCAACGGGATGCTGCTCTCGAAGCACATCCGGCTGGTGGCCGCCTTCGACCACCGGCACATCTTCCTCGACCCGGACCCGGACGCGGCCACCTCGTGGGACGAGCGGAAGCGGCTGTTCGACCTGCCCCGGTCGTCCTGGGAGGACTACAACGCCGAGCTGATCTCGGCGGGCGGCGGGATCTACCCGCGTGCCGCCAAGTCGGTGCCGGTCTCGCCGCAGGTGCGTGCGGTGCTCGGCCTCGACGACGACGTCACGCAGCTCAGCCCGCAGGAGCTGATGAAGGCGATCCTCACCGCGCCGGTGGACCTGTTCTGGAACGGCGGCATCGGCACCTACGTGAAGGCGTCGACGCAGACCAACGCCGAGGTCGGCGACAAGTCCAACGACGCCATCCGGGTCGACGGCAAGGCCCTGCGCTGCCGGGTGGTCGGTGAGGGCGGCAACCTGGGCTTCACCCAGCACGGCCGGATCGAGTACGCGGCGGCCGGCGGCCGGATCTACACCGACTTCATCGACAACGCGGCCGGGGTGGACTGCTCCGACCACGAGGTGAACATCAAGATCCTGCTCAACACGGCGGTCGCCGACGGCGTGCTCGACACACCGCACCGCGACGAGCTGCTGGCCCAGATGACCGACGAGGTCGCCGAGCTGGTGCTGCGGGACAACTACGACCAGGCCCGGGCGCTGAACAACGCCCAGGCCCAGGCCGCCTCGCTGCTCCCGGTGCACCGCCGGATGATCAACGAGCTGGAGCGGGCCGGCCAGCTGGACCGGGCGCTGGAGGCGCTGCCGCCGGACGAGGAACTGGCGGTGCGCGGCGAGACCGGGCTGACCGCGCCGGAGTTCGCGGTGCTGCTGGCGTACGTGAAGATCGTGCTGGAGCGGGAGATCGTCGCCGAGGGGCTGGCGGACGAGGAGTGGACGACCGACGTCCTGGTCAACTACTTCCCGACCCCGCTGCGCGAGCGGTTCGCCGACCGGATGGGCCAGCACCGGCTGCGCCGGGACATCGTCACCACGGTCCTGGTCAACGAGGCGATCAACCGGGGCGGCATCACGTTCGTCTTCCGGGTGGTCGAGGAGACGGCCGCCTCGGCGGCGGACGTGCTCCGGGCGTACGTGGTGGTCCGTGAGGTGTTCGGGCTGCGCGAGCTGTGGGACGCGGTCGAGGCGCTGGACAACAAGGTCTCGCCCGACCTGCAGACCAGCGTCTACCTGGACACCCGACGGCTGCTCGACCGCGCGGTGCGCTGGCTGGTCACCAACCGGCGCTCGCCGATCGACGTGCCGGGGGAGATCGCCCGCCTGCGCGACGGGGTGGCCCGGCTCCTCCCGGGGCTGGAGAACCTCTTCTACGGCACCGAGCGGGAGGCGATCGCCGCCCACATCGACTCGCTGATCGGCAAGGGGCTGCCCCGCGACCTGGCCGAGCAGGCGACCCGGCTGATGTACAGCTTCGGCCTGCTCGACGTGGTGGAGACCGCCCAGTCGACCGGCCGGGACGTGGGCGAGGTGGCCTCGGTCTACTTCGTCCTCTCCGACCGGTTCCGGGTGGACGCCCTGCTGTCGAAGATCTCCCTGCTGCCACGGGAGGACCGCTGGCAGACCCTGGCCCGGATGGCGCTGCGCTACGACCTGTACGCCGCGCTGGCCGCGCTCACCGCGGAGGTCCTCGGTTCCACCCCGGACAGCCTCCCGCCGGTCGAGCGGGTGCAGGAGTGGGAGCAGGCGAACGCCACCTCGATCCACCGGGCGCACCGGGCGATGGGGGAGTTCGACGAGTCCCGGGCCGACCTGTCCGCCCTGTCGGTGCTGCTGCGGCAGATCCGTACCCTGGTGCGGACCTCGGCGGCGGCCTGACCCGGTACGCACGCCGGCGCGGCCCGGTGGTCGGTGATCCCGACCACCGGGCCGCGGCGCTTCACGCCAGGCTGGCGAAGGCGATGACGTTGTCGACGTAGCTGCCGCTGCTCTCGTCGAACACCCCGCCGCAGGTGACCACCCGCAGGCCGGGCTTGTCGGACGGGCCGTAGACCAGCTCGGTGGGGAAGGCCGCCTTCGGGTACGACTTCACCTCGGTCACCGTGAACGTGGCGGTCGAGCCGTCCTCCCGGGCGATCGAGATGGTGTCGCCCGTCCGGAGCGCGCCGAGGTTGAAGAAGACGGCCGGCCCGAGCTTGGCCGAGTCGACGTGGCCGACGATCACCGAGTTGCCGGCCTCGCCGGGGCTGGGCCCGGGGGAGTACCAGCCGGCCTTCATGGCCTGCTCGAGCGGGGGCACCTGGACCGTGCCGTCCGGGTTCAGGCCGAGGGTCATGATCTCGGCGTGCACGCCGATCCGGGGGATCGAGATGGTCGTCGGGGTCGAGCGGGGCAGTCCGGCGGGGGCGAGGTCCGGCTGCGGCGTGACGGCGGCGTCGTCTCCGACGGATGCCTGGTCCGCGGTTTCCGTGTCGGTGCCGCCGGTGGGGCCGGGGATGATGATCGGCGACGGGGACAGGTCGGTGGGGGCGCCCTGGGCGAGCGGCTGGGGCGGGCGGGGCGGCGGCACGGTCCGCACCGACGCCCCGATCAGGCCGGCGCCCACCATGGCCAGCAGGACGACGACAGCGGCGCCGGCGGCGCGCCACGGTTTTCCGTGGCGGCCGCCGGGCCGTGTCGCCGTCCGGTCAGACGAGGTCATCGCCCCGGCGCCGGCGCAGCAGAACCATGCCGCCCAGGGCGGCGGCGCCGATGACGCCCACCCCGCTGGCGGCCATGTTGCGGTCCAGGCTCGTGGTGGTCATGCCACCGTCGCCGCCGTCGACGTGGCCGCGCGGCATGCAGTCCTTGCGGTCCTCGTCCTTGCGGTCGTGGCCCTTCTGGTCCTCGTCCTTGCGGTCGTGGCCCTTCTGGTCCTCGTCGCGCTGGTCCCGGTCCTTGGCGTCGTGCTCCTTGTTGTCCCGGTCGTTGCGCTCGTCGTTCTTGCGGTCCTCGTCCTTGCGGTCCTCGTCCTTGCGCTCGTCGTCCTTGCGCTGGTCGTCCTTGGCCTGGTCGTCCTTGCGCTGGTCGTCCTTGCGCTCGTCGTCCTTGCGCTGGTCGTCCTTGCGGTCCTTCTCGTCGCCCGGCTGGTCGGCGACCAGGCCGCCGCCCTGGCCACCGGCGCCCGGCTGCCAGGAGTCGTTGCCCTGCCAGTCGTTGCGCTCCTCGCCCTTGCCGTCGTCGTGCTTGCCGTTCTGGTCCTTGCTGTCCTGGTAGTCCTTGCCGTCCTGGTAGTCCTTGCCGTCCTCGTGGTCCTTGCCGTCGTCGTGCTTGCCGTTCTGGTCCTTGCTGTCCTGGTAGTCCTTGCCGTCCTGGTAGTCCTTGCCGTCCTGGTAGTCCTTGCCGTCCTGGTAGTCCTTGCCGTCCTGGTAGTCCTTGCCGTCCTCGTGGTCCTTGCCGTCGTCGTGCTTGCCGTTCCCGTAGTCCTTGCCGTCCTGGTAGTCCCTGCCGTCCTGGTAGTCCTTGCTGTCGTGGTCCTTGCGGTCCTCGTAGCTGCGGTCCCAGTCCTTGCGGTCCCAGTTCTTGTGGTCCCAGTTCTCGTGCTCCCCAGAGCAGGTACCGGGAAGACTGATCTGCGGCTTGGCGAGGGCGTTCGTGCTGGCCGCGTTCGCCGCCCCGGGCGAGAACAGCAGCAGGGACGCGCCACCGAGAGCGGCACCCGCGACGAGCTTCCCGAGCATCTTCTTAGCCATGACCTGCGTCACTCCATCCCTTTTTGTCCTGAGCCCGCCTTCAGTCGAGCTACGACCGACGTTAGACCGGTTCATGACTTATCCGGGGAAAGATTCGTGTTTAGGAGTTTATCGGCGGTAGGAGCGGTGCGGGTGCTACGCCGCTTTTAGTGGTTCTGCGTATCGCCGGGGCGGGGCCGTGCCGGCTCGGTCGTTCCCGCGTCGACTGCGCCCGGCCGTGCCGTGGCGTGGCGGACTCCGCCGGTCTGCCTGGCTTCCGGACGACGGCGCCTCCCGCGACTCGCCCGGTGGTTCGGGCGAGCGGGACGCGGGCGCATCGAGGCATTGCCATGGAAGCGCTCCCATGCAAGAATCGCTGCACGCGGTTCGGGGAGCCACACCGCGAGTTCAGACGTCGAGGGCAGCCGGGTCACCGGACGGCGTCCGACTCCCCGGCCGGTCCCGTGCGGGCCGGTCGCACCACCACCATGACGCCCGTCCGGGTCGGGCACCCCCCCGAACACACCCGTGGCGCCGACGATCCGTCCCCCGGCGGACGCCCGAGCGCCCTTCCACCGGGCCGTACGCGGATCCGGTCTCGCCCAAGGAGATCAGTGGCATGAATCTGTGGAGAAGGCTCTCCGGCCGCAGCCGGGCGCTCGCGCTGACCGGCGCCGGCGTCCTGGTCGCCGGTGGACTGGTGACCCTCCCGGTCACCGCGGCGCAGGCCGCGACCCAGTGCAGCGTGGACTACACCACCAGCGACTGGCCCGGCGGCTTCACCGCCTCCGTGACCATCAGGAACCTCGGTGACCCGCTCAGTTCGTGGAACCTCGGCTTCACGTTCCCGAACAGCAGCCAGAAGGTGCAGCAGGGCTGGTCGGCGAAGTGGTCGCAGAGCGGCCAGAACGTCACCGCCCAGAACGAGTCCTACAACGGGGCGCTGGGCACCGGCGCCAGCACCAGCATCGGGTTCAACGGCGCCTGGAGCGGCAGCAACCCGAAGCCCACCCAGTTCACCCTGAACGGCACGGTCTGCAACGGCGGCACCACCAGCCCGACGCCGACCAGCCCGACCCCGACGCCGACGAGCCCCAGCCCCACGCCGACCAGCCCCAGCCCGACGCCGACCACGCCGGGCCAGAAGGTCGACAACCCGTACGCCGGGGTGAAGGGGTACGTGAACCCCGAGTGGAAGGCCAAGGCGGACGCCGAGGCGGGCGGCAGCCGGGTCTCCAACAACCCGACCGCGGTCTGGCTGGACCGGATCGCCGCCATCGAGGGCACCGACGGCAGCAGCTCGAACGGCTCCATGGGCGTCCGCGACCACCTGGACGCGGCGCTCACCCAGGGCGCGGGCTACATCCAGTTCGTCATCTACAACCTGCCCGGCCGCGACTGCGCCGCGCTGGCGTCCAACGGTGAGCTGGGCCCGGACGAACTGCCCCGCTACAAGGCGGAGTACATCGACCCGATCGCGGCGATCCAGAGCGACCCGAAGTACAAGAACCTGCGGATCATCAACATCATCGAGATCGACTCGCTGCCCAACCTGGTGACCAACACCTCGGGCAACGCGGGCGGCACCGCGATGTGCGACACGGTCAAGGCCAACGGCGCCTACGTCAACGGGGTCGGCTACGCCCTGGCCAAGCTGGGCGCGCTCGGCAACGTCTACAACTACATCGACGCCGCCCACCACGGGTGGATCGGCTGGGACAGCAACTTCGGCCCGACCGCCGACATGCTGAAGAGCGCGGCCGTCGCCTCCGGCAGCACCGTCCACAACGTGCACGGGTTCATCGTCAACACGGCGAACTACTCGGCGCTCAAGGAGCCGTACGTCAAGATCACTGACACGGTGAACGGCACCAGCGTCCGGCAGTCGAAGTGGATCGACTGGAACCAGTACGTCGACGAGCTCTCGTTCGCCCAGGCGTTCCGGCAGAAGCTGGTCTCGGTCGGGTTCGACAGCAACATCGGCATGCTGATCGACACGTCCCGCAACGGCTGGGGCGGCACCGCCCGGCCCACCGGGCCCGGCGCGACCACCAGCGTGGACACCTACGTCAACGGTGGCCGCGTCGACCGGCGGATCCACGCCGGCAACTGGTGCAACCAGGCCGGCGCCGGTCTCGGCGAGCGGCCCAGGGCGAACCCGGAGTCGGGCATCGACGCGTACGTCTGGGTGAAGCCGCCGGGTGAGTCGGACGGCTCCAGCACCCTCATCCCGAACGACGAGGGCAAGGGCTTCGACCGGATGTGCGACCCGACCTACACCGGCAACGCCCGCAACGGCAACAACCCGAGCGGCGCCCTGCCCAACGCGCCGATCTCCGGCGCCTGGTTCTCCGCACAGTTCCAGGAGCTCATGAAGAACGCCTACCCGCCGCTCTCCTGAGCGGGCCGGCCCACCCGCCGCGGCGGGAGTGAGGCACCGCCGCGCGGGTTCCCCGGGCCCCTGGTCGACCCACGTCGACCAGGGGCCCCCGGGTGCTCAGGGGACCGTGCGCTCGATCGCCGCCCGGCCCAGTTCGGCCAGGTCGCGGCGGGCCTGCTCCAGGTTCTCCGGGGTGAGGTCCTGGCCCCGGGCCGCCACCAGGTCCTCGGGATCCCACGGCTGCTCGGCGCCGGTCCGGATGTTGTCCCCGCCCGCGCCGGTGCCGGTGCCGGTCGCCCCGGTCCCGGCCGCGTACGGGTCACCGAGGATGTCCGGCGAGCCGGTGTCGGGCACCGCGCCGTCGGGCTCGGTGAAGACGGGATTGTTCGGGTCGGTGCCACCGGTGCGCAGCTGCGGCACCGTGCTGTCGTCGTCCACCGCGGCGGCCACCTCGGGGGTCTCCTCCAGCGGCCGCTCGCCACCGCGGTCACGATCCGTCATGCTGCTGCCCTCCTGTCCCTTTCCGTGATCCCCACGGCGTACCCCGTGCGGCCCCGGCCATGCCGGCGGCCCCCGGGACGGGCGTCCCGGGGCCGCGGTCAGCCCTCGTCGGCGGCGCGTGGCTCCGGCGGCTCGGTCGGGCGCAGCCACTGCCAGAGCAGCATCAGCAGGCCGAAGGCGAGCATCACCAGGCCCGCCCAGAGGTTGATCCGGACGCCCTGCGCCTTGTCGATCTCGGCGGACGAGTCGAAGAGGCCCATGAGGCCCACGATCAGCCCGTACGCGACGAACAACCCGCCGATCACCCGGCGGATGTCGAACAGCCGCGCCGCCGCCGACCGGGCCTCCTCGGCCTCGGTCTCCTCGACCAGCGGGTCGTGGGCCTCGCCGCGGGAGCGGCGTTCGGGGTTGTCTGCCATGGCGTGCCTCCCTTTCTCAGAAGACCGGGATGTAGAACAGGGCGGCGAGGACCACGGCGATCACGCCGAGCAGCACCGGCGAGCGGTACCAGGCGGCGTCGCCGGCCAGCGAGTCGTCCTTCAGCGTGGCGTCGCTCAGCCCGTAGACCAGGCCGGTCAGCTCGTCGTTCCGCTTCGGCCGGGTCAGCGGGGTGAGGATCGCCGCCACGACGGCGACGGTCACGAAGGCGAGGCCGGCGCCCCAGAAGCTCTCCTCCAGGTCGGAGTTGAAGCGGACGACGTGGCCCAGGTGCAGCAGATAGGTCCCGATCGCCACCACGGTGCCCGCCAGCAGCGACCAGAAGCCGGCGAGCGGGCTCATCCGACGCCAGAACATGCCGATGATGAAGGTGCCGAAGAGCGGGGCGTTGAACACCGAGAACAGGGCCTGGATGTAGTTCATGATGTTGCTGAACCCGGCCGCGATGAACGCCGTGCCGATGCCGACCACCACCGCCACCACGGTGGCGATCCGGCCCACCTTCACGTAGTACTCGTCCGGGCGGTCCCGCTTGAAGTACGCCTGCCAGATGTCGTAGGTGAACACCGTGTTGAACCCGCTGACGTTGGCCGCCATGCCGGCCATGAACGAGGCCACCAGGCCGGTGACCGCGATGCCGAGCACCCCGTTGGGCAGCAGGTCGCGCATGAGCAGCGGGATCGCGTTGTTGTAGACCAGGTCGCCCTCCTCGGCGCCGAGCCCCTTGACGGTGACCAGGGCGATCAGGCCGGGGATCACGGTGACCAGCGGGATGAGCAGCTTCGGGTACGCGCCGATGATCGGCGTCCGGCGGGCGGCGCTCATGTTCCGGGCGGACAGGGCGCGCTGGACCTCGGCGAAGTTGGTGGTCCAGTAGCCGAACGAGAGCACGAAGCCGAGGCCGAAGACGATGCCCAGCCAGTGCGCGCCGAGCGGGTTGTCCGTGCTGCCGGTGTCCTGCCAGGCGTGCAGCCCGGCCTCACCGAGCTTCGAGTCGCGGACCGCGTCCATCAGGCCGTTCACGCCGCCGACCTTCACGAGGCCGATCACGGTGATCGGCACCAGCCCGGCGATGATCACGAAGAACTGGAGCACCTCGTTGTAGATCGCGCCGGACAGGCCGCCGATGGTGATGTAGGCCAGCACGATCAGCGCGCCGATCACGATCGCCACCCAGAGCGGCCAGCCGAGCAGCGCCTGCATGATCAGCGCGAGCGCGTAGAGGTTGACCCCGGCGATGAGCACCTGGGCGACCGCGAAGCTGATCGCGTTCAGCAGGTGGGTCGGCCGGTTGAACCGCAACCGCAGGTACTCGGGGACGCTGCGGACCTTCGAGCCGTAGTAGAAGGGCATCATCACGATGCCCAGGAAGACCATCGCCGGCACGGCGCCGATCCAGTAGTAGTGGACGGTCATGACGCCGTACTGGGCGCCGTTTGCCGCCATGCCGATGATCTCCAGGGCGCCCAGGTTCGCCGAGACGAACGCGAGGCCGGTGACCCAGGCGGGCAGCGACCGCCCGGAGAGGAAGAAGTCCACACTGGTCCGGATGGCCCGCCGTGCGGCGAAACCGATGCCGAGGACCGTGATGAAGTAGAGCGCCAGGATCAGATAGTCCAGGGCGTTCATGTCCAACCGAAGGCCGTCACCCATCCCGTGCTCCCTCCGTGGCGACGCTGCGCCCGCAGGTACCCACTTTGGGAAATTTCATGCCCGGAGTGCGGTCTGTCGCACATGGCGGAGCCCCGGCCGTTCACCGGCCGGGGCTCCGCGCAGGGGTGTCGTCAGCGGCCCAGGACCCGGTCCAGGAAGTCCCGGTAGCCGCGTACGGCGACCCTGAGCTGCTCGGTGTCGGTCGAGCCGGACTCCTGCCAGCTGCCCAGCTTGGTCTTCTGCTCGCGCAGCGCGACGGAGAGCGCCTCGATGGCCTCCTCGACCAGCGACTGCGCCTCGCCGACCGCCGCCTGCGGGTCGTCCACGAAGCGCAGCTGGACGTCCCGCCAGCGGTCCCGGAAGTCCTGGGCGGTCTCCCCGGCGAAGAGGGTGGCCGCGTCGGCCGGCACGGCGCCCGGTGTGGGCCGGGCCGCACCGGCCACGGCGGCACCGGCCGCGCCCGCGCCGGCCGCGGCGGTGCTCGTGTCCGGGTCGACCATCGCCGGCTCGGCGCTGCCGTACCCGGCCCCGGCGGCGGCCGGCGCGTCGTCCCGCGCCACGCCGGAGTGGGCCGCCTCCCAGCGGTCCGGGTCGTGCAGCCGGTCGCCCGCCGTCGGGTCGGCCCGCTCGTCGTCGAACGCGTCGGTCCGGCCCGGCGCGCCGTCGCCCGGCACGGCGGTGTCCTCGCCCCGCGGGTCCCGCTCGTCCTCGGGCCGGCCGCTGGCCATCGCCGAGGCGGCCACCGCGTCACCCACCGAGGTCGCCCCGAAGGCGGTCGGCAGCGGCGCGGGGTCGTGGTACACCGGGCGGTCGTCGGCGTCGGCGGCCTCCGCGTCGCTGAGCTCCCCGGCGTCGTACGCCCGGGTCTCGTCGGATTCCGCGTCCCGGCGCCCGGCGCGCTCGTCGGTGACCGCCGGGTCGTCGAAGGTGCCCCGGTCGTCCAGGGCGTCCTCGGGCACGTCGGCCCGGTCGGCCTGGGGCCCGTCGCCGGCGGCCCGGTCGCCCGAAGGCGGGACCGGCACCGGCGTGGACCGGACGGCCTCGGGGTGGTCCTGCGTGACCTGCTGCTCTTCCTGACGCATGGCGGCGGCCTCCTCAGCGGCTCGTGGCGTCGTGCTCGTGGTCGGGATGGCGCTGCTCGGGCGGCTGGTGCCCGACCGGGTCCTCGCCGAGCAGATCGGCGAAGAGGGCGCGGTAGTGCACGAGCGCCTGCCGGAGATCCTCGGTGCCGGCCTCGCCGCGCTCGTTGCGCAGCCGGATGTCGTGGGCGTCGCGGTAGTGGGTGAGGGTGCGGGCGTGCTCGACGGACAGGTGGGCGATCTGTTCGGAGAAGTCCCCGGTGGGGTACCCGCGCTCCGCGATCAGCCGGGTGACCAGTTCGTCGGCGTCGCCGACCGTTTCGGCGGGGGAGTCGACGAAACGCACCTGGAGTTCCTCCCAGGCGGCGGCGTAGCGGGCCCGGGACTCCGGGCTGAGCGGGGTCAGCTCCAGCTCGGCGTGGCGGCGTTCCCGCTCCCGCAGCTCCCGCTCGGCGGCGCCGCGGCTGTCCTGCTCGGCGACCGCCCGGTCGTACTCAGGGCCGAAACGCTCCCTGAGGGCCCGGCGGCGGCTGGCGACCACGGCGACCGCGGCGAGCGCCGCGAGCACCAGAACGACGATGACTATGACGACTACCTGGGTGGGCGACATGGCTCCTCCTTCGCCCGCTGGTATTCCCTCCGGTCCGTGATCGTCAATCCCGATCGGCGGTACTTTCCTGCGCGATCGTGCCCCCGGAGCCTGCCCACGGCACGGCCGGGCACACATCCGTTTCGCACCGCGAAAGGTGGAGCGGCCCCAGACGCGGCGTTCGGGTGACGAACCGGGCGGCGGGCGACGCGACCGGCGAGCCGGCCTCCCGTGCGCCCCTTGTGGACGAAATCCCGCCGGTCCCTTTCGGCGGTCCGGAGCCGTCCAACGGTGTCCACAGCGAACATTCCGGACCGTAGTGAGGGGCGAGACGGCCGGTAGTGCATCCGGCTGGGATTACGTATCCTGCCCAAGGCGCCCGGGCCGGGGCCCGGCGTCGCGGCCCTCCGGCCGGTGCCGGCGCCACCCCTGCGACACCTTCCCCCGGGCGAGGTTGGATGAACACCCGAGACTGGCCGATCCGCGCCAAGCTGACCGCGCTGGTCATCGGTCCGGTGACCGGGCTGCTGGCACTGTGGATCTTCGCTACCACGCTGACCTTCGGGCCGGCGCTCGACCTGCTCGCCGCACGCACCCTCCTCTATGACCTGGGCCGGCCCGGTGAGAGCGTGGTCGCCGAGCTGCAACGGGAACGCCGGCTCTCGGTCGTCCAGCTCGCCGGCGAGACCGCCCTGCCGGCCCTGGCCGAGCAGCGTGTCCGCACCGACCGGGCGATCGCCGAGCTGCGCCGCCGGGTCGACGGGGACAAGCTCCGCGACGCCGCCGACGACCTGCTCGACGCCCGGCTCGACCAGCTGGTCTCCGCCCTCGACGCGCTGCCCGCCGGGCGGGGCTTCATCGACGGCCGGAAGGTGGACCAGGCCGGCGCCGTCGGGCTCTACAGCGGGATGATCGGCTCCGCCTTCCAGACCTTCGCCGCCATGGCCACGCTGCCCGACGCCCAGCTCAACCGGCAGGCGCTGGCGCTCACCGGGCTCGGCCGGTCCCGGGAGCTGCTCGGCCAGGCCGACGCGCTGCTGGCCGGCGCGGTCACCGCCGGCCGGTACGCCGAGGGTGAGCACGAGCAGCTGGTCCGGACCATCGAGAACCAGCGCTTCCTGGCCGAGAACGCGGTCGCCGACCTGCCGGCCGCCGAACGGACCGGTTACCAGCGGCTCACCGAGGGGGAGGCGTTCGTCCGGCTGCGCGCACTCCAGGACACCCTGGTCCGCGCCCGCGACCTGCCCGCCGGGTTCGACATCCGGGCCTGGGAGACCAGCCACGCCGCGGTCTCGCAGGGCCTGCGGGACTTCGAGCTGCGCGGCGCGGACACCCTCACCGAGCGGTCCGTGCCCATGGCGGTCCAGATCCTGGTCCGGCTTGCCGCCGCCGGGGTGCTCGGCCTGGTCGCCATCGTGGTCTGCGTGCTGGTGGCGCTGCGGGTCGGCCGGTCCCTGGACCGCCGGCTCACCGGGGTCCGCACCGCCGCGCTGGAGATGGCCGAGCACCGCCTGCCCGACGTGGTGGCCCGGCTGCGCCGCGGCGAGGAGGTCGACGTCGCCCGCGAGGCGCCCGAGCTGGACCACGGCGGCGACGAGATCGGCCAGGTGGGACGCGCCTTCAACGAGGTGCGCCGCACGGCGGTGCAGGCCGCCGTCGACGAGGTCACGCTGCGCCGCGGCCTCAACGAGGTCTTCCTGAACATCGCCCGGCGCAGTCAGGGCCTGGTGCACCGGCAGCTGGCGCTGCTGGACCGGCTGGAACGGCGGACCGAGGACCCGGACGAGCTGGCCGGGCTGTTCCAGGTCGACCACCTCGCCACCCGGCTCCGGCGGCACGCCGAGGACCTGGTCATCCTGGCCGGCGCGGCCCCCGGCCGGGGCTGGCGCAACCCGGTCGCCGCGGTCGACGTGGTGCGCGGCGCGATCTCCGAGGTCGAGTCGTACGACCGGGTCGACGTGGGCGAGGTCCAGCCCGCCGGTGTGCTCGGCCGTGCCGTCGGCGACCTGATCCACCTGCTCGCCGAGCTGGTCGAGAACGCCACCGTCTTCTCCCCGCCCGGCACCCGGGTGGACATCACCGGCCGCACGGTCCCCGGCGGCTACACCGTCGAGATCACCGACCGGGGGCTCGGCATGTCGCCGACGGCCCTGGCGGACGCCAACCGCAAGCTGTCCCACGCCCCGGAGTTCGACCCGACCGACAGCGCCCGGCTCGGCCACTTCGTGGTGGCCCGGCTGGCCGCCCGGCACGGCGTCCGGGTCGAGCTCCGGCGCGCCGCGCCCGGCGGGATCACGGCCGCCGTGTTCGTCCCGTCGGATCTGATCACCGCCGAGCCGGCGATCGGCCCGACCGGCCCGGACGCCGACCGGCCCGGGCGGGACGACCGGCGGATGGCCAAGGTGACCCGGCTGGCGACGGTCCCCCGGACGCGGGCCTCCCGGCCCGGCCGGGAGCGCCCCGAGTCGGCGGTCGTGCCGCTGCCCGCCGGCCGTCCCTCCGCCGTCGAGACGCCGGCGGACGCCGACGGCCTGCCCCGCCGGGTCCGCCGGCGCGGGCCGGCGGCACGCCCCCGGCCGGTCGTCGCGGACAACCCGGCGCACCGCCCGCCCGAGGAGGCCCGGCGCGCCATGTCCGCGCTCCAGGCCGGCACCGCCCGGGGCCGCCGCGACGGCTCCCGCGCCGCCGCCGACCCCGGCGCCGCCCGCAGCCGGCCCGCCCCGGCGGCGACGACGGGCGGACCGGCCGCCGACAAGCCCACCGCCGCCCCGGGCCGGGCCGGCGCTCCGTCCACCGACGCGGCCCGTACCCGGGCCGCCGAGCCCTCCCCGCCCGAACCGGCGGCGGCTCCGGACCAACGAACCGCGACTGAGAGGGACGCCTAGTGGTGCACACGACGCGGCAGAACGCCGATCTCGACTGGTTGCTCGACGACCTGGTGGAGCGGGTGCCGGGCGCCCGCCAGGCGGTGGTGCTGTCGGCGGACGGCCTCCTGCTCGGCGCGTCCGCCGAGCTGGACCGCACCGACGCGGAACACCTCTGCGCACTGGCCTCCGGTTTCTCCAGCCTCGCCAAGGGGGCCACCCGGCACGTGGGTGGCGGCGCGGTACGGCAGACCGTGGTGGAGATGGAGTCGGCGTACCTGTTCGTCACGGCCGCCGGGCAGGGCGCCTGCCTGGCCGTGGTGAGCGACGCCGACGCCGACATCGGCCTGGTGGCGTACGAGATGGCCATGCTGGTCATCCGGGTCGGCGAGAACCTGAGCGCACCGGCTCGCACGGCGGCGACCGATGCGGGCTGAGTCGCCGGGCCCGCAGCACGAGTGGCTGGACGCCGCCGCCGGCCCCGTGGTCCGCCCGTACACCGTGACCGGCGGCCGGGTGCGCCCGCCGGTCGACGGCTTCGACCTGGTGGCGTTCGTGCTGACCACGCCGGGGGCCGACCCGGCCGGGGTGCCCGGTCTCCAGCCGGAGCACCGGCGCCTCGCCGAGCTGGCCCGCCGGCCGGTGGCCGTGGCCGACCTCGCCGCCGACCTGGATCTCGCCGTCGGCGTGGTCCGGGTGCTGCTCGGCGACCTCCTCGCCCGGGGCCTGGTCACGGTGCGCCGGCCGGCCGCCGCCCACCTGCCCGACGACAACATCCTCAAGGCGGTGGTCAGTGGACTCCGTGCGCTTTGACCGGGAGCCGGCCGCGCCGCGGGTGCCGCTGGCTCTGAAGATCCTCATCGCCGGTGGCTTCGGCGCGGGCAAGACGACGCTGGTGAGCGCGTTGAGCGAGGTCCGGCCGTTGCAGACCGAGGAGGTGCTGACCGGCGCCGGCATCGGCACCGACGACGTCTCCGGGGTGGAGCAGAAGTCGACCACCACCGTGGCGATGGACTTCGGCCGCATCACCATCAACGACGACCTGCAGGTCTACCTCTTCGGCACCCCGGGGCAGGACCGGTTCTGGTTCCTCTGGGACGAGCTGGCGTTCGGGGCGCTCGGCGCCGTGGTGCTGGCCGACACCCGGCGGCTGGCCGACTGCTTCCCCTCGATCGACTACTTCGAGCAGCGGGGCATCCCGTTCGTGGTGGGTGTGAACTGCTTCGACGGGTCCCGCCGGTTCAGCCTGGAGGCGGTCCGCGACGCCCTGGACCTGGACCCGGACGTGCCGCTGGTGCTCTGCGACGCCCGGGACCGGCAGTCCGGCAAGCTGGTGCTGATCTCGCTGGTCGAGCACGTCGCGCGGCAGCGCGGCGAGCCGGTGCCGGTGGGCTGAACCGCCGGACCCGGCGGCCCGGCCGGGAAGCCGGCCCCGGGAATGACGCCTAACCTGCCGGCTCACCGGGAAGGCTCTGGTTGGATCGACGGTGGGACGGCGGAAGGTTGGAGCGGTGACCGGGCAGGACGCGATCGTCCACATCGGGGGCTACACGGCGCAGTCGGGCGGGCGGGCCGAGGGCATCGTCGCCGCCCGGCGCGACCCGGCGACGGGGGCGCTGACCCCGCTCGGCACGGTGGCGGTCACCCCGTCGCCGTCGTTCCTCGTCCGGCATCCGGCGTTGCCCGTGCTCTACGCCGTCAACGAGCTGGCCGAGGGGCAGGTCAGCGCCTTCCGGACCGGCCCGGACGGCGACCTCGACCCGCTCGGCGTACGCCCGACCGGCGGGGCGGAGCCCTGCCATCTGGCCGTGGCACCGGACGGCCGGCACCTGTTCGTGGCGAACTACGGCGGCGGGAGCGTGGCGGTCTTCCCCCTCGACGCCGACGGCACGCCGGGGGAGCGCAGCGACCTGGTCCGGCACGAGGGGCACGGCGCCGACCCGGAGCGGCAGGAGCAGGCGCACTGCCACATGGTCTCGCCCGACCCGGCCGCCGGTCCGCTGCTCGCCGTCGACCTGGGCACCGACTCGGTCTACCGGTACGACCTCGACGTCCCCTCGGGGCGGCTGGTGCCCCGCGCCCCCCGGCTGCGGACGCCGGCCGGCACCGGGCCCCGGCACCTGGCCCGGCACCCCGACGGGCGGCGCTGCTGGCTGGTCGGCGAGCTGGACGGGACGGTCACCGCGTACGACCTCACCCCGGACGGGCTGCACCAGCGGGTCCGGGTGGACGCCAGCGGCCGGGCCGGGCACGTGCAGCCCTCCGAGGTCGCCGTCGGGCCGGACGGCCGCTTCCTCTACGTGGGCAACCGGGGCGTGGGTACGGTCGCGGTGTTCGCGCTGGACGGGGAGGCGCCCGAGCTGGTGGCCGAGGTGGACACCGGTGGGGAGTGGCCCCGGCACTTCGCCCTGACCGGCGGGCACCTCTATGTGGCCGACGAGCGAGCCGGCATGATCAGGATCTTTCGGGTGGACCCGGGCACCGGTGTGCCGGAGCCCGTGGGGGAGCCGGTGCCGGTGGCGAGCCCCACCTGTGTCCGTCCGTGACCGGGCGGTCACCGAGACATCGTCCCCAGTGGACTTTGATCACCTGTGATGACTGACCGCTCACTCAGCGTGATGAATTGGCGATCAACTGTTTCTCCTGCGTAACTTTCGTCCGAACGGTTGTGGCACTAACCCCACGAGATACGCAAGATGGTCACCGTGTCTGGCCGCCATCGCATGCGTTCGAACCTCCGTGGGGCAGGTGCCGTTGCCGCGGCCACCGCGCTCGTCGTCGTCGTAGCCGGGTCCTGGTTCGGTTATCAGCAGCTGGCCGGCCCGAACTGTTCGGGGCGTATCGAGCTGTCCGTCGCGGCAGCCCCGGAGATCGCCCCCGCCGTGCGCGGAGCGGCCGATCAGTGGGTCGCCGACGGCGCGGCCGTCGGCGAGACCTGTATCGCCGTGAACGTCTCCTCCGCCGAGCCGGTCGACGTGGCCGCCGCGGTGGCGAGCAAGCACGGCGCCACCCTGGCCGGGGTCGGGCAGGCCAGCGGCACCGTGGTCACGCCGGACGTCTGGGTGCCGGACTCCTCCACCTGGCTGCTGCGGCTCAAGAGCGGCGGCGCCACCGCGTTCGCGCCGGCCAACGGCGCCTCGATCGCCCGCAGCCCGGTGGTTGTCGCGCTGCCCGAGCCGGTGGCCTCCCGGATCGGGTGGCCGGACAAGAAGCTCCACTGGACCGACCTGCTGGCCCAGGTGACCAGCAGCAAGCCGCTGCGCGCCGGGATCGTCGAGCCGACGCAGGACGCCGCCGGCCTGTCCGGGCTGCTCTCGCTGACCGCCGCCGCGAGCGCCACGGGCGCCGCCGGCTCGGCGAAGGCGCAGGAGGCGATGGTCGGTGCGCTGCGGGCGCTGGCCACCAACCGGTCCTCGCTGCGGCAGGACCTCCTGGCCCGCTTCCCGCGCTCCTCGGACCCGACCGCCATCGCGAACGCGCTGGGCGCGGCGGCGCTGTCGGAAGAGGACGTGATCGCGTACAACAACACCAAGCCGCCGATCCCGCTGGCGGCGCTCTACCTGGAGCCGGCGCCGATGCCGCTGGACTACCCGTTCGCCGTGCTGCCCGGCATCGAGCCGACCAAGGCGTCCGCCGCCCGGGTGCTCTTCGAGGTGCTGCGGACCGGGGGCTTCAAGAACCGCCTGGCCGGGCAGGCGCTGCGGGCGCCGGACGGCAACTGGGGCGACGGGTTCCAGGCGCCCCAGGGTGCGCCGAGCCCGGCGAACGGCGGCGCGAGCGCCGTCCCGCCGTCGGGCCAGGGTGGCGCGGCCGACCTCGACCCGGTCGCCATCCAGAAGGCGACCACCACCTGGTCGGTGGCCACCCAGTCCGGCCGCATGCTCTGCGTCATCGACGTCTCGGGGTCGATGAAGAAGCCGGTGGCCACGGCCAACGGCGCCAGCCGGGAGCAGGTCACCGTGGCCGCCGCGAGCCAGGGCCTCGGGCTCTTCGACGACTCCTGGTCGATCGGCCTGTGGACCTTCTCCACGAACCTGAACGGTTCGCAGGACTACCAGGAACTGCTCGGGATCAAGCCGCTGTCGAGCAACCGGGGCCCGCTCCAGCAGCGCCTGGCCAGCATCCGGCCGTCGGACGGCGACACCGGTCTCTACGACACCATGCTGGCGGCGTACAAGAAGGTCCAGCAGGACTGGGAGCCGGGCAAGGTCAACTCGATCGTGCTGTTCACCGACGGCAAGAACGACGACGCCAGCGGCATCAGCCAGAAGACGCTGCTGAACCAGCTCAAGGCGCTGCGCGACGAGGAGCAGCCGGTCCAGGTGATCATCATCGGCATCGGGACCGAGGTCAGCCGCGCCGAGCTCAAGTCGATCACCGATGTGACCGGCGGCGGTTCCTTCGTCACGACCGACCCCAGCAAGATCGGTGAGATCTTCCTGCAGGCGATCGCGCTGCGCCCGCCGGCGCCGCGCTGAACCGGAACTCAGTGAGGGTGTTCCGCCGTACCGGCAGATCCGGTACGGCGGAACGCTTCTCGGTAGAAGAGAACTGACGGCAATGTGTCCGAAGCAATCGGTAACCATAATTGTCGAGGCAAGATGACCGGGTGCTCCGAACCGCGGGATCCCCACCGGGACCACGCGGCGCGGGGTCGTCCTGAGCGAAGTGGGGAGGGCCGGTGACCTCGGCGACGCTGTTGACCCCCGCCAGCACGTCGTCGCGACCCGGTGGCGACCGCCCCGGACCGACGACGCGTGCCGCGGAGCGGGCCTACATCCGGGTCCTGGCGGTGGTGGACACCGCCGTGCTGACCGTGGCCATCCTGATCGGGTACGTGGCCCGGTTCGGCGACGAGGAACCGAGCGGCTCCGAGATCCCGTACGTGGTGGTCGCGCCCGCCCTGCTGCTGGTCTGGCTGGTCTCGCTCAAGGCGATGCGCTGCTACGACGACCAGGTGCTGGGCTACGGCGCCGACGAGTACCGGCGGGTCAGCGCGGCGAGCCTGCGGCTGGCCGGCGGCATCGCCATCGCCGGCTACATCGCCGACGTGGGGGTCTCCCGGGGCTTCCTGGCCATCTCCTTCGCGGTCGGCACGCTCGGCCTGGAGGTGGCCCGGTTCGCCGCCCGCAAGCGGCTGCACCGCGCCCGCGACCGGGGCGCCGGCTGGTCCCGCAAGGTGCTGGTGGTCGGCGACACCGCGCACGTGCTGGAGCTCGTGCACACGCTGCGCCGCGAGCCGTACGCCGGCTACCAGGTGGTCGGCGCGTGCATCCCGGACGCGCTCCTCGCCCCGGTGCCGCAGCGGCTGGGCGACGTGCCGGTGGTGGGCTCCTTCCGGGGCATCCCCGAGGCCGCCACCGCGATCGGCGCGGACACCGTGGCGGTCACCGCCTCGGGCGAGCTGACCGCGACCCGGCTGCGCCGGCTCGGCTGGCAGCTGGAGGGCACCGGCGTCGACCTCGTGGTGGCCCCGGCGCTCACCGACGTCGCCGGCCCGCGCATCCACACCCGGCCGGTGGCCGGCCTGCCGCTGATCCACGTCGAGGCGCCCGAGTTCCGGGGCGCCCGCAAGCTGGTCAAGGGTTTCGTCGACCGGTCGATCTCGCTGATCGCCCTGCTCCTGCTGTCGCCGCTGCTGGCGGTGATCGCGCTCGCCATCAAGCTGGACAGCCGCGGCCCGGTGCTGTTCCGCCAGACCCGGGTCGGCCAGGGCGGCAAGGAGTTCGGCGTCTTCAAGTTCCGCACCATGGTCGTCAACGCCGACGCCCTGCTCGCGGAACTGGCGGCGCGCAACGAGACCGACGGCCTGATGTTCAAGATGCGCGACGACCCCCGGGTGACCCGGGTGGGCCGGCTGCTGCGCAAGTGGTCCCTGGACGAGCTGCCCCAGCTGGCCAACGTCCTGCTCGGCCAGATGAGCCTGGTCGGCCCGCGCCCGCCGCTGCCCTCCGAGGTGGCCCGGTACGACGGCGACGTGGCCCGCCGGCTGCTGGTCAAGCCCGGCATGACCGGCCTCTGGCAGGTCAGCGGCCGGTCGGACCTGAGCTGGGAGGACGGCATCCGGCTCGACCTCTACTACGTGGAGAACTGGTCCCTCGCCGCCGACCTGACCATCCTCTGGAAGACGTTCGGCGCGGTGGTCAACAGCCGCGGCGCGTACTGACCGACGGGCGGCCGGGGCGGGTCAGGGCTGCGGGCCGAGCCAGTCCAGGCAGACCACCACCGCGTCGTCGACCAGGTCGCCGGCCACGAAGGCGCGCAGGTCGCCGATCAGCGACCGGACGGCGTCCAGCGGCTCCATCGGCCCGGTGCGCCGCAGGAACCGGTCCAGCGCGGTCTCGCCGTAGCGGATGCGCTCCGAGGTGGCGTCGATGACCCCGTCGCTGACCACGAAGAGCCGGTCCCCGCGCCGCAGCTCGAAGCGCTGCTCCCGGTAGTCGGTGCCCTCGAACATGCCGAGCGGGAACTGCTTGTCCAGCACCTGCTCGGTCACGTCGCCGTCGCGCAGCAGCACCAGGCGGGGCGAGCCGGCGTCGACCACGTGCAGCGCCCCGGTGGCCAGGTCCAGCTCCAGCAGGAGCGCGGAGAGGTGCTGCTCGCCCCGGTGCAGCGCGTAGATCGCCTGGTCCGCCAGGGCGGCCTGGTCGGCCAGCCCCAGCTGGGCGCGGCGGGCGTTGCGCAGCGCGTGGGTGGCCAGCGAGGTGAGCATCGAGGCGGCCACGCCCTCGCCCGAGCCGTTGATCACGGACAGCCAGAGCCGGTGGCCGTCGTCGGACCAGTCGAAGCCGTCGCCGCGCACCGCGTACGCCGGCTCGAGCTGCCCGGCGAGGCTGAAGGAGGGACGGATGCGGCTGCGGCCGGGCAGCAGCTCCCACTGCATCTCGGCGGCCAGGGTGAGCCGGCGGCTGCGCCGGGCGGTCAGGTAGATGTCCGTGGTGGCCGCCACGGCGGCCAGCTCGTGCCCCAGCGCGGTGGCGACGGCGTCCAGCTCGGCCAGGGCGGCCGGGTCACCCGGCACCGGTGCGATCCGGAGCACCCCGCGCCGCTCGCCGCGCATCCCGACCGGGAACCAGCCGGTGCCCTCCGACACGATGGGCTCCTGGTGGTCGAAGCAGCGCCAGGCCGGGTGCCCGGGGGTGACGATCGACTCACCCCCGCCCAGCGGCAGCAGCGCGGCCAACCGGTAGTCGACCTGGTACAGCTCGGTGCGGGTGACCCCGTACGACCGTTCCAGCTCGGCGGCGAGCCGGTCGACGAGCTGGTCGGTCGGCGCCTCGGTGAGGCTCCGCCGTGCCCGATCCTCCGGTCCGCTCATCTTTGCTCCTTTGCACAGGTCGTCGGCCTGGTGAGGCGGGTAGTCTCGGGCCCACCATGGCCGAAGAACGCGGTCCCCAGAGACCTGATGCGAGTATGGCCGCCGACCTCGACGAGGCGGCGGGCACCCTGCTGGCTGTCTGGGAGGCGGCCCGGGAGCGGACCACGAGCCGGCTCTCCGGCGCCCAGTTGCGCGCGGTCATGGTCGTCGAGCAGTACGACGGGATCAACCTCCGCCGGCTCGCCACGCTGACCGACATGCTGCTCTCCTCCGCGAGCCGGCTCTGCGACCGGCTGGTGGCGGCCGGCATGCTGGAGCGGGAGCCGGGCCGGTACGACCGGCGCGAGATCGCCCTGCACCTCACCCCGGCGGCCACCCGGCTCCTCGGCGAGCTGCGCGCCGACCGGCGCCAGCGGCTGGACCGGATCCTCGTGGGCATGAGCCCGGAGGGGCGGGCGGCGCTGGTGCGCGGGATGCGCGAGTTCGACGAGGTCGCCCGGCGCGGGGAGGCCGCCGCGGCGGAGGGCTGGCCGGTGCTCCAGCCGTCGGGGGAGCGGATCGGCGACCCGCAGCCCGAGGCGGGGTCACCCGGAGAGCCGCCGGTGGCCCGCACCGCCTGACCGGCTCGGGCCGGGCCCTCCCGCCGCCACGACCAGCATGGCGACGTCGTCGTGCACCTGGCCGTCGAGCCACTCGTCGACGAGCTGGAGCAGCCGGTCGACCAGCGCGGCGGGCGGCAGCCCGGCTCCGGACGCGAGCGCCCGCCGCAGCCGGGCGTCGCCGAACATCTCCCGCTGGCTGGGCCCGCCCCGCGCCTCGGTCACCCCGTCGGTGTACGCCACCAGTGCGTCGCCCGGTGCGAGGCGTACCTCCGCCTCGGCGAAGCGGGCCGCGGTCAGCGCGCCGACCGGCATGCCGCCCACCCGGACCGGCTCGATCCGGCCGTCGGTGCGGACCACCAGCGGGGCCGGGTGGCCGCCGCCGGCGACCCGGACCAGCAGCCCGCCGCCCGGCTCGCGGGTCAGGGTGCCCAGCAGGAGGGTGGTGAACTGGGCGCGCCGGGCCGCGTCGGGGGCGTCCAGCAGCGCGCGGTTGAGCAGTTCCATCAACTCGCGCGGGCGCTGCTCGACCAGCCGCAGGGTCTGCAGCGACTGGCGCACCCGCCCGGTCAGCACGGCCGCGCCGACCCCCTTGCCGCACACGTCGCCGAGGGCGAAGAGGCCGCCGCCGGGGGTGGGGAAGAGGTCGTAGAAGTCGCCCCCGATGCGCAGCGTGTCCCCGGCGGCGCGGTAGCCGCCGGCCGGCGTCATCCCGGGCAGCGGCGGCAGCTCCGGGGGGAGGAGGCTGTTCTGGAGGACGCGGGCCAGGTGCGCCTGCTCGCCGTAGAGGTCGGCCGCCGCCAGCGCGGCGCCCGCCCGGGCGGCGAACTCCCGCGCCAGCTCGACCTCGCGCGGGTCGAAGCCGCTCCGCCCGGGCCTGCGGGCCAGGATGAGCGCGCCGGCCGGGCCGCCGGCGCCGCGCATCGGGCTGATCAGCACCGCGCCGGGCCGGCCGAAGTCCGCGGGCAGCACCTCGACCAGCTCGGCCAGCCCCGCGTCGAGCCAGGGCCCGGGCTCGGTGCCGTCCCCGTCGAGCGCCTCGACCAGGCCGGGCGCCGACTCGACCGACGGCCAGCCGGCGACGCCGGTGACCGGGCCGGGCTCGTCGGCGGCGTACCGGACCCAGTGCGGCAGGTCCTCGGCGGGCGGGGACGGGCGGTGCACGACCACGGCGGCGTCGGCCAGGTAGGGCACCGGGAGGGTGACGGCGGCGCGCAGCGTCTGGTCGCGGTGCAGGGAGAGCCCGAGGCGGCTGCCCGCCTGGGCCAGGAAGGCCGTGCGGGACCGCTCGGCCCGCAGCGCGTCGTCGCGCGCCTGCTCCTCGGTGACGTCGCGCACGTACCAGGCGCAGGTGCCGGCGGCCAGGCGGCGCCGGACGCCGCGCAACCGCCGGCCGTGGTGCTCGGTGTCGAGGGTCCCGCCGTCGCCGCGCACCGCGTCGGCCAGCGCGGGCACCGGGCAGTCGGCCAGGTCGACGCCGGGGGAGAGCTCGGGGAGGAGTTCCGCGGCAGTGGCGTTGACCAGGGTGACGACGCCGGCCCGGTCGGTGGTCACGACGGCCTCGGCGAGCCCGTCCAGCAGCTCGCGGGCGAGCCGGGAGTCGTCCGGCAGAGCGGCCCCGGCCGACGGTCGGGCGGTCCTCATCGCCGGTGGCGGGGCGCTTCGGTCTGTCGAACCGTGCGCATGCTGTCGGTGCACTCCTCGATCGCGGATCCGTTGCCTGACGACAAGCGTACCGAGCACCGGCGCCGGGAGCCCATGGCGGAGTGCCGCGGTCAGCCGGAACGGGCCAGCCAGGCGACCGGCCGGTCCACCACCCGGCGGACCACCGAGGCGGCCCCACCGACCGCCGCGGAGCGCGCCCCGAGCGCCGCCGGGCGCACCGTCACCGGGGACCAGGCGGCGGTGAGCACCCGGCGGGAGATCTCCGCGACCACCGGCGGGCGCAGCCAGGGGGCGAGCGGCGCGTATCCGCCGCCGAGCACCACGGTGTCCAGGTCCAGCAGGTTCACGACGCCCGCCACGGCCACCCCGAGGGCGGTCCCGGCATCCGCCAGGGCGGTCAGCGCGGCCGGGTCGCCCGCCCCGGCCAGGTCGGCCAGCCGGGTGGCGGCGGTGTCCGCGGGCAGGTCCGCCCCGGTCAGGCCGGCGGCGGCCAGGATGGCCTCCTGGCCCGCGTACCGCTCCAGGCAGCCCTGGCCGCCGCAGCGGCACGGCCGCCCCTGCGGCTGCACCGGGATGTGACCGATCTCGCCGCTCCAGCCGCGCGCGCCCCGGTAGAGCGCCCCGTCCAACACGATCCCGGCGCCGATGCCGATCTCGCCGGTGATGTGCAGGAAGCTTGTCGAGCCGGGCGGGCCGGCGTGCAGCTCGCCGAGGGCGGCCAGGTTGGCCTCGTTGTCCACCACCAGCGGGGGAATGCCGTCGACCGGGTCGGCGAGCGGGCGCCCGGCGAGCAGGGCGGGCACGTCGACGTCCCGCCAGCCGAGGTTGGGCGCGAGCCGGACCAGGCCGCCGCTGTCCACCAGGCCCGGCACGGCGAGCGCCGCGCCGGCCAGGGTCAGCCCGTCGCGTACGGCGGCGGCGCGGGCCTCGGCGGCCAGGGCGGCGAGGCGCTCCAGGGCGTCGGCGGGGGAGACCGGGCGCAGGTCGGCGCGGCGCACCAGGTGGTGCCGGACCGCCCCGGTGAGGTCGACCACGCAGGCGGCCAGGTAGTCGACGTTCACCTCCAGCCCGAGCCCGGCCGGGCCGTCGGCGGCCAGCACCAGCCCGCGGGCGGGCCGCCCGGCGCCGCTGCGCGGCGCGGGTTCCGCCTCGGCGACCAGCCGGCCGGCGATGAGGTCGTCCACGACGGCGGAGACGGTGGCCCGGGTCAGCCCGGTCCCGGCGGCGATCCCGGCGCGGGACGGCGGTGTGTCGGCGGTGGCGATCCGCCGGAGCACGACGGCGAGGTTGAGCTCGCGCAGGCTGCCCTGGCGGACCGCGCCGGCGGTGCTGGGGCTGGTCACCCCTTGACAGTGCCACAGCGCGGTCATTTAATTCAACCACTGAACAAATTGCGGACGACACCACCACCCGGAGGTCCCCATGGCTCCCCGTCCCACCCCCGCGGACAAGTTCTCCTTCGGCCTCTGGACGGTGGGCTGGACGGCCCGCGACCCGTTCGGCGACGCCACCCGGCCCGACCTGGACGCCGTCGAGGCGGTCCACCGGCTGGCCGAGCTGGGCGCGTACGGGATCACCTTCCATGACGACGACCTCGTCCCGTTCGGCGCGGACGCCGCCACCCGCGACGCCCAGCTGGCCCGGTTCCGCAAGGCCCTCGACGAGACCGGCCTGGTGGTGCCCATGGTCACCACCAACCTCTTCACCCACCCGGTGTTCAAGGACGGCGGCTTCACGAGCAACGACCGCTCGGTACGCCGCTACGCGCTGCGCAAGGTGCTGCGCAACGTCGACCTGGCCGCCGAGCTGGGCGCCCGCACCTTCGTCATGTGGGGCGGCCGGGAGGGCGCCGAGTACGACCTGGCCAAGGACATCCGCGCCGCGCTGGACCGCTACCGCGAGGCGGTCGACCTGCTCTGCCAGTACGTCGTCGACCAGGGCTACGACCTGCGCTTCGCCATCGAGCCCAAGCCGAACGAGCCGCGCGGCGACATCCTGCTGCCCACCGTCGGGCACGCGCTCGCGTTCATCTCCACCCTGGCCCGCCCGGAGCTGGTGGGCCTCAACCCCGAGGTCGGCCACGAGCAGATGGCCGGGCTGAACTTCGCGCACGGCATCGCCCAGGCGCTCTGGCAGGGCAAGCTGTTCCACATCGACCTCAACGGGCAGCGCGGCATCAAGTACGACCAGGACCTGGTCTTCGGCCACGGCGACCTGCTCAACGCGTTCGCCCTGGTCGACCTGCTGGAGCACGGCGGCCCGAACGGCGGCCCCGCGTACGACGGCCCCCGGCACTTCGACTACAAGCCCTCCCGCACCGAGGACATCAGCGGGGTGTGGGCCTCCGCGGCGGCGAACATGAGCACCTACCTGCTGCTCAAGGAGCGGGCCGCGGCGTTCCGGGCCGACCCGGAGGTGGCCGAGGCGCTGGCCGCCAGCAAGGTCTCCGAACTCGCCGCCCCGACGCTGGGTTCGGGTGAGAGCTACGCCGACCTGCTCGCCGACCGCGCCGCGTTCGAGGAGTTCGACCCGCAGGCGGCCGGTGCGCAGGGCTACGGCTTCGTCCGGCTCAACCAGCTCGCCGTCGAGCACCTGCTCGGCGCGCGCTGAGGCGGGTCGCCATGCCGCTCGTCGCCGGGATCGACTCGTCGACCCAGTCCTGCAAGGTGGTGATCCGGGACGCGGAGACCGGCGCGCTGGTCCGGCAGGGCCGCGCGCCGCACCCGGCGGGCACCGAGGTCGACCCGCACGCCTGGTGGGACGCCCTGCGGGCGGCCGTCGCCGAGGCCGGCGGGCTGGCCGACGTGGCCGCCGTCTCCGTCGGCGGCCAGCAGCACGGCATGGTCTGCCTGGACGAGGCGGGGCAGGTGGTCCGCCCGGCGCTGCTCTGGAACGACACCCGCTCCGCCGACGCCGCCCGTGAGCTGGTCGAGGAGGCCGGCGGCGGGGAGGCCGGCCGCCGGTTCTGGGCCGACGCGACCGGTGCCGTGCCGGTGGCCAGCTTCACCGCCACCAAGCTGCGCTGGCTGGCCCGGCACGAGCCGGCCAACGCCGACCGGGTGGCCGCCGTCTGCCTGCCGCACGACTGGCTCACCTGGCGGCTGGCCGGCGCACCCGGGCTGGCCGCGCTGCGCACCGACCGCGGCGACGCCAGCGGCACCGGCTACTGGTCGCCGCGCACCGGGGAGTACCGCCTCGACCTGCTGGAACGCGCCTTCGGCCGGCGGCTGCGGGTGCCGGTCGTGCTGGGCCCGGCCGAGGTGGCCGGCCACCTCGACCCGGCGGCGCTCGGCGCCGGCGCGGGCCCCGACGGCCCGGTCCTGCTGGGGCCGGGCACCGGCGACAACGCGGCCGCCGCGCTCGGCGCCGGAGCCGGCCCGGGCGACGTGGTCGTCTCGATCGGCACCTCGGGCACCGTCTTCGCGGTCGCCGACACGCCGGCCGCCGACCCGAGCGGGGCGGTGGCCGGCTTCGCCGACGCGACCGGCCGGTTCCTGCCGCTGGTCTGCACGCTCAACGCCGCCCGCGTGCTCGACGCCGCCGCCACGCTGCTCGGCGTCGACCTGGCCGCGCTGAGCGACCTGGCGCTGGCCGCCCCGCCCGGTGCCGGCGGGCTGGTCATGGTGCCGTACCTGGAGGGGGAACGGACCCCGGACCGGCCCACCGCCACCGGCGCGCTGCACGGCCTCACCCTGGGCACCTCGACCCCGGCGCACCTGGCCCGGGCCGCCGTCGAGGGCATGCTCTGCGCGCTGGCCGACGGCCTCGACGCGCTGACCGCCCAGGGCGCCCGGGCCGACCGGGTCATCCTGGTCGGCGGCGGGGCCCGCTCCGCCGCCGTGCGGCGGATCGCCCCGCAGGTCTTCGGCCGCCCCGTGGTCGTTCCGCCGCCCGGGGAGTACGTCGCCGACGGGGCCGCCCGCCAGGCCGCCTGGGTCGCCCTGGGTGGCGCGGCGCCGCCCACCTGGTCGGTCGGCGACACCGAGGAGTACGCCGGTGACGACGGCTCCAGGCCGCGGCGCGGCGCCGGACGCGCCGAGCTGGAGGCGTCGGCGGTCCCCGCCATCCGCGCGCGTTACGCGCAGGCCCGGGAGCACGTCGTCGAACGGCTTCCGGAGTGAACCGGAGCCCGGGCGGTTGACCGGCGGGTCGTGTTCCCGTCGTGATCTCCGCCTGGTTTGCTGCCCGGCATGAGCAGCGGCACGAGGGTCTCCCGGCGGGGGAACGCGGCGCACCGGTTCTACAGCGTGCTGGTGTTCGTGGTGCTCGCCTCGTTGGACAACGTGGCCATCGGCCTGGTCCCGCCGCTGTACGGGCCGATCTCCGGCGCGCTCGGGGTGTCGCAGCGGCTGCTCGGCCTGGTCACCGCGGTCAGCTTCCTGGTCAGCGCGGTCGCCGCGGTGGCCTGGGCGTACGTCGGTGACCGGACCGACCGCAAGCCGCTGCTCATGGTCGGCACGCTGATCTGGGCGGCCGGCACCGGGGGCAGCGCCCTGGCCCAGCACTATCCGGCGTTCCTGGCCGCCCAGCTCGTCGCGGCCATCGGGTTGGGCGCGGTCGGCTCGGTCGGCTTCTCCGTGGTCACCGACCTGATCTCGCCACGCCGCCGGGGCCTGGTGATGAGCTTCTGGGGGTTGTCCCAGGGCGTCGGCACGCTCGCCGGAACGCTCACCGGCGGCCTGCTCGGCGCCACCGACTGGCGGCGGCCGTTCCTGGTCCTCACCGCGGTCGGCCTGCTCGCCACCGTGGCGTACCTGTTCACGTACGACATCCGGCGCGGGCAGAGCGAGCCGGAGCTGGCCGCGGCGCTCGACGCGGGCGGCGAGTACGACTACCGGATCAGCCGCGCCGACCTGCCCCGGATCCTGGCCCGGCGGACCAACCGCTGGCTGGTCCTCCAGGGACTGACCGCGCAGGCCGCCTTCGGCTCGCTGGTCTGGCTGCCCGTGCTGTTCAGCCAGCGCGCCGAGGCGCAGGGCTACTCGGCCGCCACCGCCGTGGTGGTGGGCAGCGTCTTCGCCACCCTGTTCCAGCTCGGCGGGGTGCTCTCCATCGTCGGCGGCCTGGCCGGCGACGCGCTGCAACGGCGTACGCCGAGCGGCCGGGCGCTGGTCGCGGCGGTGGGCATCCTCGCGGCCGTGCCGTTCTACCTGGTCCTGTTCCTCGTGCCGATCCGGATCGACGTGCCGGACGGCGGCAGCTCCGGCGCGGTCATCGCGGCGGTGCTGAGCAGCGTGCTCACCGAGCCCACGGTGGGGCTGAGCCTGCTCACCGCCGTGCTCGCCCTCGCGCTCACGTCGGCCAACTCGCCAAACTGGTTCGCGCTGATCGCCGACGTCAACCCGCCGGAGCACCGGGGCACGGTCTACAGCCTCGGCAACCTGGTCAACGGTGTCGGCCGGGCGGCCGGCAACGGGCTGGTCGGGGTCGCCTTCGGGGCGCTGCGGGCGGCCTTCCCGCCGCCGCTGAACTACGCCGTCGGGCTGGCCGCGTTCCAGCTCTTCTTCATCCCGACCGGGTTCATGTACTGGCTGGCCGCCCGCACCTCACCGGGGGACATCGAGTCGGTCCACGACCTCCTGCACACCCGCGCCGACCGCCTGTGAGGAGAGGCCCCGGTTGAACCGGGGCCCCTCCTCGCCGCTGTCAGGCGCGGTACCAGACGGTCACGTCGGTCGGGACGGCGTCGCCGTCCAGCGGGGCGCTGGACGCCAGCACCTCGGCGCCGGCGGGCAGCGGCACCGGCTCCGCGCCGAAGTTGGTCAGCACGGTGAGCCCGCGGTTGGTGAAGGTCAGCACTTCGTCGCCGGAGGAGAGCCAGCGCAGCGGCCCCCGCGCCAGGCCGTGTTCGCGGCGCAGCCGCAGGGCCGTCCGGTACAGCTCGTAGGTCGAGCCGTCGACGCCGCGCTGCCGGTCGAGCGCGTACTCGGCCCAGCTCGACGGCTGGGGGAGCCAGCTCGCGTCGGTCGGCCCGAACCCGTACGACGGGGCGTCGGCCTCCCACGGGATCGGCACCCGGCAGCCGTCCCGGCCGCGCTGGGTGTGCCCGCTGCGCTCCCAGGTGGGGTCCTGCCGGGCCTCGTCGGGCAGCGTGGTGTGCTCCGGCAGCCCCAGCTCCTCGCCCTGGTAGAGGTAGGCGGAGCCGGGCAGGGCCAGCATGAGCAGGCTGGCCGCCCGGGCCCGGCGCAGGCCGAGCGCGGCGTCGGGCTGCGGGTCGCCGATGCCGATGCCGTTGGGGCGGCCGCCGCCGACGGCGAGCCCGAGCCGGGAGGCGTGCCGGACCACGTCGTGGTTGGACAGCACCCAGGTGGTCGGGGCCCCGACGGCGTCGGTGGCCTCCAACGAGCGGGTGATCACCGCGTACTGGGCGGGGGCCGTCCAGGCGGCCAGCAGGTATTCGAAGTTGAACGCCTGGTGCATCTCGTCCGGCCGCACGTAGCGGGCCAGCCGCTCGGCCGGCTCCACCCACGCCTCGGCGACCAGGATCCGCTCCCCGTCGTAGGAGTCGAGCAGCCGCCGCCACTCCCGGTAGATGTCGTGCACGCCGTCCTGGTCCCACATCGGCGGGCGGGGCTTGTCGACCTCCTGGCCGGACAGGATCTCCTGCGGCTCCTGCCAGTCGGCCAGGTCGGCCTGCTTGATGAGGCCGTGCGCCACGTCCACCCGGAACCCGTCGACGCCCCGGTCCAGCCAGAACCGGAGGATGTCCAGGAACTCGGCGCGCACCTCCGGGTTGTCCCAGTTGAGGTCGGGCTGCCCGGTGTCGAAGAGGTGCAGGTACCACTGGCCGTCCGGCAGCCGGGTCCAGGCCGGCCCGCCGAAGACGCTCTCCCAGTCGTTCGGCGGCTCGGCGCCCTGCGGGCCCTTGCCGTCGCGGAAGACGTAGCGCTGCCGCTCCGGGCTGCCGGGCGCGGCCGCGACGGCGGCCCGGAACCAGCGGTGCTCCGACGAGGTGTGGTTCGGCACCAGGTCGACGATCACCCGCAGGCCGCGCGCCTTCGCCTCGGCGATCATCTTGTCGGCGTCGCCGAGGGTGCCGAAGAGCGGGTCGACGTCCCGGTAGTCGGCCACGTCGTAGCCGGCGTCCGCCTGGGGGGAGGGGTAGAACGGCGACAGCCAGATCGCGTCGACGCCCAGCTCGCTGAGGTGGTCGAGGCGTGCCGTGATGCCGGGGAGGTCGCCGATCCCGTCGCCGTTCGCGTCGGCGAACGAGCGCGGGTAGATCTGGTAGATGACGGCCTCGGTCCACCAGCCGGTGGCCGGGGTCTCCTGCGTCGCGTCGGTGTTCAGCGCCTTCTCCCTGTCGTGCGTACGGGACGAATCTGATCAGTTTGCCCGGGGCGGCGCGGTCGATTCGCGCACCACCAGGCGAGTGGGCAGGATCACCGAGGCCGGCGACCGGTGGTCGGTGTCGGGGCCGCGCGGCGCCGGCACCAGCCCGGCGTACGGGCTGGCGACCCGCCCGCCCAGCGGGTCGAGCAGCATCCGGGCGGCGAGCAACCCCTGCTCCGCCGCCGGCTGGGCGATGGTGCTCAGCCCGAGCACCCCGGCCAGGTCGTGGTCGTCGATGCCGATCACGCTGACGTCCTCGGGCACCCGGAGCCCCGCGTCACGCAGGGCGGTCATGGCGCCCATCGCCATCTCGTCGCAGGCGGCGAAGATGGCGGTCGGCGGCTCGCCCCGGGCCAGCAGCTCGGCGGTCGCCCGGGTGCCGCCGTCGACGGTGAACTGCGACTCGACGTCGAGGCTCGGGTCGGGCCGGAGCCCGGCGGCGCGCAGCGCCTCCTCGTAGCCGCGCCGCCGGTCCAGGTGGGTGGTGAAGGCCAGCTCGTCGTCGGGGTCGCCGGAGATGTGCGCGATCCGGGTGTGGCCCAGGTCGAGCAGGTGCCGGGTGGCGGTCCGCGCGGCGGCCACGTCGTCGATGCGGACGCAGGGCCAGCCGGGCACCCCGCTGCCGGAGCTGATGGTCACGCCGGGCAGGGCCAGCTTGGTCAGCGCGGTCAGGTCGGCCGGGCGCAGCGGGGTGGCGACCAGGATGATCGCGTCCACCCGCTTGTGCAGGCTGGCCGGGTGCAGCACCCGCTGCCGGATCTGCTCCCGCCCGCCCAGGTTGTAGAGCAGCAGGTCGTAGCCGTTCTGGTGGAGGTAGTCCTCGACCGCCTCGACCACGGTGCCGAAGAACCAGCGGGTGATCCGGGGGACCACCACGGCGACCGTGCCGGTCTTCCCGCCGGCCAGCCGGGAGGCGCTCGGCGACACCGCGTACTGGAGTTGCTCGGCGGCGGCGAGGACCCGCCGCCGCGTCGCGGCCGAGACCGTCGGCAGGCCGCGCAGCGCCCGCGAGACGGTGGCCGTCGACACCCCGGCCAGGCGGGCGACATCGTCAATCTTCGTCATCGGTTCCCCGCTCCGACCCCGCGCCCGCCGCCGCCGGGGGACCGGCGGCGGCGGAGCAGCGGATCAGCCCTTGACGCTGCCGGCGAGCAGGCCTCGCACGAAGAAGCGCTGGAGGGACAGGAACACGATCAGCGGTACGACGATCGACACGAACGCGCCGGCCGTGAGCCGCTGCCACTCGTTGCCCCGGGTGCCGGCCAGCTCGGCGAGGCGGACGGTCAGCGGAGCGGTCTCGTCGCCGCCACCCGCGAAGATCAGCGCGACCAGCAGGTCGTTCCAGACCCAGAGGAACTGGAAGATGCCGAACGCGGCCAGCGCGGGGGTGATCAGCGGCAGCACGATGGTCCGGAAGATCTTCGGGTGGGTGGCCCCGTCGACCCGGGCCGCCTCCATGAGGTCCCCCGGCAGCTGCGAGATGAAGTTGTGCAGCAGGAACACGGCGAACGGGAGCGCGAAGCAGGTGTGCGCGAACCACACCTGCGCGAACTTCTGCTCGTCGACCAGGTCCCAGGCGGGGAGCACCTGGATCCCGGCGATGGTCACGCCGGTGGAGAAGAACTTCAGCAGCGGTACGAGGGCCATCTGCAGCGGCACGATCTGCAACGAGAAGATCGCGATGTAGACCCAGTCCCGCCCCTTGAAGTTGATCCACGCCAGCGCGTACGCGGCCAGCGAGGCGAAGGCCAGCGGGAAGAGCACCGACGGGATGGTGATGGCGAGCGAGTTGATGAAGTAGCTGGCGAGCTGCCCGGACGAGCCGGTGCTGAACAGCACCTGCTGGTAGTTGTCCAGCGTGAACTGCGGGTTGCTGAAGAACGTCCACCAGCCGGTGGTCTTGATCTCGTTCTCGGGCCGGAACGACGAGATGAACAGACCGAAGGTGGGGATGGTCCAGAGCAGCGCGATGACGATCGACACCAGGGTGGCGGTGCGGCTGTTCAGCCGCTTGCGCACCCGGCCGGCGCGGGTGATCGGTTCGGTGGCCTGGGTGCCGGCCGGGACGGTGGGCGTGGCGGTGGTCATCTCAGCCCTCCCGCTGCTGACGCAGGTTGCGGATCTGGTAGATCACGATGGGGATGACCAGGACGAAGAGGAAGACCGCGAGCGCGGAGCCCTGCCCGTTCTCCTGGTAGCGGAACGCCTGGTTGTACATCTCCGTGGCGATCACGTTGGTGTCGTAGTTGCCGTTGGTGGCGGTCCGGACGATGTCGAAGACCTTCAGCGTGGCGATCGAGAGCGTCACCGCCACGACGATCAGCGCCGGCCGGATGCTCGGCATGGTGATCTGCCAGAACATCTGCCAGGGGCTGACACCGTCGAGCCGGGCCGCCTCGACGATGTCCGCGGGGATGGCCTTGATGGCGGCGGAGAGCACCACCATGGCGAAGCCCGCCTGGATCCAGACCATGATCACGATGAGCAGGAAGGTGTTCAGCGGCGACTCCAGCAGCCACTGCTTGGGTTCGCCGCCCAGGCTCACGACGATCTGGTTGAGCAGGCCGATCTGGTCACCGTCGCCGCGGTACGCGTAGACGAACTTCCAGATGATGGCGGCGCCGACGAACGAGATCGCCATCGGCAGGAAGATCAGCGACTTGGCCACCGCCTCGAAGCGGGCCTTGTCCACGAGGACGGCGTAGATCAGGCCGAACGCGGTGGCCACCAGCGGAACCAGCAGCACCCAGATCAGGCTGTTGACCAGCACCCGGACGATCGAGTCCTCGGAGAACATCCAGGCGTAGTTGGCCAGGCCGACCCAGTTGCTGCTGTCCTTGTCCATGAACGAGAGGAGGGTGGTCCGGATCGCCGGCACCACCAGTCCGACGGTGAGAAACAGCAGTGTCGGCAGCAGGAAGAAGAGCGCGATCAGGCCTTCCCGCGGCTTGCGCCGGCGGGGCAGGGGCGTGCCGCTCGCCACGGCCGCGACCAGCCTCTCCTCCCGGCGGCGGGCGAACCAGGCCGGCACCACGTCGAGGAGCAGGAGCAGACCGCCCACCACCGCGACGAAAGCGATCAGCCCGTACATCAGCATGAGGAACTTCGGCTGTTCCGCCGCGAAGTCGAACTCCATCGACCCTCCCTCAAGGGTTCGGTTGCGGGCGGTGGCCCGGTCCGCGACGCGGACCGGGCCACCGTCTCAGATCACTTCCAGCTGCCCTCGATGCCGTTCAGCACCGTGGTGGTGTCCTTGCCGTTGATCCAGTCGACCATGCCCTTCCAGAAGGTGCCCGCGCCGACCGCGGCCGGCATCAGGTCCGAACCGTCGAACCGGAACACGGTCTTCGGGTCCTGGAGGATCTGGACGGAGAGCTTGTCCACCGGGTTGGGGACGTTGTTCAGGTCGAGCTTCTTGTTCGCCGACACCCAGTCGCCGATCTTGGCGCGGCTGTTGGCGTACTCGCCAGAGGCCAGGTAGGTCTGCACGGCCTGGACCTCGGGACGGTCGGCGAAGGCCGTGACGAACTCGCCGCCGCCCAGCACCGGCTTGCCCTTGGCCGCGTCGATGGCCGGGAAGTAGAACGCGAAGACGTCGCCGTCCTCGGCCACCTTGGTGCCCTGCGGCCACTGGTTGGCGTAGAAGGACGCCTGCCGGTGCAGGGCGCACTTGCCGGTGGTGATCGGCGTGCCGGCCTCCTGGAAGGAGGTGGTGGCGATGCTCTTCACGCCGCCGAAGCCGCCGTTGACGTACTTGTCGTTCTTGAGGATGCTGCCGGCGCGGTTGACGGCGTCGGCGACCTTCGGGTCGTTGAACGGGATGCCGTGGGTGGTCCACTGGTCGTAGACCTCCGGACCGGCGGTCCGCAGCATCACGTCCTCGATCCAGTCGGTGGCCGGCCAGCCGGTGGCGTCACCGGACTCGATGCCGGCGCACCACGGCTTGGTGCCGCTCGCCGCGATCTTGTCGCTCAGGGCGATCAGCTCGTCCCACGTGGTCGGGACGCTCCAGCCCTTCTCCTTGAAGGTCTTCGGCGAGTACCACACGTAGGACTTCACGTTGGAGCCGAGCGGCGCGCCGTAGAGCTTGCCGTCGACGGTGCTGTACTTCAGCCAGTCGGGGGAGTAGTTCTGCTCGGCCATCGCCTTGGTGTCGGCGCCGGCCGGCTTCAGCTTGCCGGCGTCGGCGAACCGCTTGAGCAGACCGGGCTGCGGGATGAAGGCCAGGTCGGGCGCGTTGCCGCCGTCGACCCGGACGCCCAGCTGGGCCTCGAACTCGCCGGAGCCCTCGTGGTCGATGTCGATGCCCGTGCAGGTCTCGAACTGCTTCCAGGACTCGTCCAGGCGGTCGGCCTCGATGTCCCGGATCGACGAGTAGATCGTCACCTTCTTGCCGTCGTGGCCCTGGTACTTCTCGTAAGCGGCGCACTCGGGTGAGCTCGCCTTGCTGCTCTTCTTGTCGTTTCCGGTGCCGCAGGCGGTGACGCCGAGCGCCAGCCCCAGCACGCCGGCGATCGCGAGCGCCTGGCGCGATCTGGCAAACGCCATGCCGATCTCCTTCCTTGCCGGCGCGTGGGGGGAATCGAACCCGCGCCGGTCCGATGGTCGTCCCCACATGTAAGCGCTTGCATCCCGCCGGGTCCACCCCCTGCCGGACACGGCCCGGTAACAATCCCGAAACCCGCTCACCGGCCGTGGGCGCGCTCCCACGCTGCGCTGACCGATCCCTGGTGAGACCCCTTCCCATCGATGGAACTTTCTGCCACCCTGTCCCTATCAGATCGAAAACTTTCAACATAGGAGGCAGTGGATGCGCAAACGCTGGTTCAGCCTCGCGGCGGTGACCGCCGTCCTCGTGGCCCTGATCCCGGCGGCGCCGGCGATGGCCGCGCCGACGTTCAAGGTTCCGTTCCCCTGCAACCAGGCCTGGTCCGGCCAGACGCGCTCGGACCACAGCCCGGCCTACGCCGTGGACTTCAACCGCACCGACGACCTGGGCGACCCGGTGGTGGCCAGCGCGCCCGGCACCGTCGACCGGGTGACCGACCTCGGCGGCACCAGCTACGGCAAGTACGTGCGGATCGACCACGGCAACGGATACACCACCTACTACGCCCACCTGAGCAGCTTCAACGTCTCGGTCGGGCAGACCGTCGGCTACGGCCGGGTCATCGGCTACGTGGGCAGCACCGGCGGCTCCACCGGGCCGCACCTGCACTACGAGCAGCGGCTGAACGGCAGCGACATCCAGGTCCGGTTCAACGGGGCCCTCGCCCTCTACTGGGGCACGAAGACCTACACCAGCGACAACGGCTGCTCCGGGTCGAACACCGGGGCGGGCACGGTGAACACCGCGGGCGCCGCCCTGACGGTGCGCTCCGGCCCGGGCACCGGCTACAGCGCGGTCGGCTCGGTGGCCGACGGCGCCGGCGTCACCATCTACTGCCAGACCAGCGGCACCAGCGTCACCGGCACCTACGGGACGAGTTCGATCTGGGACCGGATCGGCTCCGGCCGGTTCATCTCCGACGCGTACGTCTACACCGGCTACGACGGCTACATCCCCGGCGTGCCGCGCTGCTGACCGGTGACGGGCGCGGGGCCGCCCGCCCCGCGCCCGTCACCCGTTGAGCCGCCAGATGGCGAGGTTGAGCGCGCCCGCGAAGGTCACCCAGGCCCAGTACGGGAGCAGGAGCAGCGCCGCCGGCCGGGACGCCCGCCGGGACAGCGCCACGGTGCCCCCGACGGCCAGCCACATCAGCACGAGGTCGGCGAACGCCAGCCCGTAGCGGCCGGCGCCGAAGAAGAGCGGGGTCCAGAGCGCGTTCAGCACGAGCTGGGTGACCCAGGCGCCCAGTGCCGGCCCCCAGCCGGTCCGCTGCCAGACCAGCCAGCCGGACACCGCGATGAGCCCGTACAGGACGGTCCAGACCGGGCCGAAGAGCCACGGCGGCGGCGCCCACGCCGGTTGGGCGAGATCGGCGTACTCCTCCGTGGTGTCGCGCACGCCGAGGGCGCCGACGGCCGCCGCCACGGTCACCGCGGCGCCGAAGCCCAGCAGCGCCCACCACCTCCGCCCGCGCCCGACCCGCCGGATGGTCCCCGAGATCGTCATGCCGTCGGATGCCCGCCGCCCCGGGCGGCAAACCGGCCGGCAGCATGGCGCCGGGGTCGCCGGGTCCGGATGCCCCTGTCTGGGAGGACGGAGCTTTCGGACCCGACGACCCCGGCGGGTCAGGGGTGGTGGGAGGTCGACGGCTAATTGTTGAAGATGCTGACGCCTCCCGGCCCCACCAGCAGGCCGACGACGATGAGGACGATGCCCCACAGGATCTGCCGGCGGAACAGCGCGAGGATGCCGGCGACCACCAGTACGACTGCGAGAATCCAGAGAATCAGCTCCATGTCGGCCGGATACCCGTTCGTCGGATCCGGGAAACCTGCTTCTCAGTCCAGTTGATCACCCAGGTGGAAGATGCTGTACGCCTGCTTGATGACCGGGTGCGCGACGTTGCGGACGCGTACGCCGCCCGGGGTGGTGCCCCGCTCGGTGCCGTGGTGGGCGTGCCCGTGCAGGGCCAGCGCGGTGGGCGCCGAGTCGATGGCCTGGCCGAGCTGGTAGCAGCCGAGGAACGGGTAGATCTCCAGGGGCTCGCCGGCAAGGGTGTCCGGCACGGGGGAGTAGTGGGTGAGTGCGACCAGCACGTCGCAGTCGAGCCCGCGCAGCGCCGCACCGAGGGAGTCCGCGCTGTCCTTGGTCGTCTGGACGAACGCCTTCATCTCCGGCTCCCCGAAGTCGCTGGCGCACCGCCCGGCGAACCCGCCGCCGAACCCCTTCACCCCGGCCACGCCGAGGCGGCCGCCCGCGCACTCCAGCACGACGCCCGTCCCCTCCAGGACGGTGATCCCGGCGTCCTCCAGCACCTTCACCACCTGCGGCACCTCGTCGCACTGGTGGTCGTGGTTGCCGAGGACGGTGATGACCGGCACGCCGAGGTCGCCGAACTCCTGCGCCACGCAGCGCGCCTCGGACTCGGTGCCGTGCCGGGTCAGGTCCCCGGCGAGCAGCAGCACGTCGGCGCAGTCGGGCAGCTCCTCCAGCGCCGGCCGGAACCGGCCGACCACGTCCTCGTCCAGGTGCACGTCGCCGACGGCGGCGATGCGGATCACGATCGAACCTCCCTCACGGCAGCTCCTCCACCTGGGTGGGCGCCTGCGTACGGATCACGCCGATGTCGCTGGTGACCGGCAGGTCCGGAAAGCGCTCGGCCACCCGGCGCAGGATCTCCTCGCGCCGGTGCGGGCTCTCCACCTCGCCGTAGAGGACCAGGCCGCGCTCGCGGCGCACCACGGTGATGCCCTGTTCGGCGACATCCGGGTCCTCGGCCAACATGCTCTGGATCTCCGCCTCGACGTACTCGTCGGGCGGCGGGTCGCCGTGGTGTGCGGTCACGGGTTCTCCCTCACTCCGGACGTGCCGCCGGGCAGCACGTCGAGCCGGTCGAGCAGCACCAGGAACGCCTCGGCGTACGGCGAGTGCTGCGTCTCCTTCCGTACCCGTTCCCAGTCGATCTGTTCCCGCAGCGAGCGGGCGAGCGGCAGGGCCCGGGCGAAGTCGCAGTAGTGCTGGGAGAAGCTCAGCAGCTTGTGCACCATGAGCTGGCTGGCCGAGAGCACCGGCATGTGGATGGCGTCGACCGGCCGCACGATGGTGTCGGCGAACGTCTCCTCGGTGACCGGGGTCTCGATCGGCCGGTGGATGAGGTCCACCATCCGGCCCTCGTCGTAGACCTTGACCAGCCAGTCCTCCGGCGGGCGCTCGGCCGTGAAGCCGGCCTCGACCAGGGCCTCCAGGGCCCGGTCCACGTCCTGTTGCCGGATCAGGAAGTCCACGTCGTGGTCGCTCGAGTGGCCGCCGTGGGCGTACACGGCGAAGCTGCCTCCGAGCGCGAAGGGAATCTCGGACTGCTTGAGCACGGCGGCGACCTTCTTGAGCGTGTGCACCAGGGTCTCGTCCCCGCGCTCGGCCATTCTGGGTCTCCCGTCGTCGTAGGTGGCGGTGGGAATGAAGTTGCGTACCCGGCGAACGGGTCGGCCACACCTGTTGGGGGCGCGCCCCGACGTGCCGGTGACAATCCCGACAAACCGCCGAAGGCGAGCACCTGTCGGATAACCTCGGGAGGGTGGTCAGGTCACTGCGGGTGCGGCGCGGCAGGGCCCGACTGCGCGCCGTCGCCCTGATCGGCATCGACGGCTCGGGCAAGACCACCCAGGCCCACCGGCTCGCCGAGGCGCTCACCGCCGCGGGCCATCCCGCCACCTACCACCGCAACGCCGGCGGCCGCCGCTGGCTCAGCCGGCTCGCCCAGCGGGTCGGCCGGCCCGACGCGCAACGGCTCGTCGGGCGCAACGGACTGCTCGCCCTGGAGTCCGTGCTCCGCTGGCTGGCCATCGCGCTCGCCCTGCTGACCTGCCTGGTGACCGGCCGGACGGCGGTGATGGACCGCTGGTCCGCCTGCCAGTACGCCAGCATCCGGGCCCACGGCGGGCAGCGCTGGGAGCGGCTGGCCCGGGCCGGCTACCGGGTCTTCCCGCCGCCCCGGGTCACGTTCCTGCTCACCCTGGACCCGGCCGAGGCGTACCGGCGGATCGAGCGGCGCGGCACCGACCACGAGAGCATGCGGTGGCTCAGCGCCGCGGCCACCGCGTACCGGACCCTGCCGGAGTACGGCAGCTTCGTGGTGGTGGACGGCAGTGGCACGCCGGAGGAGGTGTCCCACCGGATCCGGGCGCACCTGACCGAGTGGCTCCCGGGCGACCCGCCGGCCGCGGCCGGGCCGGGCCCGGACGGCACGGGCCCGCCGTCGGGCGGCGCAGGGCGCGGCGAACCGGTGCCGGCTCAGGCCCGCCCGTAGACCGGGACGCTCGCCCCGCTGGTCGGCGCCGACTCGTCGGACGCCAGGAAGCGGATCACCGCGGCGATCTCGGCCGGGGGGACCCAGCGGCGGTGGTCGGCGTCGGGCTGGGCGGCCCGGTTGGCCGGCGTGTCGATCACGCTGGGCAGCACGGTGTTGCTCCGGACCCCGCGCTGCCGGTACTCCACGGCCACGGCGTTGGCGAACGCCTGCACGGCCGCCTTGGCGGTGACGTAGCCGGCCGCGCCCGGGAAGGGCGCCACCGCGGCCCGCGCCGACACGCAGACCACCGCGCCGCCGCCGGCCGCCAGCAGGTGCGGCAGCGCGGCCTGCGTCACCAGGTACGTGGGCCGCAGGTTGAGCCGCAGCATCCGGTCGAACTCCTCGATCGGGGTCTCGTGCACCAGGCCGCCGCTGGCGTATCCGCCGACCAGGTTGACCACGGCCCGCAGCGGCGCGGCCGGCTCCTCGGTGGCGACGGCCACCGCCCGCGCGACCCCGTCGGGGTCCAGCAGGTCCGCCGTGACCCGGACCGGTCCGGCCGCCGGCGTCGTCCCGCCACCGTCCCGTCCGGGTGCGACCACCCGCCAGCCGGCCTCGAGGAAGGCGGCGGTGACCGCACCGCCCAGCCCGCCCGTGCCCCCGGTCACCAGCACCGTGCGTTCCGCCATGTGCCCACGCTAGCCGCCCGTCCGGCCGGGCGGTGACCGGGGGACGCATCCGGGCTGGTCGATGCGCCTCGCCCCGGCGGGCCCGTCCGACCGGTGACCTCGGCGAGGCCGTCCGGCCGACCGGGCAGGCGCGACGGCCAGACGGGCCGTCGGGCGGCGCGACGGAGTCGACCGGAGCGGGGGAGGCGGCCGGGCTGCGGGAATGGGACCCTTGGCACGGGAAGCGGGCGCGGAACGCGGTACTTTTCCGGATACGCGCCGTCATGGTTGACGGTCACGCCTCATGAAAGTAAGTTTCATCCGTGGCGAAGAGTCCGAAGATTTCTGCGAGTCACGAGCCCGGTGGACTGATCGTCCACATCAGCGGCCTCCTGCCCTCGCTGTCCCCGGCCGAGCAGCGGGTGGCCCGGCTGGTCGTCTCCGATCCGGCCGACGCCGCCCGGCGCACCATCACGGATCTCGCCACCGCCGCCGAGACATCCGAGGCCACGGTCATCCGGTTCTGCCGGTCGGTCGGCATGGACGGCTACCCGCAGCTGCGGATCCGGCTCGCCGCCGAGGCCGCCCGCCGGGTCGAGCCACCGGACGCCCGGGTGGTGGGCGGCGACATCCCGCCCGGCGCCGACCTGGCGCAGATCATCGCCACCATCGCGTTCAACGACGCGCGGGCCGTCGAGGAGACCGCCGAGCAGCTCGACCCCGCCGTCTGCGAGCAGGTCGTGGAGGCGATCGTCGGGGCCGGCCGGATCGACGTCTACGGCGCCGGCGCGAGCGGCTTCGTCGCGTCGGACTTCCAGCAGAAGCTGCACCGCATCGGCCGCACCGCCTTCTACTTCCCGGACGTGCACACCGCCCTCACCTCGGCCGCCCTGCTCGGCCGCGGCGACGTCGCGGTCGGCATCTCGCACACCGGCACCACCTCGGACGTCATCGAGGTGCTCGAACAGGCCCGCGCCCGCGGCGCCACCACGGTCGCGCTGACCAACTTCCCCCGCTCGCCGATCACCGAGGTCGCCGACCACGTGCTGACCACCGCGGCCCGCGAGACCACCTACCGCTCCGGCGCTATGGCCAGCCGGCTGGCCCAGCTGACCGTGGTCGACTGCCTCTTCGTGGGAGTGGCCGCCCGGAACCGCGCCAAGGCCAGGAAGGCCCTGGAGGCGACCGCCGAGGCGGTCCAGTCGCACCGGGTGGGTGCCGCCCGGAGGCGGGCATGACCGCGGGCCGGGTGGAGCCGGAGGAGATGGCCGCCGTGCGGCCCGTGGTCCGGGTGGGCGCCCCCACCGAGCGGCGCAACCCGCACAGCGTCGACCTCGATCTCATGTCGACCCGGGACGTGCTCACCGTCATCAACGAGGCGGACCGGAGGGTGCCCGCCGCGGTGGCCGCCGTCCTCGACGAGATCGCCGAGACCGTCGACCTGGCCGTCGCCGCGCTGCGCGCCGGGAACCGGGTGCACTACTTCGGCGCCGGCACCTCCGGCCGCCTCGGCGTGCTCGACGCCGCCGAGCTGGCCCCCACCTTCAACTCGCCGCGGCACTGGTTCTGCGCCCACCTGGCCGGTGGCCCGGAGGCCATGTGGCGGGCCGTCGAGGATGCCGAGGACGACGAGCGCGGCGGCGCCGCCGAGGCCGCCGAATGCGTACGCCCCGGCGACCTGGTGGTGGGGCTGGCCGCCAGCGGGCGCACCCCGTACGTCCTCGGGGCGCTCGCCGCATCCCGGTCGCAGGGGGCCGCGACCGTGCTGCTCTGCGCCAATCCGGAGGCGGAAGCCGCCGGGTCGGTCGACGTCTTCATCGGGGTGGACACCGGACCCGAGGTGGTCACCGGGTCGACCCGCATGAAGGCGGGCACCGCGCAGAAGCTGGTGCTGAACACCTTCTCCACGGCGGTCATGGTGCGCCTCGGCCGGGTCTACTCGAACCTGATGATCGACATGGTGGCCACCAACGCGAAGCTGCGCGGCCGGATGATCTCGATCCTCATGGAGGCGACCGGCTGCGCCGAGGAGGTGTGCCGCGGCGCCCTCAACGAGGCCGACGGCGACCTCAAGACCGCCCTCGTCTCGCTGGTCTCCGGCGCCGAGGTCTCCGCCGCCCGGGCCGCCCTGGCCCGCTCCGCCGACCAGGTGCGCGGCGCGCTCGCCCTGCTCGCCTCCTGACGCCTCCGCCGGCCGGGTCCCCTCCCGGCCGCCTCCGCACCACGGGTGCGACGCGCGTCACGTCGCGGGCGGGGACGGCCCCGGCGCTGCGGATTGTTCAACCTGCCGTGGGGTAATCCTCACCCGTGGCTGAACCGACCGGCCTGCGAGCGCGTATCTCGCAGTGACCAGGATCGCAATGACGCGGTGACGCGGGTCGCTGTGTTCATGGAATTCGCAATGGTGCGATTTCGTGAGCGGACGACGATTCCGCTGCTCCGACGCCCTCCGACCGGGGCGTCCGTGAGCCACCCGAGCGGGGGTCCTGACAGCAAACATGGACCGGGCTCTCAGCTACTACTCAGGCATTCGTGACAGTTTCGACTCACGACATGGAATCCCCGACGCGTCTCATCTGTTGTGTAGGTGTCAGCACCTACGGGCACAGCGGAGGTTACGGGGAGGGCTGATGAACGTGGGGATGGCAAGGAACCGGGCAACCGGCGCGAGCGAGGGGACCGTGGCAATCGTGGACAAGAACATCGGCATGCGTACCGACGAGGTCGCCGAGGAGCGGGACCTGGTCGGCGTCTACCTGCACGAGATCTCCCGGACGCCGCTGCTGGACGCCGCCAAGGAGGTCGATCTCTCCAAGGCGATCGAGGCCGGCCTCTACGCCGAGCACCTGCTCGGCGAGGACCGCGTCCCCGCCGGCGTCGACCGGGAGGACCTGGAGCGGCTGGTCGTCGAGGGGGAGCGCGCGAAGGACCTCTTCATCCGCGCCAACCTGCGACTGGTCGTCTCGATCGCCCGCCGCTACGTGCGGTCGGGCATGCCCATGCTGGACCTGATCCAGGAGGGCAACACCGGCCTGGTCCGCGCGGTCGAGAAGTTCGACTACGAGCGCGGCTACAAGTTCTCCACCTACGCGACCTGGTGGATCCGCCAGGCCATCAGCCGGGCGATCGCCCAGCAGGAGCGCACCGTGCGCCTGCCCGTGCACCTGGTCGAGGACGTCAACCGGATGCGCAACGTGGCCCGGCAGCTCACCCGTGAGCTGGGCAGCGACCCGGAGCCGGAGCAGATCGCGGCGGCGCTCGGCGTCACCGTCGAGCGGGTCAACGAGCTGCGGCGCTGGTCGCAGGACACCGTCTCGCTGGACACCCCGGTGGGCGACGACGGCGACACCAACCTCGGCGACCTGGTCGCCGACAGCGACGCCCCGTCGCCGGAGGAGATCGTCCTCACCGGCCTGGAGCGGCAGCGGATCGAGGGTCTGCTCAACCACCTCGACGACCGTTCGGCCGGCATCATGCGGGCCCGGTACGGCCTCGAGGACGGGCGCGAGCACTCGCTGACCGAGGTCGCCTCGCGGTTCTCGCTCTCCCGGGAGCGGATCCGCCAGCTGGAGATCCAGGCCCTCGGCCGGCTCCGTGAGCTGGCCCGCGCCGAGGGGCTGCAGGCGGCCTGAGCTGGTAGTAATGGACTGAACGAACGGCCGGCGTCCGATAGGGGGACGCCGGCCGTTCGCCGTCCGGGTCAGCGCACCCGGCCGTAGCCCGCGATCGACATGATGTCCATGTCCCGCTTGTTGACGTTCCGGCCCGCGCTCGGCGCGTCGATGATCTGGCCGCCGCCCACGTAGAGGGCCACGTGCCCGAGACCGGAGTAGAACACCAGGTCGCCGGGTTGCAGGGAGCCGCGGCTGATCCGGGAGGTGGCGTTCCACTGCATGGCCGCGTTGTGCGGAAGGGACCTGCCGGCGGCCCGCCAGGCCGCGAGGGTCAGACCCGAGCAGTCGTAGCTGCCGGGGCCGTCGTCGCCGTAGCCGTACGGCTTGCCGATCGCGCCGTAGGCGTAGCGCACGGCCACACCGGCGGAGCCGGCGATGGCCGGGGCGCTGCCGGCGGAGCTGGATCGGGCGGGCGCCTCGGTGGCCCGGCCGTACGCCTTGCGGCGCAGCTCGTAGAGGCGGGCCAGGTCCGCCTCGATCTTCTTCTTGCCGGCGGTCAGCTGCCTTGCCTGCGCGGCCTCCCGGGCCAGCGTGGCGTCGAGCCGGGTCTTCTGGTCGATGAGCCGGCGCTGGCTCTCGGTGAAGCCGCTGATGGTCTGCTGCCGCTGGCGGGTCAGCTGGTCCAGGGTGCCGAGCCGGTCCGGCAGCGTGGCCGGCCCGCCCGGCTCCAGCAGGGCCTGCACGGTGCGCATGCCCCCGGTCTTGTACGCCGTCGCGGCGAGGACGCCCACGTCGGCGCGGCTCCGCTCGGCCTGCTCCTGCAACGGGCCGATCCTGGCCTGCAACGTGGCCGCGGTGGCCTTGTTGGCCTTGATCTCCTCGTTGAGCTTGTTGTACGACTCGACGATTCGCTCCAGCTCAGTCGAGGACTTCTCGATCTGCTTCGTCAGCTCGGCGGGGGTGGGCTCGGCCCGAGCCACCGACGCCGGGGCGAGCAGCGTGGCCGAGAGGCCCGCCACCGCCAGCGAGCGCAGCAGGATCCGTAAGGACGACAAGAGCGGAAAGCTCCTCTCCGACTCTCGCCGGCGCGGCGCGTGCCACCCGGCGACACCGGCCCGGGGCCATCCGGGTGGATGGCGGTCGACCGGACCGGCCTGCCCAACCTAACCCGTGACCGGAGTGACGGGGAGTTGAAGCAGGGGCGAAAGTTGGCAAAGTGTCAGGAAGTGCCGCCGGTGCCGTTGACGCTTCGTGACCGTTTCGCGTGCGCGCCGTCGCGGCGCCGGAGTCGGGTGGGCGGATCGCACCAGTAACCCGATTCGTCGTTCTGGGCGGATGTCGCCAGGCATCGCGCCGCCAAAAGCCGACAAAGGTGGGAATCGCTCCCCTTTTCCGGCGCCTGCCAGGTCCGGCTCAGGCGCGTGGCCAGGTAAAACGTGCGGTGCGGTGGCGCGCCCGCAACACAATGAAGCGCGGAGTTCGGGAACCCCGCCATCCGGCAACGCCGACGGCGCGGCGCCCGACCCCGCGAATCCTGGGAGGCCGCCGTGCAGACCGATGGCTCCACCACCCGCCCGCCCCGGTCCCCGGGCGGGGCCTCCGCCACCCTGCTCTACGCCCGGCCCGGCATCGTGGTCACCGGCGAGCGCTTCACCGTGGGCCGCAGAAGCTGGCCGGTCGCCGAGATCACCCAGCTCTGGACCGCCCGCGGGCCGCACGACCGCCTCGCCCTCCGCGCGGTCGCCGTCTCCGCGGCCCTGATCGGCGGTGTCGGCGTGCTGCTCGGCTTCACCGGCGGGCTGCAACGGCTCACCGCGGCCGCGTACCTCACGCTGGGCGCGGTCGGGTTGCTGCCGCTGCTGTTCGTGCTCATCGGGGACCGCTGGCGGCCCCCGTCGTACGAGCTGTGGGGCCGGCTCCGCGGCACCGAGGTGCTGCTGTTCAGCAGCGACAACGAGCGGCAGTTCGGCCAGGTCACCCGGGCCCTGCAACGCGCCCGGGAGGGGGCGCGCCACGGCGGCTGGGCCCCGCCGGCGGCCGAGGCGTGGCGGCCGAACCGCTGACCGGCCGGGTCAGCCGGCCACCGGCTCCGGGGTCCGGGCCGCCTGCTCGGCCGCCATCCAGTGGCTCACCCGGCGCTCGGCGTAGAACGAGACGAACGGCACGGTGCCCGCGAGCATCACGAGCAGCATCCGCTTGAGCGGCCAGTCGGCCCGGCGCGACAGGTCGAAGGTGAGCGCCAGGTAGATCATGTAGAGCCAGCCGTGCGCGGTGCCGACCACGGCCACCACGGTCGGGTTGTCGAAGCCGTACTTCAGCGGCATGCCGATCAGGACCAGCACCACCAGCGCCACGCCCACGATCCAGGCGATCACGCGGTACCGGGTAAGGGCTCCGCCCACCGTCGTCCGTCCTTCCGCACCGGCCTCAGCCGGGATAGTCGCCGGGCCTCGCGCCCGGGTTGGCGTTCAACCATGCAAGGTAGCGGTTGTACGCGGCCAGTTCGCCGTCGTCGGCCCCGCCGGTCGGGGCGACCGGCACCCGGCTGACCCGCACCGGCCGGCGTACCGCCGGGGTGGCCGCGGGCTCGGCGTCGGCGGCCGCCCGAGGTGCCGGGGCGGCCCGCTCCTCGCGCGCCGCCCGCAGCGTGTGCCGCAGCTCACGCCACCAGACGAAGACCACGAAGGCGGCGAACACCGGCCACTCGATCGCGTAACCGAAGCTCAGCGTGTTGCCCCCGGCGGCCCGGGTCACCTGCCACCAGCCCAGCCCGAGAAAGCCCACCACCAGCACGACCATGGCCACGTGGCGAGCGATCCACGCCGGTGTCCAGAGCCGCTTCATGCCATCGAGGGTACCGGGCCCACCCGCCGTCTCCGACGCGGTGTCGTAGCCGGGTCGGGTTTGGTGGCACCCCGGCTGGGCATCCGTCTAGACGCCAGCCCGAACGAGACGAGGGGGCGACGATGACCGAATCAGTACGCCGTGACGCGAGCCCGGAGCAGCGGGTGACCGAGTGGGACGGCGACCACGCGCGCACCCACGAGGTCGACGGTGAGCTGCTCGGGGTGGACCCCGCCGAGCTCGGCGACGAGGACCTGATCCGGGAGATGCAGAGCCTGCACCGGACCCGCCTGGACACCCTCCGGCACGCCACCGACTCGGCGCTCGCCAACCACCTGCGCCGCACCGCCGAGCTGGAGACCGAGTACCTGGCCCGCAACCCGGGCCGGGAGGTCGACCCGAGCCGGCTCCGGGACGCCTGATGAGCAACCACGCCGAGCGCGGCATGTCCGCGCCCCCCGAGGTGGTGTTCAGCACCGCCACCGACCCGGACCGGTCGTCGGCCTGGCTGCCCGAGGAGCTGCGCCGTTCCGGCACCCACCAGGTGGAGGTGGTGGACGCCGAGGACATGCGGGCCCGCTGGAGTTCCGAGTCCGCCGGCTGGTCGGCGGACATCGACGTGGAACCGGCCGACGCCGGCGGCGCCCGGGTCCGGCTCGACCTGAACGGCACCGACCACGGCATGGCCGACGAGATCCTGTCCAACCTCGCCCGCGAGGTGTCCGACAACCTGAACGCCGGCTGAGCCGGTCGCCACGACGAGCAGAGGAGGCCGGGTGACCGGGAGTGGCCTGAAGCAGAAGGTGGCGCGGCTGCGCCAGGCGTACGCGCCGCACGAGTACCGGCCGCTGGGCGGCTACCTGGCGGCCATGGGCACCTACGGCGCCGTCACCGCGTCGCTGGTCGGCCTGGTCAGGGTGACCGGCCGCCCGGTGCCGGAGCGGCCCTCGCCCGCGGACGTGGTGCTGCTGTCCATCGCGACCCACAAGCTGAGCCGGCTGCTCTCCAAGGACGCGATCACCAGCCCGCTCCGCGCGCCGTTCACCCGCTACGACCACCCGATCGGCAGCGGCGAGGTGATGGAGCAGGTGCGCGACCAGGGCAGCCCCACCCGGCACGCCGTCGGCGAGCTGCTGAGCTGCCCGTTCTGCCTGGCGGTCTGGGTCGCCACGGGCCTCACCGGCGGGCTGGTGCTGGCACCCCGGCTGACCCGGCTCGTCGCCACCGCGCTGACCGCGGTGGCCGCCTCCGACTTCCTTCAGATGGGGTACGCGGTGGCCCAGCAGGCGGCCGAGGGCGGGCACCGGAAGGAGTAGGGCGGACGGAAAGGGGGCCGGCGCGCCGCGCCGGCCCCCTTTCCACGTTCGGCCCGCTCAGGTGGGGGTGGTGCCGTGGTCCTCGCCCGCCCAGCCGCGCGACGCCTCCGGCTCCCGCTCGTCCTCGTCCGCCCCGGTGATCACCTCACGGTCCACGGCGGTGCGGTCGTGCTCGTTGGCGAAGTCCGGTTCCGGCAGCGTGTCGGTGCCCTCGGGCGGCTGGCCGAGCGCCGGGGGGTGCTCGTGTTCCTCGTTGCGGTCGGTCATTGCGCTGTCCTCTCCGTCCTCGGGCCGCGTCCGCCGCCGGATGGCTCAGGCCACCGTCCCGCCGAGCAGGTCGGCCGCCTCGTCGACCGCGTACTCGCCCTCGGGCAGCGCGTCGATCCGGGACAGCAGATCGGCGGGGAGTTCGGCGGCCACCGCCCGGCGGTAGATGTCTGCCTGGCTCATCCGCTCCTGGCCACGGAAGATGTCGTCGAGCAGTTCGTCGAGCTGTCGGGTGTCCGGCTGCTCGGTCACGGGCGCGTCGTCGGTCACGCCGACCAGCTACCCGGGCCCGAATCGGTCAAACGTCCCCACCTCCGCTCAAGCGGGGGTGGGGAGGGTGGCCCGGCGGGCGCGGACCGCCTGGGCGAGGTGGTCGAGGACGTCGGCCGTGGTGTCCCAGCCGATGCAGGCGTCGGTCACCGACTTGCCGTACTCCAGCTCGCGGGTGGGGTCGAGGTCCTGGCGGCCGGGCTGGAGGAAGCTCTCCAGCATGATGCCGACGATGCCGCGCTGGCCGGCGGCGAGCTGGGCGGCCACGTCGGCGGCGACCACCGGCTGGTTGCGGTGGTCCTTGCCGCTGTTGGCGTGGCTGGCGTCGATCACCACCCGCTCGGGCAGCCCGGCCGCGCGCAGCAGGTCCAGCGCCCCCGCCACCGACTCCGCGTCGTAGTTGGGCCGGCCACCGCCGCCCCGCAGCACCAGGTGACCGTCGGCGTTGCCCCGGGTGTGCATGATCGCCGGGATGCCGGAGACGTCGATGCCCGGGAAGACGTGCGGCACGCCCGCCGCCCGGATCGCGTCCACCGCCGTGGAGATGCTGCCGTCGGGCCGGTTCTTCATGCCGATCGGCATGGACAGGCCGGAGGCGAGCTGGCGGTGCACCTGGCTCTCCACGGTCCGCGCGCCGATCGCGCCCCAGGCCACCGTGTCGGCGATGTACTGCGGGGTGATCGGGTCGAGGAACTCGCAGCCCACCGGCAGGCCCAGCCGCAGCACGTCGAGCAGGAGCGCCCGGGCCGTGCGCAGGCCGGTGTTCACGTCGCCCGAACCGTCCAGGCCCGGGTCGTTGATCAGGCCCTTCCAGCCCACGGTCGAGCGCGGCTTCTCGAAGTAGACCCGCATCACCACGAGCAGGTCGTCGGCGAGCCGGTCCGCGATCCGGCGCAGCCGGCCCGCGTACTCCAGGGCCGCGGCGGGGTCGTGCACCGAGCAGGGGCCGACCACGACCAGCAGCCGGTCGTCGGCGCGGTCCAGCACCCGGCCGACGGCACGCCGGCCGGCCACCACGGCCTCGGCCAGGGAGTGCTCCAGGGGCAGGTGGTGGTGCAGCAGGGCCGGGGTGGTCAGCGGCACGACACGGTCGATCCGCTGGTCGATGACCCGATGGGCGTCCGGGGTCGTCACGGTGGGGTTCCTTCCGCCGACCGTGCCCGGGGCCGGCGCCCGGGATCGAGCCGGCTGCTCGTACGCGAAAGGGCAGGGAATCATCCCTGCCCGGCCGGCTCGAAGAGGAAGTGACGTCAGCTCATGGTCGAGTCACCGGCTCCTCCAGCCGGCTGCCTAAACCATCGATACGACCGCGTCACGCCCGTCAGCGTACCCGACGGACCGGGCGGGTCCCACCCGCTCGTCGGGTACGGCACGCGCCCGCGGGGGTATGAGGACGGCATGAGCCACGACCAGAGCGACCAGGACCGGATCGAGTCCCGCGCCCACCTGCTGCCCGAGGAGGCGGCGGTGGGCAGCGAGGATCCCGAGGCGCAGGCCGACGCGATCCTCGCCGAATCGGACATCCGGGAGGAGGACCGGAACGCCGCGCCGGACACGGTGCTGGAGCACCGGACCTCCGATCAGACCGTCACCCCCGTCGAGCCTCCCGACTGAGCGGAGGCGCCGCGGGCCCGCCGCGACCCCCGGTAGGTGGTGGCCCGCAACCAGGCCAGCGGGCCGCCCATCCGCACCCCCGGCGGCACGTTCCCGATCGGGTCGAAGGCCAGCGCGGCGTCCTCCCGGGCGCCGCGCCGGCCGTCCAGGCGTACCTCGCCGAACGGCCGCCACGGCCCGACCGCCGAGGCCACCGCCAGCACCAGCCGCGGCCCGTCGTCGCCGGCCACCGCCGGCAGGCCGGCCAGGCCGCGGCCCAGGTCCGGCGAGTCCGGGTCGGCCAGCACCGCCAGGTACAGCCGGCGGCGGCCGGCCCGGAAGGACATGATCGAGCTGTACGTCCCGGTGAAGCCGCGCCGGGGCAGCGGCAGGTGGCGCAGCACCGGCGGGGCGGCGCTGGAACTGGCCAGCAGGTCCACCGGCCGCTCCGGGTCGCGGTGCAGCCGGATGCCGACCCCCAGCACGTCCGGCCAGCTCCCCGGCGTGGGCACGCCCTTCGACAGGCGGACCGTGGCCGGCCACCGGGCCGGCAGGTCGAGCAGCGGCACGCCGGTGGGCGGGCCCGGCGTACCCCAGATCAGGACCTCGGCGGAGAAGGTGCGGCCGGCGGGGTGCAGCAGCCGGCCGCGCCGGAGCCGCGCCAGCGCGGCGGCGGCGCGTTCGACCGCGGACGATGCGGGGGAGGACATGCCGGGCGAGTACCCCGGCGCGCGGCGACGATGCTCCCGGCACGTCACCTTTCCGCCCACGAGATCGGATAGCGTCGTGCCATGCCCGACAGCGGTTACCCCTGGCCGATCGAGACGACCCGACTGGACAACGGTCTGCGCGTGGTGGTGAGCGAGGACCGCACCGCCCCCGCCGTCGCCGTGAACATCTGGTACGACGTGGGTTCCCGCCACGAACCGGCGGGCCAGACCGGCTTCGCCCACCTCTTCGAGCACCTGATGTTCGAGGGCTCGGTCAACGTGGCGAAGACCGAGCACATGCGGCTCATCCAGGGCTCCGGCGGCTCGCTCAACGCCACCACCAACCCGGACCGGACGAACTACTTCGAGACGGTCCCGGCCGAGCACCTGGAGCTGGCGCTCTGGCTGGAGGCCGACCGGATGGGCGGGCTCGTCCCGGCGCTGACCCAGGAGACGCTGGACAACCAGCGGGACGTGGTGAAGAACGAGCGCCGCCAGCGCTACGAGAACGTGCCGTACGGTGACGCGTGGCTGCGGCTGCTGCCGCTGCTCTATCCGCCCGGGCATCCCTACCACCACGCCACGATCGGCTCGATGGCCGACCTGAACGCCGCCGACCTGGCCACCTTTCAGGCCTTCCACCGCACCTACTACGCGCCGAACAACGCAGTGCTCACCGTGGTCGGCGACACCACCGCCGCCGAGGTGTTCGCGTTGGCCGACAAGTACTTCGGCGCCCTGCCGCCGCGGCCGGACATCCCGGCCGCCCCGGACGGGCGGGCCGTCCCGCCCACCGGCCGGCCCGCGGTGGAGACGGTCACCGCCGACGTGCCCGCTCCCCGGGTGTACGTCGCGCACCGCACCCACCCGTTCGGCACCCCCGGATACGACGTGACCACCGTGCTCGCCACCGTGCTGGGCAGCGGCCGGGGCAGCCGGCTCTACCAGCGGCTCGCCGACGGCGAGCGGATCGCCCAGCCCGACCTGGTCGGCGCGTACGGGGTCGACCTGGCGCACGCGCCGGCGCCGCTGATCGCCACCGCCACGGCCCGTCCCGGGGTGTCCGGCGACCGGCTGCGCGAGGGGCTGGCCGAGGTGGTCGACGAGCTGGCCACCGTGCCGGTGACCGCCGCCGAGCTGGACCGGGCGAAGGCGCTGCTGAGCACGATGTGGTGGCGGCAGATGTCCACCGTGGACGGCCGGGCGGACACCCTCGGCCGGTACGCCACCCAGTTCGGTGACCCGGCCAAGGCCGGCGAGCGGCTGCCCGCCTGGCTCGCCGTCACCGCCGAGGAGATCGCCGAGCAGGCCACCGAGCTGCTCGGCGCGGCCGACCGGGCAACCCTCACCTACCTGCCCGAGGAGACCTCATGACGTTGATCGCCGCCCGTCCCGGGCCGGGCGCCGCCCGCCCGTACCGGTTCCCGCAGGTGGTCCGCCGGTCCGCCGCCGGCGGGCAGGTCGTCGCCGCGCACCTGCCCGGACAGAACCTGGCCGTCGCGCTGCTGCTGCTCGACGGCGGCGCCGGCCGGGAGCCGGTCGGCAAGGAGGGGCTCGGCGGGGTGCTGGCCAAGGCGCTGGAGGAGGGCACCGCGCAGCGGGACGCCACCGCGTACGCCCTGGCCATCGAGGCGCTCGGCACCGAGCTGGTGACCGGCCTGGACTGGGACTCGTTCCAGGTCAGCGTGCAGGTGCCGGTGGACCGGCTGGGCGCGGCCGTGGAACTGCTCGCCGAGGCGGTGCGGACGCCGAAGCTCGACCCGGCCGACGTGCGGCGGGTCCGCGACGACGAGGTGACCGCCCTGCGGATGGACTGGGCCAACCCGGGCCCGCGGGCCGACGCCGTGCTGCGCGCCGAGCTGTTCGGCGCGGACAACCGCTGGGGCCGCCCCATGTACGGCGACCCGGAGAGCGTGGCCGGCCTGGACGTGGACGACGTGACCGTCTTCCACTCCGAGTGGTTCATCCGCCCCGGCACGCTGATCGTCGCCGGTGACCTGGACCGGATCGACCTCGACGCGCTCGCCGCGACGGTGTTCACCGGTGCCGGTGGCGCGGCGCCCGACAAGGGCGGCCCGATCGAGGTGACGCTGTCCGACCGGCGGCGGATCATCCTGGTCGACCGTCCCGGCTCGGTGCAGTCCACGCTCCGCCTCGGGCACCCGTCGCCGCACCGCGCCCACCCGGACCACGTGCCGATGACGCTGGCCGGCACGGTGCTCGGCGGGGCCTTCACCTCCCGGCTCAACCACCTGATCCGCGAGGTGCGCGGCTACACGTACGGGATCCGGGGCGACTTCGCCTCGTCCCGCCGGTTCGGCCGGTTCGCCATCAGCTCCGGGGTGCAGACCGCGGTGACCGCGCCGGCCCTGGTCGAGGCGGTCGGCGAGGTGTCGCGTACCCGGTTGACCGGAGTGACCGAGGACGAGCTGGCGGTGGCCCGCTCCTGGCGGGCCGGTCAGCTCTCCGTCGAGCTGCAGAGCCCCCGGGCCATCGCCTCGGCGCTGACCACGCTTGTCGTGCACGACCTGCCGGACGACTACCACGCCCGGCTGCGCGAGGCGCTGCTCGCCGCGACCGTCGAGGAGGTCTCCGCGGCGGCCGCCGCCCACCTGCACCCGGAGTCGCTCACCCTGGTCGTCGAGGGCGACTCGGCGGTGATCCGGGACGAGCTGGTGGCCGCCGGCCTCGGCGACGTGGTCGACCACCGGTCCTGACCCGCCCCCGGCGCGTGGCGGTGCCGGCCGGACACCGCCACGTCCCGGGCCCCGGGATGTGATCCGCGTCGCGTCACGGGGCCGCCGCGCGTCCGGCCGGTGGACGCGGATGCTGCGGCCCGGACCCCGGCCGGCGGTGGATTCTCCACCCGCGGCCCACCCCGGCCGGTGCCGTTGCAGGTCGACGCCCTGATCGCCGAAGGACCCGGCCGGCGGCCGGCGGCCCGCGCGCCGGGAAAGGTTTCCCGCCGCCCCCGTCCGGCTGGGTAGCCTCGCGGGCATGAGGATCGGCATTGTGGGGGCCACCGGCCAGGTCGGTGGCGTGATGCGGCAGGTGCTGGCGGAGCGCGACTTCCCGGCGGAGGAGCTGCGGCTGTTCGCCTCGGCCCGGTCGGCCGGGCGCACGCTGCCCTGGCGCGACGGCGAGGTCACCGTCGAGGACGCGGCCACCGCGGACTACCGCGGCCTGGACATCGTGCTCTTCTCGGCGGGCAAGGGCACCGCGAAGGAGCTGGCCCCTCGGGTCGCCGAGGCCGGCGCGGTCGTCATCGACAACTCCTCGGCGTACCGGATGGACCCCGAGGTGCCGCTGGTGGTCGCCGAGGTCAACCCGCACGCCGTCGCCGACCGGCCCAGGGGCATCGTGGCCAACCCGAACTGCACCACCATGGCCGCCATGCCGGTGCTGCGCCCGCTGCACCGGGAGGCCGAGCTGGTCAGCCTGGTGGTCGCCACCTACCAGGCGGTGTCCGGGGCCGGGCTGGCCGGCGTGGCCGAGCTGGACGAGCAGGTCCGCAAGGTCGCCGAGCACGCCGTCGGGCTCACCTTCGACGGGTCGGCCGTGGAGTTCCCCGCGCCGCGTTCGTTCGCCCGCCCGATCGCCTTCAACGTGCTCCCGCTGGCCGGCTCGATCGTCGACGACGGCTCCTTCGAGACCGACGAGGAGCAGAAGCTGCGCAACGAGAGCCGGAAGATCCTGGAGATCCCCGGGCTCAAGGTCAGCGGCACCTGCGTCCGGGTGCCGGTCTTCACCGGCCACTCGCTCCAGATCAACGCGCGCTTCGCCCGCCCCATCACCCCGGCCCGGGCCCGTGAGCTGCTCGCCGGCGCGCCGGGCGTGGCGTTGTCCGAGGTGCCGACCCCGCTGGAGGCGGCCGGCCAGGACCCGACCTACGTCGGGCGGATCCGGGCCGACGAGACCGTCGAGCACGGCCTCGCCCTGTTCTGCTCGAACGACAACCTGCGCAAGGGCGCGGCCCTCAACGCCGTGCAGATCGCCGAACTCGTCGCCGCGGAAGGGCGCTGAACCGGTGGCGGACGGGCAGGCCCGGCAGGCCTGACCGAGCTGAAGGCTCCACGGGATGCCGCCGCGCGGCTGACCGGCGCCCGCTCCCGGTTACCTCGCCCGCGCCACCGGGTAGACCGCGGTGCCGACACCGAGAGGGGAGCACCATGACAACGGTCGGAGAATTCATGACGACCCGGTTGGTGACGATGGACGGCAGCGACACCCTCACCGCCGCGGCGCAGGAGATGCGTGACAGCGCCATCGGCGACGTGGTGGTGACCGATGGCGACAATGTGGTTGGCATCGTCACGGACCGGGACATCACGGTCCGGGGCGTGGCCGAGAGCCTGGATCCCGACACGACGAAGCTCGACCAGATCACCAGCAAGGACGTGGTGACGGTCAGCCAGTACGACGACGCGGTGGCCGCCGCCGACCTGATGCGCACCTACGGGGTCCGCCGGCTGCCGGTGACCGAGGACGGCCGCCTGATCGGCCTGGTGTCGATGGGTGACCTGGCCGTCGAGCGGGAACCCCAGTCGGTGCTCGCGGACGTCAGCGCCGACGACCCGAACAACTGACCCGTCGGCAACGGTGACGCCCGGCCCCCGGTTCGGGGGCCGGGCGTTCACGCGTCCGGGCTCCCGGCAGGCGACTCACCCGAACCGGGCGAGGTTGGCCCCGTACCCGGCGGGGACCCGTTCTCGGACGTCGGAGGGCCGCCGATCGCGGGAGGAGTCGCCCGATGGATGTGACCACGAGATTCTTCGAGGACCTGGACCGGCGAGAGTTCGAACCGCTGCTGGTCAAGTCCTCCGGGACCCTCCGGTTCGACCTGCACGAGGGGCCGCGGACCACGCACTGGCTGCTGGAGATCGACCACGGCAAGGTCCGGGTCCGCCAGGAGGACCAGGAGGCCGACACCGTGGTCGGCACCGAGCCGCGGCTCTTCGAGGAGCTGGTCACCGGCGAGGAGAACACGATCGCCGCGCTGCTGCGGGGGGACATGACGGTCTCCGGCGACCTGCGCCTCGTGTTGCAGGTCGAACGGATCTTCCCCGGCCCGGCGGAGTCACGGGGGCCGCACCACGCGTTCCAGAGGAGGACTGCCTGATGGCCGCGAGCAACACCATCCGGATCCTGGACGGCAACACGTTCGTGGTCTCCGAGGACACCGGAGACATCGAGGCCACGCCGAGCGAGCCGACGGGCCTCTTCTCCCTCGACATGAGATTCCTGTCGAAGTGGGTGCTGACCGTCAACGGCGAGCGGCTCAACGCGCTCTCCTACGACGACCTCCAGTACTACGAGGCCCGCTTCTTCCTGGTGCCGGGGATGGCCACCCACTACATCGACGCCAAGCTGTCGATCATCCGGGAGCGGGCGGTGGGCGGCAGCTTCCGGGAGTCGCTGACCATCCTCAACCACGACGAGAAGGCCGTGGACCTGGAGCTCCGGATGGACGCCGGCGCCGACTTCGCCGACCTGTTCCAGGTCAAGGACGAGATCCTGAACAAGAAGGGCGAGACGTACGCCGAGGCGGAGGCCGACAAGCTCCGGCTCGGCTACCGGCGTGGCAACTTCCGGCGCGAGACCGTCATCTCCGCCTCCCGGCCGGCCCGCTACGACCGCAACGGCTTCGCCTGGACCATCCACCTCGAACCGAACGAGCAGTGGGACACCGCCATCGACGTGCAGACCTACGCCGTCGGGCCGGGCGGCCGGGACCTGCGGATGGGGCTGCGGGCGCACGGCACCGAGCGGCTGGCCCTCCAGCACGACCTCGAACAGTGGATCGCCAAGGCGCCGAAGGTGAACAGCGAGCACGGCCGCGTGTCCTCGACGTACCGGCGCAGCCTCATCGATCTGGCCGCGCTGCGGTTCTCGCCGCTCTCGCTCGGCGGGCAGACCCTCCCGGCCGCCGGCCTGCCCTGGTTCATGACCATGTTCGGCCGGGACAGCATCCTCACCTGCCTCCAGGTGCTGCCGTTCGCACCGGAGATGTCGAAGACCACGCTGCGCATCCTGGCGGCCCTTCAGGGCACCCGGTTCGACGACTTCCGCGACGAGGACCCGGGCCGGATCCTGCACGAGATGCGCTACGGCGAGACCGCCGCCTTCGAGGAACAGCCGCACTCGCCGTACTACGGCTCGGTGGACGCCACGCCGCTGTTCATCGTGCTGCTCGACGAGTACGAGAAGTGGAGCGGCGACGTCCCGCTGGTCATGGAGCTGGAACGGGAGTGCCGGGCCGCGCTGAAGTGGATCGACGAGTACGCCGACCTGGTCGGCAACGGCTACATCTGGTACGAGCGGCGCAACAACGACACCGGCCTGGAGAACCAGTGCTGGAAGGACTCGTGGGACTCCCTCTCGTACTCCGACGGCACGCTGCCGCCGTTCCCCCGCGCCACCTGTGAGGTGCAGGGGTACGCGTACGACGCGAAGATGCGGGCCGCCCGGCTGGCCCGGGAGTTCTGGGGCGACCCGGGGTACGCCGACCAGTTGGAGCGCGAGGCCGCGGAGCTGAAGGAGCGGTTCAACCGGGACTGGTGGGTGGCCGACGGCGGCTTCTACGCCCTGGGGCTGGACCCGAACGGCCGCCAGTGCGACGTGCTCAGCTCCAACATCGGCCATCTCCTGTGGAGCGGCATCGTGCAGGAGGACCGGGCGGCGCAGATCGCCGAGCACCTGGTCGGCCCGCGGCTGTTCTCCGGCTGGGGGGTGCGCACGCTGGCCGAGGGCGAGGTGCGCTACAACCCGATCGGCTACCACAACGGCACGATCTGGCCGTTCGACAACTCGTTCATCGCCTGGGGCCTGCGCCGGTACGGCTTCGCCGAGGAGGCCGCCACCATCGCGAGCGGCATCCTGGACGCGGCGCGCTACTTCGACGGGCGGCTGCCGGAGGCGTTCGGCGGCTACCAGCGGGAGCTGACCAAGTTCCCGGTGGAGTATCCGACGGCGTGCAGCCCGCAGGCCTGGTCGACCGGCGCTCCGCTGCTGCTGATCCGGACCATGCTGGGGCTGGAACCGCACGAGGGGCACCTCGCGGTGGACCCGCGGCTGCCGGTCGGCATGGGGCGGATCGAGGTGCTGGACATCCCGGGCCGGTGGGGCCGGGTGGACGCCTTCGCCCGGGGCCGGCTGGAACTGGAACACCAGACCGCCTCCTGACGCGCGGGATCGGCTCCCGCCGGCCGTTCGGCCGGCGGGAGCCGTCTCGGCTCAGTGGCCGGGCAGCAGCGTGTCGCCGTGCGCCTCACTCCGGGGGAGCAGGCAGAACTCGTTGCCCTCCGGGTCGGCCAGCACCGTCCACCGGGGCAGCTCGCGGACGACTGTCGCGCCCGCCTCCAGCACCGCGGCCCGCTCCTCCGCGTCGCCGACCAGGTCCAGGTGGATGCGGCCGGCGCCGGGCAGGTCGTCGACCGGGCTGATCCAGACGTCCGGCCGCCGGCCGGCGGGGTCGCGCAGCAGCACCGACTCGTCCGGCTCCAGCGACCGGCCGGCGAGCTTCGCCCGATCCTCCTCGACCACCGGCAACCCGGTCACCGTGCTCCAGAACGGGGCGAGCAGGTAGGGGTCGCGGCAGTGGATGACGATCGCGGTGAGATCGGGCATGCCCTGCACCGTAGTCGGCTCAGGCCGGCGGCAGGACGCTGTCCAGGAACGCGGCGGTGACCGCCCGGATGTCGGGGCGGGCCAGGTCCAGCTCGTGGCCGCCGTGGGTGAGCCAGAGGTGCGCGGGGTGGCCGGCGGCGAGCAGCCGGCCGGCCAGCCCGACCGACTGGACGGCCGGCACCGCGGCGTCGTCGCGGCCCTGCACCAGCAGCACCGGCACGCCGGAACCCAGATGGCTGGCCACGGTGGCGTCGGCGGTCGCCGGGTCGCCCTCGGCCGGCGGGTGACCGAGCAGGCCCGCCCACGGGTCGTCGTGCCGGCGACGCCGCCGCCACTCCGGGTCGAGCGGGTCGACCGGCGCCCAGTAGGCCAGGACCCCCCGGACGTCGCCCGGCCGGTCCACCCCGCGCAGGCCCAGGTGCAGGGCCAGCATCGCGCCGGCCGAGTCGCCGCCGACCAGCAGCGGCAGCCCGCCGGCCGCCGCGCGGGCCGCCCGCGCGGCGGCGCGTACGTCGTCGAGCTGGGCCGGCCAGTGGGCCTCGGCCGCGAAGCGGTAGGTCGCCGGCACCACCCGGAGCCCGAGCGGGGCCAGCGCGGTCCCGTCCTCGTCGGAGCGGCCCCGCCACCCGCCGCCGTGGATCCAGAGCAGTACGCCGCGATCGGTCATCCGGCCATCCTGGCCCCTGTGCCCCCGCCGCGGCGAGCCGCTCTGCCGGTGGCAGAGCGAGGCGACTCTCGCCCCTACGGTCGCGTAACCTACCCGGGGTAAAGTTGGTGGATGTCGGAACTCGTGTACCCGCCCGTGATCCTCGCCGCCAAGACGATGTTCCGCGCTCTCGACCTGCGCCTGCGTGTCGAGGGCGGCCACCACGTGCCGCGTACCGGCGGCGCGGTGCTGGCCTCGAACCATGTGAGCTACCTCGACTTCATCTTCTGCGGGTACGGCGCGCACGAGTCCGGCCGGCTGGTCCGGTTCATGGCCAAGGACTCGGTCTTCCGGCACAAGGTCTCCGGCCCCCTCATGCGGGGCATGAAGCACATCCCGGTGAACCGGGCCGCCGGCGCCGGCTCGTACGCCTCGGCGGTGAGCGCACTGCGCCGCGGCGAGGTGGTCGGCCTCTTCCCGGAGGCGACGATCAGCCGCTCCTTCACCGTCAAGGACCTCAAGAACGGGGCGGCCCGGATGGCCCAGGAGGCCGCCGTGCCACTGCTGCCCGTCGCGCTCTGGGGCACCCAGCGGCTGTGGACCAAGGGCCGGCCGCGCACCCTCACCCGCCGGCACACCCCGATCACCATCCTGGTGGGCGAGCCGATCGACCCGGCCGATCACACGGACGGCAACGCCCTGACCGCCGAGCTGCGCACCCGCCTCACCGCGCTGGTCGACCGGGCCCAGCGGGAATATCCGGACCAGCCCGCCGGCCCGGACGACGCCTGGTGGCAGCCGGCCCACCTGGGCGGCACCGCGCCCACCCCGGAGCGGGCCGCTGAGCTGGACCGTCCGGGTCGCCGGACCGCCGCCTCCTGACCCGCGCCGGGGCGGCCGGCACGTCGCCGGACCGGCCGGCACGTCGCCGGGCCGGTCCGCGTCCGGGCCTGACGGTGTCCGCCGGCCGCACCGACCCGGCCGCGCCCCGGCTGGCCGGCTGAGCGCCGGTCAGCAGGCCGAACCGGGGCGGTCCCGCGCCGGGACGTCCTGGCGGGGCCAGGCCGGCGGGTCCGCCATGGCCGGGCGGTAGTAGTCGTCCCGGGACAGGAACTCGACCGGCAGCGAACCCGGCAGGGTCACCGCACCCCGGGTCGGGCCGGGCGTCGGGCTCATCCGGACCGCCAGGGTGTCCCGCTCCGGCGGGGAGAGGTCGACCAGCTCCGGCCGGGCCAGCCGGAACGCGGCCACCGAGCGGCGTACCTGCCGGGCCAGCGCGGCGACCAGGTCGAGCGGGCCGGCGAGCGCCAGCGCCGGCTGCCGGATGGTGCGCAACGCGTCGCAGACCACCCGCAGCTCGCCGGTGCCGTCGGGGCTCTCGGCCAGCTCCAGCCGGGACGGCCACTGCCACCGGATCTGGCCGCTGACCAGGCGGGACAGCCGGACCGGGCGCCGGTGCCGGGCGTCCTGCCGGCCGTCCCGCCCGGAGACCAGGGACAGCTCGGAGCCGGTGCAGACGTACGCGAGCCGCCGGTCGGTCACGGTGACCGCCGCCGGGTCGGGCAGCGCCCAGGACCGGAGGTCGTCGCTGGGGCCGAGCAGGTGACCGGCCACCCGCAGCCGGTGCTGCCCCAGCAGTTGTTCGCCCGGCTCGGGGAGCAGCGCGTGGCGCCGGTCGAGCAGGGGACGGGTGGGGTCGTCATCCGCGTCGAAGCGGTGGGGCCCGATGAAGAAGGGCGCGGCGTCCTCCTGCACGGTCAGGACCTCCCGGTGGCGGTTGGCGATACGTCGAGCCTGGCCCACCCGGGGGTGGCTGTCATGACACCCGTTAGGGGGTCGGCCGGTCGGCCGACGCCTGTGACCGGTAGATGCCGATATCTTCCGGCCGGACGAGGCCGTCCTCGATCGCCCGGGCGAGCAGGGCCGCCTTGGTGGCCGCTGGGCGCCCCGCCCGGGTGTACTTGATCCGCGCCCGGTCCACGTACTGCTTCACGGTGTGCTCGCTGATCCGCATCCGGCGCGCCACCGACGCCTTCGACATCGACTGGAACCACAGCAGCAGCGCCTCCCGCTCCTTGTCCGACAGGGCCGGCCGGTCCGGGCGCGGATCGCCCACGATCGCCCCGGCCAGCGCCGGCGGCACGTACGGGCGGTCGCTGGCCGCGGCCAGCACGGTCGCCACGCAGTGCTCCCGGCCCTCGTGCTTGGCCAGGAACGCCACCGCGCCGGCGTCCAGCGCGGCCAGCATCGTCTCCGGGTCGGTGTGCTCGGAGTAGACCACCACCCGGCGGCCCGCGGCGCTCAGCTCGGCGAGCTTGTCGAGCACCATCCGCCCGTGCAGCCGCAGGTCCAGCAGGACCACCGTGGCCTCCGGAGCCGCCCGCAGCACCACGTCCGGGTCGTCCCCGGTGGCCAGCACGCGCAGCCGCGGCTCGCCGGCCAGCCAGGCCCGTACCCCGTCGATCACGACCGGATGGTCGTCCACGATCGCCACGCCCACCGGCGGCCCGCCGGTCACGTCCTCCGCCATCGCGTCTGCGTCCATCTGATCTCCCCGTCCCGCTCGTGCAGGTGTTCCACCGGCCCGTCTCCGCCCCCGCCGGGCGGGCCGGTCGCGTCCGGCCCGTCGTGGTCGGGGGTGACGAGACTGACCACCACCTCGTCCGGCCCGGCCACCACGGTCAGCCGGGCCCAACCCCGGGCGCCGGCGAGCGCCGCCGTCGCCGGGTCGGCCAGCCGCCGGCGGACCTCGACGGGCAGCTCCGGCGGCGCCCCGACGGCGACCAGCTCGATCGGCAGGCCGTTCCGTTCCGCCAGGTCCGCGGCGGCGCGCAGCTCGTGCAGCAGGGGATCCGGCACGTCGTCCGACTCGGCGATCAACCGGCGCAACCGGCCCGCCGCCAGCACGGCGCGGCGGCGTACCGCCGGGTCGGCCGGGTCGGCGTCGCCGGCCGCGAGGGCGACCAGCACCTCCTCGGCGGTGCCGCCGGCCAGAGCCAGGCGCGCCTGCCGCTCCCGCTGGGCCCGTTCTGCCGCGTCCCGCTCCGCCACCACGGCCAGGGCCGACGCGGCGGTGGAGGCACGGTCCCGGGCCAGCGCGGCGATCCCCGCCGCCCCGACGAAGACCGCCACCGGCAGCGACGAGGTGCCGTAGACGTACATCGCGTAGCGGCTGAGGTCGGCCGGGGCGGTCGCGCCGTGCAGGACCACCGCGACCAGGGCGATCGCCGCGTGCGCGCCGAGCAGCGCGAGCAGCCAGCCCACCGGGCGCCGCCAGAGCACCAGCAGGAAGAACCACGCGAGCCCACTCCACACCCAGTTGCCCGTGCTGAACAACTGCCGCTCACCGGCCGCCGCGAAGACCACCCCGTCGACGACCAGCAGCGCCACCGCCAGCAGCCGGGCCGGCGGCAGCCCGCCGCGCAGCAGGCGTACGCCGGACGCGATGCCGATCGCCGCGGTCACCAGCCAGCCCGCGGCGACCACCGGCGGGGCGGCCAGCCGGGACCACGAGTCGAGCAGCGCCGGCAGCCCGATCGTCAGGTGCCAGGCCAGCGCGATGAGCACCGCCGCGATCCGGGCGCCCCGGTCCGAGGCGTCGCCCACCGCGTGCGCCGCGGTCGCGGCCGCCCCCGGCCCGGCGCGCTCCGGCGCCCGCTGCCGCACGAGCGCCGGGACCGCCGTGCCGGTCCCGACCGCTCCGGACTCAGTGGACACCGGACCACTCCAGCCGGATCCGGGTGCCGGCGCCAGGGGCGGAGGTGACGACCGCGCGGCCGCCCACCGAGGCCATCCGGCCGTGGATCGACTCGCGCAGCCCGTACCGGTGGGCCGGGACGGCGGCCGGGTCGAAGCCCGGGCCGTCGTCGGCCACCTCGACCACGACGGCCTCCGCGTCCCCGCTCAGGCGCAGCGTGGTGGCGGCGCCCGGCGCGTGCCGGACCACGTTCGCCAGCGCGGCGGCGGCGCTGTCGGCGAGCGCCGCGGCGATCGTCGCGGGCACCCGGCACGCCGGGAGCGTCGCGTCCACGGCCAGCTCGGGCAGCCGGGCCAGGACCTCCCGCAGGCGCTCGTCGAGGGCCACCGCGCCGGCCGGCGTGGCGCGCGCGTCGGCCAGGGCGGTGAGGGTACGCAGATCCGCCGCGCACCGCTCGCGCAACGCGGCCGACGGGCCGGTCACCGCGCCGAGCCCGACCATGGTCAACGTGGCGAGCACGGTGTCGTGCAGGTCCCGGTTCTGCCGCCGCTCGGCCTCCCGGGCGGCCCGCCCCACCAGGGCCTCCCGCGACAGCCGCTGGTAGTCCGCGAAGGCGGCGTCGGCGCGCCCGATTCGGCGGCGCATCACCGCGGTCATCACCGCCGTGCAGCCGGTCTGGACCAGCAGCGTCCCGGCGTGCGCACGCGCCTCGACCGGGTTGCCGGCGAGCGAGGCGCCGGTCGCGTAGCCGGCGGTGACCAGCAGCCCGGCCGGAACCGACCAGCGGGCCGGGGCGGTGGCCTGCGCGTTGATCACGGTCGTGCTGGCCAGCACCGCCATCCAGCTCCCCTCGCCGGGCAGCACCTCCGGCGCGACCAGCCAGGGAATCGCCAGCCCGGCCGCGGTGGTCAGCGCCACGTCGCCGGCCACCAGGGCGCCGGTGAACCCGTAGCGCAGCGAGCGGACGGCGTACCAGACGGACCAGGCGGTGAGCGCGGCGATCGTCGGGACGAGCAGGGACACCCGGACCGGCGGGGTGCGCACGGTCAGCGCGACCACCGCGGCGACGAGCCCGCAGGTGAGCCGGAGCAGCGCCGGCAGGGTCGTGAAGATCAGGGTGAACGCGCCGCCCGCCGGCCGGTCCAGCGGGGACGGCGGCAGGGTCGTGGCGGCTACGACCGGCATCGGGGGAGGTGTCCTTCCGGCAGCGACCCGGTCGGGTCCGCACGGTAGATCGACGCCGGAGAATAACACGCCTGGCGGGAGCTGGTCACCCTCGGTACGCGGCGCGTCGCTTTCCGATCCCGCGGGGTTCCGGAGGGCGGGTGTCGGGCCCGACCAGCCGCCGCGCCGACCGGTCCCGCCGTCAGCCCGGGCCCGCTGCCCGCTCCTGCCGGGCCGAAGCCTCCACCGCGGCATCGCCGAACGCCCGGATCTGGGAGCTGGTGGCGTCGACGCGCCAGATCACCTCCGCGTCCCGGCCGCGGCCGCTCACGCGCGGGCCACGGCGAGCAGGTGCGCGCTCGCACCGAGCACCGCCGGGTCGCGTTCGAACACCTCGGCGCAGGCCACCGCGTCGGCGAAGAGCCGCTCGGCCGGGCCGGTGCCGAGCGCGTTCAGCACCGGCCAGAGCGGACCCTCCACCCCGTACAGGGCGGGCGCCGGCAGGCCGGCCGCGACGAACTCGTCCACCACCTGCTCCGGGCGGTGGAAGTAGGCCGTGGTGAACCCGGTCCGCGGGTCGTTCACCCCGGTGGCGTACGTCTCCCGCAGCAACTGGCGGTTCTGCTCGTCCAGCAATCCCTTCGCGGTCAGATCGATGAGCGCCGCGTTACGGCTGATCACCGCCGCGAGCACCGGACCGCCGGGTCGGGTCAGCCGGGCCGCCTCGCGCAGTGCGGCCACCCGGTCGGCCCGGTCGGTCAGGTGGTAGAGCGGGCCGAGCAGCAGGGTCGCGTCGGCCGAGCCGTCGGGCAGCGGCAGTTCCCGGGCGTCGCCCACGGTCGCGGTGATCCCCGGGTGGGCCGCCCGGGCCGCCTCCACGTGCGCCGGCACCAGGTCGACCAGGTGCACCCGGTGCCCGGCCGTGGCGAGCCAGCCCGCGTACGCGCCGGGCCCGCCGCCGATGTCCAGCACATCGGCCGGCGGGGCGGGCAGCAGCCGGACGAGCAGGTCCCGGGTCCGGCGCGCCTCCAGCCGTCCCTCCGGCGACCGGTCCAGCCGGTCCGCCTCGGCGAACACCTCGGTGTAGTAGCGCCGGATGTCCGGCTCGGCGGGTCGATGCTGCGGCATCCGTCGATGGTGGATGCTCCGTCCCGGCCCGTCACCCGATTTACGGTGCGAGCCGCTGACGCGGCGGGACGGTGGGTGGCGGATCGGCGGGGGACACCGGTTCCGGCCCGGCGTGCGCGGCTGTCCTAACCTCGCTGCCATGTCGAGCAGCACAGGCGGTCGCCGCCGGTCGGAGGATCTGGTCGCACGGGCACGCGAGGAGATGACGGCCGGACCGGAGCACCCGGACGCCACCACCGGGGCGGACCCCCAGCCGGTCCGCGACGCCGAGCCCGTCCCGCCGCCCGCCGGCACCGCCCGGTTCGGTCCTCTCGCGCTGCTCGTGCCTGCCGGCATCATCGCCTTCGTGGCGCTGCGCGTCGTGTTCGGCGACGCCCTGCGGGCCCGGATCGACGAGAGCGCCTGCGCCTGGACCGGCTGTACCGGCACCGGCATGGCCGCCGTCGGCTGGCTGCTGATCACCCTCCCGGTGCTGTGGGTGGTGGTGGCCGTCGTGCTGTGGGCGCGGCTCAGCGCGCCGGCCCGGGCGGGCGCCGTGCTGCTCGGTCTGGCGTTCCTGCAGGTCGCCTGGGTGCACGTGCCCGGCCGGCGATCAGCCCTGGACCTGCTCCTCGACGGGCCGGCGGCCGGAGCCATGGCCACCGGGGTCCGCTGGGGCGGGGTCGGCGCCGGCCTGGCCGTGGTCGCCGTCCTCGTCCGGACCGTCCGGGCCGACGGCGGGCGGCGGCCGGCTCGCGGACCCGTCGGGCCCGCCCTCGTCGCCGTGGCCCTGCTCGGCACCCTCGCGGTGGCGCTGGTCCGCGCCGAGGCGCCGCCGGTGACCGTGGCCGAGGCGATGCCGGAGCGCACGTTCGAGGCGGCGGGGGATACCCTGCGCCGGACCGGCGGGAGGGACCTGCGCGGCTGCGCCGGCGTGCTCGCCGGCGACGTGCTCGACGGCTGTGTGCGGACGGTCCGGGTCACCTACACCACCGACGACAGCGACGCCGTCGTCCACCTGGCGGCGGTGCTCTACCCCGCCGAGCGGGCCGCCCGGGACCGGCGCGGCCGGCTTCCCCGCAGCGCCGCCCAGCTCGGGATCCCCGCCGGCGAGGCCATCACGGTCAGCTCGACGACCGGAAGCTGGGTGCTGCTCAGCAGCGTCGGGCACGCCGACGGGCGGAGCATCGCCGACGCCGAGCGCGGCTACCTGCTCTGGGCGGCCAAGCAGGTGGCGTACCGGTTCATCGGCCGGCAGGTGGGACTGCTCGTCGACCCCTCGGCCGGCGACGGCGTCGGCCCGCGTACGCCCTGACCGTCCCGCCGCCTCACCCGCTACCCGGCGGGCGCCTCGTCGGCGCGCCGGCGCAGCCACTCCAGCGCCGGCCCGGCGTGGCGCAGCACCGAGATGTGCCCGTCCTCCGGGTAGCGGCGCAGCTCGGCGGTGGGACAACGCCCGGCCACCCACTCGGCGTGGGCCACCGGCGCGACCCCGTCCCGTTCGCCGTGCAGCAGCAGCACCGGCGGCGCCACGTCGGCCGGGTCGAAGCCCCACGGATGCACGTACGCGAGGTCGTCGTCGATCAGCCCGCCCGGGCCGGCCCGCACGGCCGGCCCCACCACACTGTCGAACCAGGACCACTCGCCGTGCAGCGCCGCCAGGTCGGCCGGGGTGAACTCCGGGTCGTACGCGACACCCGACGCCTCGTGCGCCTCCTTGGCCGCCCGTCCCGCGGCGGCCGCCCGCAGCGACGCCACCCCGGCGGGCACCATGCCGGCGAACCAGTCCAGCCCGGCCGCGCCGTAGGGAGCCAGGCCGGCACCGACCACCACCGCGACCACCCGGTCCGGCCGGAGCGCCCCGCAGGCCAGGGCGTGCGGACCCCCGCCCGAGTGGCCCATCACCGCGAACCGGTCGAGGCCCAGCGCGTCGGCCACCGCGGCGACGTCGGCGGCCGCGGAGGCGACGTCGCGCCCCGGCAGCGGGGTCGACCCGCCGTAGCCGGGGCGGTCGTGGGAGACCCAGCGGAGGCCGAGCCGATCGGCCGCCTCGAACAGCGGCGCGGGCGGCGCACCGACGTTCGGCGTGCCGTGGTGCCAGAACACGGGGAGCCGGTCCCGCCCGCCGGTGTCGTAGACATGCAGGGTGCGGCCGTCAACCAGGCGGAGATCCGTCTCGGTCACCATAGGCGGAGGCTACGTCGGCTCCGTGCCCGCCGCCGACCGGCCGGAACCGCGCGGCCGCCGATACGGTCGGGGTGTGACCGAGTCCGCCCACCTGACCGAGACCCGGGCCGCGTACGACACCGTCGCCGCCGACTACGCCGCGCTGGTCAGCGCCACACTGCCCGAGCTGCCGCTGGACCGGGCGCTGCTCGGTGCCTTCGCCGAACTGGCCCGCGCCGCCGGCGGGCCGGTGGCGGACCTCGGCTGCGGCCCGGGCCACGTCACCGCCCACCTGGCGACCCTGGGCGTCGACGCCTTCGGCGTCGACCTGTCGCCGCGGATGGCCGAACTGGCCCGGCGGGCGTACCCGGATCTGCGCTTCGAGGTCGGCTCGATGACCGCGCTGGACCTGCCCGACGGGCGGCTCGGCGGGGTGCTCAGCTGGTGGTCCATCGTGCATACGCCGCGCGAGCTGCTGCCCCGGGTGATGGCCGAGGTCCACCGGGTGCTCGCCCCCGGCGGCCACGCGCTGCTCGGCTTCCACGGTGGTGACGACGAGCACGTCCGGCGCGACCGGGCCTACGGCCACCCGGTGTCGCTCGATGTGCACTTCGCCCGGCCGGAGGGGATCGCCGCGCTGCTCGCGGCGGCGGGTCTACCGGTGACCGCGACGATGTGGCAGGCGCCGGGCGAGGGGCAGCGACGCCCGGCGGCGTACCTGTTCGCCCGCAAGCCCTGACTGTGTTCCAGGTCACAAACCCTGTCCGGCTGGGCTGTCGAATCGGTTGCTCGCCGGCCGTCGGCAGGGTGGAAGCCGGCGCGGGGCCGGTCCCGGAGAAGGAGGCACCACCATGCGACTCACCATCACCACGTTCCTGACCCTGGACGGCGTCATGCAGGCGCCCGGCGGGCAGGAGGAGGACCGCACCGGCGGGTTCGACCTGGGCGGCTGGCTGCCGCCGCACTTCGACGAGACGGTCGGCGCGTGGATGGGGGAGACCTTCGAGCGGGCCGAGGCGCTGCTGCTCGGCCGCCGCACCTACGACATCATGGCCGCCTACTGGCCGCACGTCACCGACCCGGCGCAGGGCGGACCGGACAACCCGCTCAACCGGCTGCCGAAGTACGTCGCCACCACCCGGAACGACGAGCTGACCTGGTCGGGATCCCACCGCCTCGGCGGCGACCTGGCCGCCGCGGTCACCGAGCTCAAGAACCGCCCCGGCGGCGAACTCCAGGTGCACGGCAGCGGCGCGCTCGCCCGGTCGCTGATGCGGGAGGGGCTCATCGACACGTACCAGCTGCTGGTCTTCCCGGTGGTGCTGGGGCGCGGGCAGCGACTCTTCGCCGACGGCGTGCCCCCGGCGGGCCTGCGCCTGACCGGCACCCGCACCTCCGGCACCGGGGTGACCATGCTGACCTACGACAGCACCGGCGCGCCGACCTTCGGCAACGTCTGACCGCGCGGCGCGATCGTGGGCGGTGACCGGAAACGCGACGCCCAGAGCATGCGCCCGCCCCACGCGCAGTCGCGCCGGCGGACGCGCCGCTACGGTGACGACGTGGAGGACGACGCGCGCGTGGTCGAGGTGGTGCCCTACGACCCGGCCTGGCCGGAGCTGTTCGAGGCGGAACGGCGGCTGTTGTCGAAGGCGCTGCCCGAGGCGCTGAGCGTCGAGCACATCGGATCCACGAGTGTCCCCGGCCTGGCGGCCAAGGCCGTCATCGACATCATGGTGGTGGTGCCGGAGGTGGGCGCTGTCCTCGCCGACCTCCGGCCGCTCGAACAGCTCGGGTACGTCTACCGCCCGTGGGTCTTCCCCGAGGACCGCGATCACCTGTTCTTCCCGAAGGACACCGCCGGGAAACGGAGCCACCACCTGCATGTCTTCGGCGTCCGGTCGCCGGTGCCGGGAGAGAACCGGATCTTCCGCGCCCACCTCGAGGCCAACCCGGCCGCCGCGCGCCGGTACGAGGCGGCGAAGAGGCGCGCGGCCGACCTGCATCCGCACAGCCGGGCCCGGTACGGCGCCGCGAAAGAGGAGACGATGGCGCAGTTGTCGGCTGAGGCCCGCACGTGGAGCGATTCAGCGCGGCGGCAGTCGCCGTCGTGACGGCCGAAGCAGCGGGGGCCTTTCGCCGGACGGCGATCGAGCGATCCGATCAGCGGATCTCCTGGGAACGGACGGACCAGGCCTTCTTCGCCGCCGGAGCGTGTCACATCCTGGCCTGGGTCTGCCGGGAGTCCCATCCCGACCGGCTCATCGAGATAGCCGGGGTGCGCATGGCGGGAGACTGGCAGGTCTTCCACGTCTACGCGCTCTGGGACGGCTGGGCGTTCGACCACTCGGGCTGGAATCCCGAGCCGCGACTGATGGCGGTGAACACGGCCTTCGAGGGCCGCCCGCTGGAGCGCATCACGATCACCGAAGGCCTCGCGCAGTTCTGCGCGACCCACCACTCCCGCATGCCCGACCAGTACTGGCGGGACCCGCTCCCACGCGCCCGCGACTACGTGAGCCGATACACCCCACCCTGGACGAGCTACCGGCCATCGACCTGAAGGTGGTGCGCCCGGCAGGATTCGAACCTGCGGCCTTGGGATTAGAAGTCCCCTGCTCTATCCGCTGAGCTACGGGCGCGCGTCGACGGTGTCGCGCCAAGAGGGTACCGCCGACCCTCGGCTCGCCGGGGGAACGGGTGGTAGCGGCCACGTCGCCGCTCACCGTCCTACGCCGGGCCGCGGCGGGCATCCCGGATTTCCGGGTCACGGCCCACCCGCGGCGGGCGGGTCCGTACCCTCGGCGTCGTGCTGCTCGACCAGGAAACCGAGAACGAGATCGCGTACGAGCTGTGCCAGCTCCTCGGCCGCGCCATCCTGCCCGTGAGCGGGTCGGAGGGGCCCGGTGCGCCGGGTACGACCTTCGGGACCGCCTTCTTCTACGCCGAGCTGGTCGGCGCGACCGACGACGGTGAGGTGGTGCAGGAGTGGCTGCTCACGGCCGCCGCGACCACGCGGACCCCGTACGGGGAGATCGGGCTGCGGCCGAGCGTCACCGAGCCGGCGGGGGCGGCCGCGGAGCCGATCGAGCTGCCCAATTTCGCCTACCGGTGGCTGCACCTGCCGGAGATCGGCCTGGCCGCCATGCCCACGGGCGGGCTGCACGGGCACGCCGAGGACGAGGGCTGGCGCTGGCGTACCCAGCAGGTGACCGACGCGGTCGCCGCGCCGGCCGGCACGGTCGCCCGGCTCGGCGCGGAACCCGGCTCGGCGTTCGTGCTGGCGCTCGGCGTCGGTGACGACGGGTCGCGGCCGCTGGAGGCGGTGATCGAACGGGTGGCCCGGGCCGGCGACGGGGTGCGGGTCACCACCGAGCTGCCGTCCGGGTACGTGGGCGCGCCCGTGTTCGGCGTCGAGGCGCTCGACGGGGAGCTGTCGCTGCGCTGCCTGGGCCTGCTGCTGCCGGCGGACGGCGGCGGCCACCCGGTCGCGACGTTCGACCGGATCCGGTCGGCGCTGGCCGCGGCGACCGCCGGTTACCGCTGACCGGCCCGGCTCATCCCTCGGCGGTCGCGCCGGCCGTCTCGTCGGCCGGCCGCCGCGGGGCCGGCGCGGTCGGCCCCGCGCCGAGGAAGCCCTCCGCCCAGCGCCCGACCTCCGTGAAGACCTTTTCGCGTACGGCCGGGCCGGACAGGGTCAGGTCGTGCAGCCCGCCGTCGAAGCGGGCCAGGGTGACGTGCCGGCCGAGCCGGGGCGCCCAGCGCACCATGTGCTCGACGTCGAGCACCGCGTCGGCGAGGGTTGCCGACTCGTGCCACTTCGTGCCCCGGTAGCTGCGGGTGGAGCAGGCCAGCAGCACCGGCACCGGGATGTCCAGGCCGGCCCGGAGCTGGCGTTGACCGGCGCGGATCGCGTTGATCCAGCCGGCGCGCACCGGGAACCCGGCGAGCGGCTTCCACGCCAGGTCGTACCGCCACTCGCCGCGGTGGTCCGCGTGCAGGCTCTCGCCGTACACGGTGCCCAGCCCGAACGGGAGGATGCGCTGCGGCGCCCGGCGGCCCAGCCGGGAGACGGCGGCCGCGAGGGGTCGACGGACCAGCCAGGGCGCGTTGATGTCGAAGAAGGGGCTGTTCAGGACGATCCCGTCGACCAGGCCGGCCTCGCGGCGGGCGTGCGCCCAGAGCGAGATGATCAGGCCGCCGGTGGAGTGGCCCATGGCGAGCAGGGTGTCGTGCCCCTCGTCCTCGCGGATGATCTTCGCGGCGGCGTCCAGCTCGGGGAAGTAGTCGCTCAGGTCGCGGCAGAAGTTCGGGGTCTGGTGCGGTTGCAGGCTGCGGCCGTACTTGCGCAGGTCGAGCGCGTAGAAGTCCCAGCCGCGCTCGGCGAAGAAGTCGGCGACGTGGGTCTGGAAGAAGTAGTCGACGAAGCCGTGCACGTAGAGGACGGCCCGGCCGGTGGGGCGCTCCGCCCGCCGGCGGACCAGGGTGGCGACGACCGGTCCCTCGTCGTCGGTGCCCAGGTCGATCGTCTGCCGCTCGTACGGCGGTCCCAGCACGTCGGGTTCCACGACCGCGACGGTACGCCGCCAAGCTACCCGGCGGTAGCCCCCGCCCCCGCCCGCCGGCATCCGGTGCGGGCGGGGGCGGGGGTGGGTCTCAGGCGGTCTCCGCGTCGGCCCGCTCGGCGGCCTGCGCCGGGACGCTCTCGGGCTGGTCCGTCTCGCGCAGGTGCTTGTTGTGGCGCGGCTCCTGCCGGGTCTTCGCGTCGTTGAGCCGGCGGCGCAGGTCGTCCCGGACGTCGTTGAGCGCGGCGTGCAGGTCCTCCTCGCCGGAGGTGGTGACGATCTTCTGCCGGCCCGCGACCCAGCACTCCAGGGTGACCTTCTGGCCCTTGGCGTTCCGGTCCTTGACCGACACCTCCAGCTCGGTGGCATCGGCGTGGAACCCGGCGAGCCGGGCGTCGAGGGTCGCGAACTGCTCCGCGATCCAGTTGCGGTCGCCCTGGGAGAATCCGGCGCCCACCCGCAGGCACTCGGCCACGGTCGCGGGGTTCGCCACGGCGCTCATCGCCGGGCCTCGCAGACGTCTCGGAGAAGCATCGGCGCTCCCTTTCTCTCGGTTGATCAAGTTCTTACCCAATCCGGGCAGGTCCGGAACCCGGCCTGCTGATCATGTTCTTCCGCAGGTCAGGGCCACCGGGCCGCCGGTCCTAGCAGACCGGGACCGTGATCAGGTGGTTGTCCACAGCCGGTCCGGTCGTCCACAGCCCGGCCCGGGACGGCTGGCTCCCGGGCGCTCGCCGGCCGAGGCTCGGCCCCACAAGCCGAGTTCCCCTGGGAGGGGCGATGTTCGATACGTACGTCACGATCGTCGGCAACGTGCTGACCGCGCCGGAGTGGCGCCGGACCACCCAGAGCAACACCCTGGTGGCCAACTTCAAGGTCGCCTCGACCGCCCGCCGCCTCGACCGCGAGAGCGGCCGCTGGGTCGACGGCAACAGCCTCCGGGTGCGGGTGAACTGCTGGCGGAGGCTGGCCGAGGGGGTGGCCGCCTCGGTGGCGGTCGGCGACCCCGTGGTGGTGGCGGGGCGCCTCTACACCCGCGACTGGACCGACGACGCCGGCAACCACCGCACCCTCTACGAGCTGGAGGCGGTCGCCGTGGGGCACGACCTGTCCCGGGGCCGCGCCCGGTTCCTCCGCAACCGGCCGGGCATGACGACCAGCACCGTCGAGGACGCCGAGGCGGAGAGCCGGGTGCACGGCGAGGCCACCGAGCCGGTGCCGGCCGCGCAGGCCCCGGCGTCGCTCGACGACCGGCCGTTCGACGACGAGTTCCCGCCGCCCGAGTTCAGCGTCTCCCGTGTCGGGCTCTCCGCCCGGGCGGACGCGTCGCCGGGCGACCTCGACGAGCTGGCCGACCCGTTCGACGAGCGGCCCGACGGCCCGGCCGCCGAGCCGGACGAGCTGGGCGCCGACCCGGACGAGCTGGGCGCCGACCCGGACGAGTTGGCCGCCGAGCCGGACGACGACGAGCGGGGCGCGGAGCCGGTCCCCGGAACGCGGGGCGCCGGGCCGGCCGCCGGCGAGCCGGATCCGGCCGCTGCGAGTGCGGGAGTCACCGGGACCGGCCGTGGCCGGCGGGGCCGGGGGCGGACCCCGGTGCCCGCCTGAGCAGCCCCGGATCGTGCAACGGGGGAGCGGGGTGGCGACGCCGGCGTGGCCACCCCGCCGTACGACTAGGCTGGCCGGCCGGAGGTGGTGACGGGTGCGGCAGGCGACCGCCATGGCGAACGCGGCGGGACTGGTGGCGGGCTACGCCCTGGACTCGCTGCTCGGCGATCCCCGACGGTGGCACCCGGTCGCCGGCTTCGGCCGGGCGGCCGGCGCCCTGGAACGACGGATGTACCGACCCGAGCGATCGGCCGGCGCGGCGTTCGCCGCGCTCGCGGTCGGTGCGCCGGTGCTGCTCGGGGCGGCCGCCGGCCTCGCCACCCGGCGGCACCCGGTGGCCCGGGCCGCGCTGGTGGCCGCCGGTACCTGGACGGTGCTCGGCGGGCGCACCCTGCGGCACGAGTCGCGGCTCATGGCCCGGGCGCTGCAGGCGGGTGACCTGCCCGCCGCCCGCGGCCGGCTCAACCACCTCTGCGGGCGGGACCCGTCGGCGCTGGACGAGCCGGAACTGGCCCGGGCCACCGTCGAGTCGGTCGCCGAGAACACCTCCGACGCCGTGGTCGCCCCGCTGGTCTGGGGCGCCGTCGCCGGGCTGCCCGGCCTGCTCGGCTACCGGGCGGCGAACACCCTCGACGCCATGGTGGGCCACCGCTCGACGCGCTACGCCCGCTTCGGCACCCCGGCCGCCCGCCTCGACGATCTGCTCAACCTGGCGCCCGCCCGGCTGACCGGGCTGCTCACCGTCGCCGTGGCGCCGACCGCGCACGGGGACCGTGCCACCGCCTGGCGGGTCTGGCGACGGGACCGCAACGACCACCCGAGCCCCAACGCGGGCCAGTGCGAGGCGGCCATGGCCGGTGCGCTCGGCGTCCGGCTCGGCGGGCGCAACGTCTACTTCGGACGCGAGGAGACCCGGCCGTTCCTCGGTGACGGGCCCCGGCCCGAGGCGCGGCACCTGAAGCGGGCCGCCCGGATCTCCGGTGCGGTAGGCCTGGCCGCGCTCGGCCTCGCGGCGGCGTACCCGGTGACCGTCGGTCGCCTCGTCGGCGCGACCGGCCGCGCCGCGCTGCGCGCGCTCACCGCGGCGCGACCGGGGAGCGAACGGTGAGCGGCGGGCTGCTGGTCGCCGGGACCACCTCCGACGCCGGCAAGAGCGTGCTCACCGCCGGCATCTGCCGCTGGCTGCGCCGCCGGGGTGTGTCGGTCGCCCCGTTCAAGGCGCAGAACATGTCCAACAACTCGGCCGTGGTGGTCGGGCCGGACGGGCGCGGCGGCGAGATCGGCCGCGCCCAGGCCATGCAGGCCGCCGCCTGCGGGCTCGCGCCGGACCTGCGCTTCAACCCGGTGCTGCTGAAGCCGGGCAGCGACCACGCCAGCCAGGTGGTGCTGCTCGGCGAGGCGGTCGACACGGTCACCGCCGGCAACTACCGGGAGCTGCGTCCCCGGCTCGCCGAGACGGCCTACGCGGCCCTCGCCGGGCTGCGGGCCGAGTACGACGTGGTGATCTGCGAGGGCGCGGGCAGCCCGGCCGAGATCAACCTGCGGGCCGGCGACTACGTGAACATGGGGCTGGCCCGGCACGCCGGCCTGCCGGCCGTCGTGGTCGGCGACATCGACCGGGGCGGGGTGTTCGCCTCGATGTTCGGCACGGTCGCGCTGCTCGACCCGGCCGACCAGGCCCTCGTGGCCGGCTTCGTGATCAACAAGTTCCGGGGCGATCTCGGGCTGCTCCGGCCGGGGCTGGACATGCTGCACCGGGTCACCGGCCGCCCCACCCTCGGCGTGCTGCCCTGGGCGCTCGACCTCTGGCTCGACGCGGAGGACTCGCTCGCGTACGGGCGGGTGCTCGGCCGGCCGGCGGCGCCAAGGGGCACCGATTGGCTCGACGTGGCGGTGGTCCGGCTGCCCCGGATCAGCAACGCCACCGACGTCGAGGCGCTGGCCACCGAGCCGGGCGTCCGGGTGCGGCTCACCATCGAGCCGGCCGAGCTGGCCGCCGCCGACCTGGTGGTGCTGCCCGGCTCCAAGTCGACAGTGGCCGACCTGGCCTGGCTGCGGGAGACCGGCCTGGCCGACGCCGTCCTGGCGCACGCCGCCGCGGGGCGGCCGCTGCTCGGCATCTGCGGCGGCTTCCAGATGCTGTCCCGGGCCATCCACGACCCGGTGGAGAGCCGCCAGGGCAGCGTGCCCGGCCTGGGGCTGCTCCCCGTCGAGATCACCTTCGATCCGCGCAAGACGGTCCGGCGTGCCGCCGGCACCGCCGCCGGGGACGTGCCGGTCCACGGCTACGAGATCCACCACGGCCAGGTCTCGGCCGCCGACCCGGGCCTGCCGCCGCTGCTCCGCTACGCCGACGGCGCCGGCGAGGGAGCCCGGCTGGGTCCGGTCCACGGCACCCACTGGCACGGCGCCTTCGAGTCCGACGCCTTCCGGCGCCGCTTCCTCACCGAGGTCGCCGCGCTGGCCGGGCGGACCGGGTTCAAGGTCGCACCGGACACCTCGTTCGCGGCCGCCCGGGAGCGGACCCTGGACCTGCTCGGCGACCTGGTCGAGGAGCACCTCGACACCGACGCGCTGTGGCGGCTCATCGAGTCCGGCCCGCCCGCGGATCTGCCGTTCATCCCACCCGGCGCGCCGACCGCCTGAGGGCCGGTGCGCGCCGACCGCCTGAGCGCCGGTGCGCGCCGACCGCCTGAGCGCCGGTGCGCGCCGACCGCCTGTGCGCGCCGACCGCCTGTGCGCGCCGATCGCCGGTCAGTAGCGGACGTCGGCGGGGCGGTCGGACATCGGCAGGCCCGCCTCCTGCCAGCCCTGCACGCCGCCGATCATGTCGGTGGCATGGCGCAGGCCGAGCGCCTGGAGGCCGGCGGCCGCCAGGCTGGAGCTGTAGCCCTGCCGGCACACCACCACGATCTGCCGGTCGTAGCTGGTCGACTCGGGGATGCGCCAGGCGCTGGCCGGATCCAGCCGCCACTCCAGCACGGTCCGGTCGATGACGATCGCCCCGGGCAGCTCGCCCTGCTCGCGGCGCTGCGCCTCGCTGCGCGTGTCGACCAGCAGCGCCCCGGCGCGGACCGCCTCGACGGTGTCGTGCGGGGTGAGTCGGTGGAGGCCGGCGCGGGCCTGTTCGAGGAGGGCGTCGACGCCCGGACTCATCACGTCATGGAGCACCTCCCGATGATGCCCACGGCGGAGCGGGCCCGCCCGGTGAACGGCCTGCTGGTGCCGCAGGATCCAGCGGACGGGGGACGGCTAACGTCGGCCGGGTGACGGTGGCGGTGGTCGAGGCGTACGCCGGGTTGGCCCGCCGGGTGCTGGCCGGGCCGGCGCGGTTGGGGCGTACCCGCCTGGTGGCGGTCGACGGGCCGAGCGGCGCGGGCAAGAGCGTGTTCGCGACGCGCCTCGCGGACGCCGTCGCGGCGCTGCCCGGCGGCGCCCGGCCGCCGGTGGTCCGCACCGACGACCTGCTCGACGGCTGGGACGACCAGCTCACCTTCTGGCCCCGGCTGGAGCAGTGGGTGCTCGGTCCGGTCCGGGCCGGCCGGCCGGGGGCCTACCGCCGGTACAGCTGGGTGCGCCGGTGCTTCCTGGACCGGCCGGTGCCGGTGCCGGCCGGGCCGGTGCTGATCGTCGAGGGGGTGAGCGCCGCGCGGGCGGCGATCCGGCCGGAGCTGACCCTGTCGGTCCTCGTCACCGCGCCGGCCGGGTTGCGGCTGTCCCGGGCGCTCGCCCGCGACGGCGCGGAGATCCTGCCCGAGCTGCGCCGCTGGCACGCCGGGGAGCGGGCGCACTTCGCCGCGGACGGCACGGAGGCCGCGGTGGACCTGGTGGTCGACGGCGCCCCCGACCTGCCGCACGACGCGGACCGCTACTACGTCCGCCGGCCCGCGGGGACGGGCTCGGACGGCGGGGTCCGGTAAGGCCGGCATACGATTCCGGTCATGACCACTCCGATCCTCTCCGAGTCCGAGGTGCGGGCCGCCGTCGAGCGGGAACTGCCCGGCGTCCGTGCCGACCTCGAGCGACTCGTCCGCATCCCGGGCATCGCCTTCGCGGGCTTCGACCACTCGCACGTGGAGCGTTCCGCCGAGGCGGTGGCGGAGCTGCTGCGCGGCTGCGGCCTCGACACGAAGATCGTGCGTTCCGGCGGCCAGCCGGCGGTGATCGGGACGAAGCCGGCCCCGCCCGGCGCGCCCACCGTCCTCCTGTACGCCCACCACGACGTCCAGCCGGTCGGTGACCTCTCGCTCTGGGAGTCCGACCCGTTCGAGCCGGTGGAGCGGGACGGCCGCCTCTACGGCCGCGGCGCCGCCGACGACAAGGCCGGCATCATGGCGCACGTCGCGGCGCTGCGCGCGTTCGGCGACCGGCTTCCGGTCGGCGTGGTCCTCTTCATCGAGGGCGAGGAGGAGTACGGCTCGGACTCGCTGGAGCGGCTGCTGGCCGAGCACCGCGACGAGCTGGCCTCGGACGTCATCGTGATCGCCGACTCCGGCAACTGGGACATCGGGGTGCCCGCGCTGACCACCTCGCTGCGCGGCATCGTCAACTGCTTCGTCGAGGTGCGCACCCTCGACCACGCGGTGCACAGCGGCATGTTCGGCGGCGCCGTGCCGGACGCGCTCACCGCCCTGGTGAAGCTGCTCGGCACGCTGCACGACGACGCCGGGAACGTGACCGTCGAGGGGCTGGTGGGCCGGGAGGGCGCCACCGTCGACTACCCGGAGGACCGGTTCCGCGCGGAGGCCGGGCTGATCGAGGGCGCGCAGCTCTTCGGCAGCGGCCGGATCACCGACCGGCTCTGGACCAAGCCCGCCCTGGCCATCCTCGGTGTCGACGCCCCGGCCACCGGGGAGGCGCCGAACGCGCTGGTCCCGGCCGCCAAGGCCAAGCTGAGCGTGCGGCTGGCGCCGGGCGACGACCCGAAGCAGGCGTACGCGGCGCTGACCGCGCACCTGGAGAAGCACGCGCCGTGGGGCGCCCGGGTGACGGTGACCTTCGAGCACGACGGCGCGCCCTGTGTCATCGACGCCACCGGGCCGATGTTCGAGGCGGCGCGCGCGGCGTTCCGGGGCGCCTGGGACGGCACCGACCCGGTCGACATCGGCGTGGGCGGGTCGATCCCCTTCATCGCCACCTTCCAGGAGATGTTCCCCGGCGCGGCGATCCTGGTGACCGGTGTGGAGGACCCGCACGCCCGGGCGCACGGGCCGAACGAGAGCCTGCACCTGGGCGAGTTCGCCCGGGTCTGCGTGGCCGAGGCGCTGCTGCTCGCGAAGGTCGCCGAGGCGGCCGCGAACCGCTCCTGAGGCGTCGAAACCGTAACTTCGGGGTCGATGTCGGAGTTTGCGGTGTGTCGGGCGGCGGGGTGTTATAGCCTCTCGAACATGCGTACGAATGACGAGATGTCGCGGCTCCAGGCCGCCGTCAGTGCTCTGGGGGACGTCGATGTCTCCGCGTGGCCCGAGGACGCGCTCAAGGACCAGCTCGGCGAGCTCTCGGCCGTCCTGGTCGCGCTCGACACGCTGCTCACCCGGGTCGCCGACGAGGTGCGCGCCCGCGGCCTCCGCATCGAGGAGCCCGTCTCGGCCTGAGCCGGCCGCCGCCTGCCCGCTCGTGGGGAGTTGACGTTCCTGGGGGACGCCAACCCCCCACGGCCGGGAAGCGCCCGGCTGTCGGGGGTGGCTGGCAGGATGAGGGACGTGCGCTTCCTTGAGCTGGCGGCCACGTCGGCGGCCGTGGGCGCCACCAGCGGCCGACGGGCCAAGGTGGAGCTGCTGGCCGCCGCGCTGCGGTCGCTCGATCCCGACGAGGTGCCGGCGGGCGCCGGCTACCTGGCCGGCGAGCTGCGGCAGCGGCAGACCGGGGTGGGTTGGGCGAGCCTGCGTGACCTGCCCCCGCCGGCGGCCGAGCCGAGCCTGACCGTGGGCGGCGTCGACGCGGCGATCGAGGAGATCGCGGCCGTCGGCGGCGCGGGCTCGCAGGCCCGGCGGCGCGAGCTGCTCGGCCGGCTCTTCGCCGCGGCCACCGCCGACGAGCAGCGGCTGCTGGCCGGCCTGTTCCGCGGCGAGCTGCGCCAGGGCGCCCAGGCCGGCCTGCTCACCGAGGCGGTGGCCCGGGCCGCGGACGTGCCGGTCGCCGCCGTGCGGCGAGCCCTGCTGCTCGCCGGTGACCTGCGGGCGGTGGCGGTCGCGGCGCTCTCCGGCGGGGCGGCCGCGCTGGCCGGGTTCGGGCTCCAGGTGGGCCGCCCGCTCGCCCCCATGCTGGCGCAGAGCGCGCCCTCGGTCGACGAGGCGCTCACCGCCACCGGCACCCCGGCGGTGGTCGACGTCAAGCTCGACGGCATCCGCATCCAGGTGCACCGGTCCGGTCCGGACATCGCGGTGTTCACCCGGAGCCTCGACGACATCACCGGCCGGCTGCCCGGGGTCGTGGCCGCGGTCCGCGCGCTGCCCGCCCGCGAGCTGGTGCTCGACGGCGAGGCGATCGGGCTGGACGCCGAGGGGCGCCCGCTGCCCTTCCAGGAGACCTCCAGCCGGGCCGCCCGGCGCATCACCCCGAGCACCACCGGCGGCACTCCGGTGGCACCCGCCGTGCTCGCCGCGGCCGAGCGCACCGGCGAGACGGTGCTGACGCCGTACTTCTTCGACCTGCTGCACCTCGACGGCACGGACCTCATCGACCTGCCCGGCCGGGAGCGGTGGGCCGCGCTGGCCGGCGCGGTCGACCCGGCGCTGCTGGTCGGCCGGGTGGAGGTGGACGACGCCGAGCAGGCCGGCGCCGCCTTCGCGGCGGCGGTCGACGCCGGCCAGGAGGGGGTGGTGGTCAAGGACCCGGCCGCCCCCTACGACGCCGGCCGGCGGGGCGCGGCCTGGGTCAAGGTGAAGCCGCGGCACACCCTCGACCTGGTGGTGCTGGCGGTCGAGTGGGGCAGCGGCCGGCGGCAGGGCTGGCTCTCCAACCTGCACCTGGGCGCCCGCGATCCGCGCACCGGCGACTTCGTCATGCTCGGCAAGACGTTCAAGGGGCTCACCGACGAGCTGCTGCGCTGGCAGACCGAGCGGTTCCTCGCGCTGGCCGTGGAGAAGGGCGACTGGGTGGTCCGGGTCCGGCCGGAGCAGGTGGTCGAGATCGCCTTCGACGGGGTGCAGACCAGCAGCCGCTACCCGGGCGGGATGGCGCTGCGCTTCGCCCGGGTGCTCCGCTACCGGGACGACAAGAGCGCCGCCGAGGCGGACACCATCGACGCGGTCCGGGCCATCCACGCCGGTCGGGTCACCGGCTGACCCGAGGGCCTGGTCCGCCGCCGAGCGGGGATCAGGTGGCGGCCGGCTCGGCGGCCCGGTCCACCGGCTCGCGCGGCCCGTCGAGGCCGGCCAGCCGGCGCGCCTCCCGCCGGGCGACCCAGCCGTAACCCACCAGGCTCATGCCGGCGAAGAGCCACCACTGCAGCACGTAGCCGAAGTTCTGCCAGTTGTTGGTGTGCCCGATCGGCACCGCCTGGAACGTGGGGTCGGCGGCCGGGGTCTGCTGGTCGAGCAGCACGTAGCCGCCGGACACCGGGTAGGGCAGCTGCTTCGCCAGGCGGGGGATGCTGATCCGCCGGGTCTCCAGCTTGCCGTCGCGCCGGTCGACCGCGCCGCCGCCGCTCTCGCTGGACACCAGCCGGCCGGTGACCGTCACCGCGCCGGCCGGCGCGGCCGGCACCGGCGGCTGGGCGGTGGCGTTCCCGCCGGGGACGGGCGGGACCCAGCCGCGGTCGACCAGCACGGCGCTGCCGTCGTCGAGGACCAGCGGGGTGAGCACCTCGAAACCGACCTTGTTGTCGACGGTGCGGCCGCGGACCAGGACGACGTTGGCGCTGTCGTACCGGCCGGTGGCGGTGACCCTGGTCCAGGTGAGCCGGTCGGCCGGGGCCGGGCCGGTGGTGCCCGGGCCGCCGGTGGGCGCCGGCAGGGCCTCGCGCAGCGGCGCGGGGGTCATGGTGGCGCCGGCGTCGATCCGCTCGTTGATGGCCGTCCGGCCCCGGTAGCGGTCCAGCTGCCAGTTGCCGAGGAAGACCATCACCGCGGCAGCGACCAGGGTCAGCGCGAGATAGCCGAGCCAGCGTGGGGTCAGCAGAAACCGGTACACGTTGGCCAAGGCTACCCGTATGAGCGGCGCCACTGGCCCGCGCCGGGCCGGATCGGGCCGGTCGCCGGCCGCCGTGCGTCGGTCCGGGCGGGTATGGTCACGCGGGCGGAAACCACCCCAGAGCAGGAGTCGATGATGACCGTCGTGCCGCGCGTCGTGCTGAGCGCGCCCTCCTCGGGGCACGGCACCGGTGCCCTCTCGCTGGGCCTGCTCGCGGCCCTCGCCGACCGCGGGCTGGACGTGGCCGGGTTCAAGATCGGGCCGGACCAGGTCGACGCGGCCTACCTGGGGTTGGCCGCCGGGCGCCCGGGGCGCAACCTCGACCCGCGGCTGGTCGGCCCGGAGCGGGTCGCCCCCCTCTTCGCCCACGGCGCCGCCGGCGCGGGGTTCGCGCTGGTCCAGGGCACCATGGGGCTCTACGACTCGATCGCCGGCCGGCCGGAGACCGAGTCCACGGCGGCCGTCGCGACCGCGCTGCGCAGCCCGGTGGTGCTGGTGGTCGACGTGGCCGCGATGGGTCAGTCGGTGGCCGCCCTGGTGCACGGCTTCCGGGCCTACGACGAGCAGCTCTGGCTGGGCGGCGTGATCCTCAACCGGGTGGCGTCGCCCCGGCACGAGGCGATGCTGCGGGAGGCGCTCGACGACGTGGGGGTGCCGGTCTACGGCGCGCTGCGCCGCCACGAGCTGCCTCCGGTGCTGCCCGCCCGCCGGCACGGCCTGGTGCCGGTGGTCCAGCGCGACGCCGAGGCCCAGCGGGCGGTGCGCCGCCTCGGCGAGGCGGCCGCCGCCACGATCGACCTCGACCGGCTGCTGGCGCTGGCCCGGTCCGCCCCGGAGCTGACCGCCGCGCCGTGGTCGCCGGAGCCGGCCGACCCGCCCGCCGCCGGGGAACGGCCGGTGGTCGCCCTGGCCGGCGGCCCGGGTGGCAGCTACAGCCACCCGGAGACCGCCGAGCTGCTGCGCGCGGCCGGCGCCGAGGTGGTCACCGTCGACCCGCTGCGCGACGGGTCGCTGCCCGCCGGCACCCGCGCGCTTGTCGTCGGCGGCGGGCTCCCGGAGACGTACGCGGAGCAGCTCTCCGCCAACCGCCGGCTCTGCATCGCGGTGGCCGAGCTGGCCCGCACGGGGCGTCCCGTGGTCGCCGAGGGTGCCGGCCTGCTGTGGCTGGCCCGGGAGCTGGACGGCCTGCCCATGTGCGGGGTGCTCGACGCGGTCGGCGCCAGCCGGGACGGCCTGGTCGTCGGCTACCGGGAGGCGACCGCGGCCGTCGACAGCGTGGTGGCCCGGGCCGGCGCCACGGTGGTGGGGCACAAGCAGCACGCCGCGGTGCTCACCCCGCGGGCCGGGGAGCGGGCGGCCTGGCGCTGGGAGGGTGGGGCCCCGGAGGGGTTCGTGTGGCGGGGCGTGCACGCGTCGCAGCTCGTGCCGCACTGGGCCGCGTACCCGGGGATGGCGGCCCGGCTGGTCGCGGCGGCCGTGGCCCCCGCGGAGGCCCCGGCGTGATCGGGCAGGTGGCGGTGCGCCGGTTCCCGGCGCTGACCGTCTCCACCCCGCGCACCGAGGTGCGCCAGCTCGCCGCGGCGGACGCCGAGGCGGTCGACGAGGTGTTCGCGGACCGGCAGACCCAGCGCTGGCTGCCGCTGGCCGACTCCTCGGGGCAGATCGACGGGCGGGCCTGGTGCACGGAGCTGGCCCGGCAGCGCCGGGACAGCGGCGACGGCGACCACTGGGCGGTGGTCCGCCGCGAGGACCGGCGGGTGGTCGGGTGTCTGTGGACCCGCCGCACCGACTGGGGCGCCCGGCTGACCGAGGTGTCCTACGCGATCGCCCCGCACGCCCGCGGCTACGGCCTGGCCGCCGAGGCGGTCGACGCGGTCGCCATCGCGCTGATCCTGGAGCACGGCTTCCAGCGGGTCGAGCTGCGGGTGGCGCCCGGCAACGTCGCCTCCCGCCGGGTGGCGGAGAAGGCCGGCTTCAGCTACGAGGGCCTGCTCCGCAACGCCGGCTTCGTGCACGGCGCCCGCGTGGACCTGGAACTCTGGTCCTTCGTGAGCGCCGACCTCCGCTGATCCCCGGCCACCGGAAGTCGATCAAGAGGTTCGCGCGCGGAACCGGCTGGTTCCTGACGCAAACCTCTTGATCGACTAACCCGGGCGCACCCCCGGGCGGTTCGGGGTGGTGCGGTCAGCCCACGATCTGGTCGCTGGGTGGGGTGAACTGGCGGGTGGGTTGGCCCTTCAGGGCGTCGCGGAGGGTCATGGCCACCGCGTTCACCGGGATCATCGACTGGCCGTCGCCCACCGCGTTGAACGGGTTGTCCGGGTCGGCGATGAAGCTCGCCGCCGCCAGTTCCGGCGTGTAGCCGACGAACCAGGCCGACCGGGTGCTGTCCGTGGTACCCGTCTTGCCGGCGACCGGTCGGCCGACCGTGCCCCGCACGCTGTCCGCGGTCGACCAGCCGCCGCAGCCCCCCTTGGCCGGGGTGTCACCGGTCGGGCAGCGGGCCGCGTCGGTGGCCGCCCGGGCCGCGTCGGCGCTGACCACCTGCCGGCAGCGCGGCTTGGCGATCTCCCGCTGCACCCCGCCCGGCGTCCGGTACGCGGCCGGCGTGCCGTCCCGGTTCATGATCGAGTTGACCGGGATCGCCTCGCAGTAGCGTCCGTCGGCGGCGACGGCCGCGTACGCGTTGGCCATCTCCAGCGGGGTGGCGTCGGAGACGCCCAGGGTGAACGCTCCCCACTTCTTCACCTTGGTCGGGGACGCCTGGTCGCGGTCCACGTCGGTGCGCCAGCGCAGCCCGAGCTGTTCGGCCAGCCGGACCGCCCGGTCCGCGCCGACCTGCTCCTCCAGCCACACGAAGTACGTGTTCACCGACTTCCCGAAGCCGGACCACATGGTCTGCTGGCCGGTCATCGCGCCGCTGGCGTTCGACGGGGCCCAGCCGTCGTACACCGACGACTTGTACCGGTACGGGGCGTTGAACGAGGTCGAGAGCTTCATCCCCGAGTCGAGGGCGGCGAGCATCGGGAACATCTTGAACGTCGATCCGGCCTGGTAGCCGGGGAGCGTGCCGCCGCCGAGCAGCGGCGCCACCGTGTTCGGGTAGTTCGCCTTCACCTTCGGGCCGGCCTCCGGATTGGAGCTGGGCCCGTTCTCGCTCAGGTCCAGGGAGTAGTTCCGGTTCACCGCCATCGCCTTGATCCGCCCGGTGCCGGGTTCGGCGACGACGACCCCGTTGGCGAACGGACTGCCGGTGTTGTCCTTGGCGCCGACGTTCTTCTCGGCCGCCGCCTGGATCTTCGGGTCGATGCTCAGCACGATCCGGTAGCCGCCGCGGCGCAGCTTGTCCATCCGTTCCAGCCGGTTCTCCCCGAACGCGGGCTGCGCGCTCCACCAGTTCTTCAGGTAGTCGCAGGCGAAGCCCCAGGTGCGGTACTGGTTGTTGATCGAGGCGCAGTCGTTCGGCGGGTCGGTGAGCTTCAGCTTGATCGGCTCGGCCTTGGCCGCCGCCGCGGCGTCCGGCGAGAGGTAGCCGAGGCGGGTCATGTTGTCGAGCACGTAGTTGCGCCGCCCGGTGGCGTCCTTCTGGTCGGAGGTGATCGGGTCGTACTCCGACGGGGACTTGACCAGGCCGGCCAGGGTGGCCGCCTCGACCGGGGTGAGGGTGGCCGGTGTCTTGGAGAAGAAGATCTGCGAGGCCGCGTAGATCCCGTACGCCCGGTGGCCGAAGTAGGCCGAGTTCAGGTAGCGCTCGAGGATCTGTTCCTTGCTGACGTGCTTCTCGATGTCCAGCGCCATGCGCATCTCCTTGACCTTGCGCAGGCTGGTCTGCTGGGTGGCCTCCTGGACCTCCTTCGGGGTCTTCGCGCTGTCCCGCAGGGCCATCCGGACGTACTGCATGGTGATCGTCGAGGCGCCCTGGGAGACGCCGCCGGACCGGGCGTTGGACACGAAGGCGCGGGCCACGCCCTTCGGGTCGACGCCGTGGTGCTGGTAGAAGCGGTTGTCCTCGGCGGCGACGATCGCCTGCTGGATGTTCGGCGACATGTCGTCGATCTTGGTGTACTGCCGGTACTCCTCGTAGAACATCGTCAGCACGGTCTTGCCGTCCGGCGCGTACAGGTACGAGGTCTCGGCGGGCAGCGCGGTCTTCAGGATGTTGGTCTTCTGCTCCACTGCGTGTGCGGTGGCCTTGGCCCCGATGCCGGTGACGGCGGCCAGCGGATAGGCCGCGGCGGCGACCACGATGCCGGCGATGAGTCCGGCGCGGAGGAGGGGCACGGCACGACCAGCGGAGGCAAGGGGTCGGTTGCTCACGTGGTCAAGCTATGACATTTCCGATTCGGAAATGAGAAGAATTCATAAACGGGCGAGTGGTTCAGCGGTGGTGACGCGGCCCACGCCGGGATGCGCTGTCCCGGGCGGCGGCTTCCCGGCAGGATCGCGGACATGCGTGCTCAGCTGATCGGGACCGCCGCCGCGGCGGCCGAGCCCGACCTCGGCCACCACGGGGACGCCGAGGCCACTCCCGGTCTGGTCGACCTGGCGGTCAACGTCCGCCGCGCCCCGATGCCGGACTGGCTGGCCGACCCGCTGGTCGCCGCCATGGGCGCGCTCGCCGCGTACCCGGATCCCGGCCCGGCCCGGGCCGCCGTCGCCGCCCGGCACGGGCGTCCCCCGGAGGAGGTACTCCTCACCGCCGGCGCCGCCGAGGGCTTCGTGCTGATCGCCCGGGCACTGCGCGAGGCCCGGCGGCCGGTGGTGGTCCACCCGCAGTTCACCGAGCCGGAGGCCGCCCTGCGGGCCGCCGGCCACACCGTCGAGCGGGTGCTGCTCGACCCGGCCGACGACTTCCGGCTCGACCCGGCCCGGGTGCCCGCCGACGCCGACCTGGTGCTGCTCGGCAACCCCACCAACCCCACCTCCGTGCTGCACCCCGCCGGGGCGCTCGCCGCGCTGGCCCGCCCCGGCCGGGTGCTCGTGGTCGACGAGGCGTTCGCCGACACCACGGCGGCCCCCGGCGTGGACGGCGAGCCCGAGTCCCTCGCCGGCCGCCGCGACCTGCCCGGTCTCGTCGTGGTCCGCAGCCTCACCAAGACCTGGGGACTGGCCGGGCTGCGGATCGGCTACCTGCTCGGCGACGCCGCGCTGCTCGCCCGGCTCGCCGCCGCCCAGCCGCTCTGGGCGGTCTCCACCCCGGCGCTCGCCGCCGCCACGGCCTGCGCGTCCCCGGCCGCCGCCGCGGCCGAGCGCGCCATCGCCGCCGGGCTCGCCGCCGACCGCGACCACCTGGTGGCCCGCCTGTCCGGCCTGCCCGGGGTACGCGTCGTGGGCCGCCCCGCCAGCGCCTTCGTCCTGGTCCACCTGGCCGGCGCCGCCGGCGTGCGCGAGCGGCTGCGGGAGCGCGGCTGGGCGGTCCGCCGCGGCGACACCTTCCCCGGGCTGGGCCCGGACTGGCTGCGGATCGCGGTGCGCGATCCGGCAACGACCGACGCCTTCACGGACGTGCTGGCGGAGATCCTGGAGGCATGATGTTGGAGTCCACCGTCGCGGCGATCCGGCCGCTCGACGAGGCCGCCATGGCGGCGGCCCGCGAACTCCACGGCCGGCTGACCAAGCCCGCCGGCTCGCTCGGCGCCCTGGAGCCGCTCTCCGTACGCCTCGCCGGCCTCGCCGGGACCTGCCCGCCGCCGCTGCCCGAGCCCGCCGCGGTGGCGATCTTCGCGGGCGACCACGGCGTGCACGCCCAGGGCGTCACCCCGTGGCCGCAGGAGGTCACCGCCCAGATGATCGGCAACTTCCTGGCCGGCGGCGCGGTGGTCAACGCGTTCGCCCGCCAGGCCGGCGCCTCGGTCACCGTGGTGGACGTCGGTGTGGCCACCCCGCTCCCGGCCGACCCCGCCCCCGACCCGGCCGGCCCCCGCCTGGTCGCCGCGAACGTGCGGCCCGGCACCCGGGACCTGACGGTCACCGCCGCGCTCACCCGCGACGAGGCCCGCGCGGCCGTGGAGGTGGGCATCCGGGTGGCCGGGGAACTGGTCGACGCCGGGGCGGGCATCCTGCTCACCGGGGACATGGGCATCGGCAACACCACCCCGGCCGCCGCGCTGATCGCCGCGTTCACCGGGGCCGACCCGGCGGCGGCGACCGGGCGGGGCACCGGGGTGGACGACGAGACGTACGCCCGCAAGGTCGGCGTGGTGCGGGCGGCGCTGGACCGGCACGCGCCCGACCCGGCCGACCCGCTCGGGGTGCTGGCCGCGGTCGGCGGCCTGGAGCACGCCGCGCTCGCCGGGCTCATCCTCGGCGCCGCCGCGCGCCGCGTCCCGGTGCTGCTGGACGGCGTCATCGCGGTCAGCGCCGCGCTGGCGGCCGCCGCGTTCGCGCCGGACGCGGTCGGCGCGATGGTCGCCGGGCACCGCTCGGCCGAGCCGGGCGCCACGGCCGCGCTGCGGCACCTCGGGCTGGACCCGCTGATCGACCTCGGGCTGCGGCTCGGCGAGGGCACGGGCGCGCTGCTCGCGCTCCCGGTCGTCACGGGCGCGGTCCGGGTGCTGCACGAGGTCGCCACCTTCGACTCGGCGGGGGTGGCCGAGAAGTGAGCGGGCGCAACCTCCGGTTCAGCGTGTTCCGTCGCAGCGGGACGGCGACGACGTGAGCGGCAACCCGTACCCCCTCGGGTTGCGGCTGGCCGGCCGGCGGGTGGTCGTGGTCGGCGGGGGAGCGGTGGCCACCCGGCGGGTGCCCGCGCTGCTCGACGCCGGGGCGGACGTCCTGCTGGTGGCGCCGGAGCTGACCCCGGCGCTGCGGGCGCACGTGGACGCCGGCCGGCTGCACTGGGAGCCGCGCCGGTTCGCCCCGGCCGACCTGGACGGCGCCTGGCTGGTCCAGGTGGCGGTGGACGACCGGATCGCCGCGGCCTCGGTCAGCGCCGCCGCCGCCGAACGGCGCATCTTCTGCGTCCGCGCCGACGACCGGACCGCCGCCACCGCGTGGACCCCGGCGGTGACCCGGCACGGCCCGGTCACCGTGGCCGTGCTCGGCGGCGGCGACCCCCGCCGCGCCATGAACGTCCGGGACGCGATCCGCGCGCTGCTGGGTGCGCGGACGGACCCGCTGCTGGCGCCCGCGGAGGTGCCCGCCGCCGCGGCCGGCGGGCGGGTGGCGCTCGTCGGGGCGGGCCCCGGCGACCCCGAGCTGATCACCGTGAAGGGCTGGCGGCTGCTGACCGAGGCGGACGTGGTGGTCGCCGACCGGCTCGTCCCCGGGCTGCTCCTCGACGAGCTGCGGGCGGACGTCGAGCTGGTCGACGCCTCCAAGATCCCGTACGGGCCCGCGCGGGCCCAGGAGGAGATCAACCGAATCCTGGTGGACCGCGCCCGGGCCGGGAAGGTCGTGGTCCGGCTCAAGGGTGGCGACCCGTACGTCTTCGGCCGGGGCGGCGAGGAACTGCTGGCCTGCGCCGAGGCGGGCGTGCCGGTGACCGTGGTGCCCGGGGTGACCAGCGCGATCTCGGTGCCCGCGGCGGCCGGGGTGCCGGTCACCCACCGCGCCGTGGCGCACGAGTTCACCGTGGTCTCCGGGCACGTCGCGCCGGACTCGCCCGACTCCCTGGTCCGGTGGGAGTCCCTCGCCGGCCTGCGCGGCACCCTGGTGATCCTCATGGGCCTGAAGAACCTCGCGGCGATCAGCGCCGCCCTCGTGGCGCACGGCCGGCCGGCGGACACCCCGGCCGCGGTGATCCAGGAGGGCACCACCGGCGGGCAGCGGGCCCTCCGCTCGACCCTCGGCGCGGTGGCCGCCGACGTGGCGTCCGCCGGCCTGCGCCCACCCGCCGTCGTCGTGGTCGGCGACGTCGTCGGCGCCCTCGACGCCTGAGCACGCGAGCGGCCCGGGACCAACCGGTCCCGGGCCGCCGCCGTGGCCGGTCAGGTCACTGCTTGAGCATGTTGTCCAGCATCAGGGCGCAGCGGATCAGCCCGAGGTGGCTGTAGGCCTGCGGGTGGTTGCCCAGCCCGCGCTCGGCCAGCGGGTCGTACTGCTCGGGGAGCAGACCGGTCGGCCCGGCCGTGTCGACCATCTGGGCGAACAGCTCCTCCGCGTCGCTGCGCCGGCCGGTGCGCAGGTACGCCTCGATCAGCCACGCCGTGCAGATGTGGAAGCCGCCCTCCCGGCCGGGCAGGCCGTCGTCCCAGTGGTAGCGGTAGACGACCGGTCCGCTGCGCAGCTCCGCCTCGATCTTCAGCACCGTGGACAGGAAGCGCGGGTCGTCCCCGGCGAGCAGCCCCGAGATGCCGATCCAGAGCGACGAGGCGTCCATCTCCTCGTACCCGTAGGCGACGCTGTACGCCTCGGCCTCCGGGTGCCAGCCGTGCTCCAGCACGTTGTCGGCGATCCGGTCGCGCAGCTCGACCCACTCCGGCCGGTCCTCGCCGCCGTGCTGCCGCACCACGTGCAGCGCCCGGTCGACGGTCATCCAGAGCATGACCTTGGAGAAGACGTGGTGCCGGGGCGGGAGGCGGGCCTCCCAGATGCCGTGGTCGGGCTCGTGCCAGCGGCGGCGGACCGCCTCGACCATGTTCTCCAGCACCCGCCACTCGTCGTCGCGGACCGAGCCCCGGGCGTCGGCCACCGCGGCGATCAGGTCCGCGACCGGCCCGAAGACGTCGAGCTGGAGCTGGTGGTTGGCGAGGTTGCCGACCCGGACCGGCCGGGAGCCGGCGTAGCCGGGCAGGGTGTCGATGACCGCCTCGGCCCCCAGCTCGTAGCCGTCGACCGTGTAGAGCGGGTGCAGCCGCTCCGGGTGCCCGCCGGTGCGGTCGATGACGCCGTCGACCCAGCGCAGCAGGCCTTCCGCCTCCTCGGTGGAGCCGAGGTCGACGAGCGCGCGGGCGGTCATGGCCGCGTCGCGCAGCCAGCAGTAGCGGTAGTCCCAGTTGCGGACGCCGCCCAGCTCCTCGGGGAGCGAGGTGGTCGCCGCGGCGAGGATCGAGCCGGTCGGCTCGTGGCAGAGCCCGCGCAGGGTGAGCGCGCTGCGGGCCACCAGGTCCCGGGCCGTGCCGGGCAGCCGCAGCGAGGCCACCCAGTCCTTCCAGGGCTGCTCGGCGGCGGCCTGCCGCTCGTGGATCGGCACCCGGTGGTGTTCCAGGCTCTGGGTGCCGAAGCGCAGCTCCAGCACCACCTGTCCGCCGGCGGCGGACAGGTCCACGACGGCCTTGGCGGTCTCGTAGCCGGCGTCGTTGGTGACCTCCCACTCGACGCCCGGCGAGTAGAGGGCCACCGGCTCGTTGGAGCCGAGCACCAGCAGCCCGTCGTCCAGCGGCTGGAGCTGCACGGCGACCTGGCCGAACTCGGGGCGCGGGGCGAACTCGATCCGGGCCCGCCCGCTGCCGCTGAGCACGCGGACCAGCGTCGAGTCGCCGGTGACGACCGCCGGGTCGTCGGGCGTGGTCTCCCTCGCCGGCAGGTCCAGCCAGTCGGTCACGGTCAGGCCGGACCAGCGGGTCTCCACCGTCATGGTGTTGCTGCGGTAACGCTGGCCGAGCGGGATGCCACCCCGCTGGGGGCCGACCGTGAAGTGCCCGGCCGGGCTGCCGCCGACCAGGTCGGCGAAGATGGCCGCGGAGTCCGGCTTCGGGTGGCACAGCCAGGTGATCTTGGCCTCGGGGGTGACCAGCGCGACCGTGCGGCCGTTGGCCAGCATCGAGTGCCGCTCGATCGGCACCGCCCGCTCGCCGAAGAGCCAGTGCCGCCGGGTCTCCAGCAGCAGGCCCAGCGCCCGGGCCGCCTCGATGGGCTCGGCCACCCGGAAGTCGGCCCGGGTGTCGCCCGGGCCGATCTTGATGCCGACGTCCGGCCCGTGCAGGTTGCCGAAGGCGTTCTCGTCGGTGACGTCGTCGCCGATGAACAGCACCGCGCTGGCCGCGAGCTGGGTGCGGAGCTGGTCGACGGCGGTGCCCTTGTGGGTCGCCACCACCGACAGCTCGATGACCTCCTTGCCCTGGGTGACGGTGACGTCCGCCCAGGTGGCGGGGCCGCTGCGGACCGCCTCGATGGCCGCGGCGGCGATCTGCGGGTCCACCCCGCGGGTGTGCACCGCGACGCTTGCCGGCTTGCGCTCCAGGCGGATGCCCGGGTGGGCCGCGGCGATCTCGCGCAGCTCGTTGCGGAGCCGGTGGCGGACCGCGATCAGCTCCGGCGTCAGCCGCTCGACGAAGCCGATGTCGAACTCCGAGCCGTGGCTGCCGACCAGGTGCACCTCGCTGGGCAGCCGGGAGAGCGTGGCCAGGTCACGCAGCGCGCGGCCGGAGACCACGGCGACGCTGGTCTGCGGCAGGGACGCGAGAGCCCGGACCGCGGCCACCGACTCCGGCAGCGGCACGGCCTTGCTCGGGTCCTCGACGATCGGAGCCAGGGTGCCGTCGTAGTCGCAGGCGACCAGGAGCTGGGGGACCCGGGCGATGCGGCCGATCGCGGCGCGCAGCTCGGGATCCATCACCCCGCCGGGCGGAGTGGTGGCGGCAGAGGAGCTCACGCCGCCTCCGCATCGGGCACGCCCAGTTCGGTCAGGAAGGACTTGGCCCAGTGGCCCACGTCGTGGCTGCGCAGGTGGCGTTGCATTATCCGCATCCGGCGGCGGGCCTCGGGTTTCTCGACGTGCACGGCGCGCAGCAGCGCGTCCTTGACCGCGTCGGGGTCGTGCGGGTTGCACAGGAACGCCTGGCGCAGCTCGGTGGCGGCGCCGGCGAACTCACTGAGCACGAGCGCGCCGCCCTGGTCGGCGCGCGATGCGACGTACTCCTTGGCCACCAGATTCATTCCGTCTCGCAGCGGGGTCACCATCATCACGTCTGCCGCGACGTACATCGCGGCGAGTTCGGAGCGACTGTACGACTGATGCAGATAATGCACCGCCGGCACGCCGACCCGTCCGAATTCACCATTAATCCGGCCGACCTCGCGCTCGACCTTCACCCGAAGTGCCTGGTAGTGCTCCACGCGCTCGCGGCTCGGTGTGGCGACCTGCACCATGACCGCGTCGGGGACTGTCAACTTTCCGTCAGCGAGGAGTTCGCGGAAGGCCTTCAGCCGGAGCTCGATGCCCTTGGTGTAGTCGAGCCGGTCCACGCCCAGGATGATCGTCTTGGGGTTGCCCAGCTCCTCGCGGATCTGCTTGGCCCGGGCCTGGATCGCCGGGTCCTCGGCCAGCCGCTCCATCTCCCGGGTGTCGATCGAGATGGGGAACGCGCCGGCCTTCACCTGCCGGCCGTCGACCTGGATCATCTGCCCCTCGTAGCGGAGGCCGAGCAGGTGCCGGGCCAGCCGGACGAAGTTCTGGGCCGCCAGCCGCTGCTGGAAGCCGACCAGGTCGGCGCCGAGCAGGCCGCGCAGGATCTCGGTGCGGAACGGCATCTGCATGAACAGCTCGATCGGCGGGAACGGGATGTGCAGGAAGAACCCGATCCGCAGATCCGGCCGCAGCTCGCGCAGCATCGCGGGCACGAGCTGGAGCTGGTAGTCCTGCACCCAGACCGTGGCGCCCTCGGCCGCCACGTCCGCCGCGGCCTCCGCGAACCGGGCGTTGACCAGGCGGTACGCCTCGCGCCAGCGCCGCTTGTAGGCGGGGGTCTCGACGGCGTCGTGGTAGAGCGGCCAGATGGTCGCGTTCGACTGCCCCTCGTAGTAGCGCTCCAGCTCCTCGGCGCTCAGCGGCACCGGGTGCAGCCGGATCCCCTCCAGGTCGAAGGGCTCGGGGGCGGCGCCGGTGCCGCCGGCCCAGCCCACCCAGGTGCCCTGGTGCTCGGCGAGGACCGGGTGCAGCGCGGTCACCAGGCCGCCCGGGCTGCGACGCCACTGCCGCCCTTCGGGTGTGCTCACCTCGTCGACCGGCAGTCGGTTCGCCACAACGACAAAGGAGCTACGGACGGTCACGATCGGCCACCTCCGGTTGCTGACGGGTCCACCGCGCTGAGCGTACTGAGCGTAGCTGCGGCCTCTGTTGCCCCGTGCCGGAGTTCCCTACCCGTCCCGGAAGCGCCGAATCCACATCGTGATCTTGTCGACAGCGGCGGCGCGCCGCGCACTCGGGGGCGGGGTGATGTGGGCGGACCGGGGCGTACCTGTCAGGATTGACGATGGCGTGCGCGCGGCCGGCCCCGGCCGGCGGCGGCCGGCGGACCTCGCAGCCCGCGCCCGCGCCCGTAGCTCGCGATCGCAACCGACGGAGGTAGCCCGCACCGTGGCCCAGTTCATCTACGTCCTGGAAAAGGCGCGCAAGGCGCACGGCGACAAGGTCGTGCTCGACAACGTGACGCTGAACTTCCTGCCGGGGGCCAAGATCGGTGTGGTCGGTCCGAACGGCGCCGGTAAGTCCAGCCTCCTCAAGATCATGGCAGGTTGGGACCAGCCGAGCAACGGCGAGGCCCGGCTCATGCCCGGCTACACCGTGGGGATGCTGGCCCAGGAGCCGGCGCTCAACGACGCCAAGACCGTCCTCGGCAACATCGAGGAGGCGGTCGCCGAGACCAAGGCCAAGCTGGAGCGGTTCAACAAGATCGCCGAGCAGATGGCGACCGACTACTCCGACGAGCTGATGGAGGAGATGGGCAAGCTCCAGGAGGAGCTCGACCACGCCGACGCCTGGGACGTCGACTCCAAGCTCGAACTGGCCATGGACGCGCTGCGCTGCCCCCCGCCGGACGCCGACGTGACCCAGCTCTCCGGCGGTGAGCGCCGCCGGGTGGCGCTGTGCAAGCTGCTGCTGGAGGCGCCGGACCTGCTGCTGCTCGACGAGCCCACCAACCACCTGGACGCGGAGAGCGTGCAGTGGCTGGAGCAGCACCTCGCCAAGTACGCCGGCACGGTGATCGCCATCACCCACGACCGGTACTTCCTCGACAACGTGGCCAACTGGATCCTGGAGCTGGACCGCGGCCGGACCTACCCGTACGAGGGCAACTACTCCACCTACCTGGAGAAGAAGGCCGCCCGGATGGCGGTCGAGGGCCGGCGCGACGCCAAGATGAAGAAGCGCCTCGACGAGGAGCTGGAGTGGGTCCGCTCCAACGCCAAGGCCCGGCAGACCAAGTCCAAGGCCCGCCTCGACCGCTACGAGGAGATGGCCACCGCGGCCGAGCAGACCCGCAAGCTGGACTTCGAGGAGATCCAGATCCCGCCGGGCCCGCGCCTGGGCAACACCGTGATCGAGGTCAAGGACCTCGTCAAGGCGTTCGGCGACCGGGTGCTGATCGACAACCTGAGCTTCTCGCTGCCGCGTAACGGCATCGTCGGCGTGATCGGCCCGAACGGCGTCGGCAAGACCACCCTGTTCAAGACCATCGTGGGCCTGGAGGAGCCGACCGGCGGCTCGGTGCGCGTCGGCGAGACGGTCTCCCTGTCGTACGTCGACCAGAGCCGGGCCGGCCTGGCGGGGGACAAGACGGTCTGGGAGACGGTCTCCGACGGGCTGGACCACCTCCTCGTGGGCAAGGTCGAGATGCCGTCCCGGGCGTACATCGCCGCGTTCGGCTTCAAGGGCCCGGACCAGCAGAAGCCGACCAAGGTGCTCTCCGGCGGCGAGCGCAACCGGCTCAACCTGGCGCTGACCCTCAAGATCGGCGGCAACGTCATCCTGCTCGACGAGCCGACCAACGACCTCGACGTCGAGACGCTCGGCAGCCTGGAGAACGCGCTGCTGGAGTTCCCCGGCTGTGCCGTGGTCATCTCCCACGACCGGATGTTCCTCGACCGCGTGGCTACGCACATCCTGGCCTGGGAGGGCGACGACCAGAACCCGGCACGGTGGTTCTGGTTCGAGGGCAACTTCGAGGCCTACGAGAAGAACAAGATCGACCGACTCGGCGCGGAGGCCGCCCGGCCGCACCGGGTGACGTACCGCAAGCTCACCCGTGACTGACCGGTTCGTCTACGACTGCGCGCTGCGCTGGTCCGACCTGGACGCGTACGGCCACGTCAACAACGCCCGCTTCCTCACGCTCTACGAGGAGGCGCGGGTGGCGATGATGTTCGCCGGCGGCCGGGCGTGGGGGGTGGGCTCGTTCGCCGACGGGGTGGTCATCCGCCGGCACGAGGTCGACTACCTGCGCCCGGTCGACTACGCCCTGGGCCGGGCCACCGCGGAGGCGGCCCCGACGGTGCGGATCGAGCTGTGGGTGGAGGAGATCCGGGCGGCCTCCTTCACGATCGCCTACGAGCTCTACGACCGCGACGTGCTGGCCAGCCGGGCGCGCTCGGTGCTGGTCCCGTTCGACCTGACCGCGCAGCGGCCGCGCCGGATCTCCGCGGACGAGCGGGCCTTCCTGCTCCGGTACGCGCCGGGGCTGCCCGGATGAGCACGGCGGCCACCGGGCACGGGCTGGGTGGGGTGCCCGACGCGGGCGCCTTCCTGGCCCGCCTGGTCCGGCTGGACCCGGGCACCCTGGTCCGGCTCCGGCCGGTGCCGGGTGCCGGGCGCACCGCCCTGTGGGCCCGGCTGCCGTGGGACGTGCTCGTGGTCCGGACCGTCCCGGGCACGGCGCCGGGCGACGTCACGGTGGCGGCGGGGGAACTGCTGGCGGAGCTGTCGGCGGGTGGCGACGCGCTGCCCCGGCGCCGGGACGACGGGTGGCGCTGGCCGCTGCCGCCGGCGGCCAGCCGGCCGGTGGAGGCGCTGCCCGCCACCGAGGTCCAGCGGATCGCCGCCGCGGCGGCGGGGACGCTGCGCGAGGCGGCCACCCACGGCGTGGCGGGCCGGGCGGTGGGCCAGCGGGCGCTGCGGGACGCGCTGCTGGACCACGTCGCGGTGGTGGTGACCCCCGACGAGGCGCCGGACGCGCCGGTGGAGGTGCCGCAGCGGCTGGTGCAGGGGCTGGTCCGGATGGGCTTCCTCGGCGCCGGCGACGTTCAGGTACGGGTCGCCGGCCGTTGGGTCGGGCTCGTCGGACCGTACGGAGCGGCCTGGTCGCGGAAGGTCGCGGACCTGGCGCTGACGCCTATCGGAGTTCATCCGAACGGATGACCCCTGGTCGTTCTTCCGGTTTGGGGCGGCCGTTGGGGGGATGCCTCCTGCCGGCTGTCCGGGTACCGTCCATCCTCGGATCCAACGCACCGTAGGCGGCTGGATCCGCTGGGGAGTGAGGTGCGCGAGCGATGCCGTGGTGGTCATGGCGCCCAGGTCCCGCCGGAGGCGGCGGCGACCCGGAAACTCGAAGCGGGATCACAGTGGATGACACCGTCCGGGTCGGGCCACCGACCCCCCGTCAGCCGGCGGACGACGCGGCGGCCGCCGAGCGGCAGGTGATCGCCGACATGCCGGCAACCGTCGCCCCGGTCACCCTCCGCCGGGTCTGCGACGCGCTCGACCTGCTCGACGTGCGCTACCTGGCCGACGGCGACGGGAACCTGCTGGCCATGTGGGAGCGGCACGCGGTGCTGGTCACCCTGGAGGGCCCCGAGGACGAGATCCTGGTGATGCGGGCCCGCCCACACGCGACGGTCCCGCCGGACTGGGCCGACCGCGCCTACCGGGTGGTCAACGAGTGGAACCACACCCGGCGGTTCTGCAAGGCCTACATCGGCGACCCGACCGAACGCGGCCAGCTGCCCATCTACGCGGAGCTCCAGGTCCCGCTCGGTGCCGGCACCCACGACGCGCTGCTGGTCGAGATGCTCGACTGCGGCGCCGCGGTGGCCACCACCTTCGTCGACTGGCTGCACGACGAGGGCGCCCTGCTCTGAGACGCCGCCGGGCCCGCTCCGGCCCGCCGCCGCCGTCCGGTCAGCCCTCGGCCGCCGGGTCCTCCATCACGTTCACCATGAAGTAGGCGGCCCGCTCCAGGTAGTCCCAGAGCGCGGCGGCGAGCTGCGGAGGCAGGTCCAGCCGGTCCACCGCCCGGCGCATGTGGTGCAGCCAGGCGTCCCGCTCGACCGCGCCGATCCGGAACGATGCGTGCCGCATCCGCAGCCGCGGGTGGCCACGCTGCTCCGAGTAGGTGTGTGGGCCACCCCAGTACTGGATGAGGAAGAGGGTCAGCCGGTCGGCCGCGGGGCCGAGGTCCTCCTCCGGGTACATGGGCCGCAGCAGCGGGTCGGTGGCGACACCGGCGTAGAACTCGTCCACCAGCTTGCGGAAGGCGGGTTCGCCGCCGATCGCCTCGAAGAGGGTCATCGACTCGCCTGGGGAAGTCACGCCATCCATCCTGCCAGGTGCCGCCCGGGGCGGCCCAACGCCCACCTCCCGGCGGGAGTCAGGTCACCGCGTGCCGGCGCCGGCCGCGGTCGCCGGGCCGCTCGCCCGCCACGCCCCGGCCCGGGGTGTGCCCGCCGCTCTCGTCACGGGCGGCCGTGGCGGCGGACTCCGCCCGGGCGGCCGCGACGGCCGCCTCGACGGTGGCCGGGCGCGGCCAGGTGAGCACCGCGAGGAGCATCAGCAGCACGCCGGCGGCGCTCCACGCGCCGACCACCGAGGGAATCGCGAACCGCTCGGCGAGCGCCCCGGTGGCCAGCACGGCGGCGCCCTGGATGATCTGGGTGCCGCTGGCCATCACACCGAAGGCCCGGGCCCGGTAGCCCTCCGGCAGCGCCTGGACGAAGAGCCCGTTGGCGACCGGGATGAGCCCCGCCACCGCGAAGCCGCACGCGGCGGCGAGGAGCGCCACCACGACCGGCGGCGGGTCGAGCAGCGCCGGGACCAGCACTGCCGGGGCGATCACCGCCAGCGGACGCATCAGGGTCAGCCGGCGGGCCGGGCCGACGAACCGCCCGACGGCGAGCCCGCCGAGCACGTACCCGACCGGGTTGGCAGCCATGATGACCGCCTGGGCGGTGCCGGTGTCCATGCCGTCCCCGGCCCGCTCGGCGGCCCACGCCGCGGCGAGCCCCTCCGGGACGATCGAGAAGACCATCGCGCTGAACACCAGCACGGCGATGGCGCGCAGCACCGGGCGGCCGAAGACGAGCCGGAAGCCCTCCGCGGTCTCCCGCAGCAGGTGGCTGCGGTGCGCCTCGGTCATGGCCGGCGGCCGGTCCCGCAGGCCGAAGCGGACGAGCGCCGCGGAGACGCCGAAGGTGGCCGCGTTGATCAGCAGCGCGGCGGCCGGATTGACCGCGGCCACCGCCGCCCCGAGCAGGTAGCCGAGGACCTGGGCGGCCTGCCCGCTGCTCACCGAGACCGACAGGCCGACCACCAGCCGGTCGCCGGCGAGGATCTGGGGCATCAGCGCGGACCGGGCGGCCTGGCTCGGCGGGTTGGCCAGCGTGGCGGCGAAGATCAGGGCGAGGACCGCCCAGGGCGGCATGCCGGGCAGGGCGACCAGCACCATGAGGAGCATCCGGACCACGTCGCAGGCCACCATGACCTGCCGGTACCGGTAGCGCTCGGCGAGCGCGGAGAGCAGCGGACCGCCGACCAGCCAGGGCAGGTAGCTCGCCGCGAACGCGGCGGCGGACAGCGCCACCGAGTCGGTCTGCCGGTAGACGAGGACGGTCACCGCCGCCTTCGCGACGTAGTCACCGATCCAGGACAGAGCGCTTGCCGTGAAGAGGACCCGGAACTCCGCGAGGCTGAAAACGTCGCGGAAAGTGGCCGGCCCCTCCGGGGCGGGTCGCTCGTCGGACACCGTCGCCTCCATCGTTTCCGGGTCGACCACTCGTGATGGTCCGACCTGGAAACCGTCGTCAGATCTACGGATCAGCGAGGACACCAGCACGCTCCCCTGGGGAGCGTGTTCACCGGATTCTGCCCGATCGTCTGACAACTGGCTAGGGTGAACGGATTGATCGTCACATCTCCGACTGAACGAACGGACGATACCCGAGGGGCCGCGCGGCGCGCGACCCCGGAATTTCGTCGGGCCCGTCGAGCCGACCGGTGACGCGGGTCAGGTGGCCCCGCCGGTGCCCGTCTCGCCCCCGCCCGGGGCGCGGGTCGGCAGGCCGGGATAGAGCCGCGCCGCGGCGATCCGCGCCGTGATGCCCGAGTTCTCCAGTGCCTCGGCGAGCCGGCGGCGCAACTCGCGGCCGACCGCGAACTGCCCGTCGGCGGTGGTCTTCACCACGGTGCGGATCACCGCGCCGTCGACCGTCATCTGCTCGACGCCGAGCACCTCCGGCTCCTCGACGATCTGCGGCGCCAGCTCGGGGTCCAGCGCGACCGAGGCGGCCGCCGTCCGCAGCACCGCGGTGGCGTCCTCGGTGCCGGCGAAGCCGATCGGCAGGTCGACCACGACGAGGGCCCAGCCCTGGCTCTTGTTGCCCACCCGGATGATCTCGCCGTTGCGGATGTACCAGAGCACCCCGCGGCCGTCGCGGACCGTGGTGACCCGCAGGCCCACCGCCTCCACCACGCCGGTCGCCTCGCCCAGGTCGACGGTGTCGCCGACGCCGTACTGATCCTCGATGAGCATGAACAGGCCGGCGATCAGGTCCTTGACCAGACTCTGCGCGCCGAAGCCGAGGGCCACGCCGGCGATGCCGGCGCTGGCCAGCAGCGGGGCCAGGTCGAAGCTGAACTCCTTGAGCACCATGAGCAGGGCGATGCCGAAGATGAACGCGGTGACCATGCTGCGCAGCACCGAGCCGATCGCCTCGGCGCGCTGCCGCCGCCGCTCGGGCACGAACTGGTCCGGTTCGAGCGTGGCACTGGGGATCCGCTCACGCAGCGGGCGGAGCATGGTGGGCACCGCGCCCTCGGTGGTGGTCCGGACCAGCCGGTTGATGGTGCGGTGCAGGGCCCACCGGGCGGCCACGGCCAGCAGCAGGATCAGCACGATCCGCAGCGGCTTCAGCAGGATCCAGTAGCTGCTCTCGGCGAACCAGGCGGAGTTGGTGACCTTGTACACCCACTCGCAGGAGCTGCTGCCCTGGCAGTCCGGGCGCCGGTCGGAAACGGCGGACAACACGGTGGCGATCAGGTCGGAGAGACTCACCCTGCCTTCGTACCGCAACACCGCTGGGCGCCCGCTGGCGACCCGCCCCGGCCGCGGCCGGCGGGGCGGCGGACCGATCATGCGGGGCGGAACCGGTCATCCTGGCACGGACGGAGAAAGCTTCATGAGGGTACCCCGGATTAGTGCGTGCAATCCGGGGCGCGATCAGGGACTATTGGCGCAACGGACGTCGGTGATCCGGCCGGCGTCGGTGTCGTTCCCCGCTGCCCGCGGGGCGCGCCCGGCGTCATGGTGGCCGGAGCGGCTGGACCGGGAGGGTGAGCGCGATGCCTGACATACGACCCACGGCGGGCTCCGGTGCACTCGTTCTCAACGCCACCTACGAGCCCCTGTGTGTCGTGTCGGTGCGTCGCGCGGCGATCCTCGTGCTCTCCGCCAAGGCCGTCTGCGTGGCCGACGGCGAGGGCATCCTGCACAGCGCGCGCAACGCGCTCCCGGTCCCCTCGGTGGTCCGGTTGACCCGCTACGTCCGGGTCCCCTACCGCACCCACGTCGGGCTCTCCCGGCGGGCGATCTTCGCCCGGGACGGCTGGCGCTGCGCCTACTGCCGCGGCCCGGCGGAGACCATCGACCACGTCTTCCCCCGCAGCCGGGGCGGCCGGCACGCCTGGGAGAACGTGGTCGCCGCCTGCGCCCGCTGCAACCACACCAAGGGCGACAAGACGCCGGCCGAGCTGGGGTGGCGGCTGCACAGCCTCCCGGCCGCCCCGAAGGGCACGGCCTGGCGGGTGCTCGGCCACCGGGCGCCCGACCCCCGCTGGGCGGACTGGCTCGACCTGCGCGAGCCGGAGCCCGAGGCGGCCTGAACGGCCCCCTCAGCGTGCCTTCACCAGCGAGGCGTAGACCACCAGGTTGTCCGCGTACCCGGTCTCGCCGCCCACCCAGCGTCCGCCGCAGGTGATCAGCCGCAGGTTGGGGCGGCTGAAGTCGCCGTAGACCTCGCGCACGGGCAGCCGCTCCTTGCCGTACCGCTCGATCGAGGTCACCTCGAAGACGGCCACCGAGTGGTCCTGCCGGGTCACCTCGATCCGGTCGCCGTCGTCCAGGTCCTTGAGGTCGTGGAAGACGGCCGGCCCGGTGGTGGTGTCGACGTGCCCGACGAGGACGGCCGGGCCGTACTGCCCGGGGGTCGGTCCCTGCTCGTACCAGCCGACCTCGCCGGCCCGGCCGACGTCCGGCACCGCGATGCTGCCGTCCGGGGCGATGCCGACCCGGTGCACCGGCGCCCGCAGGTCGATCTTGCCGATCGTCAGGTCGGTCGGCGGGCTGCCGGACAGCACCGGGAACTTCTTCGGCGGCGGGCGCAGGCCCGCGGTGAGCTGCTCCGGCAGCACGCTGATACCGGTCAGCCGCTCCACGCCGAGCATCGCCACGATCGTCGCCATCAGCGCCGCGACCACCAGCACCGGGACGCCGGGGCCGCGCTGCGCGGCGTACCGCCAGCGGCCGGCGGCCGTGGCCTGCCGTGCGGGCGCCACCGGGCGGGCCTGCGGGTCCGCGGTGGTGACGCTGGCCGAGAAGGCGTGGCCGGCGGCGCGGGTGAACCGGCGTGCGGCGCGGGACACGAGCCGCAGCCCGTCGGCGACCCGGGAGCCGGTCCGGTGCGGGCCCCGGCGGGCGGCGCCGGCGGCCCGGCGCGGGTCCGGCCCGGGACCGGTGCGGTCGTGGCGGCGCGGTGAGCGGGCCATGGCCGCACCCCCGTCAGACGCGGCTGCCGGACTTGCGGCGGGCGCCCACCCCGGCCACCACGGCCACCGCGACCAGGCCGCCGACCAGCAGCAGCGAGCCGGCGCCCCGGCCGCCCGCCGTGCCACCGCCACCGGTCGCCGGACCCTTGCTCGGCTGGGCCATGTTCAGCACGGTGAGCATGGTCGAGGCGGTCTTCCCGTTGGAGCAGTCCAGGTTCACCGGGTAGTCACCGGGCGCCTTGTTGCCGGGAATGGTGACCGCTCCGGTGAGGAAGCCGTTGTCCGGCCGGAGCATCACCCGCCCGAAGGCGTCCGAGGTGACCTGGGCCTGCCGGTCGTTGTTGCCGTCGCAGCTGGCCCGGATGCTCACCCGGGAGCCGGCCTGGACGCTGTTCGGCGTCACCTCGACGAAGACGTTCTCCCCGGCGCGGGCCGGAGCGGCGGTGCTCAGGACGAACGCCGCGACCAGGCCGAGAAGGCCCAGGACGGCCCAGAGCGCGCGGTGTGACAGGAGCCCTCGCATGATTCCCCCCTTCCGGTGCGGCGCACCGGAATCCTGCTGACGGGCAGCGCGGGCTGCATTCCCCCTGACGCGGGGGCAAACCCGGGGCGGATCAGCGGCGCCGGCCGGTAGGGGACGCCCCGGGCGGCGGGAGCGGGGTGACCGGGTGCCAGTCCAGCGGGGTGGAGAGCACCATGGTGCTCGACGGCTGGCCGTACGGGGCGAGCCGGTCGATGACCCCCTCGAACTCGCCCATCGTGCCCGCGGCCACCTTGAGCATGCTGCACGCGTCGCCGGTGATCCGGTGGATCTCCATGATCTCCGGCCAGTCCGCCACGGCGGGGTCGTTCAGGATGCACCGGGACCCGTAGCAGGACATCCGGATCAGCGCGAGCACGGTCCGGCCGGCCCGGGTCAGGTCCACGTGCGCGTGGTAGCCGGTGATCACCCCGGACTCCTCCAGCCGCCGCACCCGCTCGGCCACGGCGGGCGGGGACAGGTGCACCCGGCGGGACAGCTCGCTGTAGGAGAGCCGGGCGTCGGCCTGGAGTTCGCGGAGCAGGGCCCAGTCCATCTCGTCCACGCGGTGACCTTTCTTCCGTGAAGTCGAGGGGCGGAGATGCCTTCGACGCGACAGGTGAGACCACCGTAGCGCCGTCGAACAGGCATTCCATTCGCGGATCAACCAGCGGCATCATGTCGTCTACCCCGGCGTACGGAGGGAGATGACGGTGGAACAGACGACAGCGGTGCGGCCGGCCACCCCGCAGCAGCGGGCGGCCCGGGCGGCGCGCAACGGTGGCAAACCCACCCTGGAGTTCGCCGACCGGGTGCCCTACGACGCCTACGTGCACGCGAGCACGCTGCACCAGCTCCAGCAGCCGCTCAGCGACGACCCCGGCGAGATGTCCTTCCTGATGGTCAGCCAGATCATGGAGCTGTACTTCAAGCTGACCTGCCACGAGCTGCGGCACGTCCAGCGCGAGCTGCGGGCCAACCGGATCTGGGACGCCCTGCCCCCGCTGCGCCGCGCCGCCCTGCACATCGAGGGGCTCAACGCCGCCTGGCAGGGGCTGCGCTGGATGACGCCGGCCGACTTCAACCGCTTCCGCGACCGGCTCGGCGAGGGCTCCGGCTTCCAGTCGGCCATGTACCGGCAGCTGGAGTTCCTGCTCGGCCTGCGCGACCCGGCGCTGATCCGCCCGTTCCGCCGGCAGACCGAGGTGCACGCCGAGCTGACCGCCGCACTGGCCACGCCGAGCCTCTGGGACGACGTGGTGGCGCTGCTCGCCCGGCGCGGCTTCGAGCTGCCCGCCGACCTGCTGGACCGGGATGTGACGACCGAGCACGAGCCGCACCCGGCCGTCGAGGCGGCCTGGGTGCGGATCTACGCCGACGGCGGCCCCGACAACCACCTGCGCCTGCTCGGCGAGGCACTGAGCGAGGTGGCCGAGGGGTTCGGCGACTGGCGCTGGCACCATGTCAAGGCCGTGCAGCGCTCGATGGGCGCCAAGGTCGGCAGCGGCGGCTCCGCCGGGCTGGCCTGGTTGCAGCGGAGCATGGCCCGGGTGGTCTTCCCGGAGCTGTGGTCGGCCCGAACCGCGATGTGACCGGAGGAACCGTGCGGAACACCGAAACCGAGGCGCCGGGCTTCGGCGGCGCCGAAGCCGAAGCGCGGGCGCTCGACGCCGCCGACCCCGGCCACCGGCACCTCTTCCTCGTGCCGCCGGCCGAGGGCGGGCGCTACCCCGAGGTGGCGTACCTGGCCGGCAACTCGCTCGGCCTGCAACCGCGGGCCACCCGGGAGGAGCTCCTCGCCGACCTGGACGCCTGGCGGCGGCTGGGCGTGGAGGGGCACCTGGAGGCGGAGCGGCCCTGGCTGCCGTACCACGAGCTCCTGACCGCGCCGGCCGCGCGACTGGTCGGCGCCCGCCCCGCGGAGACCGTGGTGATGAACTCCCTCACGGTCAACCTGCACCTGCTCATGGTGAGCTTCTACCGGCCGGCGGGGGAGCGGACCCGGATCGTCATCGAGGACAGCGCCTTCCCCTCGGACAGCTACGCGGTGCGCAGCCAGGCGCGGTTCCACGGCCTCGACCCGGACACCGCCGTCGTCCGCCTCCGGCCGCGTACCGGCGAGGACACCCTGCGGACCGAGGACGTCCTGGACTTCCTGGCCGCCGAGGGGCACACCGTGGCGCTGCTGCTGCTCGGCGGGGTCAACTACCTGACCGGCGAGCTGATGGACATCCCGGCGATCACCGCCGCCGGGCGGGCGGCCGGTGCGGTCGTGGGCTGGGACCTGGCGCACGCGGCCGGCAACGTGCCCCTCGCCCTGCACGACTGGGACGTCGACTTCGCCGCCTGGTGCTCCTACAAGTACCTGAACTCCGGGCCCGGCGCCCTCGGCGGCGTCTTCGTCCACGAGCGCCACCTCGGCGACCCCGCACTGCCGCGCTTCGAGGGCTGGTGGAGCACCGAGGCGGCCACCCGGTTCGAGATGACCCCGGTGTCCCGGCCGCCCGCCACCGTCGAGGCGTGGCAGATCTCCAACCCCCCGATCTTCGCGATGGGCCCGGTGCGCACCTCGCTGGAGCTGTTCGACGCGGTCGGCATGCCCGCGCTGCGCGAGCGCAGCCTCCGGCTCACCGGCTACCTGGAGCGGCTGCTCGACGAGGTGACGGCCGACCGGCCGCTGACCGTGGTCACCCCGCGCGACCCGGCCCGCCGGGGCTGCCAGCTCTCCGTGCGGATCGGCGCGGGCAGCGCCAACGAGCTGACCAAGCGGCTGCGGCACGAGCACGGCGTGATCGCCGACGCCCGGGAGCCCGACATCGTGCGGTTCGCGCCCGTGCCGCTCTACTCGACGTACCACGACTGCTGGCGGGTCGCCGACGCGCTGGCCGCGACGGTGGAGGTGGATCGGTGAGCGCGGGGAGTGAGCCGGGTTCGCGAGCCGCACAGTCGCGAACGAAGGAGGCGCAGTGAGTGTCGAACGCGAGGAGGTCGCGGTCGTCGGGGCCGGCCTGGCCGGTTGCCTGCTGGCCTGCTTCCTGGCCCGGCGCGGCTACCCGGTCGCCCTCTACGAGCGGCGGCCGGACCCGCGCACCGGGAGGGTCGAGCGGGGCCGCTCGATCAACCTGGCGCTCTCCGAGCGCGGCCTGGACGCGCTGCGCCGCATCGGCCTGGACCACCAGGTGATGACCGACGCGCTGCCGATGCGCGGCCGGATGATCCACCCGGTGGAGGGCGAGCCGCAGTTCCAGTCGTACAGCGTCTCGGGCGACCGGGCGATCAACTCGATCAGCCGGGGCGCGCTGAACAACGCGCTGCTCGACGCCGCCGCCGCGCTGCCGGGTGTGCGGATCGCCTTCGACCACCGGCTCGTCGGGCTCGACCCCGCCACCGGTGAGATGACCTTCGAGACCCCGCAGGGCAAGGTCGGCGAGACCGCGTCGGTGGTGCTCGGCGCCGACGGCGCCGGCTCCGCCGTGCGCGGGCAACTCCTCGCGTACGGGGCGGTGAGCGAGAGCCTCGACTTCCTCGACTACGGATACAAGGAACTCACCATCCCGCCGATCGGCGGCGAGTTCGCGCTGGACCCGGGCGCGCTGCACATCTGGCCGCGCGGCACCTCGATGATGATCGCGCTGCCCAACCCGGACCGCTCCTTCACCTGCACCCTGTTCTGGCCGACCCACGGCACGCAGAGCTTCGCCTCGCTGGGCAGCCCGGCCGCCATCGAGCGGTACTTCGCCACCCACTACCCGGACCTGGTCCCGCTCGCCCCGAACCTGGTCGACGACTACCAGCACAACCCGGTCGGGGTGCTCGGCACGGTCCGCTGCACCCCGTGGCAGCTCGACGGCCGGGTGGGCCTGCTCGGCGACGCGGCGCACGCCATCGTCCCGTTCTACGGCCAGGGCGCGAACTGCGCCTTCGAGGACGTGGTCGAGCTGGACCGCTGCCTGGACGAGTGCGACGACCGCTGGGCGTCGGCGCTGCCGCTGTTCCAGCACCGCCGGCAGGCCAACGCCGAGGCGATCGCCCGGATGGCGCTGGCCAACTTCGTGGAGATGCGGGACAAGGTCGCCTCGCCGGTGTTCCAGACCCGCAAGAAGATCGAGCACGCGCTGGAGCGCGCCCTGCCCGGCCGCTACGTCTCGCAGTACGAGCTGGTCTCCTTCTCCACCACCCCGTACGCCGAGGTGCGCCGCCGGGTGCGCCGCCAGTACGGGATGGTGGGGGCGGTGGCCGCCGGTGCGGTGGCGGCGCTGGCCGGGGTGGCGGTGGCGCTCGGCCGAGGGAGGCGAGGATGACCCTCTGGGATCCCCGGCTGATGGCCGGGCACGCGCCGGACGGCCCCGGCCTGCTGCGCAACTTCGTCGGCGGGTCCTTCGTGGACGTCGGGCCACGGTTCACCAAGCGCAGCCCGGTGACCGGCGAGCCGGTCTTCGAGGTGGTGGAGGCCGGCGAGTCCGTCGTGGACGGCGCGGTCACCGCGGCCCGGGCGGCGCTGCGCGGCCCGTGGGGCCGGATGGGCGAGCGGGAGCGCGCCGAGGTGCTCCGCCGGGTCGCCGACGAGCTGGAACGCCGCTTCGACGACCTGGTCGCCGCCGAGGTCGCCGACACCGGCAAGGCCATCTCCCAGGCCCGCACGCTGGACATCCCGCGCGGGGCGGCCAACTTCCGGGCGTTCGCCGAGATCGTGGCGACCGCGCCGACCGAGTCGTTCACCACGGTCACCCCGACCGGCGGCCGGGCGCTGAACTACGCGGTCCGCAAGCCGGTCGGCGTGGTGGCGGTCATCGTGCCGTGGAACCTGCCGCTGCTCCTGCTCACCTGGAAGGTCGCCCCGGCCCTGGCCTGCGGCAACGCCGTGGTGGTCAAGCCCAGCGAGGAGACCCCGGCCTCGGCCACCCTGCTCGCCGAGGTGATGGCCGCGGCGGGCGTGCCCGACGGCGTGTTCAACCTGGTGCACGGCCTCGGCCCCGGCTCGGCCGGCGAGCACCTCACCCGGCACCCGGGCGTCGACGCGATCACCTTCACCGGGGAGTCGGCCACCGGCAGCGCCATCATGCGTGCCGCCGCCGACGGGGTGAAGGCGGTCAGCTTCGAGTTGGGCGGCAAGAACGCCGGCCTGGTCTTCGCCGACGCCGATCTGGACGCGGCGGTCGCCGGCTCGGTCCGGTCCAGCTTCACCAACGGCGGCCAGGTCTGCCTCTGCACCGAGCGGATCTACGTGCAGCGGCCGGTGTTCGAGGAGTTCACCGCCCGGCTGGCCAAGCGCGCCGACGAGCTGGCGTACGGCTGGCCGGCCGACGAGGCCACCGTCAACATGCCGCTGATCTCGCACGGCCACCGGGACAAGGTGCTCGGCCACTACGAGCTGGCCCGCACCGAGGGCGCCGAGGTGCGCACCGGGGGCGGCACGCCGCGCTTCGGTGACGCCCGCGACGGCGGCGCGTACGTGCAGCCGACCGTGCTCACCGGGCTGGGCCCGGACGCCCGCACCAACACCGAGGAGATCTTCGGCCCGGTCGTGCACGTGGCGCCGTTCGACGACGAGGACGAGGCGTACGCCCTGGCCAACGGCACCGACTACGGCCTGGCGGCGACGGTCTGGACCCGGGACGTGGGCCGGGCGCACCGGGCCGGCTCCCGGCTGGACGCCGGCATCGTCTGGGTGAACACCTGGTTCCTGCGCGACCTGCGCACCCCGTTCGGCGGGGTGAAGGCGTCGGGCATCGGCCGGGAGGGCGGCGTCCACTCCCTCGACTTCTACTCCGAACTCACGAACGTCTGCGTGGACCTCGCATGAGTGCGCGGCCCGGGCAGAATGGCCGGCGTCCCAAGCGAACGCAGCGAGGAGCCGGCATGACCGTGGACATCGAAGCCGCCAACCGGGAACTGGCCGTGGCCCGGCAGGAGGAGAAGCCGTGCCCGCCGCTGCGCGGACGGCTGCTGCCGGAGGGCGACATCGAGGCGGCCTACCAGGTGCAGCAGGTCTACACCCGGCAGCGGCTCGGCAAGGGCCACCGCCGGGTCGGCGCGAAGATCGGCCTCACCTCCCGCGCCGTGCAGGAGAACTTCGGCGTCTTCCAGCCCGACTTCGGGGTGCTCTTCGACGACATGGCGGTCGGCGACGGCGTCGAGGTGCCGATGAGCCGGCTGCTCCAGCCCCGGGTGGAGGCGGAGATCGCCTTCGTGCTCGGCGCTGACCTGCGCGACGAGCGGGTCACCGCCGTCGACCTGATCCGGGCCGTCGACCACGTGCTGCCGGCCATCGAGATCGTCGACTCCCGGATCGCCGGCTGGGACATCTCCATCGTGGACACCGTGGCGGACAACGCCTCCAGCGGGCTGTTCGTGCTCGGCACCGCGCCGCGGCGGCTGTCCGACGTGGACCTGCGGCTCTGCGGCATGGTCCTGGAGCACGCCGGTGAGCCCGTCTCGGTCGGCGCGGGGGCGGCCTGCCTCGGCAATCCCCTGCACGCCCTGGAATGGCTGGCCGGCACCATGGCCCGCGCCGGCGACCCGCTGCGGGCCGGGGACGTGGTGCTCTCCGGGGCGCTCGGCCCGATGGTGCCGGTGACACCGGGCGCGGCGTACGAGGCGCGCATCTCCGGGCTCGGCTCGGTGCGGACCTGTTTCTCGTCGTCGGAGGGGGCGGCATGACAGTCGGCGTGGCGGTGCTCGGGTCGGGCAACATCGGCACCGACCTGATGATCAAGGCGCTGCGGCTCAGCACCGACCTGCGGATGGTCGCGATGGCCGGGATCGACCCGGCCTCCGACGGTCTGGCCCGGGCCCGCCGGCTCGGCGTGGCCACCACCGCCGAGGGCGTGGACGGCCTGGTCGCCATGCCCGAGTTCGCCGACGTCGAGCTGGTCTTCGACGCCACCTCGGCCGGCGCGCACCGGCGCCACGACGCGGTGCTGCGCGCGCACGGCCGGACCGTGGTCGACCTGACGCCGGCCGCGGTCGGCCCGTACGTGGTGCCGCCGGTCAACCTCGACGAGCACCTGCGTGAGCCCAACGTGAACATGGTGACGTGCGGCGGGCAGGCCACCGTGCCGATCGTGCACGCGGTCGGCCGGGTCACCCCGGTCGCGTACGGGGAGATCGTCGCCTCGATCGCCTCGAAGTCGGCCGGGCCGGGCACCCGCGCCAACATCGACGAGTTCACCGAGACCACGGCCCGGGCCATCGAGGTGGTCGGCGGCGCCGAGCGCGGCAAGGCCATCATCGTGCTGAATCCGGCCGACCCGCCGCTGCTCATGCGGGACACCGTCTACTGCCTCTGCCCGGACGCCGACGCCGACCGGGCCGCGATCGCCGCCTCCGTGGCCGACATGGTGAAGGCCGTGCAGGAGTACGTCCCCGGCTACCGGCTCAAGCAGGACGTGCAGTTCGACCGGGTGGACACCTACGCGCCGGTGCTGGGCCGGCACTTCACCGGGCTCCAGGTGTCGGTCTTCCTGGAGGTCTCCGGCGCCGGGCACTACCTGCCCGCGTACGCCGGGAACCTGGACATCATGACCTCGGCCGCGCTGCGCACCGCCGAACGGCTGGTCGCGCTCCGGAAGGTGGCCGACGTGAGCGCGAGGAGTGCAGCGGAGCGGAGCCCCGCGGTCGCGAACAACGGGGGGATCGCATGACCGACCTCTACATCCAGGACGTGACGCTGCGCGACGGCATGCACGCCATCGCCCACCGGTACACCGTGGACCAGGTGCGGACGATCGCCGCCGCGCTCGACGCGGCCGGCGTGGCCGCCATCGAGGTGGCGCACGGCGACGGCCTGGCGGGCTCCAGCGTCAACTACGGCCACGGCGCGGCCGGCGACGCCGACTGGATCTCGGCGGCCGCCGAGGTGCTGACCAGCGCGCGGCTCACCACCCTGCTGCTGCCCGGCATCGGCACCATCGCCGACCTGAAGGCGGCGAAGGCGCTCGGGGTGACCAGCGTCCGGATCGCCACCCACTGCACCGAGGCGGACATCTCCGCCCAGCACATCTCCTGGGCCCGGGAGAACGGCATGGACGTCTCCGGGTTCCTCATGATGTCGCACATGAACGACCCGGCCGGGCTGGCCGCCCAGGCCAAGCTCATGGAGTCGTACGGGGCGCACTGCGTCTACGTCACCGACTCCGGCGGGCGGCTGCTGATGTCCGACGTGGCGCAGCGGGTCGACGCGTACCGGCAGGTCCTCGACCCGGAGACGCAGATCGGTATCCACGCCCACCACAACCTGTCGCTCGGCGTGGCCAACAGCGTGCTGGCGGTCGAGCACGGCCGGATCCCCGGCCCCGGGCCGGCCGGTGCGGACGCCCCGCACGGCCGCACCGTCCGGGTGGACGCGTCGCTGGCCGGCATGGGCGCGGGCGCCGGGAACGCGCCGCTGGAGGTCTTCGTGGCGGTCGCCGAACTGCACGGCTGGAAGCACGGCTGTGACGTGTTCGCACTCATGGACGCGGCCGACGACCTGGTGCGCCCGCTCCAGGACCGGCCGGTCCAGGTCGACCGGGAGACGCTCTCCCTCGGGTACGCGGGGGTCTACTCCAGCTTCCTGCGCCACGCCGAACGGGCCTCCGCGAAGTACGGGGTGGACGTCCGCTCGATCCTCGTGGAGCTGGGCCGGCGCCGGATGGTCGGCGGCCAGGAGGACATGATCGTGGACGTGGCACTCGACCTGGCCGGTGAGGAGGCCGTGAGCGCGAGGAGTGAGCCGGGTCTGCGAGCCCCGCAGTCGGGAACGAAGGGTGGCGCAGCATGATCGGGCCGGACATCGCGGGGATCGCCGAGAAGCTGGGCGCGGCCGCCGACACGGCCACCGCGATCCCGCAGCTCGCCGCCGAGGCGGGCCTCGACGTGGACACCGCGTACGCGGTGCAGGCCGCGCTGCTGCAGCGCCGCCTCGACCGGGGGGAGCGGCTGGTCGGGCTGAAGATGGGGCTGACCAGCAAGGCGAAGATGGCCCAGGTCGGCGTGGACGAGGTGATCTGGGGTCGGCTCACCGACGCCATGCGGGTGCCCGACGGCGGCACCGTCGACGTGGCCGGTTTCATCCACCCCCGGGTCGAGCCGGAGGTGGCGTTCCTGCTGGACCGCCTCCCCGAGCCCGGTGAGCCGGTCGGCGCGTTCACCGAGGCGGTCCGCGCGGTCGCCCCGGCGCTCGAACTGATCGACTCCCGGTACGCCAACTTCACCTTCTCCCTGCCCGACGTGGTCGCCGACAACACCTCGGCCGCCGCGTTCGTGGTGGGGCCCTGGTCGCCGGTGCCGGACGGGCTGGACAACCTCGGCGTGCTGCTGGAGATCGACGGGCGGGTGGCCCAGGTCGGCTCGACCGCCGCCATCCTCGGTGACCCGCGCCGCGCGCTGGACGAGGGCATCCGCCTGGCCGGCCGGCACGGCGTGCGGCTGCGCGAGGGCTGGGTCTTCCTGGCCGGCGCGGCCACCGCCGCCGTGCCGCTGCGCCCCGGCGCGCACGTCCGGGCCGTGGTGGAGAAGCTCGGTTCCGCCGCCCTGAAGGCGCTGCCGTGACCGCCCGGGTGGTGGCCGGGAAGGCCGTGCCGCGCGGCGCCTTCCCGCACGTCAAGGTCGCCGGCGGGTTCGTCTTCGTCTCCGGCACGTCGTCGCGCCGCCCGGACAACACCTTCGCCGGGGTGACGGTGGACGAGTTCGGCACCACCGACCTCGACATCCGGGCGCAGACCCGGGCGGTGATCGGGAACATCCGGGACCTGCTCCGCTCGGTCGGCGCCGACCTGGCCGACCTCGTGCAGGTCACCAGCTACCTGGTCAACATGAACGACTTCGGTGGCTACAACGAGGTGTGGGCGGAGTTCTTCGACGCCACCGGGCCGACCCGGACCACGGTGGCCGTGCACCAGCTTCCGCACCCACACCTGCTGATCGAGATGCAGGCCGTGGCCCTACTTCCGTCGGGAGGTCCGTCATGAGTGAGATCGCCGAGCCGTTCAGCTTCTCCGGCTGGATCGGGGAGAACCAGCACCTGCTCAAGCCGCCGGTGGGCAACAAGGAGATGCTGCCGGGCAGCGACGACTTCATCGTCATGGTGGTGGGCGGCCCGAACCAGCGGACCGACTTCCACGTCGACCCGTACGAGGAGTTCTTCTACCAGGTCAAGGGCAACATGCACATCAACCTCATGCTGCCCGAGGGCCCGCGTACGGTGCACGTGCGCGAGGGTCAGATGTGGATGCTCCCGCGCAACACCCCGCACTCGCCCCAGCGCCCCGAGGCCGGCTCGATCGGCATGGTGATCGAGCGGGTCCGCGAGGAGGGCACGCTGGAGAAGTTCCAGTGGTACTGCTCCGAGTGCAGCCACAAGGTGCACGAGGTGGAGCTCCAGGTCCGCGACATCGCCGCCGACCTGCCGCCGGTCTTCGCGGCGTTCTACGCCGACGAGAAGGCGCGCACCTGCACCAATTGCGGCGCGCTGCACCCGGGCAAGGGCTGATGCGCCCACGCGTCGTCGACGTGCACACGCACGTCGTACCCAGGGGGTGGCCGGACCTCGCCGCGGCGTGCGGCGGGTCCGGCTGGCCCTGGCTCCGGGTGGACTCCGAGCGCGCCGCCATGATCATGGTGGGGGAGACGGAGTTCCGGCCGGTCGGCGCGGAGTGCTGGGACGCGGAGACGCGGCTCGCCGACATGGCCGCCGACGGTGTCGACGTGCAGGTCGTCTCGCCCACGCCGGTCTTCTTCAGCTACGACCGGCCCGCCGACGAGGCCGTCAAGGTGGCCCGGATCTTCAACGACCTCACGCTGTCGGTCACCGCGGCCGGCGGCGACCGGCTGGTGCCGTTCTGCCAGGTGCCGTTGCAGGACCCGGACGCCGCCTGCGCCGAGCTGGACCGCTGCCTGGCCGCCGGGCACGCCGGGGTGGAGATCGGCAACCACGTGGGCGACCGCGACCTCGACGACGCCGGCATCGTGCAGTTCCTGACCCACTGCGCCGAGGTGGGCGCGCCGGTCTTCGTGCACCCGTGGGACATGCCGGGCGGGCCCCGGCTGGACCGCTGGATGGCCCGCTGGCTGACCGGGATGCCGGCCGAGACGCACCTGTCGGTGCTGGCGCTGATCCTCGGCGGCGTCTTCGACCGGGTGCCCGAGTCGCTGCGGATCTGCTTCGCGCACGGCGGCGGCAGCTTCCCGTTCTGGCTGGGCCGCGCCGACAACGCCTGGCACCGCCGCGGCGACCTGGTCCGCGGCGCGTCCAGCGCCCCGCCCAGCGCCTACGTCGACCGGTTCAGCGTCGACTCCGTGGTCTTCGACCCGGCCGCGCTGCGGCTGCTCGTCGACACGATGGGGGAGGACCGGGTGCTGGTCGGCAGCGACTACCCGTACCCGCTGGGGGAGCGCCCGGTCGGCCAGGTGGTCCGCAAGGCCGACTTCCTCACCGCCGACCAGCGCGACAAGCTGCTGTCCCGCAACGCCCTGCGCTTCCTGCACGGCTGAGCGCGGCCGGCCGGCGCGCGGTCGGTGGTGAGTGCGAGGGCCGCGGTGACCAGGCAGGATGGGGGCATGGCCGAGCCGCACGACCTGACCGCGCTGGAGCAGGCCGCCGCGATCCGCCGGGGTGAGCTGTCCAGCGTGGAGCTGGTGGAGCACCACCTGCGCCGGGTGGACGCGCTCGGCGACACCCTCGGCGCGTTCGTCACCGTCATCCCGGAACGCGCGCGGGCGGCGGCGGCCGCCGCCGACGCGGTGCCGGTGGACCGGCGCGGCCCGCTGCACGGGGTGCCGACCGCCGTCAAGGACCTCACGCTCACGGCCGGGGTGCGCACCACCTTCGGCTCGGCGGCCTTCGCCGACTTCGTGCCGCCGGTCGACGCCGACGTGGTCCGGTTCATGGCCGCCGCCGGGCTGGTCAGCCTCGGCAAGACCACCACCTCGGAGCTGGGCTGCTCGCTCTACTCGGAGGGCCTCGTCGCGCCGCCGGCCCGCAACCCGTGGGGCCTCGCCTACACGGCGGGCGGGTCCAGCGGCGGCGCGGCCGCCGCGGTGGCCGGCGGGCTGGTCCCGGTGGCGCAGGGCTCCGACGGCGGCGGCTCGCTGCGCATCCCGGCGGGCCTCTGCGGCCTGGTCGGCTACAAGCCCAGCCGGGGCCTGGTCTCCGGCGGCCCGATCGGCTTCGGCGCCTTCGGGCTGCCCATCAGCGGCCCGCTCGGCCGCACCGTGACCGACGTGGCCGCGCTCCTGGACGTCCTGGCGCAACCGGTGCCCGGCGAGCCCTACCTGCCGCCCGTCGCCCCCACCGGCGGCTACCTGGGCGCCGCCCGGGCCGCCGCGCCGGGCCGGCTGCGGATCGGCCGGTTCACCACCCCGATGCTGGCCGACGAACCGGTCCACCCGGACTGCGTGGCCGCCGTCGACCGGGCCGCCGCGCTGCTCACCGACGCCGGCCACGAGGTGGTCGACGTTCCCGCGCCGCTCGGCCCCGAGGCGTGGCCGCTGTTCGAGACTGTCTGGTACGTGCTGGCGCTCGCGCCCGTGCCGTCCGAGCGGGAGAGCGACCTGCTGCCGCTGACCCGGTTCCTCCGGGCCCGGGGCGCGGCCGTCGGGGCCGGCCCGCTGATGGCCGCGCTCGGCGAACTCCAGGCGCAGGTACGCCGTGGCGTGCGCCGTACCGCCGGCTGCGACCTGCTGCTCTGCCCCACCCTGGCGGCCCCGCAGGCGCCGGTCGGCGCGTTCGCGAGCCTCGACCCGGCCGAGGATTTCGACAGGCAGCGGCGGTTTTCGCCGTACTGCGCCATCTTCAACGTCACCGGCGACCCGTCCGTTTCGCTGCCGGTGGGCCGCACCGGCGACGGGATGCCCGTCGGCGTGCTGCTCACCGGCCGCTACGGAGACGACGCGACATTGATAGGCACTGCCGCGCAACTGGAGCACGGCTGTGGCGGGTGGGATCAGCACCCCGCAATCTGGCGGGCCGTCGACTCCGCTAACGTGAACAGCACAAGCGGAGTCGGGCGCGAGTCGTCATGACCGTCCACCCGACCCGAACATTCCTGGTCTCTCTTTCCGCCTGGGGGCGTTGGGATTGTCTGTTACCGAGACGTTGCTGGTCTTCGTCGGCATCCCGGCGGCCGCGGTGCTGGTGATCGCCGGACTGGCGGCCGCCGGCAGTCGCGGCGGCGGCGGTGGCGGCGCCAAGCGCTACCGGCCGGGCCGGCCCTTCGACTTCACTCCGGTCTGGTTCCTGGGCCGTCCGGAGCAGCTGGCCGACTCGGCCGGCACCGCACTGGCCGCCGGGGCGCAGGCGCCGGCGCTGACCAGCCGCAAGCAGGAGCAGGCCGGCCGGCAGGCACCGGCCGGTGGAACCGGAGGCGCAAGTGACCGTTGGTGAGAAGCAGGCCGCGGCGGGGACCGGCAACCCGCCCGAGGTCCTGGACGGGCCGTTCTCGACCCGTCAGCTGCTCCGCATCGACGAGGCGCTCCGCCTGGCCGACCAGGGCACCGGCCTGGTCTTCTCGGTCTACGTGGGCGGCCTCGACGAGCCGATCCGGGAGCACGCCGAGCGGCTGCACCGCCAGCTCGCCGAGCCGGACCGGTCGGTGCTGATCGCCGTCTCGCCCAACCAGCGGCAGCTCGAGATCGTCACCGGCCGCTACGCGCGCAAGCGCATCCCGGACACGTACGCGAAGCTGGCCGCGCTCTCCATGGTGGCCTCCTTCGGCGGCGGCGACCTGGCCGGCGGAATCATCCAGGGCCTCGACCAGCTCGCCAGCCACGCCGGCAAGGGCTGAGCCCACCCGCACACGACGAAGCCCGGCCCGCGAAACGCGGGCCGGGCTTTCTCGTCCGGTCCGTCAGCGCGGCCAGGTGCTCGGATCGAGGCGCATCGGCCAGGGCTCGTCGACCTGCACCGGGTCGTCCGGCCCGATCGTGCCGAGCGGGTCATAGTGCACGCCCTTAGCCAGTTGATAGCGGTACACCACCGGGCCGAAGTCACCCCGCTCCACTCGCCAGTAGTGCGGGATGCCGGCCTCGGCGTAGAGCGCCGGCTTGGTGAACCGGTCATGGCGACGGCTGTTGGGCGACTCCACCTCGACGACGAGCGCGACGTCGGCCGGATCCGTCCACAGCTGGCCCCGGGGAGTGTCCGGCTTGAGCACCGTGATGTCCGGGATGAGATTGCCGTCGGGGATGCGCACGCCGGTTTCGCGGATCACTCGCCAGCCTGCCGGGGCCGCCTGACGCAGTGACATCCGGATGTCATCGGCCAACTCGTGGTGGTCCGGCCCGGCAGGTGGCGTCACGTGCAAGCTCCCGTCGATGAGCTCGTAGCGGCTTCCGTTCTCGGGCAGGTCGAGAAGGTCCTGCTCACGCCAGCGTCTTTCCGGTGGGCGCCACTCGTGGGTCGGCTGTGCCATCACGTCCACCTCCTCTCTCTCACGATAACGGCCGGGGCCGGCGCGGGCTCCCGCCCACGCCGGCCCCGGCCGCGCACTCCTCGATCAGGCGGTCTGGGCGTCCCGGGCGCGGGCCTTGAGGGCCCGGGCCACCCCGTCGCGGCCCTCGGCCACCAGCCGGCGCAGCGGCGCCGGCTGACCCTCCTGGGTCAGCCACGCGTCGGTGGCGGCCACCGTGTCGTCCTCGACCAGGTACGCCGGGTAGGCGAGCTGGACGAACTCCTGCGCCGGCTCGCTGTCCCGCTGCGCCCACACCTGCGCCACCGTGGCGAAGTACTTCTCCCGGTACGGCGCGGTGAGCTCCACCTGCGCCGGGTGGGTGAAGCCCTGCAGCAGGGCCCGGTTGCGCCAGTTCGGCAGGGCCTCCGGGCCGGTGAGCTGCGCCCACACCGCCGCCTTGTTCTCGGCGGTCGGCACCAGCGCGTGCGCGTACGCGGCCTCCCGCTCGCCGCTGGCGGTCCGGTCGCGGGCCAGCTCGGCCTCCACCTCGGCGGCCCCGGCCGCCCCGTTGGCCACCAGCGACTGGAGGACGGTCCAGCGCAGCTCGGTGTCCACGGTGAGGCCGCCCGGCACCTCGCCGCCGTCCAGCCAGCCGCGCAGCGCGGCCAGGTCCTCGGCCGAGCGGGCCGCGGAGGCGTACGCCCGGGCCCAGGCGAGCTGGAAGCCGCTGCCCGGCTCGGCCGCGGCGAGCGCGGTGCGGGCCGTGCGGGCCAGGTCGCCCCAGCCGGTCGGCGCCCAGGCCGGGTCGGCGTAGAAGGTGAGCGTGGTGGTCGCCTGCCGCAGGGTGGCGGTGACCAGGTTGATGTCGGTCTCCGCCGGCAGCCCGGCCAGCACCAGCGCCACGTAGTCGCGGGCCGACAGCTCGGCGTCGCGGGTCATGTCCCAGGCGGCGGTCCAGCAGAGCGCCCGGGCCAGCGACGAGTCGAAGCCGGCGATGTGCTGCACCACCGTCGCCATCGACCGCTCGTCCAGCCGCAGCTTGGTGTAGGTCAGGTCGTCGTCGTTGAGCAGCAGCACGTCGGCGGCGGGCTTGCCGTGCAGCACGGACAGCTCGGTCAGCTCGCCTGTCACGTCGACCTCGACCCGCTCGCGGCGGACCAGCCGGCCGTCGGTCAGGTCGTAGAGGCCCACGCCGATCCGGTGGGTCCGCAGCGTCGGGTGCCCGGCCGGCGCCTCCTGCCGCACCAGCACCCGCTCGTACGCGCCGTCGGCGCCGATGGTCACCTCGGGGCGCAGCGTGTTGACCTGCGCGGTCTCCAGCCACTGGGCGGCGAACTTGCGCAGCTCCCGGCCGGAGGCCGTCTCCAGCTCGGAGAGCAGGTCGTCGAAGGTGGCGTTGCCCCAGGCGTGCTTGCCGAAGTAGGCCCGCAGGCCGGCCACGAACGGCTCCTCGCCCACGTACGCGACGAGCTGCTTGAGCACGCTGGCGCCCTTGGCGTAGGTGATGCCGTCGAAGTTGACCTCGACCGCCTCCAGGTCCGGCATCTCGCAGTAGACCGGGTGGGTGGAGGAGAGCTGGTCCTGCCGGTAGCCCCAGTTCTTCCGGATGGACAGGAAGGTCGTCCAGGCGTCGGAGAAGCGGGTGGCGTGGGTGTTGCACCAGTGGCTGGCCCACTCGGCGAACGACTCGTTCAACCACAGGTCGTTCCACCAGCGCATGGTGACCAGGTCGCCGAACCACATGTGGGCCAGCTCGTGCAGGATCGTGTTGGCCCGCTGCTCGTACTCGAAGTCGGTGACCTGCGAGCGGAAGATGTAGTGCGACTCGGCGTGCGTGACGCAGCCGAAGTTCTCCATGGCGCCGGCGTTGAAGTCCGGCACCCAGAGCTGGTCGTACTTGGGCAGCGGGTAGCGCACCTGGAACTTCTCGTGGAAGAAGTCGAAGCCCTGCTTGGTGATCAGGAACAGGTCGTCGGCGTCCAGGTACCGCGCCATCGAGGCCCGGCAGTAGACGCCCAGGTCGATGCCGTCGTGGCTGTCCCGCACCTCGTGGTACGGGCCGGCGCACAGCGCCGTGATGTAGGTGCTCATCCGCGCCGACTCGGCGACGTGGACGGTCTTGAGCGCCTCGCCGGCCGGCTCCTCGCGCTCCACCGGCATGTTGGACACCACCCGCCAGTGCTCGGGGACGGTGGCGTGCCAGGTGTAGACGCTCTTCAGGTCGGGCTGGTCGAAGCAGGCGAACACCTTCTGCGCGTCGGCCGTCTCGAACTGGCTGTAGAGGTAGGTCTCGCCGTCGACGGGGTCGACCGTGCGGTGCAGGCCCTGCCCGCTGTTGGAGTAGCCGAAGTCGGCGTCGACCACGAGGACGTTCTCGGCGGCCAGGCCGGTGAGGGTGAGGCCCTTCTCGGCCGACCAGCCGGAGAGGTCGACCGGCGTGCCGTTCAACGTCGCCGACCGCACCGACTCGGCGGCCGTCTCGATGAAGGTGCTCGCTCCCGGCTCGGCACAGCGGAACCGGACCTCGGTCACCGACCGGAACGTGCGGCCGTCGGCCTGCACCGCGGTCGACAGGTCAAGGTTGATGTCGTACCCGGTGACGTCGAGCAGGCGGGCCCGCTCGGTGGCCTCGACCTGGGTCAGGTTGCGCACTCCCGGCACTGTTCGTCTCCATCCCACTCGTCTCGCCGCGCCCCGCGGCACCGGCCCCCCGGCCCGCTCGTGACGGCCGGTCCGAAACCGAGTCTTCCATGCACGGACACCCTTCGGTGGCCGAGGTCACGCTCTCATTCCGGTACCGACCGATGCCGCGGGGGGTGAGGATCGGAGGGGAAGGCGCCGGAGCTCCGGCGCGTGGAGTCGTGAAGGGATGACACCGTGACCGAACGTGTCGCCGTGGACATGTGGTTCGACCCGCTGTGCCCGTGGGCGTGGATCACCTCCCGCTGGCTGCTGGAGGTCGAGCAGGTCCGGGACGTGGACATCCGGTTCCACGTGATGAGCCTGTCCGTGCTCAACGAGGGCCGGGACCTGCCGGAGCAGTACCAGGATCTGATGAAGAAGGGCTGGGGCCCGGTGCGGGTCTGCATCGCCGTCGAGCAGGCCCACGGCGGGGAGGTGCTGGGCAAGCTCTACACCGCGATGGGCACCCGGATCCACCTGGGCAAGGAGGAGTTGGGCCGGGAGATGCTGGCCGGCGCCCTCACCGACGTCGGGCTCGACCCGGCGCTCGCCGACGCCGCCGAGTCGACCGAGTACGACGAGGCGCTGCGCGCCAGCCACGAGGCGGGCATGCGGCCGGTCGGCACCGACGTGGGCACCCCGGTGATCCACGCCCCGGGCCCGGACGGCCGCCAGGTCGCCTTCTTCGGCCCGGTGATCACCCCGGCGCCGAAGGGCGAGGCGGCCGGCCGGCTCTGGGACGGCGTCCTGCTGGTGGCCGGCACGCCCGGCTTCTACGAGCTGAAGCGCACCCGGGAGGTCGGCCCGGTCTTCGACTGAGCCGCACGGAAGGGCCCCTCTCGACGCCTCCGGCGGGACGCGAGCCCCCTCCGGACACCCCGAACCCCGCGCCGTCCTCCGTCACCAGGGCGGCGCGGGGCTCGTTTCACCGGGTGTTCCAGCCGGCGGCCCTCCGGGGTCGCACCCCGGCAGCTCCTGGAGGCGTTCCCATGGGTAAGCACCGCCGCATGTCCGACGACGCGCCGGTGACGGAGACCGAGGACCTCGGTCCGACGTACTGGTCCGTGGCGGAGGGCGACTGGCCGGACGTCCGGCCGTCCCTGCCGGCCGAGATGGTGGACCTGCTGGCTCCCCCGATCGTGGTCGGTGTGGCCCGGGTGGTGGCCACCTCGCGGATGACCCCACCCGCCGGCGAGGGCCTGCCGCCGGGCACGCCCGGCCCGGTGCGGTCCGGCACCAGCGGTCGTCCGGTCCCGGCGGGGTCCACGACGGTACGCCTCAACGCCGGCACCGCCTCCCGCCCCGCCTCCCCGGCGCCCGGCCGCCGCCCCGCCGCCGGCCGCCATCGCAGTGCCACCTCCGCCGAGCGCACCGCCTGAACGCTGACCGGCGGGGCCGCTCCTTTCATCTGGTGGACGGCGTGCGGGTCCGGCACCGGCGGTTCCGGTGGCGCGGGTAGCGTCAGCGGGCATGACGGTCGTGCATCCGATCGCCCGGGCCTGGATCACCACTGGCGGCACCGGCGCGCAGAACTACGACGAGTTCGCCGACGACGCGGAGATCACCGCCATCGTCGAGGCGAACCCGCACAGTGCCTTGGGCATCGAGATGCCCCACCGGGCGCCGGGCAGCCTCGGGAAATCCTTCCTCGACGCGCTCCCCGACGCGGTGGGCCGCCTCGCCGAGGCCAAGGCGGACGGCAGCTACACGCCCGCCGAGCACGTCGTGGTCCTCTACCGGATCAGCGCGCCGGGCGAGGAGAGCGCGTACGGGCTGTTCGCCATGGTCGACACCGACCAGATCTCCACCCGGGCCGACGAGCCCGGCCTGGTGATCCGCAACGAGGACGTGTTCATCGCGAAGGTGCGGGAGCGGGTCGCCCTGGCCGAGGCGCTGGGTCACCTGCTCTCGCCCGTACTCCTGCTGCAGACCGGCCGCGGCGACGAGCTGCACGCGGCGCTCGCGGCGGCGACCGAGTCGGCGGGCGCACCCGCCGCCACCGACGTGGACCAGGCCGGCCGCACGCACGCCATCTGGCTGCTCGGCCCGGGTCCGGCGCAGGACGAGCTGACCGCCCTGGCCGGCGGCGGCGAGCTGGTGGTCGCCGACGGCAACCACCGCAGCCTGGCCGCGCAGACCGGCGGCTTCCCGCGCTTCCTGTCGGTGATCACCACGCCGGCCTCGGTCGCCATCCAGCCCTACAACCGGCTGGTCAGCGAGCTGACCACCACCCCGGACGAGCTGCTCGACCGGCTCCGCGCCGCCGGTGCGGAGATCACCCCGGTCGCCGGCCCGGTCGGCGTCCCGGCGACCGGCGGCGCCGTGCACCTCCACCTCGCCGGCCAGGGGTACGCCGTGCGCCTGCCGCAGGTCGGCGGCGGCCGGCTGGAGAACCTCGACCACGCCCTGGTCGAGCGGCTGCTGCTGCGCGACGCGCTCGGCCTCGACCCGGGCGACAAGCGGATCACCTACGTGGGCGGCGACTACCCGGCGAGCTGGCTCACCGGCGAGGTCGACGCGGGCCGCGCGGAGCTGGCCGTCCTCGTCGCGCCGGTGACCGTCGACGACTTCGTGGCGGTGAACCTGGCCCGGGAGAAGATGCCGCGCAAGAGCACCTGGTTCACCCCGAAGGCGCGGGCCGGCCTGGTCGTCGCCGAACTGCCCCGGTGACCGTGTGACGAATCCGCCTCCGTGCCGCCGCCCGCGCACCGGCACGGGGGCGGGCCTGTCAGACTGCGCGGTATGCGCGTCTACCTGGGATCCGATCACGCCGGCTTCGAGCTGAAGGTGCACCTCGCCAACCACCTGGCCAAGCAGGGGTACGAGGTGGTCGACGTCGGCCCGCACGCCTTCGACCCGGACGACGACTACCCGGCCTTCTGCCTGCACACCGGCACGCGCGTGGTCGACGACCCGGGCAGCCTCGGGGTCGTCATCGGCGGGTCCGGCAACGGCGAGCAGATCGCCGCCAACAAGATCGCCGGCGTCCGGGCGGCGCTCGCCTGGAACATCGACACCGCCCAGCTGGCCCGCGAGCACAACGACGCGAACATCATCGCGGTCGGTGCCCGGCAGCACACCCTGGACGAGGCCACCGCCCTGGTCGAGACGTTCCTCAGCACGGCCTTCTCCGGCAACCCGCGGCACGCCCGCCGGATCGCCCAGGTCGCCGACTACGAGCGGAGCCGGGAGCTTCCCGACCTGCCCGCCTGACGCCTCGCCGACGGGCGCGGCCGCCGGGTCGCGCCCGTCACCGCCCGCTGCGGGGCAGGTCCTCGCGGGGCACCCAGTTGCGGCGGACGATCACCACGCGGGCCTCGGCCTCGGCCAGGTCCTCCTCGCTCGGCCGGGCGGCGTCCCGCGCCCGCAGCGCGGCGGTCACGCTCACCTGGGAGGAACCCGAGCCCACCAGGCCGCGCAGCCCCCGCTCGCCCTCCTCGCCGGCCGGCCCCGGCCGCCGGCCCCGCGGTTCCGACTCCGGCTCGGCGCGTCGGGCGCCGCGCGGCGCCCGGAAGCCGTCGTCCGGGTCCGGCCCGGGGCGCCGGGCACCGCGCGGCGGCCGCGGGTCGTCGCCGTCGTGCACCCCGGCCGTGCTCGCGCTCGCACCCTCGTGCTCCGGCGTCCCGCCGTCGCCGTGGTGCCGCAGCCGCCGCCGGCGCCGCTCCGCATCACCCATCACCCGACCGTACCGGGCACCTGCCGGGCGCGGCAGGTGGCGGGGAGTCAGAAGACCTCCATGGGAGCGGGAGCGCGGTGCCAGCCGAGGGCCGCGCTCACCGCCACCGCCGTCCCCGGGATCAGCTCCCGGACCCGGCCGGCGGCGACGAGCGCGACCAGGCCGGCGCCGCCCAGGTAGAGCTCGCCGAGGGCGCGCACGTCGCAGGCCAGCCCGGCCGGCGCCGAGGTGGCCGTGCACTCCGCCCCGGACGGGCCGCCGACCAGCCGCCACCGGCCGCTGTTCTCCGGCAGGAGGTCGTCGGTGACCTCGACCACCACGTCGACGTCGGTGGCGTACCGGCGGGCGGCCAGCGCGGCCGGCACGTCCACGACCCGGACCCACAGGGCGTCGGCGAGCCGGGCGCCGAGCTGCCGCGGCTCGTCCACCAGCCGGAACAGCGGCTCGTCCACGGCGGCGATCGGGAACGACACCCGGCGGGTCAGGTCGATCGAGAGCAGCAGCCGCCACAGCGCCAGGTACGCCTCCGGCCGGGCGGCCACCACCTCGCCCACCTGGACCTCGGCACGCGGGCCGGTGCCGGCCCAGTCCTCCTTCGTCCGGTAGAGGGCGTAGCCGTCCGGGCCATCCGGCCCCTCGTGCAGCAGCACCCGCCGCTCGGTCGCGCCGCCCCGCAGCCCCTTCACGTCGGCGAGCACGTAATCCCACCAACGCTCGTCCCGCTGCGACCAGCCGGGGCGGTCGGCGCGTACCCGCTCGTACAGCCGGGCCAGCTCGGCCCGGTGCGGCGCCGGGCGGTCCAGGCGCAGGGTGCCCTCGGCGGGCGTGAGGTCCGGCAGGCGCAGCCCGGAGGTGTCGCCGGCCAGGACGAGCCGCTGCGCGGCCAGGCCGTAGCCGAACCGGGGATAGATCCGGCCCTCGCTGGCCCAGAGGACGGCGAGCGGCTCCCGGCCGGCGTCGTGGACCTCGCGGAGCTGCCGGCGCATCAGCCCGGTGAGCAGCCCGCGCCGGCGGTGGGTCGGTGCGACCGACACCATGGTCACGTGCGCGGCCGGCACGCTGGCCCCGGGCACCGCCAACTCGCGGGTGAACGCGGCGGCGTGCGCGACGGCGGTCCCGCCGTCCCGGACCAGCAGCGCCCGGTCGGGTTCGAAGACCCCGCGCTCGACCTCCCGCATCTCGGGGTCGACGTCCCCATGGAAGGCCAGCGTCAGCAGTGCGGAGATCTCGTCGTAGTCCTCGGTCCGGAGGACCAGCGCGTCGGTCATCCGGTGTGTCTAACCCATCACCGTCGAGGTCGGCACCCCATTTGCCGGCTCGCTACCCTCGGAACCGTGGCCGGCGTCGGTCGAGGGGGAGGACACGAGATGGCGGACCAGACACAGCCGTGGGCCGAGCGGACGGTCGAGGTGCCGCCGCAGCCCGCCGTGGTGCCCCCGCAGCGGGACGCGTTCCGGCGCGGGGTGGCGGCGGTCGGCCAGTCCCGTACGCCCCGGACCGAGCCGTTCCCCGCCGTCGACACGAGCGAATGGACTGCGGAGCCGGCGCCCCGCCGGCCGGTGGGCTGGCACGTCGCCCAGCTCCGCAAGGGCGGGGAGTGGAGCGCGGCCGGCGCGCTGTTCGCCTTCGTCTGCTGGGGGATCTGGGCGATCTCCGGCCGGGGCGACCTGACCGCCCCGCTGCTCACCTTCGTGCTCAGCCTGCTCACCGCGGCCGGCCTGTTCGCCCTGGCCCGCCTGCTCGGCCGGCTGGTCCTGGAGCGCCAGCTCGGCCGGGTGCGGCGCAGCGCCCGCGGTGCGCACCTGGTGACCGCCCTCTTCCTGGCCGGCGTGGGGGTCGCCTACCTCCAGCAGACCGAGTGGGTGGTCTCCGCCTGGAACTGGGTGACCGGTAACTGACGACCGTGGCGGCGGGCGGGGCGGCTTCCCGCCGCCCGCCCGCGCGCCCGGTCGCGGAACGCCGCGCCGCCGGTCGTCACTCCACCAGGACGGCGCTCATTACCCGGTCGGGCGGAGTTCATCCGTCGCCCGGTCGGTTGAGGGTCACTGACCCTCGGCGTCGGCCTTCGGGGAGGCGACCCGCGCTGCCGGGTCCTCGACGCCCGGCTCGCCGCCGCCCGGGGCCACCATCCCGTCGTAGTTGTAGACGGTGCCGCCGTCGTGCTGCTTCGTGGTGCGGATGTAGCGGTGGAACATGCCGTCGATCTCGATCTCCAACAGGGCCTGGTCACCCGCGTCCTGGCTGCTGCCGTCCCGGGGACCGCCCACCAGGTACGCCTTCGTGTTCGTCTCCATGTGCCAGCCGTACCCCCGGGACAGCCGGCGGAAACGGTGACCTCGACCGGCGGAGCCGGGCCGTTCACCGAGCCGAGGCGCGTTTCCGGCGCACCCGACCCGAGGGGCCGTTGCGCCGGCCCGGGACCGGGGCCAGCATGACGGGATGGGCGCGTATCGATCAGCGTACGAGCGGAGCATCGCCGACCCGGCCGGCTTCTGGCGGGAGGCCGCGGCGGACCTCGACTGGCATCGGGCGCCGGAGCGGATCCTCGACGACCGCGGCGCGCCGCTGTACCGGTGGTTCCCCGACGGCGTGTTGAACACCTGCCACAACGCGCTGGACCGGCACGTGGCCGCCGGCCGGGGCGACCAGCCCGCGGTGATCCACGACAGCCCGGTCACCGGCACGGTCCGCACCCTCACCTACGCCGAGCTGCTCGCCGAGACCGCCCGGTTCGCCGGCGCGCTGCGCCGGCTCGGGGTCGGCCAGGGCGACCGGGTGCTGCTCTACCTGGCCATGGTGCCGGAGGCGGTGATCGCCATGCTGGCCTGCGCCCGGATCGGCGCGGTGCACTCGGTGGTCTTCGGCGGCTTCGCCGCCCACGAGCTGGCCGTCCGCATCGACGACGCCCGGCCGGCCGTGGTGGTGGCCACCTCCTGCGGCATCGAGGTGGACCGGGTGGTGCCGTACCACCCGATTCTCGCCGCCGCCCTGGACGAGGCGACCCACGCCCCGGCCCACTGCGTGATCGTGCAGCGCCCCCAGGAGCCGGCTCCGCTGCTCCCCGGCCGCGACCTAACCTGGGACGAGGTGATGGCCGACGCCGAGCCGGTGGACTGCGTGCCGGTGGCCGCCACCGACCCGCTCTACGTCCTCTACACCTCCGGCACCACCGGCCGGCCCAAGGGCGTGGTCCGGGACAACGGCGGGCACGCCGTGGCGCTGCGCTGGTCGATGCGGAACATCTACGGCATCGAGCCGGGCGACGTCTTCTGGGCGGCCTCCGACGTGGGCTGGGTGGTCGGCCACTCCTACATCGTCTACGCGCCGCTGCTCACCGGCGCGACCACCGTGCTCTACGAGGGCAAGCCGGTCGGCACCCCGGACGCCGGGGCGTTCTGGCGGGTGGTCGCGCAGCACCGGGTGGCCGCCCTGTTCACCGCGCCCACCGCGATCCGGGCGATCCGCCGGCAGGACCCGGACGGCGCGCTCCTGGCCGGGCACGACCTGAGCAGCCTGCGCACCCTCTTCCTGGCCGGTGAGCGGCTCGACCCGGACACCTGGGCGTGGGCGGGGGAGCGGCTCGGCGTGCCCGTGGTGGACAACTGGTGGCAGACCGAGACCGGCTGGCCGGTCGCGGCGAACCCGCGCGGCCTGGAGCCGCTGCCGATCAAACCCGGCTCCCCGTCGGTGCCCGTCCCCGGGTACGACGTGCGGGTGGTCGACGGCGGCGGCCGGGAGGTGCCGCCGGGCACCGACGGCTCGATCGTGATCCGGCTGCCCCTGCCGCCCGGCTGCCTGCCCACGCTGTGGGGCGACGACGAACGCTACGTCCGCTCCTACCTGGCCGCCTTCCCGGGCTACTACCTGACCGGCGACGGCGGCCGGTTCGACTCCGACGGCTACCTGTACGTGATGGGCCGCACCGACGACGTGATCAACGTGGCCGGGCACCGCCTCTCCACCGGCGCGATGGAGGAGGTGCTCGCGGCCCACCCGGCGGTCGCCGAGTGCGCGGTGATCGGCGTGGCCGACCCGCTCAAGGGGCAGGTGCCCAGCGGCTACGTGGTGCTGAAGGCCGGCGCCGGGGCGGACCCGGACGCGCTCGCCGGCGAGCTGGTGGCCCTGGTCCGGCAGCGGATCGGGCCGGTGGCCGCGTTCCGCCGGGTGACCGTGGTGCCGGCGCTGCCCAAGACCCGCTCCGGCAAGATCCTCCGCCGGACCATGCGCGGGCTGGTCGAGGGGCGGGACGAGCCGGTGCCGCCGACCATCGAGGACCCGGCCGCGCTTGCCGTCTTCCGCGACCTCGGCGCCGGGTCGAGGGCTACTCCGTGACGAACCGGTGGAGCACGAAGTCCTGCTCCGAGCCGCAGGCGATGACCTCGGTGTTCCACGAGCAGGAGTCGCCCCGGACGTCCTTCAGCTCACCGAGCTGGGCCAGCTTGCCCGACCCGGCGCCCACCCCGGCCACGCTGCGGTCGTCCACCGAGCTGCCGAGCGCGTCGGCGAAGAGCAGCAGGTTGCCGGCGTCCACCCGCACGGCCACCCCTTCCTCGTCGTCGAGCACCCGCGTCCCGTCCGCCGCAAAGAGCGTCGCCGCCGGCTCCGGGTACATCCGCCGGGCCAGCACCCGCTCGCCCACCGGCACCAGCTCGGTCATCCCCGGCGCCGCCCACCGCTTGACGCCCTGGCCCTCCTGCGCGGCGACCACCACGGCGGTCTGGTCGTCGGAACCGGTCACCTCCAGCAGGCAGGCGCGGTGCTCCCCGCAGGGCGCCAGCGCCTTGGCCCGCCGGTCGTCGTCCTCGGCGGTGTAGAGCACGCTCGGCTGCGCCTGCCTCCCCAGGTCGTACGCGAGCAGCCGCCCGTCGTCGCCCGCCACGTAGAGCCGGTCCTCGTGGGCGGTGACCAGGTCGTCCGGCTCGGCCACCGCCTTCCAGCGGCGGACCTCACCGCCGGAGGCGAGGTCGATCAGCCGGACCGACTTGTCCGCGCTCACCTGCACGAGCCGCTCGACCGGGCCCTGCTGCGGGTCGCGGGGCGAACCGTCGCCGTACCCGGGGCCGGACACCGCCTCGTCGGTGGTCACCGGGTGCACGCTGTTGCGGCTGTTGCCGTACTGGTCGGCCAGGTCGTCCAGCGACCACTTCTCCTCGCCGTTGCTCAGCTTGAGCCCGACGAGCCGCTTCCGTTCGTGGTCGGTGAGCGCCACCACGTCCTTGCCGACGAACATCTCGTCGTCCCCGTGCACGGTGTGCTGCCAGCGCGGCTTGCCGGACCCGCCGTCGAGCACCTCCAACTGGCGCGCGGTGCTGCTGCCCGCCGCGTCCGCGAGCAGCGCCACCGCGCCGGGCAGCGCGATGACGCCGGCCCACTGGTCGGCGGTCGTGGCACTCTGTTCGCGCCACAGCTCCTTGCCGGTGCCCGCCTCGACGGCCACCACCGCCAGCCGGTCGTCCTCGCGCGGATAGGCCAGGTAGGCGCGGCCGCCCGCGACCGCCGTGAACATCTCCACCGGACGCTCGGCGGCGCCGGCGACCCGGATGCCCTTGCCGAACGCCTGGAAGTCCAGCTCCGGGTGGCGGTCGCGGGTGAGGTAGAGGACGGTCGCGGCGACCACCCCGGCCAGGGCGGCCACCGCCCCGACCGAGATCCACAGGGCCCGCCGACGCCGGCCCCCGCCGGCCGGCGGTCCGCCCTGCGGTACGCCGGGCCAGCCCGGCCACGCGACCGGCTGGTGCGGAATACCGGGAGCCTGCGGAGGTACGCCGGCCGCCGGCGCACCGTGCTGCGGCGGGACGGGTGCGGGCGTGCCCGGGGCGGGTGAGTGCGGGGCCACGGCCGTGCCGTTCGGTCCGGCGTCGAGCCGCGTGCCGTTCGGTCCGGCAGCGAGCCGCGTGCCGTTCGGTCCGGCGGCGACGGTCGTGCCGTCCGGGGCCGGCGCGGCGCCGGCCGGGAGGACGGGCGTCTCCGGGTCGGCAGCGGGCGGCAGCCCGGCGGGCAGCGTGCCGGCGGGGCCCAGACCGGGCCGGGTGCCGGCCGGTCCGGCGTCGGGTGTCGCCGCGACCGGTGGACCGGCGGCGGCCGCGCCGACCGGGGCCAGCGGCAGCGGCGGCGCGGCCGACGGGTTCCGCCGCAGCGGCAGGTCGGTCAGCGCGCCCTCGGCGACCGGCAGCTCGGGCTGCTCCAGCACGGTCGGCGCGACGCCCAGCTCGGCGTGGAGCAGCCGGGCCACCAGCGGGATCCGGGACGAGCCGCCCACCAGGAACAACCCGGCGAGCCGCTCCGAGGTCAGCCCGGCCTCGGCGATCACCCGCCGGGTCTCGGCGACCGCCCGCCGCAGCAGCGGGGCGGCCACCCCCTCCAGCTCGGCGCGGGTCAGCGACACGGCGGCCGGGACTCCCGGCACCGCCACCGGCGCGGCCGTGGTGCGGGACAGCATCTCCTTCGCGCCCCGGACGTGCTCGACGAACTGCAGCCGCTCCCGCCACTGCGTGGTGTCGGCCGGCTCGCGGAGCCGCGCCCACTGCGCGGGATGCGTGGCGGCGACCCGCTCGCCGACCAGCGCGAGCAGGGCGGCGTCCAGGTCCAGCCCGCCCAGGTCGTCGAGGCCGCCGCAGGAGATCACCGTGAAGCCCGAGTCACCCCACGGGTCCGCGCCCTCGTTGCGGACCACGGCGACGTCCAGGGTCCCGCCGCCGAAGTCGAAGACCGCCACCGACTCGCCGACCGGGACCGGCCGGCGCAGCACCTCGGTGTAGTAGCGCGCCGCCGCGACCGGCTCGCGCAGCAGCCGGGTGCCGGGCGGGATGGGGCCGGAGAGGGTGTGCTCGGCCGCCGACGGCCAACCGGCCAGGGCGAGCGCCTCGGCGAGCACCTGCCGCCGGCCGGCGTCCCAGGTGGCCGGGCAGGTGACCACGGCGGGCGGCAGGAACCCGAGCGCGCCCACGGCGGCCTCACCCACCGCGCGCAGCACCGCGCCGAGCAGCTCGGCAGGCGAATGCCGGCGGTCACCGAGCGGCACCTCCGCCTCGTCGACGCGGCGCTTGGGGTTCGGCTCGTACCGGTCGGGGTCGGCGTGGGCCAGCCGCAGCGCGTCCCGCCCGACGTGCAGGCGCCCGTCGGTGTCGGCGTACACACCGGACGGCAGGATCGGCTCGCCCTCCACCAGCAACGGCCGGGTACGCCCGTCCGGCCAGCGCAGCACGGCCACGGTGTTCGAGGTGCCGAGGTCCACGCCGAGGGCGAAACCGTCCCGCTGGCCTGACATCCGTCGCTACCTCCACCCGACGAGGGGATGTCCGGCCCCGCATCGTACGCAGCCCCCGCCGCCCACCGATCCCCGGCGCGGCCGGAAGCTGCGGCGCCGGCGTCCCACCGGTGGCCACGGAGGACGCCCGACGTCGTCGCGCACCGGTCACCTGGCCGGAGGAGGGTGACGTGGCCGCCGGAGCGGTAGGGTCCGGGCGCCGGGCCGGAGGGCCGTGGCAGCGCGGGAGATTTCTCCGGGGCCGTGTCGATCCGCGGGCCACCCGTTCGACGTGTCGGTGCGAGGGCCGGGAGGCGGCCCCGCCGGATGAGGAGAACGCGATGCCGAAGTACATGCTGATCATGCGGGGCACCGACGAGACGAACGCGGCGATGATGGCGTCGATCGAGGAGGCGATGGCCGCGACCCGCCGGTTCATCGAGGAGATGCTCAAGGCCGGTGTCCTCCTGGCCGCCGAGGGGCTGGACGATCCGCGCCGGGGTGTCGTTGTCGACTTCAGCGGCGAGACCCCGGTGGTCACCGACGGGCCGTACGGGGAAACCAAGGAACTGTTCGGGGGCTACTTCCTGCTCGACGTCGCCAGCAAGCAGGAGGCGGTCGAGTGGGCCAAGCGGGTCCCGGCGGTCGCCGGCTCCAAGATCGAGGTCCGCCGGGTGGCCGGGAGCGACGAGGTCCCGGAGGGCAGCGAGCGGAGCGGCGAGGAACGGGCCGGGCGCGAGAGCCGGATCTGATGGGTACGGCCGACGTCGAGGCCGTCTGGCGGATCGAGTCGGCGCGGATCGTCGCCGCGCTGACCCGGTTCACCGGCGACTTCGGGCTGGCCGAGGACGCGGCCCAGGAGGCGGTGGCCGAGGCGCTGGTGTCGTGGCCGCTCGCCGCCCCGGCCAACCCGGCCGGCTGGCTGATGGCCACGGCCCGGCGGCGGGCGATCGACGCGATCCGCCGGCGGACCGCCCTCCAGGACCGGTACGCCCTGCTCGCGGCCGGCCCCACCGTCGACGAGGAGATCGACCCCGACCGGATCGACGACGACGTGCTGGCGCTGATGTTCGTCAGCTGCCACCCGGTGCTCTCCCCGGAGGCCCGGGTGGCGCTGACCCTGCGCGTGGTCGGCGGCCTGTCCAGCGAGGAGATCGCCCGGGCGTTCCTCGTGCCCGTGCCGACCGTGCAGGCCCGCATCACCCGGGGCAAGAAGACGATCGCGGCGGCCGGAGTGCCGTTCGAGCTGCCGGCGGCCGGCGAGCGCCGGGAACGGCTGGGCGGCGTCCTCAGCGTCCTCTACGTGATCTTCACAGAGGGGTCGACGGCCACGTCCGGCGACCGGCTGCTGCGCCCCGACGTCGCGTACGAGGCGATCCGGCTGGCCCGCACGCTGGCCGCGCTGCAGCCGGACGAGCCGGAGGTGCACGGCCTGCTCGCGTTGTGCGAGCTGACGGCCGCGCGCTTCCCGGCCCGGACCGGCCCGGACGGCTCGCCGGTCCTGCTCGAGGATCAGGACCGCCGCCGGTGGGACCTCTCGGCGATCCGCCGCGGGCTCGCCGCGCTCGCCAGGGCCTCGGCTCGCGGCCTGGGCCCGTACGGCCTGCAGGCCGCGATCGCCGCCACCCACGCGGCGGCACCATCCGTGAAGGCGACCGACTGGGACCGGATCGTGCTGCTCTACGAGGCGCTCGGCCGGCTCGCGCCCTCGCCGGTTGTCGAACTCAACCGGGCCGTCGCCGTGGCCATGGCCTCCGGCCCGGCGCCGGCCCTGGCCATCGTGGACGAGCTGATCGCCGCGGACCGGCTCCCCGGTTCGCACCTGGTCCCGACCGTACGCGGCGAGCTGCTGGCCCGGCTCGGCCGGCGACCGGAAGCGCGCGCCGAGCTGGAGCTGGCGGCCCGGCTCTGCGCCAACGAGCGCGAACGCTCGGTGCTGCTGCGCAAGGCAGCCGCCCTGGGCTGACGTCTCCCGCTCAGCCGGCCGAGATTCGCGACATGCGGGGTCCGACGAGGACCCGACACGCGCCAGCGCGATCATGCGGTCCGCCCGGGCCTTCGTGGGTGGAGCGGGCGACGGGAATCGAACCCGCACCGTCAGTTTGGAAGACTGAAGCTCTGCCATTGAGCTACGCCCGCGACCGTCCCGCTCTCGCGGGACGCGCCCGACAGCCTACCGAATCCCGGAGCCGGACGCGCGGCCCCGTACCGGGTGCCGCGGCGAACCACCGGCGACGCGCCCCCGGTGACCGTCCGGCGGGCCCGGACGGCATAGACTCTTCGTCGCCACGGGGTGTGGCGCAGCTTGGTAGCGCACTCGCTTTGGGAGCGAGGGGCCGTGGGTTCAAATCCCGCCACCCCGACTGTCGTTCGCGACCGGGTCGTCCGGGAACCGCCGATTTTTCCGAGCGGTACCCGGGCGCTGCCGATGCCGCAGGTCGGCTCGCCTACACTCGATGCGCGCAAACACGCCCAGACTCAACTGAGATCCGTCAAGGAGTACGCCTGTGAAGAGCACCGTCGAGACTCTGAGCCCGACGCGCGTGCGGCTCGCCATCGAGGTGCCGTTCGTCGAGCTCGAGCCGAGCCTCAGGAAGGCGTACCGGGAGATCGGCCAGCAGGTCCAGGTTCCCGGCTTCCGCCGGGGCAAGGTTCCGGCGGCCGTGATCGACCAGCGGGTGGGCCGGGGCACCGTCCTCAACGAGGCGGTGCAGGAGGCCATCCCGCAGAACATCCTGGCCGCGGTCCGGGAGCACGACCTGAAGACGCTCGGCCGTCCGGAGGTCGAGATCACCGAGTTCAACGACGGTGACTCGCTGAACTTCACCGCCGAGGTGGACGTCCGCCCGGAGATCACCCTGCCGGACCCGGCCACCATCGAGGTGACCGTCGACGAGGTGCAGATCGCCGACAGCGAGATCGACGAGCAGGTCAACAGCCTGCGGGAGCGGTTCGCCACCCTGAAGACCGTCGAGCGGGCCGCCCAGGAGGGCGACTACGTCCAGATCGACCTGAACGCGACCGTCGACGGCGAGGACGTGCCGGGCGGACAGGCGAGCAACATCTCGCACGAGGTCGGCAGCAAGCAGCTCCTGCCGGGCCTGGACGAGGCGCTGGTCGGCCTGGCCGCCGGCGACAGCACCACCTTCTCCACCCAGCTGGTGGGCGGCGACTACGCCGGCCGGGACGCCGACGTGGCGGTGACCGTCCGCACGGTCAAGGAGAAGGAGCTGCCCGAGCTCGACGACGACTTCGCCCAGCTGGCCAGCGAGTTCGACACCATCGAGGAGCTGCGGAACGACCTCCGTGAGCGGGTCAGCCGCGGCAAGCAGGTCGAGCAGATCTACGCCGCCCGGGACAAGGCCCTCGAGCAGATGGTCGCGACCGCCGAGGTGCCGGCGCCGGAGGGTGTCGTCAAGGAGGAGGTCGAGAGCCGCAAGGCCGCGATGATCGACCAGCTCGAGCGCATCGGCGCCTCCCTGGAGGAGTACCTGGCCGCGGAGGAGAAGACCGAGGAGCAGATCGACGCCGAGCTGACCGAGGCCGCGACCGAGGGCGTCAAGATCCAGCTCCTGCTGGACACCCTGGCCGACGCCGAGGACGTCCAGGTCTCCGACGACGAGTTCGGTCACGAGATCGTCCACCGCGCCCAGCGTGCCGGGATGGCCCCGCAGCAGTACTACGACCAGCTGGTCCGCTCCGGCGCCGCGCAGGCCGTCTTCGGCGACGTCCGCCGGGGCAAGGCGCTCGCCGCGGTGATGGAGAAGATCAAGATCAAGGACTCGGCGGGCAACGAGGTCACCCTCGACGCGCTGCGCGCCCAGAACGAGGCCGAGCACGACCACCAGCACTGATCGTCGGTGTCGGCCGCCGTCCCGCGCTCCGCGCCGGGCGGCGGCCGAAACCCTTTCCGGGTACGCCCTGAGGGTGACTGCGCTGAGAGCGAACAGTGCCCCGACCGGGAGTACGCCTTCCGGCTGAGCGGTTAGTGTCGGGTAGGACGGTACGGAGAGCGAAGGGCTGCCATGACCGACATGCACATCCCCAAGAAGTCGCTCCGGGCGATCGAGGCCCGTGGTGGCGACTCCATTGGCAACCTCGACGACTCGGTCTACAACCGGTTGCTCAAGGAGCGGATCATCTTCCTGGGCAGCGAGGTGACCGACCAGGTCGCCAACCGCATCTGCGCGCAGCTCCTGCTGCTCGCCGCGGAGGACCCGGACCGCGACATCAACCTCTGGATCAACTCGCCGGGTGGCTCGGTCTACTCCGGCATGGCGATCTACGACACCATGCAGTTCATCGACAACGACGTGTCGACGGTGGCCATGGGCATGGCCGCGTCGATGGGCCAGCTCCTGCTCTGCGCGGGCACCAAGGGCAAGCGCTACGCCCTGCCGCACGCGCGGATCATGATGCACCAGCCGTCCGGTGGCCTCGGCGGCACCGCGTCGGACATCGCGATCCAGGCCGAGCAGATGCTCTACACGAAGCGGATGTTCCAGGAGCGGGTCGCCCACCACACCGGCCAGAGCCAGGCGCAGATCGAGGCGGATTCGGACCGGGACCGCTGGTTCACCGCCCAGGAGGCCATGGACTACGGCTTCATCGACAAGGTGATCATCGGGGCCGCGCAGGTTCCGGATGGCGCCGGGACCCTGAGCTGAGGAGCTGACGATGACCGACCTGAGCCTGCCGCCCCAGTTCGCGGCCGTGCACAACCGCTACGTGCTGCCGTCGTTCGTCGAGCGCACGTCGTACGGGATGAAGGAGTCCAACCCGTACAACAAGCTCTTCGAGGACCGGATCATCTTCCTCGGCGTCCAGGTGGACGACGCGTCGGCCAACGACGTGATGGCCCAGCTGTTGACGCTGGAGGGCACCGACCCGGACCGCGACATCATCATGTACATCAACTCGCCGGGTGGCTCGTTCACCGCGATGACGGCGATCTACGACACCATGCAGTACGTCCGCCCGGACATCCAGACCGTCTGCCTGGGCCAGGCGGCCAGCGCGGCGGCGGTGCTGCTCTCGGCGGGCACCCCGGGCAAGCGGATGGCGCTGCCCAACTCCCGGATCATCATCCACCAGCCGGCCACCGAGGGCGGCTACGGCCAGGGGTCGGACATCGAGATCCAGGCCCGGGAGATCCTGCGGATGCGGACGCAGCTGGAGGACATGCTGTCCCGGCACTGCAACCGCCCCATCGAGCAGGTTCGCAAGGACATCGACCGTGACAAGATCATGACGGCCGAGGAGTCCAAGGAGTACGGGCTGGTCGACACCATCCTGACCAGCCGCAAGAAGGGTCTGCTGGCGTCTCACGCCGCGGGCTGAGCAGTGTGCGGTCGGAGGTCGGCCGGGGCATCGTTCCTGGCCGACCTCTGACACACCCGTTTTGGGGGTCGGAGAAACCTCCGGCAGCGGGTAACGTCGGGTCTGTGCCGCTTCGTTGGGTCGGACCGGCGAGGTGGGACGACAGGACGGACGGGCGCGCGGCGCCCGCAGGTCAGGGGCCGGCGCACCGGCCGACGAGTGCAGGGAGAACGTAGGTGGCACGGATCGGTGACGGCGGCGACCTACTGAAGTGCTCCTTCTGTGGCAAGTCGCAGAAGCAGGTCAAGAAGCTCATTGCGGGCCCAGGGGTCTACATCTGCGACGAGTGCATCGACCTCTGCAACGAGATCATCGAAGAGGAGCTGGCCGAGTCCGGCGAGGTGAAGTGGGAAGAGCTTCCCAAGCCGATGGAAATCTGCCAGTTCCTCGACAACTACGTCGTCGGTCAGGAGCAGGCCAAGAAGGCGCTCGCCGTCGCGGTCTACAACCACTACAAGCGGATCCAGGCCGAGGCGGCCGGCGCCCCGGGTTCGGGCAGCGACGGCGTCGAGCTGGCCAAGTCCAACATCCTGCTGCTCGGCCCGACCGGGTGCGGCAAGACCCACCTGGCGCAGACCCTGGCCCGGATGCTCAACGTCCCGTTCGCGATCGCGGACGCGACGGCGCTCACCGAGGCGGGTTACGTCGGCGAGGACGTGGAGAACATCCTCCTCAAGCTGATCCAGGCCGCCGACTACGACATCAAGCGCGCCGAGACCGGGATCATCTACATCGACGAGGTCGACAAGATCGCCCGGAAGTCGGAGAACCCGTCTATCACCCGGGACGTCTCCGGTGAGGGCGTGCAGCAGGCGCTGCTGAAGATGCTGGAAGGCACGGTGGCCAACGTGCCGCCGCAGGGCGGTCGCAAGCACCCGCACCAGGAGTTCATCCAGATCGACACCACGAACGTGCTGTTCATCTGCGGTGGCGCCTTCGCCGGCCTCGACCAGATCATCGAGGCCCGCACCGGCTCCGGCGGCACCGGCTTCGGCGCCCGGCTCCGGTCGGTCTCCGAGCGGTCGACCGACGACATCTTCAGCCAGGTCATGCCGGAGGACATGCTCAAGTTCGGGCTGATCCCCGAGTTCATCGGCCGGCTCCCGGTGATCACCAACGTGCGCAGCCTCGACCGCAGCGCGCTGGTCCGCATCCTCACCGAGCCGCGCAACGCCCTGGTCCGGCAGTACCAGCGCCTCTTCGAGCTGGACGGCGTGGAGCTGGAGTTCGAGCAGCCCGCGCTGGAGGCCATCGCCGACCAGGCCATGCTCCGCGGCACCGGCGCCCGCGGCCTGCGGGCGATCATGGAAGAGGTCCTGCTCTCCGTGATGTACGAGGTGCCGAGCAACCCCGACGCCGCCCGGGTGCTGATCACCCGCGAGGTCGTCCTGGAGAACGTCAACCCGACGATCGTGCCCCGCGAGTTCACCGGCCGGCGTGCCCGCCGGGACCGCGAGGAGAAGTCGGCCTGACCGCCAACCGCGACCGCGCCCGGGTCAGCTCGGGCGCGGTCCGCGTGACCGGGTCCGCCGGTCCCACTCGCCCGACGGGGTGACCGCCACCATCACCAGCCGCGCCGGTTCGTCGCCCGCGGTGCGGTAGCCGTGCTCGCGATCGGCGTGGAACTCGACCGTCTCGCCGGCGCGTACCTCGTGGTCGACGCCCTCCACGGTGGCCGTGACGGTTCCGGCGAGAACGTGCAGCACCTCCCGGGTGCCGCGCGGGTGGTCGGGGGAGTGGTGCGCCTCACCGGGCTCCAGCCGCCAGTCCCAGAGTTCGACCAGGTGCGGCTCGCCGAGCCCGCTGAGCAGCCGTGCCGTGCCGCCGTGCGCGCCCCGCCACAGCACCGGCGCGTCGCCGGCCCGGGAGACCCGCACGGTGCTCTCCTCGGCCGGCTCCAGCAGCCGGGCGATGTTGACGCCGAACGCGTCGGCCACCCGGCAGAGGGTGCCCACGCTCGGGTTGGTCCGCGCCCCCTCGATCTGCACGAGCATGCCCTTGCTCACCCCGGAGCGGCCGGCCAGCTCCTCGAAGGACCAGCCGCGGGCGGCCCGCAGCTCGCGTACCTGTCGGGCCACCGCGGAGGTCACCGCGCCCACCCGCCCTCCGGCGTCGGTCATCACACTATCCTTCGCGGTCAATATTATGGTACGACTGCCTGATGTTCCCCATTGTGCTCGCGGCGGTCTCCGCGGTCGCGTTCGGCACGGCCGACTTCTCCGGCGGGAAGGCGTCCCGGCACGCCGACCCGGTCGCGGTGACCGTGGTGTCGCAACTGCTCAGCGTTCCGCTGCTGCTCGCGCTCGTCCTCGTCGTGCCGGGCACGCCCGGCCCGCTCGACCTGGCGTGGGGGCTGCTCGCCGGCGTGGCGGGCGCGGCCGGCGTGATGCTGCTCTACAAGGCCCTGGCCGGCGGCATGATGGCGGTCGTCGCCCCGATCACCGCGATCACCGCGGCGGTCGTGCCGATCGTCGCCGGTCTGCTCACCGCCCACTCGCCGGGGGCCGTGGCGCTGGCCGGGGCCGGGCTCGCCGTCGTGGCCATCGCGCTGGTCAGCCTGGGGGAGGGTGGCGCCACCGGCCGCGTGTCCGGACGGCTGATCGGCATGGCGCTCGGCGCCGGGCTGCTCTTCGGGATCTTCTTCGCGCTGCTCGGCCAGGCCGACGAGGGCGCCGGCATGTGGCCGGTGGCCGCGGTACGGGTCAGCTCGATCGCCTTCGGCCTGGCGCTCGCCGCGCGCACCGGCGTACGCCTGCGGCTCCCACCGCGGGTCCTCCGCTGGGCCGCGGCAGCCGGCCTGCTGGACTCGGCGGCCAACGCGCTGTTCCTCGCCGCCGCCGGCCGGGGGCATCTCAGCGTGGTGGCCGCCATCGCCGCGCTCTATCCGGCGAGCACCGTGCTGCTCGCGCTCGCGGTCGACCGGGAACGGCTCCGCCCGGTGCAACTGGCCGGCCTCGGGTTCGCCGCCGGCGCGCTCGTCCTGGCCAGCATCTGAGCCCTGTCGCCGCCGGCCGTCCGACCGTACGCTGAGGTCCATGCGCGTCGCCGTCTGTCAGCTCAACTCCCGTGCGGACCGCACCGCGAACCTCGCCGCAGCGGAGGCCCTGCTGGACCGGGCCGCGGCGGCCGGCGCGGATCTGGCCGTCCTCCCGGAGTACGTCGACTACCTCGGTCCCGCTGCCGGCATGCCGCCGGCCGAACCGGTCGACGGGGTGGTGGGCCGCTTCTTCTCCGACGCCGCCCGCCGGCTCGGCATGTGGGTGATCGCCGGCTCGTTCCACGAGGCCGGGCCGGACCCCGAGCACACCTGGAACACCTCGCTGGTCTTCGACCGTGACGGCGCGCTCGCCGCCACCTACCGCAAGATCCACCTGTACGACGTGGAGATCCCCGGCCGCGTCTCCTACCAGGAGTCCGCGACCGTGGCACCGGGGGAGAAGCCCGTGGTGGTCGACGTCGAGGGCCTCCGGGTCGGCCTGTCGATCTGCTACGACCTGCGGTTCCCCGAGCTCTACCGGCAACTGGCGGTCGACGGTGGTGCGGAACTGCTGGTGGTGCCGGCCGCGTTCATGATGCACACCGGGCGCGACCACTGGGAGGTGCTGCTCCGGGCCCGGGCTATCGAGAACCAGTGCTTCGTGGCGGCCGCCGGCCAGACCGGCGACCACGAGCCGGGGCGGACCTGCTTCGGGCGCAGCATGGTGGTGGACCCGTGGGGGACGGTGCTCACCCAGGTGGCCGACGGGCCGGGTGTGGCCGTCACCGACCTGGACACGGAGCGGCTGCGGGCGATCCGCGTCGAGCTGCCGAGCCTCGCCAACCGGCGGCTCTGAGCTCTCGCGCCGCCTTCGCAGCCCGCGTCAGCTCTCCAGAAGCACGCCGACGACCGTGAAGCCGGCGATGGCCAGCGCGGTGACGAGCAGGGCCGTGGTCATCCGCGAGCGGCCGCGCCGGACGAGACGGCCCACCGACGCCAGGACGGCGGCGAGCACGAAGGCGCCGATGACCAGCTGCCAGAACGGCAGCAGGAGACCGAGCAGGGCCTCCTCGGCGAGCGTCTCCGCCGGGAACCGGGACACGTCCATGCCGAACACTCTGGCACGGATGAGCCCGCGATGGCCGGGTCCGCGCCCGGCCGTCTGCCGGTCGGGCCTCGCGGCGCACCCGGTAACGACAGTGACGATCACTGATTTGCCTTCTCGGAGCCGTCCGCGTAACTTTCTCTCTGCACGCGGGAGGCCGGACAAACCGGCCGAGAACGGGCGCCAGGCTGGTGGCGGCAACGCCGAGCCAGACTGAGGATCCGGGCGGTGCGAGACACTCCGAGAAACACGGGGTTGCGATCGCGAAGCCGACCGGGTAGAGTTCGAAAGCCGGCAGGGAGCCGGGCGGGTGGCCGCGAAAGCGGCGATCGGCCGGTCCGCCGGAACCCACGACAGCAACGACCGCCGGATACGGCGTGCGTCAGCGTGGATCGGGCCGACCTAAGTTGATCACCTCAAACACGAGGTTGACAGCGAAAGTCGGGCCGGGTAAGTTAGAGAGGTTGCCCCGGACGGGGTCCTGCTGATGCGGGGTTCCGGATGGTGTGTGGTTGTTCTTTGAGAACTCAACAGGGTGCTTGATAAGCCAGTGCCAAATTGATTTATACCCCGGACTGGTCAG
>NZ_JBVJHI010000011.1:0-82956 GCF_055586885.1 Micromonospora sp. NPDC048907
GCGCAGACCGTGCAGGTCTCGGCCTACCCCGACGCCTACGCGCAGTGGGAGCAGCAGGCCACCGACATCGTCGCCCAGCACTGGAACAGCTGACCCAACGCAAGCTGGCCGGCACCCCGGAACACGGGGTGCCGGCCAGCGGCGTCTCCGGATCTTGGCGAGTTGTCGTCGGCAGTCAACGGCAACTTGCCAAGATCGCGACAGGTCGGAAGCCTCGTCCGGGTGACGCGGACGGGGTAATCGCGGTGCGGTCGGCGGGGGCGGGGGTTGGATGCGGGCATGGACGAGGTGGACGCCGCGGCGCTGCGGCGGGCGTACGAGGCGGTGCTCACGGAAGTGGACGGGGGCGGGTTCGGGCCACCCCCGGACGGGGAGTTGAGCGCCGAGCAGATCGTGGCGCACCTCGCCGCCAACGACGAGCTGATGAGCGAGGCGACCGAGGCGGTGCTGGTCGGCTCGCCGTTCGCCTACTACGACCTGGAGACCATCCACCGGCCGCAGCTCGACGCGCTGGTCTCCGAGTGCGGCGGGCTGGACGGGCTGGCCGCCCTGCTCCGGGCCACCAGCCAGAAGCTCTGCGCCCTCGCCGACCGGCTGGGCCCGGCCGCCGAGACGCCGGTGGACACCGTGCTGCGGGAGGGCTTCGACCTGGACGTGGACGAGTCCCTGCCCTGGGGTCGGGCCCTCGACCTGCACACCCGCGTCCACCTTCCCATGCACCTGGCGCAACTCCGCGCCCTCCGCCGGCAACCCCACCTCGCCTGACCGCAGCAAGGCGTGCCCGGACCGATCCGCGCTGGGATCGGGCCGGCGACCGCCGGTTCAGGGTGTGGGGCGGAAGGTGCGGCGGTAGGCGGTCGGGGCGACCCCGACCCGGGAGTGGAAGTGCTGGCGCAGGGCGGCCGTGGTGCCGAACCCGGCGTGCCGGGCGATCTGGTCGACCGTGAGGTCCGTTGTCTCCAGCAGCACCCGGGCGTGCTCGGTGCGCTGCTGGAGCAGCCACTGCGCCGGGCTGAGCCCGGTCTCCGAGCGGAAGTGCCGGGTGAAGGTGCGGACGCTCATCCGGGCGTGGGCGGCCAGCTCGCGCAGGGCGACCGGTTCGTGCAGCCGCTGCCGGGCCCACTCCCGGGTGGCGGCCGTGCCGGTCTCCGCGGTCCGCGGCACCGGGCGCTCGATGTACTGGGCCTGGCCGCCGTCGCGCCACGGCGGCACCACGCAGCGCCGGGCCGACCGGTTGGCGACGGCGCTGCCGTGGTCGGTGCGGATGACGTGCAGGCAGAGGTCGATGCCGGCGGCCACCCCGGCCGAGGTGAGCACGTCGCCGTCGTCGACGAAGAGCACGTCGGGGTCGAGGGCCACGTCCGGGTGCAGGCGGCGGAAGCGGTCCGCGTACGCCCAGTGGGTGGTGGCCGGGCGGCCGTCGAGCAGTCCGGCGGCGGCCAGCACGAAGGCTCCCGTGCAGATCGACATGATCCGGGCGCCCCGGTCGTGGGCGGCGCGCAGTGCGGCCGCCACCGGAGCGTCCAGCGTGCCGTCGGTCAGGGGCGTGCCGTCGTGGATGCCGGGGACGATCACCGTGTCGGCGGAGTCCAGCAGTTCCAGGCCGTGGTCGGGAACCACCTGGAAGCCGGCCGTGCTGCGGATGGGCCGGCCGCCGGGGGTGCAGACCTGGACGCGGTAGAGCGGTGTCAGGTCGCCGGTGCGGGCGGTGCCGAAGACCTGGGCCGGGGCGCCCAGGTCGAGGCCGACCACGTCGTCGAGGGCGAGCACCGCGATCCGGTGAGGCAGGACGGTCATGGCCCGATTATTGCGCATGATGGCTTTCCGGCCACTCGTCGTGGCGCTCCGGCCCGCCGAGACTCGGAGCGTGACCCGACACCGTCTGCATCCGGCCTGGCTCGTGGCCGGCGTCTCGTTCGTCGCCCTGGTCGGGGCGGCCGGCTTCCGCGCCACCCCGGGGGTGCTGCTGCACCCGCTGCACGCCGAGTTCGGCTGGCCGCTGGCCACCATCTCCGCCGCCGTCTCGGTCAACCTCATGCTCTACGGGCTCACCGCACCGTTCGCCGCCGCGCTGATGGACCGGTTCGGCATCCGCCGGGTGGTCGCCGGCGCGCTGGTGCTTGTCGCGCTGGGCAGCGCGCTGACCGTGGGGATGACCGCGAGCTGGCAGTTGATCCTCTGCTGGGGCGTGCTGGTCGGGCTGGGCACCGGCTCGATGGCGCTGGCCTTCGTGGCGACGGTCACCGGGCGCTGGTTCGTCAGGCGCCGGGGCCTCGTCACCGGCGTGCTCACCGCGGGTGGGGCGGCCGGCCAACTCGTCTTCCTCCCGCTGGTCGCCGTGCTGGTGCGCGACCACGGCTGGCGGGTGGCGGCACTGGTCGTGGCCGGGGCGGCGCTGGCGGTCGTACCCCTGGTGGTCTGGCTGCTCCGCGAGCACCCGGCGGACCTCGACCTGCCCGCCTACGGCGCGACCGAGGTGGTGCCCCCGGCGCCGCCGGCCGGCGGTGCGGCGGCCCGCGCGATCGGCGCGCTGACCGCCGCCGCGCGGACCCGGCCGTTCTGGCTGCTCGCGGGTGGCTTCGCGATCTGCGGCGCGACGACCAACGGACTGGTCGGCACCCACTTCGTGCCGGCGGCGCACGACCACGGCATGCCGGAGACCACCGCGGCGGGGCTGCTCGCCCTGGTCGGGCTCTTCGACATCGCCGGCACGGTCGCCTCCGGCTGGCTCACCGACCGGGTGGACAGCCGGCTGCTGCTCGGCGCCTACTACGCGCTGCGCGGCGCCTCGCTGCTGGTGCTCCCGAGCCTCTTCGCCGGCTCCGCGCGGCCGAGCATGCTGGTCTTCATCGTCTTCTACGGCCTGGACTGGGTGGCCACCGTGCCGCCCACCGTGGCGCTGTGCCGGGAGTGGTTCGGCGCCTCGGGCGCGGTGGTCTTCGGCTGGGTGTTCGCCGCCCACCAGGTCGGCGCGGCGCTCGCCGCGACCGGGGCCGGCCTGGTCCGCGACCGGCTCGGCGACTACGCCATGGCCTGGTACGTGGCCGGCGCCCTGTCGATCGGCGCGGCCGGCCTCTCCCTGCTGCTGCGCCGCCGGGGCGACGAGCCCGCGTTCGCCCTCCCCGTGGCGGTGGGCCGCCGGGCGTGGAGCTACCGGGGCTGAGCGGTCAGCCGGCCGCCCACTGCTGCTCGGCGGCACCGGTGCAGGGCGCCTGTTCGAGTTCGCTTCCGGCCTCGGTGGCCGCGTCGTCGACCTGTGCGCACTTGCCGCTGTGCACGGCGATCAGCAGCACCGGGCCGGACCCGGCCGGCTGGAGCTTCCACTGCTGGTTGGCCTGCCCGTTGCAGGACCACTGCACCACGTCCGTGCCGTCGTCGGTGCTCTGCCCGTACACGTCCAGGCACCTGCCGCTGGCCGCGTTGACCAGGACGTAGGTGTCGGCGGCCACCGGGGTGACCACCCACTGCTGCTCCGGACCGCCGGTGCAGTCGGCCAGCGCGGCCTTCGCGCCCTCGGGGTCGTCGCCGGTCACCCCGAGGCAGCGCCCGGAGGGCACCCCGCGGATCACCTTCGGGGTGGCCGCGGGGGCGGCCGGGGTGGTCGGCGCGGCGCTCGGCGAGGGCGCCGCCGGGGTGGGGGCGGCCGCCGTCGTGGCCGCGGCCGCGCTCGACTCGCTCGCCGGCGGGGTCGGCTCGGCCGCCGCCGGCACCACCGGCTGGTCGCCGCCGCCCAGCACGCCGGTGGCGAAGAACACCCCCAGGAGTACGCCGACCAGGGCGACGCCCAGCGCGATCCGCATCAGCGGGTCCTGCGGCAGCCGGCGGCGGGCCGGGCGGTGGCCGCCGTAGACGGTGCCGGACGGATCGGGGCGTGGGTCTGCCATGGGGGCATCCTGACCCACCGGGACGGTCGGGAGCCAGCCGCCCCGGCGGCGGGGTGACTCAGTCGACGACCCGCACGTCCTTCCAGAACGCCACCCGGTCGCGCACCATCTCCGCGTCGGGCTTCGGATCGGGGTAGTACCAGACGGCGTCCGGGCTGGTGGCGCCCGCGTGTTCGAGCGTGTAGTAGGAGGCGGTGCCCTTCCAGGGGCAGACCGTGTGGGTGTCGGAGTCGCGGATCAGGTCGTCGCGCAGGGCCGAACGGGGGAAGTAGTGGTTGCCCTCGACCAGCACGGTGTCGTCGCTCTCGGCGACGACCAGGTCGTTCCAGACGGCTTTCGGCATGCCCTCCACGCTATGCCGGCGGCCGGGCGGCGGCCACCGTTCAGCGGGCCGGCTCGGGATCGGTGACGTCGGCGACCGTCGCGTCGAGCGCGGTGAGGGCGGCCTCGGCGTCGACCGCGACGGCCACCCCGTGCTCGCCCGCGCCGAGGGTGATCTCCCGGCCGCGGAGGCGCTCGTCGGCGACGACGGGCCAGGCGGTGCTGGCGCCGAACGGGGTGATGGTGCCCCGCTCGTAGCCGGTCGCCGCACGGGCGGCCGCCGCGTCCGGCATGGACAGGCGACTCACCCCGAGCAGGTGGCGCAGCTTCGGCCAGGAGATGACCCGGTCGCCGGGGGTGAGCACGAACAGGTGGTCGTCCTCGCCGCGCCGGACCACGATCGTCTTGACCACGTCGGGGACCTCGACGCCGCGCGCCGCGGCCGCCTCGGCGAGGCTGCGCACCGGGCCGTGCCGGAGCACCCGGTAGGGCAGGCCGGCGGCGTCCAGGGCGGCGAGCGCGGGGGAGGGCATGCCCGCCACGGTAACCGGTGGATCTCCGGCCGGCCTCGAAAAGGCCACCGTGGACATCCCACGAATTCTCGTGCTCAGGCGTAAGGTCATCTCATGCACGCTGTCCGTGATCATGAGCGGGCGGTGGACGCGCTGCGGCGGTCATACGCCGCGGTGCCCGCCGGAGAACCCGTACGGCTGGCCAAGCAGACCTCCAACCTCTTCCGACCCCGATCCGCGCCGCGCACCCCCGGCCTGGACGTGAGTGGGCTGACCGGGGTGCTCTCCGTCGACCCGGACGCCCGGACCGCGGACGTGCAGGGCATGTGCACCTACGAGGACCTGGTCGACGCCACCCTGCCGCACAGCCTCATGCCACTGGTCGTGCCGCAACTGCGCACGATCACCCTGGGCGGCGCGGTGACCGGCCTGGGCATCGAGTCCACCTCCTTCCGCAACGGCCTGCCGCACGAGTCGGTGACCGAGCTGGACATCCTCACCGGGTCCGGCGACCTCCTCACCGCCCGGCCGGTCGGCGAGCACGCCGACCTCTTCCGGGCCTTTCCCAACTCGCTGGGCAGCCTCGGCTACTCGACGCGGCTGCGCATCGAGCTGCAACCGGTCCGCCGGTACGTGGCGCTGCGCAACATCCGGTTCAGCCGGCTGGAGGAGCTGACCGACGCGATCGCCGAGGTGGTCGCGAAGGGCTCCTGGGAGGGCGAGCCGGTCGACGGGATGGACGGGGTGATGTTCAGCCCCGGCGAGGCCTACCTGGTGCTCGCCACGTTCACCGACGAGGCCGACGGCCCGCCGAGCGACTACACCGGCCAGGACATCTACTACCGCTCGCTGCGCCGGCGCACCCGGGACGTGCTCACCACGTACGACTACCTGTGGCGCTGGGACACCGACTGGTTCTGGTGCTCCGCGGCGTTCGGAGTGCAGAACCCGGTGGTCCGCCGGCTCTGGCCCCAGCGCTACCGGCGCAGCGACTTCTACCACCGGCTGGTGCGCCTGGAGCACCGGCACCAGGTCGCCGCCCGGATCGACCGCTGGCGGGGCCGGCCGGCCCGGGAGCGGGTGGTGCAGGACGTGGAGGTCCCGCTTGCCGGGACCGCCGAGTTCCTGCGCTGGTTCGCCCGGACCGTGCGGATGGAGCCGGTGTGGCTCTGCCCGCTGCGGCTGCGGGAGCCGGCCGGCCCGGGATCCGCCCGGGCCTGGCCGCTGTATCCCCTCCAACCGGGCGAAACCTATGTGAACATCGGTTTCTGGGGGAGCGTGCCGATCGCCGAGGGCGCCGCCGACGGTGACGTGAACCGGGAGATCGAGCGCGCGGTGTCGGAGGCGGGCGGCCACAAGTCGCTCTACTCCGATGCGTACTACGACCGGGCGGCGTTCGACCGGCTCTACGGCGGGGAGACCTGGCGCGCCGTGAAGGAACGCTACGACCCGGACCACCGGCTGACCGGACTGTACGAAAAGGCGGTAGCGCGAGCATGAGTCTGACCGACCGAACACCCGGGGCGGCGAGTGCCCCGGCCGGCCCGCCGGCGGGGGGCCGGCGTGGCGGACCGACCGTGGCGGACGTGGTCCGCGCGGTCACCACGGGCGACCTGCCCGTGCGCATCACCGGATACGACGGCAGCGCGGTCGGCCCGGCCGACGCCGGGATCACCCTGGCGATCCGCTCCGAACGCGGGCTGTCCTACCTGCTCACCGCCCCGGGTGACCTGGGCATGGCCCGGGCCTACGTGAGCGGCGACCTCGGGCTGGAGGGCGTCCACCCGGGCGACCCGTACGAGGCGTTGCGGGTGCTCAAGGACGAGATGCCGCTGCGGATGCCGCCGGTGGCCGAGGCGCTCGCCCTGGTCAAGGGGCTCGGCTGGGAGCGGTTGCTGCCCCCGCCGCCCCCGCCGCAGGAGGCGGCGCCGCGCTGGAAGCGGGTGGTGAACGGGCTGCGCCACTCCCGTACCCGGGACAGCAACGCGATCTCGCACCACTACGACGTCTCGAACGCCTTCTACGAGAAGGTGCTCGGCCCGTCGATGACGTACACCTGCGCGGTCTTCCGCAGTCCGTCGGACACGCTGGAGGAGGCGCAGCGCGCCAAGTACGACCTGGTCGCCGGCAAGCTGGCGCTGAAGCCGGGGATGCGGCTGCTGGACGTCGGCTGCGGCTGGGGCGGCATGGTCCGCCACGCGGCCCGCGAGTACGGCGTCAAGGCGCTCGGCGTCACGCTGTCGCGCGCGCAGGCCGAGTGGGCGCAGGCCGCGATCGAGCGGGAGGGCCTGGGTGACCTGGCCGAGGTGCGCCACCTGGACTACCGGGACGCCCCGCGCGAGCAGTTCGACGCGATCTCCTCGATCGGGCTCACCGAGCACATCGGGGTGCGCAACTACCCGGCCTACTTCGGGGCGCTGCGCAGCCGGCTCAAGCCGGGTGGCCGGCTGCTCAACCACTGCATCACCCGGGCGGACAACCGGGCCCCGCACCGCTCCGGCGCGTTCATCGACCGGTACGTCTTCCCGGACGGCGAGCTGGCCGGCCCGGGCCGGCTGATCAGTGAGATCCACGACGCCGGGCTGGAGGTGCACCACGAGGAGAACCTGCGGCAGCACTACGCGCTGACCCTGGCCGGCTGGTGCCGCAACCTCGTCGAGCACTGGGACTTCTGCGTGGGCGAGGTCGGTGTGGGCACCGCCCGGGTGTGGGGGCTCTACATGGCCGGCTCTCGGATGGCCTTCGAGCGCAACGGCATCCAGCTGCACCAGGTGCTCGCCACGCACAACGACCGGCAGGGGGCCAACGGCTACCCGCTGCGTCCCGACTGGACGCCCTGACAGGTTCCGATCCGACGAAAGGCCGCGCGATCCGCGCGGCCTTTCGTCGTGAAACCGGCCGGTCCGGCCGGTCAACCTTCGCGGGTGTCCCGTCGTCCTTGGGGACGACGGAAGGAGAGCCGGTGTGGCGGAAGAGACGCTTTGACGGCCTGGACAGCCTCGTCGCCGAGCGCGGCAATGCCCTGCTCGCGACGGCGGTGCTGCTGACCGGTAGCCGGGTCGCCGGGGAGGACCTGGTGCAGTCGGCACTGGAACGGCTGATGCGCAACTGGCACCGGGTGCACGGCGACCCGGAGGGCTACCTGCGCCGCACGCTGTACCACCTGGCCGTGGACCGGTGGCGGCTGCGCCGGCGCCGGCCGGAGGTGCTGGCGGAGGTGGAACCGCCGGGCCAGCCGGACGGCACCGACGCGCTGCACCTGCGGCAGGCGCTCGTGCAGGCGCTGGGCCTGCTGCCGCCCCGGCAGCGGGCCGTGCTGGTCCTCCGCTACTGGGAGCAGTGCAGCGAGGCAGAGGCCGCCGAGTTGCTCGGCTGCTCGGTCGGCACGGTCAAGTCGACCGCCTCCCGGGGGCTCGCCCGGCTACGTGAACTCACCGCGGAATGGGCGCTCGAAGGCGCCGGGATGAACGGAGCACGCAGATGACCACCGACCTCGAGGACCAGCTCATCGCCGGGATGCGGGACCGGGTGACCGGCCTGACGTCCACCCGTGACGTGCTCGGCGCGGCCACCCGCCGGCACCGGCGGCGTACCGCCCTGCACCGCACCGCCTGCGCCGCCGGGGTGGTCGGGGTGGCCGGGGCGCTGACGGCGGCGCTGACCATCGGCGCCGGCGCCCCCGGTGACCGTCCCGGCCCGTCCGGGCCGGTCGCGGGGCGCCCGGCGCCCGTCGCGAGCCCGCAGTCGCCGCAGCTGCGGCTCGCCGCCGCCGCGGCGGCCAGCGAGAACATCAGTTACCGGGTGAAGGTCACCACCACCTCCCTGGACGAGCCCCCGCCGACGGGCGAGCTGCCGGAGCCGGTGAGCCGGCGGTGGGTCACGACCGGGGCGTTCGATCCCGCCACAGCCACCGGCTACCTGGATTCGCCGTACAAGGGGTTGCGTCCGGCCGTCGCGGCGGGCCCGGAGCATCTGCGGCTGATCGACGGTGTCCTCTACTTCGGCGGCCGTGACGGCCGGGACCCCGACAACGGGAAGATCGTGTGGAGCCGGTCCCCGGACCGGCAGGACAGCCTCGACTACGACGTGGCGATGGGCGGCCGTCTCGGTGCCTCGGCGAGCCCGCAGGCACTGCTCCGGGTGCTGGACCGGGCGGGCGCCACGGTCACCGAACAGTCGCCTGGCGTCTACCACTTCGATGTCTCGGCGCCGGATCCGTCCAAGGAGATTCTCGCTGACCGTCTCGTCGGCGAGGTGACGGTCGGCGCGGACGGCCGGATCGCGAAGGTGGCCTACGACCGGACGTCCCGGATGGTCCGGAGCAAGGACTTCACCTCCCACCTCAGGGTCGTCATCGAGCTGTCCGGCTACGGCCTGCCGGTGAAGGTGACGGCGCCGGCCGGCGCCTTGATCATGGGCAAGTAGCCCGGCACGAACGGCCGCGCGGACCGCGCGGCCGTTCGTCGAACCTATTGACAAAGAAGTTTTGTACGTACAAACTGATTTTGCCATGAGAGACGTCCTGTACCTGGAACAGCGCGAGCAGGCCGAAGCCCTGCTCAAGCCGCAGCGCATCGAGGTGCTGCGGCAGCTCGCCGAGCCCCGCACCTGCACCGAGATCGCCACCCGGCTGGGGCAGACGCCCCAGCGCGTCTACTACCACGTCAAGCAACTGGTCGCCGCCGGGCTGGCCGAGCAGGTCGCCGAGCGGCGGGTGCGCGGCATCAGCGAGGGCATCTACCAGGCCGTCGCCCGGTCCTACTGGCTCTCGCCCCGGCTGGTCGGCCGGATCGGCGGGGCGCGCCGGGCGCAGGACGAGCTGAGCCTGGGCTACCTGCTCGACCTCATGGAGGAGGTCCAGGCCGACATCGCCGCGCTGGACCGCACCGCACCCGAACTGCCGTCGATCGGTGTCTCCGGCGAGATCCGGGTCCCCGCCGAGCGGCGCCAGGAGTTCCTGCACGACCTGCAGTCGACACTGCAGGACCTTTTCACCCGCTACGGCGGCGTCGAGGGAGACGCCTTCAAACTCGCCGTGGCCTGCTACCCGAAGGGCGACAACCATGAGTGACCTGCTGACCGTCCGGGCCCGCCTCGCCGCACCCGTCGAGACCGTGCGCCGCGCGCTGACCGACCCGGCCGAGCTGCGCGTCTGGCTCGCCGAGCACGCCGAGGTCGACCTGCCCCGGCGCTACGAGTTCTGGGGCCGCCACACGCCCGAGGGCGACGCCCCGCACCAGCGCCTGCTGCACGCCGACGAGCGGACGCTGCGCTTCGCCTGGACGCTCGACGGGGTGGAGACCACCACCGAGTTCGAGCTGACGCCGGAGGACGGGAGCACCGTGCTGACCCTTCGGCAGAGCCACTTCAGCTTCGAGGAGGCGATGAGCGGCAGCAGCATCCGGGGCGTCCTGCAGACCTTCTGGGCGCTCGCGATCGCGAACCTCAACGCCCACCTGGAGGGCCGCCCGCTGCTGCCGCGCACCGACTTCACCTCCGCCGACCTGCGCGGCGAGGTGCTCATCGACGCGCCCATGGACAAGGTGTGGACCTCGCTGACCGACTCGGAGCAGGCCAGCGCCTGGTTCGGCTTCCCGATCGGCATCGAGCCCTGGGTCGGCGGCCGCTACGCGATGGGCGGCTTCGACGCCGGCTACGCGGCCAAGGTGGTCGACCTGACGCCGGGCCGGGCGCTCTCCGTCGACTGGGGCCCGACCGGCGTCAGCACCTGGGAGCTGGCCGAGTCCGGCGGCCGGACGAAGCTGACCTTCGTGCAGTCCGGCTTCGACCAGAGCAACCCGCCGTACGCGGGCTGGACCGGCAGCGTGGCCGGGCTGGCCGAGCTGCGCCGCTTCCACGAGATGGCCGACTGGCAGCCGATCTGGCTCGACGTGGACATGCCCAGCAACGCCTGAGCCGTGCAAGGAAGGGCCCCCTCCTAACGCCTCGGGTGGAGGAGAGGGCCCTTCCTGACCGCTCAGGGCGACAGCTCGGCGGCCCGGCGGAGCAGTGCCCGCCGCTCCGGGTCGGAGCGGACCGCGTCGGCGGCGGCCCGGAACAGCGCGGCGGCGCGTACCGGGTCGCCGCTGCGGGCGGTCAACTCGGCCTCGGCCGCCGTCGCCGGCGGGTAGCCGTCCAGCGCCCCGCCCTCCCGGGCCTCGGCGAGCAGGGCCAGCCCGGCGTCCGGGCCGTACGCGAACCCGTGCGCCACCGCCCGGTTGAGCCGGACCACCGGGGTCGGCCGGTGCGCGACCAACGCGTCGTAGCAGCCGGCGATGGCCGGCCAGTCGGTCTCGGCGGCGGTCGGGGCGGTGGCGTGCGCGGCGGCGATCCGGGCCTGGAGGGCGTACGGGCCGTCGCCGGCCCGGTCCAGCAGCGCGACGCCCTCGGCGATGGCGGCCCGGTCCCACCGGGTGCGGTCCTGCTGGTCGAGGGTGAGCAGGTCGCCGGACGGGTCGCGGCGGGCCGCCCGGCGGGAGTGGTGCAGCAGGAACAGGGCGAGCAGCGCGGCCGCCTCGGGCTGGTCCGGCAGCAGCGTGTGCAGCAGCCGGGCCAGCCGGATCGCCTCGGCGGCGAACGCCGGCTCGCCGTCGGCGTCGTACCCCCGGGTGAAGAGCAGGTAGAGCACTCCCAGCACGCCCGGCAGGCGCTCGACCAGCGCGGGCCCGGTCGGCACCCGGTACGGGACGCCGGCCGCGGCGATCCGGGTCTTGGCCCGGGTGAGCCGGCGGGTCATGGTCGACTCGGTGACCAGAAAGGCGCGGGCGATGTCGGCGGTCGGCACGCCGGCCACCGTGCGCAGGGTCAACGCCACCCGGGCCTCCAGCGCCAGCGCCGGGTGGCAGCAGGTGAAGATGAGCCGGAGCCGGTCGTCCACCACGTCTCCCTCCGGTGGCGCGGGTGCGGGGTCGGTGAGCAGCGCCAGGTCGCGCAGCTTGCGGCGTTCCACAGTGGCCCGGCGCAGCACGTCCACGGCCCGGTTGCGGGCGGTGGTCATGAGCCACCCGCCCGGGTTGTCCGGCACACCCTGGCGGGGCCAGCGCTCCAGCGCCGCCGCGAGGGCCTCCTGGGCGCAGTCCTCGGCGAGGGTCCAGTCGCCGGTGACGCGGATCAGGGCGGCCACGATCCGCGGGTACGCCTCGGCGCCCGCGTCGGCGACCGCCCCGGCCGCGTCGGTCACCCGGATCAGTCCTCGACCAGCGGGCGCAGTTCGATGCGCCCGGCGTACGCCATCGGGTGGGCGCGGGCCACCTCGACGGCCTCGTCCAGGTCGACGCACTCCAGCAGGTCGAAGCCCACGATGACCTCCTTGGTCTCGGCGAACGGCCCGTCGCTGAGCAGCAGTTCGCCGTCGCGGACCCGGACGGTGGTGGCGGCCGACGCGGGCGCGAACCGGCTGCCGGTCAGCCGCTGGCCGTTGGCGTCCCGCTCGGCCACCCACTTCTCGATGTCGGGCGCCGCGTCCGGGTTCCGGTCGGGCTGGGTGTCGGTGCAGACGAGCATCATGTACTTCATCGCTTCACTCCTGTCGGTCGTGCCTTCATCCACCTGACGAACACCGGGCGCGCATCCGGACAGCGGCGGCAGAAATTTTCTGGTGGTGATTTCCGGGGCCCGGCGGGGTAATGCCGGGCGATGTTCTTCATCTTCGGGCTCCGGACCAAGGTCGACCGGTCCGGCGTGGTCACCCAGGTCTGTCGCAACTGCGGCAACCGGGCCGCCCAGGTCATCACCCGGCGGGCCACGAAGTTCACCCTCTTCTTCATCCCGTTGATCCCGGTGCGCACCCGCTACGCGCAGCAGTGCACGTTCTGCGGCGCGCAGTACGACATCTCCCGCGCCGAGGCCGAGCGCCTCCCGGTCGGCTGACCGTGGCGCGCTTCCTCTGCTGGCTGATCGGCCGCCAGCCGGTCAGCCCGCCGGCCGCGCCCGTGCACACCGTCTCCCGGCCCCCCTGCACGCCCGGCCGCCGGCACCGCCGCCGCACCCGGCCCACGGCCGGCGCCCAGTCACCCCGCTCCCCCTGGAACCGCTCCGCCGGCCGCTGACCCCGCTCCGGCCCGACGGTCAGAAGGAAACCCTTCTCCACGGCCGGCGTCAACCGGAGCCCTACCGTCCACCACTAGGGTGGGCTGTCGTGACGGACACCGCGCAGCGCCTGGCCGAGATCCGGGGCGGCGTGCCGCCCCGGCGGCACAACGCCCGCACGATCGCCGCGCTGACCGGCAACCCCGGCTGCACCCGCCGCGCCGTGCTGGACGGCGCCGGGGTCGACAAGCCAAAGCTGGCCGAGCGGATCGGCTTCCCGGCCCGGTTCGGCCAGTCCCGCTTCGCCATCACCCGGGGCAACGCGTTCGAGGCCCAGGTGAAGGCCGACGGCGGCGCGGAGCTGCTGCGGCTGGTCGCGGAGCGGCTGGGCGTGCCGGTGCCGGACGACGCCACCTGGACCGACCTGGGCGGCGACGAGGACCGGCCGGAGCGCTCCCGCGCCGCGCTCACCTCGGGCGGGGACGGGCCGGCGCTCTTCGATCATCCGCTGCTCGGCCTGGACGTCGCCGGCCGCCGGGTGCACCTGGAGCCGGATCTGGTGGCCGCCCGGCTCGCCGGCCGCTTCCACGTCGTGGAGATCAAGTCTTTCCCGATCATCGACGGTCAGGCCGACCCCGCCAAGGTCGCGGCCGCCGCCCTCCAGTCCGCCGTCTACGTGCTGGCGCTGCGTGACCTGCTCGCCGCCGAGGGTCGCGACCCGGACCTCGTCTCGCACGAGGTGGTGCTGGTCTGCCCGCGCGACTTCGCGAACCGGCCGGTGGCCAGCCTGCTCGACGTGCGCAAGCAGCTGCTGGTGCTGCGCCGCCAGCTCGACCGGATGGCGCGGCTCGACGACCTGCTCGCCGCCGTGCCGGCCGGGTTCACCGCCGACCTGACCGCCGACCCGGCCGCGCTGGCCGGCGCGCTCGTTGGCGTACCGGCCACCTACGCGCCGGACTGCCTGGCCGCCTGCGAGCTGGCCTACTTCTGCCGGCACGAGGCGCGCGGCCACACCGGCGCGCTGGGCCGGCCGGTCCGCGAGGCGCTGGGCGGCGTCGCGGAGGTGGCCGACGTGCTGGCGCTCGCCGACGGCGGTCGCGCCCCCGATCCGGAGCAGGCGGAGGCCGCCGCCCTGCTGCGCGCCGCCGCGCGCCTGCGCGCCGACGCCCTGGCCGGGCACCCCGCATGAGGACGCACCCCGCCCGGAGCACCCGGTGAGCACCCTGCGCGCGCTGGCCCAGGCACAGGCGGTCGCCGCCGGGGTGGCCCAGCCGGTGGCCACCGTCCGGCATCTGCACCTGTCCGACCGCCCGCTCGTGCTGGTGCCGCTCGCGCTGGCCGGCGAGGCGAACGCCCCGCTCGCGGCCCTGGTCGGCGCCGCGCCCGACGAGGCCCGGCTGCTGGTCGTGCCACAACCCCGCAACCGGGACCAGCGCTTCGCGTTCGCCGCCGACCTGGCCGGGATCGTGCTGCCCTGGCTCGACGAGTTCCGCGACCGCACCGAGCCGGTGCCGGTCGACCGGGGCCGGGACGTCCGGCACCGCTACGTCGACGCCCCGCAGCTGCTGGTGCCGAACCCGGCCGGCATCACCTTCCTGCGGCTGTTCGGCCGCTCCACCCGGTTCCGCCGGCCCGACGGCGAACACCCGGTGCACCCGTCGGTGCCGCTGCTCGGCCGCTGGCTGACCTTCTTCGCCGAGCGCGCTGAGCACCCCGGGTCGGCGGCGCTGGTGGCGCTGACGGACGCGCTGACCCTGCACTGGGCGACGGGCCAGAGCGCCGTCGAGGACCTGCACCTGCCGGCGCTGCTGGGCTGGCTCGACCCGCCGCCCGGGCTCACCGGCGCCGAGGCGGCCGCCCTTGCCGAGGACCCGGCACGCTGCCCGCCGGCCGGGCCGGCCACCGACCCGGACTTCGACAACCACCGGCTCGCGCCGGCCATCGAGGCGTACACCCGGGCCGGGGAGGACCCGGTCGCCCGCGCGGCCGCGTACGCGGAGCTGGAACGGCTGCTGCGCGACCAGCTGGCGCCCACCTGGGAGCTGATGTGGCGCGGCATCGGACTGCTCCGCGCGCTGCCGGCCGGGGCGCGGGTGGCCGGCCGCTGGGACGGCGACAAGGACGCCTTCACGGCGCACGCCGAGCACGTCGACGCCGGTGGCGGCCCGCAGCCGCGCCGGGACGGTGCGGTGGCCGCGGCGCTGCGCCTGCACCGCCTGGAGCGGGCGCTCGCCTCCTACGCCGTCCAGCGCGCCTACGACGATCCGCTGGTCATGGCCGAGCACCGGCTGGCCGGGGAGGCGTTCGTCGGTGACGTGACGCTGGCCGACCCGAAGCGGGTCGACGACACCGGCAGGCGGCCGGTGCTGCGCCCGCGGATCCAGGTGGTCACCACGGAGCCGGTGCTCGTGCCGGTCGGCGCGACGCTGTACTCGCCGGCCCGTCCGGGCCAGAAGGCGAAGGTGGTCTTCGTGACCCCGGCGGCCGACGGCAAGACCGAGGTGGTGCTGGAGCTCTCCGGCGGGATGGGCCGGGGGCTGGCCGCCGCGCCGGGCAGCGTGCCGGAGGTGGGGGAGCGGATCTGCCTCACCACCCTGTCCGACGGCTCCCTGCCGGCCGGCGCCTTCCCGGCCCCGGAGGAGACGCCGTGGACCCACGGCGGCCCTCCCACCACCGCACCCGCCCCCGACGCCCCGGCCGAGGACTGGTCCTGACGCTGGTGCGGTGTCAGCCGAGCGCGGCCAGGGTCGCGCGCGCCTCGGCCGCCGTCGGCCGCCGCGGGTCCGCCGCCAGCAGGGCCTCCAGGGCCCTCCGGTACGCGGCGTCGCGCGCCGCCCCGGCCGGCGTCTCGACGTCGGGGGCGACCCCGCAGCCCTCCCAGTTGGTGCCGCTCGCCGCGTTGACCGGCCGGGCCACCGGCACGGTCAGCTCCAGGTGCGGGTGCAGCCGGTGCCCGACCCGCGGGTGCGCCCCGCCCCGGGTCCGCTCGCCGACCACGGTGGCCCGGCCGAACTGCTGGAGGTCGTACGCCAGCTCCTCGCCGCCGGAGAAGGTCTCCGGGCCGGTCAGCACGAGCACCGGCTTGTCGGGCGCGTAGCGGGGCACGGGCAGCCAGGCGGCGCTCCAGTACTGGTGGGTGGTCCCGGCCCGCTCGTGCATGGTGTGCAGGTGGGTCGGCTCGGCGAAGAACCAGCCGCAGACCAGGGCGACCATGTCGGGGCTGCCGCCCCGGTTGCCGCGCAGGTCGAGCAGGAGCGCGTCGGTGCCGGCGAGCAGCCGCAGCGCGGCGATCATGAGGTCGCCGGCGAGCTGCGGCGGGAAGAGGTACGGCGCGATCTCCAGCAGGCCGACGTTGCCGGGCAGCCGCTCCACCCGGGCCACCCCACCCATGGTGAGCGCGGCGAGCTGGACGAACTGCGCCTCGGCCGGGTCGTCGGCGATGTCGGCCAGCGGCGTCTCGTGGTGCTTGAGCCGCAGGTGCAGGTCCCCGTTGGCGGCCTGGAGGTCGGTGGTGACCAGCGCGCCGAGGGCCGCCGGGTCGGCCGCTCCCGTGTACGCCCCCGCCCGGAGCCGGTCGCCGAGGTGGGCGGCGATCCGGCCGGCCAGCTCGGGGAAGACGTACTGCTCGGCGACCAGCTTCGCGGCCCGCTCGACGATGTCGGTGATCTCGTCCTGACGCATGTCCCGAGTAGAGCAGGCCGGTTGACAAAGCGTCAAGAGAATTAGACGCTTTAGCGGTGAACCACGAGACCGACCTGGAGGTCCGCACCCCGGCCCACTTCAAGGCGCTGGCCCACCCGTTCCGGCACCGGCTGCTCTTCGCGCTCGGATCCGGGCCGGCCACCATCAGCCAGCTCGCCACCGGGCTCGGCGCGGCCAAGGGCACGGTCGCCCACCACCTCAAGGTGCTCACCGAGGCCGGCCTGGTCCGGGTCGCGCACACCCGCCAGGTCCGCGGCGGCACCGAGCAGTATCACGAGCGGGCGTTCCGCCGCCTGTCCGGCGAGACCGTCGACGCCGGCGCCACCGGCGCGATGCTGGGCGCGGTCGCCGAGGAACTGGCCGGCGACCCCGACCCGCTGGTGCACCTGCGCCACCTGCGGCTGACCCCGGCCCAGGCCGAGCGGCTCCGGTCCACCCTGGACGCGCTCGTCGGCGAGGCCGAGGAGGCCGGACCGGACCAGCCCCGGTACGGCGTCCTGGTCTCCCTCTACCGCCGCGGCGGTCCGGAACACCTCGGCCCGCCGGGGCGGTGAGCACCGCCGATCGGCTCTGGCGGCGGCACCGGGCGCTGACTAGGCTTGCGCCGTTCGCCGTCCGCAACCGGTCGTCATCAACGAGGGTGCACGTCCGAGAGAGAGCCGGAGCGAATCGTTGTCCCCCAGCAGCACGTGAGCCTCGCCGCCGTGGCGCCGGCCCGTCGCCCGCTCTCCGGCCGTGTCGGGTTCGCCGCGGCCGCCCTCGTCGTACTCGGGGAAGCGGTGTGGCTGGTCGCCGGCCTGCCGGGCGGAGCCCTGGTCAGCGACGTCGGCGCGGTGGCGGTGTCGGGCTGGGCGGCGGTGGCCTGCGCGCGCGTGGTCCGGCGGGACCCGGCCCCGCTGCGCCGCTTCTGGGCGCTGCTCGCGGCCACCATGACCCTCGCGGCGCTCGGCCGGACGGTCTGGACGGTCGAGCGGCTCGGCGGGCACGGCCTGCCGCACACCCCGCTGGTCGGCGCGCTGTTCACCGCCGGCATCGTCACCGGCACCGCCGCGCTGCTCTGCTCCGTGGCCGCGCCGCGCAGCCTGGTCGGGCAGGCCCGCACCCTGCTCGACGGGGTGATCGTCGGGCTGGCCCTCATCCCGATCGGCTGGGTGGTGGTGTTCCGCGACCTCGCCGCCGCCGACCTGACCGATCCGCTGCGCACCTTCGGGCTGCTCTACCCGATGCTCGACCTGATGCAGCTCACCATCCTGGTGGCGATCGCCGCGCCACCGCGCCCGGTGTGGCGGGCGCTCACCGTGCTCGGGGTCGGCCTGGCCACCCGGGCCGCCGCCGACGCCGGCTACGTCTCCCTCGTCGCGCACGGCAACTACACCCCCGGCCACCCGATCGACGTCTGCTGGCCGCTGAGCTACCTGCTCATGGGTCTCGCCACCCGGTACCCGCCACCGCCCTCCTGCGCCGAGGAGGAGGAGACCGGCGAGTCGCCGCTACCGCCGTGGTGGCGGGTCGCCCTGCCCTACCTGCCGGTGGGCGGCGCGATCGTCGCCGTGGTGCTCGCCCGCCGGCCCACCGGCCAGACCCCGCACCTGATCTTCCTGGGCATGATGACGCTGCTCGGGGTGCTCGCGCTGCGTCAGGGGCTGGCCGCCAACGAGAACCTGCGGCTGGTCGCCCGGCTGCGCCGGCTCGCGTACTCCGACCAGCTCACCGGCCTGCCCAACCGGCTCACCTTCACGCGGCGGCTGCGCCGCGCCCTGCGCGACGGCGGCCCGGTGGCCGTCCTGCTCCTCGACCTGGACGGCTTCAAGCAGGTCAACGACCGCTTCGGGCACGCCGCCGGTGACCGGCTGCTGCGCACCATCGCCGAACGGATGGCGGACGCGACCGGCCCCGACGGGATGATCGCGCGGCTCGGCGGCGACGAGTTCGCCGTGCTGGTCGCCGGTGACCGGCCGGTGCCGCCGGAGCGGCTCGCCCTCCGGCTGCTAGCCGCCCTCGAACCGCTGCCCGGCGAGGAGGACCTGGGCGTGCACCCCTCGGCCAGCATCGGCATCGCCGAGTACGGTCCACAGCACACCTCCCACACCGACCTGCTCCGCGACGCCGACATCGCCATGTACGCGGCGAAGGCGGCCGGCAAGTCCGCGTACCGGACCTGCACGCCGCAGCTGCGGGAGTCGGCGGTGACCAAGGCCGAGCTGATCGCCGACCTGCGCCGCGCGGTCGACGAGGGGCAGCTGCTCATGGAGTTCCAGCCCATCGTCGACCTGCCCACCGGGGCGGTACGCAGCGCCGAGGCGCTGGTCCGCTGGCGGCATCCCCGGCTCGGCGTGCTCACCCCGGCGCGGTTCCTGCCGCTGGCCGAGGAGACCGGGCTGATCCTCGCGATCGACAGGTGGGTCATCCACGAGGCGTGCCGGGCGGCGGCCACCTGGCGCGAGCAGTGCCCCGAGGTGACCGTGGCGGTCAACATCGCCGCCGCCCACCTGCGCCGGCCCGACCTGATCGCCACGGTCACCGGGGCGGTCGGCGCGGCCGGCCTGCCGCTCCGCGCGCTCACCCTGGAACTCACCGAGTCGGCGCTCATCGAGGGGAGCGAAGCGGTGCTCGACCGGCTGACGCAGCTCCGCGACCTCGGGGTGGGCATCGCCATCGACGACTTCGGCACCGGCTACTCCTCGCTGAGCTACCTGCACCGCATCCCGGCCACCGAGCTGAAGATCGACAGGTCGTTCGTGGCCCGCCTCGACGCCGACGACGCGCGGGCGTACGCCACGGTGGAGATGGTCAACCGGCTGGCCGGCGCGTTCGACCTGGCCGTGGTGGCCGAGGGCGTGGAGACCGGCGGCCAGCACGCCGCGGTGACCGCGATCGGCTGCCTGCACGGCCAGGGCTGGCGCTACGGCCGCCCGGTCGCCCTGTCCGAGCTGCTCCACACGCTCACCCCGGTCGACGCGGCCCGCTGATCGACCCGGCGGTGATCGGAGTTTCTGCCCCGCGGCCGCAGAATCGGGCTTGACCCTCACGCAACGGGAGGCGGGAGCCTTGGTCGCGGAAGGGAGGAACCATGGCGTACACGGTGGGTCAGGTGGCGCGGGCGGCCCGGGTGACAGTCCGGACGCTGCACCACTACGACGAGATCGGGCTGCTCTCGCCGAGCGGCCGCACCGCGGCGGGCTACCGCCGCTACGACGACGCGGACCTGGAACGGCTGCAGGTGATCCGCGCCTACCGTGAGCTGGGGTTCCCGTTGGAGGAGATCGCCGAGATCCTCGACGACCCGGGCGGCGACCCGCTGCCGCACCTGCGCCGGCAGCACGAGCTGCTGAGCGGGCGGATCGGGAAGCTGCGGGACATGGTCGCGGCGATCGAACTCGCGATGGAGGCGAGAAAGTTGGACATCCAGCTCACCCCGCAGGAGCGGTTCGAGGTGTTCGGGGACTTCGACCCGGACGAGCACGCCGAGGAGGCCGAGCGGCGCTGGGGCGGCACCGACGCCTACCGGCAGTCGGCGGAGCGGACGGCTCGCTACTCGAAGGAGGACTGGCTCCGCAACAAGGCCGAGAACGAGGAGTGGGGGCGGCGGATCACCGCGCTGATGGCGTCGGGCGCGCCGGCCGACTCGCCGGAGGCGATGGCGCTGGCCGAGGAGCACCGGCAGCTCATCAGCCGGTGGTTCTACGACTGCTCCTACGAGATCCACACCGGCCTCGCGGACATGTACGTGACCGACCCGCGGTTCACCGCGTACTTCGAGAAGATCCGGCCGGGGCTGGCCGCGTACCTGAACGAGGCGATCCACGCCAACGCGATCAGCCGGGCCTGATCGGCCCCGGGTGCCAGGATGGGCCGGACGGCTCAGCCTCGGGAGGTCACGTTGTTCATCGTCGCCGGCACCCTCTACGTCGACCCGGCCCGGCGGGACGCCTACCTGGCCTCCTGTGCGGAGGTCGTCCGGGCCGCCCGCTCGGCGCCGGGTTGCGTGGACTTCGCGGTCAGCGCGGACCTGGTCGAGCCGGGCCGGATCAACGTCTACGAGCGGTGGGAGTCCGACGAGCAACTGCTCGACTTCCGCGGCTCCGGCCCGGACGGGGAGCAGGCGGCGATGATCCTCGGCGCCGAGGTGCACAAGTTCCGCATCTCCGGCGTCGAGGCGCCGTGACGGGTCAGCCCGGTAGGTCGTAGCCCCCACGGTGAGCCGGGCGCCCGCCGCGCCGAGCGCGATCCGTCCACGTCATCACGTTTGTAGCCGCTGGCAGGCAACTCCCGGACCGGCCGCTACAGCACGAGGTCGAGCAGGAGCACGCCCGCGAAGCCGACCACCGAGATGATCGTCTCCATCACCGACCAGGTCTTGATGGTCTGCCCGACGGTCAGCCCGAAGTACTCCTTGACCAGCCAGAAGCCGGCGTCGTTGACGTGTGAGAAGAACAGCGAGCCGCAGCCGATGGCCAGGGCCAGCAGCGCAACCTCCGGCTGGTTCAGGGTGGCCGCGAGCGGCGCGACGATTCCGGCGGCGGTGATGGTGGCGACGGTCGCCGAGCCGGTGGCGATCCGGATGCCGACCGCGACAAGCCAGCCGAGCAGCAGCGGGGAGATGTTCGCGCCCTTGGCGGCGTCCGCGACCAGGTTGCCCACCCCGGCGTCGACCAGGACCTGCTTGAAGCCACCGCCGGCCGCGACGATCAGGAGGATGCCGGCGATGGCCGGCAGTGAGCCGCCGAGGAATCCGGAGACCTGGCCGCGGCTGAACCCGGTCCGGTAGCCCAGGAAGATCATCGCGAAGATGACGCCGGCCAGCAGCGCGACGATCGGGGTGCCGATGATGTCCAGCGCCTTCCGGCCGCCGGTGTCCTCGTCGAGGGTCAGCTCGCCGATCGCCCGCAGCAGCATCAGCACCACGGGCAGCAGCACGGTGACCACGGCGGCCCAGAGCGCCGGTTCCCGGCGGGAGGGCGGGCCCACCGGCTCGTCGATCGGCGCGCCGGGGCGGCCGGTGCCCGGGTTGACCAGGTCGTCCTCGGTCACCAGGTCGCCGTCGGCGTCGAGCCGGCCCTCGCCGGGGCGGGTCGGCCGCCGGTCCCCGCCGGCGGCGAGCGGCTGCCGGGTGGGCAGCAGCGCCTCCGGGGCGGTGGCCGGCACGTAGCGGGCGATGAAGTTGCCGAAGACCGGCCCGGCGATGATCACGGTGGGGATCGCCACCAGCAGGCCCAGGGCCAGGGTCTGGCCGAGGTTGGCGCCGAGCGCGTCGATCGCGACCAGCGGGCCCGGGTGCGGCGGCACGAGGCCGTGCAGCACCGAGAGGCCGGCCAACGCCGGAATGCCGATCTTGATCAGCGGCACGTCGACCCGGCGGGAGACCAGCAGCACGATCGGCACCAGCAGCACCACGCCGACCTCGAAGAAGAGCGGGAGCCCGATCAGCGCGGCCACCCCGGCCATGGCCCACGGCAGCGCGCCGCCGCTGACGCGGCCGACCACCCGTTCGACGATGCTGTCCGCGCCGCCGGACTCGGCGAGCAGGCCGCCGATCATCGCGCCGAGCGCGATCAGCAGGCCGACGCCGCCGACCGTGGAGCCCACCCCGCCGCTGAACGAGGTGACGATCTTGTCGGCGCTGACCCCGGCGACCACGCCGAGCACGGCCGCGCCGAGGATCAGCGCCAGGAACGGGTGCACCTTGCCCCAGGCGATGAGCACCACCACCGCGGCGATGCCGAGCAGGGCGGCGATGACGAGCTGGGTGTCACCGGCGTTCGTGAGGGGTTCCGCCGGTGCGGCGAGCAGTGTGACCACGGCAATCACGACCTTCGGTAGTCGTCCGTGCCTCCGGGACGGGCGATCACTGGGGAGGAGCGGTGGGTGGTGGCTCCGGCGGCAGGCTCGGGGCCAGCCGCCGCAGCGACGCGAACGTCGGGACGAGCGCGTCGTACAGCTCGGAGAAGAGCGGCAGCAGGGCCGCGTACGTGGCGGCGGAGGCGGGATCCGGGCGGACCGTCTCCTCGATCCGGACCAGGTCGGCGGCGACCTCGATCGACTCGATCAGGCCGAGCGCCTGCATGCCGAGCAGGGCGGCGCCGAAGCTGGAGCCCTCGTGCCCGACCGGGAAGCGCACCGGCATGCCGAGCGCGTCGGCGAGGATCTGCCGCCACAGCGGGCTGCGGGCGAAGCCGCCGCTGGCGCGGATCTCGCGTACCTCGTTGCCGGCCGCCCGCACCGAGGCGAGGACCAGGGCGAGCTGCTGACACACCCCCTCCAGCGCGGCCCGCACCAGGTGCGCCCGGCCGTGCCCGTGGGTCAGCCCGACGTACGCGCCGCGGGGCAGCGCGCTCCAGTGCGGCGCCCGCTCGCTGAGCAGGTACGGCAGCATGATGAGCCCGCCGGAGCCGACCGGCGCGCGGGCGGCCAGGTCGAGCAGCTCCTCCTCGGCGTGCTCGCCCAGCTCGGGGGCGAGCGCCTCGTTGGCCCACTGGAGGACGATCCCGCCGTTGTTGATCGCCCCGCCGACGACCCAGCGGTGCTCGGTCAGGGCGTAGCAGAAGACGCCGCCGAGCGGGTCGACGCCGGGGCGCTCCACCATCACCCGCATGGCCCCGCTGGTGCCGATCGAGCAGGCCACCTCGCCGGGATGCACCGCGCCGAGCCCCAGGTTCGCCAGCGGCCCGTCGCCGGCCCCCACCACAAGCGGGGTCTCCGCGGGCAGGCCGGCGGCCCGGGCCGCACCGGCGGCCAGGCCGGGCAGCACGTGGGTGGTGGGGACGAGCCGCGGGAGCTGCTCCTCGGTGATGCCCGCGATGCGGAGCGCCTCCGCGTCCCAGGCCAGCCGGTAGATGTCCATCAGCCCGGTGGCGGAGGCCACCGAGTGGTCGGTGACCAGCGCCCCGGTCAGCCGCAGCAGCACGTAGTCCTTGATGCCCACCCAGTGCGCGACCCGCGCGTGCAGCTCGGGTCGCTGCTCGGCGAACCAGACCAGCTTGGGCAGCGGCGCCATCGGGTGCACCGGGGTGCCGGTCCGCCGGTGGATGGCCAGCCCGGAGGGCACGGCGCGCAGCCGCTCGGCCTGCGCGCTGGCCCGGGAGTCGGCCCAGGTCACCGACGGGGTGAGCGGGGTGCCGTCGGCGTCCAGCCCGATCAGGCTGTGCATCGCGGTGCTGAACGACAGGCCGGCGACCGGCCGGCGCAGCTCCTCGGCCACGGCCCGGATACACCCGACCACCGCGTCGAAGATCCGGACCGGGTCCTGCTCGGCGTACCCGGGTCGCGGCTCCTCCAGCGGGTAGCCGATCGAGTGGGTGGCGAGCTGCCGGCCACCGGTGTCGTACGCGACCGCCTTGGTGCTGGTGGTGCCGATGTCCACCCCCACCACGACGGCCGGGTCGCCCACCGGTGCACCTCCTCGCGTGCCGGGGGTCGCCGCGCGTCCCGCCCTGCGGCTGACGTTACCGACGCTCCGACCCGCTCGCATGACGAAGCGACCCCGCCCGGAGTGCGGCCACCGAACGCGACAGGTTCCGCCTAACGTGTCCCGCAATCACCCATTCGGTCAAATCATCGACTTACGCGTGTCTTGCCACCCCTGCGCCGCCGTTGACATGAATGACACCCCGATTGGTGGGCTCGCGCGGCGGAGGAGTCGGCGTGGCGATGACTGATTCGACGGGTTCCACATGGCGCTACCGGTGGGCGCACCGCCAGAACGACAGGCGGCAGCGGGCCTTCCGCTTGGCCGACGAGGCGTGGCGGCGCCGCGACGACGAGCTGCGCCGGTTGCGCACCCTCGCCGGGTCCTTCCACGGCTCGGCCGAGGCCGGCGCCGGCCTGCCCGTGGAGCTGGGCCCCGGCGAGGTGGTCTTCTGGACGCTGCCCGCCGCCCAACTCGTCGAGGTGCGGCACACCGCCGTGCTGCCGGCCCCCGAGCTGACCGTCGACCCGGAACCGCCGGTGCTGCGCCCGCGCCGCCCCGAAGGGGTCAAGGTCGTCGACGCCGGCCTCGCCGTGCTCACCAACCGGCGCCTCGTCCTGCTCGGCGGTCGGGGCCGGCGCGACTGGACGTACGGGCGGATGACCGGGCTGTCCCACGACCCGGGGGCGCCGGTCACGCTGATCCAGGTGCTCGACCGGCGGCGTACCTCCGGCCTGCTGCTGCCCACCGGCGCGGCGGCCGACTTCCGGTTCAAGCTCACCCTGGCCTTCGCCGACGCGATCGAGCAGCGCGCCGCGGTCGTCGCCCAGCTCGACGAGCTGATCGCGGAACACGAGGCGGTGCGGCCGGTCCGGCCGGCCGTGCTCACCCCGGCCCAGGCCCGCGTCTCCACGCTGCTCCCCGGCGGCCGGCGGACCGTCGCGGTCGGCGTGGCCCTCGCCCTGATCGTGCCGGCGATGCTCTTCGAGTCCGACCCGCCGGTGCGCCCCGGGTCCGACGTGGCCGCCGCGGCCACCCCGGAGTCCACCGCCACCGCCGCGCCCCCGCCGGTCGCCCCCGCCGTGCAGGTCAAGCCCGGCCCGAGGCCGCAGCGCACCCGGCCGGCGCCGACCTCCCCGCCGTCCCGGAGCACCCCGTCGCAGCCGGCCGCCGAACGCCGCTGCGGCGCCCCCGCCAACCCCTACGGGTACGACTTCTGCGGCGGCACGCGGATCCGCAAACCGGCCCGGGGAATCTGCGACTGGTTCGACTGCGTGCCCGGCTTCTGGTCCGGCCGCGGCTGGCTGGTGCAGTGCCGCGACGGCACCGTCAGCCTGACCGGCGGGCGCCGCGACTCGTGCGCCGACAACCAGGGCTTCCGCCGGACCTTCTGGAGCTGACGGGCGGCGCCCCTAGCCCGCGAGGCGCGGCGACCGGGGCGTCGCACGCAGCGGCAGCAGGCCGGCGAGGACCAGGGCCGCGCCGACCGGCAGCAGGTCCAGGTTCACGGCGATCGCCACGAACCCGACCAGCACCAGCACCGGCGCCCACACCGGCAGCAGCCGCGCGGCGGCGGCCCGGTACAGCAGCACCAGCAGGCCCACCTCGAACAGCGCCGGCCCGCCGAGCAGCACCAGATCCGGCGTCTCCACCGCGTCGGCGAAGCGGGGGAACAGGTCGCCCAGGATCACCCACACGAACGCGGCCGCTCCGACCAGGCCGGCCAGCGCCGCCACGTCGTCCACCGCCCGCAGCCGGGTCGAGCGGGTACGCAGCACGCCGTGCAGCCCGACGGCCAGCACGGCGAACCCGAGGATGCCGAACAGGAACAGGGTGTGCCCCGTGTTCCACGCCCAGGCGCCCTTGTCGCTGTGACCGTCCAGCCGGTCGATCAGACGGAGCAGGCCGTAGGCGAGGAGCAGCAGCGACGCGGTCACGGCCACCGGCCGCAACCAGGGGTACGCGGGACGCGTCCGGGAATCGGTGAGGGTCATGGCATCAGCCTCGTCCCGGGGCCGGCCGGGGACATCCGGGCTGACCCCCCACCGGCCCCCGGATTAACCGTTCGCGCCCCTCAGGGGTGCGCGGCTAGCGTCCGGCTGGTGTCCCGCACCGTCACCCTGGTCCTCGTCGACGCCGACGGCCGCCCGCTCGGCGCCCTGCCCCCGTACGACGTGCCGGAGCCGTGGTGGCAGGAGGTCGGCTCGATCGTCGACGGGGCCCGCCACCGGTACGGCCTCGACGTGGCGGTGCTGCGGCTGCTCACCAGCGACCGCCCCGAACCGCCCGGCGGCCACGTCACCTACCTGGCCCAGGTCGCCGAGCCGCCCGCCGTACCCCTGACGCCGGCGCCGGTGGACCTCACGCCGCACCCGCTGCGCGCCCCGTACGCCGAGCCCGGCGGCCCGGCCCGCAGCGTCGCCTGGGCCACCGGGCAGCTCCGCCGGCTCGGCCGGCCGGTGACCGCCGTGGCGCAGCAGCGCACCTGGAACCTGTCGGCGATCTGGCGGCTCGACGGCCCGGCCGGCAGCGCCTGGCTGAAGCAGGTGCCCCCGTTCTTCCGGCACGAGGCGGCCGTGCTGCGCTGGCTGGCCACCGCCGCGCCCACGACCGCCCCCACCCTGCTCGCCGCCGACGACACGGGCCGGATGCTGCTCGACCACGTGCCCGGCGAGGACCGCTACGGCGCCGACGAGGCCGAGCGGACCGCCGTCGCCGTCGAGCACCACGCCGTCCAGCTCCGCGCCGCGGGCGAGGCCGACGCGCTGGTCGCGGCCGGCGTACCCGATCGGCGGGGGCCGGCACTGGCCCGCTGGATCCGCGACCGGCTGGCCCCGCACGACCCGGCCGTGGCCGCCGACCTGCTGGCGGGCCTCGACGACCGGCTCGACCAGGTCCGCGACTGCGGCCTGCCCGACACCCTCGTCCACGGCGACCTGCACCCCGGCAACGTGCGCGGCGACGGCCTCCGGCGGACCGTCATCGACTGGGGCGACGCGTTCGTCGGCCACCCCGCCTTCGACATCCTGCGCCTCACCGAGACGCTCGACCCGCCCGTCGCCGGCCGGCTGCGCGACGCCTGGGCGGCGCGCTGGCGGGCCGACGTGCCGGGCAGCGACCCGCAACGCGCCGTCGACCTGCTCCGGCCGGTCGCCGAGCTGCGGCTCGCCGCCGTGTACGCGACGTTCCTCGCCGGCATCGAGCCGAGCGAGCACCCCTACCACCGCGGCGACGTGCGAGCTTGCCTGACCCGGGCCGCCGCGATGGCCTGACCCACCCCGATCCACCGCTCGGCGTCGGCGTTTCGCGCGGCACCCACGACCCGCTGCGCTGACACCTCAGCCCGCGCGCGCCGGGCCGCCGAACACGACCGGGATGCCGGGGGAGTGGAGCACGCTCACCGGCGGCCCGGCCGGCGGCGGCAACCCCGCGGCGGTGACCAGCTCGTCGTCGAGGTGCAGCAGTTCCGCCCGGTGCAGCGGCCACCGGGGATGCCAGTTCGGCAGGTGCACGGTGCCCCCGTACGCCCGGGTGTGCAGCCCCCACCGGGCGGTGAGGAAGTGTTCCAGCGGGGTCGGGTCGGCGATCGGCTCACCGACCCGGACCGCCATCCGGCTCGACGCCCCGGCCGGGCCGGGCCAGCGGCGCCGGCAGCGGTAGGTGAGACGGTCACCGTCCCGCTCCAGCCGCATGGCCGACCACTTGTACGGCAGCCGCAGGCTCAGCTGCGCGACCAGCACCGGCACCAGCCGGGACGCGTCGAGCGAGCGGAACACCACGGCCCGCCGCCCGGTGCCGTCCACCGAGTACAGCCGGACGTTGGTCTCCCAGAACGTGCCGAAGTACGGCACGCCCGGTCCCCGCCCGAGGCCGAGCCCGACCATCCGGAACCCGATCAGCCCGACGTAGCTGAGCCCGTCGAGCGTGTCCGGGCGGGTGCCGGCGGGCAGCAGCGGCGCGACGACCTCCGGCTCCACGGCCCAGTGCAGGAAGGTGAGGTCCTGCCAGCGCTGCCGCAGCCAGGCGCGCGGGAACGCCCGGACGGGCGCGCAGTCGACCGGCTCGATGTCCACCCACCCATCGTGCCGTGTCCGGCCCTCAGGCGAGGAACGCCAGCAGGTGCCGGAGCGTCTCGTCCGGCGCCTCCTCCGGCAGGAAGTGCCCGGCCGCCACCGGGCCGCCCTCGACCTGATCCGCCCAGGCCCGCCACACCTCGAGGGGCCGGTACCAGGTCGCCACCGGGCCGGCGTGCCCCCAGAGCGCCAGCACCGGGCAGCCGATCCGCCGCCGGCCCCGGTCGGCCCGGTCGTGCTCGTAGTCGAGGGTCGCCGCGGCCCGGTACTGCTCGCAGATCGCGTGGATCGCCTCCGGCCTGGCGAGCTTCGCCACGTACTCCGCCCGCACCGCCGCGGGGAAGGCGTCCGGCACCTCCGACAGGTCGTCGAGCATGTGGTCGACGATGACCTCCGGGGCCCGCGCGACCATCCGCTCCGGCACCGGCTCGGGCGCGGCCAGGAAGGACCACAGCCAGAAACCCAGGCTGAACGCCATGTCGGCGCGGTCGAACGCGTCGCCGGTGGGCACGATGTCCAGCACCGCGAGGCGGCTCACCGCGTCCGGGTGGTCCAGCGCCATGCGGTACGCGCACCGCCCGCCCCGGTCGTGGCCCACCACGGCGAACCGGTCGTACCCCAGCAGCCGCATGACCTCGACCTGCTCGGCGGCCACCGACCGCATGCTGTACGGGGTGTGGTCCGGTGCGCTGGGCGGCGCGCCGCTGTCGCCGAAGCCCCGCAGATCGGTGGCGACAACGGTGAACCGCTCCGCGAGCCGCGGCGCCACCCGGTGCCACATGAGGTGCGTCTCGGGCATGCCGTGCAGCAGCAGCACCGGCGGCCCGCCGCCACCCCGTCGCCCGTGGATGGTCGTGCCGCTGGTGGCGACATCCAGCTCCTCGAAGCCCTCGAACACCGGATGCCGCCTCCCGTCTGCGCCTGCGTGACCCGCCCGGTACAACGACTCGGACCCGGTGGAGGCGAGGTCGTCCGGCCGCGAGTCTCACTCGGGCCGGTGGCAGACCGCCTCGACGTTGTTGCCGTCCGGGTCGCGGACGAACGCCCCGAAGTAGGTCGGGTGGTATTCCGGCCACACCCGTGGCGCGTGCAGCACCTCGGCGCCGGCCGCCACGGCGGCGTCGTGGAACGCCTGCACGGCGGCCCGGTCGGGGGCCGTGAAGGCGATGTGCGCCTCCAGCGGCGGGCCGGCCTCGGGGGGTGCGGGCACCAGCCAGAAGTCGGGACTGTCGACCCCGTAGCCGATCGGGCCCGGCTCCATGATCCGGCGGCCGCCCAGCGGGGCGAGCACCGCGTCGTAGAAGGCCGCGCTGGCCGGCAGGTCACGCACCATGACGGAGAAGTGGTCGAGCACGGTCGCCTCCCTGCGATCGTCGATGACCGCGCCAGGCTACGAGCCGCCTGCGACACTTCCCGCCGGCCGTGCGCGGGCCATGGCGGTGGCACCACCGGGCCGTCGTGCCCGCCCCCGGCACAGGCGCTGGCGGAACGCCGGGCTGACCTGCTGAGATGTGCGCATGGGGGAGTCCGACGCGCGGCGCACCGTCGAGGCGGTCTGGCGGATGGAGTCGGCCCGGGTCGTGGCCGGCATCGCGGCCCTGGTCCGCGACGTCGGCCTGGCCGAGGAACTCGCCCAGGACGCCCTCGTCGCCGCACTGGAGCAGTGGCCCCGCGACGGCGTGCCCGCCAACCCGGGAGCCTGGCTGACCACCGTCGGCAAGCGCCGGGCCATCGACACGCTGCGCCGTACCCAGACCCAGCAGCGCACGCTCGCCGAACTCGGTCGCGACCTCGACGAGCAGGTCACCCCCGACTTCGACGCCGCGCTCGACGAGCACATCGAGGACGACCTGCTACGGCTGATCTTCGTGGCCTGCCACCCGATCCTGTCGCCGATCGCCCGCGCCGCGCTCACCCTGCGGCTGGTCGGCGGCCTCACCACCGGCGAGATCGCCCGCGCCTTCCTCACCACCGAACCCACCGTCGGGCAGCGGATCACCCGCGCCAAGCAGACCCTCGCCGCCGCCCGGATCCCGTTCGAGGTGCCCGGCCCGGCCGAGCGCGCCGAGCGCCTCGACTCGGTCCTCGAGGTCGTCTACCTAATCTTCAACGAGGGCTACTCGGCCACCGCCGGCGACGACTGGATGCGCCCCACCCTGTGCCAGGAGGCCCTGCGGCTGGTCCGGCTGCTCCAGGGGCTCATGCCGGACGACCCCGAGGTGCACGGCCTCGCCGCGCTGCTGGAGATCCAGGCGTCCCGCATCCGCGCCCGCACCGGCCCCGACGGCACGCCGATCCTCCTCAACGACCAGGACCGCGGCCGCTGGGACCAGTGGCTCATCCGGCGCGGCCTCACCGCCCTCGACCGGGCCCGCACCGATCACCCCGGTCCGTACGCCCTTCAGGCCGAGATCGCCGCCTGCCACGCGCGGGCGCGTACCCCGGAGGAGACCGACTGGGCGCGGATCGCCGCCCTCTACGCGGAGCTGGCCCGGCTCGTGCCCTCACCCGTGGTGGAGCTGAACCGGGCCGTCGCCGTCGCCCAGGCCGACGGGCCCGCGGCCGGCCTGGAACTGGCCCGGGATCTGGAGTCCGACCCGGCGCTGGCCGGCTACCACCTGCTGCCCAGCGTGGTCGGTGACCTGCTGTTCAAGCTCGGCCGACTGCCCGAGGCGCGGGCCGAGTTCGAGCGGGCGGCGTCCCTCACCGGCAACGCCCGCGAGCGGGCGCTGCTGCTCGACCGGGCCGCCGCCTGCGGCTCGTAAAAAATCTTGAGAAGTCATGTCGGATCCCGGTCGCCCCGATCGACGCGTCAGTGAGAACCGATGACGAGGAGATCGAGATGACAAGCACGACACTCACCCGGGCCGGGACCGCACGGGGTGTCTCGACCACCACCCTGCTCGCCGCGGGCGCCGCCGCCGGGCCGCTGTTCCTCGGCCTGGGCCTCGCCCAGGCGTTCGCCCGCGACGGCTACGACCTGAGCCGGCAGCCGCTCAGCCTGCTCGCCCTCGGTGAGCACGGCTGGATCCAGATCGCCAACTTCGTCGTCTCCGGGCTGCTGGCCCTCGCCGGGGCGGCCGGCTTCCGCCGGGCGCTGCGCGGCGGGCCGGCCGGCACGTGGGGCCCGGCACTGGTGGCGGTGCTTGGCGTCGGGCTGATCGTCGCCGGGCTGCTCCGCGCCGACCCGAGCATGGGCTGGCCGGCCGGCGCGCCGGAGGGCAACCCCGAGACGATGAGTTGGCACTCCTACGGCCACGGCGTCGGGGCGATGCTCTCCTTCGGCTCGCTCACCGTCGCCTGTCTGGTCTTCGCCCGCCGCTTCCGGCGGGTGGGCGCGCTGTCGTCGATCCTCGTCGCCCTGGCGACCGTCGCCGTCATGGCCTGGCCCGACCAGGACAGCATCAGCGTCCGGATGGTGCTCGGCTCGGCCCTGGTCTTCGGCTGGCTGACCGCCGTTTCCCTGCACACGATCACGATCACCGAGAGGAAGCACTGAGATGCGATTCATGATGATGCACAAGCTGGACGAGGCCGTCCCCGGCAACTTCGAGCCGACCCCGGAGTTCATGAAGTCGATGGGCGCCTACATGGCGGAGGTCGCGAAGGCCGGCATCCTGGTGGCCGCCGAGGGGCTGTGCAAGAGCAGCGAGGAGTCCGCGCGGATCACCGCGACCAAGGGGAAGAAGACCGTCACCGACGGGCCGTTCACCGAGACCAAGGAGTTGATCGCCGGCTTCGGGCTGGTCGAGGTCCGGTCGAAGGAGGAGGCGGTCGAGTGGGCGAAGCGGTTCGTCGACGTCTTCACCGAGCACGGCATCGACGTCGAGGTGGACGTGCGGCGGGTCAGTGAGGGCCCGCACGAGGGCTGACGGCGGGATCCGGGCGCCCGGCGGTCACACCGCCGGGCGCTCGGGCGGGCGCGGACCGGCCGCACCGTGCACTTTGAACTCACTGCACGCTGAAGGTATATACGCGAGGTATACACTCGGGGTATGGTGACGCCATGAGCGTTCCCATGACCCTCCTTGGCCTGCTCGAACGGGAGCCCAGCCACGGCTACGACCTCAAGCGCGACTACGACGCCTTCTTCAGCCGGGGCAAGCCGCTGCCGTTCGGGCAGGTCTACGCGACCCTGAGCCGGCTCGCCCGCGACGGCAAGATCGTGATCGGGGAGGTCGAGCCGGGCGTCGGCCCGGAGCGCAAGCGCTACGTCATCACCGAGCGGGGCGCCACCGAGGTCGAGTCGTGGCTGACCGAGCCGGTCCCGGCGGAGCCGAACCTGCAGACGGTCCTGTTCACCAAGGTGGTGCTGGCGCTGATGCTGGGCCGGCCCGCCGAGGAGTACCTCGACCGCCAGCGCGCCGCCCACCTGGGCCGGATGAAGGAACTCACCGACATCAAGCGCTCCGGCTCGCTTGTCGACGCCATGCTCGCCGACCACGGCCTGTTCCACCTCGAAGCCGACCTGCACTGGATCGACACCACGGCCGCCCGGTTGGACGCGCTCGCCAGGGAGGTGCGGGGATGACGGCGGTCGAGGCGCGGGACGTGGTGCTGTCCTTCGGGGAGACTCCGGCGCTGCGCGGCGCGACCGTCGCGGTGGCCCCGGGCGAGATCGTCGCCATCATGGGTCCGAGCGGCTCCGGCAAGTCCACCCTGCTGCACTGCCTGGCCGGGATCCTGGTGCCGGACGCCGGCGAGATCCACTTCGACGGCCGCCGCATCGACACCCTCAACGAGAACCAGCGCAGCGTCCTGCGCCGGGACCGGTTCGGCTTCGTGTTCCAGTCCGGGCAGCTCGTGCCGGAGCTGACCGCCGAGGAGAACGTGGCGCTGCCGCTGCTTCTCAACGGCGTGAAGCGGGCCGCCGCGCTGAAGGAGGCGCGGCCCTGGTTCGAGCGGCTCGACCTGACCGGGCTGGAGCGGCGCCGCTCCGGGGAGCTGTCCGGCGGCCAGGCGCAGCGGGTCGCCCTGGCCCGCGGCCTCGTCGCCCGGCCCGGCGCGCTGTTCGCCGACGAGCCCACCGGCGCCCTCGACTCGCTGACCGGCGAGCAGGTCATGGACCTCCTGGTCTCCTCGGCCCGCGACGAGGGCACCACGGTCGTCCTCGTCACCCACGACGCCCGCGTCGCCGCGTACGCCGACCGGCAGGTCATCGTGCGCGACGGCAAGGTGAACGCGCTGGTGTCGGCATGATCCGGTTCGCCGTGCGGCTGTCCCTGGCCGGCGGGCGGGAGGCCGCCACCCGGCTCGTCGTCATCGCCGCCGCCGTGGCGCTCGGCGTCGGCATGCTCCTCACCACGCTGGCCGGCATGAACGCCGTCGACGCGCAGAACCAGCGGTACGCCTGGCTCAACACCGCCGTCGCCCCGGCCTCCGCCGACCCGTCGGCGGAGCCGATGTGGTGGCTCATCCGGGAGGACTACTTCCACGGCCGGTCCATCGGCCGGGTCGAGGTCGCGGCGACCGGGCCGGACGCCCCCGTCCCGCCGGGCATCCCGAAACTGCCCGGGCCGGGCCAGTTCTACGTCTCGCCCGCCCTCGGCGAGCTGCTGCGCGCCACCCCGGCCGCGGAACTCGGCGACCGCTTCCCCGGCCGGGACGTCGGCACCATCGGCCGGGAGGCGCTGCCCTCGCCGGACTCGCTGCTGATCGTCATCGGCCGCACCCCGGCCGACCTGGAGGCGCTCGGAGCCCGCAAGGTCACCCAGATCATGACCACCTCGCCGGACGGGTGCAGCAGAGGCTGCTACGTCGGCATCAACCACGACGGCATGGCCCTCGTGCTGTCCATCGTGGCCGCCGCGCTGCTCTTCCCGGTGCTCATCTTCATCGGCACCGCGACCCGGCTGGCCGCGGCCCGGCGGGAACAGCGCTTCGCCGCCATGCGGCTGATCGGCGCCACCCCGCGGCAGATCTCCCTCATCTCGGCCGTCGAGTCGACAGTCGCCGCCGTGGCCGGCACCCTCACCGGGTTCGGCCTGTTCCTCGCGGCCCGGCCCGGCGTCGCCGCGATCCCGTTCACCGGCGAGCCGTTCTTCACCAGCGACCTGTCGCTCACCGCCGTCGACGTGCTGGCCGTCGCGCTCGGCATCCCGCTCGGCGCCGTCGTGGCCTCCTGGCTGGCGCTGCGCCGGGTGCAGATCTCCCCGCTGGGCGTCGCGCGCCGGGTCACCCCGAAACCCCCGCGCGCCTGGCGGCTGATCCCGCTGGTCGCCGGGCTCGTCGAGCTGGCGTACTTCGTCGGCCGGCGCCCGCCGACGACCAACGGGCAGCTCACCGCGTACCTGTCGGGGTTCCTGCTGATCCTGGTCGGGCTGGTGCTGGCCGGTCCCTGGCTGACCATGGTCGGCGCGCGGGTGCTGGCCGGGCGGGCGAGCCGGCCGGCGGCGCTCATCGCCGGGCGGCGCCTCGCCGACAACCCCCGGGCCGGCTTCCGGTCGGTCAGCGGGCTGATCGTGGCGCTCTTCGTGACGAGCGTCGCGACCGGCATCATCACCACCTACGTGGCCAACCGCGGCGAGCCGCGCACCGACTCGGTGGCCGCCACGTCCCTGTCCCTGTGGTTCCCACCGGAGGACGGCCCGGCGCCGACCGCGGACCGGATCCCGGCCGGTCTCGGGGCGATCCCCGGGGTGCGCAGCGTGACCCTGGTCCGCGCCAATCCCGTCACCGAGCCCCCGCCCCTGGAGGTGCGCGGGACACCGGCGGATGCCGCCGCCTATCGCTGGTGGTGGCCGGGCGTCATCACCTGCGCCGAGCTGGACCGGCTGGCGGTGTTCGGCACCTGCCCCGCCGGTGCGCGGGTCGCGGCCGTGGCCGACGACCTCATCGGCGAGCGCGCGTGGGATCTGACCAACGACAGCTACGTCTGGGCGGCCGCCGACCTGGACCCGGCGCAGGTCGAGAGGCAACCGATACGGTCGGTGGTCGTCGACACCACCAGCCGGGCCGCGTTCGAGCAGGCCCGGACCCTGCTGATCACCGCGTTCCCGACGATGCGCTTCCCGTCCAGCGTCGCCGAGTGGGAGTCGGACTCCGCACGGCTGATGGTGCAGTTCCAGCAGCTGGCCAACGTGATCACGCTGGCCAGCCTGCCGATCGCGGGCTGCAGCCTGGCGGTGAGCGTGGCCGGCGGGCTGAGCGACCGGAAGCGGCCGTTCAGCATGCTGCGGCTCACCGGGGTGCAGCTGCGCACGCTGCGGCGGGTGGTGGCGCTGGAGACCGTCGTGCCGCTGCTGCTCGTCGCGGCGGTGGCGATGGGGATGGGGTTCCTGGCGGCGCACCTGTTCCTGCGGGCGCAGCTCGGCTACACGCTGCTGGCGCCGGACGGGTCGTTCTACCTGATGGTCGCCGGTGGGCTGGCGGTGTCGCTGGCGATCGTCGCCTCGACGCTGCCGCTGCTGCGCCGGATCACCGGCCCGGAGACCGCGCGGAACGAGTGAGTTCGGTCGGGGAGGGCCGGGCGGGGCAGCCCGGCCCTCCGCGTCGCGCGGTACGTGGCTCGCGCCGCGATGGTACTTGTGCCCGAGCAGCGAGAAGAGAGATCATCACGCATGCTCGACCCCTCGCCCGAGGACGAACCGACCGCACCGACGGTTTCCACGCCGCGTTTCGTGGGTCGTGATCGGGAGCTGACGGCGCTTCGGGGCGCCCTGGCCCGGCCACCGGCGATCGTGCTGGTGGAGGGCGAGGCGGGGATCGGGAAGAGCCGACTGCTGCGGGAGTGGTTGGCCGCGCCGGACCAGCGCACCGCCCTGGTGTCGGTGTGCCCACCGCTCCGCGAGTCGCTGACGTTGGGGCCGATCGTCGACGCGTTCCGCGGGGTCGACCGGCCGGTGTCGCGATTGCCGCTCAGCGAGCTCGCGGGTGCGTTACGGCCCCTGTTTCCGGAATGGTCCTCGGACCTGCCGCCCGCACTGCCGTCCCTGGACGATGCGAAGGCGGCCCGGCATCGCCTGTTCCGCGCCCTGGACGAGCTGCTGCGGGCTCTGCGTGTCGACGTCCTCGTGCTCGAGGACGCTCACTGGGCCGACGAGGTGACCCTGGAGTTCCTGCTGTTCGTCACCTCCCGACAGCAGTCGGACGGGCCGAGCCTGGTGATCTCCTACCGGCCGGAGGAGGTGGACGTCGGGTCGCTGTTGCTGCGGCTGACGTCGCGGTTGCCCGCCGGCGTGACCCAGCTGAGGATCGCCCTGGCACCGATGCGACCCGACGACACGGCAGCGCTGGTGTCCTCGATGCTGGACGGCAACCCCATATCGCAGGAGTTCACCGCGTTCATGCACGAGCGGACCGGTGGCGTTCCGCTGGCGCTGGAGGAGTCGGTTCGCCTCATGTGCGACCGTGCGGACCTCGTCTTCCGCGACGGGCAGTGGGTCCGGCTGAAGCTGCGCGAGCTGCAGGTGCCGCCGACGGTGCGCGACTCCACCCGGGAGCGGGTGGGCCGTCTGTCGCCGACGGCGCAGCAGGTGCTGCGGGCCGCGGCCACGTTGGCGGAACGGTCGTCGCTGGCCACGATCGCGATGACCGCCGGTCTGTCACCAACCGCGTGTCGAGGCGCCGTCGCGGAGGCTGCCGAGGCCGGCGTCCTGGACGGGGACGACCGCGGCCGGTGGCGATTCCGGCACGTGCTGGCCGCCACGGCTGTCTACGAGGCGATCCCGTTGACCGATCGCAGACACTTCCACCTGCTGGCCGGCCGCGCCCTGGAGGACATCCACCCGCCGCCTGTCGCACGCCTCGCCCACCACTTCCGTGAGGCGGGCGAGACGCGGTCCTGGGCGCGATACGCGGAGCAGGGTGCCGAGCTGGCCATGGCCTCGGGTGACCACACCAAAGCAGTCGACCTGCTCGTCGACCTGCTGTCGCGGGCGGTGCTGCCGCCGGCGGACCGGGCACGCGTCGCGCGCATCGCCGGCGTCGCCGCACTGGGCCGTCGGGAACCGGTCGACGAGGTCCACCACCGCGTGATCCGTACCCTGCGCCAGGTCCTGGACACCCCCGGGCTGTCGGCCCGCCAGCAGGCCGAGATCCGCAACCCCCTGGGTCGGCTCCTGATCACCGCGGGTGAGGCGCAGGCCGCACTCGGCGAGCTGGAGCAGGCGGTGGCCAACCTCGACCACGACCCGGTCGAGGCGGCTCGGGCGATGACCTATCTGGGCTGGGCCTATGCGGGACCGTGGCCGGCGTCGACCCACCGGCGTTGGCTGGACCGCGCCGCCGAGCTCGCCGCCGACATCGATTCTCCCGCAGAGCGGCTGAACCTGGCCGGCAATCGGGCCGCGGCGCTGCTCATGCTCGGCGAAGAGGAGGCCTGGGACCTCGTCGCCGACCTGCCCATCGACGGCGCGACCTCGGCGGAGCGTCTCGACGTGGCCCGCATCCACGCGAATGTGGGGACGGGCGCGCTGATCTGGGGCCGGTACGCCGACGCGGACAACCACCTCGCGGTGGCCATGCGCCTTGCCGAGGCCGAGCAGGCATCCCGGTTGCAGCACAACGTCCGACTGGAACAGGCGAACCTGGCGTGGTTCACCGGCCGGTGGGAGGGTCTCGCCGAGCGGAGCGCCGCACTCGCCGATGCCGACCGGGACCGGCCGGCGCACTACCTCGGCAGCATCCGCCTCGCGGCCCGGCTGGCAGCCGCGGCCGGACGGCGGCGCGCCGCGGAGGAGCAGTTCCGGCTCGTCCTCGAGGAGTCCGCCCGCCTCGGCGCGGCGGACGACACGATGGAGGCCGCCGCGGCGCTGGCCAGACTGTGGCTGACGGACGGAAACAGCGCCCGGGCGCTGCAGGTCACGGACGAGCCGATCGAGACGGTCCGGAGAAAGGGCATCTGGGTCTGGGCGACGGACCTCGTTCCCGCCCGGATCGAGGCGCACCTCGCCGCCGGCGACCTGAAGGCCGCGACACGCCTGGGCGACCAGTTCGCCCGAGGACTGCGTGGCCGTACGGCGCCCGCGCCCCGCGCCGCGCTCACCGTGTGCCGCGCCCTGCTGCTCGCCGCGGCCGGAGACCACGCCCGCGCGGCGACGGCCCACGATCGGGCGGCGCGCGCCTGGAGCGCGTTGCCGCGCCCCTACGACGCCATGCTCGCCCGCGAGCGTCAAGCCGAGGCGCTCATCGCGCACGGCCAGATCGAGCCGGGCCGGGAGCTGCTGGCCGCGCAGTACGAGCACCTGTTCCGGCTCGGGGCCCGCGGCGATGCGGACCGTGTCGCACAGCGGCTCCGCGAACACGGCGCCGAGGTTCCGCGACTGTGGCGCGGCGGCCGACGAGGGTACGGCGACCAGCTCTCACCTCGCGAGCTCGATGTGGTCCAACTGGTTGTCGCCGGCAAGACGAACCGGGAGATCAGCCGGATCCTGGCCAAGTCGCCGGCCACGGTGGATCAACAGCTACGTGCGGCGATGCGCAAGTTGAAGGTGACCTCCCGGACCGCGCTCGCGGTCAAGGCAGTGGAGGCCGGAGTGTTCGCCGAAGAGGAAACGCTGGGCGACGCGCCGTGAAAATTGACGTATCCGCTGGATAGCGAGCGGTCGCTCGTCCGCCGAGCATGACTGCATGATCCATAGCCGTAGGCCAATGCATGGCTGAGCTGCCTGTCGCGCGTGACGACTCCGCCAGCGAGCACCAGCCGCCTCTCGAGCTGTCGCGCGAGCCGCGCGCCAGCGCCCGCGACACCTCCGCCGCCCACGACGCCGACGGTGCCGACGACCACGAGAGCCACGACCCCTACCAACCCCTGTAGGCGGAAGGACCCCCCATGAGACTCACAGCCCTCGCGGCTTCGCTGGCCGCAGCGGTCGGCCTGAGCGTCATCCAGCCAATACCGGCGTCCGCCGCTGAGCTTGATCCCGGCGCGGCCGCCGACAAGATCGCGTCGAACCTGAAGGACCGCTTCCGCACGCAGCCGGCTTCCGACTTCTGGATCACGTTCGACACCAGGGCCGATCTCGCCCCCGCCAAGAAGATCGCGGACTGGACCGCCCGCGGCAAGTTCGTCTACGACGCGTTGCAAGCGGCAGCGAAAAGCTCCGCGGCGTCCGTCGCCGCCGAGCTCGACGCCGCGGGCGTGAAATACACGTCCTACCCGCTCGTCAACGCCGTGCTCGTCAAGGGCGGCACGCAGAAGCTCGCGCTCGACGTCGCCTCGGTCGGGCAGGTCGCCGAGATCCACGCGACGCCGCAGGTCGCGCTGGTCGAGCCCGTCGAGGAGAAGATCCCCGCCGACCAGGCTGCCCGCCCCGCCGCCCCGAAGGCCGCCGCCGAGGCAGGCACCACCACGTGGGGTCTGGACGCCATCCACGCCCCCCAGGCATGGGCCATGGGCGCCACCGGCGCGGGCATCACCGTGTCCAACCTCGACTCGGGCATCCAGTTTGACCACCCCGCGCTGACGCACCAGTACCGCGGCACGAAGCCCGACGGCACCGTCGACCACAACTACAACTGGATGGCCACCCGGGGCCCGTGCACGGGCGCGCCGTGCGACGACAACGGACACGGCACCCACACCATGGGCACCATGGTCGGCGCCGACGGCACCGACCACGTCGGCGTCGCCCCGGACGCGCGGTGGATCGCGACGAACGGCTGCTGCGACAGCAGCGGCGTCGAGTCGCTGCTCAGGTCCGGCTGGTGGCTGCTCGCCCCGACCGACCTCAACGGGAACAACCCCGACCCGTCCAAGCGCCCCCACGTCATCAACAACTCGTGGGGTCAGACCCTCGAACACAACTACGACGACTTCTTCCAGGCCATCGACGAGGCCTGGAGCGCCGCGGGCATCTTCAGCGTCTGGTCCTCGGGCAACACCTCGCCGTACGCGGCCTGCGACACCGTCTCCTCGCCCGGCTCCGCCGAGAGCGCCTACTCCGTCGGCGCGTACGACTCGGACGGCACGCTCGCGTCGTTCTCCCGAAAGGGTGAGGGTGAGGGCGGCCGGATCAAGCCCGAGATCTCCGCTCCGGGCGTCGCCGTCCGTTCGTCCTACCCGAACAACAGTTACGTCGAGATGGCCGGTACGTCGATGGCGGCTCCCCACGTCGCCGGCGCCGTCGCCGACCTGTGGAGCTACGACCCGACGCTGATCGGGCAGGTCGAGCAGACCCGCCGCCTGCTCGCCGACTCGGCCGTCGACGTCGACGACACCGAGTGCGGCGGCACCGCCGACGTCAACAACAAGTACGGCGAAGGCCGGCTCGACCTCGTCCGCCTGCTCGAGCTCGCGCCCCGGCAGGGCGGCACCCTCACGGGTGTCGTCACCGCCGACGGCGCCCCGGTCCCCGCCGCCGACGTGACGATCAGCGGACCGTTCAGCCGGTCCGTCGGCACCGACAAGGACGGCCGGTTCACGATCAACCTCCCGGCCGGTGACTACCAGCTCAGCACCAAGGTCTTCGGCTACCTGACCGCGACCGCCACCGTCACGATCTCCCTCGGCCAGGACACCTCCGTCACGCTGCCGCTCACGGCCGCCGCGCGCCACGACATCAGCGGCAGGGTCGTCGACGACAAGAAGCAGCCGGTACCGAACGCCGACGTCTCCGTCAAGGACACGCCGCTGAAGCCGGTACGCACGGACGCCAACGGCGCGTTCACGATCCCCGGTGTGCCGGAGGGCCAGTACGGGCTCGCCGTCACGCCCAACGCCTGCCTCTCGCCGACGTCCCTCCCGCTGACCGTCGGCACCGAGAACACGTCGCTGGAGATCCCGGTCGGGCGCGTCGTCGACAAGGGCGGCTACCGCTGCGCCGTCTCCGAAGGCGAGTACCTGCGCGGCACCGACCCGGTCGCGTTCACCAGCGGCGTGTGGGCGACGGTGAAGGTGCCGTTCCCGGTCGCGCTCTACAACGGCAGCCACGACACCCTCGGCATCAGCCTCCGCGGCGTGATCACCCCGGAGGAGGGCACCGGACCCGGCAGCGGCGGTGCGGGCATCTTCCCGTTCTACGTCCAGACCCCCGTCGAGTTCGCCCCCGGCGGCGGCGTCTTCACGGCGGCCACCAAGGTCGACGGCGAGGACGCGTTCGTCGTCGAGTTCCGCAACGCCAAGATCTGGGCCTATCCGATCCGGTCCGAGTACGCGGAGCCGGTCAACTTCTCGGCGACGCTCACCCGCTCGGGCAAGGTGATCTTCGGGTATGGCGACGGCATCGGCACCGACGATCCGGTGACCGGCGGCGCCAAAACCACCACCGGCATCCAGGGCTGGGCCGGCGTGGACGGCATCCGGTTCTCCGAGAACGTCCCGGTGCTCCACGACGGGATGATCGTCACCTACGACCTTCCGGACTGGGGCTACCTCGACGCCACCGTCGTCGACAAGAACGACGGGCTGCCGGTGTCCGGGGCCAAGGTCTCGTTCACCGACAAGGACGGCCTCGTCGAGAGCGTCACGACCAATGCGACGGGCGTCGTGCACCGGCAGCTGCCGGTCGCCGACTACACGATGACGGTCGAGGCGCCGAACTACGTGACGGGGTCGTACGACTTCACCCTCGACAAGCTCTACGCGAAGGCGACTGTCGACGCGCGCCTCACCACGGGCGTCGCCGGTCTGAAGGCGAGCGGCCTCGACGCCGTGCTGGGCACCGACCAGAACGGCGTGGGCTCGCTGACGCTGACCAACACCGGCTCCGCCCCGCTCACGTACGACCTGGGCGAGGCCGCGCGTCACCCCGAGCTTGACGCCACCGGGGCCACCGCGCGCACCGGGACGGGTGCGGCCAGCACGATCGACCTCACCGCGTGGAAGGCCGGTGCGAGCGGCATGAAGCCGTCGAACGCCGACGGCAAGGCCGCGACGTCCAGCGCCGCGGAAGCACAGGCGGCCGCCAAGGTCGGTACGACCTCCGGCGGCGACGTCATCACCCGCATCGAGATCCCGGGCACCATCGCCGAGAAGGAGCCCTCCGGCATCGGCTACGACGGCGACGTCTGGGTCCACGACTACATGAAGCGGACCAACACCGCCTACACGGTGACCGGTAAGCCGACCGGCAAGGTCTTCGACGCGTCGTGGAACCCCGCGTACCGGGCGTTCGACATGGCGCTCGACACCAGGACCGGTGACATGTGCCAGATGGAGGACAGCCCGGCCAGCTACATCCACTGCTTCGACCGCGAGACCGGCAAGGAGACCCGGCAGATCAAGGGTGACTGGTCCACGCTGCAGCTGACCGGACTCGCCTACAACCCGGCGGAGGACGTGTTCTACGTCGGCGGCCGGGCGAACGGCATGATCGGCACCGTCGCCGGCACGTCACACGACAACGCCGGTGCGCTGCTGTCGTTCTGCGCGCCGCCGCTGCCCGAGGTGATGGGCCTGGCCTACAACCAGGCGTCCGACACCATCTGGTACACCGACCTCACCTTCAACAGGCCCACCCGCCTGCTGCAGGTCGACCCCGACGACTGCTCGCTGGTCAACGCGTGGTGGTTCCCGGGCCAGAAGGCGACGCAGGGCGGTGGCCTCGAGACCGACTCGACCGGCGCGTTGTGGGCGGCCGACCAGGTCGCCGATGACGTCGTGCTGGTCGACGTCGAGGACGACCTGCTCACCGACCTGCCGTGGCTGTCGCTGTCCTCGACCGGCGGCACCCTCGCCCCGGGTCAGTCGACGACCGTCAAGGTCTCGCTCTCCTCGATGGACGCCAAGCCCGGGGTCCTCGGCGCGAACATCGTGGTGCGGTCCGACACCGGACGCCAGTCCAAGACCTACGTCCCGGTGACGCTCACGACCACGAAGTACCAGGTCGGCGTCAACGCCGGCGGCTCGACGTTCACCGACGGCTCCGGCTACACCTGGTCCGGCGACCAGGCCGCCGGCAAGGCGGCGTGGGGCTACGACGGGAAGACGAAGGTCGCCTCCACGCAGTCCGGGATCGAACGTACGACGGACGACGCCCTGTTCCAGTCGCAGCGCACCACGCCCGACAGGCAGTTGTTCTACCGCTTTCCCGACGCGCCCAAGGGCACCTACGCGATCGACCTCGGGTTCGCCGAGATCGAGAAGGCGGCCGAGGGCAAGCGGGTGTTCGACGTCCTCGTGGACGGAACGCTGACCGATTACGCGTACGACGCGGCCGCGACCGTGGGGCCGAACGCCGCCGACTGGCGCACCGCCGTCGTGAAGCACGAGGGTGGCCCGCTGACCGTGGAGCTGCGGGGCTCGAAGGGCCTGAAGGCCCCGAGCATCGCCGCGCTGCGGGTGACGCTCGACCCGCGCGCGGACACGGCGGAGCCGGAGCCCCAGCCCGAGCAGCCGGAGCCGGGTCCCGTGCCGGTGGCCCCCGCCGGTCGCTCGTACTCGATGAAGGTGACCGAGGGGCTCTACCGCCAGGGCGCGGAGGAGTCCGGGTGGCACGGCGATGACGTCTGCGGCGTGCTGTGGTTCGACTCCAGCTTCCTGTTCCCGTTCTACGACACGGCCTGGGACGGCGTGTGCGTGACGACGAACGGCCAGCTGATCTTCGATCAGGCCAGCGCCGTGGGAGGCAACACGGAGCTGCCGTCGCCGTACGCGTTCGACGCGATCTATCCGCTCTGGGACGACCTGGTCGTGGACGACGAGGCGGGCATCTACTTCGGCAGGACCGAGGTGGACGGCCTGGCCGCCGAGGTCATCGAGTGGCGCAACGCCACCTTCTACAGCGACCAGACGGCTCGGGTGAGCTTCTCGGTCACGTTGATCGCGGACGGCCGCATCCAGATCGGGTACGGCGACGGTGTCGGCGGCGACAACCCTCTCACCCGGGGGTCGTCGGCGACGGTCGGTGTGGAGAGCCTGACGCGCAACCCCGCGGGCCAGTACTCCTTCGACCAGCCCGTCCTGAAGGCCGGCCTGGGGCTGGAGTACACCCTCCCGGCCGCGGGCACGATCGAGGGCACGGTCACCGACAAGAACGACGGCAAGCCGATCGAGGGCGCGATCGTCATGCTCAAGGGGCCGAACGGTGAGCGGGTCATCACGGCCGACGCGAAGGGCCGGTGGAAGGCTCAGGCGCTGGTCGGCGAGAACACCGTGGAGGTGTCGGCGCCGAACTACGTCACCGCCAGCCACCCGGTGACCATCGCCAGGAAGGATCAGGCCGAGGTGGTCGACACGGCGTTGACCACGGGCATCGCCACCGTCACCGGGGCTGACCTCGACTGGCTCCTGGACAAGGGCCAGAAGGCGACGGCCGACGTGACAGTGGCCAACACCGGCTCCGCCCCGCTCGAGGTGCGGCTCAGCGAGCAGAAGCGCACCGGCGACGGCGGGCACGAGGCCGCCGACCTTCCGTGGCTGACCCTCACGGGCGCGGCCGCAACGGGCACGGTCACGCTGGCGGCCGGGGAGTCCACCACGGTCACGGCGACGGCCGACAACGCCGGCGTCGAGCCCGGCGTGCTCGTCGGGGACGTGCTCGTGTCGTCGAACGCCGGCAAGGGCGAGGCCCAGCTCAAGCCGGTCCGCCTGGCGACCTCGGCCTACTGGCGGGGCGTCGACGTGGGCGGATCCGGGTACGCCGGTGCCGACGGCTTCGTCTGGTCGCCGGACCAGGAGCTCGGCTCGCGGTCGTGGGGCTACGTCGGCGGCAAGGCCCGTACCACCAGGGCCGACATCGCCGGCACCGAGGACGACGCGCTGTTCCGCACCCAGCGGACCGGCGAGACGTTCAGCTACGTGTTCAAGAACGCCCCCGCCGGGACGTACCGGATCGGCCTCGACTTCGCGGAGATCGAGAAGGTCAAGGCCGGCAAGCGTGCCTTCGATGTTCTCGCCGACGGCAAGGTCGTGCTCTACGACCACGACGTGCAGGCGAAGGTGGGTGCGCTGACCGCGGACGTGAACACGGTCACCGTCGAGCACGCCGGTGGCGATCTGACGATCGAGCTTCGCCGCGAGAAGGGCGAGAGCGACCCGATCCTCAACGCCCTGAAGGTCCAGGAGGACCCGCGCCGGTGAACTAGCCGAACCGGTCCGCCGGCAGTGGTCAGAGCCTCCTCGGGAAGGATCGCCGGGGAGGCTCTGGCTACCCGAGCGGGACCTGGACCGCCACGTCGTGCTTCGGGTAGGAGCGCTCCACCGTGTCGGCGCCGTACTTGGCTTTGAACAGCTCCACCACGTGGTTCACCCGGTCGGCCTCGGTGATCGGGGTGGCACTCGAACTCAGTGCCGTCCCGTTCGCGGACACCTCGATCATCGGGGTCTGCCGGACGTTCTTGTACCACTGGCTGTCCGAGCCGGTCACCGGGACGAGGTACACGCTGTCCTCGTCGAGCACGAACCACACCGGGTGGGTGATCTGCCGGCCGGTCCGCCGGCCGGTCACGGTGATCTCGACCTCGCGGACCCCGTCGAGGGCGTCCCAGACCGCGTTCGCCACGATTTCTCCCTTGTGCCTCTCCGGCCAGGCTAGGCGCTTCCGACCCCGGCCGTGGTGGATTCGGCGACCCGTCACCGCCCGGTTCGCGGTCCACTGAGGAGACATTGTCGCTGTTAAGGTTGTCGGGCGGAGCATGGGGGACCGGTCCGACCTCGCTCGGGGGATGGCACAGATGGATCAGCAGGCCAGGGAACAGTTGAAGCTTCTGCGCAGGCTAGAAAAAGTCATCTCGGAAACCGAGTTCTCGTGGTCGCTGTGCCTGGTCGGTGAGGACCAGTCCCGGAAGCTCAACGAACTGGCCGCCGAGTTGCAGCGTCCGTTCTCCGCCACCGGTGACGAGAAGCGGATCGTGTCCGGCTATTCCTATTGGGGAATCGAGCCGGCGGTCAACTGGCAGCGGGCCTGCACCGATCCCAATTATCCGGTCATGCGGGACGGAATCGAGACGTTCAGCCGGCGCTGGCGGAACCTGCACTCCCGGCACAACGACCGGCCCTACCACTACGTCAGCCTTGGCCCCGGCACGGGAGAGAAGGACGCCGTGGTGCTGGCCGACCTCCAGCGGGCGAACCCGGAAATGTACTACGTGCCCGTCGACATGAGCGCGGAAATGCTGCGCCTGGGTCTGAAGCCGATACAGTCCCTGCCCTTCTTCCGGCAGTTCCGCAACCAATTGCTGCCGGTGCAACTCGACTTCTCGGTCGAGGAGAACGTGACCGAGCTGAACGAGCTGCGGGACCGGCTCATTGGGGACGAGCCGGTGCTGTTCTCCCTGCTCGGCAACACGATGGCCAATTTCGACGAGGACGTCGACCTGGTCGAGCGGCTGAGCAGGCAACTGCTCCGCCCGCAGGACCGGCTGCTTGTGGAGGTCGCCACCGCGTCCCACCTCGACGACCGCATGGCGCAGCAGGCCGCCCGCGAGTACGAGACCAGCTGGGTGTTCCGCGAGTTCGTCATCAGCGCTCTGCGCCAGAACACCGACCTCTCGGTGAACATGAACCACGTCCGCTTCGAGGGGGTGGTCGAGGAGGGGCGCTCGCTGGTGATCAAGGTGATCTACTGCAACCAGTCCGCCGACGACCTGAAGATCGTGCTCCCGAACCGCAGCGAGGTCCACTTCCCGAGCGGCGACACCATCCGCCTCCTGATCACCCGGAAATACCAGCTCAAGGCCCTGGCGGCCGCGCTGGCCAAGGCCGGCCTCTTCGTGGAGAGCGAGGCGTTCACCCAGTTCCAGGCGTACGAGAGGGCTCGCCGGTTCGGCATGGACCTCATGCTCCTGTCGAGCACCGACGCCGGCAACGGCCACGACACGGCCGCCCGGGACGTCTTCCGCCGCCCCGGCACATGACGAGCGCACCGGGGCGGCGGCCGCGCCCGGCGCGCCTGCCGTCGTGGGTGACCGCGCCCCGCACCTGGATCATGCTGGTCACCGCCGGCAGCCTGGCGGTGGCCTTCGTCGTCAGCGCCGTCTGGTGGAGCCGCTCCTCCGGCACGTCGAGCTTCGAGCCGACGGTGCAGGTCCTGGGCCTGCTCGGCGGCATCACCGGCATCGTCGCCGAGCGCTGGGCGGCCGGCCGGGAGCGGCGCGCGGAGGCCCTCCAGGCCATCGCGGACGAGCTGCGGGACAACCGGAAGATCCTGGCTTCCCCGCCCTTCGCGGTTGGCGCTGCGCAGCCGGTGCGCCGGCAGGTCTACCCGCGGATGAGCCTGTCGGCGGTGAACGCGGCGCTGTCGTCGGCCGTGCTGTCGCCCCGGCGCGACGAAGGGTTGTCCAGCATGCTCCACGACTGGCGGAACGAGGCGGAGATCTTCAACCACCAGCTCTCCCTCGCCGAGATCCTGGCCTTCACGAACGGTTCCGACGAGGTGCTCCGCGACCTTCACCAGGGACTGCACAGTGCCGACGGGCCGCTGGAACGCATGCAGGACCATCTCGCCGGCCTGCTGGCCACGCTGCCCCTGACGCAAGCCCGTTAGGGGCCCGCTGCGGCGGAGCGGCGTCCGAAAAGGATTGCACCCCGACGGTACGATCCACGGCGGGTAGCGAAGGCTGCCGTCACGGTGACGGGCGGGCCCACGGACGCTCTGGGCTCCCGACAACAGGTGAGCCGAACGATCCGGGGGAAGCATGTTCGAGCGGCTGGGCAGATTCGTCGTCGGCAAGGCGTGGTGGGTCATCGCCGGCTGGGTGGTGGCGGCCGCCGCCATCATCCTCACCACGCCGTCGCTGAGCGACATCACCTCCGCCGACCAGGAGAGCTTCCTGCCCCGCTCATACGAGTCCGTGCAGGCCACGGAACTCGGGCAGAAGGCGTTCCCGCAGCAGGCCACCGCCACGGCGACCATCGTGGTCAAGCGCGCCGACGGGCAGAAACTCACAGCCGCCGACGAGGCGAAGGTGGGTCAGCTCGCCCAGTCGCTCAAGGCCAGGAACATCCCGCGGACGTCCGGCTACCTGACCGGCCCGCCGGCGGTGGCGCCGGACCGGTCGGTGCAGGTGATCAACGTCGGGCTCGACGCCACCACCCCCGACGACCCGGCGCTGCTCGACGCCGTACGCGACCTGCGGGCCGACCTCGGCCCCGAGCTGGCCGGCAGCGGGCTGACCGCGGGCGTGGCCGGCGACGTGGCCAGCTTCGTCGACAACGAGGACACCTTCAACAGCGCCTTCGCCGTGGTCGGCGTCGCGACGATCATCCTGATCATCGGACTGATCTTGATCATCTTCCGCAGCCCGATCGCCGCACTGCTGCCCGTCGTGGTCGTCAGCGCCGTCCTGACCATCACGACCGGGCTCGTCGCCGCCGCGGGCAAGGCGTTCGATCTGAACGTCAGCCAGGACCTGCAGACGATCCTGCTCATCGTGCTGTTCGGCATCGGCACCGACTACATCCTGTTCCTGCTCTTCCGCTACCGCGAGCGGCTGCGCGCCGGCGACGACAAGCGCACCGCGATGATCGTTTCCGTCCAGCGGGTCGGCGAGGTCATCACCTCGGCCGCGGGAGCCGTCATCGTCGCGTTCCTCGTGCTGCTGCTGGCCTCGCTGGGCTTCTTCGGCTCGCTCGGGCCGGCGCTCGCCATCGCCGTCGCCGTCATGCTGATCACCTCGCTCACCCTCATCCCGGCGGTCGTCTCGCTGCTCGGCCGGTACGTCTTCTGGCCGTCCAAGGCCTGGCAGCGCGCCCCGAAGGCCACCCTGTCGCGTCGCCTCGGCACCACCGTCGGCCGCCGCCCCGCGCTCGTCGCGGTGGCCTCGGGCATCGTGCTGGTGGCGCTCGCCGCGGGCGTGCTCAGCTACAAGGCCGACTACGACTTCAGTGCCGGCTTCCCGCAGGACACGGAGTCGGCCAAGGCCGCCAAGGACCTGCAGCGCGGGTTCGCGGCGGGCGCCCTCGCCCCCACCGAGGTCTACCTGACCACGGGTAACGGGACGCCGCTGAGCGAGCAGCAGGTCACCGACTTCGCGGCGGCCGTGGCGAAGGCGCCCGGCGTGGGCCAGGCGCAGCCGCCGGAGCGCAGCACCGATCCGAGCGTGGCCCGGGTCAACCTGCTGCTGAGCGAGAATCCGGTGTCCAACGAGGCGATCACGCTCGTCCGGGAGGATCTGCGGGACGCCGTGCACGCGGCGGCGCCGCCGGGCACCAAGGCGCTGGTCGGCGGGACCACGGCGATCTTCGCGGACATCAACTCGGCGAACAACCGCGACCTGTCGGTGATCCTGCCGGTGGCGGCGGGGCTGATCGCGCTGATCCTCGCGCTGCTGCTGCGCAGCCTGGTCGCGCCGATCTACCTGGTGATCGCGGTGCTGCTCAACTTCGCGGCGACGCTGGGCGCGACGGTCTACGTCTTCCAGGGGTTGCAGGACAACCCGGGCGTGACCTTCCAGCTGCCGATCATCCTGTACCTGTTCGTGGTGGCGATCGGGACGGACTACAACATCCTGATGATCGCGCGGCTGCGGGAGGAGGCGCGGGAAGGGAACGAGCCGCATGAGGCGGCGGCCATCGGGGTGGAGCACGCCGGGCCGACCGTGGCCGCGGCCGGCCTGATCCTGGCCGGGACCTTCGGGGTGCTGATGCTCGCGCCGATCTCGTTCCTGCAGCAGATGGGGTTCGCGGTGGCGATCGGGATCGTGCTGTCGGCGTTCGTCATGTCGATGTTTTTCGTGCCGGCGTTGACGGCGCTGATCGGGCACAAGGCGTGGTGGCCGGGCCACGGTGACGAGCGGCCCGCCAGGGGGCGGCACGCCGCGCCGGAGCCGGCCGGAACCGGGGAGGCGTAGCGGTCGGCTCGGGCGGCGCGGGACCGGCCGTACGGGTTTCCCCATCGGGTCGACGCCGGTGAGGCGCAACCCGGACCGGCGTGCGGGCGTCTCAAGGAGGTGGAGGCAGTGAGCATGCATCGGTACCGGGCGCTGCCGTGGATCACCGTCGCGGCCCTGCTCGTCAGTTGTGGCTCCGCCGGGAACAGCCCCGCCGTCGATCCGCTCGACGGGCTGCGCCAGCAGGCAGGCGACGCCCTGACCCGGTACGACCAGGCGTTTCGCGCCGCCGGAGGCGCCCCCTTCGTTCCGGTGGGGGAGCTGACCGGCCAACTCGGCGACTGGGAGCCGGCGAACGGGTCCGGCAAGGAGGCCCTGTCGGCCGGCCGCGTCGAGGCCGCCACGACGCTGCCCGAGGCCCCGGAGCGGGCCGGCGCCATCGTCTGGGCCGACGGCACCCGTCACGACGTGCCATTGATCTCCGCGGACGGGGCGCTGGCGCAGCTGCGCGCCGCGGGGACGGGCGACTGTTCCGGCTGCGCGCCGCTCACGCTCACCGGGGCCCGCCTGACCACGATGACGGTCCCGACCACCCGCGGCCTCGCGACCGCCCCGGCGTGGGAGTACACCCTCGCCGGAACGGCCGTGCGGCTGGTGCGGGTGGCGGTGGATCCCTCGGCCATCGTCCGGGTGACCCCACCGCCCTGGGACGCCGACCACCCACACGAGGGGCTGGCGATCGCGTCAGCGACCACCACGACCGCAAGCAGCGAACTGACCGTCTCCTTCACCGGCGCGCCCGGTCCGTACAGCAAGCCGTGCGGGGCCGACTACAGCGCCGAAGCGGCCGAGTCGGAGCTGGCGGTCGTCGTGATCGTCATCGAGTACCGGCACGCCAAGGGCGAGGCATGCCCGGACATCGGAGCACCGCGCAGCACCACCGTCGAGCTGTCGCGACCACTGGGGGAGCGGGCCGTCCTGGAGGTGACGCAGGGCCTGCCGGTGGCGTTGACCCTCACTGGCTGATACCCGAGCTGTCCCAGCGTCGGCGCTGGACGCCCCTGCCCAGCGGAGACCTCGTGACGTGTTGACCGCCGGCGTGTGCGGACGTGATGGCCGCCGGCGTGTGCGGCTAAGGCTCCCCGGTGACGAAACCCGGGTGCGTACCGGCCACATAGATCTTGACTGATGGTGAGACGGCGACGACGCTGTGTGTAGCTGCGGCAGCCGGGGGTGACCTACCCCGACGCCTCGACTGCGCGGCCTTCTGGATCGCCTCGCCGGAAGGACTCTCATGAGGAGTACAGGAAGATCCAACCGCCCGCGCCGATTCCTGGCCCTGATCGCCCTACCGCTGGCGCTCGCCGTCAGCACCCCCGGCCTCGCCAGTACAAGCACGGACAGTGCCGTGGCCCCCGACCGGTCGTCGACCGGCGGACAGAACGGCGTCGGCCTGATGCGCATCGTCGTCGCCGACAAGTCGGGCATCGACCGCCTCCAGCAACTCGGCGTCGACCTCGCCGAGTACGTCAAGCCCGTCGACAACGGCATCGAGGTACACGCGATCCTCAGCCCGCAGGAGAGCCAGGAGCTGCGGGACAAGGGCTTCGACGTGCAGGACGCCATCTCCGACCAGAGCGACTACGCGCAGAACATGGCCGACCGGTCCGCCGCCATCCGGGCCGCGACGGCGGCGACCGCCGCCACCGACACCCTGACCGTGCTGCGGGCCGAATGGTTCACCAGCCTCGACAACCAGCTCTTCCTCAACGTCGAGGTGAAGTCGAGTGCCGGCACCGACTCGACGACCGTGCTGACGGCCAGCTGGGACAGCGGACCCGGCACCGAGATCGGCTCCGGCGGCACCGCCACGATGTCCCGGTTCACCGACGCCGGCCAGTACATGTACCACCGGTTCAGCAACCCGGTCCCCATCACCGCGAAGCCGACCCGGGCCACCATCACCAGCAGCAAGGGCGGCTCGGCGACGGTCGACGTCACCAAGTGGCTGGGCAGCCCGCGCAAGAACCCCGGCAAGCATCCGTACGTGTCCGACTTCGTCGACCACTACATGGACCCGACCGAGGTCACCGCACGGTTCACCGGCCTGGCCGCCGAGTTCCCGACGCTGACCGAGCTGATCGACCTGCCGTACAAGACGAACGGCTACCGGCGCAAGGCGCAGGCCCAGTTCGGCACCGCCGCGGCCAGCACCCTCTACGTCACCTCGACGGCGTACGGCTCCGAGGGCGGCAACGGCATCACCGTGTCGCTTGTCGACCCGGCCACGGCGAACGCGCCCCTGAGCGTGAGCGTGTCCGGCAGGGCCGTCACGGTCCGCCTTGCTACCGACGGCTCCGGCGCGACCACCAGCACGGCGGCGCAGGTCGTCGCCGCGATCAACGGCAACACCGACGCGGCCAGACTGCTCACCGCCAGCACGTACCGGGGCAACGCCGGCACGGGCGTGGTGGCCGTCGCCCCGGCGACCACGCTGACCGACAACCTGAAGGCGCCGGCGAGCGTGTCCCGCGAACCCTTCCAGATGAAGGTGCTGCGCATCGGCAAGCACCGCGACGGCTCGAAGGTCGGCGTCTTCCTCTACTGCCAGGAGCACGCCCGGGAGTGGGTGACCCCGCTGGTCTGCGTGGAGTCGGCCGAACGGCTGCTGCGCAACTACGCCAAGGACCCGAACACCCGCAAGATCGTCGACGGCCTGGACATCTTCATCCTGCCGGTCGTCAACCCCGACGGCGCGCACTACAGCATGTACGACTACAACATGCAGCGGCGGAACATGACCAACTACTGCCCGGCGGCCAACGCCGACCCGGGCCGCCGCAACGCCTGGGGCGTCGACGTCAACCGGAACTTCTCGGTCGGCTCCGTCTTCGACGGCTACGTCGGTGCCTCCGCCACCAACTGCGCCAGCGACACGTTCGCCGGGCCGAACGAGCTCTCCGAGCCGGAGGCACGCAACGAGGTCTGGCTGGTCGACACCTTCCCCAACATCAAGCTCTCGATGAACACCCACTCCTACGGCGGGTACTTCATGTGGCCGCCGGGGGCGTACAAAGCCGAGGGACGCGAGGTGCTGCCCCGGGTGGACCAGGGCACCGAGGCGTACTTCTGGACCTCCTCGGATTACATCCTCTCCCGCGTGCAGGAATACCGGGGCACCGCCATCTGGCCGGGCCGCACCGGACCGGTGACCGACGTGCTGTACTCGGCGGCCGGCAACAGCGCCGACGAGCACTGGTACAACCGGGGCATCATCGGCTGGGACTTCGAGGTCGGCGCGGACATCTACGACCCGGCGACCGGGCGGTTCACCGCGGTCGGGTTCCAGCCGCCGTTCGCCGAGGGGCACGAGGAGGCGATGGAGTTCGCCAACGGCAACGTTGGCATCCTCGAAGTGGCCCGGGCGTACGCGACCGACAAGAGCCAGCCTCGGTCGTCGCTCGAGGTCGTCAAGCGGGAGCCGGGGGCTACGGCCTTTACCTTCAGCACGAGTGAGCCGGCGAACGTGTATTACACGCTTGATGGGAGCCGGCCGACGTACAGCTCGCCGAAGCTGGCCCTCGCTGGGATGCGTGAGGGGATTCAGAGCATCACGGTGAACAGCGACACGTTCGTGAACTGGTTCTCGATCGACATCGCCGGCAACGTCGAAGGCAACTACAAGCCGGAAGGTCATGGCAAGAACTACAACAAGCAGCGGGTGGCCGTTCAGTAGCTAATCGCCGCTTGAACACTGGTGGCCGCCGACCACGTGTCGGCGGCCACCAGCCTGTGGAATGCCGGGTCCGTTCTAAGCGGCTGACGTCGTGCCTACCGGAGTTTGGCGCAGGTCGCTGCGGTACGGCCGCGCGGTCAACGCTCCACTGGTAGCAACCGAGCGTGTGCCCGTTGAGTGGCGCGGAGCCCGGAGAGCTGGCTGTGGAACGTGCCATGACGGTTCTGGTCGAGGTTGAGCGGCAACACGCACGACCGGATCAACTCCTCCTCAAGCTTCCATGGCTGGTCCGTCACGGTCCATACAACCCGGGCGTGCTCGGCCATCCAGGCAGTGAGGCGCTTCTCGCCCTCTCGGCCGAATGTCATCCGGTTGCCGCGCCCCCTCGTCGGCATCACGCGGCGATCGCCCGCGCGGCGGCATACATGTCGGCGGGAAGCGCATGCTGCAGCCGCCAGAGGATCCGCATCGGGCGGTCGCCGCTGTGTTCCTGGTACGTCATCGGCCCGGCGTACAGATACGGCGGCGCGCCCAGGTCACGGTCGGCGACCTTGGACTCCCGCACGAACAGGTGAACTGTCGATCCGCCCTTGACGTGGTTGATGTAGCGCTGCCCGGTCGCCGACGCCGACGACGTGGTGCTCTGCGACTCCCACTGGAACAGGCTGTCGGTGATGGCCCGGTCGGCGTACATCGTCGTGGGGGAGTAATGCTCCTCAGACTTGACCAAGGTGACGAAGAAGAGGTCGGCCTGCTCATCGGGCAGCCACTTCACCCCCTCGCGAAGCGATCCCGGGTTCGCCATCCCGAACGCCGCGCAGGCCTCGTTGCGGCTGTAGCGTGCGTGCACCCGCAGCGGCACCCGCTCGGAAGACGGATCCACCGTCACCCGATGGATGCGTTCCCGCAGCACCTCGACGACCTGGCGCAGCTCCGCGCAGCGCGCCGGCTCCGCCCAGAGCCGCTTCAGCCGCGCGTCGCGCTCGGTGAGCGGCACCGACGGCCCCCACAGGCTGAAATGCAGCATGTCGAGTAGCCGCCCACCGCCGGACCGCTCGCCGCTCACGACCCGAGCGAGGAGGCTGAGCCGGTCGGCGTCGTCGATGTGCAGCATCCGCCCGATGGCGCGGCCGAGCTCGCGGTCGTCCTGCCCCCCGGTCGAGCTATCGATCCCCGCAAGGCGCCGTAGCCCCGCCCACCCGCCGACACTTGCCGACCGGTAGACGTCTTCGATGTCCAGGCCGGTCTCGTGCAGGAACTCGGCCAGGCTCACATCACCGAGCTGCCGCAGCTCTGCCACCAGGCCGTTCTTCGAGGTCGGCAGCGCCGACTTCAGGTTGGCGAGCACGACCTCCTTCGCCACCCGGTCCAGCTCAACGTGGCAGCCACTCGGCAGCGACGGGAAGTCATCACGGACGGCGGCCTCGACGGCCCGCCGGCTGACCCCGGTCAGCGCCCGCCAGCGCAGGTCGAACCGGAAGTTGGCGTTCTGTCCGCCGATGAAGTCGAGGACGGTCAGGCAGGGCTTGTCGTCGTCGAGGCGCAGGCCGCGGCCGAGCTGCTGCAGGAAGATCGTGGCGCTCTCGGTGGGTCGCAGCATGAGGATCGTGTCGACCATCGGCAGGTCGACGCCCTCGTTGAACAGGTCGACGGTGAACAGGACCCGCAGCTCACGGTTGCGGAACGCGGTCAGCAGCGCTTGCCGCCCGGCGGGGTCGATTCGCGAGGTTACCGCCGCCGACGGTATGCCGTGCTCGGTGAACCAGTTGGCCATGAATTCGGCGTGCCCGATGCTCACGCAAAACCCAAGCGCCCGCATCCGGGGGACGTCGGCGGTGTCCCGAACTGCCCGCAGGATCATCCGCGCTCGGGCGTGGTTGCCGGTGTAGACGCCGTCGAGCTCGGCCGGGTCGTACCCCTGCCCGCGCTTCCAGCGCAGCTGCGACAGATCGACGTCGTCGTGCAGCCCGAAATACTGGAACGGCGCCAGCAGTTGCCGCTCCAACGCCTCCCACAGGTGCAGCTCCACCGAGGCGCGGCCGTCGAACCACCGGCGCACATCGCCGCCGTCGCTGCGATCGGGGGTTGCGGTCAGCCCCAGCAGTACGCGGGGTCGCAGCCGTTCCAGCAGCCGGGCGTACGTGGGCGCCTCGGCGTGGTGGAACTCGTCGACGATCACCATGTCGTACGCCTCGGGGTCGATCTCTTGCCGGTGTAGTGACTGGATCGAGGCGAATACGTACTTCCAGTCCTTGGGTCGATCGCCACCGACGAGAGATTCGCCGAAGCTGCCGTCCCCCATGACCTGCCGGAATACCGAGCGGCTCTGCCGCAGGATCTGCTCCTGATGGGCTACGAACAGCAGCGAGTCGACGTGGCCGGCCTTGCGGAGCCGCCGGTAGTCCAACGCGGCTACCACGGTCTTGCCGGTGCCGGTCGCCATTACCACCAGGTTCCGCCAGCGGCCGTGTATCAGCCGCTCGGCGTCGAGGTCGTCGAGGATCTCCTGCTGGTACGGGAACGGCCGGACGTCCAGGTTTGCGAATTCGGACGGTGCCTCGTCGAGGCGCTCGCCGCGCAGCGCGACACGCAGCCGGTCGGCGTCGTTCGCCGGGTCGTACGCCTCGAAGGTCGAGTCGTTCCAGTAGTCGGTAAACGTCGCCTCGAAGGTGTCGATCACGTGCGGCTGCTCAAGGTTGGAGATGCGGACGTTCCACTCCACGCCATCGACCAGTGCTGACTTCGAGAGGTTCGACGAGCCGACGTATGCAGTGGTGGTGCCGTTGTTGCGGCGGAACAGCCACGCCTTGGCGTGCAGGCGGGTGGTCCTGGTCTCGTAGGAGACCTTGATGTTGGCGCCGAGCTCGGCGAGCCGGTCGAGGGCCCGCTGGTCTGTCGCGCCCATGTAGGTCGTGGTGATGACCCGCAGCCGACCGCCGCGCGCGATCAGCTCGCGGATGGCGGGCTCGATGATGCGCAGGCCCTGCCACTTAATGAACGCACAAAGGAGGTCGACCTGCTCGGCGGAGGCCATTTCGTGGGTGACCTCGTGGCCGATGCGCGGCTGGTGGCGGCCGTTGACCAGCAGCGCGCCGGTGGAAAGCGGGGTGGTGGGGCGTAAAGGAAAGGTCGGCGCGGCGGGCGGAGTCGGTGGGGCAGCGATGGCGTGCAGCAGGCGCTGCGCGTCGGCGACCTGGTCGTCGACGCCAACGGCGCGAGGCTCGACCTGGGCGATCCCATCGGCGATGCGATTCGTCAGCTCGATCTGGCGGGCAAGCTTGTCGTCGCCGCCACCGACGGCGAGCAGCGCTCGGCGCGCGAGGGCCGCGATGTGCCGGGCGAGTACGTCGTGAGCGTCGGCTGGATCGAGCTTTGCGTGCTGGACCAGGGAGGGGTCGACGTTCTGGAGCCGGTTGGTTAGCTGCTGGGTGATGAGGTGCTCGTAGACTCCCCACGCAAGATCAGTCACGCCGTGAACCTAACCGGCTCGCGCTGTAGCACGCTTCCCCTGGCCTGTGGCAACCGGCGCATGTGCCCGGCCGCACTCTTTACGGCACTCATCCCGGCTGATTCCCCTCGGTCTCCTTCGGAAGGAGTTCAGAAACGCGCTGAAGGACCTGCATGTAGATGCCTTCGTTCACCGTGCCATAGACCCTCTTCTGGAACTCCTGGGCGAGCATTTGGGCAATCGACTCGACGAGCGGGTCCACCCGTGCCGGTCCTGGCCCTGCCGGCTTGGGGCGGTTGACGGGCGTGGTAGCCGGCAATTCGTCGCGCTCTCTTGGCTCAACAACCGGTGTCTGGTTCGGCAGGTCAAGGGGAGGCACGTTGGGGTCCGTGTAGACGACGTCGAGGAACTTCGTGGTCCGCGTCAGCGCGATGTAAAGGAGACGCTCGCCGCGCGGGTCTTCACGAACGATTTGAGCAGGCTCAACCACGATGACGCTGTCGAACTCGAGGCCCTTGGCGCCGCGGGGACTTACGACGTTGATGGAGCTACCGAGGTCGCCCTGGTCGGCGTCCATCCACGCCACCTCCTGCTCTTTGAGCTCTTGCTCCAGCTCTGCTCGACAAGATTCGGCGCAAACGATGCCGACAAAGCGGCCCTTGCCGGCATGTGCTTGAGCGAGTTCAACGGTGACAGCGGCGCGACCATCCGGCGCGACATGAGTTCGGCGCGGAGCGGCGGGTGCATCACGCACCACGGTAGGCTGGTCAACTCCAGGGGCAGCGGTCGCTAATAGAGGCGATGCGAATTCATACACCTGACGCGGGACGCGGTACCCGTACTTGAGATGTGCGATCTGATGAGGATGCTTACGGGGAAGGTGCGCAAGAACATCGTTCCAGTCGTCGCGAGCGGCGGGGCCGGTGGATTGTGCAATGTCCCCTACCAGGGTGATCGCTCCACTACTTGAACGTCGCGCGACAGAGCGCAGCTGCATCGCTGATAGGTCCTGAGCTTCGTCAACCACGACGAGGCCGTAGCGCTGCGGCATGCCGTTGAGCAGGGCATCGGCTTCGTCGAGCAGCGCAAGGTCCGCCTCGCTCCAGGTCTCGTCCGCTGAACCCTTGCGGGGGTCGCGATGAATTAGCGCAAGCTCCTCGGCGTTGAAGTCCTCGGATGCTGCGGTCTTCAGCCGATGAGGCGCGGCGAATAGCTCACCGAGTAGTTCGACGGTCGTGAGTCGGGGCCAAATCCGATCAGTAAGCTCGGCCGCCGCATTGCCGAGCGCGCCAGGCGTAAGTCGCCGGTCTGCGTGCTGGACAAGCGTCTTGAGCCGGTCTCGTAAGGACCGACGACGTACGTTGTATGGACCCTGCTGGCGGAGCGTGCTGTCAAATGCTTCAGTGACTTCATCAAGATCAAGTCGAATTTGCCGGTTGTTGCCGCGGACGGTGCCGAGGATTGCCGGCGATGGGGGGTTGATCCTGGTGGCCAGAGATATCCGAAGCAGCTTGGACATCCTAGCCTCGCCCTTAAGCCGGGCCGCGTCAGGGGTGTCAGTGCGTCCAACGGGGACACCAGGGGCTAGGCGGTTAATCGATAGATGTTTGACGTCGTGGTCTCCGAGGCTTGGCAATAGACCCTTGATATAACGAGTGAAGGTTTTGTTAGGGCCTACGACGAGGACGTCGTGAGCTGGTAGACGGGACTGGTTGTTGAAGAGAAGCCAGGAGACGCGGTGCATCAAGATCGCAGTCTTGCCGGTGCCCGGACCGCCCTGAATTACGAGCACCTGATCCATTGGCGCGGTGATGAGGTCGTACTGCGCAGCCTGGATGGTGCGCACGATCTCCCGCATCTCGCCCGAGCGTTTGCGATTGAGCTCCCGAAGAAGTGCCGCGTCGGGTCCCTTTTGAAGGGACTCGTCTGCACTTCCATTGAGCGCCTCGATCTCCCGCGCCAAAGCGGCGAAGACGGTTTCCTCGAAGTCGACTAGGTTGTGCCCATCAAACTCGAAGGTTCGCTTACTGATGAGGCCGTGGGGATCCTGGGGGCTTGCGTTGAAAAACGGCTTGGCGGCGTCAAGTTTCCAGTTGATGACCAACATCGCACCATCGGTATCTCTGATGGAGGAGTGGCCGATGTATAGGGTGTCATCCGGGCCGACTATGCGGCCGAGCGCCGCTGGGCTGTCTGGGGGGCCGAGGATCTCCGCAAGGTTGGACGAATCGCGGTGGCCGTTGACGGTCAGGGAAGACCTCAGGTCGCGTTTCTGCTCACGCACCTTCAGCGCATGCCTTAGGTATTCCTGCTCCTGGGTCAGCTCGTTCGGCTTCGCCACCGCGTCAACCTCCGTGGTGCTCGTTGATGGGGTGCACTGTAGGACCGATGTTCGCGTTCGTGGGGACACGCATGCGGCTCGCTTGCCCGTGATTGCGGAGACTGCCTGTGAGGGGCGTCTTCCGCCCTCTAGGCCGGCATCGACGCTCCGGCGTGCGTAACGCGGTTGCTCGGGACCAGGCTTCCTGCCCTGCCAGCCACTTCCGGTAGCGTGAATCTGGAATGGATGCGCAATCATCCGGAGGAGGCATCAACGCTTCCTCCTGATCGCGGCACCCGCTCGGCGGAGAGCTCGCTGGCCACTGCCACCACCATCTCCCGCAGGCGCAAAAGTTCCCCAGTAGTGAGGCCCAGCTCGTAGCAGTGGTGGTGTCCGGCGCGGGACAGCGCTGACCAGGCATAGCCGGCCCGAGCAGCGATGTGTCGGCCAGCGTAGCGGTCGAGGACCAGGAACTGCGGAGACCGAGCGTGCATCCCGGCGACCTCCGGATGGACCCGCTGCCAGTAGTCGTCCATCGCCGTCTCCAGTGCCAGCCGGAGCAGCCAGGCGCACGCCCGTGGCCAGGCACCGCGCATGCCACGCACGACGCTGGTCAACAGCTGGTCCGCCGCGTCGAGGCAGTCCTCAGGCCTAATCGCCGTCTCGCTGGTCGTCATCGCAGCTCCTCGGCGAGCCGTCGGGTGTCCCGCACAAGCGCCTCAAGATCGAACATTCCGGGCTTGTGCACCCCCTGCTTACAGGCCTGGAACACGTCACCGGCCCACCCGCCAAACCTGTTTAGCCGGCCGAGCACTTTGCCGCCCTGGTGCATGTCGCCGAAGAGGGCCAAGGCCATGACCTGGTTGAGGGTCAGCGCCTTTTCGATGAGTTCATCGACGTCGCCGTGCCGCTCACCGCGGTCGATCCGCTCACGTCGGATGCGTTCGTGGCACGCCGCCTCAAGGGCCGAGCGGCAGAAGCCGGACACCAGGGGATAGCGGGTGTTGTCAGCCAGCCCATCGGCCTTCAGGATTGCGGTGGCGTCGCTGAGGTACCGCTCGACCGGGTCGCTGTTCTTGCGGATCTCCACCACCGATTCGTCGCGTCGGGTGACCGCCCAGATGGTGGCCTCGATGCGGAGTCGGCGTACCGCCTCGGGCAGCCGGTTGTCGTGGGTGAAGACGATGACTTGTCGGGTCTCCGCCAGGCCGGCGAGCACCTGTGCCAGCCCGTCGACCTTCGACGGGTCCATGCTCTGCACCGGGTCGTCAATGATGACGAACCGGAACGGGCTGTCGTCGGCGCAGGCGCGGGGCAGGAACACCGCCAGCCCGAGGGCCTGGAGTTCCCCCTGACTCATGACCGCCATCGCCGAGGTGGCGGTGCCGTCGACCGTGACCGGAAAGGAGATCTTGCGGCGGTTGTTCATGCCGTCGAGCCGCATACCGCTCAGCTCGACGTTGCTCTCCTGGCGAAGCTCGTCCCAGATCTTCTGTGACCGCTGCGCGAACGGCGCGAGCCGCTGATTCCGCAGTTCGGCCGTTGCCGTCTTGAGCCAGTCCCGAGCCGCGGTGACTCGCTTCAGCTTCGCGGCGTCTTCCGCGGAGGCCCGCGCCCGGTTGAGCCAGTCCTGTAGCGCGGCGGCGTGCTCCCGCCAGGCGTCGTGGCGCTGCCGCAACCAGTCGGCAACTACGGCCTGCAGACCGCGAAACGCCTCGAAGAGCGGGGGATAGGTGGCGCGGAGGTGCGCCGCCAGCTCCTCAGCCGTGAGCTCCGTGGTCGGCGCGCGGAAGTCCCCCACGAGGGCGCGGAACCGCGCTACTACCTCCGGCTGCTCGAGTACGCCCGCCAGCGCCTCCAGGTCGCCCGCAGTCATCCGCCGGTCGAGGTCGAGCAGGTGCCGTACCCGCGACTTGGCGTCCCGCAGCCGGCGGTGCCCCTCATCGACGGCCATCGTCTCGCGCTGAAGCTGGTCAAGGGTGCTGGTAGCTCCAGCGCGCCAGGCCGTATCGAGAGTTCCGGTGCCGCACACCGGGCAGGGGCTGTCGCCGTGTTCCTCGTGGAAGCCGACTGCCATCCGGAGGAGCTGGGCGGCCTGGTCGGCGGTGCCCGCGCGGGTGGCGGCGAGTTCTGACACCCGTTTCGCCGCCGCCGCGAGTTCGTCGGTGAGTTCACCGACGTAGCCGAGGTCGGGCAGCGCGACGGCGACCAGGCGGCGGGCTGCGGCGGCGATGGGATCGTTCGTGTCGCTGCCCGCGTCGGCGAGCAGCCGGTCGAGAGCGTCGTGGTCGGGAGACCGCTTCGCCAGGATCGCCGCTGCGGCTTGCGCCCGGTCGTCGTCGATGTCCGCGAGCGCGGTACGCAGCGACTCGCGCGCCGTCTTCACTGACGTGATGTGGTCGTTGAGCTCCTTGCGCACCCGCATTAGCCGCTTGTCGGCGTCGACGACCGGGTCGATGCCGAGGATGGGGGCCAGGGCGTCGAAGAGCCCGCTGGGCGTGGAGGTGACCAACCGGCCCAGGTCACTGGCGGTGAGGAACGGCCGGTACACGTCGAGCGGCTGCTGCCAGCCGAGCTCCGTCGTCTCGGCGTACCGCCGCCCGTCCGCCAGGACGTTACTCACCCCTTGGTCGGCCTCCGTGTGGTCGTCACGCCACGTTCGGCGTACGCGGATCGGGGTCTTGGCGCCCTCGGCGCGGAGCAGCACCTCGATCTCGCAGGGCGACCCGCAGTGCAGGTTGCGCCAGCCGTCCTTGAAGACGCTATTGCGGTCGGCCCAGCGGGCGCTGTTGCCGGTGAGGGCGAGCTCGACGGCCTCCGCGTAGCTCGACTTGCCGGAGCCGTTTCGCCCAATGACCAGAGTGAGGCCGGCGTGGGGCTGCAGCCGCAGGCTCTGTTGCGGGCCGACGCCCCGAAAGCCCGCGACGGTGACCGATTCCAGGTAGAGCGGCTGCGGACGCGGCCGGTTGGCGGGGTCGCGCTCCGGCAGGTCGACCGGCTCGCCGCTGAGGACGGCATCGAGCGCGGCGTCGCCGACGTAGGCCCCGAGCACGAGGTCCATCACCTCGTTCGGGACGTTGTCCTCCGCCAGCCGGTCGAAAACCTGGTCGAGCAGGGACTGGTCCTCGGCCATTCGGCCCTCCTCTCCAGGCGCCACGGTAGATATCGTTTGCTTGAGCAACAATCCCGAAGACGGGGGATTGCTGGAAAACACTGGAACTTGTAGCATGCCTTTCGTGGCTGAGTCCATAGAGAACCTCGAACGTCGGATTGACGACCTCCGAGCGGCGGTCCGCCGGGCGGTCATCGCGCGCGACCAGCCTCGAGCGCGGGCGCTGCGCGCCGAACTGCGAGGCGCCGAGAGCGCCTGGGAGCAGGCCCTCACCGACCTGGCCGACGACGCCGAGGGCGACTCTCAGCCGTCAGAGCACGACGCCCCGCTGGTGTCGGTGCGCGAACAGGTCCACCACGCCCTCACCCTGCTGTCAGCCCCCGCCGCGCCGAAGCTGATCGCCGAGGTGCACAACGCGTTCTTCGGTTCGGCATCCCCCGGGCTTGCTGCCGGCAAGCTGACCCACCTGCGCCGCGATGAGGAGCGCTCCTTCCGCACTGCACGGCACTCCCGCCCGTACTACCTCTGCTCGGCTCTGACTGCCGAGCGGCTGGCGCCGGCCCGCGGCCTGCTCGCGGTCTCCACCTGGCCGCTCGAGCGGCGCATCGTCGGGCCGCTGAGCCTTCGTGTCGACTTTTTGACAGCCGCAATCAAGGTCGCGGAGCAGGCTGCCCGTATGCCGGAAGAAAATTCCGGCGTTGCTCGCCTCCTTCGGCGATTTGCTACCACGATCCCTGGGGCGGGTGACGGGTACGAGTCGGTGGACCGCGCAGTTCTCGTCAAGGCCGCGCAGGCCGAGCTTGAGGTGCACGCGGCTGCGGACCGGTTGCAACGGGAAGCGGCGGCCGAGCGGGCTCGCCGCCAGATGGACGAGGCCGAGCAGCTCTTCGGCAGCAAGCTGCGGGTATTCAGGGGGACGGCATGAACAACGTTGGCCAGCGGCTGGCCGCGATTCGGGGCGGAGGCGTCCCAAGCCGGCACAACGCCCGGACCATCGCCGCCCTGACCACGAACCCTGGCTGCGCCCGACGGGCGGTGCTCGACTGCGCCGGCGTGGACAAGCAGCGACTGGCCGCCTACATCGACTACCCGGCCCGGTTCGGTCAGTCGCAGTTCGCCATCACCCGCGGCAATACCTTCGAGGCGCAGGTCAAGGCCAACGGCTGCGCCGAGCTGCTGCGGCTGCTGCGGGAGCGGCTCGATCTTGAAATCCCCGAGGTCTCCTACGACGACCTGGAGTCGGTCGCCGGCCACGAAAAAAGCCAGGACCTCCGGTACGCCCGCTCGCGCGCCCTGCTCACCCGTGCCGCCGCCCAGGCCGAGGGTGCCGGCACGCTCTTCGACCACCCGCTGCTGCGGCTCGAGGTCGCCGGCCAGCAGGCCTACCTGGAACCGGACCTGATCGCATTCCAACACGACGGGCAGTTCCACGTGGTGGAGATCAAGTCGTTCGCGGTCATCGACGGGCAGGCCGACTCGGGCAAGGTGGCGGCCGCGGCGATCCAGGCGGCTGTCTACGTGCTGGCCATGCGCGAGCTGCTCGGTGAGGCTGGGCACGACCCGGAGATCGTCTCGCACGACGTCGTGCTGGTCTGCCCCCGTGACTTCTCCAACCAGCCGATGGCGGTGCGGATCGACGTCCGCAAGCAGCTCGCCGTGCTGCGGCGGCAGCTGTCCCGGATGACCCGGATCGACGCGCTGCTGGCCGACCTGCCGGCCACCCTCAGCTTCGACTTCGCGCCCGACGACAACGGGGTGCCCACCCGCTCGCCGGCCGCGCTGGTCGCCGCCCTCGAGGCCGTCGAGGCCCGGTACTCGCCGGAGTGCTTGGCCAGCTGCGAGCTGGCGTTCTTCTGCCGGCACGAGGCTCGCGGCTGCACTGCGGCGCTGGGCAAGTCCGCCCGGGAGGAGATGGGCGGCATCGAGAGGGTCGAAACGGCGCTGGCCATCGCCCGCAACCAGCTCGCGCCGGCCGAGGATCAGCAGGAGGCCGCCGAGCTGCTGCGCGCCGCCGCGCGGCTGCGCGCCGAGCTGATGAGCGGGGTGGCCGGATGAGCACCCTGACCACGTTGGCAAGGGCCGAGGCCGTGGTCGAGGGCATCGCCCAGCGGACCACCACCGTCCGTCACGTGCACGTCGCCGACCGACCCCTGGTCTTCATCCCGCTTACCATGGCGGGGGAGGCCAACGCGCCGCTCGCCGCGATGGTGGGGGACGACCGGGACGATCTGACGTTGCTGATCGTGCCGCAGCCCCGGAACCGCGACCAGCGGTTCGCGTTCGCCGCCGAGCTGGCCGGCGTCGTCGTTCCCTACATCGACAGCTTCCGCAGCGACGTCGAAGCGGTGCCGACGAACAAGGGCAAGGACACCCGCCACCGGTACGCCGACGCGCCACAGCTGCTCGTACCCAATCCCGGTGGAGTGGGCTTCATCCGGCTCTTCGGCCGATCCACCCGGTTCCGCCGCACCGACGGCGACTACCCGGTGGATCCGTCGGTGCCACTGCTCGGACGCTGGCTCACGTACTTCTTCGAGCGCGCTGAGCATCCTGGGTCCTCGGCCCTGGTGGCGATGACGCAGGCGCTCTCGATGCACTGGGCCACCGGGCAGAGCCCGCTCGAGGACGCGCAGCTGGCGGCATTCCTGGCCTGGGTCACACCCCCGTCGGACATGACCGGCGCCGAAGCGGCCGCCGCGGCCGAGGATCCGGTCACCTGGCCGCCGGCCGGTCCGGCCACCGACCCGACCTTCGACAACGAGGTGCTGGCCCCGGCTATGGCCGGGTACGACCGGGCGGTGGCCACCGAATCACAGGTGGCCCGGCGTCGTGACGAGCTGGAGGACATCCTGCGCTCGCAGCTCGAGCCGACCTGGCGGCTGATGTGGCAAGCCATCTCGCTGCTGCGGGAACTGCCCGCCGGAGCGCACGTGCCCAAACGCTGGGCGGAGGACCGGGGCGCCTTCACCAACTTCTCCGAGCATCTCGACGAGGGCGGGTTCCCGCAGCCTCGCCGCGACGGAGCCGTCGTCGCGGCCAGGAAGCTGCACCGCATGGAGCGGGCCCTGACCTCGTACGACGTGCAGCGGGCCTACGACGACCCGATGGTGATGGCCGACTACCGGCTCACCGGCGAGGCGTTCGTCGGCGACGTGACGGCCGCCCACCCGACGCGGGTGGATACCAGCGGGAAGAAGCCGGTCCTTCGCCCCTGGGTCGCGGTGACCACCGCCGACACGGTGCTGGTCACGCCGGGCACGACGCTGTATTCGCCTGAGCAGCCCAACGGGCAGAAGGCGCGGGTGATGTCGGTGGCGCAGAAGGACGACGGCACGACCGCGGTCGTGCTGGAGCTGACCGGCGGTATGGGTCGCTCGCTCACCCCGGCCCCCGGCACTGTGCCGGAGGTGGGGAAGCGGATCTGTTACACCACGCTCACCGACTCCTTTATGCCGCCGGGAGCCTTTCCGTCCCGGGAAGAGACGCCGTGGACCCACGGCGGCCCACCTGCACCGTACGAGGACAGCGCACCGACCGCCGAGGACGCCCGGGAGGAGTGGTCATGATCTACTCCATCGCCGCAGAAGTTGAGGAGACGCGACATGCCCTTTGAGAGCCCTGACTGGCCCCTGGCGGAGCTCCTTCGCGACATTCGCGCCGGCAAGGTGCAGCTGCCTGATTTTCAGCGTGACTGGAAGTGGGATGACCCGCGGATCTCGAGCCTCCTCGCCACTATCACCCGCGGCTACCCCATCGGCGTTGTCATGACGCTTGAGACGGGCGGCGATGGGGCGCGTTTTAAGCCGAAGCCGCTCTCCGGGGTGCCGACACAGGGACTGGTCGAACCAGAGCAACTGCTTCTGGACGGCCAGCAACGGCTCACTTCGCTCTTCCAATCGCTCATGTCCGGCCAGCCGGTCAACACGACCGACCCCCGGGGTAAGCGGCTCAAGCGTTGGTACTACATCAACATCGAGCAGGCTCTCGGCGACGAGGGAGATCGCGAAGACGCCATCATCGCTGTGCCCGAGGACAGGCAGATCCGGGACGACTTTGGGCGCAAGATCGTGGCCGACTTCAGCACGATGGAGAAGGAGTGCGAGGCGGGGATGTTCCCGCTGCGGCTCGCCTTCGACGAACACGGAAAGGTCGACTGGCTGCTGCAGTACATCGGCACTGATCCCGTTCGTCGTGCTCGTTGGCAGCAGTTCCAGACGGTAGTCCTGCAAAACCTTTCGTCCTACCTCGTGCCAGTGATCAAGCTGACGAAATCAACGCCGAAGGAGGCTGTCTGCACCGTCTTCGAGAAGGTCAACACCGGTGGCGTCGCGTTGAACGTCTTCGAACTGCTCACGGCAACCTACGCCGGGGACCGGGACTACTTCGCGCAGCATGGCGCCGACTTCCGCCTCAACGACTACTGGGTCGAGGTGCAGCACCGCCTGGCGCCCTACCGGGTCCTGCGCAACCTGGAGAACACCGATCTTTTGCAGGCAGTCACGCTGCTCGCCACCTACGAGCGAAGGCGCACTCACACGGGCGACTCGCGGCAGGCCCCAGGTGTCAGTTGCAAGCGCCGGGACATCCTGCGGCTCAAGCTCTCGGAGTTCCTCGCCTGGGCGCCTCGCGTGACCGAGGCGCTGGAGTGGGCCGCCGCCTTCCTGGCCCAAGAGCACATCTTCGACGCGCGCGACGTTCCCTACCGCACCCAGCTCGTGCCGCTTGCTGCCATCCGCGCCGCGGCCGGTGATGACGCATTGCTGCTGGGCAACGACGCGAAGCTGCGGCAGTGGTTCTGGTGCGGTGTCCTCGGCGAACTCTACGGCGGCACGACTGAGACGAGATTCGCCCGCGATCTCGAGCAGGTTCTCGTCTGGCTGGCAGGGGGCAAGGAGCCGATCACCGTCGCCGAGGCGGCCTTCCACGAGGAGCGGCTCTACACGTTGAGGACGCGTAACAGCGCCGCGTACAAGGGCATCTATGCCCTCCTCATGCGTCAGGGCGGACGCGACTGGATGAAAAGCGAGGCACTCAACATGGCCTCGTTCTACAACTACAAGGTCGACATCCACCACATCTTCCCGAAGGCCTGGTGTGAACGGAACGACATCGACCCGGTAGACCGCGAAAGCATCGTCAACAAGACCGCTCTCTCGCGGCAGACGAACATCAGGATTGGCGGCCAGTCGCCGGCCACCTATCTGCCGAAGATCGAGAAAGCCGCTCAGATCACCTCAGCCCAGCTCGACGCAGTTTTGCAGTCTCACGCGATCGACCCCAAGCACCTGCGCGCCGCAGACTTCGAGGCATTCTTCGGTGCCCGTACGGCGGCGCTGCTCGAACTGGTGGAAGGAGCAATGGGTAAGCGGGCAGTCCGCAGCGACGAAACCTCGGGAGTTGGCGACGAGTCTCCGGATGCCTTCGATCTTGAGCCTGAGGAGCCGGAAGATGACCTTGTGCTCGCGGAGAGCGTCCATGGGTAACGGCGACGAGCGACGAGACGGGCCCGCATGAGTACGACTGTCGGCCTGGCCTCGCCATCGGTTCAGGCCGAGCGCGTCATCACCGAGGTGCTGGCCGACCTGCGTTCCGGCCTGCACCGCGGCGTCGTGGTCGACTCGCCGCCCGGGGCTGGCAAGTCGACCCTCGTCGTCCGCGCCGCTGCCGAACTGGCCCGTTCGGGCGAGCCGCTGATCATGATCGCGCAGACCAACGAGCAGGTCGACGACCTGATCGACCGCCTCGCGCAGAAGGCGCCCGACCTGCACATCGGGCGGCTCTCGGCGACCGACTACACGGCGTCCGATCGGATCAAGCAGTACGCCACGGTCCGGGTCGCCGCCAAGGTTGCCGACCTCGGCGGTCCGTCCGTCATCATCGGTACGGCCGCGAAGTGGGCCATGGTGTCCGAGGGCTGCTGGCCGTGGGCAATCGTGGATGAGGCGTACCAGATGCGGTCGGACGCCCTGCTGCGCGTGGCCGGCCGGTTCGAGCGGGCGCTGTTCGTCGGTGATCCTGGTCAGCTCGACCCGTTCTCTACCGTTGACACCGAGCGGTGGACCGGGCTGACCTGGGACCCGATGCAGTCCGCGGTGGCGGCGCTGCTGCGGCACAACCCTGAACTGCCGGTGCACCGGCTCCCGGTGTCGTGGCGACTGCCTCCCTCGGCGGCGCCGGTGGTGGCCCAGGCGTTCTACCCCTTCACCGGGTTCCAGGCCGGCACGACCGCTGGCGAGCGGTCGCTGTCATTCACCACGGCCGGGTTCGGACACGGGCCGGTCGACGCGGCCGTGGAGACGGCGGCGGCGACCGGATGGGCGCTGTATGAGCTGCCGGCTCGGCACACGCTGCGGACCGATGCGGAGGCGGCCGCGGCATGCGCAGCCCTCGCACGCCGGGTGCTGGAGCGGGGAGCGGTTGCGATCTCAGAACGCGAGCCGGGCGGGGCGCCGGTCATGGCCGATCGGATCGCCATCGGGGCCGCGCACCGCGATCAGGTGGCGGCCATTCGCGCGCAGCTCGGCGCGCCCGGAGAGGGCATCACCGTCGACACCGCCAACCGGCTCCAGGGCCGGGAGTACGACGTGACGCTCGTGCTGCATCCGTTGTCAGGGCGGCGGGACGCGACCGCGTTCCATTTGGAGTCGGGGCGGCTCTGCGTCCTGACGTCGCGGCATCGGCAGGCCTGCATCGTGGTGGCCCGGGCCGGGATCGCGGAGCTGCTCGACGCGCACCCGTCGGCGGAGCCGGTGCACCTGAACGTGCCGGTCAAGTTCCCGGACGGTTGGGAAGCGAATCAGTCGGTGCTGGCTCGCCTGTCGACTCACCGAGTGAGGAGCTGAGGCTCATGACACTCATCGACGACATACTCGTCAGACTGCGGGCGAGGCCAGGGGGCATGACAGACGCGGAGCTGGCGCACGCCACGGGCAAACTGCACCAGCAGATCAACCAGCGTTGCCGCCAGATGCAGGCGGCCGGTGTGATCGTGCGTGACCGAAGTGGCGCGGTGATCGTGAACCGGGTGGCAGACGCAGGCGTTCCAGTGCCTCAGCAGCCTGCCGCTGCTTCCGCCTCGGTATCGGCAGCAGGTCGCGCTTGGTCCTGGGAGGGAAACGTGCAGGCGGCCCTGTGTCGATGGTTGGTGCACGAGGGCTGGTCGTTGATCCAGGTGGTAGACACCGCCAGCAAGCAGCAGGGGACGGACGTCGTCGCGGAGCGAGCCGGCAGTCGAATGCACGTCGAAGTTAAGGGCTTCCCCTCGGCGTCCTACGCCGATCCGCGGCGGGCCGGTGAGACCAAGCCGACGCCACCTGCCCTGCAAGCGAACCACTGGTATGGAGCGGCGCTCCTCAAGGCGCTTCGGCTGCGAGAGAAGCACCCGAACGAGTGGGTGGCGATGGCTTTCCCAGAGGCGGCGCAGTATCGCCGGCTGCTTGGTGAAACACAGACCGCGATCCGCACTATGCGGATCGACGTGTTCCTCGTCGCCGAGAACGGATCGGTGATCCGATGGTGAGTCGCCCAAAGGCTAGCTCCGCCGGAAGGGAAAACCCAGGGGATAACGGTCAGTACACAGGCTGGTCTACCGAGGCGACGTTGCGCTCGGAGCTGCACGGGCTGCAGGCAAGCCCGGCTTCGTCCCGTGTGACTGGTGCAGGCCATGTGGACGCCGTCCCTGTCGATATCAACGTGGAGGTTCAGGCTTTTGCGGGACATCACGTCCCGCTGTGGCCGCGGACAGGCCACGAAGTATGGGCTGAACTTCGCTCACGGCGTGGCGTCGCCTTGATTACACCCCCGAGTGTCGAGCAACCCGATGCCGACGCTGCAGCTGTTGCCAGCTTGTTCGCGTCGCTCGTCCACGACGATCCGGTACCGGTGGGGCTGACGTTGGCGGCGTTTGACCATGCGCCAGCAGACAGCGAGGTCTTCGCTGCTCTCCTCGGCCACGCCGTGTTGACGGACCTAGACGTATTGTTCGACGCCGACTTGCATCTAGATCCGCTGCGGCTCCTGCGCCGCCTGGCGGCCTCGCGCGCCGGGGTTGTTGCGGTCTGGCCTGGCTCCGTGCAAGGTGCGAACACGCGCTACGCCTCCCCCGGCCACCGCGACTACTTCGAGGCTCGGCTGTCAGAGTGCCTCTTGTTACACCCTCGCTCGACCGTCTTTGACGACCAGGCCCCGTTCGACCTCGAAAGGCTGCCCTAATGCTGTACCGCGATCTGATTCACTTCGAGCCTCTCGAGAGTGTGAAGCAACTCCGGGCTGCTGGCGGCGCGAGCCAGGCGGTGGAGGACGTCCAGACGTTTGTGATTTCTGCGAGCATGCGCGAGAACCTCGTGGACGTCGTCTTTCCGCAGCTGCGCTTCGACAACCCCGACGTTGACCACAAGGGGTTGCTGCTCATCGCAACCTACGGCACCGGCAAGACACACCTCATGAGCTGTCTGTCGGCTGTCGCGGAGGACGTCGCCCTTGCGGCGAAGCTCACCGACGCCGACACGGCCGCAGCCGCCGAGAGTGTGGCCGGTAAGTTCAAGGTCGTCCGCGTAGAGATCGGCGCAACCAAGATGGCGCTCCGCGACATCATCGCCCACGAACTCACAGACGGCCTCGCCGCTCACGGCGTTACCTTTACCTTTCCGCCGCTAGATCAGGTGACGAACAACAAGGCCAGCCTGGCCGACATGATGGCTGCCTTCGAGACGGCGCACCCCGATCACGGGCTCCTGTTGGTCATCGACGAATTGCTGGACTACCTGCGGACTCGGCGAGACACCGAGATCATTCTCGATCTAGGCTTCCTGAGGGAGATGGGAGAGTTCTGCCGGGACTCCCGCTTTCGCCTCATTGCTGGCGTGCAAGAAACCCTCTTCGACAACCCCAGGTTCACTCTCGCTCAAGACGAGATTCGCCGGGTTCGCGAGCGGTACCAGCAGTTCCGGATTTCACGTCAGGATGTCGCGTTCGTCGTGCAGCGGCGCATCCTCGGCAAGACCGATGAGCAGAAGTCTCAGATCCGCAGCCACCTCACCAAGTTCAGCGAGGCTTTCGAGTCCCTCGGCCAGGACCTGACCACCTTCGTCGACCTGTTCCCGGTTCACCCAGCCTATCTCCGCACCTTCGAAAACCTGACGATCGTAGAGAAGCGCCGCGTACTTTCCAGCTTGTCTGAGCAGATTCGGCAACGCCTGGACACAGCCGTACCGGACACCGAGCCGGGCCTGATCTGCTCCGATAGCTACCGAGCGGAGCTGGAGTCCGATCCGTCGAATAAGACCATTGCGGAGGTAAAAGACGTCCTCGACCGCACCCGCACCATCCGCGATCGTGTTGAACGCGGGCTCGCAGTTAAGACCGACGTGCCACCGGCGCTGCGCATCGTCGACGCCCTAGCGATACATCGGTTAACCACCGACGACGTCGAAGCGCCCATCGGCCTCACCTATGACGAGTTGCGGGACGACCTGTGCCTGCTGCCACCCGGCACGCCCGAGTTCGACCCCGCATTCATTGCCTCAAGCATCGAGACGCTTGTCGACGAGATCCTCAAGGCGGTTTCGGGCCAGTTCCTCTCCGTCAACCCCGTGAACGGCCAGGTCTACCTGGACCTCAAGAAGACGGTCGACTACGAGCAGCAGATCGAGGAGCGTGCAGCGACCCTCGATGACCCGGACCTGGATGCGGGGTACTACAAGGCACTCGAGCAGGTGCTCGAAGTGTCCGGCGACCCCTACCGGGCGGGATACCGCATTTGGGCCTACGAGCTGCCATGGGCCGATAAGAAGGTTACGCGGCCCGGTTACCTATTTATGGGTGCGCCGAACGAGCGATCGACGGCGCAGCCTGCGCGGGACTTCTACCTGTACTTCCTGCAGCCCTACGCCCCGCCACCGTTTACCGATGAGCGTAAGCCCGACGAGGTGTTTCTGCAGCTGGACAACCCAGACGCCGACTTCACCCAGGCCCTACGGCGCTACGCGGCAGCCAACGCAAAGGCCGGTGAGACGACTGCTCAGCACAAGCCACACTTCGTATCCCGCCGAGACAAGCACCTGCAAGAGATGGTTGGTTGGCTGAAGGCGCATATTCGGACAAACCTGCTGGTTACGCACGCCGGTGTTACCCGGCCCTTCGGCCAGTGGCTGTCCGGTGCGACGGGGGCCTTGCGCGGTATCAAGGAGCAGGTGGACGCGATCGCCGCCCACGTCCTCGCTAGCCACTTTCAGACGCGGTACCCCGGCTACCCGGTGTTTGCTGGGCAGGTCACTAACGCGAACCTGGGCACAACCGTGACTGCGGCGCTGACCATGCTCGCCGGGCGCGAGACCCAGATGGGTCGCATGGCGCTGGCCGCCTTGGAGCTGTTGGATCTAGACAACGTGGTCACCGACACCGGCCCGTACGCCACGCACCTTGCAGGCGCACTTGCCGCTGCCGGCGGGCAGGCCGTCAACGCCGATCAGTTGTTCACAACGCTGGACGGGCCAGGCGGGGTTCGCGTGTGGGGCCCCTGGCACTTGGAGCCAGAGCTGGCTGTGGTGGTCGCTGCGGGTCTGGCCCACCTCGGCCGGGCGGAACTCGGATTCGCCAACGGCACCAAGGTCGGGGCGCATAATCTGGCAGCCCTGGCGCAGATGGGCCGTGAGGATCTGCGCCAGCTCTCCTACGTCACGACTCCAGCGGGTGCCGACACAGCAGCGCTGCGGCAGGTGGCCCACCTGGTCGGCGTTGCCCCGGGGATCATCACGCTTCCGCTACCGAATGAAACGGTCGCAACGCTGGTTACAAAGGCCGAAACGGTGTTCGGGTCGGTCGCCACCGCCAAGGCTTATCTACAAGGCGCTCCCCGCTTATGGGGCGAGGAGATCTTCGACAATCCGGCGGTGCGGATCGCCCGGCTAGACGCCCTGGCAGAACTGTTGGCCGACGTCAAGGGTCGCAACACTCCTGGCAAGCTCGCCCGTTTCGCCGTCACCGACCCTGCTGTGCTGGCCGGCGCCGCCGAGGGTAGGACGGAGCTGGCCCGGGTAGAGCAGCTGCGGGAGATTGCTGGCACGCTTACCGACGACCTGCGCTATCTAGAGAACGCTAGCGCCGTGCTCGGCGTCGCTGACCCGTACGTCGAAGAGGTGGAGCAGGGAAGGGTGCTGCTGCGCGACCTCCTGCGCGCTGCTAAGCCCGACAAGGCTACGGCAGGACGGGTTCGGCGGGCCGCGGAAGAGTTAAGAGCCTGCTACAAGGCGTTTGCTGTCGAGCGGCACACTGCCGACCGGCTTGACGTGCCGGGCGACATCGTCAAGGTGGAACTCACCGGATCCGGGGTGTGGCAGGACCTCCGGCAACTATCCGCGGTCCCACTGCTGCCAAGTGGTCAGTTCGGCCAGCTGGAGACCGACGTTGCCAACCTCGTCACGTGCAAGACCTTCACGCCTGCCCTGTTCGACGCGGCCTTCACGTGTGCAGCGTGCAATTATCGGCCGATGCCGCCGACCGGACCGACAGCCGCTGCTCGTTTGGCTGAGGTTCGGGCGCGAGTGCCACAGCTGTGGCAGCAGTGGATTGACGCCATGCGCGATGTGGTCGTCGAGGAGGACGTTGCCGGCCAGGTGAAGTTCTTGCCCGGCGACCAGCAGTCAGCGGTCGCCGACCTCGTCGAGGGCAAGGTGACTCATGGCGGCGTGTCCTCCACGTTGGTGGCTGCGGTGTCCACCCTGGTCGATCGGTTCGAGGTTGCTCGAGTTACCCCACGCGAGCTATGGGACGGGCTGTTCTTGGACGGGGCGGCGATGACTCCCGCTGAGGCCGCCGCCGCCTTCACCAGCTGGTTGACCCAACTGACCGCCGACCACGGCGGCGACTCCTCCCGAATCCGTATCGTCCCCGCTCAGGAGCAGGCGTGACAAACCCCGAGCCGTTGTTCAGTGACCCAAGCCGCAGCGCGACCGAAACCACTTCGGGACGACAGGAGGAGGATGCGGCCGCGCGAGCTGACCTTGCAGCAAGGCTGCCGAGCCTCACGGGCGCCGGGCGGCCGGATGGGGACGACGTCGACATCATCGCAATGTCAACGCCTCCCTGGCATACGGCGTGTCCGAACCCGTATTTGCCGGACTGGCTGACACGCACCGCGTGGAAAGGCGCAGATGACGAGCGGCCAGATCCTGGCCCATTCTTGGCCGACGTCACCGGGCGGAAGACGTCCCTGCAGTACAAGGCGCACTCATACCCTACGAAGGTGCCGCCAGAGATCATCGTTCAGCTGCTGACTCACTACACCCGTCCCGGTGACGTGGTCCTTGACGGGTTCGCCGGCTCCGGCATGACTGGGGTCGCCGCCCAGATGGCTGCCGACCCTGATCCTGACCTGCGGATGGAGGTCGAGCTGCAGGCACAGGCGCACGGACGAACGGTGCGGTGGGGCGCGCGCCGCGCAGTGCTGAACGATCTGGCACCGGGGGCCACCTTCCTCGCCGCTGGCGTGACGCTGCCCGTCGAGGGGGCGGCCTTCGACAAGGCGAGCGCCGCAATGCTGGATAGGTTTGATCGCGAGTACGGCTGGATGTACGCGACGAAGACCCGAGATGGCGCCCCTGCTGTCATCGACTTCACCGTCTGGTCTCAGATATTCACATGTCCCCACTGTGGCGGACCGCTGTCCTTCTACGAGTCTGCATTTGACAAGGTCAGCGGCAAGGTCGTTGACCGGTTCCCCTGCCCCCGTTGCGGCGCGGAAGTTGGCAAGGCAGGTCAGGGCAAGCTGGAGAGGCGTGAGGCCACCGTCCGAACGGTGACGGGACAGAGTGTGACCCGGACGGAGTTCCAGCCGGCGCGCATTCACTACCGGTACAAGAAAGGCACCAAGTGGTTCACCGGAGACAAGACGCCGGACGCGGAAGACCTCGCCGTTCTCGCCCGCGTCTCGGCGCTTTCTGTTCGGGGAGGACCCGAATACCAGCTCCCCTATAGACACATGACTCACGAGCGAACCAGCATCGTTAAGAACGGCTTCACCCACCTCCAACATCTGTATCCGGATCGGGCCCTTGCGACCTTGTCGATATTGTGGGAGTGGGCGAGCGGCGAGAAAAATCCCGATGTGCGCAGGGCGCTACGCTTTTGGATTGAGCAAGCATTCTGGGGCCTTTCTTGGATGAACCGGTACAAGGGGTTCTCGTTCGGCAAGGTCGGTGGCTCCCAAGTGAACCAGCATATGACGGGAGTCTATTACATTCCTTCCCTGGTAGCTGAGTGTTCTGTTCGTTACAACCTTGAGGGCTCTGACCCAAAGCGAGGCAAACGGGCAAACCTAGTAAAGCTCTGGTCGGCGACGAGACGCACCCGGGACACCGTTATGATTTCCACTGGAAGTGCGTCGAATCTACCGCTGCCAGACGCGTCTGTCGACTACGTCTTCGTGGACCCGCCCTTCGGATCGAACATCTACTATGCGGACCTTGCGCAGGTAGTGGAAGCTTGGCATCGCGTCATGACGCGAGCCGCAGACGAGGCTATCGTCGATGCCAATCGTCAGGCGCCCAAGGATCTCGCCACCTATGGCGATCTAATGGGGGAAGCGTTTCGCGAGTTTGCCCGGGTACTCAAGCCTGGTCGGTGGATGACCGTCGAATTCTCCAACTCAAGCAATGAGATCTGGGCAGTGATCCAACAGGGCCTCGGCGAGGCCGGATTCGTCGTTGCCGACACCCGCGTGCTCGATAAGAGCCACTCCAGCTATCGGCAAGCGACGGCTGCGAACGCCGTGAAGCAAGACCTCATGATTTCTTGCTACAAGCCTGATGTAACTACCTCTGCCGTAGTACGGACAACCGCGGGGTCGGTCGAAGGGGTGTGGACATTCCTGCGCGATCACCTTACCCACTTGCCAGTCACTGAGGGCCGGCGTGGCAAGGCTTTGCCGATCCGGGAGCGGTTCCCCGACCGGTTATATGACCGCATGGTGGCTTACTACGTGGCAGCTGGCGTTAAGCCCCCCATGACCGCCCAACAGTTCTACGCCGGCGTCGAGCAAATCTTCGTGGTTCGCGATGGCATGGTCTTCCTTCCCGGCCAGGCCGCCGCCTACGAGCAGTTCCGGCTGACGTTCAAAGAACTCGAAGCTGCAACTTTGTTCGTCACCGACGAGTCCAGTGCCATCATGTGGCTGCGTCAGCAGCTCAGGCGCAGGCCGCAGAAAATGCATGAGATCCAGCCGGCTTTCCTGCGCGAGCTTGAGACCGGGGAGACGCCCGACACCCTGCCCGAGCTGCGGGCTCTGTTGGAGCAGAACTTCGTCACTGACTCAGATGGGCGGTGGTCGGTGCCCGACCCGGCGAGGGCGGAACACCTCGATCAGCTGCGGACTCGCGAGCTGCTCCGGGTGTTTGACAGCTACGCTTCAGGCAATGGGAAGCTCCAGCGGTTCCGCGGTGAGGCTATAGCCGCAGGTTTCAAGAAGGCGTGGGCTGAGGGCGAATACGGCAGGATCGTCAAGGTTGGCAAGCGGATTCCCGCCGAAGTTCTGCCGGACATTCCAGCAGCCCTCGCCTACTACCGCAACGCTCTCAAGCGGGTCGGATGAGTGGCATCCTTCACGATGGCTTTCAGTCTCCTACCGCCTACGCGCTTGGGGACTGGACCTGGTGGACCGAAGCCGGCCGGGCCTGTCAGGTTTTGGCTGTTGACGAGCTCTGGGGATCCCACCTCGCCGACGTCTATACGCCCCACGATCATCGGGTCCGTACTGTCCCGCTCGCGGATTTGGCCCCGATCGCTACCAGACCCTGGGCCGCAGCAGAGCTCCGTTGGCGGGCTGCGGCCCTCAGGGTCCATGCCCTTGCGGCCGCGGGGGAACCGATTGCGGCTGGCGCCGCCTCGGTCCGACTACTACCGCACCAGTCCGCCATCCTGACCCGTGCGCTGCGCATGGATCCGGTCCGGCTAGCTATCTGTTGTCAGGTCGGACTTGGAAAGACCACCACTGCGGGAGCGATCATGGGCGAGCTGGTTGCCCGGGGCCGAGCCCGTCGCATCCTCGTAATTGCCCCCAAGGGCGTCCAGTTGCAATGGGTCGCGGAGATGCAGGAGAAGTTCGGTACCGACTTCGTCCGCATCGGCCCGGAAGGGGTGCCCGTCGACTCCAGCCCCGACATCTGGCGCGCCTTTGACCGGGTGGTGACCAGCATCGACGCCGTGAAGCCCATGCGGCGCCGGGCAGGCTGGACACCACAGCAGGTCGCCCAGTTCAACGAGAGCCGCTATAGCGCGGTCGTCGACGCAAGCTGGGACATCGTCGTCATCGACGAAGCGCACCGCGTCGCGGGATCGGATGAGGATGTCGCTCGCCACCGCCTCGCCGCCGCGCTTGCCGCAGCGACTCCGCACCTGCTGCTGCTCACCGCCACCCCTCACTCTGGCAAGTCGGAATCCTTCCGGCGCTTCCTCGGACTCTTGGACGACGAGTTCGTACAGGGCCGGCCTGTCAACGCCGATACCGTCGCCAGCGTTGTTGCCCGCACAGACAAGCGCACCGCTGTCGACCACGATGGTCGGCTGCTGTTTCGTCCTCGTATCACAGCCCTTGACGTCGTCTCCTTCGATCGCCACCCCCGGCACCGTGCCCTCTACGAGGCTGTCACCGACTTCGTACGGACCGGCTACACCGCCGCTCGAGCCTCTGGAAACACCGCAATCGGTTTTCTCATGTTGCTGTTTCAACGGATGGTGACCTCAAGCACTCCCGCACTTCTGTCGGCTCTGGAACGTCGTCGGCTCGCCCTCGCCGCCGTCTCGGCAGCCCGCCGAACCACTGAACCTGATGTCCAACAGTGGCTTGAGCTGACTGGCGAAGACGCTGAGGCACTGCTGGATACCCTGCCTGCCGATGAAGCCAGCCTCGCCGCCTTGGACCACTTGTTAGAGCTCGCCCGCGCCACAATTGCGACAGGGCCAGATCCCAAAACGCTGCATTTTCTGGACCTACTACGGCGCCTACAGCGCAGTGAAGGTGACCCTTCGGTCAAGGTGCTGGTATTCACCGAGTTTCGCGCCACACAGCGGATGCTCGCGGATCTCCTCAATGCGCAGGGGATCCGAACCGTCACAATCGACGGCACGATGGGCCTGTCCGATCGGGCCGAAGCTCAGCGTCGGTTCGCCGAGGACGCCCAGGTCTTGGTTTCTACAGACGCCGGTGGGGAGGGCGTCAACCTGCAGTTCGCCCACGTCGTGGTGAATTGGGATCTGGGATGGGCGCCGACAGCGGTTGAGCAGCGCGTGGGCAGGGTTGATCGCCTAGGCCAGACGAAGGTTGTGAAGGCCTTCAACCTGGTTCTCGCCGACACGGTTGACGAGCGGGTGATCGAGGTCCTAACCGTGAAGCTTGAACGCATCCTCGCCGAACTCGGCGTGGACGCCCGGGCGGACGTCCTGGACTCCGCTGCCGCCCACGTCACGGACCTCTATGTGGCCGCCATCGTCGAGCCTGACCGGATGGACGACGCAGCCAAAGACTTCGAGCAAGCTACTACTGCTGATGTGCGTGACGCCGAGGATGGCCGCCGGCTACTGGCCGAGCTCGCCGTCTCCCCGCCCCCACCGCCGCCCAGCCGCATGCCGGCGCTCCTGGCCGCTGCCGCTTCTGGCTGCGCTAGCCTCGGCGCAAATCGGTTGGGTCGTTCGTTTGGCCAGCGCTGGCGCCCCGGCGCGCGGGACCCACTGGTGCAACTGCCGACGGTTGCACCGGGCGAACCGGCGCCGGTTATCCGAGGCGACGCGCCCGGCTGGCTGCTGATTTCCCGTGTGACCGTGGATGCCCGGACGCCTACTATCAGTGCTACAGCTCTGTTCATTCATGACAGCGGGCGCGCGGACCCGGTGCGCGGCGACCAGCTTTGGTCGACGCTGTCAGGCGGGGAGCTGGAGGCTCCCCTCACGGGTACCGCTCCGGTTTCCACCGACCAGCTCAAGGCCATGGCGGCCAAAGCCCGTGACTACGCGTACCGTTCGTTGCAGAAACTCGCCGCCGGACAACCGATGCCGGCTCCCAGCATTCGAACCGCTCTCCTGGTCCGGGTGCAGCCGTGAGCCGCTGGACGACGCTGCTGGGATCCCTCGACGTCACGCCCGGCGAGGTGTTGCTCTATCTGGATCCGCATGCCTTGGACCATCCCGTCGGAGACGGCGAGCTCTGGCACGCCCACAGGCGCTGGGACGTTCGCCGCGTCTATGAGCTGCAGGTCCGGGGGAGAACCTCCGACGCCGCGCCACTCGTCCTCCACGTCACAGACCGAGACCTCCGGCGCCCACGCGACCTCCAGTGGGACATCGGCCAGCTCCCATACCGCATCCTCGACCCAGAGCTGCCCGATTCCGTCCGTGACGAGCTTCATCAGCTGCCCCCGGACGTCGCTGCACAGCTCGTCGGTTCCGGTACCTACGGCCTACGATTGGCCTCGGCAGCTCGATACTTGGCTGGCCGAGCGTGGCCGCCCGAGGCAGACACAGTCCTTGCAACCGTAGTGCGTCTGCTACCACACACCCCACCCGGACTCCGCCGTGCTCTGGCTGCCACCCTTCCCGTTGGAGCGGCTCGCGATCTGCTGAGCGCAGCTGACCCGCAGGTCAAGCTTGACGCTCTTTGGCAGGACTGGGCAGCTGTGGGTGGCGCACACCCTCTCCACCCACAGCTGCAACGGGCTACAGGGGATCTCATCGACCTCGTGGCCAGCGGCTATTTGACTCCGGCTGAAACGGACCGAGAGGATTTGCCGCAGGTAGTTCGGTTGGTGCGACCTGCCGTCGATCATATGGCGGCTGCGGCCGAGCTCCTGGGCAACCCTCCGCCGCTGCCCGGTGAGGTCTCCGGCAGCTTGCCCCGGTGGCTGGAAATTGCAGACTGGTGGGCAGCAGTCAGGCTCCACTTCGCCGCGGCACCGCCCGCCAGCTTCAACGATGCAGCCGTGGTGACGGGGCAAGCGTGGTGGAACAAGACGGACACCGCTTGGGTTGCCTGGCTGCGCGCCCATTACGGCGCGCAGTTGAGCCGGTCCCATGTCACGCCGGTAAGTGTCGACAAAATCGGCGCCCATTTGAACCATGCCGCCGTTGTGCAGGGCGATAAAGTGCTCTTGCTGGTGATGGATGGCATGGGTGTCGCCCAATGGCAATACCTTCGCAAGGTCCTCAATCTCACTGTCGCCACGGACCGGAGAGTGCTGGCGATGTTGCCGACGGTTACCTCCGTCTCACGTCAGGCAATTTTCGCTGGCCAACTGCCGACTCGTTTTCCGGACTCTGTCAACCGGACCGATGCCGAGGACCGGCGCTGGCGCGAGTTTTGGATCAAGGCGGGTCTCAGCGACCGTGAGGTCCACTACGCCCGGACCCCGGGCCGACATGCGGGAGATTGGCCAGACTTGCCAGACGCGAGCGTGGTCGGCGTCGCTATCAATGCCGTTGATGACCTTGTGCACGGGTCGGACGTCAACGACGACCATCAGCTGCTCGCGTCGCTGGGTACGTGGGCCCATGCCGGGCTGGTGCCAGCTGCCCTAGCGTGGGCCCGGCGGCACGGGCATCGGGTCTGGTTGACCGCCGACCACGGCAATGTTGTCTCGCAAGGGCTCGGGCAGCCGATCCCCAATGAGGGAGCGGCGGTCCCGTCGCGTGGCATCCGGGTTCGGCAGTACGCTAACCCTGTCCTGCGAAACGTAAGCAAACTGCCTGGAATCGCCTGGGATCCGCCCGGCTATCCACCCACATCACGACCGCTGCTGTTCGCTCCGGGGAGCATGTGTTACCGAAACAGTGCCACGTTGGTCACACACGGCGGCCTCAGCCTCGACGAAGTCGTGGTTCCGTTCGTGGAGGTGATCCCGTGAGCCGTCGTGTCCTACTCGACCGTGACTTAGCGCTTCCCTGGCTTAATGCAGCGCTCGCGGTCGCCGCCGATCGCACGGACCCTGTCCGTATGCGACGCGCCCTAAAGACGGCGCTCACCGACGCGCCGCTGGCCGATGAGGCGCGCAAGAAGACGGTCACCGCGCTGGCCCGAACGTGGATCATTCCGAGCAAGGAGGCAGGCGGCCTAGTCGAGTGGGCGACGGTGCACCGCGACGAGGTCGATGACGTCCGACCACTCCACCTCGGGGCGCTGCTGGCTACTCAGCCCTTCTTCGCCGACCTCCTCGCTGAGACCGGACGCCTGTTCGCCGCAGGTGCCTCTGAGGTGGGCACCCCCGAGCTACGCCGTCGGATGCGTGCGATCTGGGGGAGTCGACGCAGCGTTGATGTCGGCGTCCAGCGTGGCGTCAAAACAATGCGCGCAATCGGGGTGCTCGCCGGCCGCCCATCATCGTCAACAAGCGCCCGATCGATGTTGGAGATTACTCCTGACATCGCAGCATGGCTCGCCCGCGCTCTACTGGTGGCTCGTGAGGCGGATTCGGTGGGTGTGGATGATCTTCGCACGTCGCCTGAATTCTTCGCCATACGGTGGCCCCGGGTGATCCCTCGTACCGCAGAGGGGCTAGAGCAGCATGTCGAGGGCGTGGGCCGGAGGGTGCTGGTCCGGACGCGCTCGTGAGGCTTCAGGCTCTCCCCGGACCAGTGGGAACCCGTTTGTCCGCAGCAGCTGTGCTTTCTATGGCGCTCCATCGAAGAGCCGCCGCGAGTCGGAGCTCGAAGGTGGCGCCTGCATAACGATCATGGATGGGGCTAGTGTATTGGCGCCATCGGGAGGGGTGCCTGGGAGACCCGCCGACGTGTGCAACCTGGTCGTGTCCGCCGGCTGCGAGCCCGCGGACCGCTGCCTCAATCAAGGCTAGCCATTCGTGCTTGCGCCAACCTGCAGGAGCTCCAACCCCCCAGCCAGCCACAACCACGTCAGCCGTTTGAGCCGCGACCTTCAGTCGGAAGGTTAGCGTCTCCAGATCCACCTTGCCTGCCACGTGAAACAGATCCCGCGTCGACCGAGTGGGCTCTTCGATGAGATTGGCGATGGCGACGGAGTCGGCGCGCAACACGCCCGCAAGGACTTTGAGGTTGCGCCAGGATGTGGTGTCCTTCGCTGCCCGTAACGGTGGATTACACAGCACAGCGAGCAGACGACGTTCGGTTGGGGTCGACGGACAGATAGGTACTGGGCGCAAAGGGTCCTTGCCAATTTCTCCACTAGTCACGGAGATGATCTTCGCATCTACACCTGTGCTGCCTCACGTCCGCGAATGTCGCCTTGGTTGGTTCCGAGCCGCTCGCTGCGATCGCCTCCGACGTAGACGTCCGGCGGGTGTTCCTGCGGGGGCAGCCTGCCGAGTACGACGACCTGGACTCACATCGTGGATGTGGGCCGGCGCCTGTGCTCCGAGCGACCCGGTGAACTGAAATCGGCTTCCCCGCCTGGCTGGTCGGGCAACGGTGGTGCGGTGCCGGAAGTCCTGACTGCGATGCGTGCTGCGTGGTCTGCCCTATTCAATGCTGGCCGTCCGAGGCAGCTGACCGCAGCAGGCATGACCTCGAACCCCGCTGGGAGCAGAGTCCTCGCTCAGCCTTCTGACTGCCTGCCGGCCCGGTCGGCGACGAAAACGCCCAACCCCTGGTGGCCGTACAACTCTCCGGTCTCAATGAGGATGGTCACGGCCTGGCGAACGGTCGATTGGCTGCCCACCTACATCTCGGCTAGCGCCTTGGTGGACGGCAGTTTGTGGCCCGGCGGCCACTCGCCGGAGGCAATGCGCTCCCTGATGTCGGCAATGATCCGGCGGGT
>NZ_JBVJHI010000011.1:83051-173693 GCF_055586885.1 Micromonospora sp. NPDC048907
CATACATCTCGGCTAGCGCCTTGGTGGACGGCAGTTTGTGGCCCGGCGGCCACTCGCCGGAGGCAATGCGCTCCCTGATGTCGGCAATGATCCGGCGGTAGTGCGGCTCGAACTTTCGTGGTGCGGGCATGCGTAGTACTCCCAGCTAGGCCCACACATCTGATCACGGCAGCCAGGAGAACTTCAAGGGCAACGTTGACTTTACCAGCAATGCCGGTAGGGTGCGAAGGCGAGGAAAGGCCCCAGCTAGGCACTGAGGTCCCTGCCTTCGTCGGAGCAGCTACCGCCAGTGCGGATACCCGACTCAGGGTCCGGCGCGCTGCTCCGACGCCGAACACGTCTGCTCGGCCGCATCTCGGCGAAAGAGCAGGAAGCAGGCCCGGGGTGGGTGCTGGGCTCCGGCCGGTGCGGACGCGCGGCCGTACCGATCGTCCCCGCCCGCCTCGGCGCCACACCCAACAACTCAGGGAGGGACATGGACTCGATTGACGAGATCCTCGGCGAACTACCCCTACCGCCCTACGTAACCGCTGAAGATGTCAGGTTCGCGGTCAAGGCGGTCACCCTGCACGCCGCCGAGCAGTGGCCCGACGGTCCGCGGTGTCGCAACGACCGTGCACCCCACCCCTGCCGGCTGCACCGGTGGGGCCGCCGGGTCCTCGACCAGCGCGGCCTCACCGACCGGCAGATCCGTGCGCTGATCGCCGAGCAGGGGGCGTCGCAGCGATGATCTACGTGACCGGAGAGCCCCTGCACCCGCACCACGCCCGCGTCGCCTCCTTCGACACCCGCTGGCGCGGCCTCGACCCCGCCCAGGTGCACGACTACCTCAACCGGGTGGCCGACGAACTCGAGCGTCTGCACCGCGAGCTGACCACGGCTAACACCGAGGCCGAACGCATCCGCCAGGCGCTGCGGCAGTGGCAGGCCCGTCACACCGGCTGCCGCCACACAGATCCAGGCTCACCGAACAGCCGGTGGCAGCGATGACCGCACCCCGCTGGATCATCCACCTTCCCACCACCCTGAACAGCCTCGACGCGGCCATCACCCTCGCCGCAGCCCTACGCGACTCGCTCGGCCACGTCACCGCCCTTGACTTCGGCGAGACCACCCTCAGCGAGGAGGATCGTCAGTTCGTGCGTACCCGGATCTGGTGTGACGCCAAGCTCGACGGCGCCGGTCGCTGCCGACGCCGCAACGACCACGACGGCCCGTGCGGGGCCACGGATGCCGGTCCACACCGGTAGCGTCCGGGGATGCCCGACACCGCGCACGACGACCTGCTGGCCGGCTTCACGGATCCTCAGCCGTACACCATGGAAACTGTCGCCGGCGCTCCCCGCGCCCCCGGCGTGCACGTGGTCCTTGACGGCGGCGTGGTCATCTACGTCGGCCGGACCAGGCGGGGTCTGCGGGATCGCCTCCGGCAGCACCTGAACGGCAACCGCGACTCGTCGGTGCTGCACGACCAGGTCGGACAGCTCCTCGACACCCCGAACAACGCGGCGTCGGCCGCCGACATCGCCGACTGGCTGGGTCGGTGCGAGGTCCGCTGGCAGGAGACCGACAACCCGGAGGGTACGAAGGAAGCCCTGGTCGTCGCCCTCAAGCCGCGCTTCAACCGGCAGGTGCCGAAGCCACGTCACGCGGGCGGTGGCGAATAACGGAGCGGCGCGTGGGTGACTGCCCCAAGCCGGAACGGCTCTGGCCTCCGACCTTCGGCGCAGATCGATCTCCATACGGTTGAACCGGTCATCCAGATTCTTCAGAGCGTCGATGGGTTCGGCCGCTATCGCGTCTTCCACGAAGCGGGAAGCATGCGCGAGTACGCAGAGGACCAACTGGTGCTCGCAGCGGCGAAACAGGAGGCAACGACTGGCGGCCTGACGCCCGAGGAGTTCCGAGCCCGCCTGGTCGCCGCCCGGCTCAGTCACTCGCTCACCGATCACGTCTATTCGCTGCGGGCAGCGCGGATCAAGTACGTGCCGTTTCAGTTCCGGCCGCTCCTGCGCCTTGCCCGCGCCGACGAGCCGCGGCTGCTTATCGCCGACGACGTCGGCGTCGGAAAGACCATCGAAGCCGGCTTGATCATGAAAGAGCTGGCCGCCCGACAGCCGCTGGACCACGTGCTGGTTCTCTGCCCCAAGGCGCTCACCGTCAAGTGGCGCGAAGAAATGCGCCGCTTCGACGAGGACTTCCGGGTGCTCGACTCGTCGAGCTTGCGCTACTGCCTCAACGAGGCGCACCTGGACGGCGCCTGGCCCGAGGAGTACCGGCGGGCGATCGTGCACTACGAGCTGTTCACCCGCACGGCATACCTGAAGGGGGATGCCAAGCGGAAGAAGGACAAGGGCCTGCGCGAGCTGGACCCGCCGCCTGCCTTCGACCTGGTGATCGCCGACGAGGCACACCACCTGCGTACGCCGGGCGCAAACTCGCACGAGCTCGCCGAGTACCTCAGCGAGATCAGCACTGCCATCGTCCTGCTCTCGGCCACACCGGTGCAAACGCAGGCCAGGGACCTGTTCACCCTGCTCAACCTGCTCCGCCCGGACCTTTTTCCGGATCGGCAGACGTTCTTCGAGGTTGTAGAGCCCAATCGACACCTCAATGCCGCCGTACGGGCACTGCGCAGCGGTGCGCCCGAGGCCGCGAAGGAGGCGCTCAAGGCGTTGGACACCGCGGCGGACACCAGCTGGGGCCGGCAGGCGATCGCGATCGATCCCCGGTATGACGATGTGCGCGGGCGTCTGGACGCGGCCAGCTTGACGACCGACGACCGGGTCCGCTGCGTGCGCGAAATCGAGGAGCTGAACACTCTCGCGCCACTGGTGAACCGCACCCGCCGACGGGACATCGGAGGGTTCACCATCCGTGAGCCCCACACCGTGTCGGTGCCGTTCACAGCGGTGCAGCGCCAGTTCTACGACCGCCTGCTGGAAGCCCGCCGGGACCAGCTGCTCACCCGCTACAACCCGGTCGTGGTCCGCCTGATTCTCGACACTCTCGAGAGGCAGGCGTCGAGCTGCCTGCCGGCCCTCGCTCGACGGATCGTGGCGTCCGGCGAGCCGGCCATCACGGATCTGACCGACGCTCCCGAGGCCCAACCGGACGAAGACCCGCCCAAGCTTCCCCTCCCGACGGACCCGGACCTCCGTGAAATGGCCCGTCAACTGCCGCCGGACGATCCCAAACTCCAGCGGCTACTCCAGGCCGTCAGCGAAGCCCGCGCCGTGGACGGCCCCGGAAAGCTCCTCGTCTTCTGGCTCGCCGCTTGATCGCAGGTGCTCGCCCGGCATCTGGTCCTCCCGCACCCGCCGCTACGGAGTAGATGGTGTGAGCAGCCCGGTCAACCGGGCTGCTCGCACCATCAAGGCGGTCAGGTTGCTCGCCCGTGCGGGCCGGCCGTGGTGCGGGTGGGGAACTCTTGGTCGTGGTGGGTGTCGATGTAGGGCAGGTCGATGAGGCGGCGACGGCCGGCGCTGACACCGATCAGGTGCCACACCTGCTCAGCGGGGCTCGCGCCGGTGGCGGCGCGTAGGTCGGCGGTGGTGGTGGCGATGAACGCTCGTGGCGTGGTGTCGGTGAGGCGATGGTGCAGGTTCGCCTCACGTCGCGCCGCTGGTAGGTGGAACAGGACCGGCCATGCCCAGGTGGTCATCGCATACAAGCGTTCGTACTTGGCGATCTTCTCGGTGAGAACGTCGAGGCGTTCACGGCCGGTGTCGTATTCGAGGAAGAACGGCACCGAACGGTCCTGCTCGGTCCACACCCCGGCGCCGTCCGGGCGGGGCAGGCCGCTCGGACCGTGGACCATGATCTGCGGGTCCCCGCCTCTGCGGTAGAACACGCCCGGGTCGTGGAAGGCGGACGCGGGCTGCCAGCGGTCCAGACGGCTGTTGGGGTGGGTGCGGGCGTGGGCAGCCAGGTCGATGAAGACCTGATTGCCGCCAAGCAGGTGGGGTAGGTCCGGGCGGGACGTGAGGGATTGCTTGCGGCGGCGGGCCTGGTCCCGGCGTGGCGGGCCGAGGCCGCGTTGGGCGCGGACGTGGCTGTAGCCGAGCTGGTCCAGGACGTAGTGGTACGGGTAGGAGCCGCCGTCGGGTTTGTTGGGGCGGAACCGGTCCACCGCGCGGAGGACGGTGAGGCGGCGTAGCCGGCGTTGAGCGAAATCCAGCGACGGGAACAGGGCGGTGGCGATCTGGTCGGTGGTCAGCAGTCCGTGGTCGTAGAGCCAGCCGAGGAGCCGGTCGTCGCGGGCGGTGATGCTGGCCTGCAGGCGCAGCAGCGGATCCGGCGCGGGTAGCGGTTTACGCATGGGCGGCCCCTGGGGGGACACCCCACACATGAGGGTGTGTCTGGAACCGATCGGCGCCGCTGGCAGCGGGCCTGATCTGGGCTGTCAGCGAGGAAGCGGGGTCGGCTTGGGGGTCAGTATCAAGGCGGACGGTGAGACGGAGATCGACACTGACACCGGCACTGCCGGTCACACCGCTTGGATCCAGGTGTGCGAGGGCGGGTGATGCGGATCGGGGGCAGCGCTGGTGGCGCGGGTGCAGGTCGTTGACCTGGATCAGCATGTTCGTTGCTCCTTTGCGGGTCGGGATCCGGCTGAAGCGGCAGCAGGTGCACTGGCTGCTGCGCCGCGGCGGGCGGGACGGCGTTTGCTCTGACAGGTCCGGTCAGGTTCTGTCAGGTGGCCGGTTTCCTGACAGGCGCTGGTCTGCCCGGGGCGGCTCGGTCTGACAGGAGTCATCTGTTGTCGGTCTGTCACGCGGCCTCCGGGTGGGACAGGTTCGGCGAAGCCGGGGCCGGTGGGGTGGCGGCCTCGGCGCGGAGAACGCGCACGAGCGCGGAGGCGGTGGCGTTGGACAGGTGGTGCCCGTCCGCGCGGAGTTGCCGGGCGAGTTCCTTGCGGGACAGCGGCGTCCCGTGGGCGGCGAGCGTGTGGGCGGCGGTCCGGGCGGCCGGGACCAACGCGGTGATCTCCGGGCCCCGGTCCCGGACCAGCGGGCCGCCGCTGCGGCGGTCCGGGACCGCCGGGTCCTGGTCCGCCCTAGCCGGGACCGCGGTGGTGGTGTCCCGGACCGTGGCAGTGCTCGTGGGGACCGGCAGCGGCGTTCCGGGGACCGGTTCGCGGGTGTCCGGGACCGCGGCATCCACGATCTGCGGCGGTCCTGGCTCGCCCGCTGCGGGTCGGGCGCCGTGGTCGGGTGGGGCGGGGTCGGCGCGGCCGAGGGCGATCTTCACCATTGTCAGGAAGCCGAGCGCGGGCAGCGCGGCGGCGACCCAGCCGATCACCGAGGCTTCGGCCTCCACGACCTGAGCCGCGAGGGACAGGAACACCGCCAGGGTCAGCACGGTCGCAGGGAAGGCGACGCTCTTGCGGCAGCGCCGGTTGCGGCGCAGTTCCAGACCGGCGGCGATGGAGGTCAGTTCCAGGACGACCGCGTCGGCCCAGGCGAGCCAGCCCGGCTGGCCGTGCGCCGCAGCGACGTCATGGACGTGACGGAACGAGGCTGCGCCGGCCGCGCCGCCGATCAACAGCATGATCAGCACCTGGATTCGGTTCTCCAGCCGCTCCCGCCCCGACCGCACCTCGTCGGGCAGGTCCGGGGGCCGTTGCTCACGTGGTGCCAACGGCCCACCACCTGTCGACACGTCGTCCGGGTAGAGCCTCGAGTGGCGTCACCCTGGGCCGGCAAACCGATAAGGCAACGGCCAGCCTATTCGGATTCATGAGGGTCGAGATCATCTTCGTGCTCCGGCTTCATGGGTAGGGATTCAAGAGCGACGAGGCAGCGCCTTCGGTCGCGCCTACCCGAACCGGGGCAGGTTCGCGCAGGCGCGACCCCTGCCGGCAATGCCCGGCAAGGCGGAACCGTTGTGCGTGCAGCGGTCGGCCAATACCTCTCTTCGATCGAGCCGACGAACAATCCGGGGGCAGGCAACTGGGCAGCAAGTACCGCCACAGCCCGTCCTAGAGGCCAAGGTCAGCGGGCAGGGCAGGAGGGCAGACGGCCAGGCCGCGCCACAAGGGTCACGACTTTCGTCACCGGCAGCGCCCGACGAGCGCCACAGTGGTGTCGCTCAACTCGCCGACGAGGGATCCTTCATGCGGGACCTCCCATCTCTCATGGCCTCCGCAACACCGGCGCGGACAACAGCAGGCACCCCGTTCTGGGAGCGCCCGCGCTCGTCTTCCTGGCCGAACGCGCCAGCCGGCGGTGCGGGAACGTATATCGAGTACGCCTCGGGAACGCCCGCCGAGTCAACCCCGATTTCCGTGCGGCTTAATCACCGAACCATGACGCCAGTCCAGCGCAGTGGAATCTGCCAGGGCACTCAAGCTCCGGCACGGCCATGGACGGGATAAAGGCAATCGTCGACGATCAACACGTGACCGGAGCAACTTTCACCGCTAGCGTCGGTCGGAGGTGGACAGTCAACTACTCGGGGGAGGACGTCCCAATGAAGCGAGCCGGCCGATGAAGCCCCGCCCATTCGCCGCCGCGGCAGCAGCTATCGGACTGGTCGCCGCCGGCCTCACCGTCACCGGCGGCACCGCCGCCGCCCACGGCAACGGCTACTCCGCCCTGATCCAGCGCGCCTCCTACGGCGTACCGCACATCACCGCCCGCGACTTCGCCAGCCTCGGCTACGGCGTCGGCTACGTCCAGGCGGAGGACAACATCTGCCTGATCGCGGAGCAGATGGTCACCGTCAACGCCCAGCGATCCCGCTGGTTCGGCGCGACCACCGGCAACGTCACCAGCGACCTGTTCCACCAGAAGGCCATCGACGCCCGCGCCGCCGAGCGCTGGCTGGCCGGCCCGCGCGACGGCATCCACGCGCCCTCCAGCGAGGTACGCGACCAGATGCGCGGCTTCGTCGCCGGCTACAACGCCTACCTCCGTGACGCCAGGAACAAGATCACCGACCCGGCCTGCACGGGGAAGGGCTGGGTACGTCCGATCACCGAGCTGGACATGTGGCGGGCGAACTGGACGCGGATGATCCGGGCCAGTTCCGGCGCGCTCGCCGACGGCATCGTCGCCGCCGCGCCGCCCGCTGGGACCAGCGCGCCGCCCACCACGGACAAGAGCAGCGCCCCGCAGGCCGAAGCCGTCGTCGCCGCCCGCGACGGGGCGCCGGCCGGGGTGGGCAGCAACGCGTACGGCCTGGGCCGCGACGCCACCGCCAGCGGCGCCGGCATGCTGCTCGCGAACCCGCACTTCCCGTGGGACGGCGGCGAGCGCTTCTACCGGATGCACCTCAAGGTGCCCGGCCGGTACGACGTCGAGGGCGCGGCCCTGGTCGGCGACCCGATCGTCGAGATCGGCCACAACGGCCGGATCGCATGGTCGCACACCGTCTCCACCGCCCGCCGCTTCGTGTGGCACCGGCTCACCCTGGTGCCCGGCGACCCGACCAGCTACCTCTACGACGGCCAGCCCCGGAAGATGACCGCTCGCACGGTCACCGTGCAGACGCCGGGCGGCCCGGTTGCCCGTACCTTCTACGACACCCACTTCGGTCCGGTCGTCGTGGTGCCGGGCACCTTCGACTGGACGGCGCAGGCCGCGTACGCGATCACCGACGTCAACGCCGCCAACAACCGCGCGCTCGACGGCTGGCTCGCCATGGGACGGGCGAAGTCGGTGGGTGAGCTGCGGGCGATGCTGGACCGGCGGCAGTTCCTGCCCTGGGTCAACGTCATCGCCGCCGACCGCGACGGCAACGCCCTCTACGCCGACCACTCCGTCGTGCCCCGGGTCACCGGCTCCCTCGCGGCCGTCTGTATCCCGGCGCCCTTCCAGCCCCTGTACGCCAGCAGCGGCCAGGCCGTCCTCGACGGCTCCCGCTCCGCCTGTGAGCTGGGCCGGGACCCGGACGCCGCGGTGCCCGGCATCCTCGGCCCGGGCAACCTGCCCGCGCTGGTCCGCGGCGACTACGTGACCAACTCCAACGACAGCTACTGGCTGGCCAACCCGACCAAACCCCTGGAGGGCTACCCGCGCATCATCGGCGACGAGCGCACCCCGCGGAGCCTCCGTACCCGGCTCGGCGTGCACCAGGTGCAGCAGCGGATCGCCGGCACCGACGGGCTCCCCGGCAAGGGCTTCACCACCGGCAAGCTGTGGGACGTGACGTTCGGCAACCGGGCGTACGGGGGTGAGCTGGTCCGCGACGACCTGGTCCGGGTCTGCGAGGCGCAGCCGACCGCCACCGCCTCCGACGGCACCACCGTCGACCTGGCCGCCGCCTGCGCCGCCCTGCGCGGCTGGGACCTGAAGGTCAACCTCGACAGCCGGGGCGCGCACCTGTTCACCGAGTTCGCCCTCGCCGGCGGCCTGCGCTTCGCCGACGCGTTCGACCCGGCCGCCCCGCTCACCACGCCGAGCCGGCTCGCCGTCGACGACCCGAGGGTACGCACCGCCCTCGCCAACGCCGTCCGCAAGCTGGACGGCATCCCGCTCGACGCTCGCCTCGGCGACGTCCAGACCGAGCCGCGCGGCGCCGAGCGCATCCCGATCCACGGCGGCCGCGCGGAAGCCGGCGTCTTCAACATGATCATCGGGGTGCTGCAGCCCGGCGTCGGCTACTCGAAGGTGCAGCACGGCTCGTCGTTCGTGATGGCCGTCGAGCTGGGCCGCAACGGGCCGTCGGGGCGGCAGATCCTCACCTACTCGCAGTCGGCCAACCCGAACTCACCCTGGTACGCCGACCAGACCCGGCTCTACTCGGGCAAGGGCTGGGACACCATCAAGTTCACCGAGCGGCAGCTCAAGGCCGACCCGAACCTGGTCACGTACCGTGTGGGGGAGCGGTAGGCCGGCAGCACCCGCTTCGCCAGCGAGGGCGCGGCGGCCGGCCAGCCGGCCGGCCGCCGCGCCCAGCTCAGCTGCGATCGTCCCCAGCGGCCGCGGCGCGGGCGTAGGGTCGGCGCTGTGGTAGGAGCGGGGCATCGATACCGCTACGTCGGCCCGGCCGACGTGCGGGCCTCGGTCGCGGGCGCCCCCGAGGGCCGGCCCATCCGATCACCCGCCGACCTCGACGCCTACCTCGCGGCCACGGATCCCCGCGACCGTGACGAGCCCTTCACCTACGTCATCGACACCGCCGGGGCCTTGCGGCTCGCGCCCAGACGCAGCGAGCACGTCGCCTGCGCCGGCGGTGCGGAGGTCCTCGGCGCGGGCGAGATCGCCTTCGCCGGCGAGCGGGGCGGCTGGTCCGTCACCGAGGTGAGCAACCACTCCACCGGCTACTGCCCCGATCCCAGCTCCTGGGCGGCGGTGGCGGACGCCCTCGACCGGGCGGGTATCGACCGTCCGGAAGGCTTCACCGTGGCCGTCGTCTTCCGGCGCTGCCTTGAATGCGGCGAGCGCAACCTCGTCCGCGACGACGACTACATCTGCGCGCTCTGCGGTGCCGAGCTGCCGGAGGATGTGGAACCTCGGCTGACGGCGCAGCCGTCGTCCGACCAGCGGCCGCGCTGACGACCGATCCTCAGCGGGCCGTCCAGGCCACCCCGGCCCACCGGCAGCACCGCCTCCGCGGCACGGCGGCCGAGGATCGCGAGGACGGTTTCGCCGCCGCCCTGATCGACGCTGGCGTACTCCAAGTCCGGGACAACCGTCTCCGGCTTGGCGAGCAGGCTGGAGTAGAAGCGCAGGGTGGCCGCAAAGTCGTCGGCGACGATGCGCCCCCGACCCTGGTCCCGCCGCTCAGTCGGGTGACGGCTGGCTCGCCGCCCACTCGCAGATCGCCGCGAGTGGTTTCTCCAGCGTGTGCCCGAGGTCGGTGAGCTCGTACTCGACGTGCTGCGGCGCGCTGGCCTTGACCACCCGGCGGCGCACCAGCCCGTCGGCCTCCATCCCGCGCAGCGTCTCGGTCAGCACCTTCTGGCTGATGCCCGGGAGGCGGCGGCGCAGCTGCGCGTGCCGCTGCGGCCCGGCCAGCAGCGCGTAGATCAGCAGGACCCGCCACTTCGCCGCGAACCGTTCCAGCGCCTGCCGGGTCGAGCAGCTCTCCTGAAGTACGTCGGGGATGACGAGAACCATCGGACCTCCCGATCGGCGGACGGCCGGCAAGGGCACCGGAAAGTGCCTTCTGGTCGGTGCCCGTAGGCCGCCCTAGCGTCGGGGTCAACCCTAGTTCGCCGACGCCGATCGGATGGTCGACCGTGACCGAGTTCCGCATCCACACCTACACCGCCGCCGAGAGCGGCATCCTTGCCAACAGCTACCTCCTGGAGACCGCCGACGGGGTGGTGCTCGTCGACGCGAACCTGCTGGTCTCCGACGCGCGTGCGCTGGCCGCGCGGCTCGCGGCGCTGCGCAAGCCGCTGCTGGCCGCGTTCGTCACCCACGCCCACCCCGACCACTTCAACGGCCTGCCGTACGTGGTGGCCGACGACGTCCCGGTCTACGCCGCCGCTGCCGTGGCCGGCGCCATCGCCGAGGTCGCCGCGCCGAAGCGGGCGCAGTGGCAGCCCGTGTACGGGGACGAGTGGCCCGACCGGTACCGCGTCCCGGACCACCCACTGCCAGCCGGCGGCACCGTCGAGGTGGCCGGGCTCCGGATCGCGGTGCACGACGTCGGCGCCGCGGAGAGCCACGCCGACTCGTACCTGCTGGTGGCCCGCGGCGACCGGCAGATGGGCTTCATCGGCGACCTCGCCTTCGACGGCACCCACGCCTACACCGCAGACGGGCACACCGGCCGCTGGCTGGCCGCCCTCGACCGGCTCACCGGCGAGCTGGACGGCCTCCCGCTCTACCCGGGGCACGGCGCTCCCAGCGACGGGAGCGTGCTGGCCGCGCAGCGGCGGTACCTGCTGATGTACCGGGAGGCCGTCCGCCGGATCGCCGACGGCGCACCGACGCTCAGTGAGCCGCAGCGGCAGGAGCTGACCGAGCTGATGACCCGGTTCCTGCCGGACGCGCCGCTGAGCTGGCTCGTCGGCCTCGGCGCCGACGCCGTCGCCGCCGAGCTGGCCGCCGAGGCGGTGCCCGCCGCATGAGCGCCCGGGAACACCCGACCCAGGAACACCTCGGCACCCAGAAACGCATGAGCAGCCAGCAGCAGCGCGTCACCTTCACCAGCGACGGCATCGACCTGGTGGGCGAGCTGCGGCTGCCGGCCGCCGCCGGGCCGGCGCCGGCCGTCGCCCTCACCGGGCCGTTCACCGGGGTCAAGGACCAGGTCGTCGGGACGTACGCGGACCGGCTCACCCGGGCCGGCTTCGTCACCCTTGCCTTCGACCATCGCGGCTTCGGCGAGAGCGGTGGCCGCCCCGGGCACGAGGACAGCCAGGGCAAGCTCGCCGACCTGCGGGCGGCCGTCGAGCTGCTGCGAACCCGGCCGGAGGTGGACCCGGACCGGATCGGCCTGGTCGGCGTCTGCCTCGGCGGCGGCTACGCGGTCCGGGCCGCGGCGGAGAACCCCCGGGTGAAGGCAGTGGTCGGCATCGCCGGCGGTTACAACAGCCCGGCCTGGTTCGTCGAGCGGATGGGGGTCGACAACTACCGCTCGGCGCTCGGCGGCTTTCTCGACGCGTACGACGAATTTCTGCCCGCCGTCGCGGCCGGCGGCGCGGAGGCGGCGATGGGCGGCGACGAGCCGTACGCCTACTACGGCACCAGCCGGTCCGCCTCCCCGCACTGGCGCAACCAGGTGACCCGGGGTTCGCTGCACTCGCTGATGACGTTCGACGCGCTCGGCGCGGCCCCGCTGCTCGGCGCGACCCCGCTGCTGGTGGTGCACGGCCGGGTCGACGCGTACTGCGCGCCCGAACTCGCCGCGGAGCTGCACCGCCGGGCGGCCGGTGCGAAGGAGATCATCTGGCTGGACGCCGCCCAGCACATCGACCTCTACGACGTGGAGCCGTACGTCACCGAGGCAGCGGACGCGGCAGCCACGTTCCTGCACCGGCACCTCGGCTGAGGCGGCCGCATCGCGGCGGCCTCACCATGCTCCGCCGCCTGGCCCGCCACCACCATGCCGGAAATCCCTTACGTACCAGGCTTCTGGCTCCACAGCCCCGAGTGATGGGGCGGCGAGCGCACGATCGTGGCGCGTACGGTGTGGGCCGACTCGAAGGAGATTCGGATGGCCGTCCGACCGCGGCGCAAGCCCAACAAGGTGCGCTTCTTCGCCATGTTCGCCGGGCTGATCGTCGTCGGCCTCGGCCTGGTCTACGGGCTTCACTTCGCGGCGAACCCGTGGGCCCTGGCGCTGCCCGGCAGGCCGGCGCTGACCGGCTACTGGCAGGGAGTGGTGCCGTACGGCCCCGGCGACGACCGGCGTGCCGTGCTGCACCTGACCGACGACGAGCCGAGCGCGACCGACCGCTGCGGAGACTGCCCGGATCTCCAGGGCGTCATCAAGGTCTGTCAGGCGGGGCGCGCCGAGACCTACGAAATCTGGGGGGACCCGCTCAACTGGCGCGGCACCCGCTTCTCGCTGCACACCCGCCCGGCCGACGAGGGGCCGGGCCCGCACTTGAACGAACTCGACGGCGACTGGGACGGCGACCTGCTCCGGATCCGGACGTCGTTCACCACGCTCGCCGCCGGATCCGATTCACCGACGGTCTCGTTCGACATGACCCGGGCCGACGGGGCCGACTTCGAGGACCCTTCGTGCCGGTGACGGCGAGTCCACAGCGCCTCGTACTCCGGTGAGCTGTGTCGATCCGTGACCGGACGCGGCGCACGGCGGGCGGCCGGCACGGCGGCGCTCCAGGTTGAGAAACGGGACGCTTCCGGGCCGGTGCGAGGGGTTTGCCAACCCCGTCGGCGGGAAGCTTGCGGATTTGCGAGAACAGGGAGAGGAATTCCCATGACACTGACCAGCCTTCCCGGCGGGACCTTCAGGCTGGGGGATCTGACGGTCACCCGGATGGGGTACGGCGCGATGCAGTTGGCCGGCCCGCACGTCTTCGGCCCGCCGGCCGACCGCGACGCGGCCGTGGCCGTGCTGCGCGAGGTCGTCGACCTGGGCATCAACCACATCGACACGTCCGACTACTACGGCCCGTACGTCACCAACGAGATCATCCGGGAGGCCCTGCACCCGTACCCCGATGACCTGCACATCGTCACCAAGGTCGGGGCGCTGCGCGACGCCGAGGGCAACTGGCCGCAGGCCCTCGCTCCGGAGCAGCTCCGCCAGGCCGTGCACGACAACCTGGAGCGCCTCGGTCTCGACGTGCTGGACGTGGTCAACCTGCGCGTCGGCGGGTTCGACCGGCCCGCCCCCGGCTCGATCGAGGAGCCGTTCACGGTCCTCGCGGAGCTGCAACAGCAGGGGCTGATCAGGCACCTCGGGCTGAGCACCGTCAACGCCGAGCAGGTCGCCGAGGCGCAGTCCATCGCGCCGGTGGTGTGCGTGCAGAACTTCTACAACATCGCCAACCGCGACGACGACCCGCTCGTCGACTCCCTCGCGGCGCAGGGCGTCGCCTTCGTGCCCTACTTCCCGCTCGGCGGCTTCAACCCGCTGCAGTCCGAGGAGCTGCAGGCCGTCGCGGCCCGCCTGGAGGCCACCCCGCTGGCGGTGGCGCTGGCGTGGCTGCTGCACCGGTCCCCGAACATCCTGCTCATCCCCGGCACCTCCTCCGTCGCGCACCTGCGCGAGAACGTCGCGGCCGCCGCGCTGACGCTCCCCGACGACGCGCTGACCGAGCTGAACAGCATCGACTGACGGCGGGTGCTCAGCGGGATCGACTGACGGGGAGGCGCTCAACGGGTTGCTCTTGCCACCAGCGGGATGCCCTCGCGGTAGGTCGGCACCGCCGGAGCCCAGCCCAACTCCCGCTTGGCCTTGGCGTTGGAGACGCGCATCGAGGTGGTCATCATGGCGTGGGCGTACGGGATGGGTCGCAGCATCCAGCTCGGGACCCGCCACGGCCGGCGAGCCCCCACCGCGGCGGCGAGGGTGTCCAGGTAGTCGCCCCAGCGCACCGGCTCGTCGTCGACGATGTTGTACGCCTGCCTGGCACGCCCCTTCTCCAGCGCGGCCACGGTCGCCGCGGCGGCGTCCTCCAGGTAGATGAAGTTGGCGAAGCCGCCGCCGGAGGGCACGGGCAGCCGGCGCTTGCGCACCAGGTTGACGATCATGTCGGTCATGCGGTCGCGCCCGTAGAAGAACCCGTAGCGCAGCGCGACGCCCTCGATCTCGTCGGCCGCGAACACCTGCTCCTCGGTGGCGCGGATCGCCGCCACGGCCCCGCCGAGCTTGCCGCCGACCGGCTCGGCGAACGGGTCGTCCTCGGTGATCACGCGCGGGCCGTGATCGCGGTAGCCGTAGCCCAGCACGATCGACTGGGTGACGAAGCGGTGGGCGCCGACCGCCCGGGCCGCCGCGAGCAGGTTCGCCGTCCCGGTGGTACGAAGGGCGTTCGTGCCCTGGAGCGCTTCGCCCATCTTCGTGGTGCCCAGCGCCGTCAACTCGTGCACGACCGCGTCGGCCCGCACGTCTTTGAGGGCGGCGAGCAGGTTCTCCCGATTCATCACGTCGGCCACCACGGCCTCGGCGCCGGCGTCGCGCAGCCGCTCGGCGTTGCCCGGGCTACGGCTGATCCCGACCACCTGGTGGCCGGCGGCGATGAGTTGGCGGGTGAGGGGCCGGCCGACGGCGCCCGAGGCGCCCGCGAGCAGAACTCTCATGGCTGGGGTTCCCTTCTTCAGGTGTCACCCCGGTAGACGAGCGACCGGCCCGGCATGTGATGGCCGGTCGGTGTGTCGCCCACACAGCCCGGCCCGCCCCAGACCTGTCGCGTCCGGTGCCAGGGCGGAAACCGGACCAACCGCCGGCTCCCGGCTGGCCGCACCGGCCAGCGCATGGCCGCACCCTCAGCGGGCCGTCCAGGTCTGCACCTCGACCAGGTTGCCCTCCGGGTCGCGCAGGTACGCCGAGCGCACGCCCCACCCGGGTCGGTCGGCGGCCTCGGCCACCACCAGCTCGGCTGTCAGGGCGGCGATGGTGGCGTCCACATCGGGCACCGGAATCACCACGAGCACGCCGCCGTCGCCCTGGCCCACCGGCAGCACCGCCTCGGCCGCGCGCCGGCCGAGGATCGCGAGGACCGTCTCGCCGTTCTGGTCGAAGCTGGCGTACTCGAAGTCGCGGACAACCGTTTCCGGCTCACCGAGCAGGTCGGTGTAGAAGCGCAGGGTGGCGGGGAAGTCGTCGGCGACGACCCGAGGGTGCACACTCATGCGTCCGACCCTAGTCCGGTCGGTTCCGGCGCAACTCGACGCCGTTCACCGGCGCGAACGTCGACAGGGTGGACAGGCGCCGAGGGCTACCCGGGAGATCAGGCCGGTGCAGGGAGGCAGCTGTCGGGGAGGCTCACCTGCCCGGGCTGGTGCCGGAACGTGTTCGTCGTGAACCATTCATCCAGCGCCGGGTCGTAGAGGTTCTGGAGGCCGAACTGCAGCACCTGCACCCACCGGCTCGGATCCCGCTGGTCGACGTAGATGTCACCGAGCGCGAGCGGGATCCGGGGGAATTCTCCCGGCTGCGTGAAGCCCGCAACCACGCCGACCCGCCAGTGGTCGACGTGCCGACCGTTGTTCCCCTGCAGGATCTCCGGTCCGACGAATCGCGCGGTCTTCAGCAGGTCGTTGAACATCTGCCGGTTGAAGAACCCGACCTGGTGGCAGGGCTGCGGCGGGTCCGGCGGGATGCCCGGCCACTTGTAGGTCAGCGTGTAGAGCGCATTGTCGTAGATCAGGTTGGTGAACCAGATCGGGTACTCCGGGCCCCCGGCGATCATCTGGCTGTCGCCGGCGCGGCCCTGCCAGGAGAAGGGGACATCGATGCCGAGGTCGCGGACGATGTACCGACCCGTTCCCTGAAAGTCCGCCGGGAGCAGCGGGGGCCGTGGCTCTTCCGGTGGGGCGGGTGCGAAGCCGCCGGCCAGGGCCGTGCCGGGAAGCGATGGTGTCGCGGCCGGTGTCGTGCCGGGGAGCGATGGGGCCGTGGCCACGGCCGGTGCGGTCGCGGCGATGGCGATCAGGCCGCCGACGGCCGCCGACGCCAGTGTCCGAAGTGTACGGCTCGGTGCCATGTCTCCCTCCGCAGCTCATCAGGCCGACGCACGACAGCGTGGGGCGCTTCGGTGATCGTATGGCGGCGGACCTGCGCGACGGTCAAATCGGAAAACGAGTCACCTTCCGGGTGGACGGGTGACCGGTACCTCAACCGCCCACCTGGCCGGAGCGCCGAACCAGGACACGACGGGATACCGCCACCTGCCGGTTCGGGGCGGCCCGAGGCCCGGTGCCGCCAATAGCGTTCGGGCATCCCACCACAGCGAGGAGGACGCCGTGAGCCAGCCGCCCAGCCCCGCACTGCCCGGCGAGCTGAAGCCCGTCACCATTCACCCGGACCGGTGGCGTGCCGCGCTTCCAAAGGAGGCCTGGCCCGACGGGTTCTCCGAATCCGGCGAAGTGTGGCGGCGCGACGTCTTCGCCGTCGCCGAGGCCTGGCACGCCGGCGAGGCGACCGCGCGGCAGTTGCTGAGCGCCGTGCTCATGTGGGGTTACGGCCCGATCGGCTACGGCCCGTGGCGCACCGCGCGGTCCCTGGAGGGCGACCCGGACGGCAAGCGGCTGGCACACGCGCTCGACGGCCTGCGCGCGCCCGCGCCGGACGAGGACGCCCTGCGCACCGCCTACCAGCGCCTGCGTGATCCCAGGGAGTCGCGGCTGCCCCGGCTCGGCCCCGCGTTCTTCACCAAGCTTGTCTACTTCGCCGGCTACCGGCGCGGTGCGGGCGGCCGGCAACCGCTGATCCTCGACAGCGTCGTCCGGCGCCGGCTGCCCGTCGAGGCCGGTGTGCGTCGCGAGTCCGGCTGGGTGTCGGAGGAGTGGCTGGCCTACCTGGGCTGGGCGGCGGATCAGGCGCACCGCCGGGGCATCGAGCCCGACGAGGTGGAGATGGCGCTGTTCCACGACCGTTGGAGCTGACCGGGGAGCTGACGGACCCGGCTCGTATGGTGTCGGGGCGCAGCAGTCGGCTCGGGGAGGGTGGTTCATGCTCGCGGAACTGGCAGCTCCGCCGGCCGTCGAGGCCGAGCGGGTCATCACCGCCGTGCTGGCGGACCTGCGCTCCGGCGACCACCGGGGCGTGGTGGTCGACTCGCCGCCGGGCGCCGGCAAGTCCACCCTCGTGGTCCGCGCCGCCGTCGAGTTGGCCGCCGCCGGCGAGCCGCTGATCATCGTGGCGCAGACCAACGAGCAGGTCGACGACCTCGTCGACCGGCTCGCCCGCAAGGCCCCCGAGCTGCCCATCGGGCGGCTCTCCGCGACCGACTACCAGCCCACCGACCGGGTGAAGGGCCACGACACGGTCCGGGTCGCCGCCAAGGTCGCCGACCTCGGCGGCGTGGGCGCCATCGTCGGTACGGCCGCGAAATGGGCCACCGTCACCGAGGGCGTCTGGCCGTGGGCGATCGTCGACGAGGCGTACCAGATGCGGTCGGACGCCCTGCTGCGCGTGGCCGGGCGGTTCGAGCGGGCGCTGTTCGTGGGCGATCCGGGGCAGCTCGACCCCTTCTCCACCGTCGAGACCGCGCGGTGGACCGGCTTGACCTGGGATCCGATGCAGTCGGCGGTGGCCACCCTGCTGCGGCACAACCCGGAGCTGCCGGTGCACCGGCTGCCGGTGTCCTGGCGGCTGCCGGCCACCGCCGCGCCGGTGGTGGCCGCCGCCTTCTACCCGTTCACCGGGTTCCGCGCCGGCACCGGGCCGGCCGACCGGGCGCTGACCCTCACCCAGCCCGGGCCGGGCGACCGCTTCGACGCGACGGTCGAGGTGGCGGCCGCGGCCGGCTGGGCGCTGCACGAGCTGCCCGCCCGGCACACGCCGCGTACCGATTCCGAGGCCGCGGCGGCCTGCGCCGCCCTCGCCCGGCGATTCCTGGACCGCGGACCGGTCGGGTTCTCCGAGCAGGCGCCCGGCGGCGCGCCGGTGACCGCGGACCGGATCGCCGTCGGGGCCGCGCACCGCGACCAGGTGGCGGCCATCCGGTCGCACCTCGGCGCGGCCGGCGCGGGCATCACCGTCGACACCGCCAACCGCCTCCAGGGCCGGGAGTACGACGTGACGATCGTGCTGCACCCGCTCTCGGGCCGGCGGGACGCGACGGCGTTCCACCTGGAGTCGGGGCGGCTCTGCGTGCTGGCGTCCCGGCACCGGCACGCGTGCGTGGTGGTGGCGCGGGCGGGGATCGCCGAGCTGCTCGACGCGCACCCGTCGACCGAGCGGGTGCACCTGGACGTGCCGGTGAAGTTCCCGGACGGCTGGGAGGCCAACCACACGATGCTCGCCCACCTCGGCTTGCACCGCGCCCCGTGAGGTACGCGGCTCACCTCATGGCCGGCGGCGACCGTCGAATCGCGGTCTTCGATGGCTGAACGGAGTGCAGACACGGACGGGTGGCCGAGTTGACGCTCGCGGAGCGTGTCCGTAGCCTCTACTCATAGGGGAGATGGTGGCTGGCGATGATGAGCTGAAACGTAGTCATCGTTCGATCCGTCTCAATACCCGGCCCCAGCCTCCGTGCTGGGGCTTTCACTTTGTCCGCAGGGACGGCGGGCGCGGTCAGAGCGTGCCCGGCTCGTGTCCCTGCACGTAGTGCCAGGCGCCGAGCCCTCGCGGGTCGAACAGCGCCACCGTCCGGCGGGGATACGCGAAGACGTCGGCATAGTCGAGATCAAGCCAGTAGGCGACGCCCGCCGCGTCGTCCAGGGCGGCGCGGAACTCCTCCGGCAGCGGCCGCTCGTCCGCCCGGATCACGGCCGCCATCACGCCGGTCCGGCCCGCGCCCAGGGCCGCCACGCCGTCGACCGGGCCGTTGCGCCCGTCCGAGCACCACAGCGTCCCGCGGACGCGCAGCGCCGGCCCCTCACCGACGTTCTCCACCGGGATGAGGAACCGGTCCTTGGTGACCGCGAGGAACGCGTACGCCGGGGCGGGCGCGGAGGTCAGCGCGAAGCGCTCCTGGGCGGGTGGGTGCTGGGCCAGCATGCCGCCGGAGTCCGGGAACGCCACCGACTGGTGGACCGGCAGCAGGAGCGGGTACCGGCTGAGCACCAGGGCCCGGCGGGTCTCGGTGAGCTGCCGGTCGGTTCGGGACAGCGCCTGCCGGGAGAGGTAGATCGCCGCCAGCACCCCGATGGTGGACGCGATGGCGGCGAAGGAGCCGGCGACTGCGGCAGCCCGCTGGGCCCGCCAGGTGAAGGCCACCACGAGGGCCGCGCCGGCGGCGCACACCGCCAGCGCCCCGGCGAGCACCAGCCCGTACCTGCCGGCACCGCGCAGCCATGCCCAGGTCCGGCGCAGCACCGCCAGCCCGTACCCGCCGGCGCCGCCCAGCCAGGTCCACGTCCCGCGCGGCACGCGCGTCCCTAGGCGAACGGGGAGCCGGCGTCGCCCCACCGCGTCTGGGGGATGGTGACCTTCTCGCTCCGCCAGGTGATGGCCCTGGACTGGGCCAGGACGCGCAGGATCCGGTGCCGGTCACGCTGGTCGTAACCGAAGACCGGCTCGGCCCGCGCGCGGTCCTTGACCGCCATGAACTCGAGGATCTCGCTCTCCGGTACCGGGCTGGGAGCCCGAGCGACAAAGGCGCGGTAGAGCTCGTGATAGGCGTCCTCGATGGGACGGGCGAACGGCGAGTTCGTGGGGAGCGCGTGGCGGGCACCGCCGACCGCGACCGCGTCCACGACGCCCGCCGCGCTCGCGTACTTCAGGACCCGGTTGACCAGGCCGGCGTTGAACTTCTCCGGGCCCTGCCCGACGCCTGTCGCGCTGAGCAGGCCGGGAAGGCGGCGGAACGGGATGGTCCGGCTCTGGGTGCGGAAGCTCTCCATGGCCAGGCCGGCGTGCACCCGCCACAGCGGTTCGAGGTATCCCAGGGCGAGGTCGTCCACGGTCACCGCGTACGCGTCGTCCGCGCCCCTGCGGACGAGCTGCACGGCGGTCAGCGCGTCGAGCGCGCGCAGCAGGCGGGAGCCGTTGTCCGCCTGGAGTGGGCCGGCGCGCAGTTCCGTGACCGTCAGTCCCTTGGGTCGGGCGGCGAGCCGCCGGACCACGTAGTCGATGGCCAGCACGTCGGCGAAGCGGCCGGAGCCGACGTCGACGTAGGTGCGGGTGCGGTTGGTGGGCAGGAACTGGTCCTTGGCCCGCACCGCCGCGTCGGTGCGGGTGACCTTCTGTCCGAGGGACTCGATGAGCGCCCAGTACCGGGTCTCGTCCTCGTTCTCCAGGATGCCCCACCGGGCCAGGGTAGTGGTGCGCTCGGCCTGTTCCTTGCCGCCCAGGATGATGCCGCGGCGCTGCAGTTCGAGCAGGCCGAGCAGCGCCCGGCAGGTGGCCGGCGGGGGCTTCTGCAGGGTGTAGATGTCGTCGATGCAGAGGGAGTCCAGGCCGGGCAGCGTGAGGATGCCACGGAACTGGGGGGAGAGCCGGCCCTTGTCGCCGTAGACGACGGTGACCCGGCAGCCGTCGCGCAGCAGGCGGCGGATCAGCGGGATGAAGTCCTGGTCGCCGGTCACCAGGACGAACTGGCCGCAGTCCTGGTGGAGGTAGTCCATCGCCAGCACGGTCAGATGGATGTCGGCCTGCTCCTTGGCGCTGCCCACCACATCGTCGTCGATGAGGTGTTCGTCCATCGCCGTCGAGATGCTGCGGTCGAACTTCGTCGCCGCCATGTGCTTGTACTGGAGGTGTCCGCCGCACCGGGCGGTCGCGTCGCTCCAGAGGGCGTCGACGATGCCCCGCTCCACTAGGTGCCCGCGCCCGATGATCGCGCCGGCCAGGTTGTCCCAGTCGACCAGCAGGACACCTTTGTTTCCGACGGCCATCTGCGGCTCCTCCGTGAGCTCATCGAGGCGCGGTTGATTTCCGAATTCTGCCTCCGTGTCCCCACACTGCTTCTTCATCCGTTCGGCCACGATGTCCATCACTTGTGCGACGCCGCCGGGGCGTTCGGTTCGCTGTGCGTGACCCCCGGATGACCGATCGTCCACAGAAGACCACAAGTCCGGTGGAGCGCGACAAGGCGCGAGCGAGCGGACAATGTGGATTCTGGGCCGTCACCACAGTCGCCGCACGGCCCACGTCGGGGAGGCGGACTGTGGCGCGCTTCTATCCCAAGCACCTGCGAGCGAACGCCACTCGCGGCGAACGGGTCGTCTTCGACAAGCTCCGGTCTCTCAACGACTCGTGGTTCGTGCTGCACAGCCTGTCGTTCTTCGACGCGGGCCGGCCGAGGTGGCGGATGGGCGAGGCCGATTTCGTCCTGCTCCACCCCGGGCGCGGCCTGCTGATCATGGAGGTCAAGGACGGTTCCTACCGGGTCGAGGGCCGGCAGTGGTTCGCCCAGCGCCGCGGCGGTGACGCGCCGCTGAACGCCGACCCGTTCGACCAGGCCGTTCGGAACAAGTACGCCCTGGCCGGGTGGCTGCGCGACGCCGCCGGCATCCGGCACGTCCCGGCCGGGCACTGCGTCGTCTTCGCCGACGGCCGGCCCTCGGGCAATCTCGGTCCGCACGCGCCGGACACGATCGTGCTGACCGCGGCGGCGTTGGAGCACGCGGCGATGGTCGTGGAACGCGTCATGGCGCACTGGGACCAGCACGGCTGGGCCAGCCAGTCGGACTTCGAGAAGGCCCTGGAGGCGTTCGCGCCGACCGCGGTCGTCGCCCGCACCCTCCGCTACGACGTCGATCTGGCCTCCGACGACCTCGCCCGCCTGACCCAGCGGCAGATCCGCCTGACCGGTCGCCAGCTGGAGGTGCTCGAGGGGACCTCCAAGAAGCGCGCCTCGCTGGTCCTCGGTGCGGCCGGCACCGGCAAGACGGTCCTCGCTCAGGAACGGGCGCGCGAGTTGGCGGCCCGGGGGCTGCGGGTCGCCGTGATCGGGCAGCAGCGCAACCTGCGCCTGGAGATCCGGCGCAGGTTGCGCGTGGAGGGCGTCAGCTCGGGTGAACCGGAGGACGTGCTGTGTGACCTGTACGGCGCCGACCGCCTGCGCGAGTACGAGGGCGAGCAGCTGTGGGTCACCGTGCTGGCCCTCGCCGAGGCGTACGGCAAGCCGCTGGACTGCCTCATCGTCGACGAGGCGCAGAGTCACGACGAGGACCTGCTGGAGGCGCTGCGGGAACTCGTCCGCCCCGACGGCTCGGTGGTGCTGTTCGCCGACCCGTACCAGCGGGACTCCTCGGGGACGTGGCGCCCACGCCCCGACGGGTCGTTCAACGAGTTCTGGCTGACCGAGAACTGCCGCAACGTCCTGCCGATCGCGAAGCTCGTCGCACGGATCTCGGGAGCGCACACGCCCGTCACCGGTCCGGCCGGGCGGCCGCCGCGCCTCAGCGGCGGCTCCGCGGACCTCGCGGCGGCCTGCGCGGACGCCGCCCAGGAGATCCTGAAGGACCTGCCGGCCTCCCAGCTGGTGCTGCTCACGTCGACGACGGCCAACCAGGCCGCGATTCGCCGGACCCTCGCCGACCGGGGCGTGCGGACGATGAACGGGCTCCGCGGCGACGAACTGGCGGTCTGCACGGTCCGGCAGTTCCACGGCTGCGAGGCGCCGGCCGTGGTCTACGCCGACGACGGCGAGGAGGACTGGACGACCAGCTACATCGCGGTCAGCCGGGCCTGCGCCTACCTGCACGTCGTCGGCCGCCCGGACCGGTGGGAACCCTTTCGATTCCTGATGGAGGATGGTTCATGACGCTGTACGACGAGGCTGTCACTTTCCTGGAGTCGGAAGGCTGGTCGGTTCCCGGGGAGTCGCGGGGCGAGGTCGTCCGGGCGAGGCGGGCGGCGTACGCGGACAACAGCGAGCACATGACGGTGTGGTGCCCGGCCGTCCCGGACGCGGAGGAGCTGCACCGCCGCGAGGCGACCCTCCTGCAACGCTTCGCGGAGGAGGCGCGCACTCCGGGCGCGAAGTTCCTGCTGGTGGAGTCCACGCAGGGGCTGTCGACGGACTTCCGCAGAGTCGCCAAGCACGAGTACAACGTCGACATCCGGGTCCCGATCCAGTTCTTCGACGCCCGGTTCAAGTGGGACGACACGTCGGTGTCGACGCTGGCGGGAACGGCCGCGCAGCAGCTCCGTCGCGACGGGGAGATGGCGGAGCGGCGGCGTACCCCGCAGCCCTTCGAAGCGGTGGGCACCAAGGTGGTGGGCAGCGACCTGCTCACCGAGCTGGCTCGCCGCTTCGACAGCCCGGCCGGCTGGGACCGCCCGATCGTGCTGGTGACGGCGCCGGCGGGGTACGGCAAGAGCGTCCTGTTCGAGTCGCTGTTCGCGACGCTCTACACCAACTTCCAGAAGGCGAAGAAGCAGCTGCGACGGGCCTACCGCCCGCTGCCGCTCCTGCCGGACTACGCCGCGCTGGCGAGCGCGCCCGCGCTAGGCCCGATGGTCGACGCGCTGCTGCAGACCGAGGTCGCTCGGCCGGTCAAGCAGCCGACGTTCCAGTGGATGCTCACGCGGGGGTTCGCGAGCTGGCTGCTGGACGGGTTGGACGAGGTCATCGCCCAGGACCCGGGCTTCTTCGAGTACATCCACGAGATCGTCGCCCGGCCGGACAACCCGACGACCCCGCGCATCCTGCTCTGCGTCCGGGACTCCCTGCTCAGCTCCAACCAGGCGCTGCGGGACTTCCTCACGGTGGCCCACGAGTACGTCGAGGAGTTCCGCCTGCTGCCCTGGCAGCCCGAGTCGATCACCACCTTCGCGCGCATCCGCCTGCAGGACAAGGACCGGGAGCTGCTTGCGATCCTCGACGCGAAGCCGCAGCTCAGGAAGCTCTGCGGCACCCCGTACTACGCCGAGCTGCTCGCCGAGCGCGTCGACGAGGGCAAGACCGACGGGATACCGAACGACTACTCCGAGATGGACCTGGTCCACGACGCCGTCGACGCGATCATGGATCGCGAGTACAAGAAGGAGCAGTTGCAGGAGCACGTCGTCTCCCGGCACGACCTGCTCGACGTCATCAGTCACGTCGCCGTCGCCGAGCTGGAGAACGACAACCGCGGCGTGCCGATCGACGAGATCGGCCAGCTCGCCGAGTTCGTGATTCCCTCGGACCTGTCCGACCCGGAGCGCGAGCGGTGCACCGCGGCCATCTGCCGCCTGCCGGTCTTCCGGGCCGCGTCGGAGCGGCAGCGGGTCCGCTTCGCGCAGGATGTGATCTTCGAGCACCAGATCGGCATCCGCGCCGCCCAGTACTTCGCCGTCAACCCGGTGCGGTTCGCGCAGCTGTTGGACTGCCGCCCGTTCCCGCCCGACTCCTTCGCCCTGCGGGTGCTGTGCGCGCGGATCAGGGAACTGGCCGCCGGTGAGGAGCTGCTCACCCGGCTGTCCAGCGCCACCGCCACGCCTACGGCGTTCCGCAACATCCTCCAGGTGCTCCTCGGGCTTCCCGACTGCGCCCGGCTGCTGATCCACGCTCCGCTGGAACGCCAGGACCTCTCCGGGCTCACCTTCTCGGGCCTGTCGCTGGCCGGCGTGAGCTTCCGCGGCGCGAACCTGGAATCGACCCGCTTCCACAACTGCGTCATGACCGGCTGCGACCTGTCCGACGCGACGTTGCACGGCACCCGGTTCGACGCCTGCCTGCCCACCCTCGCCGAGGCCGACTTCGGGCACCTCACCGGCTTCGTCTCCGTGGAGATCGACTCGCGCACCCCGATCGAGGACGTCGCGGACTTCGTCAAGCTTCTGGGCGCGGACGGGCGCCGGGAACACCCCTTCGTCGGCCCGTGCCCCACCGCCCTTCAACTGCGGTTCCTGTTCCTGAAGTTCGTCCGGCCGGACGGCCACTACCGCCGTGACTCCCTCGACGAGAAGGGCCTGCTGTCGGGACGGCGCATCGTCGACCCGGCGTCCGTGCTCAGCGGTGCGGTGCGAGCCGGCTTCCTCACCGCCATCCCGAAGCGCCGCCGGTACGAACGCACGCACAGTCAGCTCTACGCGGACATGGTGGGGTTCGCCCAGAACCTCCGGGTGACGCCGGCCATCCGGTCGCTCCTGGAGGACACCTGCCGGGTGGAGGGGTGTGCCCACGTCGTTCAGGAGAACCCGACCACGGCGACCTTCGACTGACTGCCCGCCCATCCTCGCGGAGCGGCCCGGCCAGCCGACGCCGGCCGGGGCCGAACAGCGCGGGGCCGGTGCTGACTATTTCCCGTGCGGGTCGTGCGCGTTGAGGGTCGCCACGACCTGGTCGTAGTCGCCGCGCGCCTCGCCGTACCGGAGGAACTTCACCCGCTCGACCTGGATCTCCGTGGCGTCCGGCTGCGCCTCGATCAACGCGACGACCTCGCCCACGAACTCGTCGAGCGGCATGGCGATCTCGCTGCTCTCCTGCCCGGGCATCAGCGCGGTACGCACCGACGGCGGCTCCAGCTCCACGACCTTCACGCTCGTGTCGGCGAGCTGCAGCCGCAGCGACTCGCTGAGCATGTGGATGGCGGCCTTCGAGGCGTTGTAGCTCGGGGTGACCTTGAGCGGCGCGAACGCGAGGCCCGAGGAGACCGTCATGATCGTGGCGTCCGGCTGCGAGCGCAGGTGCTCGATGAACGCGGCGATGAGGCGGATCGGGCCGAGCAGGTTGGTCGTCACGGTGGCCTCGGCCGAGTCGAGGAACGACTCGGGCTGGTGCCAGTCCTCGACGCGCATGATGCCCGCCATCGTGACGAGGACGTTGAGGTCCGGGTGCTTGGCCAGCACCTGCGCGGCCGCCGAGGCGATGCTCGCCGGATCCGCCGTGTCGATCGCGACGGTGTCGATGTCGGGGTGCTCGGCGGCGACCTTCTCGAGCAGGTCGGTGCGCCGGCCGCCGATGATCACGGTGTTGCCCCGGGCCTTGAGTTCGAGGGCGAGGGCCAGGCCGATCCCGCTCGTGGAGCCGGGAACGAAGATGGTGTTTCCGGAAATGTTCATGCCTAAAGCCTGGCCCACCATTGCGGTACGGGGGCAGAGACCGGTTATCGGGGGATCGGCAATCCCTGGTTGGCCCGGACGCCGGGCGGATACTGGGATCATGGACCGCGCAGCCCTGGCCGACTTCCTCCGCCGCCGCCGTGCGGCGCTGCAGCCCGGGGACGTCGGGCTGGCCACCGGCGTCCGCCGCCGCGCGCCCGGGTTGCGGCGCGAGGAGGTGGCCGCCCTCGCCACCATGTCGACCGACTACTACACCCGCCTCGAGCAGCAGCGCGGCCCGCAGCCGAGCCCGCAGCTGCTCGCCTCGCTCGCCCGGGCGCTGCGGCTGACCGGCGACGAGCGCGACTACCTCTTCCGGGTGGCGGGGCACAACCCGCCGTCCCCGGTGTCCGCGGCGACGCACGTCGCACCGGCGTTGCTGCGGGTGCTGGACCGGCTGGCGGACACACCGGCGCTCATCCTGTCCAGCCTCGGCGAGATCCTCGTGCAGAACCGGATGGCCGAGGCTTTGTTCGGGGATCGGTCCGGTCACACGGGGCTGGCCCGCAGCGAGATCTACCGCTGGTTTACCGACCCCGCCGAGCGGTCCCGGTACCCCGAGGAGGACCGCGAGCGGCAGAGCCGCGCCCAGGTGGCCAACCTGCGCGCCGCGTACGGGTCGATGGGCCCCCAGTCGCGGGCCGGCGAGCTGGTGCGGGCGCTGCAGAAGATCAGCCCCGAGTTCGCCGAGCTGTGGGAGCGGCACGAGGTCGCCCAGCGCTTCGCCGACCACAAGACGCTGATCCATCCCGAGCTCGGCCCGATCGAGCTGGACTGCCAGGTGCTGTTCACCGAGGACCAGTCGCAGGCCCTGCTCGTGCTCACCGCGCCGCCGCGCAGCGAGGGCTACGAGAAGCTGCGGCTGCTCGCCGTGCTGGGAAACGAGCGCTTCCCGGCCAGCACCTGATCAAGGCGGGTCACGGAAGCGGCCGGCGGGTGGTGGCCGGTCACCGGTCACCACCCGCCGGCCGGCGCTCACGGCGTGGCGAGCGCCTCGGTCGGCGCGAGCCGCGCCGCGCGGATCGCCGGGTAGAGCCCGGCCAGAGCGCCGATCAGCAGGGTCACGCCCACCCCGCCGCCCAGCGCCCAGGTCGGCACCACCGCCGGCCAGGACCGGGAGACCGCGTAGCCGGCCGTGACCGCGCTGCCCAGCAGCACCCCGCCGAGCCCGCCGAGGGCGGACAGCAGCAGCGACTCGGCCAGGAACTGGGTGCGGATCTGCCCGCGGGTGGCCCCGAGCGACCGGCGCAGGCCGATCTCCGGACGCCGCTCCAGCACCGAGATCACCATGGTGTTCGCCACCCCCACGCCCCCCACCAGCAGGGCGACCGCGCCGAGGCCGAGCAGCAGCCCGGTGAACGCCTCGTCGGTGGCCTGCTTCGCGGCGAGCGCGTCCGAGGGGCGCGCCACCTTGACCTCGTTCGGCGCCTCCGGGTTCGCCGTGGCGGCGAGCACCCCGCGGACCGCCTCGACCGCCGTCTCCGATGTCCGGGTGTAGACCGTGGTCGGGTGCCCGTCGAAGTCGAGGTACGACCTCGCGGCGTCCCAGCCGACCAGCGCGGACAGGTCCAGCTCCGGCGCGAGCGGCGCCGGCGCCAGGATGCCCACCACGGTGAACCAGCGCCCGCCGACCTGGACCCGGACGTCCGGTCCGGCGGCGCCGATGCCGAGCCGCCGGGCCGTGGTGGCGCCGAGCACCACCGCCGGGTAACGGGCCGTGGCGGCGTTCAGCCAGGTGCCGCTGACCACCTCCAGTCCCACCGTGTCGCGCAGCTCCAGGCCCGCGGCGCGGGCGGCGATCCCGCCGCTCTCGCCCCGCGAGATCAGGTCGGAGCGGTACACCCGCGCGTCCGACAGCAGCCCGGTGGCGGCGACCTCCCGTACCGGGCCGATCCGCCCGATCATCGCCACCGACTCCGCCGGCAGTTGGGCGTCGTCACCGAAGAGCGTGTTGCCCGGACCCACGGTGAGCAGGTTGGTGCCGAGTTCGGCGAGCGTGCGGTCCAGGTCCGCCCGCGACGACGCGGAGATCCCGACCACCGCCACCATGGCGGCGATCCCGATGGCGATGCCCAGCGCCGACAGGAAGGCCCGCAGCGGCCGGGTGCGCAGCCCGACGCCGCCGACCCGCAGGACGTCCCGGGGGCGGAGCCGGGCGGGCGCCAGCCGGACCGGCCCCCTCATGCCGGCACCCCCACCGGCCGGTGGTCGGCCGTGATCCGGCCGTCACGCATCTGGACCCGGCGGGGCAGGCCCGCCGCGACCTCCAGGTCGTGGGTGATCACCACGATGGTGGTCCCGGCCGCGTGCAGGTCGCGCAGCAGCGCCAGCACCCCGGCACCGGACGCCGAGTCCAGGTTGCCGGTCGGTTCGTCCGCCAGCAGCAGCGCGGGCGCGCCCACCACCGCGCGGGCGATCGCCACCCGCTGCCGCTCGCCGCCGGACAGCTCGTGCGGCCGGTGGTCGAGGCGGTGCCCCAGCCCGACCCGGGCCAGCGCGGCCTCCGCCCGCCGCCGCCGCTCCCGCAGGGGTACGCCCGCGTAGAGCAGCCCGTCGGCGACGTTGTCGCGCACCGGCACGTTGGGAGCGAGGTGGAACTGCTGGAAGACGAAGCCGATCCGGGTGGACCGCAGCGCGGAGAGCTGCCGGTCGCCGAGCGCGGCCACGTCGTGTCCGTCGATGCGTACCCGGCCGGTGGACGGACGGTCCAGGGTGCCGATGAGGTGCAGCATCGTGGACTTGCCCGACCCGGAGGGGCCGACGATGGCGACCAGTTCGCCGGACCGGACGGTCAGCGACACCCCGTCCAGGGCCCGTACGCCACCCGGGTAGACCTTTGTCACGTCGGTCAGCTCGACCACCGTGTCGCCGGTCATGTCGGCATCCCCACGGTCGCCCCCTCGGTGAGCCCCGCGCCGGAGACCTCCACCCGGCCGGATGCGAACAGGCCGGTCTGCACGGCGACGATCCGGGTGGCGGCGCCCTCGACGAGCTGCACCCCGTACCCGCCCTCGGCCAGCGCCAGCAGCGCGGCGACCGGCACGGTCAGCACGTCGCGGCGCTCGGCGGCGGTGAACGCCACCTTGGCCGAGGCCTGGTCGAAGCCGGTCAGCGCCTTCGGGTCGGCCGCCGTCACGGTGACCTCGATCTTCGTCTCCGGATCGCCCTGGCCGCCCGCCCCGCCGTCGGTGCCGGTCTCGATCACCGTTTCCGTGTCGGCGACGGTGCCGGCGACCTCCTTGCCGTCGGGCAGCGAGACGGTCACCTTGGCGCCCTTCTTGGCCAGCCGCTCGTCGTCGACGTCGAGGGACACGGTCACCACCCGGGTGGTGCCGGTCCAGGTCAGCACCGCCTGCCCGGGCTGCGCCGGATCGCCGGGTTCCGCGTCGTGGCTCTCCACCCGGACCGCGCCGTCGGCGTAGACCACCCGGTCCGGCTCCACCCGGCCGGTCTCGGGCAGGCCGAGGTCCTCCTGCCAGTCCCGGACCGCGTCCGCGGTGGCCGAGGTGTAGTCGTCGTCGACGGTGAACCCCGAGTAGCCCAGCGCGGCCAGGTTCCGCTCGAACTGCCGCACGTCGTCGCCGGACGTGCCCGGACCCAGGGTCCGGTACGCGGGCAGCTTCCCGTACAGCAGCACGACCTCGGCGTCGTCGACCGCGTACAGCGGCCTGCCCCGGGTGACCTGGGCGCCGGTGGCGGCCAGCCAGGTGACCGTGCCGCCACCGCGCGGCGCCGCGCGGTGGCTGGCGCCGTAGCCGAGTGTCCCGTCGAAGCTCTCCGCGTCGACCAGGGTCTGCCGGGTGACCTGGGCGGTCGCCGGGGGCAGGCTGCCGCCGGCCGCCGTACCCCCGTCGCGGCCACCGGCCGCCACCGCGGCCGTGACGCCGGCCGCGGCGGCGACCACCACCGCCGAGGCCACCACCAGCGGGGTACGCGCCCGGCGGCGCCGGCCACGCCCGGTGCCCGGCGGCGGGGTGGTGGTCGCCGCGACCGGTGCGGTGCCCGCGCTCACCGCGCCACCGTTGTCCGCGACCGCGGGGCTCGCCAGGCCCGGCTCGCTCGTAGCGCTCGCGGGGCCGCCGTTGTTCGCGACTGCGGGGCTCGCCAGGCCCGGCTCGCTCCTCGCGCTCGCAGGGCCGCCGTTGTTCGCGACCGCGGGGCTCGCGAACCCCGGCTCGCTCCTCGCGCTCGCGGGGCCGCCGTTGTTCGCGACTGCGGGGCTCGCGAGCCCCGGCTCGCTCCTCGCGCTCACGACGTCCTCTTCATCAGCAGCGGCGCGTCGCCCTCGCGGCACTTCTCCAGCGCGGCCCGGGTGGTCGGGTTGTCCGGGTCGATGCCGGCGGCGCCCTTGAGCTCGATGGAACCGTCGGGACCCGGGTCCGGGAAGTCCGGCACGCCGTTCTCCCGCATGCACCGGGCCAGCTTCCGTACCTTCTCCACCTGCTCGGGGTCCAGCTTGAGCGCCTTGCCGCCGCCCGGCATCAGGCTGCGGCACTGTTCCATGGCCGCCTGGACCTTCGCCTTGTCGGTGCCGGCGGGCATCCGGATGCGGAAGCCGCCGCCCTCGCCGGGTTCCGGGTCGGGGAAGTCCGGCACCCCGTTCTCCCGCATGCACTTGGCGAACTCGCGCTGCCGGTCCTCGTCGCTGACCGGGGCGACGCCGGCGCTGGGCGACGCGCCGCCCGCCCCGCCGCCGGCCGTGGCCACCCGGTCCCCGTCCCGGTCGGCACCCGCGCAGCCGGTGACCGCCAGACCCACGAGCAGGGGCAGGACGAGCAGTGTGCCCGACATTCGTCGGCGCATGGCACAACTCCTTCCTCCCGGCCGGCGCCGATCGCCGGCCGATACGGACGAGTCGACCGCAGCGGCGGTATCCCGGGCGTAACCACCGGCGTTAACGCCGCCGTTATCCGCCGGCGCGGCACCATGGGGGACGTGCGAGTACTGGTGGTCGAGGACGAGACGCTGCTGGCCGACTCCATCGCGGAGTGGCTGCGCCGGGAGGCGTTCGCCGTGGACGTGGCGTACGACGGGGACGCGGCGCTGGAACGGCTCGGCGTCACCGACTACGACGTCGTGGTGCTCGACCGGGACCTGCCGGTGGTGCACGGCGACGACGTCTGCCGGGCGGTGGTGGACAGCGGCGCCGAGACGCGGGTGCTGATGCTGACCGCCGCCGCGGCCGTCCGGGAACGGGTGGCCGGGCTGGCCCTCGGCGCCGACGACTACCTGGTCAAACCGTTCGCGCTGGTCGAACTCTCCGCCCGGGTGCACGCGCTGGCCCGGCGCGCCCGGCCGGCGGCACCGCCCCGGCTGAGCCGGGCCGGCGTGGTGGTCGACCCGGCCCGCCGGGAGGTCTACCGCGACGGCCGGTACGTCGCGCTGTCCCGCAAGGAGTTCGCGGTGCTGGTGGAGCTGGTCCGGGCCGGCGGGGCGGTGGTCTCCGCGGAGGAGTTGCTGGACCGGGTCTGGGACGAGCACATCGACCCGTTCACCAACGTGGTGCGGGTGACCGTCATGAAGCTGCGCCGCAAGCTCGGCGACCCGCAGGTCGTCGAGACGGTGCCGGGAGTGGGGTATCAGATCCCGTGAAACGACTGACCATCCGGGCCCGGCTCACACTGGTGCACGGCGGGCTCCTGCTGCTCGCCGGCGTGGTCCTGCTCGCCGTCACGTACGTGCTGGTCGACCAGCGGATGCGGGAGCCGTTGACGGGCGTGATCGCCAAGGCCGACATCGTCAAGGCACCGTTCGGCAAGCTCCCCACCCCCGGCGCGGCCGAACAGGTGCGGTTCCTGCTTCAGGAGGCCCAGGACGAGGCGAAGCGGAACGCCCTGGAGTCGCTGCTGACCCAGGGCGGGGTGGCGCTGCTGCTGATCTCGATGGTCGCCCTCGGCTTCGGCTGGCTGATCGCCGGGCGGGCGTTGCAGCCACTGCACCAGATCACCGGCACCGCCCGGCGGATCGCCGCCGCCGACGCGGGCGGGCGGGGCCTGCACGAGCGGATCGCGCTGCGCGGGCCGCGGGACGAGGTCAAGGAGCTGGCCGACACCTTCGACCTGATGCTGGAACGGCTGGACCGGTCCTTCGACGGGCAGCGGCGGTTCGTGGCGAACGCGTCCCACGAGCTGCGTACGCCGCTCGCGCTCAACCGGTCGCTGCTGGAGGTGGCGATGTCCCGGCCGGGTGCCTCCGCCGAACTGCGGCAGCTCGGGGAGACGCTGATGGCGGTCAACGAACGGCACGAACGGCTCATCGACGGGCTGCTCACCCTGGCCGACTCGGAGCAGCGGGTGGTCGACCGGACCCCCGTCGACCTCGCCGAGATCGCCGGCCACCTCCTCGACCAGGTGGCCGCCGGCACACCGGGGCTGACCGTACGCCGGCGGCTCGCGCCCGCCGCCACGGCGGGTGACCCGGTGCTGCTGGAGCGGCTGACCCAGAACCTGGTGGAGAACGCCGTCCGGCACAACCTGCCGGCCGGCGGCGAGATCGACGTGAGCACCGGAACCGTCGACGGCCGCGCCACCCTGGTCGTGGTCAACACCGGGCCCGTGGTGCCCGGCTACGAGATCGAGGCGATCTTCCAGCCGTTCCGGCGGCTCCACCACGACCGGGTGGCCGCTCCCGGGCGGAGCGGCGCGCGGGACCGGGCCGGTACCGGGCGGGGCTTCGGGCTGGGCCTGTCGATCGTGCGGGCGGTGGCCCAGGCGCACGGCGGCGGCGTGCACGCCCGGCCCCGCGACGGCGGGGGACTGGTCGTGACGGTGACCCTGCCACCCCTGGGTGCGGCGGTCCCGGCCCAACCGGCGCGGACGCTGCCCGCCGCGGCGCGCGGCTGAGGAACCGCCACCGGGGCCGCCGTGAATGGATTCCGCGCGGCACAGGAATGGTTGTTCACGCCGCCGGGGATTCCCGGCTTTCCTGTCGACCTCCCGTCACGGGGAGTGTTCATCTGATCCGTCTTCGTCGATAGCGTCGGTGCACTGGCCGTCGACGAAAGGCCGACGATGAACGACAACCCGTACCCGTTCTCGCGCCGGCGCCTGCTCGCCGGCGCGGCGGCGGCCTCGGCGGTCACCGTGACCGGCGTGGCCGCCGCCCCGACCGCCGCCACGGCGACAGCCGTCCGCGCCACCACGCCGCTGGTCACCCGGGACCGGATCGCCACCGCGGGGCTGCGGGCACCCGACGGCACCGCGGCGGCGGTCGCCGTCCAGGCCGACTTCCACGCCCGGCTGGCCGCCTGGCTGGCCTTCTGGTCGGCGAACTCACCCCGCGCCTGGAGCACCCCGGTCCAGGTCGTCGGCCGGGTCGCGCCGGCCGGTGACGCCCTCACCCTGCACGCCATCCGCTACCGGCGCGACGACGAGCTGCGCGCCGGCTTCGCGGCGGCGCGGCGGGACGCCGCCCACCTGGCGACCGTGGCCAGCCTGCACCACCACTTCCCGAGCGTGCGCGTCCGGCCGGACGGAACGGTCCGGGTCGGCGACGGGCCCGCCGGGTTCACCGGCGCGCCGGGGCAGGTCGCCTTCGCGGTCGCCGCCTGCCGGGAGTTGTGGGGCGACGGAGCCGCCGCCGCCGCCCGCTGGGCGGAGCACGCCGGCCGGGCGCTCGCCCGGGCCGGGCAGCCGGCCGACGCCGCCTCGCACGCCGGCTGGGCGGCCTTCACCCGGATCAGCCTGCGCCGCGGGCTGGGCACCGAATCGTACGAGTGACCGGAGGTAGCACATGTCCCGCAACGAGTTCCGGTTCGTGGTCGACGGCGTCGACCTGACCCCCGAGCAGCAGACCCTCATCGCCGGCGAGATCCAGAAGGCCGGCCTGGCCGCCCTCGGCACCGCCAACGCCCGGCTCACCAACCCGCTCACCGTCGGCCACGGCAACCTCAAGCTGCGCCCCGAGTGGTACGGCCTCTGGGTGCTCGACGGCCCGTTCGCCCAGGACCTCGGCCAGAAGATCAACGACATCGGCTTCTGGATGCAGCGGTGACCGACGCCGTCGGGCGTACCGACCCGCCGGAGCGGATGTGTCCGAGCACGCCGGCGGCGAACGCCACGGTGTTCCTCGGCATGATCACTCCGGCGGGCCGGGTCGCCTACGTCACGCCGGCCGTGCCGGCCGAGGTGGCGCTCGCCGCGGCCGGCGGCTCCGAGGCCCCGGTGGAGTCCCGCTTCCGGCTGGCCGGCCCGTGCGTCACGTCGTCCTGCGGCTTCTGGACCGGCGAGCACTGTGGCCTGGGCGCGCGGATGGCCGCCTCCTACGCGGAGACGGCCGAACCGGGGGAGGAGCAGTTGCCGAAGTGTGCGATCCGGCGTACCTGCCGGTGGTTCGCCGAGCAGGGCCCGGCGGCCTGCCCGGCCTGCTCACACGTGGTCACCGACGCCCGCTGACGCCCCGCGGGTGCGACCGCTCAACTGTTGCCCTGCCGCTGCACGCGCTGCGCGCCCTCGACCTTGGCCCGGCCCTGATCCCGCTCGCTGCCCCCGGCGCCGGTGGCCGTGTGCAACTGGTGCCGCTTCCCCGTGCGTTCCATCCCCGAGCCCTGGCGGCCCGGCGCGCCGGTGCCCGAATTCCGTCCCGCCCGCGCCGACTCGCCGCCCGGATCGTGCTTGTTCTGCTTGTGGCTACCCATGGGCCGCGGTTACCCGCTGCCTCCACCGCTAGTCATGAACCCGACCCGGCCAGGGCGGTCGCGACCCCGGGGCGTGCCACGGCCGTGGTGCGGCAGAGGCGTCGCGACGCGGGTCGGCCGTCGCTGGGCTCCCCGCGTTGTCGGACCGGTCGACTACCGTCGGGAAGTCATGGAGCCGCGGTTCGGCGAGACGATCATCGGGCGGGAACACCCCGCGGCCCTGCTGCGCGCCGAAGTGGACCGGGTGACCACCAGCCACGGCGGCCTCGTCCTGGTCACGGGCGAGCCGGGCATCGGCAAGACCACGCTGGTGAGCGCGGCGGCCGACGAGGCCCGGCGGCGCGGGGCGCTGGTGCTCGGCGCCGCCTGCTGGGACTCCGACAGCGCCCCCGGCTACTGGCCCTGGGTGCAGGTGTTGCGCCGCCTGGGCCGCCACCCCGACGACTGGGCACATGCGCAGGATGCCGCCGGGCCCGGGCTCGCGGCCCTGCTCGGCGAGGGCACCCCCGCCGAGCCGGTCGGGGAGGACCCGGGCGACGACGGCGGCCGGGCCGAGTTCGCCCTGCACGACGCCGTGACCACCGCGCTGGTGGCCGTCGCCCAGCACCGGCCGGTCGTGGTCGTCCTCGACGACCTGCACTGGGCCGATCCGGCCTCGATGCGGCTGCTCCAGTTCGCCACCCAGCACACCTGGTTCGAACGGCTGCTGCTGGTCGGCACCTACCGGGACGCCGAGGTCGAGTCCGGCGAGCACCGGCTCCGGCCGCTGCTGCTGCCGCTGACCGCCAAGGCCACCACCATCACGCTGACCGGCCTGGCCCGCGACGAGGTGGCCGCGCTGATCCGCCGCACCGCCGGGCGCGACCCGGCGGCCGACCTCGTCGACGAGGTGCACCGGCGCACCGGCGGCAACCCGTTCTTCGTCGAACAGACCGCCCGGCTCTGGCACACCGACGGCCTGGCCACCACCATCGCGCCCGGTGTGCGGGCGGCGGTGCGCCGCCGGCTCGACCAGTTGCCCGCCCCGGTGGTCGAGGCGCTCACCGTGGCCGCCGTGCTCGGCCGGGACTTCCACCGGCAGGTCCTCGCGGCCTGCGTACCCGGTCCCGTCGCGCAGGTGGACCGGCTGCTCGACCGCGCGGCCTCCGCCCGGCTCGTGCTGGCCCGGGGCGGCGGGCGGTTCGCCTTCGCCCACGACCTGGTCCGGGAGACCCTCTACGACGGGTTGAGCGACGCCGAGCGGCGGGCCCGGCATGCCGCCGTCGTCCGTGCCGTCGACGGGTCGGCGGCGCTGGCCGAGCGGCTCATCCCGGCCGACCTGGCCCGCCACGCCTGGCTCGCCGGCGTCGACCTGGACCGGGCGCGCACCGTCGAGCTGCTGGTGGCCGCCGCCCGGGACGCCGGCGGCCGGCTGGCCGTGGAGGAGTCGGTGCAGCATTTCCGCCGCGCGCTGGAGGTCGCCGAGGAGCCGGCCCGCCGGGTCAAGCTCATGCTGGAGCTGGCCCAGCAGCTGCAGCACGTCGGCACTCCGGGCGAGGCCGAGCGCCTGCTCGTGGACGCGGCGGCGCTCGCGCGCCCGCTGGACGAGCCGGCCGTGCTGGCCCGCGTCGCGCTCACCGCGCACCGGCAGGAGGCGGCGGCCCACCGCCGCACGGGCGCGGCCGAGCTGGTGCGCGAGGCGTACGGGCGGTTGATCGGTGAGCCCGAGCCCGGGCGGGGGACGAGCGCGCTGGTCACCGACCTGATCACCGCCACCGAGACGCTGGCCCGGCACGGCCGCGACGACGAGGCGCTGACCTTCAGCCTGTGGGCCCGGCACGACACGACCTGGGGGCTCGGCACCGCCGAGGACCGGGCGGTGGTCACCGCGGAGATCCGGGAGGTGGCCCGCCGCACCGGCGACCGGGAGACCGAGCTGTGGGCCACCTCGCTGCGCTGGGTCGCGCTGCTGGAGCTCGGCGACCCGCGCTTCCACGACGAGCTGACCGCGTTCGTCACCGGCTGCCGGCAGGGCGAGGTCGCCCGCCAGCGGATGGCGGCGGCCATCGACAGCGGCATCATCGCCGGGTTCCGCGGCGACTTCGCCGCCGCCGAGGCGCACTTCGCCGAGATGGACGGGTACGGGGAGTGGGAGCACTCCGACCACGCCTTCATGGGCCAGCACCTGCGCTGGTGCCTGCTGCTGCTCCGGGGTCGCCTCGCCGAGGCGGAGGCCCTGCTCGACGAGCCGGTGGCGGCCGGTCACCCGCAGCGGGAGCTGCTGCGGGCCATCACGGCCGCCGAGCGTGGCGACGCGGACACCGCCGTGCGGCTCACCGCCGGGATCGAGGCGGCCGGCACCACGTACCCGCGGCCGGTGTCGCCGCTGTGGTTGCGGCTGCGGGCACAGGCGGCGGCCGCCACCGCCGATCCCCGGCGCTGCGCGGAGGTGCGGGCGGCGCTGGAGCCGCACCGGGGCCGGTGGATGGCGGCGTTCTTCGGCTGCGACATCAGCGGGCCGGTGGACCTCTGGCTGGCCGCGGTCGACGCCGCCGAGCAGCGGTGGGACGACGCCGTGGTCGGCTACGAGGCCGCCCGTGACGCCGCCGACCGGATGGGCGCCCGGCCGTGGTCGCTGCTCAGCCGGGCCGGGCTGGTGGCCGCCCTGACCGCGCGCGGGCGGGCCGGCGACGCGGTCACGGCGGCCCGGCTGCGCGCCGAGACGGCCGCCGAGGCGCGGGTGCTCGGCATGACCCAGGTGTTGCACCGGCTGGGCGAGGAGGAGATCCGGGCTGCCGTCCTGTCCGGGCCCCTGGCCGGAGGAGCGGAGGCGGGCCCCGCCGGCCCGCCGGCAGCGGGCCTGGCCGTCGCGCTGCCGGCACCGGCCGGGGCGGGCAACGCCGTCGGGGTGCCGGTACCCGGGGGTACGGGCGACACCGGCCGGACGGCGATCGCGCCCGCGGCCGGTCACGCCCGTGCCGTCGCGGCAGTCGGCGAGCACCGCGGCGCGGCACCAGCCGGTCATCTGGCCGGCGGCTCGGCCGGGCCCGGGATCGTCGACGGTGACCGGGCCGACGAGGCGCGAGCCGCCCGGCCGGAGTTCCGGCGGGACGGGGCCGTGTGGCGGCTCGCCTATGCCGGCACGGTCGTGCACCTGCCCGATGCGAAGGGCCTGCACGACCTGCGGCTGCTGCTGGGCCGGCCCGGTGTCGACGTGCCCGCGGTCGAGCTGCTCGACCCGGCGGCCGGTCCGGAACTCGTCGCGGCCCGCCGGCTCGGCGGGGATCCCGTGCTGGACGACGAGGCGAAGGCCCGCTACCGGCATCACCTGCGGCGCCTCGACGACGAGATCGACCGGGCCGCCGTCCGCGATGACGCTCCGAGGCTGGCCGCCCTCGACGCCGAGCGCGCCGCGCTGCTCGACCAGTTGCGGGCCGCCGCCGGGCTGGCCGGGCGCAGCCGCCGGCTCGGTGACCAGGCCGAGCGGGCCCGCAAGGCGGTGACCGCCCGGATCCGGGACACACTGCGCCGGATCGACGAGCGCCACCCGGCGCTCGGTGCGCACCTGAGGGAGTCGGTCGCCACGGGCAGCACCTGCCGCTACCTGCCGCCCGAGCCGGTGCCCTGGCGGCTCTGACGGCGGGTGGGGCGTCGCCCGGTGCGGGCGACGCCCCCCACGTCAGCGGCGGTTGTAGCGGTACATGGTCAGCGTGCCGAAGACGGCCACGAACCCGGCGCTCCACAACAGCAGCCACATGGTGTTCGTCGCGTCCGACGACCCGGCCATGGCGGCGCGGACGGCCGCGACCAGGTGGGTGACCGGGTTCGCCTTGACGAACGCCTGGAGCCAACCCGGCATGGTGACCGGGTCGACGAAGACGTTGCTCAGGAAGGTCAGCGGGAACAGCACCATCATGCTGACCCCCATCACCGACTTCTCGCTGCGCAGCACCAGGCCGAAGAACGTCCACACCCAGGAGAACGCGAACGAGAAGATGACCAGCAGGCCGATGCCGGCCAGGACGCCGACCGGCCCGCCGGCGGGCCGGAACCCGAGCGCCAGCCCCACGCCGAGGATGACCACCGCGGCGAGCACGTAGCGCAGCACGTCCCCGAAGATCATGCCGACCAGCGCGGCGGGCCGCCAGACCGGCAGGGTGCGGATGCGGTCGAAGACGCCCTTCTCGATGTCGTTGTTCAACCCGACACCGGTGTACATGGTGATCATCACGACGCTTGTCACCATGATGCCGGGCAGGAAGAACTGCAGGTAGTCCCGTGGACTGTCGGCGAGGGCGCCGCCGAACAGGTACGTGAACATCAGCACCATGATGATCGGGAACGCGGTCACGTCGAACAGCTGCTCGGGCACGTGCTTGATCTTCAGCATGGCCCGCCAGCCGAAGGTCAGCGACGCGGCCAGCGCGCCCGGCCTCGGCGGCCGCTCACCCGGGGCGAGGACCGTGGCCAGCGCCTCGGCGGACGGCACGTAGACGGACGGCGGGCGCCCGGTCGTGGTCGCGGTGTCGCTCATCGGGCCGCCTCCAGTTCGTCGTCCCGCTCGTCGGCCCCGACGGCGGGGTGGTCGGTCAGGGCCAGGAACACCTCGTCCAGGCTCGGCTGGCCGAGGGAGAAGTCGTCCACCACGATGCCGGCCCGGGCCAGCTCGCCGAGGGCGCGCGCGGCCTGCTCGCCGGCCTCCAGGTCCGTGCCGTCCTCGCCGACCCGGGCGGTGAGCGCCACCGGGTCCGCCGCCAGTTGCACCGGCACGCCCAGCGCCGTCCGCAGCACCTGCTCGGCCCGGGGTCGCTCCCCGGCGTCGCGCAGTCGCACGTGGACGGTGCCCGAGCCGACCGACGACTTGAGCTCGCCCGGGGTGCCCTCCGCGATCACCCGGCCGTGGTCGACCACCGCGATGCGGCCGGCGAGCTGGTCGGCCTCGTCCAGGTACTGGGTGGTCAGCAGCACGGTGGTGCCGTGGGCGACCACCGCCCGGATGATCTCCCACACCTGGTTGCGGCTGCGCGGGTCCAGCCCGGTCGTCGGCTCGTCCAGGAACAGCAGGTCCGGGGTGTTGAGGATGCTCGCGGCGATGTCGATCCGCCGCCGCATCCCACCCGAGTACTTCTTCACCTGCCGCCCGGCCGCCTCGGTCAGCCCGAACGCCGCGAGCAGGCGGTCGGCCCGCTGCCGGGCCGCCGGCCGGCCCAGGCCGAGCAGCCGGCCCAGCAGGACCAGGTTCTCCGCGCCGGTCAGGTCCTCGTCGAGCGAGGCGTACTGGCCGGTCAGGCTGACCCGGGCGCGGACCGCGTCCGCCTCGGCGACGACGTCGTGGCCGAAGACGCGGGCCCGCCCGCCGTCCGGGCGCAGGAGCGTGGCCAGCACCCGCACCGCGGTGGTCTTGCCGGCGCCGTTCGGCCCGAGCAGGCCGTAGACGGTGCCGGCGGGGACCTGGAGGTCCAGGCCGTCGAGCGCGCGGGTCGAGCTGAACGACCGGACCAGGCCGTCGGCCTCGACGGCCAGGCCGGTGTTCCGGTTACTCATGATCACTACCTCTCTTCGTCGGTCCATCTCAGGAGACGTACGGGCGCGCCGCGCGGCCCTCGCGCAGCGCCAGGCCCCACCAGCAGAGCTCGTCGAGGAGCACCCGGGCGTCCTGCCGGAGCCGCTCCTCGGCCCGCCCCGTCGGCTCGCCGTCGAGCAGGTCGACGCCGACGGTGTCGCGCACGGTCGTCGCGTGCAGGGCGGTGAACACGGTCCGGAGCTGGTCGACCGCGTGCAGGCCGACCGACCGGCAGCCGTACGACACGAAGCCGACCGGCTTGGCCTGCCACTCGTCGTAGGCGTAGTCGATCGCCTGTTTCAACGACGCCGGGAAGCTGTGGTTGTACTCCGGGGTGACCACCACGAACGCGTCCGCCCGGTTCACCTCCCGCGCGAACGACCGCATGGCCGCCGTGGGCTCGGCCGGCAGGCTGGCCGGGAAGTCGTAGCCGGCGAGGTCGAGCACGGTCACCGCGAGCCCTTCGCGGCGGCGTGCCTGCGCGACGAACCAGCGACCGATCCGGTCGCCGATCCGTCCCTCCCGGGTGCTGCCGATGATCACGGCGAGCCGCAACGGCGTCATGCTCCCCTCCCGCTGGTGTCGGGCCTCACCCCGCAGGCGCCAGACGCGGACCGGCGGCCCGCCAGATCGGATCTGGCGGGCCGGTGTCGGGGGTGGCTGCTTCAATCGGCGCCGGAGGAGAGGGGGACGCATGACCGAGGTACGCCTCGCGCCGTGGAGCGCCGACGACCTGGAGCTGCTGCGGCAGCTCAACGCGCCGGAGGTGCGGGCGCACACCGGCGGCCCGGAGACCGACGAGCAGGTGATCGCCCGGCACGAGCGCTACCTGCGGGGCAGCGGCCCGCGCAGCGGGCACATGTTCACCGTCGGGCTGCCCGACGGGACGAAGGTCGGCAGCGTCGGCTACTGGGAACGGGAGTGGCGCGGCGAGCCGGTCTACGAGATGGGCTGGGCGGTGCTGCCGGCGTACCAGGGGCGGGGGCTGGCGAGCGCGGCGGTGCGCGCCCTGATCGTGGAGGCCGCGGCGCACGGCGACCGGCGTTTCGCGCACGCCTACCCGTCGGTGGACCACCCGGCGTCCAACGCGGTGTGCCGCAGGGCCGGGTTCACGCTGCTCGGCGAGACGGAGTTCGAATACCCGCCGGGGCACCTCATGCGCTCCAACGACTGGCGCATCGACCTGACGCGGGAGGGATGACGCGGGAGGGTTGAGGCGGGCACGACCGATATGCCTCTTCGCGCGGGGTGTGCGCCACCGCTGCCGGATGCCGGTTCGCGGACAGTGCGCTACCGTCCGGTCGCCCTACGCTGCCGACGGCACATGACGCACGGGGGCGTGTCTGGTCGGCCGGCCCGCGGGTTCCCGTGCGCACACCGACCGGAGAGGGGGCCTCCTGTGTCCGTCGCACGTCGAATTCTCGCCGCGTTCACCGTCGCGGTGCTGGCCGCCGCACTACCGGCCACCGCCGCCTCCGCCGCACCGGAGCAGGATGTCGGGCTGCTCCGGCTCACCGTCACCCAGCCCGACGGCACCGCCGCCCGGGGCAGCGTCGACCTCGCCGCCACCGACGACAGCCACTCCGAATTCCTGCAACTCGACGAGTCCGGGCAGCTCAGCGTGGAGGTGCCCGCCAACGATTACAAGATCAGGATCACACCGGCGTACGTCGACCCCGACCAGCCGGACGACGGGCTGCGGCAGTGGGTGCCCGGAAAGACCGGTTACGCCCAGGCCCAGGCGTTCCGCGTGACCGCGGGGGCCACGACGGACGTCACCGAGCGGCTGCTCACGCCGAGCCCGCTCACCGTGCGGGCGCGGGACGCGATCACGGGTGCGCCGATCACCCGGGTCTGCGCGTACGCCGACGGCCGTGGCGGCACCTGCGACGACACCGAGCTGACCATTCCCCGGCTCGTGCCGGGCCCGCAGACGATCCGGGTCTACACGGAGGACGGCAACCACCTGGCCACCGACGCCGAGGTGACAGTGGTCGAGGGCGGCGCCGGCGCCGCGCTTGTCGACCTGACGCCCGCCGCTCACATCGAGACGAGGGTGGTCGACGCCGCCACCGGCGCTCCGGTCGCGGGCGCCTGCGCGACTGTCGCGCCGGCCGGCACCGGCGAGCTGCCGGGCGTCGGCCCGCTGGCCTGTTCCGACGGGACCGGGCGCCTCCGCCTCGACTCCGTCGAGGCCGGCTCCTGGAACCTGTTCGTGCGTCCGACGGGTGACTCGCCGTACGGGGCGCAGTGGGTCGGCCGCGACGCCGGCACGGGTGACCCGGCGAGGGCCCGCACCGTCACCGTCGCCGCCGGCCGGACCGTCACCGTCTCGCCGGTCCGCCTCGACCGGGCCGGGACCATCACCGGCACCGTGACAAGCGCCGCCACCGGCGCGCCGGTGACCTCGGGTGAGGTCACCCTCGCCCACTCCTCGGGCCTGTCCCACCTCAGCTGGGGCACCTACCTGGACGGTCAGGGCACCTACCGGATCGACTGGCTCGGCCCCTACCGCTGGCCGCTCCTGTTCTCCACCACCGACCACGCCCTCCAGTGGTCGGGCGGGGTTCCGGTCCGGGGCCAGGCGAAGCCGGTCACCGTCCGGGCCGGTGGCAGCACCTCCTACAGCCCGGCGCTGAAGCGCGGCACCCTGGTGACCGGCGGGCTGACCGACCCCGCGGGGCGCCCGGTCAGCGCCGCGCTGACGTTCCACAACGCCGCCACCGGTGAGGTGGTCGGGTCGGCGTGGGACTACGACGGGCGGTACGAGACGCGGGTGCTCGGCCGGCAGACCGTCACGGTCGACTGGCAGTGGGGCGGGTTCGCCCCCTACGCCGGCTGGCACGACGGCGTCGCCGACGCCGCCGGCGCGAAGCGGGTCAGCGTTCCCGCCGGCGGCACGCTGACGGTCGACATCGGGCTGCGCCCGTTCCCGGCGGGCTGAGCAGGCGCACCCTGGCCGGGCGTGCCTCGGCACGCCCGGCCAGGGCCGCCGTCAGCGGGCGGTGTCCAGGCGGTTCCGCTGCTCCGGGGTCAGCTCCAGGTCGACCGCCGCGAGGCTCTCCTCCAGCTGCGCCACCGACGAGAACCCGACCAGCGGGATCGCCGGCACATCCCCGCCCAGCAACCAGGCGAGCACCACCTGGTTGACCGTCGCCCCGATCTCGTCGGCGACCGCGCGCAGCGCCGCGAGCCGGGCCGGGGTGCTCGGCAGGGCGTACCCCTCGGCGAGCCGTTCCGGCTTCGCGTAGGCGCCCTTGAGCAGCGGCGAGTACGCCACCAGGGTGAGCTGGGGCTCCGCCCGCAGGTAGCTGGCCAGGTCCGGGCCGACCCAGCCGACGTCACCGTCGGGATCCAGGTCGCTCGGCAGGTCCAGCCGCGGGGGCAGGTAGCTGCGGTGGTACTGGAGCACCTCGTACCCGGGCAGGCCGGCCGCGGCGGCGAGCGAGCGGGCCCGCTCCACCCGCCAGGCGCGGTGGTTGCTGGCGCCGAGCAGCCCGACCGTGCCCTCGGCCACCAGCTCCGCGAAGCCCTGGACCGTCTCCTCCAGCGGCACGGACCGGTCCTCGATGTGCGCGTAGAGCAGGTCGAGCTTCTCCACCCCGAGCCGTTCCCGGCTGCGCTCGGCCGACTCGCGGATCACCTTGGCGGACAGGCCCTCGGCGTTGTCCAGGTAACTGGTGCCCGGGGCGAGGGGGCGGGCGCCGAGCTTGGTGGCGATGACCACCTCGCCGCCGATCCCGCGGCTGCGCCGCCAGCGGCCGAGCAGCTCCTCGCTCTCCCCGCCCTGGCCCCCGTTCTGCCAGAACGCGTAGTTGTCCGAGGTGTCGATGAACGTGCCGCCGGCCTCGACGTACCGGTCGAGGATCGCGTACGAGGTGGCCTCGTCGGTGGCGGTGCCGAAGAGCATCGCGCCGAGGCTGAGCACGCTGACCTCGCGCCGGGTGGCCGGGTCGGTGCCGATGGTGCGGTAACGCATGGGTTCCTCCCCGTCAGAACGGTGCCATCACCCTCCACCTTCGAGTGCGCGCGAAGTCAAACCTCACCAGGGGAGCACCCCGTAGCCGCCGCCGGCGTCCATCTGGTAGCCCCAGAGCAGGCCGCTCGGCCCGTCCGCCGGCAGGGTGGCCAGGTGCACGCTCACCTCGGCGCCCTCCTCCGGGGTGCGGAAGCCGCTGTGGTGGTTGAGGTCGGTGGCGCAGTAGCCGGGGTTGGCGGCGTTCACCTTGATCGGGGTGTCCCGCAGCTCCTTGGCGTACATGGCGGTGACCATGTTCAGCGCGGTCTTCGAGGACGGGTAGGGGATCGAGGTCAGCGCGAACAGGGCGCCCTCCGGGTCGGTCATCACCGCGATCGAGCCGACCTCGCTGGAGACGTTGACGATCCGCGCGGCCGGCGCCCGGCGCAGCAGCGGCAGCAGCGCGTTGGTCACCGCGACCACGCCGAACACGTTCGTCTCGTACACCTCGCGCAGCGAGTCGAGGGTGGTCTCGCTGGGCAGCCCGGCGCCGTCGGCGCGGATGATGCCGGCGTTGTTGACAAGCACGTCCAGTCGGCCGTACTCCCGCTCGACCAGCTCGGCCGCGGCGGCGACCGACGCCGCGTCGGTGACCTCCAGCGGCACGGAGCGGGCGTCCGCCCCCTCGGCCCGCAGCTTGTCCGCGGCCTCCCGGCCCCGCGTGGCGTCGCGCGCACCGACCAGCACGGTCATCCCGCGCGCGCCGAGCTGCCGGGCGGTGGCCAGCCCGATTCCCTTGTTGGCCCCGGTGACCAGGGCGATCGTCGTCGTCATGCGGTCGAGGCTGCCGCCGGGCGCCCGGTGGCGGGAGAGGCCCGCCGAGGCTGGTACCGGCGGTACCAGCCTCGGGAGCCGGCCGTGCGGCAGGCTGGGGGCATGAGCACACTGCGCCGCGACGAGCTGGCGGGGTTCCTGCGCACCCGCCGCGCCCGGTTGCGCCCCGCCGAGGTCGGCCTCCCCGAGGGGGTACGCCGCCGCACGCCGGGCCTGCGCCGCCAGGAGGTGGCCCAGCTCGCCGGGATGTCCATCGACTACTACATCCGGCTGGAGCAGGGGCGCGGGCCGCACCCGTCCCGGCAGGTGCTGTCCGCGCTGGCCCGGGCGCTGCTGCTCAGCCGGGACGAGCGGGCGTACCTGTTCCGGGTCGCCGGGGAGAGCCCGCCGGACGCGGTCGGCCCGGCCCGGGAGGTGCCGGCCGGGCTGCGGCACCTGCTCGACGCCATGACGGAGACGCCCGCCTACCTGGTCGACGCCGCATACGAGGTGCTGGCCTGGAACCGGCTGGCCGCCTGGTTCGTCGGGGACCTGTCGACGGTGCCGGCCGGCGAGCGGAGCATGGTCCGCTGGATGTTCGGCGCGACGGTGCCCGAGTCGCACTGGGCCGACCCGGAGGTGCTGCGCTTCGCCCGGACCACCGTGGCCGACCTGCGGGCCGCGTACGGCCGCTACCCGGCCGACCCGGCCCTGGCCGGGCTGGTGACCGAGCTGCTCGGGCTCTCCCCGCGGTTCGCCGCGCTCTGGGCCGAGCACGAGGTGGGGGAGCGGCGCCCGACGGTGAAGCGGGTCGCCCACCCGGAGCTGGGGCCGCTGGAGTTCGAGTGCCGGGTGCTGCACGTGCCGGAGACCGACCAGCGGCTGATCGTCTACGTCCCCGAGCCGGGGTCGCCGACGCAGTCCGCGTTCCGCCGGGCCGCCGAGCGGGTCGGCTCCTGAGCCCGCGACCGGGGCCGGTGGCCCGGCCCCGGGTCGCGGTGGCGACTCAGTCCGGGATGTAGTCGAAGGTGTCCGGGTCCGGCCCCTGCCGGCCCGCCTCGCCCCGGTTCAGGCCGTTGATCCGGTCCACGGTCGCGCCGTCCAACTCGAAGTCGAAGATCCGGAAGTTCTCCTCGATCCGGCTCGGCGTGGTCGACTTCGGGAAGACGATGTCGCCGCGCTGCACGTGCCAGCGCAGCACCACCTGGGCCGGGGTCCGCCCGACCTCCTCGGCGATGTCGACGACGGTCGGGTCGTCCAGCACCTTGCCCTGCGCGATCGGCGACCACGCCTCGGTGAGGATGTTGTGGGCCCTGCCGTAGGCGCGCACGTCCTCGTTGCCGAAGTAGGGGTGTACCTCGATCTGGTTCACCGCGGGTGTGATCTCCGCCTCGGCGGCCAGCCGCTCCAGGTGGGCCACCTGAAAGTTGGAGACGCCGATCGACCGGACCCGGCCGTCGCGCTGCAGCTCCTCCAGCACACGCCAGGTCGCCACGAAGTCGCCGTCGTAGCGGGTCGGCAGCGGCCAGTGGATCAGGAACAGGTCCAGGTAGTCGAACTTCAGCTCGGCGAGGGTCGACTCGAACGCCTTGCGGGCGTCGTCCGGGCGGTGGAAGGCGTTGCTCAGCTTGCTGGTGACGAAGACCTCGCTGCGGTCCAGCCCGGAGGTGCGCACGGCCTGCCCGACCTCGGCCTCGTTGCCGTACATCTCGGCCGTGTCGATGTGCCGGTAGCCGACCTCCAGGGCCGTGCTGACGGCCCGCACGGTGTCCTTCGGCTCGATCTGGAAGACCCCGAAGCCGAGCTGCGGGATGGTGTTGCCGTCGTTGAGTGAGATGTCGGGAACGCTGTTCGGGGCCATGAAGCTTCATCTCCGATCGTCCGGGGTGCCCGGGGGAACGCTTCCACGCGCGGCGCCGGGCCTTGCCACCAGGCTTCTCTACCCGCTGGGCCCGGCTCGTCACGGCGGCCGTCGGGGTGATCTGCGCCGCCATCGGCCAGTTCACCCCGTCTGCGGCTGCTCACCGGGGTCCTGACCGGCCTCGAACAGCACCGGCCAGGGCCGGGCGGCCGAGGCGAGCGCCGCGGTCGCCGGTGGCGGCTCCGCGGCGGCCAGCACCTCGGCCGCGAGCTGCCCGAACATCGGGGCGGCGGGGTGCCCGGCCCGCGCCGGCCAGGCCGCCGAGGTCCGCTTGACCAGCGGCGCGTCGACCAGCGGCCGCCAGGCGATCCGCGGCTCGCGGCGGGCCACCGGCTCCGGTTCCAGGGCGACCGCGCCACCGGCCAGCAGCAGCCCGAACAGGAACTCCGGGTTGCGGGCGGGCCGGACCCGGGCCGGCGCGAAGCCGTGCCGGCGGCAGACCGCCAGCAGGTGCCCGTGCCAGCCGGGCGCGGTGGCCGGCGGCGCGGTGATCAGGTCCAGGCCGGCCAGGTCGGCCAGCCGCACCTCGCGGGCCCGGGCCGCCGGAGCGGCCCGGGGCAGCAGCACCCCGACCGGCGCGTCCACGGCGGGGCCGAAGCGCAGCCCGGCCTCCTCCACCGGGTGGTGCAGCAGGCCCACGTCGAGCCGCCCCTCGGCCAGCATCCGCCGCTGCTCGGCGCTGGTCAGCTCGTGCAGGTCCAGGTCGAGTCCGGGGGCCCGCGCGGCGAGCCCGTCGAGCAGCGCGCGCAGCGTCACGGCCGGGGTCTCCGGGGGTACGCCGGCGCGCAGCACGCCGAGCGCGCCCCGGCGGACCTGGTCGACCAGGTTGCGCAGCCGGCGCTCCCCGGCGAGCAGCTCGTCGGCCTCGCCGAGCAGGAGCTGGCCAGCCGTGGTGAGCCGGACCTGGCGCTGCGACCGGTCGAAGAGGGTGGCGCCCAGCTCGCGTTCCAGCCGCTGGATCGACTGGCTCAGCGGCGGCTGCGCCATGCCCAGCACCTCGGCCGCCCGCCCGAAGTGCAGCTCCCGGGCCACCACCACGAAGTGCCGCAGGTGTCGCAGCAGGTCCACGACGGGCACCCTACGCCCGCCCCGGTCGCCGCTGGTTAGCGTGTCGGGGTGAGCGGGGAGCGGATCGAGGAGATCTTCGGGCGGGCCGGGATCAGCGGCTGCCTGCACGTCGAGGACGTCGACGTGCCGGGGCGGGAGGTGGCGCTGCGGGCGGACGAGCAGGTGGTCATCGCCTCCGTGTTCAAGATCCTGCTGGTGCTGGAGTTCGCCCGGCAGGCCGTCGCCGGCCAGCTCGACCCGGTCGAGCGGGTGCTGGTCGGCGCGGCCGACCGGCTCGGCGGCTGGGGCGTGGCCGGCTGCGCCGACGACGTCGAGGTGTCCCTGCGCGACCTGGCCTACTTCGCCATGTCGGTGAGCGACAACACCGCCGCCGACCTGCTGCTGCGCCGGGTCGGCCCGGACGTCCTGCCGATGCTCGCCGCCGAGCTGGGCCTGCCGCGTACCCGGATCGTCGGCGGCCCCCGGCAGCTGGTCGAGACGATGCTCGCCGACGTGGGGGCCCGCACCGAGGCCGACTTCGCCCGGATCTTCCCCACCCTGCCGCCGGAACGGGTCCGGGCCATGCGGGTCTTCGACCCGGAGCACACCACCTCCAGCACGGCCCGGGAGCTGACCCGGCTGCTCGGCCTCGTCTGGCGGGACGAGGCGGGGCCGCCGGCCGCCTGCGCGATGGTCCGCGAGCTGATGGCCCGGCAGCTCTTCTGGACCCGGCTCGCCGCCGGCTTCCCGCCCGGCGTCCGGGTCGCCGGGAAGACCGGCACCCTGCCCGGCCTGCACCTGGAGGCCGGGGTCGTCGAGTATCCCGACGGCGGCCGGTACGCGGTCGCGGTCCTCGCCCGCACCGAGCGGCTCAGCACCCGCCGGATCGACGTGGACCTGGCCATGGGCGAGGCCGCCCGGGCCGCCGTCGAGGCGTTGCGCGCCGGCTGAATATCCGGCCGGGGCCGGTCCGCGCCGACGGCCGCGACCTGGTCCGATATCCGAACGCGTATCGCACCTTCCGCCGGACGATCTTGGACACCGCCCGGCGGCCGGTGGTGGGGTGGACGGACCGATCAACCTGTCCCGCCGGGGAGGACGCCTCATGCTCGACACACGCCCCTACGACCGCCGCCGCTTCCTGCGCGATGCCGCCGTCGGCACCGCCGCCGTGTCCACCGCTGGCCTGGTCGCCGGCGCATCCGCCGCGCCGGCGCAGGCCGCCACGGCCGCCCCGGTCGCCGCCGCCGGGACCCGGCGCTCCGGCGCGGTCAGCTTCCGCTGGTGGGGTACCTCCGGCTGGCGGATCGACATCGGCGACCGCACGGTGCTTGTCGACCCGTACCTGAGCCGCTACGACACCGGCCTGTTCACGGGCGCGTTCAACGAGAACACCCCGCTGAAGGTGGACGCCGCCGTCGTCGACCGGCTGGTGGACCGGGCCGAGAACATCCTGGTCACGCACACCCACTGGGACCACTTCAACGACGTCCCGCACATCGCCGGGCGGACGGGCGCGCGGGTCGTCGGCACGCTGACCGCCTACCACCTCGGGCTGGCGTACGGGCTGCCGAGCGGGCAGCTCGCGCCGGTCCGGGGCGGCGAGGTGCTCGACTTCGGCGCGTACACGGTCGAGGTGGTCAGCTCGCTGCACAGCCGCAACGGCGCCTGGTCGATGGCCTTCCCGGGGGTGCGGGTCAGCCGGCCGCCGAAACCGGAGACGATCTCCGAGCTGCCCGAGGGGGACACCCTGGCGTACCAGATCCGCGTCGACGGCGGCCCGTCGGTGTTCTTCATGGGGGCCAGCGATTTCGCCGAGCGCAACCTGGTCGGCCTGGCTCCCGACGTGGCGATGGTGGCCTCCGCCGCGACCACCGCCACGGCCGACTACGTGCCCCGGCTGATGGCCGCCCTCGATTATCCGAAGGTCGTGGTGCCGGTGCACTGGGACAACTTCGAGACGCCGCTGACCAACCCGCCGACGGTGGCGCCGAACGACCGCAAGCGCCTCGACGACCTGATCGCCGCGGTGCGGAAGGTGTCGCCGCGCAGCCGCGTGCTGGTGCCGGAGTACCACACGGCGTACCACTTCTGAGGATCGGTCGCGGAGGGGCCGGGCCACGGGGGCCGGTCCCTCCGCTCAGCCGGCGGTCAGGTCGCGCAGGGCCAGCACCGACTTCCAGTTCCGGGTGGTCGCCACCACGCCCAGCTTCTTCTCCAGGTGGGCGTTGGTGAACTTCGTCCGCCCGTAGCCACCGTCGGGGAAGTGCAGGTGCACCTCGCGCCCGTCGACCGTGAACTCCAGGTTCTCCCCGGCCGGCGCCGCCAGCTCCTTGACCCTGGCCGGACTCGGCGCGGCCGAGAGGAAGGCCACCAGCACCCGCGTCGGGTCGTCCTGCTGTCCGGCGTACGGGCTGGCCGCCACGACCGCCGCCAGTTCGTCGCCGCTGCGCACCAGCACCGGCACGCGCAGGTCCAGCTCGTCGGCGAGCTTCCGCGCGATGCCCTCGGCCAGGATCTCGTCCGTCGTGGGCGGACTGCTGAAGACGACGTTGCCGCTCTGCAGGTAGGTCTTGACGTCCTCGTGCCCCAGGTCGCCCACGAGGCGGCGCAGGTCGGCCATGGCGAGCCGCGTGGTGCCGACGTTGACGCCCCGCAGCAGGGCGGCGTAGCGGGTCATGGGGCCTCCTCGCGCCGGCGTCACTCGACGACCAAGCCTAGAGCGTGCCTGGGCCCGAAGACCCGAACGGTGGTGGCTCCGGCCCGGTCGGGACACTGTGGAAGGCCGGGCGGACGCCGGCCCCTCGGCCGATCCGCCGACCCGGATCGGCCGGCCGCTGGCGGGGGTCGCACGTACGGTCAGGCGACTCGCGTTCGTGACGAATTTGTGACCTCCGGCCCCCTCCCCGCCCCCGTCGCAAGTGGTTGCCTGAGAACAAAATTCCCCTGGTCAGCTACCGCTTCGGCGGCACCGACGGGGCAACTGCACACCCGACGGCGGTGGCCGGAGCTGATCACCGCCTCACGGCAGGAGGCACCACGTGCGAATGCGACGACCGAGCCGGATCGCGGCCGCGGTGGCGGGCGTGACAGCGCTCGCCTTCACGGTCTCGGCCCCGGCCCAGGCCAACGACCACGAGAACCTTCCCGGCGAACCGACGATCACGCTGCCGATCAACGACAGCGCGGCGGGCGGCACCTACAACCAGGACTTCACCCGGGTCTACGCCAACACGACACCGGACGGCACCCCGGTCTACATCTACGTCCCGGAGGGCACCCCGCTCGACGGCACCGCGCCGGCCGGCGTGGCCAGCCTCGACCCGCAGTTCGACCACAACCCGGGCGACGCGTTCACCCCCTGCGCCACGGCCACCGCGGCGCAGTTCGCGCTCACCCAGGCGCAGATCGACTACGTCGGCGACAAGCTCGCCGACCAGATCGTCGCCGTGGACGAGGAGCACTTCGGGCCGATGGACGCGGCCGACCCGGACGAGCCGGCCAGCGACTCGCTGGTCATGGTGCTCTACAACATCCAGGACGACGCCTACTACGACTGCGCGCAGACGTCGTACACGGCCGGCTACTTCGCGCCGGACTTCATCGACAGCAACGGCATGAACGTCATCGTGGTCGACGCCCTGGACTGGGCGAACCGGGTCGGGCCGAACGACTCGCCGTGGCGGGACGCCGACCCGGCCAACGACCGCCCGGAGCTGTACGAGGGCACGGTGGCGCACGAGCTGCAGCACCTCCTGCACAACTACAGCGACCCGGGCGAGCTGTCCTGGGTCGACGAGGGCCTGGCGGACTTCGCCATCTTCCTCAACGGCCTGGACGCCGGCGGCTCGCACCTGACCAACCACCAGGTCCTGTACGAGGAGACCTCGCTGACCCGGTGGGGCGGCAGCCTCGCGAACTACGGGGCGGCGTTCACCTACTTCCAGTACCTCTGGGAGCAGGCGGGCGGCAACGGCGACGGCACCTACACCCCGGACAAGCAGTACGACGGCAGGGCCGGTGACCTGCTCATCAAGACGATCTTCGAGGAGCAGGCCGACGGCATGACCGGCGTGCAGAACGCCATCGACTCGTTCAACGCGGCGACGGGCGCGCACCTGCGCAGCGCGGCCGACCTGTTCCGCGACTGGTCGGTGGCGGTCTACCTGGACGACGAGGACTCGCCGATCTACGACATCAAGGCGTTCAACTTCGGCGACCCGGCCGACACCTCGTGGACGATCGACATCGCCGACGACGTCTTCTGGGGTGGCCGGGGCAGCTACCAGGGCGCCACCCCCGAGGCCAAGTGGGCGCGGCTGAAGAACCGCCCGGACACCACCGCCGTGCCGTTCGGCATGTCGGTCGAGCGGTTCCGCAACCCCGGCCCGACCGTATCGGTGGCCTTCGACGGCGACGACGAGACGGTGATCGCGCCGCACACCGGCACGACGCACTGGTACGCCGGCTACGAGAGCCAGGACGACAACATCCTCGACGTGACCACCTCCGGCGCGGTCACCTCGCTGGACTTCTGGAGCTGGCACTTCATCGAGGAGGGCTGGGACTACGGCTTCGTCGAGGCCCTCGTCGGCGGCACCTGGGTGACCGTGCCCCTGCGCGACGACGCCGGTCAGGTCGTCACCACCGACGACGATCCGCACGGCAACAACGAGGAGGGCAACGGCCTGACCGGCACCTCCGGCGGCGAGTACTTCGTCGACGACCCGGTCTACCAGCACCTCACCGCCGACCTGCCGGCCGGCACCACGGACGTGCGGTTCAGCTACTCCACCGACGCCGCGTACATGGACACCGGCTGGTTCGTCGATGACGTCCGGGTCAACGGGGCCGCGGCGAACCTCACCTCCGCGGCGGGCAACTGGATCACCACCGACGGCGTGCAGAACAACAACTGGACGGTCCAGGTGGTCAGCCACTGCGACCTCACGCCGGGCGTCACCTCGGCGGGGGAGACCACCGACGGCGCCGGCAACTGGGTCTACCGGTCCACCGGCGACCAGTTCACCGCCGGCGGCCTGAAGACGAAGTGCGCCAACGGCAACCAGGACGACTTCGCCGTCCTGATCTCCAACCTGCCGACCGGTGACCTCACCTACCTGGACGCGGACTACACGTTCCGGGTGAGGAACACGGGCAACGGCAAGTAGCTCCACCCTCCCGTTCGGGCCCGCGCCGCACCTCGGCGCGGGCCCGACGCCGTCCGGACCGGGTCACCATCCCGAGCGTCTTTCACATGAACACCCTTCACCCGCGCCCGGCTCGTGGTTGATTCGGCGGGACCCGACCCGCCGGCCCGCGGCGGGCCCGCGCCGAGGGGGTGCCGGATGACCGAACCGACGCCGGTGGCGCCGCGCGATGCTCCACCGTCGACCGCCGTCGAGCGGGCGGTGGCCCGGGCCGCCGCGCTCGCGCCCGGACCGTGCCGGCTGCCGCAGCTCGCGCGGCTGACCGGCCGGCCCGAACCGGAGGTCGCCGACGCGGTGGCCGCGCTGACCGCCCGCGGGCTGCTCGCCGACACCGGCGGCGGGCTGACCGCCGGCCGGCTGCTCCGCGAGCAGGCCGACGCCCTGCCGCCGTCCCTCCTGGGCCACCTGCACCGGAGGGCGGCCGAGGTGCTGGCCGGCGCCGATCCGGGCCGCGCCGTCGGGCACCTGCTGGCGGCGGTCCGCGCCACCGGCGAGGTCGATCCCGGGCGGGTCGACCGGCTCGTCGCCGACGCCGCGGTCGACCCGTCCGCCGGGGCGGACCTGCTGCTCGCCGTGCTCCCCGGCGCCGACGCCGGGACGCGGACCCGGTGGCTGCTCACGGCGGGCGACCTGCTCGTCCTGGCCGGGCGCGGCGACGAGGCCGCCGACCTGCTCGCCGCCGAACTCGCCGCCGACCGCGCCGGCGCGCCGGACCGCGGGCTGCTGCTCGGCCGGCTCGGGTCCTGGCAGGCCGGCCGCCGGCCCTCGGTCGCGCTCGACCAGCTCGACCGGGCCCGCCGCCTGGCCGGACCCGAACACCACGCCTGGCTCGCCGCCACGGCGGCCGGCGTGGCCGCCCGGGCCGGTCACCCGCGCGCCGACGCCCTGCTCCGCGAGGCCGGCCGGGCGCAGGCGGCGCACCCGTCCGCCCGGGCCGGCGTACGGCTGGCGCTCGCCCGGGCCGCGCGGGCGCTCGCCCTCGGCGCGGTGCCCGGTGCCCGCCACGTGCTGGCCGGCGTGGACCCGGGCCGGCCGGCCCTGCGCGCCGAGGCCGCCGCCGTCCGCGCCGAGCGGATCGCCGTGCGGCTCGCCCTCGGCGAGTACCCGGACGCGGCCACCGCGATCCGGGCGGCGCACGACGACCTGCCCGCCTCCGGCACCCCGGCCGTGCTCGCGCTGTCCTGCCTGCGGATGCTGGGCGTGGGGGAGCTGCCGGAGGCCGGGGCGCAGGCCCGGCTGGCGCTGGACCGGCCACCCGGCCCGCTGACCGACGAGACCCGCGCCGCCCTGCTCTCGGTCGTCGTCGAGGTCGCGTACCGGCTCGGCCGGCCGGCGGCGGCCCGGGCCGTGCTCGACCGGGAGCTGCCCGAGCACCCCTGGCCCGACCGGATGCCGTGGGCGCTGCTGCGCTGTGCCGCGGCCGCCGACCCCGAGCCGCTACGCCATCCCGGGCTGATCCGGGCCGCCGCCGCCGACGCGGCCCGGTCGGTACGCCCGCTGCTGCTGGTCGCCCAGCACGGTCCCCGGCTGGTCCGCGCCCTGCTGCTGCTCGGCGACGCCAACCGGGCGCGGGCCGTCGCCGACCGCCTCGCGGCGGTGGCCGAGCGGACCCCCGTACCCCTCTGGCAGGGGCTGGCCGGGCACGCCGACGCGCTGGTCCGCCGGGACCCGTCGGCGCTGCGGGCGGCCGTGCGGGCGCTGCGGGCCACCGGTGCCGGCCCGGCGCTGGCCGACGCGCTGCTGGACCTCGCCCGCTCGCCCCGGGTGCGGCTGGCCGAGGCCCGGCCCGCCGCGCAGGAGGCCGCCGCCCGGTACGGGCGCCTCGGCGCGACCGGCGACCAGGAGCGGGCCGAGCGGTGGGACCGTCGGCTCGCCGCGACCCGCCGCCGCCCGGCGCCCGGCCCGCCCGGGCACGGGCTCGCGGCGCTGACCGCCCGGGAGGCCGGCATCGCCGAACTGCTCGCGGCCGGCGCCACGAAACAGCAGGTGGCGGGCCGGTTGTACCTGTCCTTCCACACCGTCGACACGCACCTGCGCGCCATCTACGCCAAGCTCGGCATCCGCAACCGGGTGCAGCTCGCCCGGCTGTGGGACGCGCGGCCGGTCAGCGCACCACCGGCCGCTTCTCCCTCGGCAGCGCCTCGATCATCCCGCGGGGCAGGTTGATGGTGTCGGCGATCACCTCGGCCGGCATGTTGGCCATCCACTGGGCCAGCGAGATGTCCTCGAACCGGGGCTTGCGGAACATCTCCAGGAACACCAGCGGCTCGTCGCCCAGGTTCTCGATCCAGTGGCCGTAGGCGAACGGCACGTAGCCGACGTCACCGGCCTGGAAGTCGAAGGTGCGGGCGACGCCGGAGCTGGCGAACACCCCCATCCGGCCGCGCCCGGAGATCCAGTACTGCCACTCGTCGTCGGTCGGGTGCCAGTGCAGCTCGCGCAGGCCGCCCGGTTCGATCTCCACGAGCGCCGCGCAGATCGCCGTCGACGCCGCGAAGTTGGTGGAGTCCGCGATGCGGACGGTGCCGCCGGCGAAACGCTGCGGGGCCTGGGCGTGCAACCGGTGCTTGAAGGTGCGGGGCACGTCGCCGGTGGGGCTGATCACCCGGTCCTGCTCCAGGGGCGGCGGCACCTCGCCGGGGAAGATGTACTTCTCCTTCTCCGGCAGGTCGGTGAGCTGGTCGACGTTCCAGCCGAAGTTCTTGGCCAGCACGCTCTTCGGGGTACGCGCGAAGAAGTCGCTCATCAGGAAGGTGCTGTTCTCGGAGAAGCTGCCGTCGTCGAAGACCAGCAGGAACTCCACCCCCTCGCCGAGCGCCTGGATGTGGTGCGGGATGCCCTTGGGGAAGAACCACAGGTCGCCCTGCCGCACGTCGTCGAGGAAGTTGCGCCCCTCCTGGTCCACGGCGCCGATGCGGCAGCTGCCGTTGAGCACGTACGCCCACTCGGCCTCCTTGTGCCAGTGCAGCTCCCGGTACGCCCCGGGCTCCAGCGCCATGTCGACGCCGGCCAGTTCGGTGGCGATCGGCAGCTCGCGCTGGGTCACCTCACGGGTCCAGCCGCCCCGCTCGATCCGGGTGTGCGCGTTGGAGAACGAGAACCGGAGGTTGGGCACGGTGCCCGAGTCGGTGGCCGGCGGGGTGAGCAGGTCCGGGTTCTGCCGGTCGACGGCCACGTTGCGCGGGCCGGCGTCCGGCCCGCCCGCGCCCGCGCGTACCGGCTGCGGTACGGGTTGGTCGGTCATGGTGCCCTCCTCGGGTCGGTGGGCGCGGAGATCAGGGGTCTCCGCGGCCGGAACCGATCCTCCGGCGCCGCCCGCCCTCGCCACATGGCGCGATCGCGGGGTCGCTCATCGCACCGGGGTCAGGAGTCGCGGTAGAGCGGCAGGCCGAGGGCGACGCGTACCCGGTCGGCCTGCGTGCCGCCGTCGTGCGCGGCGGCGGCGCGGATCTCCCGCATCAGCACCGCGGCGCTGCCGGCCTCGGCCGCGAGCTGCCAGTGCCGCAGCGCCACCTCGTTCTCCTTGAGCAGCGCGGCGACCGGGGCCTGTGCCTTCGCCGGCCAGACGGTGGCGCGGAGCTGCTCGGCGTGGGCGGCGTTGGTGCTGGCGACCGTCCGCGCCAGGCCCCGCACGGTCCGCCACGGCCGGCCGGCCTTCAGCGCCGCCTCCAGTTCCTCCAGCGCCGTGTTGTACGGCGCCACGACGGCCAGGTACCGGCCCTTCGCCTCCCTGGCGGTGAGCGGGGCGGGCGCGGTCGGCGAGGGGCTCTCCCAGGCCGGCATGACTGTCGTCTCGACGCCGCCGCCGCAGCCGGCGAGCAGCAGCACCAGGACCAGGGCGGCGGACCAGCGGCGCACGGGGTCTCCCATCCGGCAGGCAGCGGGGTCACCGAGTCTAGGGGTGGCCCGGCGGCCGTGCCGGCCGCCGCCTAATCGGCGACCGGGAGCACGACCTCGTTACGCCGCAGGAACCAGGGTCTCCACGGCGGGTCGAAGCGGGCGTACCGGACGGCGCCGGTCGGGCTCAGGCCGGCGGCGGTGACCGCCCGACCGAGCGCGGTGGCCCGCCGCTCGAACGTCCGCGCGGTCCACCGCCCGGAGAACCGCATCGCCGCCGCGAGCTGCGCCGGGATCTCCCGGGTGGTGACCAGCGGGTCCGCCGGCTCGGGCAGCGTGGCCGGGGTGAAGGCCGCCGGCATCACGAACTGCACCAGCCAGCTTCCCGGCCGGTCGCCCTCGATCTGCAGCACGGGGACCGTCATGGCGATCCGCTCCGAGCCGGCCGGCCCCGGCCCGGCGGGGGCGGCCACCGGGAGGGCCCGGCGGGACCTGTTCGCCCCGGAGAGGTACCGGGCCAGCGGCCGGAACGCCGCGCTGCCGGCGGACTCGAACGACCCGGCGACGCGGACTTCGGCGACCAGGTGGGCCGGGTAGCGGCGCAGCTCGAACCCCGGGTGACGGGCCACCACGCGGTACGGCTGCCGCTCGGTCATCGCGCCCTCCCGCCCTCGGTGGTCCCACGGCCGACGCTACCGCCGCGCGCCGTCCCGGTCCGGCGGACCGGGGACCAGCCGCCAGTACTGCCGCTTGCGCTCGTCCCGGACCACCACGCCGAGCCGGGCCAGCTCATCGCGCAGCTCAGCCGCCTCGCCGCCCCGCCCGGCGTCGACCGCCCGCTGCCGGGCCCGCAGCAGCGCGTCCGCCCCGGCCGGCAGCCCCGGCAGGCCCTCGACCCACCGCCGGTACGCCGTCCCGTACGGGTCCTGCTCGACCCAGGGCCAGCCCTGCCCGGTGAACGCCGCGCGCAGCCGTTCCGCGCCCAGGTCGGACGGCTCCCGGGCCAGCTCGCCGCCGCCGGCGTCCAGCAGCACCAGCGCCTTCCCGTCGTGGAACACCCCGGTGACCCCGGATCGGGCCACGTCCCGGCCGTGGCCGTCGCGGTGCAGCCGGACCGACGTGCGCCCGACCGTCACGGTCAGCCGCTCGCGGGTGCCGAGCACCGCGAGCACCAGGCCGGCCAGCGCGACCACCCCCGCCCCCACCGGGTACGACCGCTCCGGCGGCCACCGGTGCAGCAGCGCGAACCAGCCCTGGAAGGGGAACCAGGGCAGGCCGGCCACCCAGCCGGACGCGGCGGTCAGCGCCGCGCCGAGCCCCGCCCCCAGCAGCGGGAACCCGGCCCACATGAGCACCAGCTCGCCGGCGCCGCCGCTGACCACGACGGACTCGCCGGACCCCCGCGCCGCCACGGTCAGGACACCTCCCGCCGCAGCGTGCGGACCAGCCCGGCGACCAGCGGGAGGAGCAGCCAGACGGCCAGCGACACCCCGAGCCGGCCCCACTGCCCGGCGGTCATGTCGGGGGTGAGCAGGGGTTCCATGGTGACCGAGGTGTCCAGCCACCGCGCCGGCTCGCGCAGCGCCCGGATCATCGCGGCGAGGACGCTCCACACGGTCGGCAGCAGGAGGTAGGTGACGATCGCCAGCGGGGTGTTCAGCAGCAGCAGGCCGAAGCCCGCGCCCATCAGCACGTTCGCCACCTGGAACACCGCCGCGTACGGCAGCAGGTGCCAGTCGAAGGTCCAGGTCCCGGCGCCGCCGGTGGCCCGGGCGGCCAGCGTGCCGGCGGCCGCCACGGCCAGGCTGACCAGCACCGAGGCCAGCGCGGCCAGCACCACCGCGGCGAGCTTCGCGGTGACCACCCGCTCCCGGCGGGGCACCAGCGCGAAGGTGGTCAGCGCGGTGCGCTGGGACCACTCCGCCGTGATGGAGAGGATGCCGAGCACCGGCAGGAGCAGCCCGACCGGGAACAGCGACGGGGTGAAGAAGGCGGTGAACGTCTGCTCCGCGTCCTGCACCACGAAGATCTGCACCGTCACGATGACGGCCGCGACCAGCCCGATGGTGATCAGGAGCCAGCGTCCGGCCCGGGTGTCGGCGAGCTTGCGCAGCTCCACCGCGGTCAGCCGGGCCAGCGAGGGCCCGGCGGCGGTGGCACCCCGCAGGGTGGGGGCGGGGGCGGTGACGGCGGTCATCGGACGGCCTCCTTCGTGGACGCGCCGGCGGTGAGGGTGAGGAAGAGCTGTTCGAGTCCGCCACTGCCGGCCGGGCGCAGCTCGGTGAGGACCAGCCCGGCGTCCGCCGCCGCCTGGCCGACCGACTCCGGCTCCGCCCGGACGACGTAGCCGCCGTCGGTGCCGGCGGTCGCCGGCAGGCCGGCCCGGTCCAGGGTCAGCCGCAGGGCGTGCTGGTCCCGGGCGCGGACCAGGGTGCCGGCCCCGGCCAGCAGCTCGTCCTTGCCGCCCTGGGCGACGATCCGCCCGGCGCCGATCACCACGAGCCGGTCGGCCACCGCCTCCACCTCGCGCAGCAGGTGCGAGGAGAGCAGCACGGTGCCGCCCCGGTCGGCGAAGTCGCGCAGCAGGCCGCGCATCCAGAAGATGCCCTCCGGGTCCAGGCCGTTGGCCGGCTCGTCGAGGATCAGCACCCGGGGGTCACCCAGCAGCGCCAGCGCCAGGCCGAGCCGCTGCCGCATGCCCAGGGAGTACGCCCCGACCCGCCGCCGCGCCGCCGTCTCGTTCAGCCCGACCAGGTCCAGCGTCGCGGCGACCTGCCCGCGCTCCACGCCCATGGTCCGGGCGGCCAGGGTCAGCGCCTCCCGGCCGGTCCGCCCGGCGTGCTGGGCGGAGGCGTCGAGCAGGACCCCGATCTCCCGACCCGGGTTGGGCAGCTCCCGGTAGGGCCGCCCGGCGACCGTGGCGCCGCCCGCGCTGGGCGGCGTCATCCCGCAGATCATCCGCATGGTGGTGGACTTGCCGGCGCCGTTCGGGCCGAGGAAACCGGTCACCGTGCCCGGTTCGCAGCGGAACGAGACATCCTCGACGGCGGTGTGCGGGCCGTACCGCTTGGTGAGGTGGTCGACTTCGATCATGCCGTCGAGCCTGCCGGGGCCACCCGGTCGCCCGCTGCGGCCGGCGGTCGGGAGCCGTCGATACCTCGGTCTACCCGCAGGCGTCGACTTTGGTAGCTGGTCGGGGCCGCGACGGGCTTCCTAGCATGGGTGGATGAGCAGCGCCGTCGTGCCCGACCACCCCTGGCTGCTGCCGGGATCCCTGGCACCCACCGCCCGGGTGCCCCGGCGGACGCCCCGGGACTGGCTGGTCGACAGCCTGGCGTTCCTGTTCTCGGTGATCTGGGTGCTGCTCTCCTACGCCGACTCGCTGCGGCCCGAGCCGGAATTCGCGCTGAACCTCGGGCCGGGCTGGCTGAACCAGCTGGACCTAGCCATCGGGTTGCTGGTCAGCGCGGCCCTCTGGCTGCGCCGGCGCTGGCCGGTCGGGCTGGCCGTGGCCGCCGCGCCGCTGGCCCTCTTCTCGGTCACCGCCGGGATCGCGCTGCTGATCATCCTGTTCACGCTCGTGGTGCACCAGCGGCTCGCGGTCGCGCTGGCGCTGGTCGGCTGGCACCTCCTGACGACGCCGCTCTACCTGGCGATCCGCCCCGACCCGGTGCTGCCGTTCTGGGCGGCCGTGGCCTGGACCCTGCTCTTCATCGGCGGGACGGTGGCCTGGGCGCTGTTCGTCCGGGCCCGCCGCCAGCTCGTGCTGTCGCTGCGCGACCGGGCCGAGCGGGCCGAGGCCGAGCAGCAGCTCCGGCTGGAGCAGGCCCGCCAGCTCGAACGCACCCGGATCGCCCGGGAGATGCACGATGTGCTCGCGCACCGGATCTCCCTGCTCAGCCTGCACGCCGGCGCCCTGGAGTTCCGCCCGGACGCGCCCCCCGAGGAGGTCGCCCGGGCGGCCGGCGTGATCCGGGCCAGCGCGCACGCCGCTCTGCAGGACCTGCGCGAGGTGATCGGCGTGCTCCGCGCCGAGCCGTCCGTCGAGGCCACCCCCGAGCGCCCGCAACCCACCCTGGGCGACGTCCCCGCCCTGGTCGCCGAGTCCCGGACCGCCGGCGTACGGGTCAGCGTGGTGGACGAGGTCGCCGACCGGGCGGCGGTGCCGGCGGCGGTCGGGCGCAGCGCGTACCGGATCGTGCAGGAGGGGCTCACCAACGCCCGCAAGCACGCGCCCGGGGCGGTGGTGACCGTCCGGCTGGCCGGCGGCCCCGGCGACGGCCTGGCCGTGGAGATCCGTAACCCGTGGCCGGTCGGCGAGGCCGGCTCGCCGATCCCCGGCACCGGGACCGGGCTGGTGGGTGTCGCGGAACGGGTCAGCCTGGCCGGCGGCCGGCTCGACCACGGGCGGGACGCCGGCGGCGACTTCCGGCTCACCGCCTGGCTGCCCTGGGCGCCCGCGTGACCGCCGAGCCGCCGGTCCGGGTGCTGATCGTCGACGACGACGCGCTGGTCCGGGCCGCGCTGTCGATGATCCTCGGCGGGATGCCGGACGTGCGGGTGGTCGGCGAGGCCACCGACGGCGCGGAGGTGCCCGCCGCGGTCGCCGCGTACGCCCCGGACGTGGTGCTCATGGACATCCGGATGCCCCGCGTCGACGGGCTGGCCGCCACCGAGGCGCTGCGGGCCGCGCCGGACCCGCCCGAGGTGCTGGTGCTGACCACCTTCGACGCCGACGAGCAGGTGCTGCGGGCGCTGCGCGCCGGGGCCAGCGGCTTCCTGCTCAAGGACACCCCGCCCGCCGAGATCGTGGCGGCGGTGCGCCGGGTCGCGGCCGGCGAGGCGACCCTGTCCCCGGCGGTCACCCGCAAGCTCATCGCGCACGTGACCGCGCCGGTGCCCGCCCGGTCGCCGGACCCCCGGCGGGAGCGGGCGCTGCGGCTGCTCGACGACCTGACCGAACGGGAGCGGGAGGTCGCCGTGGCGCTCGGGCAGGGCCGGAGCAACGCGGAGATCTCCGCGGAGCTGTTCATGAGCGTGGCGACCGTGAAGGCGTACGTGTCGCGCCTGCTCACGAAGCTCGATCTGAACAACCGGGTGCAGGTGGCGCTGCTGGTGCAGGACGCCGGGTTGGTGTGACCGCCGGGCGGGATTGAACTACTGCCGGCGCGGGGCCGTACCAGTGGTCGAGGATGTGGTGCGGCCGGTCCGCCGCACCGCTGCCGAGCTGCGGGAGGCCTGCCGTGCGAGTTGGTGAGCAGTCGACGGATCCCATCGATCAGATCCTGGGTGAGGTGCCGGTGCCGGCGCCGCTGACCCCCGAGGACGTCCGCCTCGCGGTCCGGGCGGTGGTGGTGCACGCCGCCGAGGAGTGGCCCGCCGGACCGAAGTGCCGCAACGACGGGTCCGCGTACCCCTGCCGGCTGCACCGGTGGGGGCGGCGGGTGCTGGAGATCCACGGCCTCAACGAGCGTCAGATCGACGCGCTGGTGCGCCACGGGAACCCGTTCGTGCACGTGCCCTTCCCGTTCGTGCTGTCCGGGCCGTCGGCCGGCCGGCCGACGGCGCCGCAGTCCCCGCGCGGCCCGGCCGGCCGGGTCGCCGCACCTCCGGTGCGGCCCGCTCTCCGGCCCGGCGGCACCGGCCGGCCCGTGGCGCCCCCCGCCACCCGGCCGCGCTGGCCCCGGGCGAGCTGACGACCGTTCCGGGTCGCAGCGGCACCGGGGCCGCCGGCGGCGGCCCGGGCGCGGGGAGCCCCCACCCCCGCGTCGGGCCGCCGTCGGTGTCGCTCAGCTCACCCCGCAGTCCGGGACGGACCAGGTGGTGCCGTTCGCCGACTGGTCCTGGTTGTTCTCCCGGCGCGAGTCCACGTGGACGTGGTCGCTGTGCCCGGGGTAGCCCGGGCCCAGGAGGCCGCTGAAGCCGTGGCTGCGGGCCGACTGGGCCACCTGGCAGAGCGTCCTGCTGCGGGACAGCACGTCGGCCGCGGTGCCGTAGAGGTGCTGGCTGTCCGCGGCCCCGCCGACCTCCTGGTTGCAGGCGATGCTGCGGAAGCCGCTGGTGACGTAGAGCGGCGTGTCGCCGAGGCTGCGCCGCAGCGCCTCCAGCTTCCACATGGTGCGTACCGCGTTCTCCCGGGTCGCGGTCGACGAGAGCGGGCCCCCGCTCCACCCGCCCTTGCCGCAGCCGTTGTCGAGTTCGGTGTAGCTGAAGTGCTTCGGGGTGCAGTCGTCGTCCTGGAGGTCGTAGATCTTGGCGAAGGTCCGCGGGCCGGCGACGCCGTCGGCGGGGAGCCCGTACGCGGACTGGAAGCGGCGGACGGCGGCCGCCGTCTCGGGCCCGTAGATGCCGTCGACACGGACGATGTCCCGGTACGCGGCCCAGCCCGCCACGCGGATCTGGAGTTGCCGGACGTCCTCCCCGGACCGCCCCTGGTAGAGGTTCCGGGGCCAGGTGTAGCAGCCGTCGGCGTGGGCCGCCGGCGCGGCGACGACCGTGGCGACCGCGGCCCCGGGCAGGGCCAGCGCGGCCGCGACCATGGCCCGCTTGAGCATGTTGATGCGCACTGCGTTCCTCCGAGTGGAGAGTGATGGGGGGTTGTGCCGGGACATCGACCGGTAAGTCCCGTACTTCCACCGTCGCAGCACTCCTGGCGATTCGTAGCAGATAACCGGAATTGCTCTCGCATTGGACCGCGGCTGGGTATTAGCTGCGGATTGCGGTGATTGTGAAACACCCATTGCTGCCCGGAACCGCGTGTCCGTGACGGAACCCGTCAACAGCCCCCACCGAGGGTGATGTCCCCTCGCCCCCGCCGCCCGGTAACGTCTGCCTCCGAGGCGGGGGAGGTGGGCGTTGGCGCGAGGTGGCGTCTTCTGCGTCGAGGGGCAGTGGCACCGGGACCTCAACGAGCGCGGTTCCGTCCTGCCCACCCTCGAACTGCTCGAACGGCTGGGCCGGATCCGTTTCATCCACAAGGACGCCGCCACCCGCGACGAGCTCTTCTACTTCCTCGACCGCTGGCTGCTCAAGCAGTACGCCGACTTCCGGGTCGGATTCTTCGCCATGCACGGCGAACCGAGCCGGCTCTGCCTCACCGACTGGGACTCGGTCGAGCTGGCCGACGTCGCCGAGCGGATGGCCGGCCGCTGCGAGGGCCGCCGCCTCTACTTCGGCAGCTGCTCGGTGCTGCGCGCCTCCGACGCCGCGCTGCGCGACTTCCTCGACGTCACCGGGGCCGCGCTGGTCTGCGGCTTCACCCGCGAGGTGGACTGGGTCGAGTCGGCTGCGTTCGAGACGGTGCTGCTCGACGTGCTGGCCAACGGGCAGCGGCACAACGCCGCCGAACTGCGGATGGGCTCGGCCCACTGGGCGCCGCTCGCCTCGTACCTCGGCTTCCGGGTGATCTACGCGAACGGCCGCGCCTGGCGGGCCAGCGTGCGGCCGCGCGTGCCGGAGCAGGTCTCGCCGCGCCGCGGCGCCGGCCGTCCGCGGTGAGGCGCGCCCGGCCCGCCTGGTAGAACCGAGGCATGGCACGCACCATCGCGAGCAACACCCGGGTCGACCGGGACGCCCTCATCGAGTTCCTCCGCCCCCGGCACCGGGTCGTGCTCATGACGACCCGCGCCGACGGCCGGCCGCAGTCCTCCCCGGTCTCCTGCGGGGTCGACCCCGCGGGGCGGCTGGTGATCTCCACCTATCCGGAGCGGGCCAAGGTGACGAACATCCGCCGCGACCCCCGGGTCTCCGCGTGCGTGCTCTCCGACGACTGGAACGGGCCGTGGGTGCAGGTCGACGGCACCGCCGAGGTGCTCGACCTGCCGGAGGCGCTCGACCCGCTCGTCGACTACTTCCGCAGCATCTCCGGTGAGCACCCGGACTGGGACGAGTACCGCGAGGCGATGGTCAGGCAGGGCAAGTCGCTGATCCGGGTGACCGTCGAGAGCTGGGGGCCGATCGCCACCGGCGGCTTCCCCGCCCGGCTGGCCGACTGACCTCAGTACGCGGCGGTGAACCGGGCGTTGCCGAACCGAGGGTTCTCGATCTCGTCGACGATCGCCACCGCCAGGTCCTCGTAGGTGAGCACCGACCGGCCCTGTGCGTCGGTGACCGGCTGGTCGGTGCCGGTCCGGTAGTGGCCGGTGCGCTCGCCCGGGTGGAACTCCAGCGGCGGCGGCGAGACGTACGTCCAGGTCACGCCGTCGGCCGAGGAGCGGTAGAACTCCAGGGCGTCGGCCTGGCCCTGGGCCGAGTCCCGGTACTCCTCCGGGAAGTCCGGCTCGTCCAGGTACCGGGTGCCCTTCGGGGTCAGCAACGTCGCCCCGCCCCCCACGTGGATCACCCGGGGCGGGTCCGGCAGCTCGCGCAGCGTGTCGACCAGGGTCCGGGCCGCGTCGCGCCACAGCTCCCGCTCCCCGCCGCCGATGGCCACCACGAACACGTCGGCGTCCCCGGCCAGTTCCCGCACGCTCCGGGCCGAGGTCGCGTCACCGGTCACCGTGCGGACCCCGGGCGGCAGGTAGCTGGTCGCCTCCGGGCGGCGCACCGCCGCGGTGACCCGGTGCCCCCGCTCGACCGCCTCGGCGGCGATCCGGGAGCCCGCGGTGCCGCCGGCGCCGAACACGACGATGTCGCTCATGCTCCCCAGGCTAGGGAGCGGGCCGCCCGACCGGTGCCGTTCCGACGAACCGGCCGGGCGCCGGGCGGTCAGTCGACCAGGGCCGAGTAGACGAGCTGGCGCAGCTGGGGGCGGAGCGGATAGGTGCTCGACGGCATGAGCTGGGTGAAGAGCAGCGCCGTGACCTCCTCCACCGGGTCCACCCAGAAGGCGGTGCTGGCCAGGCCGCCCCAGTAGTACTCGCCCACGCTGCTCGGCACCCGGGACGGCACCGGGTCGAGCACCACGGCGAAGCCGAGCCCGAAGCCGACCCCGTCGAGGATCGTCTCGGCGAAGCCCTCCGGCGAGAACGACGCCAGGTCCCGGTTGCCGGGCAGGTGGTTGCGGGTCATGAAGCGCACCGTGCGGGGGCCGAGCAGGCGGACCCCGTCCAGCTCGCCGCCGCGCAGCAGGAACTGGGTGAACCGGTGGTAGTCGGCGGCCGTGGAGACGAGCCCGCCGCCGCCGGAGAGGCACTCCGGCGCGCGGAGCGCGAAGCGGCCGATCGCCTCGGCGCGGACCGCCTGACCGGTGGCCGGGTGCGGCGTGTACAGCGCGGCGAGGCGCTTCGCGTCCGGCTCGTCGACCCACCAGCGGGTGTCGGTCATGCCCAGCGGACGGAAGATCCGCTCGGTGAAGAACGCGTCCAGCGACTGCCCGGAGACCACCTCGACCAGCCGGCCCAGCACGTCGGTCGAGACCCCGTAGTTCCAGCTGGTGCCGGGCTGGAAGAGCAGCGGCAGCCGGGCCATCCCGCGGGTCGCCTCGGCCAGGTCGGCCCCGGCCGGTACGCCCAGGTCGAAGCCCGCCGCCCGGTAGAGGCCGTCGACCACGTTCACCTGGGCGAAGCCGTAGGTCAGGCCGGCGGTGTGGGTGAGCAGGTGCCACACCCGGACCGGCTCGACCGCCGGCACCGTGTACGGCTTGAGCACCGAACCCCGGTCGTAGACCCGCACGTCGGCGAACTCCGGCAGCCAGCGGCTGATCGGGTCGTTCAGCTCGAACCGGCCCTCCTCCCAGAGCATCATGGCGGCGACCGAGGTGATCGGCTTGGTCATCGAGTAGATGCGCCAGAGGGTGTCCGGCTCGACCGGCGCGCCGGCCTCCCGGTCCCGCAGCCCGTAGGTGGCGGAGTGGGCGATCTCGCCCCGGCGGGTCACCACGATCTGCCAGCCGGCGAGCCGGCCGTCGTCGACGTACCTGCCGAAGTGCTCGTCGATCCGCGCCAGCCGGGCGGGGTCGAAGCCGATGCGGTCCGGGTCGGTGCTCACTGCGACGCTCACGACGCCGAACCTACCGGCCGGTACGGCGAGCGGGAAGTGTCGGCCGGACACACTAGTCTCGGGCGCATGCCGGAAGCCGCCGAGGACGTCACCTACCGCCACCAGGACTGGTACGCCGAGGAGCTGGTCGACAGGCACTTCGTCCGGTGCGAGTTCTTCCACGTCGACCTCACCGAGGCGGTCAGCCGGGGCGCCACCTTCACCGAGTGCGTCTTCGGCAACGTGGCCCTCAACTCCTCCCGGCACACCGACTCGGCCTTCACCCGCTGCACCTTCAAGCGGTGCAACCTCTTCGAGGCCGAGTTCACCGGCTGCAAGCTGGTCGGCAGCAGCTTCGAGCAGTGCGACCTGCGGCCGCTGCGGGTCGACGGGGGCGACTGGTCCTTCGTCGCCCTGTCCGGTGCCGACCTGCGCGGCGTGCGCATCACCGACGCGCGCCTGCGCGAGGCCGACCTGACCGGCGCCGACCTGACCGGCGCGGTGCTCACCGGCCTCGACCTCTCCGGCGCCCAGTTGCACGCCGCCAAGCTGAGCCGGGCCGACCTGCGCGGCAGCGACCTGACCGCGCTCGACCCGACGGCTGTCGAGCGGGCCGGCGCGATCGTCGACGCCGGGCAGGCCGTCGTGCTGGCGCAGGCGCTGGGCTTCGAGATTCGCTGATCCGCGCGGAAAGGCGCCGCGGGTTGTCAGGTATCCCGGGCAGGCTGGTCGCATGACATGGTGGTCCGACCTGGTGGCGTCCGAACCCGACTTCGCGGCGCGGGTGCGCGCCCGCTTCGCCGTCCGCAGGCACGGCACGATGGCGACGCTGCGGCGGGACGGCTCGCCGCGGATCAGCGGCACCGAGTTCGACTTCGCCGACGACGGGCAGCTCCGCCTGGGCAGCATGGCCGGCGCGTTGAAGGCGCTCGACCTGCGCCGCGACCCGCGGGTGGCGCTGCACAGCCCGACCGAGGACGCCCCGGAGGACGACCCGACCGCCTGGGCGGGCGACGCGAAGATCGCCGGCCGCGCGCACGAGGAGCCCGCGGGCGAGGACGGCTCCCACCTGTTCCGCATCGAGGTGACCGAGGTGGTGCTCACCCGGGTCGGCGATCCGCCGGACCACCTGGTCATCGAGAGCTGGCACCCGGACCTCGGCCTGCGGCGGCGCGAGCGGCGCTGACCGGCGCTGTCGGGAAGATGCCTCCGGTCGACGCCTTCTCGAAGATCGAGGTGTGTGTCATCCTCCCTGCGGCGGGCCACGGGGACGGCCGCCGGCGCCGGTGGCCGAGGGAGGGGTCGGTGGCTGAGGACGAACTCACGCAGACCGGTATCCGCGTCGGGGGGTGGCTGCCCGCCGTGCCGGCCGAGCCCGCCCGCACGGCGGAGCCGCCGCCCGGGCCCCGCCGGCTGCCCGGCGACCCGGACGCCCCGCCGCCCGCGCCCTCCGCCCCGCCGGCGCCGGGCGGCGCCGACCCCGCCGCGCCCTCCGCACCGCCGGCCCCGGACCTGCCCGGCCGCGCCGACCCGGCCGCGCCACCCGCGGCGGCGAGGCCCGCCGCGCCGGTGCGGCACTCCGCCCCGCAGGGCGTCACGGCCCGGCTCGCCGGGCTGGTCGGCCCCGCGGCGGCCAGGGTCCGCACCGCGGTCGGCGTGGCGCCCGACCAGCCCACCCGGGTCGGGGTGGCCCGCGCCCGGCGTCGCCGGCGGCGGATGATCCTCGCGGGTGCGGCGCTGACCGCGCTGGTGCTGGTGCTGGCGTACGCCGGTCGGGGCGCGGAACCGGACGGCCGGCCGACCGTGCCGGCGGCCGCGCCCACGGCCCCGGCCCCGGCGTCGGCCGCCGCGCCGCCCACCGTGGTGCCGGTGACCGGCAACCCGGCCCTGCCCGGCGGGCCGCTGCTGAGCCTCGACCAGGAGCCGGTGCCGCCGTCGGTGTCGCTGACGGTGCTCGGCAGCCGGGACTGGCTGCACTGGGGCGGCACCGGCGCGGCGAGCGTCCAGCGCAAGCAGCGCGGCACCGGCGAGCTCGGCGAGCTCGGCGGTGACCGCCTGGAGCACAACGCCGGCGCCGCCGCTCTCACCTGGACGGACGGCACGCCGACCGCCCGGCAGGACGGGACCCGGTCCGGAGTCTTCCAGCGTGGCGCGGGGAGGAGCTTCGCGCTGAGCGTGGCCGGCAGCGGCGACCTGCGGACGGTCCGGCTCTTCGTCGGCGCGTTCTCGGCCGGCGCGCGGCTCGACGTGCGGCTCTCCGGCGGCGGCGACCCGGCCGTCCGCGAGGTCGCCCTCGCGGCCGGGGACCGCTTCTTCCAGTACGTCGTCCACTTCCGCGCGCCGCGCGGCCAGCAGCTGCTGGTCACCTGGCGGGCGCTCACGGTGGTGGGCGCGGAGAACGACGGGGTGACGCTGGAGGCGGTCACCGTGAGTTGAGGTGCCGTCGCTACCGATTGGTAACGAAGTGGAAACTGCCCCCCGCCGACATATGGCGCACCGAGGCCCATGATGGAAACGTGAACCGGCGGCCGGAGCGGCGGTGAGCGGAGGTTCGGTGGGGCAGCAGGACCACGGTCGGGTCGGTGGCCGGACGTCGTACCCGCACGGGCAGACGCGGTCGGCGCTCCGCCGGCTCGCACGGGCCCGGCAACGGCGGCGCTGGTTGCTGGAGGCGCTGGTCGCGTTCGCCTGCCTGGCCGCGCTGGTGGCCTACCTCGGCACCGAGCGGCACGACACGCCCCGCGAGGAGAGCGCCGTGCTGCCCGTCGCGCCGACCGGCCGCCCCGTGCTGCCGCCCGCGGGCGGCACGCAGCCGGGGGCCGTCACTCCCGGGCTGCGCCCCCGCCAGCGCCCACCCTCGCCCAGCCCGTCGCCGTCCACACCCGCGGTGCCGCCGACGCTGACCGTGAGCCAGTCCGACGTGCCCGCGCGGGTCGACCTCAGCGCGGTGGGCGCGGTCGACTGGGTCCAGTGGGGACACCTCGGCGCCCGGACGCCGGTGCGCAAGCGGCACGGCTCCGGCGACGTCCGCGACGAGGGCGGCCGGGGCCGGCGGCAGAGCTACGGCAACAACCCCGAGGCGTACGCCTGGCGCGACGGTGCCCCGGTCGGCTCGGCGGACGGCACCATGTCCGGCGTGTACACCTGCGACCGGGGCAGCGGCTTCACGCTGGCCGTGGTCGCCGACGGCCAGCCCCGCACCGTGCACCTCTACGCCGGCCTGTGGATGGCCCGCGCCCGCCTCGACCTGCGGATCTCCGGCGGCGGGCCGGCCAGCACGGTCCGCCTGGAGGACCCGCACACCGTGCGGACCGCCGACTTCACCATCCGGTTCCGCGCCCCGGCCGGCGCGAAGCTGCTGATGACCTGGACGGTCGAGGAGTCCCTGGGGGACTGCGGCAACGTCAGCCTCCAGGCCGTCGCGCTGCGCTGACCGCGATCATCAGGTGCCCGGGGCCGGCCGGGGGTAGCGTGGGCCCGGCGGGCCGACCGACGATCCGGGAGGGACATCGATGCCCACGAGCGAGCAGGTGCTGGACAGCCCCGAGGGCTGGGTGGCCGACCACATCCGGCGATACGTCGAGACGGGCGGCGCGGAGGGCCACGAGTGGCGTCCCGGCGTCTTCACCCTGCTGCTGACCACCCGTGGCCGGCGCTCCGGCAAGCTGCGCCGCACCGCGCTGATCTACGGGCGCGACGGCGACGCCTACCTGGTGGTGGCCTCGCAGGGCGGCGCGCCGCAGCACCCCGCCTGGTACCTGAACCTGCTCGCCGACCCCGAGGCGCAGGTGCAGGTCGGGCCGGACACCTTCCCGGTCCGGGCGCGCACCGCGACGGCGGAGGAGAAGCCGCGGATGTGGCGCACCATGACGGCCGCCTGGCCGGCGTACGACGAGTACCAGAGGAAGACCGACCGGGAGATCCCGGTGGTGGTGCTGGAACGCCTCTGACGCCCGCGCCGGGAGGTGGGGGCGCGACCCGGACGCGGGGACAGTTTGTCCGTCGCGGTCGGCGCGGGACGCCGTAGGTTTCCGCTGTCCCCGTCCGACCATCCGCTGTGGAGGCTCGACCGATGAGCAGCAGTGCCCGCGTCGTCCGTTCCCTTCCGCCGTCCGACGGCGACGTGTTGCGGGAGATCCCACTGCCGCCGTACGTGACCGGTGAGGACGCCCAGTTCGCGGTGCGGGCGGTGGTGGTGCACGCGCCACGGCGCTGGTCCGGCGGGAAAATCTGCCGGAACGACGCCAGCCCGCACCCGTGCCGGCTGCACCGCTGGGGCCGGGAGGTGCTGACGTTGCGCGGCCTGCCGCCCGCCGAGATCGACGCGCTCATCGAGCGCGGCGACCCCGCCGCCGAGCCGGGTCCGCCCCGGCCCGGCGCCTGAGCGGGGTCAGCAGACCGCCGGCTTCACCCAGGAGCACTCCAGGCCCTCGGGCACCCGTGGCGAGTCCGGCGCCGTCGGCACCGCCACCCGCGCCGTGGTCGTCGCCTTCGCGGTGTACGAGGCCAGCGCGATGGCGATCTGGTCCTCCAACCCCTTGACCGACGAGGTCAGGTAGTTGTTGAGCACGACGGAGAAGGCCAGCACGTGCCCGTCGGCGTCGGTGGCGTAGCCGGACAGGCTGGACGCCCCGGTCAGGCTGCCGGTCTTGGCGTGCACGTTGTTGGCGGCCGCGGTGCCGGCCATCCGGCTGCGCAGCGTGCCGCCGACGAACCGCTCCGGGTTGCCCGCCACCGGCAGGGCCGCGTACCAGGTGTCGAACCAGGGTTCGGCGCGGACCGCCGAGAGCAGCGCGACGAACTGGGCGGGCGGGATCATGTTGCGCCGGGACAGCCCGGAGCCGTCGCGCTGGCGCAGCGTCCCGGTGTCCATCCCGGAGTCGCCGACGTACTCGCTGATCGCGGTCAGCCCGGCGGCCCAGGTGCCGGAGCCGGAGAGCACCCGGCCCAGCTCCTTGGTGAGCACCTCGGCGTGGCCGTTGTTGGAGAGCTTGAGGAACGGCACCATGAGGTCGGCCAGCGGCATCGAGTCGTGCCGGGCGACCGGCGTGGCGTCGTCCGGGGTGGCCTGGCCGAGGACGGTGCGGCCGAGGACCCGCACCCCGTGCCGGCGCAGCGCCGACCGGAAGACGTCCGCCGCGTACCCGGTGGGTTCCCAGACCGTCATCCAGTCGCTCTCCTCGGCCTGGCCGACCGCGATCTGGCCGGTCACCACGATGGTGTTCCCACCGTGCTCGCGCTCGAAGGAGATCGTCGTCTCGCCGGTGGCGACCGTCTGGGCCCGGTTGTCGATGCGCAGCCAGTCGTTGGCCGGCGTCATGGTGACCTTCGGCCGCGCGCCGGCCTGGGCGCCCGGCGCGGCGTGCACGATCACCGTGCCGGCGTCGTAGTCGGTGTTGGGGGCGACGGTCAGCGCGGAGACCTGTGCCGCGTAGTAGTAGGACTCGTCGTCCCAGGTCCAGTCCGGGCCGAGGCGGGTCCGGTCGTAGCGGGTGTCGTCCGCGACCAGGTTGCCGGTCACCACCCGTACGCCCGCGGCGGCCACCTGGGCGGCGAGCCGGTCGTAGTCCTCGGCCAGCATGGTCGGGTCGCCCCCGCCGCGCAGGTAGAGGTTGCCGGAGAGCAGCCCGGCCCGGCGGATCCCGTCGCCGGCCACGTCGGTGGTGAAGCGGTGCCCGGGGCCGAGCAGTTCCATGGCCGCCGTCGAGGTGAGCAGCTTGGTGTTCGAGGCGGGAACCAGCCGCCGGTCACCGTTGCGGTCGTAGAGGGTCTCCCCGGTGGTGGTGTCGACGACGACCACGCCGGCCTGGGCCCCGGCCAGCCGGGAGTCGGCGAGGATCGCGTCGATGGTCGCGTGCAGCCGGGTCTGCGCGGGGGTGGGCGCTTCGGCCGTGGCGGTGGACGCGCCGGCGGTGGCCGCGGTGGCGACCAGCGCCAGCACCGCGAGCGCCCGGGGGAAGAGACGACGATGCATGTGCCGATGCTGCCATGGAGCTTTCCTCCAGAGAAGACTCCACGGCGAAAGTTATTGACAAACCCGGTGGATTACCCGCAGGCCGGGGGAAGAAACATTCCCGCCGCCGTCGTCACCCGCCCCGGTGTCGACTGACCCGGCTCTATTTGACGGATGCCCGGTCAGGGGGCACCGTAGGCCGTGAGGGGCGTTCGACCTGCCCTGGTTTGCACGGCGAAGCCTGATTCGCCTTCCCGGGGTCCCGACCGGCCACGCGGGCGCCGCATCGAGCCGCCCGCGATTCCCGAAGCAGACACGAGGAGTTCCGCCATGCTGACCATGACCGACAACGCCGTCCTGGTGATCCGCGACCTCGCCAACCAGCAGGACGTCGCCGAGGAGGGCGGCCTGCGGATCGCCGCCGACACCGACGCGGGCTCGCTCTCCATCGAGCTGGTCGAGCAGCCGGCCCAGGGCGACCAGGTGATCGACGACCAGGGCGCCCGCATCTTCCTCGACGCCGATGCCGCCGAGCTGCTCAACGACACCTCCGTGGACGCCACCGTCGACGACGAGGGCGTCGTGCAGTTCGGCTTCACCGACAAGGAGTGACTCAGCCGGCGCGGCGGGTCTCACCACCGCGCTGCGGCCGGCCGGCGCGCCCCCGCTCGGGGACGTCCTGGTCGGCCCGCCACGGCACGCCGCGCTGCTCCCGCTCCGGGCGGAGCAGCGTGGCCAGCACGTGCGCCAGGTGGTGCGAGGTGCTCCAGGCGATCCAGTTCGCCGGGGAGCCGGCACCCGCGCCGCGCCGCGCCCGGCGCACGATCTCGTGGTCGCCCCACGAGAAGCTCGCACCCGCGGCCGGCCAGTGCGGGGCTGCGACGAGCGTGCGGCACAGGTCGGCGAATCGGTCGTCGCCCCGGCCGCCCCGACGCGACCACCGGTAGACCCACCACGCCCCGCTCGTGGTGTAGCGCAGCGTCGGCAGCCGGTCGCCGGGCCCGTCCGCCCCGGGCACCGCGCAGCCCACGCCGTAGTCGCCGTAACCGACCCCGAGGTCGGCCAGGCGCTGCCAGAGCTGCCAGTCGAAGCGGTCCAGGCGTACCGGCTCGTCGGTCGGGAGCCGGGCGAGCGTCGGCGGCATCCCGCCGGCCGCCACCGTCACCGAGCGCCAGGCGTGCCGCCGGGCCCACTCCACGAGCCGGCCGAGCCGGGGCTCGGCCACCCGGACGTCGGCCGGGCAGCACACGTCCCCCGCGTCGACGAGCAGGTCGCACTGCTCCGGCACCAGCCGGGCCAGGCGCCACACCCGTTCCAGGGCGGCGGTGGTCGCGTCCGGCCCGGCCCGGTCCTGACCGGTCCGCAGCCGGACCACGGCCCGCCGCGCGTACTCCCGGGCGGCCGCGCCGTGCGCCACCAACCGCCGGTCGCCCTCCGTGAGCCCGATCACCGGCACCAGCGGTACGCCCCAGCGGGCCAGCTCGCTCTCCGCCGATTCCGGCAGCACCGAGACGTCGACGGCGGGAAGGAGCCCGGCCGACAGCCGGCCGAGCAGGTCCACAGTGCACGGATCCACCGCGTGGACGTCGATGACCGGGGCGAGCAGCGGAGCGGTGGCGTCGTCGAGGTGGGCCAGCGCCTCCAGCTCACCCCGGCGACCGGCCAGCACCGGGCGGTAGACCGGTTCCGCCGCCCGACCGCCGTGGGCGGGCACCATACTTCAATGTAGCGACCCGATCGCGTTCTGCCACAGGCTTTCCGGACCTCGTCGACAAACCATCCGTCCTGGTGACGGCCGGGCGGCGCGGGTCGGGCCGGGCGGACGTGTCCGCCCGGCCCCGCCCCCGTGCACTCAGTCGTCGCCGCCGGACCGGTCGCCGCCGGACCGGTCGCCGCCGTGGTCGTCGTCCCGGTCGTGCGTGCGGCTCCCGTCGGCCGTCCGCCGCTCGATCTCGACCACGGAGCCGTCCGCGCGGTCGACCTTGATCTCGTAGGTCGTCCCGGAGCGGACGACCTTCACACTCCACACCGGACGGGCGTGCTCGGTCTCCGCCTCGATCTCCACGATCCGGCCCCCGCCGAGCCGGGCCAGCGCGGTCCGGCCGGCCTGCCGCCGGTCCACCGCGCCACGCGGCGCCGGGTCCGGGGCGCCGCGCGTGGGGGCCGCGCCGGCGATCGCCGAGTCGTCCGCTCCGGGGTTGTCGTCGGCGGTGCCGGGGTTGTCGTCGGCGGTGCCGCCGACCGGGTCGGTGACGTCGGCGGTCACGGCGGCCGGCGCGGTGGCCGGACCCGACCCGTCGGCCGTGGTCACGCCGATCGCCGCGCCGGTGACCGCCAGCACCGCGGCCCCGCCGACCGCCGCCAGGACCTGGGAAGTTCGTCGCATCGTCTCCACCTCTCCTCGTTGTCTCCCCGAGGATCGGTCCGGGACGGCTAGCGTCGCGCTACCGGAGGTCCAACGCCCGGTTAAGGCCGCGCCAGCCCCAGCCGCAGTGTCACCACGGCTCCGCCGGGCCCGCCGCCCAGCTCCAGCCGGCCGCCGCTGGTCCGGGCGGCCCGGTCGGCGATGTCCAGACCCAGCCCGGTCGATCCGGCCCGGCTGGCGCCCCGCCGGGCCGACCCGGCCGGCAGGCCCGGGCCGGCGTCCGCCACGGTCACCGCCACCCACCCGGCGTCCCGGCCGAGCCGGACGGTGAACGGCGTGCCGTCCGGCGTGTGCGCGAACACGTTGCCCAGCAGCGCGTCCACGGCGGCGGCCAGCTCGTCACCGGCCACCCGCACCGGCAACGGCCCGGGCGCGAGGTCGAGCGTCACGGTCCGCCCGGTGTCCTCGGCGAGCACCGACCAGAACGCCACCCGCTCGGCGACCACGGCGGCGGCGTCGCAGCCACCGCCCTCGGCCGGCGTACTGCGCCAGCGGGCCTGCCGGATCACGCCGGTCACCGCCCGTTCCAGGCCGTCCACGGCGCCGGTCAACCGGGCCGCGTCCTCCGGGTCGCGCAGCGACTCGGCCTCCAGGCGCAGCACGGTCAGCGGGGTGCGCAGCCGGTGCGACAGGTCGGCCACCTGCTCGCGCTCCTCGCGCAGCAGCACCTGGATCCGCTCGGCCAGGTGGTTGAGGGCGCCCGCGACCTCCCGCAGCTCGGCCGGCCCGGCCGGCTCGACCCGGGCGTCCAGCTCGGCGTTGGCGAGCCGCTGGGAGACCGCGCCCAGATCGGCGATCGGCCGGACCAGAGTGCGGGCCAGCCGGTCGGCGACGGCCAGCCCCACCAGCACCAGGAGCATGCCGAGCAGCGCCAGCACGAGCCAGGCCCGGGTCACCCCGGCGGTCAGCTCCGCGCGGGGGACCACGGTGCGGATCACCGCTGTGCCGTCCGGCCTCCCCTGGACCGCGATGACCACCTCCCGGCCGGCGGCGGACTCGACGGTCAGGCTCTGCCCCCGCGCGGCGAGAGCCACCGCCGGGGTACGCGGCACCCGCACGCCGAGCACGGTGCCGTCCGGCAGGAACACGCTCACCTCGCGACCCGAGTCGGCGGCGAGATGGTCGACGGTCAGCCGGACGGTGTCCGGGTCGGCCGTGCCGACCACCGCCACCAGGCCCTGCGCGTCGGCGGCGGCCCGGACGGTGGCCCGGTCCGCGGCGACCGTGCGCACCAGCACGGCCAGCGGCACCAGGAACGCGACCATGACGAGCACCCCGACGGCGGCGACCAGCAGCGCGAGCCGGCCCCTCACCGGCTGCTCCCCGGCGCGTCCAGCCGCACCCCGACCCCCCGGACGGTGTGCAGGTAGCGCGGTTCCTGGGCGCTCTCGCCGAGCTTGCGCCGCAACCAGGACAGGTGCACGTCGACGGTCTTGTCGGCCCCGCCGTACGGGATCCGCCACACCTCGGTGAGCAGCTCGCGCTTGGTGACGACCTGCCCGGGCCGGCCGGCGAGGTGGTGCAGCAGGTCGAACTCGCGGGGCGTCAGCTCGACCGGCGCCCCGTCGAGCGTGACCTGCCGCGCCCGCGGGTCGATCCGCAGCCCACCGACCACGAGCACCGGGTCCGTCCCGGTATCGGCGGTCGAGCGGCGCAGCACGGCCCGCGCCCGGGCGTCGAGCTGGGCCGCGGTGAAGGGCTTCACCAGGTAGTCGTCGGCGCCCGCGTCCAGCATCCGGACGATCTCGGCCTCGTCGTCGCGGGCGGTCGCCACGATGACCGGTACCGAACTGACCGCGCGCAGCATCCGCAGCAGCTCACCGCCGTCCAGATCGGGCAGTCCGAGGTCGAGCACGACGAGGTCGGGCCGCTCGTCCAGCGCGTCGCGCAGCCCGTCCAGCGCGGTCGAGGCGGCGGCGACCGCGTGCCCCCGCTCGCGCAGGGCCCGGAGCAGCGGGCCGCGGATGGTCAGGTCGTCCTCGATGAGCAGCAGCCGGGCCACGGTTGGCAGGCTAGTCGCTCCGGCGGCCCGGACCCGCCCTCGTTAACCCCGCCTTAGCGTTCCCCGAAGCCCCGCACAACCCGGGATCGGGGAGACTCGAAGCATGGGCCGTCGTCCGATCCTCGCCGTCGCCGGGTGGCTGGCCACCACCGCCGCCGCCACCCTCGTCGGGCTGGCCGCGGTCCAACTGGTCGGCAGCGGCATCACCGGCACCCCGGGAGGCGTACGCGACCCGCGCGAGGTGGCCCGTGCGCTCGCCTCGCCCGCGCCGGTGGCCACGACGCCGGGCACGGGCCCCACGGCGGGCGCGACGCCGGCGGTCACCCCGGCGAGCCGCCCGCTGGCAACGAGTGGGACCGCGCGCACCTTCCGCACCGCCGGAGGGACGGCCCTCGCCGAGTGCGTGCCGGCCGGTGTGCGGCTGGTGTCCTGGTCCCCGGCGCAGGGCTACCGGGTGAAGGACTTCGACCGGGGGCCGGACGACCGCGTCGAGGTGCGCTTCGTCGGCCCCGAGGGGGAGTACGAACTGCGCCTGCGCTGCCGCGGCTCCGAGCCGGTCGCCACCCCGGACGACTGACGTTTTCCCAGCTCAGAGGGGCCAACTGTCCTTGATCGGACAGTGCCGTCGCTGGTTGGTGGACGGGGGGCCGGCATAGCTTCGGGAGCATGCCGCCGTCGCACCGGTGGCAGGAAGGACCCCCATGGCCAGCTCCAGATCGAGGCGGGGCCCGGCCGGCCAGCCCGCCGCCGACATGGCGGAGGTCGCCCGTGCCGACCGCGAGATCAACTCCTGCACGCCGGTCGGCCTGCCGGCCACCGCCCGCGTGTTGTTCGCCGTGGTCGAGGCGAACGGCACCCTGATCCGGGGGCTGGGCGCCACGTCGGCCACCCGGCTGGGCACCGGGATGTACCAGGTCGGCTTCGACCAGGACGTCGCCGGCGCCGCGTACGTCGGCACGGTGGGTCTGATCGCCCCGGGTGGGCTGGCCCCGCAGGGGGCGATCACCGTGGCGCCCCGGACCGGCATCCCCAACGCGGTCTTCGTCGAGACGTACGCCGCGAGCGGCCACACCGACCGCCCGTTCCACCTGGCCGTTCTCGCCTGACCCGGGGTTGCCGCCCGGTGGCGGCACCGCGTGGTGCGTTGCCACCGTCTGCTCGTCGCGGCCGTCGTGGCGCTGGTCCGGTCGGGGTCGACGCTCGTGCTGGCCGGGCGCCGCGGGAACTGACGCGCAGACGAGCGCACGGCGCCGCCCGACCTGGGTCGTAACGTCGCCGCGCTCTGGCCGTCTCCCACCACCGCAGCCGTACGGCGGTACGAAAGCGGGGACCTGGCTCGACCGGCCGGGCGTGCACCGGTCTTGTGAGCGCAGATGCCCGTCCAGAGGGGATCCAAACCCCGCGCGGGTGGGGAATTCCACCATTTGCGAGTCCCGGCGTGAGCGGCGCGGGGACCGGGTATGAGCGGGCCATGGAGCATTTCACGATCGCGACCGTCGCCGAGAAGAGCCCCGACTTCCGCCGCGTGCTGTGGACCGGCCAGCACACCCAGTTGGTGATCATGACGATCCCGGCGGGCGGGGAGATCGGCGAGGAGGTCCACGAGGGCATCGATCAGATCCTGACCTTCGTCAGCGGCACGGGCGAGGCGCGGGTGGCCGGGGAGAAGAAGGACGTCGTGGCGGGCGACCTGGTGGTCGTGCCGGCCGGCACGAAGCACAACTTCGTCAACACCGGCCCCAACCCGCTCGTGCTGTACACGGTGTACGGGCCGCCGGAGCACGCCGACGGGGCGGTGCACCGGACCAAGGAGGAGGCCGACGCGGCCGAGGAGGCCGGCGAGGACGAGCCGCCGACCTCCTGACGCCCGCCCGCTCCCCGCGCTCCACCACCGTGCCGTGGTGGAGCGCGAGCGGCGTGAGCTGCAACATTCCTGCACATCACAGCCATTGACGTTGATCTCTGCACGGGCCTAGCCTGCTGGTACGGGAAAGCCCTTTCCTGGGCCCCGTCACCCCGCGACCGGAGTCCGGGCCTCCGGCGGGGCGCACCGACCGTCGCGACCGCGGCCAGGCGTCGGCCTCCAGCCGTGGCGGTCCACCACCACGTGCCTCAAGGAGGACCACCGTGCAGACCTCACGTGCCAGGCTCCGACGCCCGCTGCTGCTCGCGGCGTGCGCCGGAGCCACCGTGGCGGCGCTCGCCGCCGGGACGATGACGTCGGCCTTCGCCGCCACCGTCTTCTCCGACACCTTCTCCGACGGCGACGCCGCCGGCTGGTCCAAGTCCGGCGGGACCTGGGCGGTCGCCGACGGCGCCCTCACCCAGTCCAGCACGTCCAGCGAGCTGGCCCGCCAGTTCGCCGGCCAGAGCGCCTGGACCGACTACCAGGTGCAGGCCCGGGTGCGGCCCACCGGGTTCGGTTCGTCCGGCGCCCTGGTCGGGATCGCGGCCCGGGCCAGCAGCAGCACGAAGATGTACCGGTTGGCGCTGCTCGGCTCGGGCCGGGCCGAACTCCAGGCGGTCAACGGCAGCCAGGTCACCTCGCTCGGCTCGGCGGCGGTCGGCGCGGCCACCGGCACCTGGTACACCCTGAGGATCGAGGCCAGCGGCAGCACCATCCGCGGCTACGTCAACGGCGCCCAGGTCGGGGCCGGCAGCAACAGCCTCGTGGGCGCCGGCCGGATCGGGCTGGTCACCGCGTATGCGGCCGGCAGCTTCGACGACGTCGCGGTGGACTCCTCGGTCAGCACCCCGACCACGCCGCCGACCAGCACCCCGCCCGGCTCGCCCACCCCGACCCCCACCGGCACCGCGCCGCCGCCGGCCTCGTGGCCCACGCCCACCGCCAGCGTCAAGGTGGACGCCACCATCGGAGTCTCCGGCACCTTCGACGGCGGGATGAAGCGCTACTACGGCATCGGCGACGGCGGGCAGTCGGAGAGCCAGGACCCGATGTTCGAGCTGGCCGCCGGCGCCACCCTGCGCAACGTGATCATCGGTGCGCCGGCCGGCGACGGCGTGCACTGCGAGGGCGACTGCACGCTGCTCAACGTCTGGTGGGAGGACGTCGGCGAGGACGCGGCCACCTTCCGGGGCGGCACCACCTACACGGTCGACGGCGGGGGCGCCCGGTCGGCCAGCGACAAGGTGTTCCAGCACAACGGTCCCGGCACCGTCCACATCCGCAACTTCCGGGTGGAGAGCTCCGGCAAGCTCTACCGGGCCTGCGGCAACTGCTCCACCTCCTACCAGCGCCACGTGGTGATGGACAACGTCACCGCCACCGGCACCAAGGTGCTGGCCGGCATCAACACCAACTGGGGCGACACGGCCCGGTTCAGCCGGATCACCATCCTCAACGACCCGAACCGGTCCACCCGGATCTGCGTCAAGTACCAGGGCGTGCCGAAGGGCAGCGAGCCGAAGGAGATCGGCGAGGGCGCCGACGGGGTGAACTGCCTCTACTCCGCCTCCGACATCACCTACCGGTAGGGCGGTCCGGCGCGGGCGCCCCGGTTGCCGGGGCGCCCGCGTCACACCGTCGGCACGCCCGAGACGTCCACCGTCTCCGGGTACTTGATGCCGGCGCCGGTGTTCAACACCACCACCCGCTCGCCGGGGCGGATCCAGCCCCCGGCCCGCAGCTGCCGGGCGGCGGTCAGGCAGGCCGCGCCCTCGGGGCAGAGCAGCAGGCCCTCCCGGGCGGCGAAGTCGCGCAGGTCGACGAGGATCTCCGCGTCGTCCACGGCGATCGCGGTGCCGCTGCTCTCCCGCAACGCGGCCAGGATCAGCTCGTCGCCGAGCGGGGCCGGCACGGTGATGCCGAACGCCAGGGTCCGCGCGTCCGCCCACGGGGTGGCCCGGGGCTCGCCGGCCGCGAACGCCCGGACGATCGGCGCGCAGCCGGTGGACTGCACGGCGACCAGGCGGGGCAGCCGGTCCTCCACCCACCCCAGCTCACGCAGCTCGTGCAGCGCCTTGTGGATGCCGATCAGCCCGACGCCGCCCCCGGTCGGATAGATGATCACGTCGGGCACCTGCCAGCCGAGCTGCTCGACGATCTCGTACCCCATGGTCTTCTTGCCCTCGAGCCGGTACGGCTCGCGCAGCGTGCCGGCGTCGAAGATCCGCCCGCCCGACTCGGCGACCAGCCCGGCCACCCACCGGCCGGCGTCGCTGATCAGGCCGTCCACGAGCCGCAGGTCCGCCCCGGCGGCGACGCACTCCCGCCGGCAGATGGTGGGCGCGTCGAGCGGCATGGCGATGGTCGCGCCCATCCCGGCCCGGGCCGCGTACGTCGCCCAGGCCGCCCCGGCGTTGCCGTTGGTGGGCATGGCGATCCGCTCGACGCCCAGCTCCCGGGCCCGGCTCACCCCGACCGCCGCGCCCCGGGCCTTGAACGACCCGGTCGGGGTCAGTCCCTCGTCCTTCACGATCAGGTCCGGAATCCCGATCTCGTGCCCGTACGCCGGGGCGCGCAGCAGCGGCGTCCAGCCCTCGCCCAGCGTGGTGACGAAGCGGGGATCGGCCACCGGCAGCAGCTCCCGGTAGCGCCACAGGTCGGCCGGGCGCAGCCCGAACTGCTCGGGGGTGACCGCCGCGGCCACGGCGGCCAGGTCGTAGCGGGCCAGCAGCGGGGAACCGCACCCGCACAGGTTCTGCAGCTTGTCGGCCGGATGCCGCTCGCCGCAGCGCGGGCACTCCAGGTGCGTCAGGTGCACGAGGCTCCTCAGCTCGGGTCGAGGCTCAGCCAGTGCCGGCTGCGCCGACCCGGCTCGTAGGGGGAGTCGAGGCGCTTGGCCACCACCCCCGGGAGCCCCTGTTCGCGGGCGGTTCGCAGGGCGTCCGCGCCGACCCCCGGGAACCACGGCGGAGTCTGCCAGTGCGGGCCGGTCAGCGCCAGACCGTCGAGCAGTTCCCGGCGCTGCGCGTACGGCACGTCGAGGCTGGTCACGCCCTCCAGCCAGAGCAGGTCGACGGCGAGGAACTGCCCGTCGCGCTTCGTCGGCGGCTTCACCCGCCCGCCCGGGTCGATCCGGACCAGCACGCCGTCGAGCACCGCCTCGACCGGGGCCAGCTCCTCGGCCATCGCCCGCAGCCACGGATACGCCCCGGTGACCTCCTCGTCGGAGGAGTCGAGCAGCCGGAGCCGGCCGCCGGAGACGTACGCCATGGCCCGCACCCCGTCCCAGCGCAGCTCGTACCCCCAGGCGGCCTCGTCCTTCGGTAGCCCCCCGCCGGGGGTGGTGTGCATCGGCCGGACCAGCTCGGGCATCGGGGTCCAGCCCTCCGGGGCCGGGTCGGTGCGGCGGACCATCCAGTCCCGGCCCCGGCCGCCGGTGGCGAAGAGGACGTACCGCCCCTTCGTCCGCCGGCCGTCCAGGACCACGATCACCTCGTCGTCGCGCCACTTCTCCACGCGGTAGGTGCCGGTGTCGTGGACGGTCATCCTCCCGCCGCCGTACTCGCCGGCCGGGATCTCGCCGTGGAAGGTGAGGTACTCCATCGGGTGGTCCTCGGTGTGCACGGCCAGGTGGTTGCGGCCCGGGTCGCGGGGCAGCCCGCGCGGCACCGCCCACGAGGCCAGCACGCCGTCGTGCTCCAGCCGCAGGTCCCAGTGCAGGCTCCGGGCGTGGTGCTGCTGGATGACGAACCGGGGCTTGCGCCGCGCGGCCCGCTTCCGCTCCGGGGTCTCCTCCGGCACCGGCTCCGGGGTACGCGCCGCGTCCCGTTTCCGCCGGTACTCCTCCAGCCGGTCAGCCACCCCCGCATTCTCCGGCAGGTTCGGCCTCATCGCCCGGTTCCTGCCTCTTCCGTCCCGTCCGCCCGCCGCGCGGCGGGTCGCCGGCATGGCGGCGGCGATCAGGGGTAGAAGCGTCGGTATGGACCTCGACCAGCCCACCGTCCCGCTCACCGGCGACGTCCGGATGCCGCTGCTCGGCTTCGGCACCTGGCAGGCCACCGGCAACGCCGGTTACGACGCCGTGCTCGCCGCTCTCGACGCCGGTTACCGGCACATCGACACCGCCACGATGTACGGCAACGAGAAGGAGGTCGGCCGGGCCATCGCGGAGAGCGGGCTGCGCCGCGAGGACCTCTTCATCACCACGAAGCTGCCGCCCGACCGGGTGGGCCGGGAGCGGGAGACCATCGAGGCGAGCCTGGCCGCCCTGGACACCGACCACGTCGACCTGTGGCTGATCCACTGGCCGCCGTCCTCGCCCGGCGACAGCATCCCGGTCTGGCGCGAGATGCTCGCGGCCCGGGACGCGAACCTGGCGCGGGCCGTCGGGGTGAGCAACTACAGCATCAGCCAGATCGACGAGCTCATCCAGGCCACCGAGGAGACCCCGGCGGTCAACCAGATCCGGTGGAGCCCGTCCCTGTACGACCGGCAGGTGCACGCCGCCCACCGGGACCGCGGGGTGGTGCTGGAGGGCTACAGCCCGTTCAAGACCAGTGACCTCGCCGACCCGGTGCTGGTCCGGATCGCCCAGGCGCACGACGTCTCGCCGGCCCAGGTGGTGCTGCGCTGGCACATCGACCACGAGATCGTGGTCATCCCGAAGTCGGTCACCCCGGAGCGGATCCGGGTCAACGCCGACGTGTTCCGGTTCTCGCTCACCGCCGAGGAGATGCGCGACATCGACGCCCTGGGCGGGTCGGCGTGAGACGGGGCGCGGCCCGTGCGGACCGCGCCCCGGGATCAGGTGGGTGTCACGCCCTGGTGCAGGTGCTGCCGTTGAGGGTGAAGCTGCTCGGCGTGGAGAACCCGCCGCTCAGCGTCGCCTGGTAGCCGAAGCTGGTCGAGGCTCCCGGTGCCAGCGTGCCGTTGTAGCTCAGGTTCCGCGCGGTCACCGCGGACCCGCTCTGCGTCACGGTGGCGTTCCACGAGCCGGTGATGGTCTGCCCCGAGGGCAGGTTGTAGTTCAACGTCCAGCCGTTGACGGTGCTGGAGCCGGTGTTGGTGACCGTCACGTCGGCGGTGAAGCCGTTGTTCCAGACGTTGGTCGTGTACTTCACCGAGCAGGCGGCGTTGCCCGGCGGCGGCGTGGTGGTCGGCGGCGGCGTGGTCGGCGTACCGCCGCCGGTGTTGACGCTCTGCGAGAAGGAGTTGACGGCCAGGCCGACGCCGCCCTGCCACGGCTCGAAGCCGGCCTGGATGCTGGTCAGGTACCAGTCGCTGGTGATCGCGCCGCGGTTCTTCGTGTCGTTGATGAACGCCATGGCGTCGAAGCTCAGGCTGGTGATGGGGGACGGCGCCACGTACGAGATGACGTTGTTCGAGCCGTTGCTGCCCCGCCAGACCTCCCAGGTCCGGCCCGCGACGCTGGCGGTGCCGACCACGGAGCCGATCGGCTGGATCGGGCCCTGCCGGTTGAACCAGACCATGATCTCCATCTGGCTGACCCCGTCCTTCTTCGGCGTCGGGTCGAGCCAGATGTCGTAGGCGGCGTCGTAGACCGCGCCGCTGACGTAGTTGTAGCTGATGCTGCTCGGCGCGCTGCTGATGTTCCTCACCTGCACCGGCAGGTTGGTGCCGGGTGAGCAGTTGGTGTAGTGGCAGCCCACGAAGATCGACGGGTACGAGACCGGCGCGCCGCTGGTGTTCCCCGTCCCGTCCTGCCGGGTGATGGAGAAGCCGGTGGAGGTCACGTTGATGCACTGCTGCGCGCTGGTGCCCCAGCGGTTGTTCTGCACGACGTACTTTCCGCCGATGGTGGTCGACCCGTACTGCTCGCAGATCTGGGTGTCGGCGGAGGCGGTGCCGCCGAGCGCGACGGCGACGATCGAGCCGGCGGCCAGCAGGCCGGCCGCGGCGAGGGCCCTCAGTGGACGCTTCATGATGCTCCGATTCGTGTCGGTGGAAGGTGCCGGGAGCGCTCCCACGCTCACGCCAACACATTTACATGTCTGAAACTCCGGCGCAACCGTTCCGACCGAGTTGATCGCCCTGCCCACGGTGTGTGAGCGGGCCGTGGCACCGTGGTGTCGCACCGGCGGCCGGGTCCCCCGGTCGGGGCGGGATTCCCGCCGGTGGGAGGGCTCCCGGCCGCTGACCGGGCCTCCACGCCAGGGCCGATGGGCACTTCCGCCGCTTGGTTGCGGCGAGTAATGTCTTGCCTCCAACGCGTTCCGAACCCCTCCGGAGGCGTACCCCACGATGGGTGGTTCCCCCCTGCGCATCCTCGTCGTCGGCGCGGGCATCGCCGGTCTCGCCGTGGCCCGTGCGCTGCGCCTCGCGGGATTCCGCCCCGACGTGACCGAGAAGCTCCCGCCGGCCGAGCGCGCCGACATCGGCCTCTACCTCCCGGGCAACGCGGCCCGGGCGCTGCGCCGGCTCGACCTCGACGGCCCGGTACGCCCCCTCGGCGAGGTCATCCACCGGCAGCGCTTCCTGGACGCCACCGGCGCGCCGCTCTGCGAGGTCGACCTCGACGCGCTCTGGGCCGGGGTGGGGGAGTGCCGCGCGCTGCCCCGCGCCGAGCTGCACCGGGTGCTGCTCACCGGCGCCGGCGGCGCCGTCCGGCACGGGGCCGAGGTCAGCACCGTCGACCCGCTGCCCGGCGGCGTCGCAGTCGGGTTCACCGACGGCACCAGCGGCGAGTACGACCTGGTCATCGGCGCCGACGGGCCCCGCTCGGCGGTGCGCACCCTGGCCGCGCTCGGCGGCCCGCCCCGCCCCGCCGGCCAGGTGGTCTACCGCAGCGTGGTGCGCGGCGGCCCCCCGGTCGCCGACTGGACCGCCCTGCTCGGCCAGCGCGCCGGCTTCCTGGTGGTGCCGCTCGGCGCCGGCCGGCTGCACTGCTATGCCGACGAGGCCGGCACCAGCCTGCCGGCCGACCCGCGCGCCCGGCTGCACGAGCTGTTCGACGACTACGGCGGCCCGGTGCCCGAGGTGCTCGCCGCGCTGGAGACCGTGGACGTGGAGCTCACCGAGGAGGTCGAGCTGGGGCGCTGGTTCCACGGCCGGGTGCTGCTCGTCGGTGACGCGGCTCACGCCACCGCGCCGACGCTCTCCCAGGGCGCCGCCATGGCGCTGGAGGACGCCGTGGTGCTCGCCGAGTCGCTGCGGGCCGCCGGCAGCGTCGACGCCGCCCTGCTCGCGTACGAGAGTCGCCGCCGCCCGCGTACCCGCTGGGTGCGGGACCGGACCCGGGACCGCAACCGCACCCGCGACGTGCCGCCGGCGCTGCGCGACCCCTTGCTGCGCGGACGCGGCGGGCGGATCTTCCAGGAGCACTACCGGCTGCTGACCGGCCCCCTCTAGAAGCGGCGGTGATCGTAGCCGCCACCCCACGAAGCGGGGCCACCTACCGGGGACTATCCTCCTTGCGGATGACGGCTGCGCAGATCAAGAGCGCGCCGAGCGGGACAACCCAGAACCGGAGGCCACTCGTGACCACCGTCGCACCCAAGCCGGTCGTGACCCGGCCCTGGCCGGTCCGCGAGCCGGTCAAGGGGTCGGCAATCGCGCGGCTGCTGCGCACCACGGACGCGAAGCAGATCGGGATCATGTACATGGTCACCGCGTTCGCGTTCTTCATGATCGGTGGGCTGATGGCCCTGATCATGCGCGCCGAGCTGGCGCGGCCGGGCCTGCAGTTCCTGTCGCCCGAGCAGTACAACCAGCTCTTCACCATGCACGGCACGATCATGCTGCTGTTCTTCGCGACGCCCATCGTGTTCGCGTTCGGCAACTACGTGGTGCCGCTGCAGATCGGCGCGCCCGACGTGTCGTTCCCCCGGCTGAACGCCTTCGCCTACTGGCTGTACCTGTTCGGCGGCACCATGGCCACCGCCGGGTTCATCGCCCCGGGCGGCGCAGCCGACTTCGGCTGGACGGCGTACACGCCGCTGAGCACCGCCGAGCACTCGCCGGGCGTCGGCGGGAACATGTGGATCGTCGGGCTGGCGATCTCCGGTCTGGGCACGATCCTCGGCGCGGTCAACATGATCACCACGATCCTGACCCTGCGCGCGCCCGGCATGACCATGTTCCGGATGCCGATCTTCACCTGGAACCTGCTGGTCACCAGCCTGCTGGCGATCCTGGTCTTCCCGCTGCTGGCCGCCGCGCTCTTCGCGCTCGCCGCGGACCGCCTGATCGGCGCCCACGTGTACGACCCCGCGACCGGCGGCCCGCTGCTCTGGCAGCACCTGTTCTGGTTCTTCGGGCACCCCGAGGTCTACATCATCGCGCTGCCGTTCTTCGGCATCATCAGCGAGATCATCCCGGTCTTCTCCCGGAAGCCGATCTTCGGCTACAAGGGTCTGGTGGCCGCGACCATCGCCATCGCCGCCCTGTCGATGAGCGTGTGGGCGCACCACATGTTCGTCACCGGCCAGGTGCTGCTGCCGTTCTTCAGCTTCCTGAGCTACCTGATCGCCGTGCCGACCGGCATGAAGTTCTTCAACTGGATCGGCACCATGTGGCGGGGTCAGATCAGCTTCGAGACGCCGATGCTCTGGGCGGTCGGCTTCCTGGTGACCTTCCTCTTCGGCGGCCTGACCGGTGTGCTGCTGGCCAGCCCGCCGCTGGACTTCCACGTCTCCGACTCCTACTTCGTGGTGGCGCACTTCCACTACGTGCTCTTCGGCACCATCGTGTTCGCCGTCTTCGGCGGCATCTACTTCTGGTTCCCGAAGATGTTCGGCCGGATGCTCGACGAGCGCCTCGGCAAGATCCACTTCTGGCTGACCATGATCGGCTTCCACACCACGTTCCTGGTCCAGCACTGGCTCGGCGCCGAGGGCATGCCCCGCCGCTACGCCGACTACCTGCCCGGTGACGGCTTCACGTTCCTGAACACCTTCTCCACCGTCGGCGCGTTCATCACCGGCATCTCGACCCTGCCGTTCATCTGGAACTGCTGGAAGTCGTACAAGACCGGTCCGGTGGTCGAGGTCGACGATCCGTGGGGCCACGGCAACTCGCTCGAGTGGGCCACCAGCTCGCCGCCGCCGCTGCGGAACTTCGACCGGATGCCGCGGATCCGCTCCGAGCGGCCGGCCTTCGACCTCAAGTTCCCCGAGCTGGCCGCCGGCCAGTCCCTGGCCGGGCCGCCAGAGGGCGGCGCCAAGCCGCTCACCAGCGAGTCCGACGGTGGCGCCAGCTACCAGGAGGACACCGAGGGCCGGCTCAACAAGAGCTGATCCAGAGCGACACAGCGACGGGCGCCGCACCCCACCGGGGTGCGGCGCCCGCCGCCTTTCCCGCCCCCTGCCACCCCACCCTCGACCGGTTGATCATGAGGTTGGCGGCGATGTGGATCTCCTAAACCGCCGCCAACCTCATGATCAACCGGGGCTGCCGGGCCAGGGGTGGGGTGGGGGCGGGGTGGGTGGCCGGAGGTCAGCGGGTGGCGGGGGTCAGTTCCTGGGGGGTGGGGGTGGCGGTTGCTTCGCGGCGGTGGCGGAGTTCGATCGGGAGGACCGCGAGGGCGACCAGCACGCCGATCGCCCCGGTGACCGCGAACCCCCAGGCCGGGGCCGAGGCGTCGATCACCGCGCCGGCCAGCGGCGCGCCGAGAGCGATGCCGACCGTGACGGCCGAGCCGTGCAGGCCCATGGCCTCGCCACGGACGCCGGCCGGGGCGAGCCGGCTCACCGCGTCCGAGGTCGACGCGATGGAGGGCGCGCAGAGCGCCCCGGCCGGGACGAGCGTCAGGCAGAGCAGCCACCAGTGCGACCCGCCCAGCCCGACCGGGATGGTGGTCAGGCTCAGCGCCCCCACCAGGACCAGCGGGGAGATTGAGCGGGTGACCGCCCCGTAGGCGAAGCCCCCCGCCAGCGAGGCGACCGCCCACATGGCCAGGACGGCGCCCGTCCAGCCGACCTCGCCACCCTTGCGCAGCACGGCGACCACCGCGACGTCCGTGCCGCCGAGCACCAGGGTGGCGGCCAGGCTGACCGCCAGCACGGCGAGCAGCCGGGGGGTGACCCATTCCCGGCGAGGCACCTTGCGGGCCGGGCCGGCCGGCTCGTCGGCGGCGCGGGTGGGCGGGTCGAGCAGCCAGAAGCAGATGCCGGAGGCGACGATCCCGGCGCCGACCGCCCACATGGTCAGCCGGGGCGACACGGCGGCGGCCATGGCCACGGCCAGCGCCGGGCCGACCATGAACGAGAGCTCCACCGACATCGAGTCGAGGGCGTACGCGGGGCGGCGCCGCTCGGCGGGCACCAGCGCGGCGACCGACTGGCGGACCACCGAGAACACCGGCAGCGCGAACAGCCCGGCCAGGAACGCGGTGGGCAGCAGCACCGGGTACGACAGGGTCGGCGCGCTGGCCCAGAAGAGGCCCTCGGCGATCGTGGTGAGCAGCAGCACCGGGCGCAGGCCGCGCCGGTCGACCAGCCGGCCGAGCAGCGGGGAGCCGAGCGCGGCCCCGATGGTGGAGGCGGCCCCGACCAGCCCGGCCGCGCCGTAGCCGCGACCGAGGTCGAGCACGACGTGGAAGGTGAGCGTCACGCCGGTCGCGGTGAGCGGGATGCGCGCCAGCACCGAAATCAGCAGCAACGACCGGAGACCGGGCAGGGCGAGTGCCTCCCGGTAAGGCTTCAAATTCACGACGGTCCGTACCTCCGGCCGTCAATCCTCGACCGGGGGTACGACAGCCGCAACCGATTACCTGCTCAAGCGGCCCTGATCACAGGCTCGCCGACCGTGGTGACCCCGGCGCCGTCGAAGGCCCGCAGCGCCACGTCCAGCGTGTCGGGCGCGACGGCGGCGGTCAGGTCCAGCAGCACGGTGGTCGCGAAGCCCTCCCGGGCCGCGTCGAGCGCGGTGGCCCGGACGCAGTGGTCGGTGGCGATGCCCACCACGTCGACCCGGTCGACGTCGTGCCGGCGCAGCCAGTCGGCCAGGCACTCGCCGTCGTCGGCGTGCCCCTCGAAACCGGAGTACGCGGCCGCGTGCTCGCCCTTGTGGAAGATCACCTCCACCCGGTCGGTCGCCAGGTCCGGGTGGAACTCCGAGCCGGCGGTGCCCACCACGCAGTGCCGGGGCCAGGAGTCGACGTAGTCCGGCGGGTCGCCGAAGTGGGCGCCCGGGTCGATGTGGAAGTCCTTCGTCGCGACCACGTGGTCCCAGCGCCCCGGCTCGGCGGCGAGCAGCCGGGTGATGCCGGCGGCGACCCCCGCCCCGCCGGCCACGGCCAGGGAGCCGCCCTCGCAGAAGTCCTTCTGCACGTCCACGATGATCAAGGCGTTGGCCATCTCGGTCCTCTCAGCTCGCGGGTACGACGGTCACCGGGACGGCCGGGTCGCCGCCGGAGAGCTTGAGCCCCTCCCACGGGATGGAGATCAGGCACTCCCGCAGGTGCTCCCGTGACTCGTCGAGGGTGGGCAGCG
>NZ_JBVJHI010000012.1:0-137919 GCF_055586885.1 Micromonospora sp. NPDC048907
ACATTCCGAACCCGGAAGCTAAGCCCTCCAGCGCCGATGGTACTGCACTCGGGAGGGTGTGGGAGAGTAGGACACCGCCGGACAATCTTCCAGTCGAGGGCCGCCCCAGCAGGGTCGGCCCTCGACTGCGTTAGCGTCCGTGGCGGACGCAATGAGGAAGGATGTACCTGTGAGTTCAGGACCGCAGGGCGAGGATCGCCCCCGTCGTTACGAGGACCGCGCCGACCGTGGGCAGGGGCGCGGCGACGCCCGCCGCGACGACCGTCCCCGGAGCGACCGCGACGACCGCTCGGGCGGTCCGCGAGGCGGCTTCCGCGGCGGCGACCGCCGTGAGGGCGGGTTCCGTGGCGGTGAGCGCCGCGAGGGTGGCTTCCGCCGCGACGACCGCGACGCCGGCCCGCGGGGCGGCAACGCCAGCGGTGAGCGCCGCGAAGGCGGCTTCCGTGGCGGCTCGACCGGCGGCGACCGTCGTGAGGGTGGTTTCCGTGGCGGCGACCGTGAGGGTGGCTTCCGTGGGGGCGACCGTCGTGAAGGCGGCTTCCGTGGCGGTGACCGTCGTGAGGGTGGTTTCCGTGGCGGTGACCGTCGCGAGGGTGGCTTCCGTGGTGGCGACCGTGAGGGTGGCTTCCGTGGTGGCGACCGTGAGGGCGGCTTCCGTGGTGGCGACCGTGAGGGCGGCTTCCGTGGCGGCTCGACCGGCGGCGACCGCCGTGAGGGCGGGTTCCGTGGCGGTGAGCGCCGTGAAGGCGGCTTCCGTGGTGGCGACCGTGAGGGTGGCTTCCGTGGCGGTGACCGTCGCGAGGGTGGTTTCCGTGGCGGCTCGACCGGCGGCGACCGCCGTGAGGGTGGCTTCCGTGGTGGCGACCGTGAGGGTGGCTTCCGTGGCGGTGACCGTCGCGAGGGTGGTTTCCGTGGCGGCTCGACCGGCGGTGACCGTCGTGAGGGTGGTTTCCGTGGTGGCGACCGTGAGGGTGGCTTCCGTGGCGGTGACCGCCGTGAGGGTGGTTTCCGTGGCGGCTCGACCGGCGGTGACCGTCGTGAGGGTGGTTTCCGTGGCGGCGACCGTGAGGGTGGTTTCCGTGGGGGCGACCGCCGCGAAGGCGGCTTCCGCGCGGGCGAGCGTCGTGAGGGCGGCTTCCGTGGGGGCGATCGCGAGGGCGGCTTCCGCGGCGGCGAGCGTCGTGAGGGTGGCTTCCGTGGGGGCGACCGCCGCGAGGGTGGTTACCGTGGTGGCGACCGTGAGGGCGGCTTCCGTGGCGGTGACCGCCCTGGCGGCTCCGCCGGCGGTGACCGTCGTGAGGGCGGCTTCCGTGGCGGTGAGCGTCGCGAGGGCGGCTTCCGTGGCGGCGACCGTGAGGGCGGCTTCCGTGGCGGCTCGACCGGCGGTGACCGTCGCGAGGGTGGCTTCCGCGGTGGTGAGCGTCGCGAGGGTGGCTTCCGCGGCGGGGACCGTCGCGAGGGTGGTTTCGGTGGCGAGCGCCGCGAGGGTGGCTTCCGCGGCGGGGACCGTCGTGAGGGTGGCTTCCGGGGCGGCGATCGCGAGGGTGGCTACCGTGGCGGCGAGCGTCGCGAGGGTGGCGCTGGCGGCGAGCGCCGCGAAGGCTTCCGCCGCGACGACCGCGTAGGCGGCTCCCGTGGCGGCGAGCGTCGCGAGGGTGGCTTCGGCGGCGACCGCCGGGAGGGCTTCCGCCGCGACGAGCGGCCCGGCGGCTTCCGCCGTGACGACCGCGAGGGCGGCTTCCGCGGTGGACGCGAGCGTACCGAGCGGGACGGCGAGCGCCGGGGCTACGGCCGGGACGACCGCCGGCCGGACGGCGCGTACCGGGAGCGGCAGGACGAGCGCATCGAGGGGCGCACGGGTGAGGCGCCGGCGCTGCCGGACGAGGTGGTCGCCAGCGACCTCGACTCGGCCGTCCGCGCGGAGTTGCTCTCCCTCGCCAAGCCGGTGGCGGAGACCGTCGCCCGGCACCTGGTCGCTACCGGCCTGCTGATCGACGAGAACCCGGCCGAGGCGCTGGCGCACGCCATGGCCGCGCGCCGGCTCGCCTCGCGGATCGCCGCGGTGCGGGAGGCGGTCGGGCTGGCCGCGTACCACGCGGGAGAGTGGCAGACGGCCGTCGCCGAGCTGCGCACCTACCACCGGATGACCGGGCTGCAGAGCCACCTGGCGGTGCTGGCCGACTGCGAGCGGGCGCTGGGTCGCCCGGAGCGGGCCATCGACCTGTTCCGCGGGGCGGACCGGGAGAAGCTCGACCAGGCCGTCGCCATCGAGCTGCTCATCGTGGCCAGCGGGGCCCGGGGCGACCTCGGGCAGAAGGACGCGGCCGTGGCCATGCTCCAGGTCCCCGAGCTGACCGCCGACTCGACCGAGTCGTGGGCGGCGCGGCTGCGCTACGCGTACGCCGACGCGCTGCTCGCGGTGGGCCGGCGCGAGGAGGCGCGGGAGTGGTTCTCCCGGGCCGCCGACGTGGACGCCGAGGGCGAGACCGACGCGGCCGAGCGGCTGCTGGAGCTCGACGGCGTCGTCATCGAAGGTGACGACGAGGAGGACGAGGAGTTCGCGGCCGGTCCGGGCACCCCGGGTGCCGTCCCGGCGCGTCCCGACGCCGACCTCACCGGCAACTCCGACGAAGACGAGGACGAGGACGACGACCTCAGCGACGAGGACGACGACGACGACCTCGACGACGAGGACGACGAGGACGACGACCTCGACGACGAGGACGACGAGGACGACCTCGACGACGAGGACGACGACCTCGACGAGGACGACGACGAATTCGACGAGGACGACGACGAGGACGACCTCAGCGACGAAGCCGACGAGGACGACGACCTCGACGGCGACGCGGACCAGGACGACGACGATGCCGACGAGGACGACGAGCTCGACGGTGACGCCCGGCAGCGTGCCGACACGGCGGACTCGGTCGCCGCGGACACCGCCGACGCGGTGCCGGCCGGCGAGGGCGCCGGGTACCGGGACCGGGACGCGGCGGACCTGGGCGACGACGAGCTGACCGACGCGGAGGCGCGCTCGCTCGCCGCCGACACCCGCGCCGCCGCCGTGGACGCCGCCGGCCCGGACGGCCCGGACGGGAACACGCCGGGCGACGGGGAGCCGGAGCGCCGGTGACCGGGAACACCGGGGACGCGGGTTCCGGTCCGGATCGCGGGGAACGCGACCGGGCCGGAACGGGCGACCGGCTGGTCGACGGGTACACCCTTGTCGTCTTCGACCTGGACGGGGTGATCTACCTGATCGACCGGCCGATCCCCGGTGCGGTCGAGGCGGTCGGCCGGTTGCACGCCGAGGGCCGGGCGGTCGCGTACGCGACGAACAACGCCTCGCGCCGGTCCAGCGAGGTGGCCGACCTGCTCACCGGCATGGGTGTGCCGGCCGGGCCGGAGGAGGTGCTGACCTCCGCGGCCGCCACCGCCGAGCTGCTGCGCGACCGGCTGCCCGCCGGCGCGCCGGTGCTGGTGGTCGGTGCGGAGGCGCTGCGCGCGGAGCTGCGCGCCGTGGGCCTGCGCCCGGTCTCGACGGTGGACGATGAGCCCGCCGCCGTGGCCCAGGGGTACGGCCCGCAGGTCGGCTGGTCCGACCTGGCGGAGGCGTCCCTCGCGGTCCGGGCGGGCGCGCCCTGGTACGCCACCAACACCGACCGGACCCTGCCCAGCCCGCGTGGCCCGCTGCCGGGCAACGGCTCGCTGGTGGCGGTGCTGCGCACCGCGCTGGAGCGGGATCCCGACGTGGTGGTGGGCAAGCCGGAGCCGGCGCTGTTCGCCACGGCCGCCCGCCGGGCCGGCTCGGGGCGGACGCTGGTGGTCGGCGACCGGCTGGACACCGACATCGAGGGCGCCCGCCGGGCGGGCCTGGACAGCCTGCTGGTGCTCACCGGGGTCAGCGACGTGGCCGAGCTGCTGGCCGCGCCCGAGTCGCGCCGGCCCGCGTACGTCTCCTTCGACCTGGCGGGGCTCTTCGACCCGGCGGCCGTGGTGCGGGTGCCGGGCACGGCGAACGCCGGCGGCTGGTCCGCGACGGTCGCCGACGGGGGCCTCACCCTCGACGGCGCGGGACGCCCGCTCGACGCCCTCGCGGCGCTGTGCGCGGCGGCCTGGTCGACGGGGACCGGCCCACGGGTGCGCCCCGCGTCCCCGGCGGCGGAGCAGGCCCTGACGGCGCTCGGCCTGGCGGACTGACCGGCCCGGTCAGAGCAGCTTGCGGAGCTTCATCAGGTCGAACGGGTTCGCCTTGATCGACACCCGCCGGGAGCCCACCGCCTTCATGACGTCGAGCTGACCGTGCACCAGGGCGACCAGGTCGTCGCTCGTGGTGCTCAGCGCGATCTTCGCCTTCGGGTCGTCGCCGTCGGTGAGGTCGACCAGCCGGCCGCCTTCGATGCGCCCGTGGAACGCGGTGTCCAGGTCGGTGATGCGGCAGGCGAGCGTGCGGTCGAGGTCGATCCGCTCCTGCGCCTCGGCGTGCCGGTCCAGCCGGGCGGCCAGGTCGTGCAACGCCTGCCGGCACTCGTCCACGCTGGCCACATCGTCTCCTCACACGCGCCACGCCGTTCCCGGCACCGTACCGCAATCGGGCGTCCGCGGCGCCCGGTAGCGTGACACCTGCACACCCCGCCCCGCGGAAGGACTCTGGCATGCAGGACGCGTGGCGCGCCTACCTCGAGCTGGCCATGGGCCTGACGGAGGCGCCCCGGAAGAAGGCTCAGGACGCGGTGAAGCGCGTGGTCGGCCAGGGCGGTGCGACAGCCGCCCAGCTCCAGTCGCTCGCCGAGGAGCTGGTCTCCACCGGGGCGGCGAACCGGGAGGCGCTGACCAAGCTGGTCCGCTTCGAGGTGGACCGCGCGCTGGGCGCGGTCGGCCTCGCCACCGCCGACGAGGTCGCCGAGCTGACCCGCCGGGTGCACGACCTGGAGCGGCAGCTGCGCGAGGCGAAGACCACCGGGGCCCCGGAGGCCGGGGCGAGCACCGCCGGCGCTCCGGAGAGCCGCGCGCGGCGCGCGCCGGCCGGTCCCGGCCCGGCCGCCGAGACGGCGGGCGCCGGCGAGGTGACGCCCTCCGGGGACCTGGCCGCCGAGGAGCCCGTCCCGGCCGCGGAGCAGCCCGCCCCGGCCGCCCAGGCGCCCGTCTCGGCCCCCCCCGCGCCGGCGCGGACCAAGGCGGTGGCGAAGAAGGCCGTGGCCAAGAAGGCCATCGTCAAGAAGCCCTCGGCCACCGTCGCGAAGACCCCGGCCGAGGAGTCGCCGGCCGCCCCGGTGCGCCCGGCGAAGAAGGCCGCCGGCCGCAAGCCGACCGGCGGTGCCGGGTCGTGACCGCGCCCTTCCGTCCCGGCCCGCGCCCCGGGCCGCCGCCGGCCGGTCCCCGGCCCGGCCCGCCACCCGGGGCACGGCCGGCGCCGGTCGAGGAGGTCGGCGAGGCGCGGCACCCGGCGGTGGACGTCGCCGTGCACGCCATGATCAACGCCGAGGCGCTCTCGCCGGCGGACCAGATCGCCCAGTACGAGGCGGCGTACGAGACGCTGCGCGAGACCCTGGCCAGCATCGACCAGGCCTGAGGAGAGGCGGAGAACAACCACCGATGGCACGTCGAACCCGGCTGGATGCCGAACTCGTCCGGCGCGGCCTGGCCCGCTCCCGTGAGCAGGCCGCCGCGCTGGTGGAGGCCGGTCGCGTCCAGCTGCGCGGGGTGCTCGCCCGCAAGGCCGCCGCGATGGTCGACCCCGCCGACCCGTTGCTGGTCACCGGCGAGGACCCCGCCGACGAGTACGTCTCCCGGGGCGGTCACAAGCTGGCCGGCGCGCTCGCCGCGTTCACCCCGGGCGGGCTGACCGTGGCCGGCCGGCGCTGCCTCGACGCGGGCGCCTCCACGGGCGGCTTCACCGACGTGCTGCTGCGCGCCGGCGCCGCCGAGGTGGTGGCGGTCGACGTCGGCTACGGGCAGCTCGCCTGGTCGCTGCGGAACGACGAGCGGGTGCGCGTCTTCGAGCGCACCAATGTGCGTACCCTCACGCCGGAGGCCATCGGCGGCCCGGTCGACCTGACGGTGGCCGACCTGTCGTTCATCTCCCTGCGGCTGGTGCTGCCCGCGCTGGCCGGTTGCTCCCGGCCCGACGGCGACCTGGCGCTGATGGTCAAGCCGCAGTTCGAGGTGGGCAAGGAGCGGGTCGGCGCGGGCGGGGTGGTCCGCGACCCGGAGCTGCGCGCCGAGGCCGTGCTCGACGTGGCCGCCGCGGCCGCGCAGCTCGGGCTGGGCCTGGCCGGCGTGGCCGCCAGCCCGCTGCCCGGGCCGAGCGGCAACGTCGAGTTCTTCGTATGGTTACGCCGGGACGCGCCCGCCGCGGACCCCGAGCGGGTACGCGCGGTGGTGGCCGCCGGCCCGCAGGGATCTCCGGCCGCCGGGCCGGTGGCCACGACTGAGGAGGTGTCCGGGTGAGCCGGACCGCTCTGCTGGTGACGCACACGGGTCGTCGGCGCAGCACCGAGCACGCGCGCGCGGTGGCGGCCGACCTCATCGCGGCCGGCTTCGAGGTGCGGGTGGTCGCCGAGGAGGTCGACGACCTGGACCTGCCCGGCGTGGTGCCGGTGACCGGCCCGGAGGCCGCCGAGGGCGCCGAGATCGTGTTCGCGCTCGGCGGGGACGGCACGTTCCTGCGCGCCGCCGAGCTGGCCCGCCCCGCCAAGGCCCCGCTGCTCGGCATCAACCTCGGCAAGGTCGGCTTCCTGGCCGAGGCGGAGATCGACGACCTGGACAGCGCGGTGCGCGACGTGGTCGGGCGCAACTACACCGTGGACGAACGGCTCACCCTCGACGTCACCGCCGAGTTCGAGGGCGGCCCGACCATCGAGTCGTGGGCGCTCAACGAGATCAGCGTGGAGAAGGGCGAGCGGGCCCAGATGCTGGAGCTGCTCGTCGACGTGGACGGCCGGCCGCTGTCCCGCTACGGCTGCGACGGCGTGGTCTGCGCGACCCCGACCGGCTCGACGGCGTACGCGTTCTCCGGCGGCGGGCCGGTGGTCTGGCCCGAGGTGGAGGCGTTGCTGCTGGTGCCGATCAGCGCGCACGCGCTGTTCAGCCGCCCCCTCGTCACGGCGCCGACGTCCACCTTCGTGATCACCGTGGACCCGTTCACCACCCTCGCGGTGCTCTCCTGCGACGGCCGGCGGGTCTACGACCTGCCCCCGGGCGCCCGGGTCACCGTGCGCCGGGGCGCGCTGCCGGTGCGCATCGTCCGGCTCCGGGCGCGGCCGTTCACCGACCGGCTGGTGGCCAAGTTCGACCTTCCCGTGCAGGGCTGGCGCGGCAACCGTCGCTGACCGACGACTCAGCGAAGATCGGCGTCGGCCGGTACGGCGTACCCGGCTGCGGCCCAGGGAGGGTTACGGTAGGAGCCTCCCCCGACGACGGCACGCCGCGCCGGGTTCCGGCGACCGTGGCCGGCACCGGGCCGGGGCGGATGCTTTCCGCCCCCGCGGCGGGCGACCGTCGGGGCCGGTGCCGTCGTTCTCCGGAACGGCGATCGGGGCGTCCGGACTGCGTCGAGGTGGAGTCCGGGCGGGGCGGCGAGGCCGTGTCCGCCCGGACCGCGCGGTCCGGCGGTCGTGGCCCTGGCCAGGGGGTGGTCGGGTCCACGACGGTCGGGGTGTCGGAGGAGTCGCGGCCGGCCGCGGCGGGCGGACGGCGAGCCGCGCCCGGCCGGGTTTCGACCCCGGTCGGGTCGGCCGGATCGGCGAGCCGCCGTCGGAGGAAACGGCGGCTCACGAACCGGGCGGCGACGCACTCGTCTCCGGCACCCCGGCCATCGGCCGTTCCGGCTCGCGCCCGCCGGGCGACATTCCACGCCCCCGCTCGCGGCAATCTGCCCGACACCGGATGGTCCGACCGCGGTCGACCCGTGTCCACCTGGCGACATGTCGCCGGTGCGGCGTGGCGTACCTAGTGACCGACCGATGATCTCCGTCGCAGACTCCGGTCGGCCGGCCTCAATCCCCCCCGAGGCCGGCCACCCGAGTAGAGGAGCGCATCGCATGCACCGGTCCCCACGCTGGCTCGCCGCCGGCGCGGTCGGCGCGCTGGTGGTCGGACTCGCCGTACCGGCGTCCGCCGACCCGCCCGCCCGGCCCACCGGCCCGAGCCCGGCCACGCCCGCCCCGGGCGCGGCACCCGTCCGCATCACCCTGATCACGGGCGACCAGGTCGACCTCGCCCCGGCCGCGCCCGGCCGGGTCGCCGCCACGGTCCGTCCCGGCCCCGGCCGGGAGCGGGTCACCTTCCACACGCTGGAGGTCGACGGCGGGCTGCGGGTGCTGCCCAGCGACGTCGTGCCGTACGTCTCCGCCGGGGTGCTCGACGCCGACCTGTTCGACGTGCAGGAACTGGTCGCGGACGGGTACGGCGACGCCGCGCAGGGCGCCTTGCCGCTGATCGTCCGCTACCAGCAGCCCGCCGCCGGCCGGGTCCGGCCGCTCGCCGGCGCCACCGCCGCCCGGCCGCTGGAGAGCATCAACGGCGCGGCGCTGCGGGTCGGCAAGGGCGACCTCGGCGGCCTGTGGACCACGCTGCGGGGCACGCCGGAGGCCCGGACCACCGGCGGCGCGCCCCGGCTCGGCGCCGGCATCGCCCGCGTCTGGCTGGACGGGCGGGTCCACGCGGATCTGGAGCACAGCGTGCCGCAGATCGGCGCACCGGCGGCCTGGGCGGCCGGCCGGGACGGCCAGGGCGTCCGGGTCGCGGTGCTCGACACCGGCGTCGACGCCGGCCACCCCGACCTGGCCGGCCGGATCGCCGAGACGCAGGACTTCACGGGCAGCGGCAGCGCCCGGGACGGGCACGGGCACGGCACCCACGTGGCCTCCACCATCGCGGGCAGCGGCGCCGCCTCGGACGGCCTGCGCAAGGGCGTCGCGCCCGGTGCGCGGCTGCTGATCGGCAAGGTGCTCGACGACAGCGGCAGCGGCTACGACTCGTCCATCATCGCGGGCATGGAGTGGGCCAGCCACTCCGGCGCGAAGGTGGTCAGCATGAGCCTCGGCGGCCCGGCCACCGACGGCACCGACCCGATGAGCCAGGCGGTCAACGACCTCACCGCCGAGACCGGCACCCTCTTCGTGATCGCCGCCGGCAACAGTGGCGCCGCGGGTACCGTCGGGACGCCGGGCGCGGCCGGCGCCGCCCTCACCGTCGGGGCGGTGGACCGCGACGACAACCTGGCCGACTTCTCCAGCCGCGGCCCCCGGATCGGCGACAACGGCCTGAAGCCGGAGATCACCGCGCCGGGCGTCGGCATCGCCGCGGCCCGCGCCGAAGGCACCACCATGGGTACGCCGGTGGACGAGGCGTACACGCGGGCGTCCGGCACGTCGATGGCGACCCCGCACGTGGCCGGCGCGGCGGCGATCCTCGCTCAGGAGCACCCGGACTGGACCGCCGGGAAGCTCAAGGACGCGCTGGTCAGCACGACGAAGGCGAACCCCGCGCTGACCGTCTTCGAGCAGGGCGCCGGCCGGGTCGATGTGGCTCGCGCGCTGAGCCAGCGGGTGTACGGCTCGGCCACCGCCGACTTCGGCCGGGTGAACACCGGCGGTGCGGCGGCGGAGCGGACCGTGACGTACACCAACGGCACGTCCTCCCCGCAGACCCTGCGGCTGGCCCTGGAGCTGCGCAACCTCGACAGCGGCGCCGCCGAGCCGGACGGGGTGTCGCTCGACGGCACCGAGGTGACCGTGCCGGCGGGCGGCAGCGTGGACGTCCCGCTGCACGCCGACCCGGCGAAGCTGGACCGGGGAGTGCACGGGGGCTGGCTGGTGGCCACCGGCGCGGACGGTATCGCGGTGCGTACGGCGGTCGGGCTCACCCTCAGCGGCCCGCTCCACACCGTCACCCTGCGCGCGCTGGACATGGCCGGGCAGCCGGGCCTTTCGCCGGTGGTCACCCTCTTCGGTGAGCACTCCGAGTCGGACCAGATGCTCTGGCTTCCCCCCACCGGATGGCAGGTGCAGGTCGAGGAGGGTCCGTACCTGCTGGAGGGCCTCATCGAGCACGGCGCCCCGTTGGACGAGCAGATCACCCTGGTCACCGACCCCGAGCTGATGGTGGATCGCGACCTCACCGTGGTGCTCGACCCGCGCAAGGGCACTCCGGTGCGGATCGAGACGCCGAAGCCGACCGAGCAGCGGGCGGTGATCAGCTTCTACGAGCACCGGATCTTCGGCAACGGGCGGCAGGTCGACCACGGCGTCATGAACTTCAGCACGACCCAGCAGGTCAACGTCACCCCGACGCGGTCGGTGAGCCGGGGCGAGTTCGAGTTCGCCTCCCGCTGGCAACTGGTGGCGCCCATGGTGGACGCCAAGGTCAGCAACGTCTCCGGTCCGCTGGACATCAACCTGCTGGGCCAGTCGCCCGCTCCGGCGGGCCGTCGGAAGCTCCCACTGGTCTGGGCAGGCGACGGCACCGCCGCCGAGCTGGCCCGGGCCCGGGTCCGGGGTGCGGCCGCGCTGGTGGCCGGCAGCTACGACCGCGCCGAGGAGGACCAGGTCGCCGATGCCGCGGCGGCCGGCGCCGCCATGGTGCTCATCGTCCGCCCGGCGGACCGGAGCGCGTGGACGGTCTGGCGACCGGACGGGGACCGGTTGCCGATCCCGTCGTTGGTGGTCGCGTACGACGACGGACAGCCGATGATCGCGGCGGCGAAGCGGGGCCGCGCGACCCTGGACGTGACGCTGACCGTGGACAGCCCCTACCTGTACGACGTGTTCCAGGTGTCGAAGGGGCGGGTCCCGGAGCGGATCGTGCACCGGGTGACGGCGGACAACACCGCCGAGGTGACCGCACGCTACGCCGACACCGGCGGGTCCGACTGGGCCAGTGAGCAGCGGTTCGGCTGGCGATCCTGGCAGGAGTACTCCTGGAACGACGACCAGCGGATGGTGCGTACCGGCACCACCCGGCAGGAGTTCGTCAGCGCCGGGGACAACTGGTGGCAGCAGCGGGTGCTGCACCGACTCACCTGGTCCTGGGGGCAGCTGCTCGGCGGGCTCGCCCAGCAGCCCCGGCGGTACGCCGCCGACGACCGGGTCACCGAGACCTGGCACGCCCCTGTGGTCCGTCCGGCCGTGCCGGCGGGCGCCGGAGCGCCGGTACCCGCGCGCACCGGCGACACCCTGAACCTGCCGGTGGCCGAGTTCGTCGACGCGGACGGTCATTACGCCGCGGCCGGCGAGGGCGAGGAGCAGGACACCGTGGAGCGCCGGCTGAGCCGGGACGGGCAGCAGATCGCCGACCTCTCCGGCGGCTGGGCGCCGGTGCCGACCACCCCGGGTGCGGCGCGGTACCGGCTGGACGTCACCACGCGGCGTGCCTCGGACGAGTGGCGGTGGGCCACGCGTACCGAGACGGCCTGGCAGTTCACCTCGGCCCGGCCGGACGGGGACACCGCCCAGCCGCTGTCGCTGCTGCAGGTGGACTACCGGGTCCCGGCGGACCTGCGGGGCGAGGTGCCCGGCGGCCGGCCGCACCAGGTGGGTCTGACCCTGCGCCAGCCGGCGGGCGTACCGGCGCCGACCGGTGTCGGGGTGCGCGTCGAGGTGTCGTTCGACGGCGGGAGCCACTGGCGGCGCGTGCCGGTGCACGGCTCGGGCGCCCGCTTCACCGCGATGGTGCCCGCCGGGCGCGGCACGGTGTCGCTGCGGGTGCACGCCGGCGACCGGGCGGGCAACACCGTCGACCAGACGGTGCTCGACGCGTACGGGCTGCGCTGAACGGACGTCCACGCGGGACGGACCCCCCTCGCCCGCGTGGACGTCACCCCCGTCCGTCCGTGGTGCCCGCCCCTTCCGGTGGGCGCCACGGACGGCGCCGCGGCCGGTCGCCGCCGGCACCGTACTCGGGAGGCGGGGCCGACGGCGCTGCGGCCGGTGGCCGGGGTGTCGGACGGGTCAGAGCCAGCCGCGACGGGCGGCCTGGTAGGCCAGACCCGGCCGGGTGTCGACCCCGGCCACGGTCATCAGATCGGCGAGACGCCGCTGCACCGTACGGCGGCTCACGCCGAGCTGGGAGGCGATGGACTTGTCCGGCACCCCGGCCACGAAGAGCGACAGCAGCCGGACCTCGTCGGCGTCCGGCCGGTACCCTCCGCCCGCCCGGTCCTCGACCGGCGTGGCCGACGAGCTCACCGGCGTCGCCATCAGCCAGTGGCTCTCGAAGAGGGCGACCAGGGCGTCGAGCAGTTGGCTGCGGCCGATCACCGCGGCGGTCGGTTCCCCGCCGCCCCGTTCCGGGACCAGCGGGCAGACCGCCGTCCGGCCGTCGACGACCGCCAGCCGGACGGGCAGCCGGTCGAGGACCCGGGCCTGCTCGCCGGCGCGGACGCCCTGCTCGACGTCGGCCAGGGCGCCCGGTTCGAGGAGCATCTCGCGTTCGTAGATGGCCCGGTAGCGGACCCCGCGGGCCAGCGCGTCGAACTCCTCGACGTTCTCCTGGCCCGGCATGGCCAGCGGGTTGGCCCGGCAGAACCAGAGCACCTCGTCCCGGGCGCCGTTCTGCAGGTCGCGCAGGCGTTCGCGGAGCGCCCGCGCCCCGGTGATCACCTCGACCAGATGGTCGGCGTTGTGCCGCCGCATGCCGGCCCGGTACTCCTCGGTGAGCTGGGTGACCGCCGCGCGCGCCGCCTCCAGCGCCGCCTGCCGGCGCAGCAGCGCCTCACCGAGCGGGACGTCGGGGGCCAGCGGCCGCAGCGGCGCGTCGGGCTCCGGCCCGGCCGGCGGCACGAGTCCCTTGCCGCGCAGAGCGTCGAGCTGGGCGAGGATCTCCCCGGGCGGGCGGCCCAGCCGCCCGGCCAACTCGTCGACCCGCGCGGTCGTGAGCTGCACGAGGCAGCGGTAGAGCCGCTCCTCGTCGGGGGTCAGGCCGATCACGTCGAGCACGGGGCAGAACTGTACGACCCCGCCACCGGCACCGCGCCGGCTGGTCAAGTGTCGGAGGACGCGTCTACTGTCGGGTGCTGTGCTGGAAGAGCTGCGCATCACCGGACTGGGCGTCATCGAGGACACCACGCTGCCGCTGACCGGCGGGATGAACGTCATCACCGGCGAGACCGGTGCGGGCAAGACCATGGTGGTGACCGGCCTGGGCCTGCTCTTCGGCGGCCGGGCCGACGCCGGCCGCGTCCGGGCCCAACCGGGCCGCGCTGTGGTGGAGGGCCGGCTGCGCCTGGACGGCCGGGTGGCCGAGACGGTGCACGCCCGGATCACCGATGCGGGCGGCGAACCCGACGAGGACGGCTCGCTGCTGCTGAGCCGCACGGTCACCGTCGAGGGCCGGTCCCGCGCGCACCTGGGCGGCCGCGGCATGCCGGTGTCGATGCTGGGCGAGGTCGGCGAGCAGGTGGTGGCGGTGCACGGCCAGTCCGACCAGCTGCGCCTGCTGCGTCCCGCCGAGCAGCGGGCCGCGCTCGACCGGTTCGCCGGCCCGGAGCACGAGAAGCTGCTCGACGCGCTGCGCGAGACGCACACCCGGTGGCGGGCGGTGGTCGACGACCTGGCCGACCGGCGGCGCAACGCGCGCGAGCGCAACCAGGAGGCCGACCTGCTCCGGCTCGGCCTCGACGAGATCACCCGCGTCGACCCGCAGCCGGGCGAGGACGACGAGCTGAAGGCGGAGGCGCAGCGCCTGGAGCACGCCGAGGGGCTGCGCACCGCCGCCCAGCTGGCCCAGCAGTGCGTGGCCGGCGGCGTGGAGGCCGCCGACGACACCCCCGACGCCACCGCGCTGCTCGGCACCGCCCGGCGCACCCTGGAGGCGCAGGCCGGCACCGACCCCGCCCTGGGCGAGCTGGCCGCCCGGCTGGAGGAGGCCGCCACCCTGGTCACCGACGTCTCCGCCGAGCTGTCGACCTACCTGGCCGCGCTGGACGCCGACCCGGCCCGCCTGCAGACCGTCTACGAGCGCCGGGCCGCGCTGCGCGGCCTCACCCGGAAGTACGCCGACGACGTCGACGGCGTGATCGCCTGGGCCGAGCGGGCCCGCACCCGACTGTCCGACCTGGACACCTCCGACGACCTGCTGGACGAGCTGGACCGGGAGGCGGCCCGGCTCGCCGGTGAGGTGGCCGACCTGGCCGGCCGGGTCTCCACCTCGCGGCAGGAGGCCGCCGTCCGCTTCGCCGAGCAGGTCACCGTCGAGCTGGCCGGGCTGGCCATGCCGCACGCCCGGATCGAGGTGGCCGTGCTGCCCCGGCCGGCCGGGCGGGCCGAGCCGAGCCTGCCGGTCAACGGGGTCGAGGCCGGCGTCGGCCCGGACGGCGCCGACGAGGTGGAGCTGCGGCTGCTCGCCCACCCGGGCGCCCCGGCGCTGCCGTTGCAGCGGGGCGCCTCCGGCGGCGAGCTGTCCCGGGTGATGCTCGCCATCGAGGTGGTCTTCGCCGGCTCCGGTGGCCCGCCCACCCTGGTCTTCGACGAGGTCGACGCGGGCGTCGGCGGGCAGGCCGCGGTGGAGATCGGCCGCCGGCTGGCCCGGCTGGCCCGCAGCCACCAGGTGCTCGTGGTCACCCACCTGCCGCAGGTCGCGGCGTTCGCCGACCGGCACCTGGTGGTGGCGAAGGACACCGGGGGAGCGGTCACCACGAGCGGCGTGCGGGTGGTGGAGGACACCGAGCGGGCCCGCGAGCTGGCCCGGATGCTCGCCGGTTTGCCGGACTCGGATCTGGGTATCGCGCATGCCGAGGAGCTCCTGGCGGTGGCGGCCAAGGAAAGGCGCCCCTGATCCCGAGATTGTGAGCGCAAGCACACCGGCGTGCGCTCCGGTGTGCTTCCCTGGGTAGGCGGCCCTGCTCAGGCATGTCGCGACAGCAAAACCTGCCTCACATGCCAGGATGGTCACGATGCGTCTACCCACGTTGCGCCGGACCCGGAACGCGGAACCGGGCTCGATCCTCGGTACCGCGCGCCTCGACCGCCGGACGAAACGGCTGGTCGGCCGGCTCCGCCCGGGCGACATCGCGGTCATCGACCACGTCGACCTGGACCGGGTGGCGGCCGACTCGCTGGTGGCCGTCGGTGTGGCCGCCGTGCTCAACGCCAAGCCGTCGGTGTCCGGGCGCTACCCGAACCTCGGGCCCGAGGTGCTGATCTCGGCCGGCATCCCGCTCCTGGACGACCTCGGCGAGAGCGTCTTCGAGCAGATCCGCGAGGGCGACGTGGTGCGCATCGAGGGCAACACGGTCTTCGTCGGGGAGGAGCCGGTCGCGCACGGCACCCTGCAGGACGCCGAGACGGTCGCGAAGTCGATGGCCGACGCCCGCGAGGGGCTGTCGGTGCAGTTGGAGGCGTTCGCCGCCAACACCATGGACTACCTGCGGCAGGAGCGCGACCTGCTGCTCGACGGCGTCGGCGTGCCGGAGATCCAGACCCAGATCCAGGGCCGGCACTGCCTCATCGTGGTCCGGGGCTACGACTACAAGGCCGACCTCGACGTGCTGCGCCCCTACATCCGGGAGTTCAAGCCGGTGCTGATCGGCGTGGACGGCGGCGCCGACGCGCTGGTCGAGGCCGGCTACACCCCCGACATGATCATCGGCGACATGGACTCGGTCACCGACGACGTGCTGCGCTGCGGCGCCGAGGTGATCGTGCACGCCTACCCGGACGGCCGGGCGCCGGGCCTGGCCCGGGTGGAGGGCCTCGGTGTGCCGGCGATCACCTTCCCGGCCGCGGCCACCAGCGAGGACCTGGCCATGCTGCTGGCCGACGAGAAGGGCGCCTCGCTGCTGGTGGCCGTCGGCACCCACGCCACCCTGGTGGAGTTCCTCGACAAGGGCCGCGGTGGCATGGCCTCGACCTTCCTGACCCGGCTCAAGGTGGGCGGCAAGCTGGTCGACGCCAAGGGCGTGAGCCGGCTCTACCGGCAGAGCATCTCCGGGTCCTCGCTGCTGCTGCTCATCCTCTCGGCGGTGGCCGCGATGGCCTCGGCGGTGGCGGTCTCCACAGTCGGGAAGGCGTATTTGGGTGTGGTGTCGGAGTGGTGGGACAATTTCGTGTTCCGGCTCGGCCAGATCTTCTAGCTCCCCGACGACCAAGAGGCTGCAAGCGTGATCAACTTCCGCTACCACGTGGTGTCCCTGACCGCGGTCTTCCTGGCGCTGGCCATCGGCCTGGTGGTCGGCACGGCCGCCCTGAACGGTCCCGTGGCCGACTCGCTCAAGGAGCGGGTCAACGGGCTCAGCAAGGACAACTCGCTGATGCGCCAGTCGGTCAACAGCCTCCAGAAGGAACTGGACATGGAGGAGGACTTCGCCGCCGAGATGGCGCAGGTCATCCTCCCCGGCAAGCTGAACGGCCGGCGGGTGCTGGTGCTGAGCCTGCCCAGCGGCCGGGACCACACCGAGGGCGTCATGAAGATGCTCCAGCTCGCCGGGGCCAACGTCACCGCCCGGATCGACGTCCAGGACAAGTTCATCAACCCGGACAGCAACAACAACCTGCTGGAGCTGGCCGTCACGGCGGCCCGCCCGAACAGCGTGCCCACCTCCGGCCTGCCGGGCAACGGGCACGGTGTGGAGACCTCCAGCGCCCTGCTGGCCAGCGTGCTGCTGGACCGGCCGCAGGGCAGCCCGGCGGTGAGTGACGCGGACCGCCGGGCGGTGGTCCAGCAGTACACCAACTCCGGCTACCTCACGCCGCAGGACAAGATCGGCGGCGCCGCGGAGGCGGTCGTGCTGGTCAGCGGCCAGCCGTACGTCGACAAGTACTCGGCGGAGAAGGACGAGTCGGTGGTGAAGATCGCCGAGCAGTTCGACCGGACCGGCGCGATCGTGGTCGGTGGCATGGGCTCGGCCGGCGGCAACGTGGTCTCGGTGGTCCGGGGCGACCCGGTGCTGTCCCAGACCATCTCGACCGTCGACAACGCCAACACCGTGCAGGGGCAGCTGGTCACCAGCCTGGCCCTGGTGCAGCAGCTGACCGAGAAGAAGGCCGGCCAGTACGGCGTCGGCGACAACGCCGCCGCGCTGCTGCCTAGACTGCCCCAGTGACCGGTCCGTACCGCGTCGCGCTGAACATCCGGATCGGAGGGGTCGCGTGAGACTGGGTCGGCTGCTGGCCGTCGGCGCCGGGGCGCTGGCCGCCCGCTACGTGCTGCGGGAGGTGCGGACCTCGCCGGGCGCACCGGCGCTGGAGCGCACCAACTTCCGGGGCCGCACGGTCACCCTGGCTGCCGGTCCCGCCCTCGCGGTCGGCGCGGCCACCGCGGGCGCGCTCGGCGCCGGCAGCGCCCCGGCGGGCGCGGCCGCGCTGCTCGCCGGGGTGGGCGCGGGCTCCGTCGGGCTCTACGACGACGTCGTCGGCGCGCGCCCCGACCAGAAGGCCGCCAAGGGGTTCGCGGGGCACCTGGCCGCGTTGCGCGAGGGGCGGGTCACCGCCGGGCTGGTCAAGGTCGCCGGCGTGGGCGCCGCCGGGCTCGGCGCGGCGGTGCTGCTCGCCGCCGACCCGCGGGTCGCCGCGCACCCCCGCCGGCAGGCGGCCGGCGCCCTCCGCCGCGGGATCGACGTGCTGCTCGGGGCCGGCGTGGTGGCCGGCACCGCCAACCTGGTCAACCTGCTCGACCTGCGTCCCGGCCGGGCGCTCAAGGCCGGCATGCTGCTCGGCACGCCCCTCGCCCGCGGCCCGTTCGGGGGCATCGCGGCGGGCGCGGTCGGGGCGGCCGCCGGGCTGGTCCGGGAGGACCTCGACGAGCGGGTCATGGTCGGCGACAGCGGCGCCAACGCGCTCGGCGCGCTGCTCGGGGTGAGCCTGGCCGCGCGCACCGGGCCACTGGGCCGGGCCGGCGTGCTGGCCGTGCTCGCCGCCCTCACCGCCGCCAGCGAGAAGGTGAGCTTCACCCAGGTGATCCAGCGGACCCCGGGGCTGCGGCACCTTGACGAGCTGGGTCGGCTCGCCGACTGACGTGACGAAACCGGCACCCCTCGCCGGCGCCGGCCGCGTGGCCGGAGCGGCCGCCCTCATCGCCGTCCTCACCGTGGTCAGCCGGCTGGCCGGCTTCGGCCGCACCGCCGTCTTCACCTGGACGCTCGCCCCCACCGACCTCGGTGGCGCCTACCTGGTCGCGAACTACGTCCCGAACTTCATCTTCGAGATCGTCGCCGGTGGGGCGCTGGCCAGCCTGGTCGTACCGCTGCTGGCCGGCGCGGTCGAGGCGGGGGACCGGCGGGCGGTGGCCGCCACCACCGGCGCCCTGCTCACCTGGACGCTCAGCCTGCTGGTGCCCCTCGCGGTGCTGGTGGCGCTGCTCGCCGACCCGCTGCTGGGGGTGCTCGGCCACGGCCTGGACGGCGCCCAGCAGGAGGTCGGGGCTCGGATGCTGCGGGTCTTCGCCCCCCAGCTGCCGCTCTACGGCGTCGGCATCGTGCTCACCGGGGTCCTCCAGGCGCACCGGCGGTTCGCCTGGCCGGTGATCGCCCCGCTGCTGTCCAGCGTCACCGTCATCGTGGTCTACCTCGGCTTCACCGCCGCGGAGGGGCGCCTGGCCGGCGTCGGCGAGGTCGGCCCCGGCGGCGAGCTGCTGCTCTCCGGCGGCACCACGCTCGGCGTCGTGGTGCTCTCGCTGTCCCTGCTCGTCCCGCTGCGCCGGCTCGGGCTGCGGCCGCGGCCCGGCTTCCGGTTCCCCGCCGACGCCCGGGCCCGGGTCGGTGGGCTGGCCGTCGCCGGCGTGGTCACCGTCGCCGCGCAGCAGATCGCCCTGGTCGTCGCGCTCAACCAGGTCACCTACGGCCGCACCGCCGACGTGGGCGTCTACAACCTCGCCCAGACGGTCTACTTCCTGCCCTGGTCGGTGCTGGCCGTGCCGCTCGCGGTGGCCGCGTACCCGACGCTCGTGGCGGCCCGGGCGACCGGCGACGAGCGCGCCTACCGGGACACCCTCGCCCCGGCGGTGCGCGGGGTGGTGCTGTTCAGCCTGCTCGGGGCCGCCGCGCTGGTCGGCACGGCCGGCCCGGTGGGGCACTTCTTCTTCGACCCGGCCGACGCCGGCACGGCCGCGGCCGGCATCGCCGGCTTCGCGCCGGGCCTGCTCGGCTACGGCCTGTTCGCGGTGCTCACCCGGGCCCTCTACGCGCGGGGGGAGGCCCGGGCGGCCACCGTCGCCACCGCCCTCGGCTGGCTCAGCGTGCCGGTGCTGGCCGTGCTGCTCGGGCACCTGCTGCCGCTGGCCGACCGCGTGCTCGCCGTGACCCTGGCCACCTCCGCCGGCATGCTGCTGCTCGGCGGGCTGCTGATCGTCGCCGTGCTCCGCTCCGCCGGCCCGGCCGCCCTGGCCGGCGTCGGGCGGGCCGGCGCCGCCGGCCTGCTCGCCGCGGCCGTCGCGGGACTCGGCGGCGCGGCCACCGCCCGGGGACTCGCCGGGCTCGCCGGCGGCACCCCGACGACAGGGGAGGCCCTCCTTCAGGGCATGCTGTCCGGGGTCGTGGTCGGCGTGCTGTTCCTCGCCGTCGCCTGGGCGACCGACGCCCGCGACGTCCGGCCGCTGCTCGCGGCCGTGACCCGCCGGCTCGGCCGGCGCCGCCCGCCCGGTGCGGGCGACGGCCCGCGGGAGGACCACCGTCCCGGCGAGCGGGGCGACGGAAAGGAGACCGTTTCCTCATGACGGACGCCTCGTCGGCGCCGCGGTGGCCCGGCTCCGTGGCCCTGGTTCTCGCCTCCAGCACCGGTGGCGTGGGGCAGCACGTCCGCTCGATCGCCCGGGGCCTGAGCGAGGCCGGCGCGTCCGTGCTGGTCTGCGGCCCGGCCGCGACCCAGGACCAGTTCGACTTCACCGGGGTGGGCGCCCGCTTCACGCCGGTGGAGATCCCGGCCAGCCCCACCCCGGCCGACGCGCGGGCCGTCGCCGCGCTGCGCCGGGCCCTCGCCGACCCGCCGGTCGACGTGGTGCACGCGCACGGGCTGCGCGCCGGCCTGGTCGCCGTGCTGGCCCGGCCGGCCGCCCCGCTCGTCGTCACCTGGCACAACGCCGTGCTCGCCGGCGGGCTGCGCGGCGCGCTGTCCCGGCTCGCGGAGCGGATCGTCGCCCGCACCGTCCGGGTCGCCCTGGGCGCCTCCGCCGACCTGGTCGAGCGGGCCGCCGCGCTCGGCGCCGCCGACGCCCGGCTCGCGCCGGTCGCCGCGCCGGCGCTGCCCGCGCCGCGCCGCCGCCGGGCCGCCGTCCGCGCCGAGTTCGGGGTCGCCGCCAACCGGCCGCTGATCGTCTCGGTGGGCCGGCTGCACCCGCAGAAGCGGTACGACATCCTCGTCGACGCGGCCGCCCGGTGGCGCACCCGGCAGCCCGCGCCGCTCGTGGTGATCGCCGGCAGCGGGCCCGCGTACCTCCCGCTCGCCGCGCGCATCTCGACCACCCGGGCCCCGGTGACCCTGCTCGGGCACCGCACCGACGTGGCCGACCTGCTCGGCGCCGCCGACCTCGCCGTGGTGACCAGCGACTGGGAGGCCCGCCAGCTCTTCGCCCAGGAGGCGCTGAGCGCGGGCGTACCGCTGGTGGCGACCGCCGTCGGCGGCCTGCCGGAGCTGGTCGGCGACGCCGCGGTGCTGGTCCCCGCCGGCGACGTGGACGCCGTCGACGCGGCGGTACGTGACCTGCTGGACGACGAGGCCCACCGGGCCGACCTGGGCCGCCGGGGCGCCGCCCGGGCCGCGACCTGGCCGACCGAGGCGGACACCACGGGCGCGCTGATCGACCTGTACGCCGAGCTGACGCCCGAGCACTCGACGGGGACGCCCTGATGCTGCGCAGACTGACCCCCGTGCTGCTGACCCTGCTCGTGGTGGCGCTCGGCATCACCGCGCTGGCCGCGCGCCCGGACGACGGCGCGCCGGAGCGCAGCGCCGACTTCGTGGTGCTGGCCGGTGCGGCCGGCCTGCGCTGGGAGGACGTCGACCCGCAGACCACGCCCACGCTGTGGCGGATGGCCGAGGAGGGCTCGATCGGCTCCCTGTCCGTCCGCTCCGCGCACCGGCCCACCTGCCCCGTCGACGGCTGGCTCACCCTGGGCGCCGGCAACTTCGCCGCCTGGAACGGCAGCCGGTCGGGCGGGGGCTGCCCGGCCACCGGGGTGGCCGTCGAGCAGCCCGACGGGATCGGCGCCAACCTGCCCGACCAGGAGAGCGTGGTCGCCTACAACCAGGACCGGCTCTCCTGGGGGACGACGCCGGGCGCGCTGTCCGAGTCGGTGCGCTGCTCGGTGGCGGTCGGCCCGGGCGCCGCGGTGGCCGCCGCCCGCCCGTTCGGCCGGGTCGACCGGTACGCGCCGGTGCTCCCCGCCGACGCGGCGAAGCTGCTCGGCTCCTGCGTGCTGAGCATCGTCGACCTGGGCACCGTGGACGGCGAGGACCCGGCCGGCCGGGCCGCCCAGGCCCGCCAGGTGGACGCCCAGCTCGCCCGGGTGCTCGCCGCCCGGCCACCCCGCTCCCTGGTCCTGGTGGCCGGCGTCTCGGACACCGACAACCCGTCCCGGCTGCACGTCGCGGTGGCCGACGGCCCGGGCTGGGGCCGGGGCTGGCTGACCTCGCCGAGCACCGCCCGCGAGGGCTACCTGCAACTGGTCGACCTGGCCCCCACGGCGCTGGCCGCCCTGGGCCGCCCGATGCCCGAGCGGCTCTTCCTCGGCCGCCCCGCCGTCTCCGCGGGCGACCGCCCCGACGACCTGCGCGCCGCGATCGACGCGCCCGCCGACGCCGACCGCGAGGCCGCCGCGCAGCGCCGGGTCGCCGGCTGGTTCTTCACCCTGCTCGCCGCCGCCCAGGTGGCCCTCGCCCTGGCGGTGCTGCCGCTGCTGCGCCGGGCCCGCCGGCACGCCGGCCCGCACGGTCCGGAGCCGGTGTCCCGGCGGGTGGTGGCCGCGGTGGAGCTGCTCCTGATCGCCGCCGCGCTCGCCGTGCCGGCGGCCCTGCTCGCCGACGCGGTGCCCTGGTGGCGCGGGTCGCACGCCGGCTGGTGGTTCGCCTGCGTCACCGCCCTGCTGACCGTGGGCGGCACGGCCGCCGTCCGGTTCACCCCCGGCCACGAGCGCACCCTCGGCCCGCTCGGCGCGGTGGCCGCGCTGGCCACCCTGGTGGTCGGGGTGGACGTGCTCACCGGCTCCCGGTTGCAGCTCAACGGCGTGATCGGGTACTCCGCGCTGGAGGGCGGCCGGTACGCCGGCCTGGGCACCGTCGGGCTGGGCGTGTTCATCGCCGGCTCGCTGCTGTGCGGCGGCTGGCTGGCCCAGCGGGTCCGCCGGGCCTGGCGCCCGATGGTGATGGTCGCGGTGGGTGGGACGGCCGTCGTCATCGTGGGCAGCCCCTACCTGGGGGCGGACTCGATCGGCGCGATCGCGCTCACCGCCGGGGTGAGCGTCGCGGCCGCCATCTGCACCGGCGGCTGGCTGACCGTGAGCCGGCTGGCCTGGGCCACCATGGCCGGCCTGGCGGTCACCATCGGCTTCGCCGTGGTCGACGTGGGCCGGCCGGAGGCCGAGCGGGGGAGCCTGGGGCGGTTCCTGGCCGCGCTGGGCGACGGCACCGGCGGCCTGACCGTGCACCGGTCCAGCACCGCCAACTTCCAGACGCTGGTGAACAGCCCGCTCACCGTCCTGGCGCTGGCCGGCGCGGCGCTGGTCTGGTTCGCCCTGCTGCAGCCCTGGGGCGGCCTCATGCGGCTGTTCGGCATCTACCCGGCGATCCGGGCGGCGATGGCCGGCACCGGCGTGGCCGCCGGCCTGGGCGGCGTGCTGGGCGGCTCGGCGCTGGACGTGGCCGGGGCGGCGGCGGCCCTGGTGGTGCCGATGGCGGCCCTGGCCGCCCTGCGGGTGCTCGACCACTCCACCGACCGCACCCTGCCGGGCAGCGGCCGCCCGGGCGACGAGGGCGGGTCGGCCCCGCCCGGCGGCCCCACCGGGGACCGACCGAGCGGCGGGCGCGCCGCCGCGGTCCCCGGCGCGGGCGGCGCCGCCCGGCCCGACCCCGACCCGGCCGCCGCCGAGGACACTCCGGCGGGCCCCGAAGGGGGTACGCGGGCGCCGGACGCGACCGCCGACCGGGCGCCCCGGGTGCCGGCCCAGCCCGGCCCGGCATCGACCGAGGTGCCCGCCGGTTGAGGCGAACACGGCTTCACGTGCGCCGACGGAGGGTGCGACGCCGCTGCGGGGCCGGGGAGGTGTTACCGTGGAATCCCGTGGATCGCGTGATCACTTGGCTGATCGGCACGGCGGTTCGCACGACCGCTACGGACGACACGGGAGCAGGCCTTGGCCCCTTCAGCACGGACGACCAGGCACATTTTCGTCACCGGGGGCGTCGCCTCCTCGCTGGGTAAGGGCCTCACCGCCTCCAGCCTCGGCAACCTGCTCACGGCGCGCGGCCTGCGCGTGGTGATGCAGAAGCTCGACCCGTACCTGAACGTCGACCCCGGGACGATGAACCCGTTCCAGCACGGCGAGGTCTTCGTCACCGAGGACGGCGCCGAGACCGACCTCGACGTCGGCCACTACGAGCGGTTCCTCGACCGGGACCTGTCCGGCAAGGCGAACGTCACCACCGGGCAGATCTACTCGGCGGTGATCGCCAAGGAGCGGCGCGGCGAATACCTCGGCGACACCGTCCAGGTCATCCCGCACATCACCAACGAGATCAAGGCGCGGATCCTCGGCATGGCCGACCCGGACGCCGACGGCCAGACCCCCGACGTGGTGATCACCGAGGTCGGCGGCACGGTCGGCGACATCGAGTCGCTGCCGTTCCTGGAGGCGATCCGCCAGGTCCGCCACGACCTGGGCCGGGACAACTGCTTCTACCTGCACGTGTCGCTGGTGCCCTACCTGGCCCCGTCGGGTGAGCTGAAGACCAAGCCGACCCAGCACTCGGTGGCCCAGCTGCGCAGCATCGGCATCCAGCCCGACGCCCTGGTGCTGCGCTGCGACCGGGAGATCCCGGACAAGGTCAAGGAGAAGCTCTCGCTCTACTGCGACGTCGACCGGGAGGCGGTCACCGCCGCCCCGGACGCGCCGAGCATCTACGACATCCCGAAGGTGCTGCACCGGGAGGGCCTCGACGCGTACGTGGTGCGCCGGCTCGGCCTCTCCTTCCGGGACGTGGACTGGACCCGCTGGGACGACCTGCTCGACCGGGTGCACCAGCCCCGCCACACGGTGACGGTCGCGCTGGTCGGCAAGTACGTCGACCTGCCCGACGCGTACCTGTCGGTGAGCGAGGCGATCCGGGCCGCCGGCTTCGGCCACCGGGCCCGGGTGCAGCTGCGCTGGGTGCCCAGCGACGACTGCGTGACCCCGGCCGGCGCGGCGGCGGCCCTGGCCGGCGTCGACGGCATCGTGATCCCCGGCGGCTTCGGCGTCCGCGGCATCGAGGGCAAGATCGGCACCGCCCGGTACGCCCGGGAGAACGGCATCCCGCTGCTCGGCCTCTGCCTCGGCCTGCAGTGCATGACCATCGAGGTGGCCCGCCACCTGGCCCACCTCGACGGGGCGAACTCGCTGGAGTTCGACGAGGAGGCCACCCACCCGGTGATCGCCACGATGGCCGACCAGGAGGACATCGTCGCCGGCAAGGGCGACCTGGGCGGCACCATGCGCCTGGGCGCGTACCCGGCGAAGCTGGCCGAGGGCTCGCTGGTCGCCGAGGCGTACGGCAGCACCGAGGTCAGCGAGCGGCACCGCCACCGGTACGAGGTGAACAACGCCTACCGCGACCAGCTCACCAAGGCCGGCCTGACCATCTCCGGCACCTCGCCGGACGGCCGGCTCGTCGAGTTCGTCGAGCTGGACCGGGACCTGCACCCGTTCTTCGTGGCCACCCAGGCGCACCCCGAGCTGAAGAGCCGGCCGACCCGGCCGCACCCGCTCTTCGCGGCGTTCGTGAAGGCCGCCGTGGCGTACTCCGAGGCCGACCAGCTCCCGGTCGACCTGGACGCCCCGGCGGAGAACGCGGCGGCGCGGAAGGCGGGCCGCAACGGGGGCGCCCCGGCGGCGAAGGCGGCGTCCGCCTCGTGAGCGAGCGGAGCGAGCGAGCCATCGAGATCGGCAGCGCGGCGCCTCGCGCCGCCCGGGAGCGAAGCGAGGCGGTGGCGTGAGCGCGGTCGAGCACCGGTACGAGGTGGCCGGGCACCGGGAGATCTGGTCCGGGCGGATCTTCTCGGTGGTCAGCGACGACGTCACCATGCCCGGCGGGGGCACGGCGACCCGCGACTACGTGACGCACGTCGGCGCGGTGGCCGTGGTGGCCCTCGACGACGCCGGCCAGGTGGTGCTGATCCGGCAGTACCGGCACCCGGTGGGCCGGCACCTGTGGGAGCTGCCCGCCGGGCTGATGGACGTCCGGGGCGAGGACCTGGCCACCGCGGCGGCCCGGGAGTTGGCCGAGGAGGCCGACCTCACCGCGGGCCGCATCGACGTCCTGGTCGACCTGCACAGCTCGCCCGGGTTCAGCAACGAGGTGGTCCGGGTGTTCCTGGCCCGGGACCTGGCCGACGTGCCCGCCGAGCAGCGCCACGACCGGCGCGACGAGGAGGCCGACCTCCAGGTGGTCCGGGTCGACCTCGACGAGGCGGTCCGGATGGTCCTGGCCGGCGAGATCACCAACGCCTCCTGCGTGGCGGGGCTGTTCGCCGCCGCCCGCGCCCGGGAGACCGGCTTCGCCGAGCTGCGCCGCCCGGAGGCGCCGCTGCCCCGCTGACCGGGGTCGGACGACAAGGGGCCGCGCGGTGCGTGCACCGCGCGGCCCCTTCGTGCTGTGGCGACGGTCAGTCGCGCAGCGGGCGGCCCTGCCCGTCGACGCCACCGTTGACCAGGATCAGGATGCCGTCGATGGTGCCCCAGAGGGCGCCGAAGCCGCAGGTCACGACGCTCACGACGAGCTGGAGCACGCCGGTCTTGGTGTCACCCATGTAGAAGCGCCCGGCACCGAAAAAGCCGAGCAGGATGCCCAGGATGCCCGCGACGACCTTGCTCTTGTCCGAGACGCCCTGCGGCGGGTACTGCTGGTAAGGAGGAGTGGTCATGAGCGGACACCTTAGTGATCCACTGCCGTCCTGTCCGCACCGCCGCCCCGGCGGTGGGAGGATATTTACCGAACATTGTCCTGTCGGCTGAGGCGGTCTCCACCGCACAGCCCGATCGATGCCTGACACACCGTCAGCACGACCGGGCACCGGATGTCACTGTGTTGGCCTCCGTGGGGTTCCCACGCGCCTAGACTGCCGCCGGGCGGGACCGGTGGACCGTGTCGGCAAAGGGGCCGTCGCGGCGCCGTGCAGTCGGGGGTGAGCCTCCCCGAGGAAGGTGTCTGCATCGTGAAGGTCGGAATCCCACGCGAGGTCAAGAACCACGAGTACCGCGTGGCGATCACGCCCGCGGGCGTCAACGAGTTCACCCGCCACGGCCACGAGGTCTTCGTCGAGTCCGGCGCGGGCGTCGGCTCCAGCATCACCGACGACGAGTTCGCCGCCGCCGGCGCCAAGATCCTGGCCACCGCCGACGAGGTCTGGGACACCGCCGAGCTGGTGCTCAAGGTGAAGGAGCCGATCGCCGAGGAGTACCACCGGATGCGCGAGGGGCAGGTGCTCTTCACCTACCTGCACCTGGCCGCCTCGAAGGAGTGCACCGACGCGCTGCTGGACCGGAAGGTCACCGGCATCGCCTACGAGACCGTCGAGCTGCCCGACCGCTCGCTGCCGCTGCTCGCCCCGATGTCCGAGGTGGCCGGCCGGCTCGCCCCGCAGGTGGGCGCCTTCTACATGATGCGCACCGGCGGCGGCCGCGGTGTCCTGCCCGGCGGCGTCTCCGGCGTGTACGCGGCCAAGACCGTGGTCATCGGCGCCGGCGTGTCCGGCCTGAACGCCGCCGCCATCGCGCTGGGCCTGCAGTCCGAGGTGCTGCTGCTGGACAAGAACGTCGCCCGGCTGCGCCAGGCCGACGCCATCTACCGGGGCCACCTGCAGACCGTCGCCTCCAACGCGTACGAGATCGAGCGGGCCGTGCTCGACGCCGACTTGGTCATCGGCGCGGTGCTGGTGCCGGGCGCGAAGGCGCCGAAGCTCATCTCCAACGAGCTGGTCTCCCGGATGAAGCCGGGCAGCGTGCTCGTCGACATCGCCATCGACCAGGGCGGCTGCTTCGAGGACTCGCGTCCGACCACGCACGCCGACCCGGTCTACAAGGTCCACGACTCGATCTTCTACTGCGTGGCGAACATGCCGGGCGCCGTGCCGAACACCAGCACCTACGCGCTGACCAACGTCACCCTGCCGTACGCCCTCGAACTGGCGAACCAGGGCTGGCGCGGCGCGCTGCGCAACGACCCGGCGCTCGCCCTCGGCCTGAACACCCACGCCGGCCAGGTCGTCTACGGCCCGGTCGCCGAGGCGCACGGCATGGCCGCGCTGCCGCTGGCCGAGGTGCTCGCCTGAGGGACGGCAGCCTGACCGCGACGACGGACGGGGCCGGTGCGGGAGTCGAGCCCGCGCCGGCCCTGCGCCGTGCCGTCCGGGGCTACCTGGACCATCTCACCGTCGAACGGGGACTGTCCGCGAACACCCTCGCCTCGTACCGCCGGGACCTGGACCGCTACCTGTCCACCCTGGCCGCCGCCGGGGTGACCGACCTGGCGGCCGTCGGCGCGGCCGACATCGAGGCGCACCTGGCCCGGCTGCGCGGCGGCGACGCCGACCACCCGCCGCTCGCCGTCTCCTCCGCCGCCCGCGCCGCCAGCGCCGTGCGCGGCCTGCACCGCTTCGCGCTGCGCGAGGGGATGGCCGGCGCCGACCCCGGTCGCGACGTCCGCCCGCCCGCCCCGCCGCGCCGGCTGCCCCGGGCGCTGCCGGTCGACGCCGTGGTGCGGCTGCTGGAGACCGCCGGCCCGGTCACCGCCACCGGCGAGGCGGCGCCCCGCGCGCTGCGCGACCGGGCGCTGCTGGAATTCCTGTACGGCACGGGCGCGCGCATCTCCGAGGCGGTCGGCGCCGCCGTGGACGACCTCGACCTCGACGCCGGGACCGTGCTGCTGCACGGCAAGGGCGGGAAGACCCGGCTCGTGCCGGTCGGCGGGTACGCGGCCGAGGCGCTGCGCGCCTGGCTGGTCCGGGGCCGCCCGGCGCTGCTGGCCGCCGGTCGGGGCACCGCGGCGGTGTTCGTCAACGCCCGCGGCGGGCCGCTCACCCGGCAGGGCGCCTGGACCGTGCTGCGCGCCGCGGCCGACCGGGCCGGCCTGCCGGTCGACGGGCCCGACGCGGTCTCCCCGCACACCCTGCGCCACTCGTACGCCACCCACCTGCTCGACGGCGGCGCCGACGTGCGGGTGGTGCAGGAACTGCTGGGCCACGCCTCGGTGACCACCACCCAGGTGTACACGTTGGTCACCGTGGACCGGCTGCGCGAGGTGTACGCCACCGCCCACCCCCGCGCCCGCGGGTGAGCGCGAGGAGTTCGCGGGGTGGTGAGCCCCGCAGCCGCGGACGGACCGGCGTCCCGGCCGACCGCCGCCCGACACGCCGACCCGCTACCGAACGCGCTGCTGGCACGTGGCGTACAGTCGGCTTCGGCGCGGGCCTCCAGGGGTGACGGACCGGGGGTGCGCAGCGGCGCCGCGAGGGACGTCGGACGGCTCCGACGCCGGGTGGTCGTCGGGAGGGGGCAACGAGGACATGGCAGGAAACGGTGACCGTGCCGAGACCTGGACGTCGGAGCTCCGCGAGCAGCAGGCGACGCTCGGCGCCGACCTCGGCCCTGCCGACCCGGCCGCCTACACCATGCGCAAGCCGATCCCCGAGCCGATGCCGACCGATCGGCACGGCCCGGCGCGGATCATCGCGATGGCCAACCAGAAGGGCGGCGTCGGCAAGACGACGACCACCATCAACCTGGGTGCGGCCCTCGCCGAGTACGGCCGCAAGGTGCTGCTCGTCGACTTCGACCCGCAGGGCGCCCTCTCCGTCGGCCTGGGTGTCAACCCGCACAACCTCGACCTGTCGGTCTACAACCTGCTCATGCAGGACGACGTCACCGCCGAGGACGTGCTGATCAAGACCGACGTGGCCGGGCTGCACCTGCTGCCCGCCAACATCGACCTCTCCGCCGCCGAGATCCAGCTGGTCAACGAGGTCGCCCGCGAGATGGCCCTGGCGCGGGTGCTCCGCACGATCCGCAAGGAGTACGACTTCATCCTGATCGACTGCCAGCCCTCCCTGGGCCTGCTGGCGATCAACGCGCTGACCGTGGCGCACGGCGTGCTCATCCCGCTGGAGTGCGAGTTCTTCAGCCTCCGCGGTGTCGCGCTGCTGCTGGACACCATCGACAAGGTGCGCGAGCGGCTCAACTTCGACCTGGAGCTCGAGGGCATCCTCGCGACCATGTACGACAGTCGCACCACCCACTGCCGGCAGGTGCTCCAGCGGGTGGTGGAGGCGTTCGGCGACAAGGTCTACCAGACGGTGATCACCAAGACCGTCAAGTTCCCCGAGTCGACCGTGGCCGGTGCCCCGATCACCACCCTCGACCCGGCCTCCTCGGGCGCGCGCAACTACCGGCAGCTCGCCCGCGAGGTGATCGCCGCCCAGGCGGAGCGGTAGGCCGCACGCCGGGTGACCCGGTCGTGGACTACGGTTTGCCGGTGACCGCACCGCCCCTCGACCCGCCGCACGGCGCCGCCGACCCGGTGGCCGCCGCCGAGCTGGCCGCCGAGGTCGACGGCGTGGTGCCCGCCGACCCGGCCACCGTCGAGGAGACCACCGGCTTCACCGTCCGGCTGGACAACTTCACCGGCCCGTTCGACCTGCTGCTCCAGCTCATCAGCAAGCACAAGCTGGACGTCACCGAGGTGGCCCTGCACAAGGTCACCGACGAGTTCATCGCGTACCTGCGGGCCATGGGCGACCAGTGGGACCTCGACGAGACCAGCGAGTTCCTGCTGGTCGCCGCCACGCTGCTGGACCTGAAGGCGGCCCGGCTGCTGCCCGCCGCCGAGGTGGAGGACGAGGAGGACCTGGCCCTGCTGGAGGCCCGGGACCTGCTCTTCGCCCGGCTGCTGCAGTACAAGGCGTACAAGGAGGCGGCGGCGCACATCGCCGAGCTGGAGTCGGTCGGCGGGCGCCGCTACCCGAGGGCGGTCACCCTCGAACCCCGGTACGCCGAGGCCCTGCCCGACCTGGTGCTCGGCATCGGCCCGGAACGGCTGCTCAAGCTGGCGCTCCGGGCCATGACCCCGAAGCCCGTGCCCGAGGTGTCCATCGCCCACGTGCACATGGTCCGGGTCAGCGTCCGCGAACACGCCGAGATCATCTCCGAGCGGCTCCGCCGCGCCGGCACCGCCAGCTTCTCGCTGCTCTGCGCCGACTGCGAGATCACCCTGGAGGTGGTGGCGCGCTTCCTGGCGCTGCTGGAGCTCTACCGGCAGGGGCTGGTCGCCTTCGTCCAGGAGCAGGCGCTGGAGGAGCTGACCGTGCGCTGGACCGGCTCCGCCGACGGCGACACCGAACTGACCATCGACGAGTACGCCGGCTCCCCGGAGCCGCCGCCCCCGCCCGCGGCGGACGCGGCCGCGCCGACACCGACCGGGGCGGCGGACGAGGCGGCGCCGGCACGGACCGAGCCGGCGGACGAGGCCCCGCAGACCCGGGCCGCGGCGGCGGACGACGCCGCGCCGACACAGGAGTGACCCGATGAGCGACGAGGAACGCCGCGATTCGTTGGCCGACCAGGCAGCCGCCTGGGTCCCCCCGTGGGAGCGGCCGACCGCGCCGAAGCCCACCACCAGCGACACCCCGGCCGAGCCCGAGGCGTCCGTGGCGGCGCCGTCCGAGCCGGAGGCGTCCGTGGCGGCGCCGGCCGAGCCCGAGGCGTCCGCGCCGCCGGCCGAGCCCGGCGCGTCCGGGGCGGCACCCGCCGAACCCACGCCGACCCCGGCGCCCCGGGCGCCCGCGGCGGCGCCCATCGGTGTCGAGCCGGAGATCTTGGACACTTACCGTTCGCCTGGAACGGAAACTCTCCAAGATTCGGTGGGCGAGAGCGCGGGTGCGCCCGCGGCGACCTTCGAAGCGGCGGAACCGGCCGGCGCGGGCACGAGCCCCGGCGAGGCGGCCGGCCCCGACGGCCTGTCCGGTCGCGAGCCCGGAGCGGACGAGGCCGCCGGCTCCCACGGCCCGTCCGGCGAGCCGGAGGGAGCGGGCGCCGGGACCGGCGTACCCGGAAGGCGGGGACGGCGGCGCCCGGCGCCGGAGCCGGAGCCCGCGCCGGTCCTGGACGACGCCGAGCTGCGCGGCGCGCTGGAGGCCATCCTGCTGGTGGTGGACCAGCCGGTCAGCGAGCTGACCCTGGCCCAGGTCCTCGAACAGTCCCCGGAGCGGATCGGCCCGATGCTCGACGAGATCGCGGCCGGCTACACCGCCGCCGGGCACGGCTTCGAGCTGCGCCGGGCGGCGGGTGGCTGGCGTCTCTACACCCGCCCGGAATACGCGACCTACGTCGAGCGGTTCGTGCTGGAGGGTCAGACGGTCCGGCTGACCCAGGCCGCGCTGGAGACCCTCGCGGTGATCGCCTACAAGCAGCCGGTGACCCGGTCGCGGATCTCCGCCATCCGGGGCGTCAACTGCGACGGCGTGATCCGTACGCTGGTGTCCCGGGGCCTGGTCGAGGAGTGCGGCACCGAAGCGGACAGCGGTGCGTTCCTCTACCGGACCACCACGATGTTCCTGGAGAAGCTGGGGCTGAACTCGGTGGACGACCTGCCGCCCCTGGCCCCCTTCCTCCCCGACGACGTAGAAGAGCTTGCCGATGCGACGCGATAACCGTGCCCCGAAGCCCGATGCCCCCGTCTACGAGGGCGCCGAGCGCCTGCAGAAGGTGCTCGCCGCCGCGGGGGTGGGTTCGCGGCGTGCCTGCGAGGACCTGATCTTCCGGCGGCGGGTCACCGTCAACGGCCGGGTGGCCCAGCTCGGCGACAAGGCGGACCCGGCGCACGACGTCATCCACGTCGACGGCGAGCGGCTCCAGGCCGACGTCCGCCTGGTCTACGTGGCGATGAACAAGCCGCGCGGGGTGGTCACCACCATGGCCGACGAGAAGGGCCGCACCGAACTCGCCGACTTCATCGGTGCGCGGCTGGAGCAGCGGGTCTACCACGTCGGGCGGCTCGACGCCGACAGCGAGGGGCTGCTCCTGCTCACCAACGACGGCACCCTCGCCCACAAGCTCATGCACCCGTCGTACGAGGTGCTCAAGACCTACCTCGCCGAGGTGGCCGGGCCGATCCCGCGCAACCTGGGCAAGCGGCTGACGGCCGGCGTCGAGCTGGAGGACGGGCCGGTGAAGGTCGACTCCTTCAGGGTGGTGGGCACCCTGGGCAAAACCGCCCAGGTGGAGCTGACCCTGCACGAGGGGCGCAAGCACATCGTCCGGCGCCTGATGGCCGAGGTGGGACACCCGGTGTCCCGGCTGATCCGCACCTCGATCGGTCCGATCAAGCTCGGCGACCTGCGCACCGGGCGGCTGCGCCGACTGACCAACGCGGAGGTCGCCGCGCTGTTCAAGGCGGTGGGTGACTGACCCCGACGATCGGGGTACGGGTCCCGGTAGGCTTCGACGCGGCCCGCGGTCGCCCTCCGGCGGCACGGCGCGTGGCCGACCCGCGCGGCGCGGGATGATTGACGAGGAAACACAACCGCTCAACGGCGCCGGACAAGCCGGCGACCCGCGAGGTACGGGCTGAGGAGGACAACGGTGGAGGAAAACGTACGGGCCGGGCGCTGCGTGGTCGCTGTGGACGGGCCGTCCGGTTCGGGTAAGTCCACCGTGTCGCGGCGGCTCGCGGTCGGCATCGAGGCCCGCTACCTCGACACCGGCGCCATGTACCGGGCGCTCACCTGGGCGGTGCTGCGCTCCGGCGTCGACCTGACCGACACCGAGTCGGTGGCCAAGGTCGCCGGCGAGGCCGACCTGCGCATCGGCACCGACCCCCAGGGGTACGGCGTGACCGTCGACGGCGTCGACGTGGCGAAGGAGATCCGCGGCCCCGAGGTGACCGGCGCGGTCTCCGCCGTGGCCGCCGTGGGCGCGGTACGCGAGCTGCTGGTCGCCCGGCAGCGGCAGATGATCGCCGACGCCGGCCGGATCGTGGTCGAGGGCCGCGACATCGGCTCCGTGGTGGCGCCCGACGCCGACCTGAAGGTCTACCTGACCGCCTCCGAGGCGGCCCGTGCCCAGCGCCGCAGCGCCGAGGACGCCGTGGACGTCGCGGCGACCGCCGCCGACCTGGCCCGCCGCGACAAGCTGGACTCGACCCGCAAGGTCAACCCGCTCCAGCAGGCCCCCGACGCGGTCGTGCTGGACACCACCGAGCTGGGCATCGACGAGGTCGTCGCCCGGCTGCGCGCGCTGCTCACCGAGCGGGGTGTGGCATGAGCGAGGATTTCGGCGGTTGGGTGGAGCTGCGCGAGCCGGAGCTCGAGCCCGGTGAGCCGACCGGCCCGCAGCCGGTGGTGGCCGTGGTGGGCCGCCCCAACGTGGGCAAGTCGACGCTCGTTAACCGGATCATCGGCCGCCGCCAGGCGGTCGTCGAGGACATCCCCGGCGTGACCCGGGACCGGGTGCCGTACGACGCGCAGTGGAACGGCCGGGCGTTCACCGTGGTGGACACCGGCGGCTGGGAGCCGGACGCCAAGGACCGGGCGGCGGCCATCGCCGCCCAGGCCGAGACGGCCGTCGTCACCGCCGACGTGGTGCTGTTCGTGGTCGACGCCATGGTCGGCTCGACCGACGTGGACGAGGCCGCCGTGAAGATGCTGCGGCGCAGCGCCAAGCCGGTGATCCTGGTCGCGAACAAGGCCGACAACACCGCCATCGAGATGGAGTCCACGGCGCTCTGGTCGCTCGGCCTCGGTGAGCCGTTCCCGGTCTCCGCGCTGCACGGCCGCGGCTCCGGCGACCTGCTCGACGCCATCATGGCGGCGCTGCCCGAGGCGCCGAAGATCGTCGAGAACCGCCCGCGCGGCCCGCGCCGCGTCGCCCTGGTCGGCCGTCCCAACGTCGGCAAGTCCAGCCTGCTCAACCGGTTCTCCGGCGAGGAGCGGGCGGTGGTCGACGCGGTCGCCGGCACCACCGTCGACCCGGTGGACAGCCTCGTGGAGATCGGTGGGGAGACCTGGCAGCTGGTCGACACCGCAGGCCTGCGCAAGCGGGTCGGCAAGGCCAGCGGCACCGAGTACTACGCCAGCCTGCGCACCGCATCGGCGATCGAGGCGGCCGAGGTGGCCGTGGTGCTGCTCGACTCCAGCGAGGTGATCAGCGAGCAGGACCAGCGCATCCTCACCATGGTGGTGGAGGCCGGTCGGGCCCTGGTCATCGCGTTCAACAAGTGGGACCTGGTCGACGGGGACCGGCGCTACTACCTGGACAAGGAGATCGACCGGGAGCTGCGCCGCATCCCCTGGGCGATCCGGCTGAACCTGTCGGCGAAGACCGGCCGGGCGGTCGACAAGCTCGCCCCGGCGCTGCGCAGGGCCCTGGCCAGCTGGGAGACCCGCATCCCGACCGCCCAGCTCAACCAGTGGCTCACCGCGCTGGTCCAGGCCACCCCGCACCCGGTGCGCGGCGGCCGGGCCCCGCGCATCCTCTTCGCCACCCAGGCCGGCGTGGCCCCGCCGCGCTTCGTGCTCTTCACCACCGGCCCGCTCGACGCCGGCTACCAGCGGTTCGTGGAGCGCAAGCTCCGCGAGGAGTTCGGCTTCGAGGGCAGCCCGATCGACATCTCGGTCCGCCCCCGCAAGAAGCTCGGCCCGGGCGGGCGCGGCAAGGCCCACGGCTGACCCACCTTTCGAGACGCCGCCGGGGACCCCGTCCCCGGCGGCGTCTTTCCTAGGACGCTCTAGGGGGAGTGGGATTCGGCACGCGGTGGGGCCTGTGCGCGGGTCTGTAGATCTTGCGCTAAGCTGTACCGGCTGCCGCGGGGAATGCCGCGCGGGGGCATCGGGACGTGGCGCAGTTTGGTAGCGCACTTGACTGGGGGTCAAGGGGTCGTCGGTTCGAATCCGGCCGTCCCGACAGCACGAAAAAGAGGCCACCGGCCGGGCGTTTGCCCTGGTCAGTGGCCTCTCCTCGTTGGCGGACCGCCACGTGAGCGCTCAGCGCCCTTCCCGCGTCCGTGCTCGACCGCCGGTCGGGCCGTCGAGGTCGAGGTGACCGAGCCCGGTGCAATGTCGCGCCGGCTCGGCGGCAGTTTGGATCGCCGCAGCCGGGGGACCACAGGCGGCATGACGTCGACAATCACCCCGTACGAGGACGGACCGCTGATCGTCCGCGGCGACTTCGAGTTACGCACACCGGACGGCACGCCCATCGCACCGGGCCGGGCGACGATCGCCCTGTGCCGGTGCGGGAAGTCAGCCATCAAGCCCTTCTGCGACGGCACCCACAAGGTGATCAACTTTCGTGCCGGCGCCGATCGTGACACACCGAAGGCGCGATGAACCCACCGAGACGACCGGGGCGCGCCCGCGCCGTTGATCGACGCCGGACACCGGGTTTGTGGCACTCGGGAGCGGGGACAGGCAGCGGGACGACTGTGCGGGGAGGCCAGGGTGGTTGAGTCTGGTGACCGTCGCTATGGTCCGGCGCCGCTGCCGCAGCCACGCGGGCCGGTCTCCGCGGCGCTGCACCACGCGCTCACGTCCGCCCCGCACGACCTGCCCGCGGACCTGGCCTCCGAGTTCGACGGGGTGGACCCGATCGGTGACGAGGACCTTCAGCTCACCCTGTTCCTCTGCTACGAGCTGCACTACCGCGGTTGGTGGGGCGTGGACGACCGGTGGGAGTGGCAGCCGTCGTTGATCGCGCTGCGCAGCCGCGCCGAAGCGGTCTTCGAGACGGCCGTGCGCGCCCTCGCCGGCCCGCAGCCCCCGCTCCTCGACGGGCGGATGGCCTCCGCTCTCGCCGCGGTGGTGGCGGCAGATGACGGCCCGGCGCTCTCCGCGTACCTGCAAAGGCGGGCGACCCACGAGCAGTTCCGTGAGTTCGTCATGCACCGCTCGATCTACCACCTTCGGGAGGCGGACCCGCACAGTTGGGCCCTGCCGCGGCTGGGCGGCCCGGCGAAGGCCGCCCTGGTCGAGATCCAGATCGACGAGTACGGCGGTGGCCGGCTCGACCGCATGCACGCCGAACTGTTCCGCGTCACCCTGGAGCGGCTCGGTCTGGACACCGGATACGGGGCCTATCTGGACGCGGTGCCCGCGGTGACCCTGGCGGGCAACAACCTGATGTCGCTGTTCGGGCTGCACCGCCGGTTGCGCGGGGCGCTGCTCGGGCACCTCGCCGCCTACGAGATGACCTCGTCGCTGCCGAACCGTCGATACGGGCGGGGCCTGCGGCGCCTCGGTCTCGACGAGGCGGCCACCCGCTTCTACGACGAGCACGTCGAGGCGGACGCGGTGCACGAGCAGATCGCCGCGCACGACATGTGCGGCGGGCTGGTCCGGGTCGAGCCGCACCTCGCCGCCGACGTGCTCTTCGGGGCGTCCGCCGCCCTGGCGCTGGACCGTCTCTTCGCCGCCTGGACTCTGGACAGCTGGCAGGCCGGCCGCAGCTCCCTGCGTCCCGGCGGTCCCGGCGCGCCGATCACCCGGCACGTCGACGAGCCGCAGCGCGCCACCGGCTCGGAGACGGCGAGCCTGATGACCGGCCTGGCCTGCTGAGCCGCGAGCGGCGCCGGCCCGGTCGAGGCGCGACGGGACGGGCGCCGGCAGGACCATCGTCGTGCGGGAGGCAGAGTTGTCGTTTGACGCGAGCGCCTACGGGCGGTACGTGGCCGACGTGTATGACGAGACCTACGCGTATCTGACTCCGGACAGCGCCGTGGAGGTCCTGGCCGAGCTGGCCGACGGCGGGCCGGTCTGCGAGTTCGGCATCGGCACCGGTCGCCTGGCGCTTCCGCTTGTCGAACGCGGCCTGACGGTCGCCGGCATCGAGGGTTCTCCCGACATGGTGGCGGGCCTGCGGAGCAAGGCGGGTGGCGACCGGATCGACGTGGCGGTGGGGGACTTCACCCACACCCGCGTACCCGGCGACTTCGCGTTGGTCCTCCTCGCCTTCAACACCGTCTTCGCGCTGCCCGACCAGGCCGCGCAGGTGGCCTGCTTCCGCAACGCGGCCGCCCACCTGCGTCCCGGCGGTCGGTTCGTGGTCGAGGCCTGGGTGCCGGACCCGGCGGCGTTCCGCAACGGCTCGGCGCTGCGCCCGGTACGAGTCGCGGAGGACGAGGTCCTGCTGGAGGCGGCGCTCCTGCACCCCGCCGAGCAGAGGATGACCACCACCAAGGTTCGGCTGACCGCGGGTGGGGTCCAGCTGTTGCCGGCGAACCACCGGTACGCCTGGCCGGCGGAGCTGGACCTGATGGCCGAGCTGGCCGGGCTGCGCCGCGAGCACCGGTGGGCCGGTTGGACGCGCCTGCCGTTCGGCGACGACAGCCGGGAACACGTGAGCGTCTACCGCCGGGCGGATGCGGCATGACCGGCGCCGCCGCCCGGCCGCGACCGATGCCGATGTCGTACGTGCTGCCGATCCGGCGGGTGGACGACAGCGACCCGGAGCGGTTGACCGACTACCTGCGCTGGCTCGCCACCCGGGTGGAGGTGATCGTGGTGGACGGGTCGCCGCCCGAGGTCTTCGCCCGCCACCACCGGCGGTGGCATCCGCTGGTCCGGCACCTGCCGCCCGACCCGAGCCTGTCCGGCCGGAACGGCAAGGTGCTCGGCGTGCTGACCGGTGTGCCGGCGGCCACGCACGAGGACGTGGTGATCGCCGACGACGACGTCCGCTACGACGAGGACGGACTGCGCGAGGTCCGGCGTCTCCTGCGACGGGCGGACCTGGTGCAACCCCAGAACTACTTCGACCCGCTTCCGTGGCACGCCTCCTGGGACACCGGGCGGATCCTGCTCAACCGGGCGATCGGCGCGGACTTTCCCGGAACCCTCGCGGTGCGGCGCAGCGTCTTCCTCGCCGCCGGTGGCTACGACCCCGACGTCCTCTTCGAGAACCTCGAGCTGATCCGGACCGTGCGAGCCGTCGGCGGCAGCGTGGCGGCCCCCGCCGGGCTGTACGTCCGGCGCCTGCCTCCCACCACGGGACACTTCGCCTCCCAGCGCGTTCGCCAGGCGTACGACGAACTCGCCCAGCCGGTGCGGCTGGTGGCCGCGCTGCTCGTGCTGCCCGGGGTTGCGGCGGCGCTCGCCGCCCGGCGTCCGGGGCTGCTGGCCGCGGCCGCGGCGGCGGTCATCGGGGTGGCCGAGACCGGCCGGCGCAGGGCCGGCGGGCCGGCGGTCTTCCCGCCGGCCACCGCGGTGCTGGCGCCCCTGTGGTTGATCGAGCGCGGCGTGTGCAGCTGGCTCGCGGTCGCCCAGGGCGTGTTCCGCGGTGGCGTGCGCTACGCCGGCGGGCGGCTGGGCCGCGCCGCCCACTCCACCCGGACCCTGCGGCGGCGGCTCGCCGCATCGGCTGCTGGATCGCCTGAGCTCGGCCCTCCACGGCTGCCAGGTGTCACCTGGATGGCCCCTCCCGATCCTGTCCAGCGGAAGTACGGCTCATCGATCGGGAATCTGGCCGGGGTTCCGGAGGGCCTCCCGAGTGGCCCTGGACGCGGACCGCAGGCGTCGGCGCCCCCACCGGACCGGAGGCGGTAACGCCGCGGGCGCTCTCAATTCTCAGATCATCCTCAAGAAATCCCGCCCCGGCGCCCGCTGGCGGCACGGCTGGCGTGTGCTGTCGCCACCGTGTCATCCCCCCTGTTCGGGAGCTTCTATGAGAGACAGACGGACGACCACCTTCTCCGTCGTGCTCGCCGCGGCCCTCGCGGCGACCGTTGCGCCCGCGCCCCACGCGTCCGCCGCCGGCCCCGGCGAGGAGCGCTTCCAGCCGAGTGTCACCTACGACCTGTCGGTGACCGACGCCGAGCGCGACGCGATCCACGCGGAAGTCGAGGCGTTGGCGGGACGGGTCAGCAGCGCGCGGGCGGGGGACGGCAGCTACGACCCGCTCACCCTGGTCGGGGCGATGCTGGACGGGTCGAGCTACGACTCCATCTCCCGGGGCGGCACGGCCGCGACGGCGTACCCCTTCCCGGTCAGCAACACCGAGGCCAACCAGAACGAGTACGACCGCAAGGTCGCCAAGCTCGCCTGGGTGGTCAAGCTGGCCACCGACCTGGGTTTCCCGGTGGTCGTGCAACGCCAGCCCGACAAGTACGTCTACGCGGAGATCGGTGACCCGGACGCCCCGGAGATGGTCATGGCGTTGAGCCACCTCGACTCGCCGACGGCTTCCGTGTCGCCGGCCCAGCTGGCGCGCTGGCGGGACGCCGACGGCAACCTCGGCACTCCTGGTGCGTACCACTCGCCCTATGTCCAGGACGGCTGGGTCTACGGTGCGGGCATACAGGACGACAGCGGCCCGACACTGGCGACGCTGCTCGCGGCCAAGGCGCTGCTCAAGTCGGGGTTGCCCCTCGACCGACGCATCCGCATCGTCATGGGCATCTACGAAGACGGCGGTCCCGGCACGCCCTCGACGACGAACACCGCCACCTTCCAGTCCATCCCGTACAACTCGAATCCGAGCTTCTACGACAACTGGGCCTACAAGAACCTCAACCGCGAGGAGATCCCGATCGCGGCCTACACCTCCGACTCGCGGTTCCCCGTCATCGTCGGCAACTCCGGATCGGTGACCCCGTCGGTGTCGATGAGCTTGTCGGCGGACAGCTCCAAGGCCTTCCGGCTGACGGCCGCCACCGCCGGTGTCACCCTGCGCGAGGGCGACCCGACGCTGAAGGACATCGCCTACGGCAGCACCACGCAGATCGCCTCGCGGGCCACCTTCACCCTCGACGTGGCGGGGGCCGGCTCCACCGAGCGGGACCGGTTCGTGTCCGCGATCACCGCCGCCGCGACCGCGAAGGGCTGGCTCCCGGCTGCTCCCCGCACCACGCCCAAGGTGCGGACCACGATCACCGGCGACTCGCTCACGCTGGAGATCAACACCGATGTGGCGATGGAGATGCCGACCCCGCAGTACGGCCGGAATGCCGTCGTGTGGGGAATGTTCCTCCTGTCCGAGGGACTCGGCGCACTGGGAGCCACCGCCGCCGACATGCAGTTGAAGAAGGCCGCCGACGGCATCAACGACCTGTTCTTCCGCGACGGTGTCGAAGGCGAGGCCTATATCGGCAAGTACATGGGCATCCCGGTGAACCTGTTGCGCAACCCGAGCGACGGCACGCCGAACCTGACCTTCGCCCTCATGGGTGGCATCAACTCGGAGACCCCGACGAGCTTCTACACGGACGCCTCCGGCAGCCTCAGCATGCCGATGTACGTGCGGAGCATGCACGTCACCGCGGCTGACTCCGGCCAGGCGACGGCGGCGGTCTCGGCCGCCTTCGAGGCGAAGGGGTTCACCATCGGCAACCTCGGCTCGCCCGTCGGCGCCGGGTTGTACGTCACTCACGACAACCCGCTGACGGCTCTCCAGTTCGGGAGCTACCAGGCCTCGATCAACCGCAACCCGGGGGAGTTTGCGGATCCGTACGCCCTCCGGGACGTGGTCTATCCGCAGGGCACGACCGGTGGCACCCTGGCCAGCAGCTTCCGCAACAAGATGACCGCCTTCGGCGCCGTCATCCCGGGCAACGAGCGCTGGTGGCACACGGCCAACGAGCGGATGAAGGTCGACTCGGCGGTGCAGATGACCAAGATCATGGCCGATGGCATGCTGGAGATGGCCCGCTACTCCGGGCCCGCCGGTGCCAAGTTCATGTGGGCGGACATCCCGGGGCAGAACGCCGACCGGGCGGACCTCGACCTGCTCGACGTCACGATCGGCACCTACAAGGACGCGTCGGCGTCTGTCGGCACGAGCCGGTTGGGCAATCAGGCCCTGCTCGGCGCCACCTCGTTCAACATCCCGATGTGGAACGGGCGCGGCAACTCGACCCCGACGGCGTCGGCCTTCGCACTGGGGCACGCCCCGGGAGGGGTCTACCTGCCCCTGACCGACCCCGAGTACCTGAACAGCACGTACGTGGCGCCGATGCGCCTGGAGTTCAAGGTGGAGCGCCCCGACCATATGTCGGACGCGGCGTGGGCGACGTTCGTCGCCGGTGGCTACGGCGACTTCCAGTTCAACATCCTCGTCGGCGACACGGTGGTGCCGCTGGCCGTTCCTGCCGGGCAGCGTGCGGACAAGTACTTCTCCTCGCGCATCTCGGCCAACAACCCCGACGCCATCTACCTGTCGGTCAACCTCGCGATCAGCGACGCGCCGTACAGCGGGGTGCAGGCCGTCCTCGCGGATTCCAAGACGGACCTCTACACGGTCAATCCGACGTACCTGGCCTCCCACCCGGATCCGTTCCCCGGGCGCGGGGCCGTCGAACAACGGGGCTTCTTCGTGTTCGGTGATGGCCAGAAGAACGCGGAGTTCTCGTCGCCCGACGCGGTCTACGTGACGGTCGCCAACGCGGTCGTCGATGCCAAGCCGTCGGCGGTGGTGAAGAAGCTGAAGGGCAACACGAACGAGTTGACCATCACGGTGAAGCAGACCCACATCGACGGCAGTGAGTCTCCGGTGACGGCCACGTTCACCATCAACAACAACGCTGCCGGCACCTACACCGTGGGCGACTACAAGGTGTACGTCGACACGAAGGGCAACACCCAGGTGCGGTCGATCTCCATCGTGTGATCCGGAAGTTCAGCGCGCGCACGAGGGGCATGCGCGGTGGCGGGAAGCCTCGATTCGGGCTCAGCGGCCGCCGGGGTGCGAGACACGTTGACAACGGAGTGGAGCCATTGCCGTCGGCAGTGGTTCCACTCCGTTGCGCGCCGTTCGGCGCGGTTTGTTCACGTGGGTTGCTGCGCTTCACGCGCTAGCCGGGTTTGATGGTGGCGAGTTGGACAAGCAGTTGCACCAGCCGGTAGGCCTCGGAAAAGTCCCTGGCGTGGAAGGCGACCGTTCGGCCGCCGCCGACGCGGGTCACACCGGGCACCAGAACTGCGAGGTCGACCATGTAGGGGCCGTACAGGTCCACCTCGACGTCCAACGGCCCGGCCATCTTCGGTGGGGAGATCGATGCGCGCCGGGTGATCGCGTCGGCGGCGGCGCGGCGCAGCCGCTCCCGTGCCTCCTGCGGGTGTAGGGCCACCGCGGCCGCCTGGCCGAGGGTCTGCTTGACGGCGACGGTGACCGCCGAGGGCACCAGCTCGCTGAATTCCGTGCAGGCGGCGTCGTCCCCGCTGAGCAGGACAACCGGCGCGTCCAGGTGTCCCGCCATGGCGGCGTTGAGGCCGATCTCGCCCAGCGACCGTCCGGCCACCCGCACGTCGAGGATGGCGTCACTCATCGTGTGCGCCAGCACGGCGGGCCCGGCGCCGGCCCGAGCGTGGTAGCCGATGAACATCACGGCATCCGTCTGCCCGTCCAGCCCAGCGAGCATGCCCAGCGGGCGGGGTTTGCCTCGCACCAGGTGAGCACGCCGGTCGAGGTCCTCCGGCAGGAGGTTCCGGAACGGTCCGTGTGCGTCGGCGACCCACACGGTGGCGTCGGGTTCGGCGTCGAGAACACCGGCAATCACTGCGTTCGCCTCGGCCGTCATCAGGGCCCGGCCGCGCTCATAGTCGTAGCGATCCGGATTCGTCTCCGTGGGATGCACGATCCCCGAGATGCCCTCCAGGTCCACCGAGATCAGAACCTTCATGGATCGATGACCCTACGCGCACTTGCCGCAACGGTCGATCTCGCGGAGCGCGGGCGCGACGGTCGATCGCCAGGAAACGAATGCCGGGTGCCTCGTGCGGTGCGGACAGCCGCACCCGTACCGTGCGGTGCGCCCGGATGTCCCCGGCGCCGCCGGCGCCCAGGCTGGAACGCATGGACAACGTGGTGGAACTCGACGGGGTGACCCGCATCTACGGCTCGCGTCGCCGGCCGGTCGCCGCTCTTCGCGGCGTCTCGCTCCAGGTACCGGCCGGCACCTTCGTGGCGGTCATGGGCGCGACCGGGTCGGGCAAGAGCACCCTGCTGCACTGCGCGGCCGGGCTGGACCGGCCGACCTCGGGCCGGGTCCGGCTGGCCGGCCGGGACGTCACGCGGATGCGTGAGGGTCCGCTGACCCGGCTGCGCCGCGACCGGTTGGGTTTCGTCTTCCAGTCGTACAACCTGCTGTCGGAGCTGACGGTGCGGCAGAACGTGCTGCTGCCCCGCCGGCTGGGCGGCCCGCCCCCGCGTCCGCTCGACGAGGTGCTGGCCGAGGCCGGGCTGTCCGGGCTGGCCGACCGGCCGGCCGGCGAGTTGTCCGGTGGCCAGCGCCAGCGGGTCGCCATCGCCCGCGCACTGGCGGGCCGCCCCGCGGTGGTGTTCGCGGACGAGCCGACCGGGGCGTTGGATCCGGCCACCGGCGAGCAGGTGCTGCGGTTGTTGCGTACGGGGGTGGACCAGGCCCGGGTGACGGTGGTGATGGTGACCCATGACCCGACCGCGGCGGCCTGGAGCGACCGCCTCGTTCTGCTGCGCGGCGGCGCGGTGGTGGCGGACGGCCCGACACCGGACCCGGCGACCATCGCGGAGCGGCTGCGCGCCACCGTGAGCGAACCGGCGGTGGCCCGGTGAACGCGGGGTTGACCCGGCAGGCGCTACGCAAGCAGCCGTGGGCCTTCGCCGGACCGTTCGTCACGCAGTGCCTGGCCGCCGCGCTGGTGTCCGGCGCGTTGGGCGCCAGTTCCTCGCTGTCCGGCGCGCGGTTGGACCGGGCCGCACGGCAGGCGCTTGTCGAGAGCCAGATCCCCGAGATGGCCGTGCTGTTCGTGGTGGTGTCGGTGTACCTGACCGCGCTGATCGTGGGGCTCACCATGACGTCGTCGATCGCCCGGCAGGGCCGCGACATCGCGCTGGTGCGGGCGGTCGGTGCCACTCCTGCTCGGGTGCGCCGCGCGGTGGCGGCGCAGGCCGCCGTGGTGGCGGTGCCGGCTACCGTGCTCGGGGTGCCGCTCGGTGCCCTGCTCGCCCGTGCCTGGTTGGCGGGGCTCACCGGGCACGGGGTGATCCCGCCCGGCGTGACGTACCACCCGTCGGCCGCGGCGCTGCCCGCCGCCTTGGGCATCACCGTCGGGGCGTCGCTGGTCGGCGCGCTGGTCGCCGCGGTACGCCCGGCGCGGGTACGCCCCGCGACGGCGCTGACCGAGACGGCGGTCCCGCGGCGCCGGGTCGGCGTGCTGCGCACCGCGATCGGGGTGCTACTGGTGACCGGCGGTGTGGTGCTGTCGGTCCGGATCGCCAACGGCGACCCGGCGAAGGCCGACGGGTCGAGCTTCTTCACGATGCTGGCGATGTGCGTGGGGGCCGGCTTCCTCGGTCCGGTCCTGCTCCGGTTGACCGGCCCGCTGGCGCGACTGTTCGGAGGCACCGGCGCGCTGGCCGCGGACAGCCTCGCGCTGCGCGCCAGGGCGCTGTCCGGTGCCCTGGTCCCGTTGGTCCTCGCGATCGCGTTCGCCATGGTGAAAGTGGTCGCGCACACCACGTCGGTGCACGTGCGCGGCGCACCCGAACCGGCGGCGCAGGTGTGGACCGAGTACTCCGGTACCGCCGTCTACGTCGCCTTCGCCGCCGTGGCCGCGGTGAACACGCTGGTGACCGTGCTGCTGGCCCGGCGCCGGGAGCTCGCGGTGACCCGGCTGGTCGGGGCGAGTCGGGTGCGGGCGCTGGCCATGGTCGTCTGCGAGGCTCTGATGGTGACGGTGACCGCCCTGGTGGTGGGTACCGTGGTCGCGATGGTGACCATGGTGCCGATGCTGCACGGCATGCAGGGCACGTGGATGCCGTACCTGCCACCCGGGCAGCTGGCCGGCGGCCTGGCCGCGGTGATCGGGCTGGTCCTGCTGGGCACCGTGGTGCCGGCGCTGGTGGCGATGCGCCGTCCGCCCGTGGAGTCGCTGGCGGTGGACGCGTGAGATCGGTCGCCGGCGCGGTGCTGCGCGCGCCGGTGGCCGCCCGCACCTGGCGCGAGGTCGGGTACGCGGTCACCGGCACGGTGCTGGCCGTGCCGACGTTCGCGATCGCCCTGCTGGGGCTGGTGTTCGCCGCGCTGTCGCTGCTGACGATCGGGCTGCCGCTGCTGACCGGTGTGCTGATGCTGGCCCGGCTGACCGTACGGTACTTCCGCGGACCGGCCCGGCTGTTCCTCGGCTGGAGCTGGCCGGACCCGCCGCCGGTACGCCGCCGCGGGCCCGGCCCGGTGCGCTGGGCCGGCGCGGTGCTGACGGACCCCAGCGCCTGGAAGGCCCTCGCGTACTGCTTTGCCCGGCTGCCCCTGATGGCCGCGGCCGCGTACCTCGGCGGGGTCCTCATCGCCGGAGGGCTGCTCGGGCTCACCTATCCGATCTGGACGCACTGGTTTCCCGATGACCCGCCGTGGGGCGGCGCGTGGGGCCTGGCCGCGCAGGGCCTGGCGGCGCTGCTGCTGTTCCCGTGGTACGTCCGGCTCATCGTGTGGCTGGACCGGCGGTTGGTGCGGGCGCTGCTGGAGCCGGGCCCGGAGCGAGCCCGGATCGCGGCGCTGGAGTCCAGCCGGGCGGCGCTGCGGGCGGACGCGGCCGCGCTGCTGCGGCGGGTGGAGCGGGATCTGCATGACGGTACGCAGGCCCGGCTGGTCGCGCTGGGCGTGGCACTGTCGCGCATCGAGCGGCGGGCCGGCGAGCCGGAGCTGCGGGCGATGGTGACGCAGGCCCAGGGGGCGGTGGTGGAGGCGCTGACCGAGCTGCGGGACATCGTGCGGGGCATCCACCCGCCCGCGCTGGACGCCGGCCTGGGCACCGCGATCGAGACGCTGGCCGCGCGCAGCGCGGTGCCCGTGGACGTGCACGTGGACCTGCCCGAACGGCTGGCTCCCGAGACGGAGTCGGCCCTGTATTTCAGTGCCGCCGAACTGCTCACCAACGTGGCGAAGCACGCCGGGGCCGGCCGGATCCGGCTGGACCTGCGCGCGCTGGATGGCGCGCTGCGCCTCACCGTCACCGACGACGGGCGCGGCGGGGCGCGGCCCGGGGACACGGGTACGGGTCTGACGGGGCTGGTCCGGCGGGCCGAGTCGCTCGACGGCACGCTGCGGGTGGACAGCCCACCCGGCGGGCCGACGACTGTCACCCTGGAGCTGCCATGCGCGTCGTGATCGCCGAGGACAACCCGTTGCTGCGCGACGGGATCAGGTTGCTGCTCACCGATTACGGGATCACCGTGGTGTCGGCGGTGGACAACGGCGACGACCTGCGGGCGGCGGTCGGCGAGCACCGGCCGGAGGCGGTGGTGGTCGATGTGCGGATGCCGCCGACCTTCACCGACGAGGGCCTGCGGGCGGCACTGGCGATCCGTGCCGCGCACCCGGACACCGGCGTGCTGGTCTTCTCGCAGTGGGTGGAGACCCGGTACGCGCGGCAGCTGATCGCCGAGCACCCCGAGCGGGTCGGGTACCTGTTGAAGGACCGCATCGTCAGCACCGACGACTTCGTCGACGCGCTGCGCCGGGTGGCCGCCGGCGGGACGGCACTGGACCCCGAGGTGGTGCGCCAGTTGCTGGCGGCGCCGGCGGTGGACGCGGGCGTGGCCCGCCTCAGCGAGCGGGAACGGGAGGTCCTCGGGATGCTGGCCGAGGGCCGCTCCAACGCTGCCATCTGCGAGGCGCTCCACCTCGCCCCGCGCAGCGTGGAGAAGCACGTGACAGCCATCTTCACCAAGCTGGACCTACCTCAGGCGCGGACCGACCACCGTCGGGTACTCGCCGTGCTTCGCTACCTGAACGCGCCGCGCTGAGCCCTACCGTTCGCGGAGTCGGTGGCTGACCCGGTGGGCCAGCCGGCGGGCGGCGTAGAGCAGCGCGCTCCCCGCGAAGAGCACTCCGCTGACCGCCAGCCACCGGCCCACCATGGCCCGGGGCGCCAGGCCGGTCGCCGCCAGGTAGGTGCCGTCCCCGAGCCCGAGGATGCCCGGCAGGTAGATCAGGAACAGCAGGCCGGCTCCGAGCGCCGGCACCCGGACGTGGTTGAGGGCCGACGGGACGCGGCCCCGGCCGAGGGCACGGCGCAGCACCCGGTCGAGCGACGCGTAGACCGGGAAGAGGACCAGGTCGTGCGCGATGACCGCGCCGAGGAACCAGAGCAGGATCCGGACGGCCGAGGCCTCACCGGCGAGCCGCAGCGCGATCCAGCCGGTGATCGCGAAGCATCCGGCCAGGAGCAGCAGGTGCCAGGGCGCGGCGCCGTAGGCGCGCCGGAACTCAGCCATCGAACACGATCTCCGCCACCCACTTGGTGCAGTGCACGCCGGGCAGCGCCGGCACGATGACCCGCGCCGGGTAGCCGTGGTCGAGGCTCAGGTCGACGCCGTTGACCCGCAGGGCGAGCAGCGCGTCCGGGTCGGTCACCTGACCGCCGTGCAGGGCCGCCTCGCGGAACAGGCCGGCGCGCTCCAGCGACCGGACCCGGGCGGTGGCCGGGCCGGCCGACCCGACCAGGGCGGCCAGGTCGCGCAGCCGGACGCCCGTCCAGGTCTGCGTGGTGGACCAGCCCTCCACGCAGGCGATCGGCAGCACGGCGGTGTGCTGCGCCAGGGCGAGCAGCCGGTTGCGGTCCAAGGACTCCGTGCGGTTTCCGGCGCGCAGCGTGAGCCGCCAGCCCGGCCCGGTCTGCTCCGGGGTCACCCCGGCCGCGGCGGCGCTGCGGTTGACCGGGAAGCCGGTCGGTCCGTCGCCGATCCGCCGGCCGCGGGGCAGCAGCAGCGCGGTGCGGCGCAGCGCGTCGACGCTCTGCCCGGCGGTCAGCGCCGCCAGCAGCAGGGCGCCGCCGCCGACCAGGGCGAGCACGCCCCGCCGGCTCATCGTGGCCGGCCCGGGGCGCCGGGCCACCAGGCCGTCGGGATCCGCCGGTTCCGGCCGGGTCCGCTCCACCGGGGTACGCGCGAAGCCCGGCCCGCGCAGCGCGGTGACCATCCGGGGCAGCTTGATCGCCACGTGGGCGACCAGCGCGGCCGTGAAGATCCACGCGCCGTACCAGTGCGCGGTGTAGAAGTCGAAGCCGAACAGGTACGCGTACTGGATGTTCAGCAGCCCGGTGGCCGTCTGGAACAGGATGCCGCCGACCAGCAGCACCAGCGACAGCCGCTCCAGCAGCTGGGCGGTCGAGCGGGCCGGCGGCCAGTCGAAGAGTTTGGGCACCACCGACCAGAGCTTGCCCAGCACCACCGGCACCAGCACGATCCCGAGGGTCACGTGCAGCCCCTGGGTGAGGCGGAACAGCCAGGCGGGCCGGGTCGGCCAGTCGAACACGGGCGGGTGCAGCCAGCCCACGTCCCGGGGGAACGCCTGGTCGAGGCGGGGCCCGTAGGCGATCCAGTCGAGCAGCCCGGTGACGACGACCAGGGGAAGGGTGGCCAGCAGCACGGCGCCGAGCACCGAGGTCAGCCACGGCCCGCGGACCGGGCTGCGCCAGGCCCGGTCGGCGGCGTCGACCCCGGGCGGCCGGTGCCGGGCCAGCCCGGCCCACAGGGCGGCCGGCGCGGCCGACGACGCGTCGTCCGGTGGCGGTGGGCTGGCGGGCACGTCTCCTCCTGGTCGGCGGTCCGGGTCCACCCGTTCGCCGGTGGCACCCTCACCAGGACGCTAGACGCCGTGGCCGCCCGTCATCCGGTTTCGCCGCATTACCGAACCCTTACCGCCCTCCCTTACGGATCGCTGACGTCCGCCCGGAACCGCCGGACCGGGGCCGCCGGGTGCCCTAGCCTGGCCGCATGCGGGTACTGGTCACCGGCGCCGCCGGCTTCATCGGATCGCAGATCGCCGACCTGCTGGCCGCCGCGGGCCACGAGCCGGTGTGCCTGGACGCGCTGCTGCCCCAGGCGCACGGCGGCGCGCTGCCGGAGTGGTCCCGGCCGCACGACCCGGTGATCGGCGACGTCCGCGACGCCGCGCTGCTGGACCGGCTGCTGTCCGGGGTGGACGCGGTCTGCCACCAGGCGGCGATGGTCGGGCACGGGCTGGACCCGTCGGACGCCCCGGACTACGCCGCCCACAACGACCACGGCACGGCCGTGCTGCTCGCGGCCATGCACCGGGCCGGGGTCTCGCGGCTGGTGCTGGCCAGCTCGATGGTCGTCTACGGCGAGGGGCGCTACACCTGCGCCCGGCACGGGGTGGTCCGCCCGGCCCCGCGCCGGACCGCCGACCTGGCCGCCGGCCGGTACGACCCGACGTGTCCGGCCTGCGGCGGCACCCTCGACCCGGCCCTGGTCCCCGAGGACGCCCCGCTGGAGCCGCGCAGCACGTACGCGGCCAGCAAGCTCGCTCAGGAGCACTACGCGGCGGCCTGGGCCCGGCAGACCGGGGGCGGGGTGTGGGCGCTGCGCTACCACAACGTGTACGGCCCCCGGATGCCCCGCGACACCCCGTACGCGGGGGTCGCCTCGCTGTTCCGCTCGGCGCTGGCCGACGGCCGGCCGCCCCGGGTGTACGAGGACGGCCGGCAGCGCCGCGACTTCGTGCACGTCACCGACGTGGCCCGGGCCAACCTGCTGGCGCTCACCGCGCCCACGCCGGACGGCCTGGTCCCGGTGAACGTCTGCTCCGGTGAGCCGCACACCGTCGGTGACCTGGCCTCCGCGCTGGCCCAGGCGATGGCCGGCCCCGAGCCGGAGGTGGTCGGCGGGGCCCGGGCGGCCGACGTCCGGCACGTGGTGGCCGATCCCACCCGGGCCCGTGACCTGCTCGGCTACACCGCCGAGGTGAGCTTCGCCGACGGCGTGACGGCCTTCGCCACCGATCCCCTCCGCGAGCCCGCCGCCCTGCCCGCCTGACCCGGACCGGCGCCACCCGCTGGACGGCGGTGGTTCAGGAGACCGTGAACAGCAGGTGGTTGACGGCGAGTGCGGTGAGCGCCTGGGCCAGCAGCCACCAGCGCCGGGTCGGCGGTGGCAGGTGTGCCACGGCCACCAGCAGCCAGACCGCGAACGGCAGCCAGATCCGCTCCACCTCGGCCTTGCTCATCCCGGACAGGTCGGCGGCGGCCACGGCCAGCGCGGCGGCGGCCGGCAGCAGCACGGTCGGCCCGAGCGCGCGCACCCGCGCCCGCCACCGCCGACCGAGCCGGGCGGCACCGCTGCGGCCGACGGCCGCGCCGGCCGCGCCGCGCGGCCCCGCACCCGGCCGGTCGAGCACCCGGTCACCGGCCCGGCCGCCGGACGGGGAGCCGGCGGACCGCCACACGGCCGGGGCCGCGAGCGCCGCGCGGCGCAGCGCCGGACCGAGCACCGGCCCGGCGGAGAGCAGCAGCGCCGCCAGGTTCGCCCAGACCCAGTACGCGTACGGGCGGTCGGCCGCCCAGCCCTGGTAGTACCGCTCGACCACCCGGTCGTACCCCTCCCACCAGCGGAAGCCGGCCAGGACGAACAGCGTGGTCACCGCGACGACGCCGGCCGTCGCGGCGAGCAGCGCCGCCCGGCGGCGGTCGGGGCGCAGCGCGAGCACGGTCAGCGCCAGGATGCCGACCAGCACGAACCCGTACGACAGGTGCAGCGCGAAGCCCAGCAGCAGCCCGCCGGCCAGCGCGGCGAGCGGCCCGCGTACCGCCAGCAGCGCCAGGCCCGCGGCGACCACGCCGGTGAACACGGCGTCGCCGGAGGCGCCCAGCCAGACCGCGCCGGGGAGCAGCACCAGGAACGGCAGCACGGCCCGGGCCGCCCCGGCGGCGCCCAGCGCGCGCAGGGTGACCGGCACCGAGACCGCGGCCGTCGCGCCGACCAGCACGCAGCAGAGCGCCGCAGCGGTGCCGCCGCCCAGGCCGATCCGGTCCAGCCAGACGAACACCAGCAGGGCGCCCGGCGGGTGTCCGGCGGTGTGGGTGGACCAGGAGTCGGGCTGGAAGTCGAGGATCCGGTCGGTGAATCCGGTCAGCATGCCGGGGATGTCGGTGACGCCGGGCACCTCGTGCAGGTACTCCGCCTGCGCGGTGAGCCGCCGGGCCAGGCCGGCCGACCAGCCGTCCACCAGGGCCAGCGACAGCGTCCAGGCCACGGCGGCCAGCCAGCCGGCCGCGAGCAGCGGGCCCCAGCGGGCGGTCCGCGCCCAGCGCAGGCCCGGCCCGAGCACGACCACCGCGACCAGCACGGCCAGCGGGGTGCCCCCACCGGCGTGCGGCCGCCAGGTGGCGTAGAGCGGCGCGGCGTCCGCGTGCAGCCCGGCGCCGCGCCGGTTGAGCAGCAGCCCGACCGCGACCGCCGCGGCCAGCAGCACCGCCTCGACGGCCAGCGCGACCAGGTCGCCGCGGCGCCCGGGGGCGGTCCGCCGTGGGCGGCCGGGAACGCGGGGCAGGGTGGCTGCGGCTCTCATGACGACCGGACGGTACGGGCCGGCGGCGCACCGCGGCAGCCGATCCGCCGGCTCGTCACCGGATGGTAAGAAATCCCTGCTCGGTAAGGGTTCCGTAAGCACGATCGGGGCCTGGCGTGGCGCCGAGCGGCCTAGCGTCGGCGGCATGCCGACACAGATCGACGTGGTGCTGCCGTGCCTGGACGAGGCCGCCGCCCTGCCCGGTGTGCTGACCGCGCTGCCGCCCGGCTACCGGGCGATCGTGGTGGACAACGGGTCCCGGGACGGCTCGCCGGAGGTGGCCGCCCGGCACGGCGCGCGGGTGGTGCGGGAGCCCCGCCGGGGCTACGGGGCGGCCGTGCACACCGGCCTGGAACATGCCGAGACCGAGCTGGTCTGCGTGCTCGACGCCGACGGCTCGTTCGACCCGGGGGAGCTGCCCGCCCTGGTCGCCCCCGTCGCGGCGGGCACCGCCGACCTGGCGGTGGGCCGGCGGCGGCCGGTGTCCGCCGGGGTCTGGCCCTGGCACGCCCGGGCCGGCACGGCGCTTGTCGCGGCGCTGCTGCGGCAGCGGGGGGTGCCGCTGCGCGACCTCAGCCCGATCCGGGTGGCCCGACGGGACGCCCTGCTCGCCCTCGGGGTCACCGATCGCGCCTTCGGCTACCCGCTGGAGCTGATGATCCGCGCCGCCGCGGCCGGCTGGCGCATCCACGAGCGCGACGTCCGCTACGCCCCGCGCGCCGCCGGCACGAGGTCCAAGGTCTCCGGCTCGGTCCGCGGCACCGTCCGTGCCACCCGGGACTTCCTCACCGTGCTCCGCACCGTGGACGGCCCGCGATGACCGTCGTGCTGGTGATGGCGAAGGCGCCCGTGGCCGGGACGGTCAAGACCCGCCTCTGCCCACCCGCCGAGCCCGCGCAGGCGGCGCGGATCGCCGCGGCCGCGCTGCGCGACACCCTCGACGCCGTCGCCGCCACCCCGGGTGTCTTCCCGGTGCTGGCCCTGGCCGGCCGGCTCGCCGACGCCGAGGACGGGCCGGAGCTGGCCGACGCGGTCGCGGGCTGGGCGGTGCTGCCGCAGCGCGGCGACGACCTCGCCGACCGGCTCGCGCACGCGCACGCCGACGTGGCCGGCGCGTACCCGGGGCGGCCGGTGCTCCAGATCGGCATGGACACCCCGCAGATCACCGCGGCGCGGCTGGCCGCCGCCGTACGCCGGCTCGGCGCGACCGGCACCGACGGGGTGCTCGGCCCGGCGGCGGACGGCGGCTGGTGGGCGCTGGGGCTGCGCGACCCGCGGCAGGCGCGGGCCCTGCGCGGGGTGCCGATGTCGACCCGAGACACCGGGCGGCGTACCCGGGAGGCGCTGGCCGGGCGCGGCCTGCGGATCGGGACGCTGCCGGTGCTGCGCGACGTCGACGACTGGACCGACGCGCTCGCCGTGGCCGCCCTGGTCCCCGCGGGCCGCTTCGCCCGGGCGGTCGGCGCCCTGGGGCGGGCCCGGCCGCTCCGGGAACCGGGACGGCACGCCGTCGGGGGCCGGCGGTGAGCGTCGACGGGTTCGCCACCGCGCTCCGGCACCGGGACGCCACCGCGCACTGGCTGGTGCAGGCCGACGGGACGCGCCGCCGGTTGCCGGTGGAGCGGTGGCACGGTCCGGCCGAGCCGGCGACCGTCGCCGTGGTGTCCCGCTGCACCGGCCCGACGCTCGACCTGGGTTGCGGGCCGGGCCGGCTCACCGTGGCGTTGACCCGGGCCGGGCTGGTCACCGTGGGAGTCGACGTCTCGGCGCGGGCGGTGGCGCTGACCCGGAGCCTGGGCGTGGTCTCGGTCCAGGCCGACCTGTTCGACCCGCTGCCCGCCGAGGGCCGGTGGCGGCACGTCGTGCTGCTGGACGGCAACATCGGCATCGGCGGTGACCCGGGCCGGCTGCTGCGCCGGTGCCGGGAGCTGCTCGGCGCCGACGGCACCGCCCTGGTCGAGCTGGACCCGCCCGGCAGCGGCAGCTGGCAGGGCCGGGTGCGGGTGGTGTCGGGGCGGTACCGGGGGCCGAGTTTCGGCTGGGCCCGGCTGGACACCCGGGCGGTGCACGGGACGGCCCGGGCGGCCGGCCTGTCCGTCCGCGAGGTGTTCCAGGCGGACGACCGCTGGTTCGCCGAGCTGGTCGGGCCGTAGGGGGAGCCGCCGGCCGCCCAGCTCACGCGGCCAGCGGCAGCCGGACGACGAAGCGGCAGCCGTCGTCGATGTTGCCCACCTCGACCCGGCCGCCGTGCGCCTCGACGAGGCCGCGCACGATCGCCAGTCCCAGCCCGCCGGAGCCCTCCACGCCGCCGCCGTCGCGCGGGGGAGTGCGGGCCCGTTCCCCCCGGAACGCCACGTCGAACACCCGGGGCAGGTCGCGCTCCGGGATCCCGCCGCAGGTGTCCGCCACGGCCAACCAGGCGGTGTCGGCGTCCCGGCCGGCGTCCACCCGGACGGTGCCGTCCTCCGGCGTGTAGCGGATCGCGTTGAGCAGCAGGTTCCCCACCACCCGGGCCAGCTCCGGCTCGCTCGCGGTCACCGTCGGCCAGCCGGCCTCCGGGGCCAGCAGCCGGATCCGGCGCGCGGCGGCCAGGGGCGCGCTGCCGGCCAGCGCGTCGGACACCACGTCGCCGAGCGGCACCGCGGACAGCGACAGCCGCAGCGCTCCGGCGTTGATCCGGGAGAGCTCGAACAGGTCGTCGACGAGCCGGGTCATCCGGTCGGTCTCCACCCGGATCCGGCGGTGGTACTCGGCGACGGTCGCGTGATCGCCCACCACCCCGTCCTCCAGCGCCTCGGCCATGGCCCGCAGCCCGGCGAGCGGGGTGCGCAGGTCGTGGGAGACCCAGGCGACCAGGTCCCGGCGCCCCTTCTCGATGCGGCGTTCCCGCTCCCGCGCCTGGTCGGCCCAGACGGCCGCGGCGGCCAGCCGGCGGCCGAACAGCCAGCCGACCGCGAGGCTCACCACCGCGGCGGCGGCGAGCGTGGTCAGCACCACCTCGAGGTCGTGCGGGGAGAGGAACATCGCCTCGGCGACCACCGCGACCCCGGCCGCCACGGCGCCGACCGTCATGGCGAGCAGCACGGAGATGTGCACGGTGATCGACCGGCCGCGCAGCAGCCGCAGCGCCACCGCGCCGGCCAGCCCGACGGCGAGCGCCGCGAGCAGGGCCGCCCCGAAGATCAGCGCCAGGTCACGCATCGGCCGGCTCGTACCGGTAGCCGACGCCCCAGACCGTGACGATCCGGCGGGGATCGGCCGGGTCGGTCTCGATCTTCTCCCGGAGCCGCCGCACGTGGACGGTCACCGTCGACTGGTCGCCGAAGCTCCACCCCCAGACCCGCTCCAGCAGCTCGGCCCGGCGGAACGCCCGCGCCGGGTGCCGCATGAGGTGCACGAGCAGGTCGAACTCGCGCAGGGTCAGGGTCAGCTCCCGGCCGTGCAGCCGGGCCACCCGGGGGCCCGTCGCCACCTCCAGGCCGCCGTCGGCGAGCAGTTCCGGGGGTACGCCGGCCGGGTCGCCACCGGCGCGGCGCAGCACCGAGCGGACCCGCAGCACCAGCTCGCGGGGTGAGAACGGCTTGCTCAGGTAGTCGTCCGCGCCCAGTTGCAGGCCGAGGATCCGGTCGGCCTCGTCACCGCGGGCGGTGAGCATGACGATGGGTACGCCGTCCGGCCGCTCCCGCAGCCGCCGGCAGACCTCCAGCCCGTCGAGCACCGGGAGCATCAGGTCGAGCACCACGAGGTGCGGTGGGCGCCGGGCCACGGCGGCCAGCGCCCCGGCCCCGTCCCCGACGTGCCCGACCTCGTAGCCGGCGTGCTCCAGGTAGCGGCAGACCACGTCGGCGACCGTGCGGTCGTCGTCGACCACCAGCACCCGCTGCGCCACGCGCACCTCCCCGTACCCGAGCGGCCAGCGTAGCCACGGGTGGGTGGCCGATCCATTGCCGAGTTCTTACGGCTGGGCGGTGGGCCTCCGGCGGCGGGGGTTCAGGGGCGTGGCGCGAGGCCGCGCAGGCCGACGAGTCCGGGCACCCGGACGCGGCCGAGTTCCCGGCCGCTGGCGGCGTCGTGCCAGCTCACCGCGTCCCGCTGGCCAAGATAGAGGCGGCTGCCGTCCGGGCTGGCCACCAGGCCGGAGACCGGCTCGCGCGCCTGCCAGTCCACCGTGCCGGTCAGGCGGGTGAGATCCAGGGCCCGGACCGCCGTGCCGGCGGCGAGGAAGAGGTGGTCGGTGCCGGCGGTGGCGTGCGCCGCGCCCGCGCCCCGGGCCAGCGGCACCGTCCGGCGTACCGCCAGGTCCCCGGTGGAGATGTCCGCGACGGTGCCCGACGCGATGTCGGCGACGAGGAGCCGACCGCCGTCGGGGCTGATCGCCATGGTGTGGCCGGCCGCGGCCGCCTCGCCGAACGGGTGCGGCAGATCGATGCAGTACGCCCACCATTCCGCCAGCTGCAACGTGTGGACGAACGCGTGCGCGTTGCCGGGCCGTCCGCTCACGAGGTCCCGGGTGTGCTGGTGGCCGGGCTGGTGGGTGTAGAGCGTGTAGAGGACGGTGCGGTCCGGTGCGAGCACCGCCTGGCGGCCGTCGCCGCGCATCTCCTCCTCGGCGCCCGGTGGCACCGTCCGCTTGTCGCGGGTGGCCAGCGGGCCGGGCCGGCCGGTGGCCAGGTCGACGACCCGCACCCGGTAGCGGTCCGGCGCGGTCGCCGGGAGCCATTCGAGCACGAACAGCCCGGTGCGGTCGGCGGTGAACGCCTCCGGAACGACGTTGCCCGGCAGGTCCAGGCGGTGGCGCAGCCCGTTGACGTCGGCGACCAGCACCGGCGTCACCTCCCGCCCGGCGGGTCGGCCGCCGTTCACCGTCGCCGTGGTCGTGGTGAGCGCCACGCCCGTCCCCTCGGCGGAGACCACCTGGGGCAGCCAGCGTCCGGGCAGCGCCGTCCTCGCCGAGGCGTGGCCGGTCGTGGTGTCGATCCGCCAGCAGGCGGTGTCGGGGCCCGCGGGGGCGGTCGCGAAGATCCAGGCGCCGTCCGCGCTGGCGACCGCGCGCGGGATCGTCCGCCGGTCGGCCCCGCGCAGGAGGACCTGCCCCGCGTCGACCTGGACGAGCAGCGGATCCGGGACGGAGACGGTCGGGGCGGAGGTCCTGGCGCGGGTCGGCTCGCAGCCGGCCAGTACGGCGGTGCCGGCACCGGCGAGCAGGGTCAGGACGCCGCGGCGGGTGATGGTGACGGTCATGCCGAGGTGACACCCTCGGAGCCGTCGAGGTTCCATGCCACGACTGTGGAACCGCCGGGGCGCGACCGGTGTCATGAGGGTGGTCGAAGGGGAGGTCTCCACTGGACGACGACGAGCTTGTCCGCCGCGCCCGCACCGGTGACCTGGAGGGGTACGAACTCCTGGTCGCCCGGCACACCGCGTCCGCGTACCGGACGGCGGTGCTGCTCGGCGCCGGATCGGACGCGGAGGACGTCATCCAGGAGGCGTTCGTGAAGGGGTTCCGCAATCTGTCCCGCTACCGCGGCGAGTCGTCCTTCCGGTCGTGGCTGCTCGCGATCGTCGCCAACGAGACCCGCAACCTGCACCGGTCCCGCAGCCGCCGGGACGGGCTGGTCCTGCGCGCGGCGGCGCAGGACGGGCCGGCGGTCGGCGAGGACGTCGCGGTCGGCGGGGTCCTCGCCGCGGAACGCCGGGCCGCGCTGGTCGCGGCGCTGCGCCAGCTGCCGGTCAGGGACCGCGAGGTGATCGTGTGCCGGTTCCTTCTCGACCTGACCGAGGAGGAGACCGTGACGACGCTCGGCTGGCCCAGGGGCACCGTGAAGTCACGGACCTACCGGGCCCTCGCCAAGTTGCGCGGCCTGCTCGACCGCGAGGAGGTGCGCCGTGGATGACCTGGAACGGGAACTCCGCGACCTCGCCACCTGGCTGGAGTCACCCGAGGTCCCCGACGTGACCGCGCGGGTGCGGGCCCGGCTGGCCGCGCCCGCACGCCGCCGGCGCCGCTGGCGCTACTGGCTCGCCGCGGCGCTGGCCGCGCTGGTCGTCGCCCTGCTGCCGCCCGGGCGGGCGGCCATCGCCGACGCCGTGACGGGACTGCTGCGCTTCTCGGGGATCGTCATCGAGACCACTCCGGCGCCGGCGCCGCACACCGGCACGCCCTCGCCGTTGCCGGCGCAGCGACCCGCCTCCCTCGTCGAGGCGCAACGGCACGTCCGCTTCCCGATCCGCGTACCGGTCGAGCTGGGCGAGCCGGAGCAGGTGCTGGTCGCCGACCCGGACGGCGCCGGGGCGTACCGGGTGGTGACGCTGCTCTACCGGGGCGGCGCCCTGCGCCTCGACGCCTTCGACGGTCAGCTCGACCCGGTCTTCCACAAGCAGATCGATGGACCCGGCGTCGAGTGGGTCCAGGTCGACGGCGACTTCGCCGTGTGGATCGGCGGCCCGCACGAGCTGGCGTACGTCGACCGCACCGGCACGGTCCGGGTGGAGACGGCGCGGCTCGCCGCGGCCACGCTGATCTGGGAGGACGCCGGCGTCAGCTACCGGCTGGAAGGCGATCTCCGCCGGGACGAGGCGACCGGGATCGCCGCCTCCCTGGACTAGTCGCGGGTCGCGCTGACCCGCTGTCGCAGGAACCTGCGCGGCCCCACCGGTGTCCACAGGACAACGGGGTGCCACCGACCGGCGCCCACCCGGTCCGGAGGTGCGAGATGCGTTCATGGGGCAGGCTCCTGCTGGCGTCGGCGGTGCTGCTGGCCGGTTGCACCACCGCGAGCCGGTCGGCCGCGCCGCCCGGCCCGGCGGCGGTCGCGCCCACCGGCTGTGCCGGGCGGGTGGAGGAGGGCCGGCTGCCCGACTGGGCCGACGCCGGGTTCAGCGGGGACGCCCGCGCCCCACACGTGTTCGGCGCGAAGGGCGACATCGTGGCCGTGCTGTTCGGCCATCCGCTGACCGTCGACCGGACGGAGGGACCGAACAACAAGATCCTGTGGGTGGCCCGGCCGGCGGCGACACCCTCGCCCGACCCCGGCGCGTCGACCACCCTCGTCATCACCGCCTCCCTGGGCGGCACCACGACCCGGGTGACCCGCACGGTCGCCGGGGGCCCCGGCCCTTCGATCATCGACCTGCCGCAGGCCGGCTGCTGGCACCTCCACCTTCGCTGGTCCGGGCGCACCGACACCATGGACCTCGTCTACCTCCCCGCCTGACGGGGGAGCCGTCCATCAGGGTCGGTCGGCGAGGCCCTGGACACCGCCGCTCACCATGGCGACATGAACCGATGGCAACGCCCGTACTCGCTCGACATCGCCACCGGCTTCGCGGTCCAGGGGCTTGTCGCGGTGGTCCTGTTCGTCGCGTTCGTCGTCGTCATGTACGTGCGCGGGTCGATGCCGACCCCGTTCGCGGTCCTCGCCGGAGGGTGGCTGGTCCTCGGTGTGGCGGTCACGGCGCGGCGGGCGATGCTCGGCGTCTACGTGAGCGACCGCGGCCTCCGGTCCCGGTCCCTCCTGCGGACGACCACGGTGCCCTGGGCGTCGGTGGCGCGGATCCGCAGCGGCACGGCCAGCGTCGCCGGCCTGGACCTGGGTCGCGTCGCGATCGTCATCGACCGGTCCGACGGGGACCCGGTCCAGACCCCGCTGCAGCGCGGCGACCTCTTCCGGCCGTTCACGTTCCGGCCCGAACTGGGCCGACTGGCCACCTGGCCGGAGCACTACGACGAGATCCTGGCGACTCTGCGGGCACACCACGACGACGCCCGGCGGCGCGGGCAGGCGCCGCCCGCCGGCCCAGTCGCGCCGGCCGCCGGCGGGGGTGCCCGGCCGGCGAGCCCCGCCGTGGGCGTCGGCCCGGCGCGCGGCGTCCCCACCGCTGACCAGCGGCGCGACATCCACGCGCTGACCCGGCAGCACGAGCGGGGCGCGCTCACGGACGCCGAGTTCGCCGCCGAACTGGCGCGGATCCGCGGCGCCGGCGGTCCCCCCGGCGGGGGACCGGTGCATATCCCGGGCGATGGCCGGGTAGTCGGTGGTGATGACCACACCTGAGCAGAGCCGGCAGCAGGAGGACGCGCTGGAGACCGGCGCGGTGTACCAGGACGCCGAGGGGCGCCGCACCAGGGACGCGGGCGCCGGCGCCGCGAACGCGGACAGCGAAGCCGACCGCAACGCCGAGCACCTGAGGCGCGGCGAGGTCGGTCCGGGCGTCCCGGAGGAATAGGCCCGGTCGGCCTCTGGGGCGTGGCCCCGCGGAGTGCGACGATGGCGGTCCACGATGCCGGCATCCGGACGGGGGACGGTCATGACGCGGGACAGCGAAACAGCCGCGCGGCGCCGCCTGCTCGGCGACACGCCTCTGCACGTCCTCGCCGTCGTGGTCTTCGGGCTGCTCGCCTGGTCGGGCCTTGCCGGGCTGGACCGGGAGGTGGCCGGGCTGGCCGTTCCCTCGCTGATCGTCGGGCTCGGCGGCGCCGTCCGGGCGGTCCTGGCGGTCGCCGGGTTCCGGCCGCCCGCCACCCGTCCGGCCGCGCGGCGGGCGGCCCGGGGGATCCCGGTGCTGATCGCCGTGGTCGCCCTGGCGACCGGGATCGCCCTCGCCCCGAGCGGGATGGATCGGGGCTTCGTCATCGCGGTGGACGCCGTCCTCGCCGGTGCGCTGGCCGCCTACGCGTTCCTGGGCGAACCGCGGCCCGCCGTCGCCGGGACCCGCTGACGCCCGGACCGGCCGGACCGGCGCCGCGCGGAACGCGCCCGGGTGGTCATGCCGTCTCCGGCGGGGCGGGTGGCACGGCCAGGGCGATGGTGAGGGCGAGCACCGTGGCCGGCTCGTGGAGCCGGTCGCCGTACAGCTCGCGGAGTTTGCCCATCCGGTAGCGGACGGTCTGCGGGTGCACGAACAGGTCGGCCGCCACGTCGTCGCGGCGGCCCTGGTGCAGCAGCCAGGAGCGCAGCGTCTCGGCGAGCCGGTGCGCGGTGGCCGGGGGCAGGTCGGCCAGCGGTGCGAGGGCCTGGGCGCGCAGGTCGGCCAACCCCTCCGGGTCCATGCTGAGCAGCAGTTCGGCCAGGTGGTGCTCGGTGTCGACAGGACCGGCGTCCGGTTCGCCGAGGCCGAGGACGAGAGCCCGGGTGGCCCGCTGGTAGGAGGCGGCGACCCGGTGCCACGGCCGGGCCGGCCCGAGCACCGCGCCGTGCCCGTGCAGCAGGCGGGTGAGCTGGCGCCGCCGGGCGCCGTGGGTGTCCGGCACCAGCAGGACGGCCAGTTCCTCGGCCGGGTCCATGCCGGGCAGGTCCTCGCCGCTCTCCAGGGTGTGCGGGCCGAGCAGGGCGAGCACCGCGCGCAGGTTGCGGCGGGGCAGGAGGACGACGGTGAGGGTCTGCGGCAGCGGCCAGTCGGCCCGTTCCGCGCTGCGCCGCAGGACGTCCTCGGGTTCCCCGGCGAGCAGCTGCTGCGTGAGCCGTTCCATGTTGCGGCGCCGGGCCCGGCCGGCGCTGGCCCGCTCGTCGGCGTGCCCGGCCACGCTGGCCGCGGACAGCTCGTCGATGTACGCGAACATCAGCTCGGCGAACTCGGCCACCGTCTCGGCGGACAGCCCGCTGCGCACGGTGGTGGCGGAAACCTCCCGCCACGCCACCCGCGCCCCCACCCGATATGCGGCCAGCAGCGCGTCCATGCTGCGCCCCGAGCGGGCCTCGCCGCTGCCCAGCGCGTAGGCGGCCTCCAGGGCGGGGGCCAGCGGGGTGCTCGGATCGGCCAGCTGTGCCCCGTCGATGAGCTGGAGGAAGGTGCCCAGCGCGATGCGTACCGCGTTCTCGATCTTCTCCCGCATCGTGCCGGTGAGCGCGCCGGAGTAGTCGGGCACCTCGGCGGTGATCGCGCTGACGGTACGCTCGGCGACGACGGGGAGCCGGTCCCGGAGGCGGGCCGACACCCGCGCGTCGAGTTCGAGATGGGCCGCGCGATAGTTCGCGTGGTCGTCCGACATGTTGTTCTCCCCGAACAAAAACCTGCGGCCATTTCACCTTTGCCGGTCAAGATGTTATGCGATCACGCAGTCACCCTGGTGATATGACCACAACTGCCCCCCGCCGCTCCCAGAAGGTGACCTTCCGGGACAGACTGTCGCGGCTGGCCGGCGCGGTCACCACCCCGCTGCTGCCCGGCGACTACCTCGACCTCGTCGCGCCGCTGCGCGCCGGCGCCCCGCTGCGCGGCCGGATCGTCGCCGTCCGCCCGGAGACCCGGGACGCGGCGACCGTGGTCATCCAGCCGGGCCGCAGCTGGCGGGGACACCTGCCCGGACAGTACGTGCGCCTCGGCGTGGACGTCGACGGGGTGCGCCAGTGGCGCGCGTACTCGGTCACCTCGACCCCGGGCGCCGCGGACGGCCTGCTCTCCGTCACCGTGAAGGCGATTCCGGACGGCAAGGTCAGCAACCACCTGGTCCGCCGGGTCCGGCCCGGCACGATCGTCCAGCTCGACCAGGCGCAGGGCGACTTCGTCGTGCCCGAGGCGACCCCCGGACGGGTCCTCTTCCTCACCGCCGGCAGCGGCATCACCCCGGTCATGGGGATGCTCCGCGCCGGCCTGCACGCCCGCGCCGACGTGGTGCTGGTGCACTCGGCGCCGACCCGGGACGACGTCATCTTCGGCCCGGAGCTGCGGGCCCTCGCCGAGGCCGGCGCGCTGCGGCTGGTCGAGCGGCACACCGACACCGACGGCCTGCTCGGCGTCGACGAGCTGGCCGGCCTGGTGCCCGACCACCTCGACCGGCAGGCCTGGGCCTGCGGGCCGATCGGCATGCTCGACGCCGTCGAGGGGTACTGGGAGTCACAGGGGCTCGCCGACCGGCTGCACACCGAGCGGTTCCGCCCCACCGTGATCTCGCCGGGTGAGGGCGGCACCGTGACGTTCACCGCGGCCGGCGTGACCGTCGAGGCCGACGGGGCCACCCCGATCCTCGATGCCGGCGAGCAGGCCGGGGTGCTGATGCCGTCCGGCTGCCGGATGGGCATCTGCTTCGGCTGCGTCGTCCCGCTGCGGGAGGGCGCGGTGCGCGACCTGCGCAACGGCGACGTCACCACCGCCGTCCCCGGTGACGGCGTGCTCGTGCAGACCTGCGTGTCGGCGGCCGCCGGTACCTGCGACATCGAACTCTGACAGGAGGCCCTCCGACGTGACAGTGATCCAGAAGAAGGCGGACAACCCGATCGCCCACCTCAGCGCCGAGGACATCGAGATCATCGGCAAGGAGCTGGACGCGATCCGGGACCGGGTGATCGCCGACCGGGGTGAGCGGGACGCCCGCTACATCCGCAAGGTGATCAAGACCCAGCGAACGCTGGAGCTGAGCAGCCGCGCCGTGCTGCTGTTCTCGCTGTTCCCGCCGGCCTGGATCGTCGGCACGGCCGGCCTCGCGGTGGCCAAGATCCTGGACAACATGGAGATCGGGCACAACGTCCTGCACGGGCAGTGGGACTGGATGCGTGACCCGAAGATCCACTCGACCACCTGGGACTGGGATCACGTCTCCCCGCCGGAGCAGTGGAAGCACTCGCACAACGAGCTGCACCACCGCTACACCAACGTGCTCGGCAAGGACAACGACCTCGGCTACGGCATCATGCGGGTCGACGAGGACCAGCCGTGGCACCCGGCGTACCTGGGCCAGCCGTTCTACAACTTCGTGAACGCCTGCTTCTTCGAGTACGGCATCGCCGCGTACGACCTGGAGCTGGGGGAGAACCTCAAGAACGGCCGGCACAAGGACCCGGCGTTCCGGGCCCGCGCCAGGGCGGTCGGCCGCAAGATCCGCCGCCAGGTGCTCAAGGACTACGTGCTGCACCCGCTGCTGTCCGGCCCGTCGTTCCTGTCCACGCTCGCCGCCACCTTCACCGCGAACCTGATCCGCAACCTGTGGAGCCACTCGGTGATCATGTGCGGGCACTTCCCGAACGGCGTGGAGACCTTCGCGAAGACGTCCATCGAGGGCGAGACCCGCGGCGAGTGGTACCTGCGGCAGATGCTCGGCTCGGCCAACATCAGCGGCAGCCGGCTGCTGCACATCATGACCGGCAACCTGTCGTACCAGATCGAGCACCACCTCTTCCCCGACCTGCCGAGCAACCGCTACCAGGAGATCGCCCCGCAGGTCCGGGCCCTGTTCGACAGGTACGGGCTGAAGTACACCACCGGCCCGCTGCCCAAGCAGGTCGCCTCCGCCTGGTGGAAGGTGATCCGGCTGTCGCTGCCCAACCGGCGCGCCGCCCGCCGCCAGCAGGTGGCCCCGGCCCCGCTGGTCTCCTCCGGCACGGCCTGACCGGCCGCCGCCCACCGGTGCCGAATCCGGTGGGCGGCGCCACCGCCGATCGGCTACCGTCATGGGCATGGACCTCAGGCGCAGCACCACCGCCGCGGCCGCGCGAGCTTCCCGCTCGCCGGTTGCCGCCGCCTGACCTGCCCCATCCCCGCCGGCGACCGGAAACGGTCCGCCGGCGTCGTCGTGTCACGCCACCGCCCGCGCGGCGGACCGTCCGGTCGTCCCCACCGGAAGGCCCGTGCCATGACACCCGACCAGATCGTCTCCACCTTCGTCGACCACTACCACCGCCGGGGCCACCGGGACGCGCCGGAGAGCTCGCTCGTCCCGTCGCCCGGCGACCCGGTGCTCTTCACCACCTCCGGTATGCACCCGCTCACCCCGTACCTGCTGGGCCGCCCGCACCCCGGCGGCCGGCGGCTGGTCAACGTGCAGCGCTGCCTGCGCACCACCGACCTGGACGAGGTGGGTGACCGCATTCACCTGACCGTCTTCGAGATGCTCGGCTCCTGGTCGCTGGGCGACTACGACATCGCGACCAGCCTGCGCTGGGGGCACGAACTGCTCACCGGGGGCTTCGGCATCGACCCGGGCCGGTTGCACGCCACCGTCTTCGGCGGCGACGACCAGGTCGGCCCGGACGAGACGGCGCTCGCCACCTGGACCGGGCTGGGCGTGCCGGTCGAGACCAACGGCGCGGAGAACTGGTGGTCCAACGGCCCCACCGGCCCGTGCGGGCCCGACTCGGAGATCTTCGTCTGGACCGGGGACGGGCCGCCGGTCGGCACCCCGGGCACCGACGAGCGCTGGATGGAGGTGTGGAACCACGTCCAGATGCGCCACCACCGGCACCCGGACGGCCGGCTGACGCCGCTGCCGACGGCGAGCATCGACACCGGGATGGGCCTGGAACGGCTGGAGATGGTGCTGCGCGGCGGCCGGTCGGTCTTCGAGGGCGCGGGCCTGAGCCCGTGGGTGGGCGCGGTCCGCGACCGGTGGGACCTGCGCGGCGAGGACCTGCGGGTGGTCGCCGACCACCTGCGCTCCGCGGTGGTCGTGCTCGGCGACGGGGTACGCCCCGGCAACACCGGCCGCGGGTACGTGCTGCGCCGGCTGGTCCGGCGGGCGCTCACCGTGCTGTGGCGCGACGACCCGGCGCGGAGCCTCAGCGGTTTGCCGCTGGACGCGTTCCGCGACACGCCGCGCCGGTTCCGGCAGGACGCGGACGCCGGCCCGCTGCGCGACCTGCTGCTGGCGGAGGAGCGGCGCTTCCGCGGCCTGCTGGAGCGCGGCCGACCGCTCGTCGACCGGGTTCGCGCGCGCGGGCCGCTGACCGAGCGCGACTACCACTGGCTGCACGACACCCACGGGCTGCCCCGGGACCTGGTCGACGGCCTGCTGGCCGAGGCGGGCTGAGCGGCGCCGGTGGCCGGGGCGGCGACACGGTGCCAGACTCGGCAGCGGACACCGCCGCAGCGAGGGATGTGGTCGCATGACCGGGTACGAGGTCCGGCCGGACGTCGAGACGGTGACCCTGCTCGGCGCCCGGGTGACAGTCACCGACGCGACGGCGCTGCTCGCCGCCGCCCAGGACGGGCCGGTGGAGCTGCTGGCCGGCGGCGACTTCCCCGCGCCGGTGCGGGAACTGCGCTGCACCGTGCGCGCCGGCAGCCGGGACGGGCAGCCGGTGCACCGCTTCGAGGCGTACCTGCGGGCGGACCCCGCGCTGCCCGGCGCCGGCCTGCTCGCCCTCGGCCTGGCCGGGCCGGTCGGGCTGCTCGTGGCCCAGCGGCTCGCCGCGAGCGGCGGCGACGGGCCGGCCGCCGCCGTCGGCCGGGTCGCCGCCGAGGCCGGCCGCCGGCTCGGGCTGCGGCCCGCCGGGGCCATCCTCGCCGAGCCGCCGCGCGACCCGGCCGGCCGGGCGGTGCTGCGCGCCGCCGAGGAGGCCGGCCTGCGCCCGGAGGTCAACCACGACGGGTCGACCGTGCGGATACGCGCCGAGGTGCCCAGCGCCGACGTGACGGTCGCGCACCTGACCGCCATGATCGGCGTGGTGCTCCAGACCGTCCGGGAGCTGGCCGGCGACACCCCGGAGCCGACGCTGCTGCGCGGCCGGTCGTACCCGGTGGGTCACCGTGCGGCCGCGGCGGTGCCGCGCAGCGCGGCGGTGACCCTCGACCAGGTCGGCGGCCTGCCCGACGTGGTCGCCCGGTTCCGCGAGGTCGCCGTGTCGTTCCGGCACCCGCAGGCGATGGCCCGCTGGGGGGCGCGCCGGCCGCAGGGCATCCTGCTGTACGGGCCGCCGGGCACCGGCAAGACCATGCTGGCCCGGGCCCTGGCCAACGAGATCGGCGCGGACTTCGTGGAGATCCGCACCCCGGAGATCCTCGACAAGTTCCTCGGCGGCTCCGAGCGCAACATCAAGCGGATCTTCCGGGAGGCGCGCCGCTACCGGCGGCCCACCGTCATGCTCTTCGACGAGTTCGACAGCATCATCAGCTACGCCGGCTCCGGCGGCGACGCGGCCAGCCAGGCGGTGAACGCGGTGGCCGGCATCTTCAAGCAGGAGATGAACACGCTGTTCGAGGAGAACCCGGACGTCATCGTGGTGGCGACCACCAACTTTCCGCAGCGGGTGGACGCCTCGCTGACCCGCTCCGGCCGCTTCGACCTCAAGATCGCCATCCCGGCGCCGGACGAGGCCGGCCGCGCGGAGATCCTCGCCAAGATGATCCGCGAGCTGATCGACAGGCACGAGCGGCCCGGCTTCCGGATGTTCGCCGCCGACGTCGACCCGGCCGCGCTGGCCGCGACCACACCCGGGCTCACCGGAGCCGACCTGCGGGAGGCGCTGCGCCGGGTGCAACTCGCCAAGGCGCTCCGGGAGGCGACGGAGGGTGCGCCGCCCGCCCCGATCAGTCAGGATGACCTCCGAGAGGCCGTCGCCGGGCTGCGCCGCGGCTGACGACGGTCGACGGAAGGAGTCCCGTGTCGTCGTCCACCCTGCTGTCCCGTCGCGATCTGGCGTTCCTGCTCCACGACTGGCTCGACGTCGGCCGGCTGACCGAACGCCCGCGCTACGCCGAGCACTCGCGGGAGACCTTCGACGCGGTGCTGGACCTCGCCGCGCAGGTCGCCGCCGAGCAGTTCGCCCCGCACAACCGGGCCGCCGACGCCAGCGAGCCGACCTTCGACGGGCAGCGGGTCCGCACCATCCCGCAGGTCAAGGCCGCCCTCGACGCGTACGCCCACACCGGGCTGCTGGCCGCCACCATGGACGAGTCGGTCGGCGGCATGCAGCTGCCGCACGCCGTGGCCGCCGCCTGCTCCGCCTGGTTCCAGGCCGCCAACGTGGCCACCGCCGCCTACCCGCTCCTCACGCTCGGCAACGCCAACCTGCTGCTCGCCCACGGCAGCGCCGAGCAGATCGACACCTGGGTACGGCCGATGGTGCAGGGCCGGTTCTTCGGCACCATGTGCCTGTCCGAACCGCAGGCCGGCAGCTCGCTCGCCGACATCACCACCCGGGCCGAGCCGCAGGACGACGGGACGTACCGGCTCGTCGGCACCAAGATGTGGATCTCCGGCGGGGAGCACGACCTGGCCGAGAACATCGTCCACCTGGTGCTCGCCCGCATCCCCGGCGGGCCGCCCGGGGTGAAGGGCATCTCGCTGTTCATCGTGCCGAAGGTGCTCCTCGACGACGACGGCGCGCTCGGGCCCCGCAACGACGTGGTGCTGGTCGGCCTCAACCACAAGCTCGGCTACCGGGGCACCACCAACACGCTGCTGAACTTCGGCGAGGGCGTGCACCGCCCGTACGGGCGGCCCGGGGCGGTCGGCTACCTGGTGGGGGAGCCGCACCAGGGGTTGGCGCAGATGTTCCACATGATGAACGAGGCGCGCATCGGCGTGGGCGCCGGCGCCACCGCGCTCGGCTACACCGCCCACCTGAAGTCCGTGGCGTACGCCCGGCAGCGCCCCCAGGGCCGGCCGGCCGGCGACAAGGATCCCACCGCTCCGCAGGTGCCGATCGTGGCGCACGCCGACGTCCGCCGGATGCTGCTGGCGCAGAAGAGCTACGTGGAGGGCGCGCTCGCCCTGATCCTCTACTGCGGGCGGCTGCTCGACGAGGAGAAGACCGCCCCGGCCGAGGCCGACCGCAGCCGCGCCCACCTGCTGCTGGACCTGCTCACGCCGATCGCCAAGAGCTGGCCGTCGCAGTGGTGCCTGGCCGCCAACGACCTGGCCATCCAGGTGCACGGCGGCTACGGCTACACCCGCGACTACGACGTCGAGCAGCACTGGCGGGACAACCGGCTCAACGCGATCCACGAGGGCACCCACGGCATCCAGGCGCTGGACCTGCTGGGCCGCAAGGTCACCATGCGCGACGGCGCCGGCCTGGAGCTGCTGCTGGAGACCATCCGGGCCACCGTCACCCGGGCCTGGAAGACCGACGGCGAGGCCGCCGAGCTGGCCGGCCGGCTCGGCGCGGCGGTCGACCGGGTCGCCGTGGTCACCCGGCGCCTGCACGGCGCCGGCGATCCCGAGGTGACGCTGGCCAACGCGTCGCTCTACCTGGAGGCCGTCGGGCACGTGGTGATCGCCTGGATGTGGCTGGAGCAGCTGCTGGCCGTGGAGGCGCTGGGCAGCCCGGACGGCCCGGACGCCGACTTCCTGGCCGGCAAGCGCCAGGCCGCCCGGTACTTCTTCCGCTACGAGCTGCCCCGCACCGGGCCGCAGTTCGACCTGCTGGAGAGCCTGGACCGCACCACCCTGGACACCCGGGAGGCGTGGTTCTGAGCCGGCCTAGGACTTCCGGCGCGCCAGCAGGGTGGAGTCGTCGACGTCGACAGTGACGCCGTCGCGGGTCACCGTCCGGGGCCGCTGCTCGACCACGAGGGCCTCGAAGTCGTCCGGCAGCCCGGGCAGCAGATCCTCGGCGAGGAACATGGCCCGGCGGTGGCTCGCGCTCAGCTGGGTGAACGTCTCGTGCGGCGCGTGGCCGACGACCAGCAGGTGCCCGCCGGGTGCGACGGCGCCGGCCAGCCGGCGGGTCACCTCCACCATCCCGCCGTCCGGCGGGTGCAGGAAGTGGCTGGTGACCAGGTCGTAGGACCGCCCCTCCGCCGCGAAGGTCCGCGCGTCGACCTGCCACCAGTCGGTGCGGTCGGCGACGCCGGCCTGCTCGGCGTGCCGGGCCGCGCGGGCCAGGCCGTTGGCGGAGAAGTCGGCGCCGGTGACCCGCCAGCCCTGCCGGGCCAGCCAGATCACGTCGCCGCCCTCGCCGCAGCCGACGTCGAGCGCGGTGCCGGGCGTCAGGCCGGTCACCTCGGCGACGAGCTGCGCGTTGGGGTTGCCGCTCCAGATCTTCTCCGCGCCGGAGTACCGCTCGTCCCAGGCCGGCGGCTCGAAGATGGCGGCCGCGTCCTCCTCGGCGTGCTGGTGTCCGTGTCCACTCATGCGGCGGCTTCCTTCCCCGTCGGGCTCCGTGCTGTCCACGCCACCAGCATCCGGAACGCCCTCCGCCGATGACAAACTTTCTTGCTGTTTCGGCAAATCCCGCTCGCCCGCTGGGCGCGTTGCGGCCGTCCGGGGATGTCGGTGCCGGCCGGTAGCGTCCGCGCCGTGAGTGACACCGCCGTCAGCCGGCAGGCCGCCCAGGACTACGTCGACCGTCTCGAACGCCGCGACTGGCCCGGCTTGGCCGGCCTGCTCACCGACGACGTGGTCTACGAGATGCCGCAGACCCGGGAGCGCATCCGCGGCCGGGAGGCGTTCCTGCGGTTCAACATCGACTATCCCGGTGACTGGCACCTGCGGGTCCGCCGGCTGGTCGCCGACGGCCGGTTGGCGGCCCTGTGGCTCGACGTCCGCGTGGGCGACGAGCAGCAGGACGCGTGTGTCTGGCTGGAGGTGTCCGAGCAGGGCCTGATCAACCGGATCGTCGACTACTGGCCCGAGCCGTACGAGCCGCCGCAGGGCCGCGAACACCTCGTCGAGCGGTGGTGATCGACTCCGGCCGTCCGGTCCCGGGCGGCGACGGGGAGAACGCGGTCCTCGGCGGGCGGAGGGGTTGCCGGCCCGCGTGAGAACATGCCTGCATGAGCAGCGATGCCCGAATCGAGGTCAGCGCCCTGGCCATCAACGTCACGATCCCCGAAGGGCTCCGCTGGACCGACACCCGCCGCGGCGAGGAGTTCACGCTGACCACGCTCAACGTCCGGCTCCTGCCGGACGGGCGCCTCGCGGCGAAGGCCTACGGCCGCCCGACCGCCGGCGGCCGCGGCACCTACGTCTCGTTCCCGGTGCCCGAGCGACCCGAGCTGGTGGCCCTGGTCGACCGGGCTGCCGGCCGCGCCGGCGAGCTGTGGGCGGCACACCGCGGTCTCGGCTGAGGGCTCCGCTCCCCGGAGCGGCATGATCGGATCGGGCCACAGCGGTCGGGCGCAGCCGGGGTCTCCCGGGCCAGTCTTGACGTCGAAGGGAGGCCTCGTGATCTCGGCACTCAACCGGCTCGTCGATGTCGTCGAAGAGCACCTGACCGAGGAGTTCGACGTCGTCGGACTGGCCAGGGCGCTCGGCACGACCGAATACCACCTGCGCCGGATGTTCTCGTCACTGGCCGGCATGCCGCTGTCGGAGTACGTGCGCCGGCGCCGCATGACCGTCGCCGCTGCCGACGTCGTTCGCGGCCAGGACGACCTGCTGAGCATCGCCGTCCGGCACGGATACGGCTCGACGGAGGCGTTCGGGCGTGCGTTCCGGGCGGTCCACGGTGCCGGCCCCGGTGATGTCCGCCGCGACGGAGGCCCCCTTCGCACACAACCGCAGCTCAGGTTCCGCCTGAGCGTCGAAGGGAGCAGACCCATGGACACCCGCATCGTCGACCGCCCCGCGTTCCGGCTCGTCGGACACGCGGTCCGGGTTCCGCTGATCCACCACGGCGTCAACCCGCACATCCAGCGGCACATCACCGCACTGCCGAAGGAGGAGCATCTCCGGCTGAAGAGCCTCGGAAACACCGAGCCGCCCGGCCTCCTGCAGGTCTCCGACGACGTCGACCCCGACGGCGCCGAGGGCACCGAACTGACCTACCTGCACGGGGTCGCCGTCGCACGGGACACGTCGGTCCCGGACGACCTCGACACCATCGAGGTCCCCGGCGGCAGGTGGGCCGTCTTCCGCACCACCGGACCGCACCCGCAGGTCCTGCAGGAGACCTGGGCCGCCACCGCGACCGACTGGTTCCCCTCCAACCCGTGGCGTCTCCGGCCCGGACCCTCGATCGTGACGGTCCTCGACCACGCGGACGACTTCAGCACGGCGACCTGCGAACTGTGGCTGCCCGTCGAACCGGCGTGACGATCCCTGCCGGCCGGCACAATCGTCGTTGTCCGACCCGAGCGCGCGGAGGTGGACCGTCATGGGGGTGACCCGGCAGGTCCTGTTCGTCCAGGGCGGCGGCGCGGGCGCGCACGACGAGTGGGACGACAAGCTGTTCGACAGCCTGAGGCGGGAGCTGGGCGACGGGTACGAGGTCCGCTACCCGCGCATGCCCGACAAGGACGACCCGAGCTACGCCGGGTGGAGCGCGGCCATCCGGCGGGAGCTGGCGGCCCTGGACGACGGCGCGGTCGTCGCCGGCCACTCGGTGGGCGCCACGATTCTCGTCGCCGCGCTCGCCGAGCGACCACCGGAACGGGAGCTCGGCGGGATCGTGCTGGTCGCCGCGCCGTTCGTCGGTGCCGGCGGCTGGCCCGGCGAGGAGTTCGAGCTGCCGCACGACCTCGGTGCGCGGCTGCCGCACGGCGTGCCCGTGCACGTGTTCCACGGGCTCCGGGACGACACCGCCCCACCGTCGCACGCCGACCTGTACGCCCGCGCCATCCCGCAGGCAACGCTGCACCGGCTGCCCGGGCGGGATCACCAGCTGGACAACGACCTGAGCGAGGTGGCCAGGACGATTCGCTCCGGCGACCGCCGACCCGTCACGCCGGGATAGTCCGGAGCCCTGGACCGAGCTCTCGTTCCGGGTAACACCCGCGCCCCGCCGGACGAAGAAGGGGTGTAACGGCTACGAGGGAGGACGGCCCGTGCATGATCCTGGCTCAGTGGAGGGTGACATCTCCGGCATCGGAGCCGATCCGGTGGCCTTCGAGATCTTCTACCGGCGGCACGTCGAGGCGGTGGGCCGGTTCGTGGCCCGGCGGGTCGACGACCCCCACCTCGCCGCTGACCTGACCGCCGACGTGTTCCTCGCGGTGATCGAGTCGGCGGCCGGCTACCGGCCGGACCGGGGCAGCCAGATCGCCTGGCTGTTCGGGGTGGCCCGCAACGTCATCGCCGACGAGCGGCGCCGGGCGGCCCGACGGCTGAGGGTAACCGGCCGGCTGGCCGGACGGCGGGACCTGGCCGCCGACGACATCGCCCGCATCGAGGAGCGGATCGACGCCGAGGCGGCGGCGCGCCGCACCTGTCGGGCGCTGAGCGGGCTGCCCGAGCACACCCGGGCGCTGGTCGAGAGCGTCGCGGTGGACGGCCTCACCGTCGCGGAGGCGGCGACCGCGCTCGGGATGTCCCCGGTCGCCGCCCGGGTCCGCCTGCACCGCGCCCGTCGGACCGTCCGCGCCGTGCTCGCCCGCCCGGCCACCACCCTCGCCTGAGACGGAGATGGAGACGATGAACACGATCGAGCGGTCACCACACGGCTTCGAGGAGCAGCTCCTCACCGATCTGAAAGAGCACATCGTCCGGCGGTCCGAGGCCGCCGCGGCGCCGCGTCCGGCCGGGCACCGGATCCGGTTCCCGCGGGGTTGGCGCCTCGCCGGAGCGCTCGGGCTGGCGGTCGCGCTGACCGCCGGCGCCCTGGCGGCCCAGACGATGGGGCTCGGCACCCAGCCACCACCCGCGGCCAGCGCGTCGGAGATCCTCCGGCTGGCGGCCGATGCCGCCCGGCAACAGCCCGAGCTCACCGCCCGACCCGACCAGTACGTGTTCACGGAGGCGCTGGCGACGGCGCGGGAGAGGCCGGACAGCGGCCCGTACCTCACCATCCGGGTGCAGATGTGGCAGTCGGCCGGGGGAGTCGCGCACCCGCAGGCGCGGTACCGGCCGGAGAACGACCCGAACGGGTGGGGTGAACGGCGCGTGCTGCGCCCGACCGACGCCGCGGATCCCGGCAAGGAGCTGGACGAGCTCCCGTCGCCCGCCTACCACGGCGACCTGCCCACCGACCCGGACCGGCTGCTCCGGTACCTGCGGGAACACCCGGTCGACCTGCACCTCCCCGCGGGAGCCGACGAGAAGGCCGTGTACGGGAGCGAGAACATGCCGTACACCACCGCGCGGTCGCTGCTCGACGGCTACGTGCCGCCCGGAGCGCTGGCGGCGCTGTTCGAACTGCTGGCGCGGGAGCCGGGAGCCGTCGTCATCTCCGGCGACGTGGTGGATGCCGCCGGCCGGCACGGGGTGGCGATCCGCATGCCCGGCGTGATCGGTGGCAACAACGACCTCATCTTCGACCGGAACACCCACGTCTACCTCGGCACCCGCAGGTCCGTGGTGCGCGACGGCAGGGAGTCGCCGGAATCGGCGGTCGCGCGGCTCCGGATCGCGATCGTCGACCGGCCGGGCCAACTGCCCTGACCGGTGCCGGCCCCGCTCTCAGTCCCCGGCGAGCAGGCGGTCGCGGACCTCGCGGCGCAGAACCTTGCCGATCTGCGAGCGGGGCAGCTCCTCGACCACCACGACCCGGCGCGGCACCTTGTAGCCGGCGAGGTGCTGCCGGCAGGCCGAGCGCACCGACTCCGGGCCGGCGCCCACCCCCGGGTCCAGCACCACGGCGGCCACCACCTCCTCGCCGTCCCCGGTGGGCAGGCCGACCGCGGCGGCCTCGCGGACGCCGGGGACCCGGAGCAGCGCCTCCTCCACCTCGGACGGGTAGACGTTGAACCCGCCCGTGATGATCAGCTCCTTGATCCGGTCGACCACGGTGACGAAGCCGTCGGCGTCCATGGTGACCACGTCCCCGGTGCGCAGCCAGCCGCCGGGCAGCAGCACCCGGGCCGTCTCCTCGGGGCGGTTCCAGTAGCCGGCGAACACCTGCGGGCCGCGGACCAGCAGCTCGCCGGCCTCCCCGGGGGCGCGGTCCCGGGTCGGGTCCTCCGGGTCGACGATCCGCACCTCGGTGGACGGGAAGGGCACCCCGACGGTGCCGGGGCGGCGGGTCGGTGCGACCGGGTTGCCCAGCGTGATGGGCGAGGTCTCGGTCATCCCGTAGCCCTCGACGAGCAGGCCGCCGGTCACCGACTCCCAGAGGTCCACGGTGGCCGGCGGGAGGGCCATCGCGCCGGAGATGGCGTACCGGACGGAGGTGAGGTCGGCGCCGCGTTCCCGGGCCGCGGCGGCGAGGCGCGCGTAGACCGGCGGGACGGCGGGCAGGAAGGTCGGCGGGCGCCGGCGCGCCGCGTCGAGCACCTGGTCGAGGTCGAAGCGGGGAAAGAGCACCAGGGTGGCGCCGATGCCCACCGCGAAGGTGAGGCAGAGGGTCAGCCCGTAGGCGTGGAACAGCGGCAGCACCGCGTACACCGTCTCGGCGCCGTCGCGCAGGCCGGGCACCCAGGCCCGGCCCTGCGCGGCGTTGGCCCGCAGGTTGCGATGGGTCAGCACGGCGCCCTTGGGGACGCCGGTGGTGCCGCCGGTGTACTGGAGCAGCGCGGTGTCGGTGGGTCGCGGCGCGGGGTGGTCGGCGGCCAGCGGGGCGGCGTCGGCGAGCAGCGCCGGCCAGGGGAGCGCGTCGGGGGCCGGGGCGGTCATGGCGGCCCGGGCGGCGCGGACCTTGGGCAGCGGCAGCCGCAGCGCCCAGCGCTTGAGGCGCGGCAGCGCCCCGGGCAGGTCGACGGCCACGACCGTCTCGACCGCGCCCCGCCCGGCGACCAGCGCCGCCACCCTGTCCCACACCACGGCGACCCGGGCGCCGTGGTCGGTGAGCTGGTGGGCCAGCTCGTCGGCGGTGTAGAGCGGGTTGTGCTCGACCACCACCGCGCCGAGGCGCAGCACCGCGTAGAAGGCGACCACGTGCTGCGGGCAGTTCGGCAGCACCAGCGCGACCCGGTCGCCGGGGCCGACGCCGAGCCGGCGCAGCGCCTCGGCCGCCCGGGCCACCTGGTCGGCCAGCTCCGCGTAGGTGGTGGTGGCGCCGTAGAAGTCGAGGGCGACCCGGGGGCCGAACCGGCGGGCCGCGTCCGTGAGCAGGTCCACCAGCGAGCCGGTCGGCTCGGCGATCTCGGCCGGTACGCCCGGGGCGTAGCTGCGCGTCCAGGGCCGCTGCGCGGTCGCGTCCATCGCCGTCTCTCCTCGCTGCCGGATGACGGCCCTCAGCCTAACTTAACCACCCGGTAACTTACCCCGCGGTAACTTTGCCGGGTTCGTCACACGGCGCGGCGTGGCGGAGTGGCGCGCCCGGTCAGCGGCGGCCGGCGGGCCGGTTCAGCACCCGCCGGGTCTTCACGGCGGCCAGGACGACGACCACGACCAGCGCGACCAGCCCGATGATGATCAGCCAGCGGACCGCCTCCAGCAGCAGCCCGAGCAGGATGAGCACGCCGGCCGCGACGCCGACGATCCAGAGCAACGCCCGCATGTCATCCTCCCGGGAGTACGGTGGGCCGCCCGCTTTCCCGCTCCGGCTCCCGCCATGCCTGTCCGGGGGCGGTCACTGCCGGGCCACGTACACCGTGTTCGCGGCCTCCCGGCCCTGCAACGGGTTGGGGAAGCGGACGACATGCGCCACCGAGGTCGGGAACACCTCGGTCAGCGTCCGCTGGAAGGCGGGGTCGGGCGGGTCGTTCGACCAGAGCGCGAACACGCCGTCCGGGTGCAGCAGCGCGGCCAGCCGGCGCAGCCCGTCCACCGTGTAGAAGGCGGCGTGGCTGGGGTGCAGCACCTGGCGCGGGGAGTGGTCGACGTCGAGCAGCACCGCGTGGAACCGGCGCCCCGGCGCCTCCGGATCGAACCCGGTGCCGTCCGCGACCGCCGCGAAGAAGTCCGCCCGGACGAACCGGGTCCGCGCGTCGGCGGCCAGCCCGGCGGCGAACGGCAGCAGGTCCCGGCGGTGCCAGTCGATCACGTCCTCGATCGCCTCGACCACCAGCAGCGAGCGCACCCGGGGGTCCTCCAGCGCGGTGCGCGCCGTGTAGCCGAGGCCGAGCCCGCCCACCACCACGTCCAGGGCCGCGCCGGTCAGCGGCGCGAGCCCGAGCCGGGCGAGTTCGATCTCCGCGACGGGGAAGAGGCTGGACATCAGGAACTCGTCGTCGAGCTTCACCTCGTACACGTCGACGTCGAGCGACGGGTCGCGGCGCCGGCGCAGACTGATCTCGCCGATCGGCGTCTCCCGCCAGGCCAGTTCCTCGAAACGTGCGCCCACGCGTGTCCTCTCCGCCGGTCCGTGACCGGATGCTACCGGCCGGTCGTCGGGGGACCCGAGGATATGGGCGGCCAGGCCGTTTTTCCGTGCCCGCCGGCATCGCCGGGCCGGCGGCGGGTACGCCGACGGCGACTCCCGCCCGGCGCGGCCGGCGGGTCGAGGACGTGGCGGGTCGAGGACGCCGGAGAAGGGATGCGGACGTGGCGGAGATGCTGGCCGGACGGCTGCACGTGGCCGATCGGGCGCTGCGGATGGAATCGGTTCCGGTGCCCGAGCCGGGGCGCGGGCAGGTGCGGATCCGGGTCGCCGCGGCCGGCGTGTGCCTGTCGGACGTGCACCTGATCGACGGCACCCTCACCCCGCTGTACCTCGGCGGGGACGTGGTGACCCTCGGCCACGAGGTCGCGGGCACGGTGGACGCCCTCGGTGACGGGGTGACGGGCTGGCAGCCGGGCCAGCGGGTGCTGCTCCAGGCGGGGGAGCGGGACCGGTTCGGCCTGGTGCTCACCCGCGGCGTCGACTACGACGGCGGCTGGGCCGAATACGCCCTGGCCCGCGAGGACACCCTGGTGCCCGTCCCGGATCTGCTCCCGTTCGAGCAGGCCTGCATCATCCCCGACGCGGTCTCCACGCCCTGGGCGGCGGTGACCGAGACCGCCCGGGTCCGGCCGGCGGAGGCGGTCGCCGTGTGGGGCGTCGGTGGTCTCGGCGCGCACGCGGTGCAGTTGCTGCTGCTGGTCGGCGCGGCACCGGTGATCGCCGTGGACCCGCTGCCGGCGGCCCGGGACCGGGCGATCGCCCTCGGCGCGGACGTGGCCCTCGACCCGACGGACGACGGTTTCAAGGACGCCGTGCTCGAACTGGTCGGCACCCGGGGCCTCGACGTGGCGTTCGACTTCGCCGGTGTCAACGCGGTCCGCGAGCAGGCCATGACCGTGCTCGGCAGGCACGGACGGCTGGTGCTCGCCGGCATCGCCAACCAGCCGATCAGCATCCCGTCGGACAGCCGGTTCACCTACAACCGGCAGGCGGTGCTCGGACACTACGGCTCCGAGGCCGAGCACGTCGGGCAACTGGTCACCCTCACCGGGCTGGGCCGGCTCGACCTGTCCGCCTCCGTCAGCGACGTGCTGCCGCTGGCGGACGCGCCGGAGGCGGTGCGCCGGGTGCAGGAGAAGGAGGGGGATCCGATCCGGCTGATCCTGCGGCCCTGACGGGTCGCGGCGCCGGTCAGTCGGGGCGGCTCGCCACGACGACGGTGTCGAGGGCGTCGACGGTGCCGCCGTCGGTGGTGGACACCGGACGGCGGGCCGTCTCGGCGCGCCGGATGTGCAGCCCGGCCAGCCCGTCGACCACCGCCTCGGGGGTGAGCAGCACGGCCGGGTCCTGCGGGCCACCCGTGCCGCCGGTCAGGTTCGCCAGGTCGTGGCCGACCACCACGAGGCTCCCGCCCGGACGCAGCGCCTGCTTGGCCGCGGCCAGCACTCGCGCGAGATCGCCGGCGGGCAGGTGCAGATAGCTGATCAGCACGAGGTCGTAGCTGCCCGGCACCGGCCGGTACGCGGTCACGTCGGCGACCCGCCACTCGACCTGGACGTCCCGGCCGGCGGCCAGCTCACGCCCCCGGCCGACGGCCACCGGCGAGAAGTCCACGGCGGTGACCCGCCAGCCCTGCTCCGCCAGCCAGACCGCGTTGCGCCCCTCACCCGCGGCCAGGTCCAGCGCGGCGCCGGGGGCGAGCCCGGTGACCGACTCGACCACGAACCGGTTGGGCTCAGCGCTCCACACCAGCCCCGGTGTGCTCGCGTACCGGGCGTCCCAGGCGCTGCTGTCCACTGTGTCCCCTCCTCCGGCGGCCCCACACCGCCATGGTGACCGTACCGGCTGCGACAAGCGCTCCCACGGCGAGTCCCGCGATCGCCCACGGTGGCCGGGCGACACGGAGGGTCCGCACGGCATCGACGGAGCGCTTATCCTGTGCGCCGACGATCGTTCTCGGAAGGGGCCCGATGCCGTCCCGGCAGGACCAGCTCCACTCCTACCAGTTCACCGTCCAGCGGGCCGTCGCCGCCCTGGTGATGCGGGAGACCGACCCCGCGCAGTCGCCGTTCCGGCGGCTGGCCGGCGCCGGTCTGGCCAGCGTGCTGGTCGCGGTGATCGCGCTCGGCGGGGTCGCCCTCTACGGCCTGTTCGCCGGCGGCGGCAGCGCCTGGCGCGACACGGGCGCGGTGATCGTGGAGAAGGAGTCCGGCGCGCGGTTCGTCTACCGGGACGACAGGCTGCACCCGGTCCTCAACTACGCCTCGGCGCTGCTGGTCATCGGGGCGGAGCGGCCGAAGACCGTGCTGGTCTCCCGCCGCTCCATCGAGGGCGTGCCGCGCGGCCTGCCCCTCGGCATCGCCGACGCCCCCGACTCGCTGCCCGCGCCGGGGCGGCTCGCCGGCGGGGCATGGACGGTCTGCTCGGTCACCGCCGCCGAGGCGGGCCGCACGGAGGTCCGTTCGGCGCTGCTGGTCGGGCGGGACCCCTCGGGCGGCCGGCCCCTCGGCGACCAGGGCCTGCTGCTGCGCCACCCGGACGGCAGCCTGCACCTGCTCTGGCACGAGCGGCGCTACCTGCTCCGGGACACCGACCGGGTGCTCGCCGCGCTGGCCGCCACCCGGGAACGGGCGGTGCCGGTGGCCCCGGCGCTGCTCCACACGGTGCCGGCCGGCGCCGACCTGGCACCGCCCCCGCTGCGCGACCTGGGCACCCCGTCCGAGCGGGTCCCCGGCGCGACCGTCGGCGACGTCTACCTGGTCCGCAACTCCGGGGGCGGCCGGCAGTACGCGGTGGCCGGGCGGACCGGCCTGGCCGGCATCACCGAGTTGCAGGCGGCCCTGCTGCTCGCCCGCACCGGCCAGGGCGACCCGGAACCGATCACCCTGGGCCGGTTCGCCGCCCTGCCGAAGCTCCCCGACCTGGTGCCCACCGGGCCGACCGCCCCGCCCGCCGTCCCGCCCGCACTGGCCACCGTGGAGGGCGGCGCGCTCTGCGCGAGCGCTGGCGACGACACCGGCGTCCGCGAGGTCCGGCTCGGCGCCACCCCGCCGGACCTCTCCGGGGCCGCGCGGACGCCGGCCGGCCGGGGCGGCCTGGCCGACCAGGTGGTGGTCGAGCCGGGGCGGGGTGCGCTCGTCGAGTCGGTCGCCGCTCCCGGCGCCAGCGGCGGGGCGGTGTGCGTGGTCACCGACCTCGGCCGGCGCTACGTGCTGGCCGGCACCGACGTGCCCGGCATGCTCGGCTACGCCGGGGTGCGTCCGGTCCGGCTGCCGGCGGGCCTGGTCAGCCTGGTGCCGGCGGGCAGCCCGCTCGACCCGGCCGCGGCCCGCGCGGTCGCCGCCCCGGCGTGAGGCCGGCCACGGCCCGCGTGGTCGCCGCCCCGGCGTGAGGCCGGTCGTGGCGGGAGCGGCGCCGGGACGGCTCAGGCGGCCGGCTTCCGGAACACGGTCACCGCGAACTCCGCGTCGTCGCGCCAGGGGCGCAGGTCCCAGGTGGCGAAGCGGTGTTCCCGGCGGAGGCCGGCGGCCGCCGCGTCGGCGTCCAGCCCGGTGAGCGGGTAGCCGCGGTCGGTGCCGAAGCCGACCACCACGACGCCGTCCGGCCGGACGTGCGCGGCCACGCGGGTCAGCACGGCACGCTCGGTGCCGGGGGCGACGAACGCCATCACGTTGCCGGCCACCACGGCCGCGTCGAACGGCTCCGGCTCGTCCTGCGCGGCCAGGTCCAGCTCGGCCAGGTCGGCGACCAGGAAGCGCGGGCCGGGATGGTCGGTGCGGGCGGCGTCGATCAGCACCGGGTCGGCGTCGACGCCCACCGCGGTGTGTCCCCGGGCGGCCAGCTCGGCGGCCACCCGCCCGGTGCCGCAGCCGGCGTCCAGGATCCGCGCGCCCGGCGCGACGAGCGCGTCCAGCAGCCGGGCCTCGCCGGCCAGGTCCGCCCCCTCGGCGGCGAGCTGGCGGAACCGGTCGACGTACCACTGCGAGTGGCCGGGCTTCGTGTCGGTCACCCAGCGGGTCGGCTTGCCCATGCCGCCCACGGTAGCTGATCTTGTGGGAGCCGGCCGGGGGAATCTCAGTGCAGCGCCAGGAAGGCGCCGGCGGCGAGCGGGGCGCCGGTGACCGCACCGGCGACCACCTGCGGCCAGGTGTGGTCCCGCAGGACCACCCGGGACCAGCCGACCGCGACCACCAGCAGCCAGCCGGCGTGCAGCGCCGGACCGAACAGCAGCACCAGGACGGTCGTGGTGGCGGCCGCGACCGCGCTGTGGATGCTCAGCTTCCACCAGTGGTTCACCAGGGTGCAGGCCACGCCGACCACGAAGATCACCACGATCACGGCGAACAGTTCGGCCGGGGCGCGCAGCGCGGCCAGCAGGGCCATGCCGAGCGCCACCGAGGCCAGGCCGGTCAGCAGCGGGCGGGCCCGCTGGGTGCGGTCGCCGACGTGCCGGTCGGTGAGCCGGCCGCGGCGTACGCCGTGGACGATCACGCCGACCGGGATCACCGCGCAGAACAGCAGGGCGGTGCCGGCCCAGAGCAGGAACTGCTGCGGGGAGCGGCTGACCCGGGCGGCCGCCACCAGCGGCAGTGCGGTCACCAGGACGCCCGGTGCGAGCACCTCGGTGACCAGCCGGGCCAGCCGCCCGCTGACCGTCCGTTCCCGGGTCGCTCGCACCGGGCCATCCTGGTGGAGCCGCCCGCCAAGGTCAACTACCCCTTCTCCGCGCCGCTGGTGAGGCCCTCGGTGAGCAGCCGCTCGCTGGCGAAGAAGAGGATCACGATCGGCAGGGTGAGGATCACCGAGCCGGCCATCAGCACCGTCTTCGGCACCTCGACACCGTCGGCCAGCAGCGACAGGCCCAGCGAGACGGTCCACCGGTTGGGCCGGTCGACCAGGAAGAGCAGCGCGAAGAGGAACTCGTTCCAGGCGATCATGAAGTCGTAGAGCGCGACCGCCATCACCGACGGCGCGGCGAGCGGCAGGCTGACCCGGCGGATGATGCCGAGCCGGCCGGCACCGTCGATCGCCGCGGACTCCTCCAGGCTGACCGGGATCGTCTCGAAGTAGTTCTTCAGCATGTAGACCGAGACCGGCAGGGTCTGCGAGATGTAGACCAGCACCAACCCGACGAGCGACCCGCGGAGCCCGGCCCGGGTGAAGACCACGAAGAGCGGGATCGCGATGACGATCGACGGGAACAGGTAGACCGCCAGGAACAGCGCGCTGACCTGCCGCCGGCCGAAGAACCGCAGCCGGGAGACCGCGTACGCGCCGGGGATGGCGATCACCAGGGTGAGCGCGGTGGCGGCCAGCGCCACGATGCCGCTGTTGCGGATGAAGGTGAGGAAGCCCTGCCCGCCGTCCTCCACGGACTTCAGGACCTCGGCGTAGGTGGCGACGGTCAGCTCGCCGAACGGCACGACCAGCGAGCCGGGGTCGAGCAGCAGCCGCTCGATGGGGCGCACCGACAGCACCAGCATGTACCAGAACGGCAGCAGGGTGACCAGCAGGAAGGCGGTGATCACCAGACGGCGCAGCCAGCGCAGGCTCACCGTCTCGATCCGGTCCCGGTCCATCACGCCCCCTCCCGCCGGCCGCTGAAGAAGCGCAGGTAGATCGCGACGAAGACGATCAGCACCACGGCCAGCACGACCGCCTGCGCCGCGGCCGCGCCGATGTCGGTCCGCGCGGTGAGGAACTGGTAGACCCGGACGCTGACCACCTCGGTGCCGGCCGAGCCCCCGGTGAGCAGGTAGACGTCGTCGAACTTGTTGAAGGTCATGATGAACCGGAGCACCCCGATCAGCGCGATCACCGGCATGAGCTGGGGCAGCAGGATGTACCGGAAGCGCTGGGTCGGGGTGGCCCCGTCGACCCGGGCCGCCTCCTCCAGCTCGCCCGGCACGGCCTGGAGGCGGGCCAGCAGGAACAGGAAGGCGAACGGGAAGTAGCGCCACGCCTCGAACGCGATGACCGTCCAGAGCGCGGTGGACTCCTGGGACAGGAACGGCACGGGCTCGTCCCAGCCGAGGAACCGGCGGCCCCAGTCGTTGACGAAGCCGAGCTGCGGGTCGAGCATCACCTGCCAGACGAAGGTCATGGCGACCACCGGCGCGACGTACGGCAGCAGCATCGACGCCCGGACGATCGTGCGGCCCCGGAACGGCCGGCGGACCACCAGCGCCGCCACCAGGCCGACCAGGATCGAGCCGACGGTCCCGCCGGCGCTGTAGACGACGGTGGTCCAGAGCGTGTCGGCGAATCCGGGGGTGTGCAGCACCCGGTCGACGTTGTCCAGGGTCAGCTCGCCGAAGAGGCCGGTCCGGCGCAGGGTCGCGAGGCGTACCCGTTGGAAGGCCAGCACCACGGTCCACACGATGGGTATGCCGATCACCGCGACCACGACGAGCAGGGTCGGGGCGACCAGCGCGAGCCCGGCGCGGGACTCGCGGCGGCGCAGGGTGAGCGGGCGTCGGCCGGGCCGGCGGGGCCGCTCCCCGGTGGGGGAGCGGCCGGCCTCCGGCGCGGTGGTGGTCAATTCACGCCCTTGGCGATCGCGTCGACGTCCTTCTTCGCCCGCTCGGCGGCGGCCCGGGCGTCCGACTTCCCGCCGACCACGTCGGCGAGCGCCTTGGGCACCGGCAGCTCGCCGAGGATCGCCCCGACGAGCTTGCCCTGGCCCTGGGTCAGCCCCCAGCGCTGGAAGGTGTCCGGGCTCTTGCGCAGGGTGGCGAGCACGTCGTCGCCGTAGACCGCCGACAGCGGCTGCTTGCGGTCCACCCCTGCCGGGCTGGTGTTCCAGGCGGTGAGGAACTTCTGCTTGTCCTCCGCCGTGCCGGTGCGCACCGGGAAGCGCCCCTCGGGGGACATGCCGAACCAGCGCGGGTAGCCGTCGGAGAGCATGTACTCCACGAAGGACGACGCGGGGTCGCTCGCGCCGTCGAGCACCGCCCAGGAGCTGATCTCGCCGTACTGGGCCGGCTCGGCGCCGTTCGGGCCCTTGATCGCGGTGACGAAGCCGCTGTTCTTGGCCAGCCAGGCCGGGTCGGACTGGCACTGCGGGCAGGTCGGCTTGGCGTCGTCGCGCAGCCCGGCCAGCTCGTCGAGGATGAACGGCGACCAGATCAGCATGGCCGCCTTGCCGGCGAAGTAGGTGGCCCGGGTGGTGTCCACGTCCTGCGCGCCCTTGACCGAGTTGTTGCGCATCAGGTCGCCGTAGAAGCGGAACGCCTCGACGCACTCGGCGGAGTCCAGCGTGACCTTGCCGGCGTCGTCGGTGAGCTGGCAGTTGTTGGCCAGTGCGAGGTGCTCGAAGGTCTGCTGGGTGAAGACGTCACCGGGGGCGGTCGCCGCGGTGATGCCGGCGACGCCGCCGGTGTTCAGTCTCGCCGCGGCGGCGGCGATCTTCTCGTACGTGTCGGGGGCGGACAGGCCCGCCGCCGCGAACAGGTCCTTGCGGTAGACCAGCAGCTGGCCCCACCCGTCGCTGGGCACGGCGAGCTGCTTGCCGTCCTCACTCGTCAGTTCGAGGGCGCGCGGGGAGAACGTGTCCCGGCCGAGCTTCTCGACAACCTTCTTGTTGGCGTCCGGCTCCAGCAGGTCGTTGCCGGCGAGCGTGCGGACCCCGGCCAGGGAGACCGAGCCGACCACGTCGGGCAGGTCGCCGGCGGCGGCGCTGGAGGCGATGAGGGAGGGGAACTGGTCCTCGTTGACGGTGACCAGGTTGACCTTGACGCCGGTCTTGGCGGTGTAGTCCGCGATGATGGCCTTGGTGGCGTTGACCCGGTCCGCCACGTCCTCCAGGCTCCACACTGTTATCTGAGAACTGTCGGATTTCGTCTCGTCGTCACCGCAGGCCAGCAGGGTTGTCCCGGCAAGTGCCATGATCAGGGTGGGGGCGAGGATCCGCATCGAGGGTGATGGCATCGGTGGCACTCCTCTCGAAGGGTACATCAGGGATTTAACGCTCTCGATTGATCGTTTACAAGACAATTACCAATATTTCGGTTTAGAATTGGCTCCGGCACTTTCCTCGGAGCGACGCCATGGCCAACTGGGTTGTCTCTCTGGCCGGGCCCGGGCGGGTGAGCCTGGAGCCCTGCCCCCCGGACCCGCTCGGCCCGGGCCAGGTCCGCGTCCGCACGTGCTACTCCGGGATCTCCGCCGGCACCGAGCTGACCCTCTACCGGGGCAGCAATCCCCGGCTCAGCAAGGACTGGGACGACGCCACCCGGATGTTCGTGCCCCGGCAGGCCGCGCCCGCCTACCCGGTGGTCGGCTTCGGCTACGAGGAGGTCGGCGAGGTCGTCGAGGTCGCGCCCGACGTCGCCGACCGCCGGCCGGGGCAGGTCGTCTGGGGCATCTGGGGGCACCGAGCCGAGGCCGTGCTGGCCGCCGGCGCGGTCACCCCGCTCGCCCCCGGGCTCGACCCCCTGGCGGCCGTCTTCGCCCGCCCCGGCGCCATCGCGCTGACCGCCGTGCTCGCCGGTGACCTGCACCTCGGCGACTGGGTGGGTGTCTTCGGCCAGGGGGTGATCGGGCTGCTCGGCACCCGGCTCGCCGTCCTCTCCGGAGCCCGGGTGGTGGCCGTCGACCGGGTACCGGACCGGCTCGCCCACGCCACCCGGCTCGGTGCCCGCCGGGTGGTCGACGCCACCGTCGACTCCGCCGCCGCCGCGCTGCACGCGGCCACCGGCGGCCGCGGCGCGGACGTCTGCCTGGAGCTGTCCGGGTCGTACCCGGCGCTGCACGAGGCCATCCGCGCCACCGCCCACGCCGGCCGCGTCGTGGCCGCCGGCTTCTACCAGGGGTACGCCCACGGGCTGGGACTCGGCGAGGAGTTCCACCACAACCGGATCCAGCTGGTGGCGGCCCAGATCTCCGGGGCCGCCCCCGCACCCGGCACGGCCGGCCGGTGGACCGGGGCCCGGATCGCCCAGACCTTCATGGACCTGGTGGCCGAGGGCAGCGTCGACCCGCTGCCGCTGGTGAGCCACGTCGTCGACGCGGGCGCGGTGGCCGACGCGCTGGCGTTGCTCGACCGCGGTGACGGTGACGTCCTCCAAGTGGTGCTGAGGTTCCCATGACCATCCCCCTGGCCTGCCAGGAGCAGTTGCTCCCCGGCGCCGGCCTGTCCGAGAAGTACGCCCTCGCCGTCTCCCTCGGCTACCAGGGCATCGAGCTGCGCGGCCGGGGTGACCTGGCCCTGGCCCGGCGACTGCCGGAGCTGCGCCGCGCCCGCGCCGAGGGCGTGGTCATGCCGACCGTCTGCGTCGAGATGGACCACTTCATCGGCGACTTCGACCCCGCGCGCTCCCGGGACGCGGTGCGCAACCTGCGCTCCCAGCTCTCCGTGATCGCGGAGCTCGGCGGGATCGGCGCCATGACCCCGGCCGCCTGGGGGATGTTCTCCCGCCGGCTGCCGCCGTTCGAGCCGCCCCGCCCGCCCGAGGGCGACCGGCGGGTGCTCGTCGACGCCCTGGGCGAGCTGGGCGAACACGCCCGCGCCGAGGGGGTCACCCTGTTCCTGGAACCCCTCAACCGGTACGAGGACCACATGGTCAACCGGCTCGACGAGGCGGTCGCCCTGTGCCGCGCCGTCGGGCTGCCCTCGGTCCGGGTGGTCGCCGACACCTACCACATGAACATCGAAGAGGACGACGCCTGCGCGGCGCTGCGCGCGGCCGCCCCGTACCTGGGGCACGTGCAGGTCAGCGACTCCAACCGGTACCAGCCGGGGGCCGGGCACCTGGACTGGCCGGCGCTGCTGGCCACCCTGGACGGGATCGGCTACCCCGGCTGGCTGGCGCTGGAGTGCCGGCTGCGCGGCGAGCCCGTCGCCGCCCTGCGCCAGGCCGCCACCGTCCTCGCCCAGCCCCGGCCGCGGCGGGCGGCGGCGTGAGCGAGCGGAGCGAGCGAGCCATGGGGCTCGGTAGCGCGGCGCCTCGCGCCGGTGCCGAGCGACAGCGAGGCGGCGGCGTGAGCGCCCCCGGCGGTGCGGCCCGGGTACGGCCCGGCGGTCCCGGTGACGCCGAGCGGGCCGCCCGGCTGCGCCGGCTCGCGCTGGCCACGCTCGACGCCAACTGGGAGCACGACCACACCGTGCCGTCCCGCACCCTCTATCCGCACCAGTGGAGCTGGGACTCGGCGTTCATCGCGGTCGGGCTGGCGCACGTGCGCCCGGACCGGGCCTGGCGGGAGCTGCGCACCCTGTTCGCCGCGCAGTGGGCCGACGGGCGGGTGCCGCACATCGTGTTCAACCCGGCGTTGCGGGTCGGGGCGTACTTCCCCGGGCCCGAGTTCTGGGACTCGGCCCGGGCCGACGGCGCCCCGGCGGCGGCCACCTCGGGGATCGTCCAGCCGCCGGTGCACGCCCCGGCCGCCTGGCTGGTGCACCGCCGTGCTCCCTCCGAGGCGTCCGTGGCCGCGCTGCGCTGGCTCTACCCGCGGCTGGTCGCCCAGCAGCGCTACCTGACCGGCCGGCGGGACGTCGGCGGGGGCGGGCTGGCCGCCGTCGTGCACCCGTGGGAGTCCGGCCTGGACAACAGCCCCGCCTGGGACGCCCCGCTGGCCGCGGTGCCCGCCGACGAGGCGGTGCTGCGGGCGTACCGCCGGCACGACACCGCGCACGCCGACGCGGCGCACCGCCCCACCGACCTGGACTACGCGCGCTACGTCGCGCTCGTGGACGCCTACCGGGCCGGCCGCTACCGGGACGAGGCACTGCTCGACCGGCACCCGTTCCTCGTGGAGTGCCCGCTGGTCAACGCGGCGCTCGGCGTCTCCGAGCAGGCCCTCGCCCGGATCGCCACGGTGGTGGGCGCCGACCCCGGGCCGCACCGGGACCGCGCGGCGCGGATCACGCAGGCCCTGGTCGACCGGCTCTACGACCCGGTGACCGGCACCTTCCGCCCGCGCGACCTCCGGGCCGACCGGCTCGTCCCGGCCCGCACGGTGCTCGGGCTCATGCCGCTGATCCTGCCCGACCTGCCGGCCCGCCAGGTGCGGGCGGTGCTCGCCGAGGCGTGCTCGTCCCGGTTCGGTCTGGCCGCCCGGATGGACCGCCCGCTGCCCACCCACGACCGCACCGCGCCGGACTTCGAGCCGCTGCGCTACTGGCGCGGCCCGAGCTGGGTGAACACCGGCTGGCTGCTGTGGCGGGGGCTGCGCGCCCGCCACCGCCCCGACCTGGCCGCCGGGCTGCGCGAGTCCCTGCTGGACCTCGTCGACGGGGCCGGTTGCCACGAGTACTTCCACCCGGACACCGGTGCCGGGCTCGGCTCACCGGCGTTCGGCTGGACCGCCGCGCTGGTGCTGGACGCCCTCGCCGAGGGCTGAGCCGCCGCAGTCGCCCGGGGCCGGCGACGCGGCGGGGCCGGCGGCGTGGATCAGCGGCGCGGGGACTCGGTCGGCGGGCGGGAAGTCCCGGCTCAGCCGGCCGGCACCGCCGCCGGGTCCGCGGGCGCGGCCGGCGCCGGCACGGCCGCCGCGTCGGCGGGCGGCTCGGGGACCAGCAGCTCGGCCGGCACCGGCTCGACCTCGACCCGGCAGTCGTGGAACGTCGGCGCCCCGCCCAGGTCGGTGTCGCGGACCGCGGTGACCGCGTTGACGGTGGCCCGGCCCGGGCTCAGCCGCGCCCAGTACGCCTTGTACGTGAACGCCAGCCCCGGCCGCGTCGCCCCGTCGACGGCGACCGCCGCGAGGAACGCGCCCCGGTCGTTGCGCACCCGCACCGCGTCGCCGTCGGCGAGGCCGCGCGCCGCCGCGTCGTCCGGGTGCAGGTGCACCCGGGGCGGGCCGGTCCGCCGCGCGTGCCAGGGCAGCGACGCGAAGGTGGAGTTCATCAGGAACCGGCCCGCCGGGGCGATCAGCACCAGCGGGAACCGGCGGGCCAGCTCGGTGTCGGCCGCCTCGACGGGCGGGGTGTGCCCGGGCAGCGGGTCCACCCCGAGCCGGACCAGCGCCGGGTCGACCAGCCGGGCCCGGCCGTCCGGGGTGGGGAAACCGCCGGCGGCGAACGGGGCTGCGCCCACCGGCACCCCGGTGGCCCGGGCGTACGTCCGCTCGCGCAGCTCCTCGAAGGTGACCGGCGTGCCGGCCAGCAGCTGCCGGGCGAGGTCCTCGTCGCTGTCGGAGAACCGGGGGTGGTCGATGCCGAGCGCCGCGGCGATCCGCCGGAAGATCTCGGTGTTCGGCAGGGCCTTCCCGGGCGCCCGGGTGACCGGCAGGTTCAACGTCGTGTAGTGGTGGCCGTAGGAGGAGTGCAGGTCGAGGTGCTCCGGCTGCATGGTCGCCGGCAGCACCACGTCGGCGTAGTCGCAGGTGTCGGTCCAGCGCTGCTCCAGCACCACGGTGAACAGGTCGGTGCGGCGCAGGCCGGCGAGGAGCCGGTTCTGGTCCGGTGCCGTGGCGGCCGGGTTGGCGTTGAACACCACCAGCGAGGTCACCGGGGGATCGGCCTCGCCGGTGAGCACGGTCGCCAGCCGGCTCATGTTCACCGACCGGGCGGCCGGGGCCGGCATGCCGGGCGGCCGGACGACCGGGCCCTCGTCGATCGGGTGGTGCCCGCTGGTCGACACCAGGGCCCCGCCGCCCGGGTACCGGAAGTCGCCGGTGACCAGCGGCAGCGCGCAGATCGCCCGGATCGCCTGGCCGGCACCCTGGTGCCGTTGCAGGCCCAGCCCGACCCGCACGGCGGTGGGCCGGGTGGTGGCGATCCGGTCGCCGAGCCGGCGGACGACCTCGACGGGCAGGCCGCACTCGGCGGCGGCCCGCTCCACCGGCCACTCGTCGAGCCGGGCGGCCAGCTCGGGCCAGCCGACGGTGTGCGCGGCCAGCCACTCCTCGTCGGCCGCGCCGGCGTCGCGTACGTGCCGCATGAGGCCGAGCGCGAGGGCCGCGTCGGTGCCGGGCAGCGGGGCGACGTGCTCGTCGCTGCGGGCCGCGGTGTCGGTGCGCAGCGGGTCGATGGTGACCAGGTACGCGCCGCGCTCCCGGGCCTGCTGGACGAACGGCCACAGGTGCAGGTTGGTGGCGAGCGGGTTGGCGCCCCAGAGCACGATGAGCTTCGCCGCCACGATCGACTCCGGCTCGAAGCCGACCGAGCCGCCGTAGACCGAGCGCAGCGCCGCCCGGGCCGCGCCCGTGCAGATGGTGGTGTCCAGCCGGGACGCACCCAGGTGCGCGAAGAGCCGCTGGCCCATCGTCCAGCCCTGCACGTGACCCATGGTGCCGGCGAAGTAGTAGGGCAGGACGGACTCCGGGCCGTCCCGGTCGATGCTCGCGCGCAGCCCGGCCGCCACCCGGTCGACCGCCTCCGCCCAGCTCGCCGGCCGGTACGCGACCCGCCCGGCGCCCTTCGGGCCGGTGCGCACGTAGGGGGTGGTCAGCCGGTCGGGGCCGTTGACCGCGTCGAGGTAGCGGTTGACCTTGCCGCAGAGCGCGCCCCGGGTGAACGGGTGCTCGCGGTCGCCGCGCAGCGCGACGGCCCGGCCGTCCTCCACGGTGAGCTGCCAGACGCAGGTGTCGGGGCAGTCCAGCGGGCAGGCGCCGGGATGGGTGGTACGGGCCATGCGGCGAGCCTACCGAGCGGGGGGCACCCGTCCGGACCCCGCTGCCGGGGCCGGCTGGGTCAGCGGATCGGCCGCCAGTCCGGCCCGTCGGGTCGTCCGGTCGAGGTGAGCGCCGCGAGCATCACGGCCTCGACCTGCTCGGGTGTCAGGTGCTCCCGCCGGTCGGCGCCCGGCACGTAGGCGCCCCACGCCCGGCCGTCCGGCTCCTGCATGACCACACCGACCGGGTCGCGGTGGTCGCTCACGGCGGCGACGACCCCCCACGGACGGCGGATGTGCACCTGTTGCTGGAGGTCCGGATCGAGTTCCCGCAGCCACCGCCGGACGGTCTCCCGGTCGTCCAGCCCGACCGTCTCGGTCGCCCTCCGGAAGAGGCCGTATGTGGTCAACCGCTCCGCGACGTCCTGTCGGGCCCATTCCGGTCCACCCAGGAGCCTCCTCAGCCACTCCATCCGGATGCTCCGTCCCGCGTCGGTGCCCGGCGTCCCGGGCGTCACGGCGGGAGTGCCCGCTCGGGCGACGGTGGCAAACCCGCCGGCGCCGATCACCGGAGGCGGCGTTGCGCGCCCGCCGGGCCGCCGAGCGTAGGGTCGCTCCCTGGCGTCATCCCCGCGTACGCCCCCGAGACCCGAGGAGCACGGTGCCCGAGATCGACAAGGTCGCCTGGATCCGGATCGAGGACGGCCGGGTGCTGAGCACCCGGTCCCGGGGCCGGGACGTCTGGTACCTGCCCGGCGGCAAGCGGGAAGCCGGTGAGACCGACCTGGCGACCCTGGTCCGGGAGATCGCCGAGGAGCTGGCGGTGGCCGTCGTGCCGGAGTCCGCCGTGCTGGTCGGTGTCTTCACCGCGCAGGCCCACGGCCACGGCGCCGGCACGCTGGTCCGGATGACCTGCTACGCCGCCGACTACCGGGGACCCCTGCGGCCGGCGAGCGAGATCGCGGAGCTGGCGTGGCTCGGCTACGCCGACCGGTCCCGGGTCTCCCCGGTGGACCAGCTCATCTTCGACCACTTCCGGGCTCTCGGCGCGCTGCGCTGACCTCGCCGCCCGGCGCGGTGGCTGCCACCCGGGTGGCTGCCGACCGGGTGTCGCCGGCCGTTTGCGGCCGCCGGGCGCGGGTAACCGCGGACGCGACGCTCCGGCCGGCTCGGGCCGGGGCTGTCGGACACCCGGCGGCGGCCGGCGACGACAGGAGTGCGCTGTGCGGTTTCCCCGATTCGTCGAGGCGGTGTCCCGCCGCGCCGAGCTGCCCACCGGCCAGGCCGCCACGATCTCGCGGGCGGTGTTGCAGACCCTCGCCGAGCGGATCACCGCCACCGAGTCGGCGGACCTGGCCGCGCAGCTGCCGGACGAGGTCGGCAGCTATCTCGTCGCGCCGGGCGAGGGCGGCACGACGGGCGGTGCGGTCGCCTTCCTGTACCGGGTCGCGGAGCGGGCCGGAGTGGACCCGGCGGTCGCCGAGGTGGGCTCCCGCGCGGTGCTCGCCACCCTGCGGGAGACGGTCACGGTCGGCGAGTTCCAGGATCTGGTGGCGCAGCTTCCCAGGGGATTCGACGCGATGGTCGACCCGATCCCGCGGCCACCGTACGATGTGTAGTCGGGCCCCCCGAGAAGCGTGTTGAGCTGCGGAGACGAGCCCCCTCGCGGTGGAAATTCCACGGTCGGGAAGTATTTTCACCGTAAAATAACTCGCGAGTAGGCGCTTACGCGGTAAATCGTCTACGCGCTAGAGGGATGATCGGTCGATTTCCGCCGTCCGAGCTTCCATGGGTCGTCATCCCTTCGGCTCGACCTGCATCGATGCTCTCCCCATCGACAGATCGAGCCATATTCTGGCTCCAATGTGAAGTCCTGGGGGGGATCATGATCACATTCACTGAACGCTGCGCGCCTGCCGTCAATGGGGAAACATCAGCCCGCTGACATGGCACAGCCGATGATCATCAATCGTTTCGGCGAGGTCGCGGCGCGTCACGGTGAACGTCCGGCCCTGCTCGGTGAGACCCACGAGGTCGCGTACGCCGGGTTGGCCGGGTTGGCCGGGGGGCACGCGGCCGCGCTCGTCGCCGCCGGCGTCCGACCCGGTGACCGCGTCGCCCTGCTCACCGCGCACGGCGCTCCGACCGTCGCGGCGCTGCTCGGCGCTCTCGCCGCGGGATGCACGTACGTGCCGCTGGACCCGGGCTTCCCGGTCGACCGGCTGCGCCACATGCTCGCCGCCGCCGGGGTCACCGCCCTCGCCTGCGCCGCCGAGCACCGCGAGCTGGCCCGGGACCTCGCCGACGGGCGGACCGTCGTGCCGCTGGACCGGGTGTCGCCGGCCCCGCTGCGGCCCGTGCCGGTCGACCCGGACGCGCTGGCGTACGTGCTGTTCACCTCGGGGTCCACCGGCGTGCCGAAGGCCGTCGGGCAGACGCACCGCAACCTCGCGCACGTCGTCGACAACCAGATCGCCGCGCTGGCGATCGGCCCGAGCGACCGGCTCAGCCTGCTCGCCTCGTTCAGCTTCGACGCCGCCATCCCCGACCTCTACCCGGCGCTGCTCACCGGCGCCGCGGTGGTCCCGGTCGACCTGCGCCGGCAGGGGCTCGCCCATGCCGTCACCCAGCTCGACCGGCACCGGGCCACCGTGCTGCACTGCACGCCCACCGTCTACCGCTACCTGCTGGACGCCCTCGGCGACCGGCGCCTCGACGCGGTCCGGGTGGTGCTGCTCGGCGGCGAGCAGGCCACCTACGCGGACGCCCTCCGCGGCCGGGACCGGTTCGCACCGGACTGCCGGCTGGTCAACGGCTACGGCGCCACCGAGATGACCTTCGTGGCCCGGCACGTGCTGCCGCTGTCCACCGTGGATCCGGCCGCCACCGGCCCGTTGCCGATCGGCACCGCGTTCCCCGGCTACCAGGTCGACCTCGCCCCGGACACCGGCGAGCTGGTGGTCCGCAGCCGGCACCTCGCGCCCGGCTACCTCAACCAGGACAGCGACCGGTTCACGGTGGACGCCGGCGGAACGCGGTCGTACCGCACCGGCGACCTCGGCCGGCGGCTGCCCGGCGGCGAGCTGGTCTGCCTCGGCCGGCTCGACCGGCAGGTCAAGGTGCGCGGCCACCGGGTCGAGCTGACCGAGATCGAGGCCGTGCTGGCCGCCCAGCCCGGCGTGGCCGGCGTGCGCGCCATCGCCCGCGACGGCGAACTGCTGGCGTACGCCCGCCCGGCCGGCGACCGCCCCGACCCGGCCGCGCTGCGCGCCGCGCTCGCCGCCGCGCTGCCCGGCTACGCGCTGCCCCGCGCGGTCGTGCTGCTCGACGAGTTCCCGCTCACCGTCACCGGCAAGGTCGACGAGCGGGCGCTGCCCGACCCGCCGGCCGAGGTGCCGGCCGGCGCCGCGCCCGCCACCGACACCGAGCGGGCCGTGCACGACATCTGGTGCGCCGTGCTCGGCCGTCCGGCGGTCGGCCGCACCGACAGCTTCTTCGACGTCGGCGGGCAGTCCCTGCTGCTGGGCCAGGTGCAGCAGCGGCTCGCCGACGTGTTCGGCGTACGCCTGCCCCTGCTGCGCCTCTTCGACCACCCGACGGTGGCCGCCCAGGCGGCGCTGCTCGACGCCCCGCCCGAGGCGGTCCGCGCCCCGGTGCTGCCCGCGCCCGCCGCCCCGGCCGCCGCGGCCCGGGAGTACACGGGCGACGAGATCGCGGTGGTCGGCCTCGCCGGCCGCTTCCCCGGCGCGCCGGACGTGGCCACCTTCTGGTGGAACCTCTGCACCGGCGTCGACTCGATCCACGAGCACACCGACGAGGAGCTGGCCGCCCTCGGCGTCGGGCCGGGGCTGCGCGCCGACCCGCGGCACGTGCGGGCCGTCGGCCGGCTCGACGGGGTCACCGACTTCGACGCGGAGTTCTTCTCCTTCGCCGCCGACGAGGCGGCCCGGACCGACCCGCAGCACCGGCTCTTCCTGGAGACCGCGTGGGAGGCCCTGGAGGACGCCGGGCACGACCCGGAGCGTTTCCCCGGCCTGGTCGGGGTCTACTCGGCCACGTCCGCCAACCGGTACTTCCTGTTCCACCTCATGGACAACCCGGCCGTGGTCGGCGACGTCGACCCGGACGACTGGGAGGCCCGGCTGATCGGCCGGCAGTTCACCGACCACCTGCCCGGGCAGGTGGCCTACCGGCTCGGGCTCACCGGGCCCGCCCTGGCCGTGCAGAGCGCCTGCTCCAGCTCGCTGGTCGCGGTCTGCCTGGCCGCGCAGAGCCTCGCCGACTACCAGTGCGACCTCGCGCTGGCCGGCGGGGTGACCGTCACCTGGCCCCGGCACCGGCACGTCCCCGGTGGGCTGGCCTCGCCGGACGGCCGGTGCCGCGCCTTCGACGAGGGCGCCAACGGCTCCGGCTTCGGCTCCGGCGCCGGGGTGGTCGCGCTGCGCCGGCTGGCCGACGCGCAGGCCGACGGCGACCGGATCTACGCCGTCCTGCCCGGCTGGGCGGTCACCAACGACGGGGCGGACCGCGCCGGCTTCGCCGTGCCCGGCCCGGCCGGGCAGGCCGCCGCGGTGGCCAACGCGCTGGCCACCGCCGAGGTCGCCCCCGGGGAGGTCGGCCTCGTCGAGGGGCACGGCAGCGGCACGCCGCTCGGCGACGCCATTGAGGTCGCCGCGCTGCACGAGGTGTACGCCGGGGCCGCACCCGCCGAGAGCTGCGCGCTCGGGTCGGTGAAGACCAACATCGGCCACCTCGACGCGGCCGCCGGGATCGCCGGGCTGATCAAGGCGGTGCTCGCCGTGCGGCACGGCGTGATCCCGCCGAACCTGCACTTCACCCGCCCGCACCCGGAGATCGACCTGGCCGCCGGCCCGTTCTACGTGCCCACGAAGGCCCGCGACTGGCCCGAGGGGCCGCGCCGGGTGGCCGGGGTCAGCGCCTTCGGCCTCGGCGGCACCAACGCGCACGTCGTGGTGGAGCAGCCGCCGCCGGCCGACCCGGCCGACCCGCCCGGCGACGGGCCGTGGCTGCTGCCGGTGTCGGCACGCACCCCGGCGGCGTTGCGGGCCGCGCTGGCCCGGCTGCGGGCCCACCTGGGAGGCGACGCCCCGGCGTTGCCCGAGGTGGCCGCCACCCTGGCGCTCGGCCGGCGGGCCTTCGCCCACCGGGCCGCGGTCGTCGCCGCCGACCTGGCCGGCGCGCTGGCCGGCCTGGACACGCTGCTGGACACCGGCGACCGCATCGCGGGCGAGGGTGGCCCGCTGCGCGACCTGGCGGCCGACTGGGTCGCCGGGCGGGACGTCGACTGGGACGCCCTGCACCCCGAGGGCACGGTCCGGCGCACCGGCCTGCCCACCTATCCGTTCCAGCGCCGCCGGTACTGGATCGACCCCGTCCAGAAAGGTCCGCGGTGAACTGGTTCGTCTCCGCCGGAAGCCGACCCCAGGCGCCGGTGCGGTTGTTCTGCCTGCCCTACGCCGGTGCCGGCGCGAGCGCGTTCCGGCGCTGGCAGGAGGAGATCGGCCCGGACGTCGAGGTGCTGCCGGTGCAACTGCCCGGCCGGGAGAACCGGATCAACGAGGATCCGCGTTTCGACGTCGCCGAGGTGGCCGACGCCGTCGCGGCCCGGGCCGACCGCCCGTACGCCCTCTACGGCCACTCGATGGGCGGCCGGCTCGGCTTCGAGGTGGTCCGGGAGCTGCGCCGCACCGGCCGGCCCCTGCCGCTGCGGCTCTACGTCGGCGGCGCCCGCGCCCCGCACGTCACCGCGCCCGGCCCCTTCGACGGGCTGTCCCGCGCCGACGACGACGAGCTGCTGCGCCGGCTCGCCGACGGCGGCGGGCTCCCGGTCGGGTTCTTCGACCACCCGGAGCTGGTGGAGCTGCTGCTGCCGCTGCTGCGGGCCGACTTCGGCCGGGTGGACGACTACCGGTACGTGCCCGGCGAGCCGCTGCCGCTGCCGATCGTCGCGTTCAGCGGCCGGGACGACCGGGCCGTCACCCGCGAGCAGCACGCCGCCTGGGCCGCGCACACCGCGGCCGGGTTCACCCTGCACGAGCTGGCCGGCGGCCACTTCTTCCTGCACGATCGGCTCCCCGAGCTGCTCGCGCTGATCCGCGCCGACCTGGCCGCGGCGCTCGACGCCGGGACCACCCGCGCCGGCGGGCCGGCCGCGGGTACGGACCGGGTGCACACCGCCGGCCGCGGGACCGCCGGCGGTGTGCACCGGGTTCCGCTCGGCGGCACCGCCTGGTCGGTGTGGCGCGACGCCATCCTGCGCACCACCGGCTTCCCGGCCGACGGCCTGGACCTGCTCGCCGCGCCCCGGGCCGCCGCGGCGGCCGACGAGCTGCTGGCCACCGGCACCGGCGAGGATCGGTACGACAAGGAGTTCGACGAGGCGGTCCGCGCCGGCGCGCAGCGGATCAGCGAGCTGGCCGGCGACCCGCTCCTGCGCGAGGCGGTCACCTGGCAGAACCGCGGCGCCCTGGTCGCGCTCGACGGGCTGGCCCGCGGCGGCGCCGACGCGGCCCGCAACGTGCGGCGGCGGGACCGGGAGCGGGCGCTGCTCAAGTACTGGCAGCGCTACGGCGGTAAGAACGAGACGGTCGGCTTCTTCGGCCCGAGCTGCTGGGTGACCGTCGACCCCGACCTGCCGGAGACCGCCCGGATCCGCCCCGGCGCCGGGCTGACCCGCCGCCGTTGGGTCTGGTTCGAGTCCTGGGCCCTCGCCGCGTACGCCGAGCGGATCGGCGCGGACCTGGCCGTCCGCCGGTGGTGGCCGCCGGTGCTGCGCCCGCACCTCGCGGTCCGGGACCGGACCGTGCTGCGCCCCGGCCGGCCCCCGCTGGCGCTGACCCCGGTGGAGGCGGCCCTGCTCGCCGCCGCCGACGGCCACCGCCCCGCCGCCGACCTGGTGGCCGACCCGGCCATCGGCCTGCGCCGCCCCGAGGACGGCTACGCCCTGCTCGACCGGCTGGTGGAGCGGGAGCTGATCAGCTGGGACGCGGCCCTGCCGGTCAGCCCCGACGCCGAGCGGGTGCTGGGCGACCGCATCGCGGCGATCGGCGACGAGGCCGCCCGGAGCGCCGCGCGGGCCGGCTTCGACCGGCTCCGCGCCGCCCGCGACGCGGTGGCCGAGGCGGCCGGCGACCCGGTGCGGCTGCGCGCCGCGCTGGACACCCTCGACGCCACGTTCACCGAGCTGACCGGCCGCCCGGCCGTCCGCCGGGCCGGGCAGATGTACGCCGGCCGCACCATCTGCTACGAGGACACCGCCCGCGACCTGGACGTGGTCTTCGGCGCGCCGCTGCTCGCCGAGCTGGCCGCCCCGCTGGACGTGCTGCTGCGCGCCGCCCGGTGGATGGCGAACGCCCTGGCCGACGCGTACGACGAGGTGTTCCGCGGGCTCCACGACGAGCTGCGCGCCGAGGCCGGCGGCGGTCCGGTCGCCCTGGCGGACCTGTGGTTCCTGGCCCAGGGCCTGTTCTGGGGCGGGGGCGAGCGGCCGGTCGACGGGGTCGCGGCCGACTTCGCCGCCCGCTGGGCCGGGCTGTTCGGGCTGGACGCGCTGCCGCCCGGCACCACCGACGTGCGGCTGCGGGTGGCCGATCTGGCCGACCGGGTCGACGCGGTCTTCCCGGGCGCCCGGCCGACCTGGTCGAACGCCGTGATGCACAGCCCCGACCTGCAGATCTGCGCCACCGACGCGGCGGCGCTGGCCCGGGGCGAGTACACGGTGGTGCTCGGCGAGCTGCACGCCGCCTGGTCGTCGTTCGACTGCGCGGTCTTCACCCCGTCGCACCCGGAGGTGGAGCGGCTGCGCGCCGCGCTGGCCGAGGATCTGGGCGAGCGGCGGATCCGGCTGCTCTTCCCCACCGAGTGGCCGCGCCGGACCAGCCGCACCTCCGAGTCGCTGACCGGGCCGACCGACCGGCACCTGGCCTTCCAGGACGCGCCGGGCGGGGAGCCGGGCCGGGTGCTGCCCACCGTGGACCTCACCGTGGGCGAGGTCGACGGCCGGCTCGTGGCCACCGCCTCGGACGGGCAGCGGTGGCCGCTCACCGAGGTCTTCGCCGAGCTGCTCAGCGCGCACGCCGTGGACGGCTTCAAGCTGGTGGCCGCCGCGCCGTACACGCCCCGGATCACCCTCGATCGGCTGGTGGTGGCCCGGCAGACCTGGCGGACCACGGTGGGGGAGAGCGGGCTGGCGGCGGCCACCGGCGAGCGGCAGCGCTTCCTGGCCGTACGGGACTGGCGGCGCCGGCTCGGCCTGCCCGAGCAGGTCTACGTCAAGCTCGGCACGGAGACCAAGCCGTGCTTCGTGGACCTGTCCAGCCCGGGCTTCGCCAACATGTTCTGCGCCATGGTCCGGGCCGCCCGGGTCGACGGTGGCGACGACGTCTCGCTCACGGTCAGCGAGATGCTCCCGAACACGGACCAGGCCTGGGTGCCCGACGGCGCCGGCCGCCGCTACTTCAGCGAGCTGCGCCTGCACATCGTGGACACCCAGGGGACGGAGACCCGATGACCCACCTGCTGCCGCTGGGGGAGACCGGCTGGTCGGTCTGGCGGGACACCGTGGTGCGGACGGCCGGCTTCCCGGCCGCCGGGCTGGACCGCTTCGCGGCCCCGGAGGCCGCCGCCGCGGCCGACGCCCTGCTCGCCGGGGAGGGCCCGCGGGAGGTCTTCGAGAAGGCGCTGGACGAGGCGGCCGCGGAGGGCTCCGCGGCGGCCCTCGACCTCGCCGCCGACCCGTTGCTCCGCGAGGCGGTCACCTGGCAGAACCCGGACATGCTCGTCGCCCTCGACGGGCTGCTGCGCACCGACCCGGCGACCCGCAACAGCCGGCGCCGCAAGCGTGAGATGACGCTGCTGCGCTACTGGCAGCGCTACTGCGGCAAGGCCGAGACCATCGGGTTCTTCGGGCCGGTCGCCTGGGGCACCCTCGAACCGGAGACGGCCACGTCGCGGGTGACCCCCGGACCGGGCCTGGTCCGCCGCCGCCGCGTCCACTTCGAGGCGTGGGCGCTGGCCGCGTACGCCGACCGGCTCGGCGCCGACCTGGCGGTGCGCCGCTGGTGGCCGCCGACCCGGCCGCCGCACCTGACCGTGGTCGGCAACCGGCTGCACCGGCCGCTGCACCCGCCGGCCGAGCTGCCTCCGGTGGAGGCCCGGCTGCTCGCCGCCGCCGACGGCCGGACCCCGGCGGCCGAGCTGGTCGAGCGGTTCCGGGAAGCCGGCGACCTGCGCACCACCGACGACGGCTACCTGCTGCTCGACCGGCTGGTCGAGCGCGGGCTGCTCGCCTGGGACGCCGCCCTGCCCACCAGCCCGGCCGCGGAACGGGTGCTGGCCGGGCGGATCGCCGCCGTCGGCGACCCGACCGCCCGGGCGGCGGCCGAGGCCGGCCTCGACCGGCTCCGCGCGGCCCGGGACGCGGTGGCCGCAGCCGCCGGCGACCCGGACCGGCTGGGCGCCGCGCTGGCCGCGCTGAACGACGAGTTCACCGCGGTCACCGGGGCCGCCGCGACCCGGCACGCCGGCCAGATGTACGCCGGCCGCACCCTGGTCTACGAGGAGACGGAACGGGACCTGGACGTGCGGGTGGGCGCGGCGGTGCGCGAGGCGCTGGCCGAGCCGCTCGCCGTGGTGCTGACCGCGGCCCGATGGCTTACCGCCGAGGTGGGCGCGGCCTGCACGGCGGCCGTCGCCGACCTGTACGCCGAACTGGCCGCGGACGGCCCGGTGCGGCTCGCCGACGTGTGGGCGCCCGCCCAGGGGCTGCTGCTCGCCCCCGACGGCCCGCTCCAGCGCGCCGCCGCCGGGCTGACCGCCCGCTGGCGGGAGCTGTGCGGGCTGGCCGACCTGCCGCCCGGGCAGGCGGAGCTGACCCTGCGCAGCGCCGACCTGGCCGCCCGGGCCGCCGAGCTGTTCGCCGCCGACGGCCCCGGCTGGCCGTCCGCCCGGATCCACAGCCCCGACGTGCAGATCGCCGCCGCCGACCTCGACGCGCTCAACCGGGGCGAGTTCCTGCTGGTCCTCGGCGAGCTGCACCCGAGCCTGACCACCTTCGACAGCGCCGTGCTCACGCCGTTCCACCCGGACCCGGCGGTGCTGCGCGCCGGGTTCGACGCCGACCTGGGGCCGGTCCGGCTGCGCGTGGTCTACCCGGCCAACTATCCGCGCCTGACCACCCGGACCACCTACGAGCTGACCGGCCCGCAGGACCGGCAGATCGGCATCGACACGGCCCGGGGCGCCGACCTGGACCGGCTCGTCCCGGCCAGCGACGTGCGGATCGAACGCGCCGGCGCCGAGTTCGACGCGGTCTTCCCCGACGGGCGGCGGTGGCCGCTCACCGAGGTGTTCGGCAACCTGTTCTCGGCGCTGCTGCTGGACAGCTTCAAGCTGCTCGACCCGGCCCCGCACATGCCCCGAATCACCATCGACCGGCTGGTGGTGGCCCGGCGCACCTGGCGCACCACGGTCGGGGAGTCCGGCCTGGCCGGGGCGAGCGGCGAGGCCGGGCGCTACCTCGCGGTCCGGCGCCTGCGGCAGCGGCTCGGCCTGCCGGAGCGGGTCTTCGTGAAGGTCGGCACCGAGGTCAAACCCTGCTACGTCGACCTGACCGGCCCGCTGCACGCCCACTCGCTGTGCGCCATGGTCGACGCCGCCGCCCGCACCGGCCCCGACGTGGCCGTCGTGGTCACCGAGCTGCTGCCCGGCCCGGCCGAGTCGTGGATCACCGACGCGCAGGGTCGCGGCTACGTCAACGAACTCCGCCTCCAGATCACCGACCCAGCCGAGCACCGGGGAGACCACGGGTGACCGACATCCTGACCGCCAGCGCCGCGTACGGGGCGGACCTGCCCTGGCCGGACGCCACCCTGGCCGACCTGATCACCGCGCAGGCCGCCCGCACCCCCGACGCCGTGGCGGTGCGCCAGTGGGACACCCGGCTGACCTACCGGCAGCTCGTCGACCGGGCCGCCGGGGTGGCCGCCGCCCTGCGCGAGCGCGGCGTCGGCCGCGGCGACCGGGTCGGCGTCTGCGGCGCGCGTACCCCCGACCTGGTGGTCACCGTGGTCGGCGTGCTGCTGGCCGGCGCCGCGTACGTGCCGCTGGAGCCGGGCGGCCCCCGCGAGCGGCTGCGCGAGATCGCCCGGGACGCCGGGGTCCGGGTGGTCGTCGGCGACACCGCGGCGGCCGAGTTCGGCGGCGAGCCCGGTGTGGAGGCGGTCGGCCTGCCCGGCCCGGCCCCCCTCGCGCCCTGCCCGGCGCGCCCCGGCGACCCGGCGTACGTGCTGTTCACCTCCGGCTCCACCGGCCGGCCCAAGGGGGTGCTCACCAGCCACCGCAACGCCGTCGAGTTCGTCACCGGGGTCGCCGCGCTGACCGGCGCCGACGCCTCGGTGCGCAGCCTCGGCATCGCCTCGCTCGGCTTCGACGCGGCCACCATGGACCTGTTCGTGCCGCTGCTGCTCGGCGGCGCGGTGCAGCTGCTCGGCACCGACGACCGGGCCGACCCCGTCCGGCTCGCCCGGTTCGTCGCCGCGCACGAGGTGACCTGGGGCTTCATCACCCCGACCGTGCTCGCCCTGCTCGACCCGGCGGAGCTGCCGTCGTGGCGGGTGCTGCTCTGCGGCGGCGAGGCGGTCCCGGCCGAGCTGGTCGCCCGCTGGGCCCCCGGCCGGCGCTTCCTCAACGGCTACGGCCCCACCGAGACCACCGTGCTGGCGGTCAGTGGTGACCTCACGGCCGCCGACACCGACCCGGTGCCGATCGGCCTGCCCCTGCCCAACCACCGGGCGTACGTGGTGGACGCCGGCCTGCGCCCGGTGCCGCCGGGGGAGACCGGCGAGCTGCTGATCGGCGGTCCCGGCCTGGCCGACGGCTACCTCGACCGGCCCGGGCTGACCGCCGAGCGGTTCGTGCCCGACCCGTTCGGCGACCGGCCGGGGGAGCGGCTCTACCGCACCGGCGACCTGGTCCGGCAGGCGCCGGACGGCCGGATCGTCTACCTCGGCCGGGCCGACCGGCAGGTCAAGGTGCGCGGCCAGCGGATCGAGCTGGGCGAGGTCGAGGCCGTGCTGGCCGGCCACCCCGACGTCGACGGGGTGGCCGTGGAGGCCGTGCCCGGCCCGGCCGGCACCGAGCTGGTCGCCTTCCTCACCCCCGCCGACGCGCCCGGCGACGAGGCGCTGCGGGCGTACGCCGGGCCCCGGCTGACCACCGCCATGCTGCCGGCCCGGACGGTGCGGCTGGCCGCGCTGCCGGTCAGCCCGACCAGCGGCAAGCTGGACCGGCCCGCGCTGCGCGCGCTGGCGGTCGCCGCGCCCCGGGAGGCGGCGGAGATCGCCGGCGGCGACCCGGTGGAGGCGGCCGTCCGGCGGCTCTGGATCCGGCTGCTCGGCGCGAACCCCGGCCCGGACAGCGACTTCCTGGCCGCCGGCGGCAACTCCATCGCCGCCATGCGACTGGTCGCCGCGCTCCGCGCCGAGCTGGGCCGGCGGGTCGACACCCGGGTGCTGTTCACCGACCGCACCTTCGGCGCGCTTGTCGACCGGGTGCGGGCCGCCGCGCCCGCCGACGGCGACGAGCTGACCACCGGCAACCCGCCCACCCTCTCCCCGCCGCAGCGGCGGCTCTGGTTCATGGACCAGCTCGCCCCGTCCAGCGCGCCCTACAACATCGCCGTGGCGCACCGGCTGCGCGGGCCGCTGGACACCGCCGCGCTCGGCGCCGCGCTGCGCGCCGTGGCCGAGCGGCACGACGTGCTGCGCTGGCGGATCCCGCAGACCGGCGGGGTGCCGTACGCGGTCCGCGAGGAGCCGACCGACGTGGCCGTGCCGGTGGTCGACCTGACCGGCGCCGCCGACGCCGAGGCGGAGCTGGCCGGCATGCTCGCGGCCGGCGCCGGGCACTCGTTCGACCTGGCCACCGGGCCGCCCTGGCAGGTGACCGTCTACCGGCTGGCCGCCGACACCCACGTGCTCGCCGTCACCGTGCACCACGCGGTCTTCGACGGCTGGTCCGAGGCGCTGCTCTACGACGAGCTGGCCGGCGCGTACGCCCGGGCGGTCGCCGGCGACCCGCCGGCCCGGCCGCCGCTGCCCGCCACGTACGCCGACTACGCGGTCTGGCGGGCGGAGCGCGACCGCCGCCGGGGGGCGGCCGACCTGGCCTGGTGGACCGACCACCTGGCCGGTGCCCCGACCGTGCTGGACCTGCCCCGCGACCGGCCCCGCCCGGCGGTGCAGACCTACGCCGGCGTCGAGGCCGCGGTGCGGCTCACCGAGGCGGCCGACCGGGCGGTGCGGGACCTGGCCGCCCGGCGCGGCACCACCGTGGCGGCCGTGCTGCTGGCCGGTTTCGGCGAGCTGCTGCGCCGGCTCACCGGCGGCGACGACCACGTGCTCGGCGCGATCGTCGCCGACCGGCGGCTGGCCGCCTTCGACGACGTCATCGGCTTCTTCATCGACACCGTGCCGGTGCGGGTCCGCACCGGCGGGGCGACCTTCGCGGGGCTTGTCGACAGGTGCGCCGCCGAGCTGCACGCGGTCACCGAGCATCCCGGCGCCCCGCTGGAGCGGATCGTCGAGGCGCTCGGCGTCGGCCGGGACACCTCCCGCGCCCCGCTCGTCCAGGTGCTGTTCAACGTGCTCAACTTCGTGCCGCCCCGGCTCGCGCTGACCGGCCTGTCGGTCGAGCCGGTGCCGGTGCCGAAGCCCGGCTCACCGTTCGACATCACCGTCTACGTGGTGGAACGCGACGGCCGGGCCGGCGTCGAGGTGGTGCACAACCCGGACCTGTTCGAGGCCGACCGGATCGAGGCGCTCCTGGCCGACCTGGCCGCCCTGGTCGGCGCCCTGGCGGCCGACCCGGACGCGCCCGCCGACCAGGTCGCCACCGAGCTGCCCCGCCCGGCCGTACGGGTGGCGGCGCTCGGCGCGATGACCGTGGCCGCCGCCGAGCCGGCCCGGGCGCCGCTGCCCACCGGCCCGGACGCGCTCACCGCCACCGAGGAGCTGATCGCCGGCATCTGGCGGGACGTGCTCGGCCGGGACCGGGTCGGCGTCGCCGACAACTTCTTCGACATCGGCGGCCACTCGATGGCCCTCGCCGCGGTGCACGCCCGGCTCACCGAGGCCACCGGCCGTTCCCTCACCATGCTCGACCTGTTCCGCCACCCGACCGTTCGGGCCCTCGCCGCCAGCCTCGACGGCGCCGCCGACCGGCCGGAACTCGCCCGGGCCGCGCTGCGCGCCGCCGCCCGGCGTGGCCGCGCCCGCCGTACCCCACCCCGACGACCGAACCAGCCCTGACGCCGTACCCCTCCCCGACGCACCGCGTGAGCTAAGGAAACCCCGGATGCAGAACGACATTCCCACCACCGACGACCGCATCGAACCGATCGCGATCGTCGGTCTCGCCGCCCGCCTACCCGGCGCGGGCGACATCGACGAGTTCTGGCGCAACCTGGTCGACGGCGTCGAGTCGGTGACCGAGCTGACCCGCGAGGAGCAGATCGCCCGCGGCGCCACCCCCGAGGAGGTCGACGACCCCGGCTGGGTGAACCGCGCCCCGCTGGTCGACGGCTACGACGAGTTCGACGCCGGCCTGTTCGGGATGACCGCCCGCGAGGCCGAGATCACCGACCCGCAGCACCGCCTCTTCCTGGAGACCTGCTACACCGCGCTCCAGGACGGCGGCTACGACCCGGCCCGTTACGACGGCGCGGTGGGCGTCTACGCCGGCACCGGCGGCAACACCTACCTGCACCGCAACGTGCTGCGCAACAGGCGGGTCGGCGGCAGCCCGCACGGCGCGGTCTCCCTGGCCACCGGCAACTCGCCGAACTACGTGGCCACCAACGTCTCCTACCGGCTCGACCTGCGTGGGCCCAGCCTCACCGTGCACACCGCCTGCTCCACCTCGCTGGTGGCCTTCCACCTGGCCTGCGAGGCGCTGCGCAACGGCGAGTGCGACATGGCCCTGGCCGGCGGGGTCAACGTCGAGCTGCCGCACGTCGGCTACCTCGGCATGGACGGCTTCACCTCCCCGGACGGCCGCTGCCGCCCGTTCGACGCCGGAGCCAACGGCACGGTGTGGGGCAGCGGCGTCGGGGTGACCCTGCTCAAGCGGCTCTCCGACGCGATCGCCGACGGCGACACCATCCGCGCCGTGGTGCTGGGTAACGCGATCAACAACGACGGCGCCGGCAAGGTCGGCTTCACCGCCCCCAGCATCGACGGCCAGATGGAGGCCGTCGCCCAGGCGGTCGGCCTGGCCGGCATCGACCCGCGCACCATCAGCTACGTCGAGGCGCACGGCACCGGCACGGCGCTCGGCGACCCGATCGAGATCGCCGCCCTCGCCGCGGTGTACACGAAGGACACCGACGACCGGGGCTGGTGCGGCATCGGCTCGGTGAAGTCCAACATCGGCCACCTCAGCCAGCCCTCCGGCATCGTCAGCGTGATCAAGACGGTGCTGGCCATGGAGCACGGCCTCATCCCGCCCACCATCAACTACGAGACCCCGAACCCGGCCATCGACTTCGCCGACACCCCGTTCTACGTGGCGAACACGCTGACCAAGTGGGACACCGACGGCGGGCCCCGGCGCGCCGGGGTCAGCTCGTTCGGCATCGGCGGGACCAACGCGCACGTGGTGCTCGAGGAGGCCCCGGCCGCGTACCGGACCGAGCGGCGGGTCCGCCCGGCGCACCTGCTCCAGGTCTCGGCGAAGACCCCGACCGCGCTGGACACCGCGGTCGCGCGCCTCGCCGACCACCTGGAGAGCGGCACCGCGGGCGGGCCGGAACTGCTCGCCGACGTCGCGCACACCCTGCGGGTCGGCCGCCAGCAGTACGCGCACCGCGCCGCCGTGGTCGCCACCGACCTGCCCTCCGCGGCGGCCGCCCTGCGCGACAGGCGCAGGGCGCACCGGGGCGCCCTCGACGGCCCCGCCCCGCGGGTGGCCTTCCTGTTCAGCGGCCAGGGCTCGCAGTACGCCGGCATGGGCGCCGAGCTGTACGCCGAGGACCCGGCGTTCGCGGCCGCCGTGGACGAGTGCGCCGAACTGCTCCGTCCCGAGCTGGGCCTGGACATCCGGGACCTGATCCTCGGCCGCGACCCGGAGGCGGGGGAGAAGCTCACCCAGACCCGCTACACCCAGCCCGCCCTGTTCACCGTCGAATACGCGCTCGCCACCACCTGGCAGCGGGCCGGGGTCGCACCGGCCGCGATGCTCGGCCACTCCATCGGCGAGTACGTCGCCGCCACGGTGGCCGGCGTGCTCACCCTCCCCGACGCGCTGCGGGTCGTGGCGGCCCGGGGCCGGCTCATGCACTCGCTGCCGGCCGGCTCGATGCTCGCCGTGACGCTGGACGAGTCGGCCGTCGCGGACCGGCTGCCCGAGGGCCTGTCGGTGGCCACCGTCAACGGCCCGGGCACCTGCGTGGTGGCCGGCGAGACCGCGCTGGTCGAGGAGTTCGCGGCGAGCCTGGGCGGCCGGAACAAGTCCAAGCTGCTGCGCACCTCGCACGCCTTCCACTCGCCGATGATGGAGCCGATCCTCGACGAGTTCACCGCGCTGATGGCGACCGTGCCGCTGCACCCGCCGACGGTGCCGTTCCTGTCCAACGTGACCGGCACGTGGATCACCGAGGCGCAGGCCACCGACCCCGCGTACTGGGCCGCGCACCTGCGCCGGCCGGTCCGCTTCGGCGCCTGCGTGGCCACGCTGCTGGCCGAAGGCACCTGGGCGCTGGTCGAGTGCGGCCCGGGCCGGCAGCTCGCCAACCTGGCCCGGATGCAGGTCGCCAAGGCGTCCGAGGCGCAGCGGAAGCTGACCCCGCTGGGCAGCCTGCCGGGGCCCGGCGAGCCCGTCGGCGACCTGGCCACCCTGCTCGGCACCGCCGGGGCCCTGTGGTGCGCCGGGGTGCCGGTGACCCTGGACGTCGACCCGGACGCCCGGCGGGTGCCGCTGCCCACGTACCCCTTCGAGCGGCGCCGCTACTGGGTCGACCCGGACCCGGTGGAGCAGGCGGCGGTCCCGGCCGAGACCGGGCCCCGGCCGCTGCCGGAGTGGTTCGCGGTGCCGGTGTGGCGGCAGGCCGCCCCGGCGCGGACCGTCGTCCCGCTGGGCCGGTGCCTCGTGCTGGCCGACGGCCCGCGCGGCGAGGCGCTCGTCGCCGCGCTGCGCGCCGCCGGTGACGACCCGGTCGAGGTACGCGGCAGCGACTCCTTCGCCGCCACCGGCAGCGGCTTCCGGCTGCGCCCCGGCGTCCGCGAGGACCACGAGGCCCTGGTCGCCGCGCTCGGCGCCGACCTGCCCCGCCGGATCGTGCACGCGTACGCCCTCGACGGGGAGCCGGCCGGGACGGACATCGCCGCCGCCTGGGCCGCCCAGGACCGGGGCTTCTTCAGCGCCCTGCACCTGGTGCAGGCCCTCGCCGGCGCCGGGCTGACCGCCGACGGGGAGGGGATCCACCTCGACCTGGTCACCGCCGGCATCGGCGACGTGCGCGGCGACGACCTGGTCCGGCCGGAGCACGCCACCCTGGCCGGCCTGGCCCGGGTGCTCCCGGTCGAGCTGCCCGGGCTGACCGTCCGGCTGGTCGACGCGGACACCGCCGCGCGCGGGATCGCCGTGCTCGCGGCCGAGCTGCGCGGGCCGGTCGACCCGGAGCACCCGGAGGTGGCGCTGCGCCGCGACCGGCGCTGGGTGGCCGGCTACGAGCAGGTCACCGTGGACGCCGAGGGCGAGCCGGGCGTGCTGCGTGAGGCCGGCCGCTACCTGATCACCGGTGGTCTCGGCGGCATCGGCGTCACCCTGGCCGAGGACTTCGCCCGCCGGGCCCGCGCCAAGCTGGTGCTGCTGGCCCGCTCCGGCCTGCCCGAGCGGGACGGGTGGGACGAGCACCTGGCGGTGCACGGCGGCGCCGACCGGGCCGGCCGGGCCATCGCGGCGATCCGCCGGATGGAGGCGGCCGGGGCCGAGGTGCTGGTGCTCGCGGCCGACGTCACCGACCCGGACGACCTGCGCCGGGTCCGCGAGGCCGCCGAGACGCGGTTCGGCGGGCTGGACGGCATCGTGCACGCCGCGGGCCTGCCCGGCGGCGGCATGGCCGAGATCAAGGACCGGGCCGAGGCGGAGCGGGTGCTCGCCCCGAAGCTCGCCGGCACCCTCGCCCTGGCCCAGGTCTTCGGTGACCTGCCGCTGGACTTCGTGGCGCTCTGCTCCTCGATCACCGCGGTGATCGGCGGCTTCGGCCAGGTCGACTACTGCGCGGCGAACGCGTTCCTGGACGCCTGGGCGCGCGCCGGCGCCGGCTTCCGCGCCCCGGTGGTCTCGCAGAACTGGGGCGGGTGGGCCGAGGTCGGCATGGCCGTGGAGACGAACGCCCCGGCCGCCTTCCGGGCCGCCGGACGGGACACCGTCACCGCCCCGGTGGACCACCCGGTGCTCACCACCCGGGTGACCGGCCCGGACGGCACCGTCCTGCACGGCCTGGTGTCCGCCGCCACCCACTGGCTGCTCGACGAGCACCGGATCGGCGGGGTGCCGGTGGTGCCGGGCACCGCACACCTGGAGTCGGTGCGGGCCGCGGTGACCGCCGCGCTGCCCGCGCCGGCGCCGGACGCCGCCGTGGAGTTGCGGGACGTCGTCTTCCTGGAGCCGTTCTCGGTGCCGGACGGCACGGTCGCCCAGTACCGGGTGGAGCTGACCCCGACCGAGGACGGTGCCGACTTCACCGTGGCGAGCCTGGCCGCCGGTCAGCTCCGTACCCACGTGCGGGGCGCCGCCGGCTGGACCACCGAACCCGCCGCGCCGGCCGGCACGCCCGCCGTCACCGGCCGCCGGGTCGACGACGACGCCTCGTTCGGCCGGGGCCGCACCAGCATGCTCACCTTCGGCCCCCGCTGGGCCGCGCTGGCCGAGCACCACCTGGCCGATGGGGAGGAACTGGCCCGGGTCGAGGCGCCCGCCGCCGCGCTGGGTGACCTGCCCTCCTGGGGCCTGCACCCGGCGCTGCTGGACGTAGCGACCGCGTTCGGCCGTGGCCAGGGCTCCGGCACCTACCTGCCGCTGTCGTACGGCCGGATCGTGGTGCGCGGGGCGTTGCCGGCGACCTTCCACAGCCACCTGCGGCACCGGCCCAGCGCCACCGAGGAGGTGGTGGCGGCCGACCTGTCGCTGCGCGACACCGAGGGCCGGGAGCTGGTCGCGATCAGCGACTTCGTGCTGCGCAAGGTGGACCAGGGCGCGGTGACCGGCGGCCTCGCCGACACCCCGGCCGCCGCCGACGCCGCGCCGGCGGCCGTCACCGAGGACATCCGGCCGGTCGACGGGGCCGAGGCGTTCCGCCGCAGCCTCACCGCCCACCTGGGCGCGCAGGTGGTCATCGCCACCCGCACCGTCGCCGACATCCGGCGGCGCGCGGCCCGGGTGACCACGGACAGCCTGGAGGCGGAGACCGACGCCCCGGCCACCGCGGCGGCCGGGACCGGCGGCGGCGCGGCCGCCCCCTCGACCGAGTTGGAGAGGACCATCGCCCAGGTCTGGCGGGACGGCCTCGGCGTCACCGACGTCGGCGTGGACGACGACTTCTTCGCCCTCGGCGGCAACTCGCTGGTGGCGGTGCAGCTGATCGCCGCGATGCGCAAGGCCACCGGGGTCCGGCTGCCCATGCGCAGCCTCTTCGAGACCCCCACGGTCGCCGGGCTCGCCGCCCGGATCGAGGAGCTGCGGGCCAGCCAGCCCGCCGACGAACCGGCCGCGCCGGCGGCGATCCCGGCCATCCCGCGGCTGCCCCGCGCCTGACCACGAGAACAAGGAGACACCGCATCATGAGCGACACGATCGCCACGCTGCCGGTGGTCGTCGAGAACGACGGCCGGGCCCTGACCGACCTGATCGCCGCCCGCCGCGCCGAGCTGCGGGCCACCCTCGTCGAGCACGGCGGGCTGCTGTTCCGCGGCTTCGACGTCGGTGGGGTGGACGGCTTCGACGGGGTGGTCCGCGCCCTGTCCGGCGAGCCGCTGACCTACACGGAGCGTTCCTCGCCCCGGCACTCCATCAAGGGCCGGGTGTACACCTCGACCGACTACCCGCCGGACGAGGAGATCTTCCTGCACAACGAGAACTCGTACCAGGCGCGCTGGCCGCTGACCCTGTTCTTCTACTGCATCACCGCTCCGGAGACCCGGGGCGCCACCCCGCTGGCCGACGTCCGGCGGGTCCACGACCTGATCGACCCGGCGGTACGCGAGGAGTTCGTCCGGCGGCGCTGGATGCTGGTGCGCAACTTCCACGGCGACTTCGGCACCCGCTGGCAGGAGGTGTTCAACACCGAGAACCGGTCCGAGGTCGAGGCGTACGCGGCGGCCAACGGAATCACCGTGGAGTGGGTCGGCGCGGACGGCCTGCGCACCCGGGCGGTGCGGGACGCGGTGCACCACCGGCCCGGCTCGGACACCCCGCGCTGGTTCAACCACGCCACCTTCTTCCACGTGAGCACCCTCCCGAAGGACTACCAGGAGGGGCTGCTGGCCATGTTCGGCGCCGACGGGCTGCCGTCGAACACCTACTACGGCGACGGCGGCGAGATCCCCGCCGACGTCATGGACCACCTGCGCGCCGCCTACCGGGCGGCCACGGTCCGCTTCGACTACCAGCGCGACGACGTGCTGGTGGTGGACAACATGACCGCCGCGCACGGCCGGGAGCCGTTCACCGGTCCCCGGAAGATCGCCGTGGCGATGGCCGAGCCGCACACCCCCGACACCTCTGGAGCGAACTGACATGGCCGAGCCCCGATTCCTGGTCGTCCGCAACGACGAGGAGCAGTACTCGATCTGGTCGGCCGACCGGGACCTCCCCGCGGGCTGGCACGACGCCGGCTTCGCCGGGACCCGCGAGGAGTGCCTGGCCCACGTCGACGAGGTCTGGACCGACATGCGTCCCCGCTCCGTCCGCGAGGCCCACTCATGAGTCAGGAGTGGACGTTCCCGGCCTCCTTCGCCCAGGAGCGGGTGTGGATGGCCAACCAGCTCGACGCCGGCTCGCCGGTGTTCAACGTGTCCGTCCCGTGGCGCTTCCCGGCCGACCTCGACGCCGACGCGGCCGGCGAGGTGGTCAACCGGGTGGTCGCCCGGCACGAGGCGCTCCGCACCCACCTGCGGGTCGACGACGGCGTGCTGGTGCAGGTGGTCCGGGCGCACGAGCCGGTCGCGCTGCCCACCACCGACCTGAGCCACCTGCCGGAGGCCGAGCGGCTGGCCGCGGCCGAGGCGATCCGGGCCGAGCTGGCCCGCACCCCGATCCCGCTGGACACCCCGCCGCTGTGGCGGGCCCGGCTGGTCCGCCTCGACGACGCCTGGGCGCTGGCCTTCGTGGCCCACCACGCCGTCTTCGACAGCCACTCGGCGGTGCTGTTCCACGCCGAACTCGCCGCGTTCTCCGCGGCCGCGCGGACCGGCGCCGAGCCCGCCGTGCCCGAGCTGCCCATCCAGTACGCCGACTTCGCGGTCTGGCAGCGCGACCAGCTCGCCGGGGCGGAACTGGACCGGCAGCTCGCCTTCTGGACCGGTCACCTGGCCGGCGCGCCGCCGGTGACCAACCTGCCGCTGGACCGGCCCCGCCCGGCCCAGCTCGGTTTCGCGGGCGACGAGGTGCGCTTCGACCTGCCCGAGGGGCTGCTCGACCGGGTCGGCACGCTGGCGGCCGGCTCGGCGGCCACGCCGTACATGGTGCTGCTGGCCGGTTTCGCGGCGCTGCTGTCGCGGATCTCCGGCGACACCGACGTGGTGGTCGGCGTCTCCACGGCGGGCCGTGACACCCCCGAGCTGGCCCCGCTCATCGGCATGTTCGTCAACCCGGTGGCGCTGCGCTGCGACGTCTCCGGCGATCCGTCCTTCGCCGCGCTGCTCGGCCGGGTCCGCGACGGCCTGGTCGACGCCATGGAGCACGGGCAGACTCCGTTCCAGAAGATCGTCGAGGCGGTCGACCCGCAGCGGGATCCGTCGGTGCAGCCGATCTTCCAGACCGCGCTGAACTACATCCCGGACTCCGGCCTCGACCCGGTGGAGCTGGGCACCACGAAGGACGACCTGGCCTTCGACATCACCGCCGGGGAGTGCCGCCTGGTCTACCGGACGGCGCTGTTCGACCGGGGCACCGCCGAGACGGTGGTCCGGCGGTACGTCGGGCTGCTCACCGCCGCCGTGGCCGACCCGGACCGCACCGTCGCCGCGCTGCCGCTGCTCACCGGCGCCGAGCGCGACCTGGTGCTGGGCGCCTGGAACGACACGGCGCGCGAGGTGCCGCCCGCCACCGTGGTGGACGAGGTGCAGCGGCGGGCCGCGGCCGCCCCGGACGCCACCGCGCTGGTCTGTGACGGCGTGCCACTCACGTACGACGAGCTGAACAGCGCCGCGAACCGGCTGGCCCGGCTGCTGGTGGCTCGCGGCGCCGGCCCGGAGACCCGCGTCGCGCTCGCCCTGCCCCGCTCCTGCGAGCTGGTGGTGGCGATGCTCGCCGTGCTCAAGTCCGGCGCCGCGTACGTGCCGGTGGACACCGCGTACCCGGCCGGGCGGATCGCCTACCTGCTGGAGGACGCCGCGCCGGCCCTCGTGGTGGCGACCCCGGACACCGCCGCCCTGGTGCCCGGCGGGGCGCTGGTGCTCGACGGTGAGCTCGGTGCGGACCAGCCGGGCGGTGACCTGGGCGACGCCGACCGGCGGAGCCCGCTGCGCCCCGAGCACCCGGCGTACGTGCTCTACACGTCCGGCTCGACCGGGCGGCCCAAGGGCGTGGTGGTGGAGCACCGGGCGGTGACCGCCTACCTGGCCTGGGCGCGGGCCACCTACCCGGGGCTGGCCGGCACGGCACTGCTGCACTCGCCGGTCTCCTTCGACCTCACCGTCACCGGCCTGCTCGGCACGCTCACCGCCGGCGGCACGGTCCGGCTCGCCGCGATCGACGAGCCGGCCGCGCGGGCCGGTGGCCGGCCGGCCTTCCTCAAGGTCACCCCGAGCCACCTGCCGCTGCTCGACGGCGAGCTGTCGCCCACCGCCGACCTGGTGATCGGCGGCGAGGCGCTCACCGGCGAGCAGCTCGCCGCGTGGCGGGCCGCCCACCCGGACGTGGCGGTGACCAACGAGTACGGCCCGACCGAGGCCACCGTGGGCTGCGTGGCCGCCCGGATCGCCCCCGGCGAGCCGGTCCGGCCGGGTCCGGTGCCGATCGGCACGCCCACCTGGAACACCCGGGCGCTGCTGCTCGACGCGGCCCTCCAACCGGTCCCGCCGGGCGTGGTCGGCGAGCTGTACGTCACCGGCGCGCAGCTCGCCCGCGGCTACCACCGCCGTCCCGGCCTCACCGCCGAGCGCTTCCTGCCCTGCCCCTACGGCCCGCCCGGCGCGCGCATGTACGCCACCGGCGACCTGGCCCGCTGGCGGCCCGACGGCACCCTGGACTACCTGGGCCGCCGTGACGACCAGGTGAAGGTGCGCGGCATGCGGATCGAGCTGGGGGAGGTCGAGGCGGCCCTGCTGGCCCACCCGGACGTCCGGGCGGCCGCCGCGGCGGTGCGCACCGACAGCGGCGAGCCGACCCTGGTCGGCTACCTGGTCGGCCCCGCGCACGAGGACTCGGTCCGCGCCGAGCTGGCCCGCGAGCTGCCCGCGCACCTGGTGCCGGCGGCCCTGGTCCGGCTCGACGCGCTGCCGCTGACGCCGAACGGCAAGCTGGACCGGGCCGCGCTGCCCGCCTCAGCCGCCGCCGCACCGGCCGAGGGGGCCTACGTCGCGCCGCGCACCGAGGCCGAGTCCCTGGTCGCCGAGGTGTACGCCGAGATTCTCCAGGTGGAGAAGGTCGGCGCCCTGGACGATTTCTTCACCCTCGGCGGCAACTCGCTGCGCGGCATGCGGGCGATGGCCCGGATCCGCGCCGAGGTGGACGTCGACCTGCCCATGCGGGCGCTGTTCAGCAGCCCCGTGGTGGCGGACCTGGCCGCCCAGATCGAGCAGCGGATCGCCGCGGAACTCGACGGGCTCTCCGACAGCGAGGTCGCCGCCCTGCTCGCGGCGGAAGAGGAAAGCAGCTGATGACCGACCTGAAGGATCCGGCCCGCGAGGCGGCCCGGCAGGCGCTGATCGCCAAGCGGCTGCGCGCCCGCCAGGCCGCCCCCGCGGCCCGGATCACCCCCCGGCCCCCCGGCGCCGCGGTGCCGCTGTCGTACGCCCAGGAGCGGGTCTGGTTCATGGACCAGCTCGCGCCTGGCGAGGCGGCGTACCACATCGCGGTGCCGCTGCGGGTGCGCGGCCCGCTCGACGTCGAGGCGCTGCGCGCGGCCCTGGCCGCGCTCGCCGCCCGGCACGAGTCGCAGCGCACCCGCTTCCCGGCCGACTCCGACGGCCGCCCCACCGTGGTGGTGGAGGAGTCCGTCGAGGTGCCCCTGACCATCGTGGACGCCCCGGACGAGGCGAGCGCGCAGGTGCTGGTGGACGCCGCCGCCGCGGAACCGTTCGACCTGGCGAACGGGCCGCTGCTGCGCGCCCTGCTGATCCGGCTGGCCGAGGAAGACCACGTGCTCTTCCTGGGCCAGCACCACATCGTCGGCGACGGTTGGTCGGTGGACGTGCTGCTGCGCGACCTGATCACCCTCTACCGCGGCGGTGAGCCGCCCGCCCTGCCGATCCAGTACGGCGACTTCGCCGTCTGGGAGGCCGGGGAGCTGGACGGGTCGCAGGCCCGGGCCCACGTCGACTACTGGAAGGAGCGGCTGGCCGGCATCACCCCCCTGGAGCTGCCGCTGGACCGGCCCCGCCCGGCCACCCAGACCTACCGGGGCGACTTCGTCGAGTTCCAGCTCGACCGGGCGGCCACCGAGGCGCTCAACGCGCTCACCCGGGCCACCGGCGGCACGCTGTTCATGACGCTGCTGGCCGCGTACCAGGTGCTGCTGGCCCGGCACGCCGGCCAGGACGACTTCGCGGTCGGCGCCTCGGTGGCCGGCCGCTCCGCGCCCGAGCTGGAGAACGTCGTCGGCATGTTCATCAACATGCTGCCGCTGCGGGCCGAACTGGCCGGCGACCCCACCTTCACGGAGCTGCTGGCGCGCACCCGGCGTACCGTGCTCGACGGCTTCGAGCACGCCGAGGTGCCCTTCGCCAAGGTCGTCCACGAGCTGGGGCTGCCCCGCGACGTCAGCCGCTCCCCGGTGTTCCAGGCCATGTTCGTGCTGCAGAACTACGAGATGGGCCGGTTCAGCGGGGTGTCCCGCACCGACGAGGTCACCTTCGAGTGGACCCCGATGGAGCTGCGGGCCACCCGGTTCGACTTCGAGTTGCACGCCGTGGAGACCGTCGACGGGCTCTGGGGCAAGCTGGTCTTCAACACCGACCTGTTCACCCGGGACACCGTCGAGCGGATGGCCCTGCGGTGGACCACCCTGCTGGCCGCGATCGTCGCCGCGCCGGACACCCCGGTCTCCCGGCTGGACCTGCTCCCCGCCGACGAGCGGGCGCTGCTGGCCGGGTGGAACGACACGGCCGCGGACTTCCCGCGCGACCAGATGCTGCACGGCCCGATTGAGGAGCGTGCCGCCGCCACCCCGGACGCGGTCGCCGTGACCATCGAGGGACACAGCCTCACGTACGCCGAGCTGAACGCGGCTGCCAACCGGGTCGCGCACCGGCTGCGCGCCGCCGGCGTCGGCCCGGAAACCCTGGTCGGGGTCTGCGCGGAACGCTCCGTCGAGCTGGTCGCCGGCCTGCTCGGCGTGCTCAAGGCCGGCGGCGCCTACCTGCCGCTGGACCCGGAGTACCCGGCGGACCGGCTCGCCTTCATGGTCACCGACGCGGACGCGCCGGTGGTGCTGGTCCAGGAGCACCTGCGCGACGTGCTGCCGGCCACCGCCGCCACGGTGCACGCCCTCGACGACGCCACGGTGTGGGCCGACCAGCCGGCCACCGACCCGGTGCCCACCGCCGGCCCCGAGCACCTGGCGTACGTCATCTACACCTCCGGCTCGACGGGCCGGCCCAAGGGCGTGCCGAACACCCACCGGGGCATCGTCAACCGGCTCGACTGGATGCAGAAGACCTACGGTCTCGGCGCCGACGACGCGGTGCTCCAGAAGACCCCGGCCAGCTTCGACGTCTCGGTCTGGGAGTTCTTCTGGCCGCTGCGCGCCGGCGCCCGGCTGGTGCTCGCCAAGCCGGGCGGCCACAAGGACGCCGGCTACCTGCGCGACCTGCTGGTGGCCGAGCGGATCACCACGGCCCACTTCGTCCCGTCCATGCTGACGGTCTTCCTCGGCGAAGACGGCATCGAGGAGGCCACCGCGCTGCGCCGGGTGATCTGCTCCGGCGAGGAACTGCCGCTGGCCTCCGCGCTCGACTTCACCGCCCGGCTGCCCTGGTGCGGGCTGCACAACCTGTACGGCCCGACCGAGGCGGCCATCGACGTCACGGCCTGGCACTGCGACCCGGCCCGGCTGGCCGCGGCCGCGAGCGTGCCGATCGGCGCGCCGATCGCCAACCTGCGGCTGCACGTGCTCGACCCGGCCGGCGCCGAATGCCCCGTCGGAGTGGCCGGGGAGCTGCACATCGGCGGTGTCGGGCTGGCCCGCGGCTACCACCGCCGGCCGGCGCTGACCGCCGAGAAGTTCGTCCCCGACCCCTTCTCCGGTGAGCCGGGCGCCCGGCTCTACCGCACCGGCGACCTGGCCCGCTGGGTCGTCGGGCCGGACGGGACCGGGGTCATCGAGTTCCTCGGCCGGATCGACCACCAGGTCAAGCTGCGCGGCCTGCGCATCGAGCTGGGCGAGATCGAGAGCGCGCTGCGCGAGCAGCCCGGGGTGACCGAGGCCGCGGTGATCGTCCGCGAGGACAGTCCCGGCGACAAGCGGCTCACCGCGTACCTGGTCGGGCCGGCCGAGCACGCGGCGCTGAAGGCGGCGCTCAAGGACACCCTGCCGGAATACATGGTGCCGGCCGCGTTCGTCACCCTCGACGCGCTGCCGCTGACCCCGAACGGCAAGCTCGACCGCAAGGCGCTGCCCGCGCCGGTGGTCACCCGCGAGGCGTCGGTGGCCCTGGTCGAGCCGCGCGACGACACCGAGCGGGCGCTCGCCGCCATCTGGTCCGAGGTGCTCGGCGTCGACACGCTCGGCATCGACGACGACTTCTTCGACCTGGGCGGGCACTCCATGCTCGCCACCCAGGTGGTTGCGAAGATCCGCAAGGCGGAGCTGGGCGGCCGGGCGGTCGGCGTCATGGACCTGTTCCAGCAGCGGACGATCCGCGAGCTGGCCGCGTTCATCTCCGGCGACGCCGCCGAGGCCGGCCCGCGCCGGCTGCTCTACGAGCTGACCAAGCCGATTCCCGCCGGCCAGCGGGTGCTCACCTACGTCTGCGTCCCGTACGGCGGCGGCAGCGCCATCGTCTACCAGCCGCTCGCCGACGCGCTGCCGGCCGGGCACGCGCTGTGGTCCCTGGCCATCCCCGGCCACGACGTCGGCCTCAGCGAGGACGCGCTGCCGTTCGACGAGCTGACCACCCGGGTGGCCGAGGAGATCCTGGAACGGGTCGAGGGGCCGCTGGCCCTCTACGGCCACTGCGGCGTGGGCAGCGCCATCGTCGCCGAGGTGGCCCGCAAGGTCGAGGCGGCCGGGCGGGACCTCGACGCCGTCTACATCGGGGCGATGTTCCCGTTCGCCCGCCCGAAGGGCCTCTTCGCGGCCGCCCGCAACCGGCTCGAACAGCTGCGCAGCAACAAGCACTACGCCAGCTGGCTCAAGTCGATGGGCGTGGACACCGACGAGCTGGACCCGGAGCAGGCCGACCGGATCATCAGCAACATGCGCGCCGACTCCCGCGCCTCGGAGGAGTACTTCACCCGGCTGCTCGACCAGCGGGCCACGAAGCTGCGCGCCCCGATCATCTCGGTGGTCGGCTCCGAGGACCCGGTCACCGACTACTACCGCGAGCGGTACGCCGAGTGGCAGTTCCTCAGCGACACCCTCGGGCTGGTCGTCCTCGACCAGGCCGGGCACTTCTTCCTGAAGTACCGGGCCGAGGAGCTGGCCGAGATCGTCACCCGGGTGCACCCGGCCGTGGTCGCCGGGGACGTCACCGACCTCGGCCCGCAGGCCCGCGGCGAGGACGCCGGCTGGGCGGTCCTCGACCGGCTCCGGGTCGGCCAGGAGGAACGGCCGGCGGCCACGACGGTCAAGCCGAGCATGGCCCGCTTCCTGTCGATCACCGTCGGGCAGCTCGTCTCCAGCACCGGCTCGGCGCTGACCGCGTTCGCCCTGCCGATCTGGCTGTTCAACCGGACCGGGTCGGTGGCCGACCTGGGACTGCTCTGGGCGCTCGCGCTGATCTGCGGCGTGCTCATGCTCCCGGTGGCCGGCGCCATCGTCGACCGGGTCAGCCGGCGCCGGATCATGATGCTGGCCAGCTCCGTGGCCGGTTCGATCCAGCTGGTCCTGGCGAGTCTGCTGTGGACCGACAACCTGGTGCTCTGGCACATCTACCTGCTTGTCGCGCTCAGCTCCGTCGCCGGGTCGTTCCAGCGGATCGCGTTCCAGTCGGCGGTGCCCCAGCTCGTGCCGAAGCGCTACCTCGGCCACGCCATGGGCATCACCCAGCTCTCCACCGGCGTGGCCACCCTGCTCATGCCGGTCTTCGCGGCCGGCCTGCTCGCCGCGATCGACCTGAAGGGCATCCTGCTCATCGACGTGGCCAGCTACGTGGTCGCCGTGCTCACCCTGGCCGTGGTCCGCTTCCCCGACCTGCTCGGCTGGCGGCCCCGGGAGCGGCTGCTGGTGGCCATCGCCAACGGGATGCGCTACTCCTGGCAGCACCGCGGCTTCCGGCTGATGCTGGGCTACTTCGCGCTGGGCAACATCTTCCTGGCGCCCGCGCTGGTGCTCACCACCCCGCTGGTGCTGTCCTTCGGGAGCCCGACGCAGGTGGCCCAGGTGGCCCTCGCCGAGGCGGTCGGCGCGGTGGCCGGCGGCGTGCTCATGTCGCTGTGGGGCGGGCCGCGCAAGCGGCGGATGATCGGCGTGCTCATCGGCAACCTGGGCACCGCGATCGGCTGCGTCCTGATCGGGCTGGACGCCTCGCTCGCGATGATCTGCGTGGGCATGTGCTGGCTGGCCATGGCCATGACCACCGCGCAGTCGATCTACGCGACCATCGTCCAGGTCAAGGTGCCGCAGCGCTTCCACGGCCGGGTGTTCAGCCTCAACCAGACCATCGCCTGGTCCACCCTGCCCATCGGGTTCGCGCTGCTCGCGCCGGGCGCCACCGCCCTGTTCGAGCCGATGCTCGCCCCGGGTGGGGCGCTGGCCGGGTCGGTGGGCGCGGTGATCGGCACCGGACCGGGCCGCGGCATCGGTTTCGCGTACGTCTGCTTCGGGGTGGCCCTGATCGTCATCACCCTGGGCGGCTTCGCGATCCGCCTGCTGCGCCGCTTCGACCTGGAGGTCGAGGACTCCCTGCCCGACGACCTGATCGGCGCGCAGGAGCGGGAGCGGCGGCTCGCCGCCCGGGCCGCCGAGCGGGAGAAGGTCGCCGTCTAGGCCGGTGGGGGCCTCCGGCGGCAACCGGAGGCCCCCACACTCACCACCGCTGCGGCGAGTCCGCCACCTCGTCCTCGGGCAGTTCCGCCGGCTCGGCCACCCATCCCGAGTAGACCGGCAGCCCGTGCCAGGGCCCGCCCGCCTCGTCGGTGGCCACCGCCACCACCGCGTACGGGTGCCCGAACCGCAGCTCCGCGACCCGGGCGACCCCCTCCGGCGGCAGCCCGGCCGCGACGCCGAACGCGGTCACCGCGGCGGCCTCGAAGCCGTACCGCCCGAACCGGGCCACCGCCGACTGCACCGCCTCGAACGGCGGCTCCGCGAGCCCGAGCAGCGCGCCCAGCGCCCGCGCCGCGCCGTCGAAACCGAACCCGGCCGGGGTCAGGTCGTGCCGGCTCTCCGCCGACCAGCAGGGCAGCACCGCCGCGGCCCGCTCCTCGCGGCCGTCCCGGGCGAACGTCCGGGTCGGCTCCTCTCGCAGCGCCCACAGCGCCGTCTCGCCCAGCGGCAGGTCGAACAGCGACCGGCGACCCGGCTCCGTCCCGGCCGGGACGGTGGCGGCCGTCGCGGCCAGCTCCTGTGCGGCCGCCAGCACGTCCACCGCCGGCACCTCCGGCGCGGCGGCCACCGACACCACCAGCAGGCCGGCCCCGCCGTCCGCCGGTCGCGCCGGCGCGGCGTGCACCGCCACGTCGCCGGCCCGGTCGGTGGCCGCCACCCAGCAGCGGTGCCCCCACGGCGGCGTGCGCAGCACCCGCCGGAGCGGGCCGGCCCAGGCGCTGCCGGCTCCCAGCTCGGCGGCGGGGGCCACCTCGAACGGGTCCGCCCAGGACACCCGGGTGGCCAGGGCGCTGGCCAGGATCAGCAGGGTGTCCGGGGCGACCGCGACCGGGAACCGCTCGATCAGGCCGCCGGTGCGCACCCGGGCCCAGGCGTCCAGCGCCGCCTGGTCGGGCAGCGGGCCCCGCTCGGTGCGCTCCGGCAGGCCGGCCCGCCAGGCGGCCAGCTGCTCGAACGGGGTCCGCTCCCACAGCGCGGTGGCCGCGGCGACCAGCGGGTGCGGCTCGGCGAGCAGCGCGCGGGCCGCCGCGGCGGCGTCGTCCGCGTCGGTGCCGAGCGCCTCGGTGAGGGTCGCCCTGGCCTCGCCGGTGGCCGCCGGACCGGTCAGCGCGAGCAGCAGCCAGGCGCCCAGCGGCGAGGCGACGTGGTGGGCGTCGCCGGCTGCGCGGTGCAGCCGCTCGGCGTAGTGGGCCAGGGGTGCGTGGAGTGGGTTCACCGCTCCACTGTGCCGGTCGGCGCGGCTCACGGCACGCCCGTCAGGACCACAGCTCGAACGGCTCGTCGATCTCCTCGCCGGCCAGGAACGCCGGCAGCAGCTCCGGCAGTCGCCCCGGGTAGCAGCGCGGCCGGTCGGCGACCACGTCGGCCACCGGCCACCAGCGGAACCCGAAGTAGTCCTCCACCTCGTAGTCCAGCCGGTCCGCCTCGTCCACGTCCGGCCCCGGCCCGGGCAGCCGAACCGGCACGACCACCTCGTCCTGGAGGTGCCGCCGCTGCCGGTGCCGGAAGCTGGCCCGCCGCCGCCAGGTCGGCGCGCCCACCTGCGCCGGCGCCACCACGATCCCGGCCTCCTCGCGCAGCTCCCGCACCGCCGCCTCCAGGTAGGTCTCCCCGGGGTCGAGCCCGCCGCCGGGCAGCTCCCACCAGGTGCCCAGCACGGGATGGTCCGGGTCGCGGGTGTGGAACAGCAGCACCCGGTCGGTGGCGTCCAGCACCACCAGCCGGACCGCCTCCCGTTCGAACAACGGCAGGTCGTCGGGCAGCTCCGGATCCACGGCACTCCCTCCGTCGGGGCGGCGGCGACCGGCCGGCCCTGCCATGATGGCGATCATGTCGCAGCTCTTCGGCGAGGTGGCCGGCGCCTACCATGAGGCCCGCCCAGGCTATCCGGCGGAGATCGTCGCGGCGATCCGCGCCTACCACGGCGGAACGCCCGACCTGCTGGCGGAGGTGGGCGCCGGCACCGGCCTGGCTACCGCCACCCTGCTCGGCCTCGGCGCGCCGACCGTCTGCGTCGAGCCGGATGCCCGGATGGCGGCGGTGCTGGCCGCACGCTTCCCGCAGGTCGACGTGGCGACGGTCGCCTTCGAGGAGTGGACGCCGCCGGCCGGCGGCGTGTCGGCGCTGGCCTGCGCCATGGCCTGGCACTGGCTCGACCCGGCCACCCGCAACCGTCGCGCGCACGACGCGTTGCGCCCCGGTGGCACCCTCGCCGTCTTCGGCCACCGCTACGACTACGTCGACCAGGCCCAGCGGGCGGCCATCCGGGCGGCGTTCGAGTCGGCAGACCCGCAACGGCAGGCCGACCGCCCCGAGACCTGGTTCCACGACGACATCGCGGGCAGCGGCCTCTTCACCGATGTCCGGGCGTCGCGGTACCGCCGGGACCTGCCGCTGGACACCGCGGCCTACCTGCGGCTGGTCGCCACCTTCTCGCCGCAGCTGCGCCGCCCGCCCGCGCTGCGCGAGCGCGTGCTCGCCGCGCTCGTCGCGACGATCGACGGGTTCGGGGGCACCGTGGTCCTCGACCTGCGCACCACCCTCGTCCTGGCCCGCCGCCCCGGCTGACCCGGTCGCGCCCGGACAGCCGCGAGGTGGCGGCGCGTGCGCCGGCCGGATCAGTCGCCGAGGAGCGCGTCGCCTCGCGGGGTACGCAGGTAGTAGACCAGGCGCCCGGCCCGCTGCCGGGTGACCAGGCCGGCGTTCACGAGCCGCGTGAGGTGGGCCGAGACCCCGCTCGGGGTCAGCCCGGTGCGGCGGGCCAGCGACGTCGTCGTCGACGGCGTCGTGAGCTCGACCAGCAGGGTTGCGCGAGCCCGGCCGACCACCGGGGCGAGATCGGCCGCGGGCGGGTCGCTGTGCCACATCGAGCCCACGCCCCGGGTGGGATATCGCAGCACCGGAGCCCACGGCTCGGACGCCTTGACGAAGACGGTCGGCCACGCGAACAGCGACGGCACGAGCACCAGGCCGCGACCGCCGAGTTCGTAGTCCCGGTCCAGACCCGGCCGGTCCACGGACAGGACGTCGTCGGACCACGAGATCGCGGGATCGAGTTCGGGGAACATCCGCTGCGGACCGTCGTCCGCCAGCCGCCGCGCCCGGAACATCACGTCGCCCTCCAGGATCCCGCGCATCCGACCCCAGTGCGGGGCCAGCGCGAGGCCCCAGTAGGTCCGCATCTGGGCGACGATCATCGGCAGGGTACGGCGGGGGGCGCGGCGCAGGTCCGACAGTGCGGCCGGCAGCCGGTCGCCGTACACCGCGTCCAGTTCCTCGCGCACGACGGCCGCCGGCGTCTCCCGCACCGCCGCGAACTCCGCGTCGGGCTCGGCGACCGGTGAGTGGGGCGCCGGCGCGAGGAAGCCGGGCAGGTGCCGCTCCGGCGCGATCACCAGGTCGCGCAGCTGACGCAGGTCGGGTGCGGCCAGCACCGTGGCCCGGTGCCGGGTCACCCAGGGCAGGTGCACGGCGTGCGCACCGGGATCGCGGAGGACACGCAGGCTCGCGACGATCTCCCAGGCGGGGGAGATCGCGAACCTGACGCTCGCGAGATCGGCCAGGGACAACGACATTCGCAGCATCAGACCGGCTCCACGAGGATTCACCGTAGTGTGAATCGTTGGCGCACGGGGGCGGCCGGCGCCGAAGGTCCGGGCATGTCGATCCAGTACGCCTCCCGTCGCGGGCACGCCGCTGCCCGGTCCCTGCCCCGCGACTTCGCTCGCTACCTCGTCGCCGCGGTCGCGGCGAAATGGGGCTTCCACATCGCCAAGGTGGCTGTTCCGCTCGTCGCGATCACGTCGCTCGGCGCCGGGCCGGGCGCGGCGGGTTCGTTGGCCGCCGCGGGTACCGCTCCGTTCCTGCTGCTCGGGCTGCCAGCGGGCGCATGGCTGGACCGGGTTGCCCGTCGCCCGGTAATGGTCGCCATGGATCTGGCCCGGTTCGTGCTGATCGGCTCGGTACCGGTCGCTGCCGCGGCTTCCGCCCTGACCATGACGCAGCTCTGGGTGGTGGTGTTCCTCAACGGCGTCGCGACCGTCTTCTTCGACGTCGCGATGCAGAGTCACCTGCCGGACCTTCTCGGTGGCGGGGACGGCGGGCGCCTGGTCGCGGCCAACGGGCGGCTCGGCGTCGTGGACCAGATGGCGTTGATCGGCGGCCCCGTGCTGGCCGGCTGGCTGATCGGCCTGTCGACAGCGGCGGCGGTCCTGGCCGCAACGGCGCTCGGCTACCTGTGGTCGGCGCTCTGGATCCGCCGCATCGAGCGGCCGGAGCCGCGCCGGGTCGACGTCGGACGAGGCTCGCTCGCGGTCGAGGTGCGGGAAGGCCTGTCGTTCGTCCGGCGTAACCACACCCTGCGGGCGATCGCCGTGGCCGGCGCGCTGGTGAACTTCGCGACCGCGGGCACGGTGGCGATGCTGCCGCTTCTCCTGGTGCAGGAACTGCACTGGTCGGAGAGCCAACTGGGCCTCTTCCTCGGTGCCGGCGGAATCGGTGGCCTGCTCGGGGTGTTCTGCGGGGAGCGGTTGTCGAGAGTCCTCGGCGCCGGCCGCTCGGTGCTCGCGATCGGGCTGGCCATCGCCCCGGTCTCGCTCGTGCTGCCGCTCGTCGGTCAGCCCGTGCCCGGGCCGCTCGCCGCGGCGGCGTGGGCACTGGTGATCTTCAAGGTCGGGTTCGACGCCGTGGTCCTGATGTCCTTCCGCCAGCACGTCACGCCAGCAGGGCTCCTGGGACGCGTCAACGGCACCCTGCGCGTGATGTTCAGTGGCGCGCTCACGCTCGGCGCGGCGACGGCGGCGTACGTCGGTGACCACGCTGGTCCGCGCGCCGCCACCTGGGTGGCCTGCGCCGCGCTCGCGCTGGTGTGGGTGCCGATCCTGCGCTCCCCGATGCGCCGGCAGACCCTCGACGCCGCCGGAGAACCTGCCGCCGGCGCCCGGTGAGGTGCTCGTCGCGCTGCCGGACCGGACCCGTCGGATCGGGGCTTCGCCGACGCCCGCGCCACCCGGCGCCGCTGTCGGTGGGGCCGGGGACGTGTGCGCCTAGACCTGGCGGCCGAAGGTGACGGCTTCGCGGACGAGCCGGGGCGCCCTCTCCGCGAGCTGCGGATCCGGGCGTGCTCCGAGCGCGTCGTTGACGGTGGAGAACGCCAGCCGGAACGCGATCAGGGTGGTCGCCTCGAAGATCTCCTGGTCGCTGAGGCCCGCGTCGCGCAGGCGCTCCACGTGGGCCTCGGTCGCGGCATTCGGATCCCGGACGACCTGACGGGACCAGGCGGCCAGCGCGTTCTCCCGCTCGGACAGGTCACCGTCGGCACCGCGCAGCACCTGTGCCGCGGTCGCCTCGTCGCTGAGGTCGGCCAGCCGGGCACCCCAGGCCAGCGCGCAGTAGGCGTCGCCGCGGGCGGCGGCAGTGGCGGCGACCAGCACGGCCACCTCGCGGGGCGACAGGCCCGAGTCGGCCAGGAGATCGGCACGCAGGTCCTGGAAGGACGCCAGCACGTCAGGACGCCAGCACCAGACCCGGGTGAGGTTGTTGACGTAGCCGTCGGAGGTGAGGTCCCCCTCGTAGGCGGCGGTCACCGCCGGGCTCTGCGGCGGATCGGCGAGGAACACGGCCGGACGGTTCATGGGGTCACTGTGCGGCACCCGGCGACCACCCGAAGACCGATCAACGACAGCTCGGGTGTCGCCTTGTTTCCTCGTCGCCGTCAACCGGGGTCGGGATGTCCTCCCCGCCTCACAGTTCGGGGTCGTGCAGCGACGTCGGGGACAGCAGCGGCTGAAGCATGGCGTCGGTCCTGATCGCCGGCGACCTCCGCGCCACCCCCGCAAGGAGGTCGGCGACCTGGACCCGTGGATCGTCGCGGGAGTCGACCATCACGAGCCCGGCCAGGGGCGACACTCCGGCCGGCAACGCCCCGACCGTGTCGGCGGCGGCCGGTGCTGTGCCGTGGTCGGCCAGCGCCTGCCGGAGACGGGTCAACCGGTCGGCCGTGAGGGCGCTCTGCTCGTCGTGGGTCACCAGCACCTGCCGCTGTCCGCCGCTCCAGGACAGGACCGTCTCCGCCAGCGCCGGCAGCATCGGTTCCAGCGGCGGCGGGATCGACCGGTCGTCGTTGTCGAGCCTGGTCACCACGGACCACACGCGGGCCGGGTCGAGCCCGTCGAGGACGTCCTCGCCCCGGGTGCCGAGGCCGGCCCGGGCCAGCGCGTCCCGGGCCGCGAAGAACCGCTGCACGGTCCGGCGATCCGGATGCCGGCGTTTGGTACGGACCAGGTCGACGAAGGCCGTCAGGAAGGCGCCCCAGTCACTTCCGGCCGAGCGCCCCGCCCGGTACAGGGCGAGGGCGGCCGGACGGTGATCCTGCGCCAGGCGGGTGCCGGCCACGTACGACGGCTCGGTCAGCAGCAGGTCGACGATCCGGGTGACGAGGAAGAACTCCTTGTCGACGAGCTGGACGGACGCGCGTCCCTCCAGCGCCCCGAGGAACCACACCCGCGCCTCGGCCGCTCCCGGGCCGCGAAGGAACTGCCCGGACTTGAGCTCGTGCGGCGAGAACCGGAACCCGGACCGCAGCGCGGTGATCAGCCCGACGGCCTCGTCCACGTCCAGGTCGACGCTCGCGTGGGTGATCACCGGGCTGGCCGAGTGGAGCAGGTTGGTGCCCGAGAATCCGGACTCGTCGCAGGCGACCTCCACGACGGCGCCGACCACCGCGCCGATCGGCGGGAGCCCGCCCTGCAGAGGCGTCCTCACACCCGATCTCCCACCACGCCGACCATGGTCGGTCGTGCACCACCGTTGAACAACCCAATTGTTCGACCGGTACGGCGTGACTCCGGGCGGCCCCGGCGGTTCAGTCCGAAGCGGCGTCGATCACCTGGGCCACCTCGACCGGCAGCGGGTACGGTCGCTCGACCGGCAACAGCGCGGTCGCGCCGGGCTCGTCGCCGGCGGTGAGGCGGGCGTGCACCGCCCGGGCCAGCGGCGTGACGTGGGTGAGGCCGACCAGCCACTCGTCGACGTAGCGGCGCGCCGCTTCGCCGGCCAGCCCCACCTGCACCGACCGGTACGACAGCGGGGCGAGCCGCAGCGACCGTTCCGGGTCCCACTGCACCCGTACCGGGCTGGTGCGCAGCTGCCGCCGCCAGCTGTCCCGGTCCGGGTGCCGCCGCGGGTCGTAGCCGCTGAGGCAGGCGTGCGCGAGCGCCCACTCGAAGCCGGAGCGGGTGATCTCGACCGCGAGCACCCGTTCCTGGCCCGGCTTGAGGGCCCAGCCGCAGCGGTACATCATCCACCGGAACGAGGGCTTGATCCAGGTCATCCGCTCCCGCTTGAACGGCGGCACGAACCGGCCGGCGGCCAGCGCCGCGTCGGCGATCTCCGGCCGGTACGCCTGGTAGACGGTGACGGTGTCGGCGGTGAACGCGGCCCGGACCTGATGACGGGGAAAGGTCACCGGGGCATCGTGGCGGACCGCCAGCCGGCGGGGCCACCGGATTCCCCACCTCCGCCGCCGCGCGCCCGTCCCGGAGCGGAGGATAGGCTGCCCGCCGTGGCAGGTCTGTTGAGGAACGTGGCGTCGCGGCTCGGCCGGATCGCCGGGGGCGCCGCCGCGCCCGCAGGTACCGCCCGACCGATCCCGGCCCAGGTCGCCCGGCGCCGCCAGGTCACCGTGCTGCAGCGGCGCGAGCTGGCGTACGCGCCGGAGCCGGACGGGCAGGCGGACCCGGGGGAGATCGTCTGGACCTGGGTGCCGTACGAGGACGATCCGCGCCAGGGCAAGGACCGCCCGGTGCTGGTGGTGGGCCGGCAGAGCCGCACACTGTTCGGGCTCATGCTGTCCAGCCAGAGCGACCGCGACGGCCAGCGGCACTGGCTGGCGCTGGGCCCGGGGGAGTGGGACCGGGACCAGCGGCCGAGCTGGGTCCGCCTGGACCGGGTGCTCACCATGCGCGAGGACAGCATCCGCCGGGAGGGTGCCGTGCTGGACCGGCGCCGGTTCGACCGGGTGGGCCAGGCGCTGCGCGCCGGCTACGGCTGGCGCTGACGGCGGGTCAGCACTCGCCGACGAGTTGGCGGGCCGCGCGGGCGGCGCCGACCGTCTTCGCCTGGTACATGGCCGCGTCGGCCCGGCACAGCGCGTCGGTGAGCTGGGTGGGGCCGTGCACCGGGGCGAGCCCCACCGAGGCGGTCACCCGGACGCTGCGGGCGCCCAGCGGGATGGGCGCGGCGAGCGCCTCGCAGAGCCGGCGGGTGGCGTGCTCGATCCAGCGCCGGTCCACCGTCGGGCTGACCAGCAGGCCGGCGAACTCGTCGCCGCCGAGCCGGGCGACGAGGTTGTCCCCGGCGAACGCGGCCAGCCGCTGCGCCACGCTGACCAGCACCTGGTCGCCCGCGGCGTGGCCGTAGCGGTCGTTGACCTGCTTGAAGTCGTCGAGGTCGAGCACGATCGCCACGAGCGGCTTGCCGGCGGCGTCGGTGAGCAGGGTGGCGGCCAGCCGGAAGAAGGCCCGCCGGTTGGGCAGCCCGGTGAGCGGGTCGTGGCTGGCGGCGTGCCGCTCGGCCGCGAGCTCGGCGTGGAGCAGCTCGATCTCGGCCTCGGCGCGCAGCGCCCGGCGGCGGAGTTGCCAGGCGGAGACCAGGGCGCCAGCCGCGGAGATGCCGGACGCGACGGTCATCGGATCCGGCACGCGCCCTCCCTCACCGCGGCCCCGGCCTCGCCGGACGGTGCCGGGCCGGACCTGTTCTGTCTGCTCGCAACCGGGATCCGGGTAACCGAACGTGAACGTCCGGGTACACCGCACGTGCGATATCATGCTCGCTGTCCATTGCAGATGCAATAGCAGATGCACGTGCATCCGTCCTCTGTCGACAGCCCTCCGTCGCCACCCACCGCTCCTCCCCGCGGCATCGGCTGGCTCTTCCCACGAAGGACGCCCCTGTGCCCCACCCCGCGAACGGCGTACCCACCTCCGAGCTGCCGCCGGTGCGGTGGCTGAAGAGTCGGCGCAGCAACCCGAGCGGCAACTGCGTCGAGCTGGCCGAGCTGCCCGACGGCGGCGGCATCGCGGTGCGCAACTCCCGCCACCCCGAGGGGCCGGCGCTCATCTACACGGTCGACGAGATCGCGGCGTTCGTGCTCGGCGCCCGCGACGGCGACTTCGACCACCTGATCGCTCGGCCGCCGTCCCGCTGACGGGATCGCATCCTCCGTCCGGAGGAGTTCACCTCACTGTCGGTCCATGGCATGCTTACTCCTCGCCGGGCTGGGGCGTCCGGCGTGGACAGTCGGCGAAGGACGGCCAGGTGACGACGGTGCCCGTCGAGGGAGGCCCGACCAGCGGTCCGACCGTGCTGCGCATGCTGCTCGGGGTGCGGCTGCGCCGGCTCCGGGAGGGCGCCGGGGTGAGCCGGGAGAGCGCCGGCTGGGAGATCCGCTCCTCCGAATCCAAGATCAGCCGGATGGAGCTGGGCCGGGTCGGCTTCAAGGAGCGCGACGTCGCCGACCTGCTCACCCTCTACGGCGTCACCGCGGCCGACGAGCGGGCGGCGCTGCTGAGGCTGGCCCGCGACGCGAACAGCCCCGGCTGGTGGCAGCGCTACGGTGACGTGCTTCCCTCCTGGTTCCAGTCCTACCTGGGGCTGGAGGCCGCCGCCACGCTGATCCGGACGTACGAGGTGCAGTTCGTCCCGGGGCTGCTGCAGACCCCCGCGTACGCCCGGGCGGTGGTCCTGCTGGGCCACCACGACGCGCCGCCGGCGGAGGTCGACCGGCGCGTGCGCCTGCGGATGGAACGCCAGGGACTGCTGCGCCGCGGCGATCCGCCGCAGCTCTGGGCGGTGCTCGACGAGGCGGTGCTCCGGCGGCCGGTCGGCGGCGCCGCCGTGATGCGCGAGCAGGTGGACGCGCTCATCGAGGCGACCGCCGCGCCGCACGTCCGGCTCCAGATCGTCCCGTTCGACGCCGGCGGGCACGCGGCCGCCGGTGGGGCCTTCAGCATCCTGCGCTTCGGCGACCAGGACCTGCCGGACATCGTCTACATCGAGCAGTTGACCAGCGCGGTCTATCTGGACAAGCGCGACGACCTCGACCACTACGGGACGGCGATGGAGCGGCTCTGCGGCGAGGCCGCGCCGCCCGGGCACACCCCCGAGCTGCTGGCCCGCATCCGGGACGAGCTCTACCCGGCCTGACCGGGACGGTTTCCCATTGACGTCCGCCGAGCGGCGGAGTAGCTTCTGAATCGATCTAGTACTGAATCGATCCAGAAGGGCAGACCGGTGAAGCCGACCCTGCAGGACGTCGCGAACGCGGTGGGTGTCTCCCGCAGCACCGTCTCCAACGCCTACAGCCGGCCGGACCAGCTGTCCGCCACCCTGCGGACGAAGATCCTCGACGCCGCGCGCCGCCTCGGCTACCCGGGCCCCGACCCGACCGCCCGCTCGCTGCGCCGCGGCTTCGTCGGCGCGATCGGCGTCCTGTTCACCTCCGAGCTGTCCTACGCCTTCACCGACCCGTTCGCGGTGCGCTTCCTCGCCGGTGTCGGCCAGGCGGCCGAGCAGCACGGCGCCAGCCTGCTGCTGGTGCCCCTGCCCCGCGACCGCGCAGGGGCCCGGGCCGCCGTCGACAACGCCGCGGTCGACGGCTTCTGCGTCTACTGCGTCGGCGACGAGGAGCACGTGCTCGGGGCGATCCGCGACCGGGGGCTGCCCCTCGTGACCACCGCCCCACCCGCCGCGGCCGGCCCCGCCGACCGCTTCGTCGGCATCGACGAGCGCGCCGCCGCCCGGTCCGTCGCCGACCACGTCGCCGGCCTCGGGCACCGGCGGGTGGCCCTGCTCGGCGACACCGTGCTGCCCGACGCGCCGCCCGGGCCGCTGCGGCTGGCCGCTCCCGGCGACGCCCCCCACCCCACGACCCACGGCCGGCTCACCGGCTTCGCCGACGCGTTCGCCGCGGTCGGTGTTCCCTGGCCGGAGATCACGGTGGTCAACGCCGCCGGCAACAGCCGGGCCGCCGGCGCCGCGGCCATCGCACCGGTGCTGGCCGGCGACGACCCGCCGACGGCCGTGCTGGCCTGCTCCGACGTGTTGGCGCTCGGAGTGCTCGACGCGGCCGGCCCGCATTCGGGCCTCTCGGTCACCGGCTTCGACGACGTCGCCGAGGCCGCCGCCGCGGGGCTGACCACCGTCCGGCAGCCGGCCGAGGAGAAGGGCCGGCTCGCCGCCGCGCTGCTGCTGGAGCCGCCGGCCGACCCGGCCGCCGGCCACCTCCTGCTCCCCACCGACCTCGTCATCCGGACCTCCACCGGTCCCGTCCCCAGGAGTTGACCATGGAACAGCCCACCGGATTCGTCCTCGCCGTCGACGCCGTGACGCGGCACGTGAACTCCGCCCGCCCCGACGCCCCGGTCCGTCCCGACCGGCCCCGCGCGCCCCGGCTGGCGCCCACCCGGCTGGCCGCCGCGGCGGCCCTGCGCCGCCTCGCCGACCGGATGGAGCCCCGCCCGGCCGCGATGCCCACCTGCGGGTCCTGACCCCGGTCGACCACCCGGCCGGGTGGCCCACACCACCCGGCCGGCGCCCCGTTCGGTCGAGAAGCGCCCGATCGGCGCGGAACCGGGCACCGGGTTGGTGCGCCGCCCCTCCGGCCAGGCACACTGGACCACCATGTCGCCGTTCACGCCCTCGCTCCGGCTGCACGACCGGTACGTCCTGCGCGAGCGCATCGGGCTCGGCGGGATGTCCGAGGTGTGGCGGGCCGACGACGAGGTGCTGCACCGCCCCGTCGCGGTCAAGGCCCTCGCCACCCAGCTCGCCGCCGACCCGCAGCTGCGCGCCACCATCCAGCGCGAGGCCCGTGCCGCGGCGCGGCTCACCCACCCGCACGTGACCCAGGTGTACGACTACGGCGAGGCGACTCTCCCCGACGCCTCGGTCGTGCCCTACCTGGTCATGGAGCTGGTCGAGGGCCAGACCCTCACCGACCGGCTGACCGCGGGGCCGCTCGCCTGGCCGGAGGCCGTCCGGCTGGCCGGGCAGATCGCCGCCGCCCTGGCCGCCGCGCACCGGATCGGCGTGGTGCACCGCGACATCAAGCCCGGCAACGTGATGCTCACCGAGACCGGGGCGAAGGTGCTCGACTTCGGCATCGCCACCCTGGCCGGGCCCCGGCACCCCCTCGCCGGGCAGACCGGCGAACTGCTGATGGGCACCCCGGCGTACTTCGCGCCGGAACGGATGACCCCCGGCCCGGCGAACCCGGCCAGCGACGTGTACGCCCTCGGTGCCCTGCTCTACCGCACCCTCACCGGGCGCGCCCCGCTGCCGGTGCAGACCTGGGACGACGTGCTCGACGTGCAGGCCCGCCGCCCCCCGGTGCCGCCGCTGCGCATCCCCGGGCTGCCCGCCGACGTCGCCGAGCTCACCCTGGCCTGCCTGGCCGTGGACCCGGCGCGCCGGCCCACCGCCGCCCAGCTCGCCACCCGGCTGGGCGCCGGCCGCCCCGCCGACCCGCCCACCGCGATCCTGCCCACGGTGTCCCGTCCGGAGCACCCGCCGACGCTGATCGAGCGGGCGCCCCGCCCGGTCCCGCCGCCGCCCGCGCGGCCGGCCGCCCGGTCGAACCGGCTCGTCGGGGCGCTCGTCGCCGCCGGGGTGGTGCTGCTGCTCGCCCTGGTCGGCACCCTGCTGCTCGATCACGACCCCGACGCCCCGACGGATGCCGGGCCGGTCGTCGGGTTGTCGACCGGTCCCGCGACCGGCACGGGGCCGGCCGAGGAGCCCAGCCCGTCGAAGCCGTCCGCGCCGGCCACCTCCGGCCCGGCCGCCACCCGGCCGGCGCCGGTGACCCTGCGCCAGCTCGCCGGGCAGTTCGCCGACGTGCTCGACCGGGCGGTGGCCGAGGGCCGGCTCGACCGGAAGACCGCGAACGACCTGCGCGAGAAGGCCGCCCAGTTGGAGCGCGGCAAGCCCAGGGACCGGGCCAAGCGGGCCGAGGACCTGCGGGAGCGGATCGACGACCTGGCCGAGGACGGCAAGCTCGACAACGGCACCGCCGCCGCCCTCCAGGACCTGCTCGACGCCTACGCGGGGCTGCGCGAGGGCGGCCGGGGCGAGGGCTGAGCCGCCCGGCTCAGGCCAGCCGGACCGGATCACCCGCCCGGATCCGCCCGGCACGCACCACCTGCGCGTACGCGCCGACGCACGGCTGCGGCGCCAGCCCGGCCAGCGGCACCACCCGGTTCAGCCGGGCCGGTACGCGCAGCGCCTCCGGCTCGCGGGGGAGCGTGCCGTGCGCCAGGGTCGGCACCGCGCAGCGGGGTGTCGGTGCCAGCACCCGCAGCACCAGCTCGGCGCCGATCCGCAGCTCCCGGCCCGGCCAGTCGTTCTCCTCGAACCCGGCGCCGCCGGTGTCCAGCACCAGGTTCGGCCGGTAGCGCACCGGGTCCACCGTGCCGGCGGGCAGCTCCGCCCCGACCCGGCGCAGCGTCGCGGTGGTCAGCAGGTGCACCGGGGCGAAGTCGACGAAACCGCCCGGCGGCGCCGCCCCCCCGAGCCGCCCCTCCTCCACGGGCACCGGCACGGCCACCCCGCCGGCGAGCACCTCCTCGGGGCGGGATCGTTCGAGCACCGCGTCCGGCGGCGGGGTGTCGACCAGCGTCACCGGCTCACCGAGCACCGTGGACAGCACGTCGTCCACCCCGTCGTCGCCGGCCGACACGCTGCGGCCGTCGGGCAGCGTGATCCGCACCGAGCCGTCGCCGCCGGTGGCCGCCAGCGTGGTCAGCGCCCGCCACCGGTACGGGTTCTTCGCGCTCGCCACCCGCCCGGTCTCCCGGTGCAGCAGGGCCAGCCGCCGGTCCCCGGCCAAGCCGGCCTCGTCCACGGCGGCGGCGTCGAGGTCCTCACCCAGCAGCGACTTCACCGGGTAACGCCGGATGCGCGCCACCCGCCCGATCACCGGCCCGCCACCCGTCGTCCCGGGCCGTTCCCGGTCACCCGGCATGCTGCCCGTCATCGGCTCCCCGTCCCCGGGGCACGGCCGCCCCACCGGACCACCGTAGGTCACCGGTCCGACGCCGCCCGTCCGGACCGGACGCCGGACCAGGTCCCCGCCCGCGGAGGTTTTCGTGGTCGCCGGTCCCGTCCCCTCGTAACGTTGTCGGATGATCGGAAACGCGCAACTCCTCGTCGGTCCCCGGGTGGCGGCCCCGCGTGCCGCGGAGCCGGCCGGCGAAGGACCCGTCGGCTGGGTCACCGGCCTGGTCGAACGGCTCGGCGGCCCCGGGGCCGGCCTCGCGGTGGCCCTGGAGAACCTCTTCCCGCCCATCCCCAGCGAGGTGATCCTGCCGCTGGCCGGGTTCACGGCCAGCCAGGGGCGGATGAGCCTGGTCGGTGCCATCGCGTGGACGACCCTCGGGTCGGTGCTGGGAGCGCTGGCCCTCTACCAGATCGGCGCGGCTCTGGGCCGGGACCGGATGCGGGCCCTCGTGGGCCGGCTGCCACTTGTCAAGCTGGAGGACGTCGACCGCACCGAGGCGTGGTTCCTCCGGCACGGCGTCAAGGCGGTGTTCTTCGGCCGGATGATTCCGATCTTCCGCAGTCTCGTCTCGATCCCGGCCGGCGTGGAACGGATGCCCGTGCCGGTCTTCCTGCTCTTCACCTCGCTGGGCAGCCTCATCTGGAACAGCACGTTCGTGCTGGCCGGCTACCTGCTCGGCGAGAACTGGCACGTCGTGGAGTCGTACGTCGGGACGGTGCAGAACGTGGTCATCGCGGCCTGCGTGGGCGCGGTCGGCTGGTTCGTGTTCAGCCGGGTACGCCGGGCGCGCCGCCCCCGCCCCACTCCGGCCGAGCCGCCCCGCGGCACCCTCTACCGGGGCGGCTGGTGGAGCCCTGAGGAGCCCGACGACCGCTGACGCCGCCGAGCGGACCGGCCGCCGGCCGGCACCCCGGGATGCGGGGCGCCGGCCGGCGGCGGGTCTGGCGGGCGGTCAGCAGGGCGCGTACAGGCGGCGGGTTCCCGAGCCGGCCGTCCAGGCGGCCGGGTCGCTGAACCGGCAGCCGAAGTCCGGCGCCGCCACCGCCTTCCGGTCGGTGACCGCGTCGCCGGCCGGGCGCTTGCCGGTGCGTACCCAGGAGACCAGGTCGTCCCAGGCGGCGCCGGCCTCGGCCGGGCTGAACTCGCAGTGCTGCGCGGCCCGGATCGCCCGCTGCACGACCAGCCGGCTGCGACCGTGCCACGCGACATCCCGGGCGTAGGCCTGCTCCATGCCGAACGGCACGAACAGGTCGCCCAGGTCGTGCAGGCTGAGCACCGGCACGGTGGGCCGGCCGCTGATCCGCGGCACCTCGGTCAGCGTCGGGGACAGCCGCTGCCACAGGTTCTCCGGCGCGACCCGCTGCACGGTGGCGTTGACGTTCACGGGGCTGTTCGGGGAGTACCGGGTGAGCAGGTTCGTGGCGAGCTGGCCCGGCCGTTGGGCGGGGGAGTCCCCGCCGTCGGTGACGGTGATGCTGAACAGGAAGTCCTTCCAGACCGCGAAGGCGGCGTCGGCGCCGGGCCGCGGGCCGCCGGACCGCTCGACCGTGACGGCCCGCAGTTGCTTGCCGAGGTCGTTGGTGGTGTCCGGGCCGCCCGGCTTCAGGTCGGCGAGCCCGAGCGCCACCTGGATCCGCGGCACCGCGTTGGTCAGGTAGTCGTCCGGCGTCGGGTACGCGCGCACCCCGGCGAGCGCCTGCGCGACCAGGTTGTAGTCGAGGAAGAAGTCGAACAGCTCCTGGTCGCCGAGCACCCCGCACATCGGCAGCGCGCCGTCGTAGTAGCCCGGGTACTGCTCCAGGGAGCGCCCGATGATGTGCCCGCCCATCGAGACGCCGGCGATGAGCACCCGCCGGGGCCGCTTCACCGTGTCGGCGAAGAAGTCGGCCAGCTCGCGGGTGCCGAGCACGCCGGAGCGGATGTCGTAGCCGTTGCGGTCGTAGGAGGACGACGCCCAGGCGTACCCCTGCGCCAGCATCCGCTGGCGCAGGTCGTAGGCGGGCGGCTCGGGGGAGAGCACGGTGCCCTGCCCGCGGTAGCCGTGCGCCCACATCACCAGGTCGCCGTTCCACCTGGCGGGGGTCTCGATGATGAAGCCGGCGTGCGCGTGCACGCCCTGCCGGACGGTGGTGGTGGCGCCGTCGATCACCAGTGGTGCCAGCGGCGGATTGCTGATGGTGTAGCCGGGCAGGGGCTGGGTGCCGTCGTCGCGCTCGGCGGCGACGGCGGGCGCGGCGCCGGCGAGGCCGACCGCGAGGGTGAGGGTCGCGCCGGCGGCGAGCAGCCGGCGCAGGAGGCGGGTGGATGAGGTCAGCATCGGTGCTCCCCCGGGGACGGGTGCCGCCCCGGACCGGGGCGGCCAGGCGGGACGGATGCCTACCGGCCGGTAGCGCCCTGAACCTAGGACGCGGCCTCGAAGCCTGTCAATCGTTGACTGACCGAACGGTCAGCCAGTTCCAGCCGGTCCGCCCACAGTGGCCCCTCACACCAGACCGTGCGCCAGCATCGCCTCCGCCACCCGCCGGAAGCCGTTGATGTTCGCGCCGGCCACGTAGTCACCCGGCAGGCCGTACTCCTCCGCGGTCGCCCAGCAGCGGGCGTGGATGTCCCGCATCGTCTCGCGCAGCCGCTGCTCCGACTGGGCGAACGTCCACGAGTCGCGGCTGGCGTTCTGCTGCATCTCCAGCGCGCTCACCGCCACCCCGCCGGCGTTCGCGGCCTTGCCCGGGGCGAACCGCACCCCGGCCCGGCCCAGGATCCGCACCGCCTCCGGCGTGGTGGGCATGTTCGCCCCCTCGACCACCGCGACACAGCCGCCGGCCACCAGCGCCGCGGCCTCCGCGCCGCCGATCTCGTTCTGCGTCGCGCAGGGCAGCGCCAGATCGCAGGGCACCTCCCAGACGGTACGGCCGGAGACCGCCACCGCGTGCGGCACGTGCCGCACGTAGTCGTCGAGCCGGGCCCGGCGCTCCTCCTTCAGCTCACGGAGCAGGGCCAGGTCGATTCCCTTCTCGTCCAGCACGTAGCCGTCCGAATCGGAGCAGGCCACCACCGTGCCGCCGAGCTGGTGCACCTTCTCGATCGCGTAGATGGCCACGTTGCCGGAACCGGAGACCACCACCCGCTTGCCGTCCAGGCTGTCGCCGGTCTGCCGCAGCATCTCCTCGGCGAAGAAGACCGCCCCGTAACCGGTCGCCTCCCGCCGCACCTGCGCGCCCCCGTACGCCAGCCCCTTGCCGGTCAGCACACCCGACTCGTAGCGGTTGGTGATCCGCTTGTACTGGCCGAACAGGTAGCCGATCTCCCGGCCGCCCACCCCGATGTCCCCGGCCGGCACGTCGGTCTGCGCGCCGATGTGCCGGTACAGCTCGGTCATGAAACTCTGGCAGAACCGCATCACCTCACGGTCCGAGCGGCCCTTCGGGTCGAAGTCCGCCCCGCCCTTGCCGCCGCCGATCGGCAGGCCGGTCAGCGCGTTCTTGAAGATCTGCTCGAAACCGAGGAACTTCACGATCCCCAGGTAGACCGACGGGTGGAACCGCAGGCCGCCCTTGAACGGGCCCAGGGCGCTGTTGAACTCCACCCGGAAACCGCGGTTCACCCGGACCCGGCCGTGGTCGTCCTCCCACGGCACCCGGAAGATGACCTGCCGCTCCGGCTCGCAGATCCGCTCGATGACGCACGCGTGCGCGTACTCGGGGTGGCGGGCCAGGGCCGGACCGATGCTCTCCAGCACCTCCCGGACGGCCTGGTGGAACTCGGGCTCACCCGGGTTCCGCTTCACCACGTTCGCGAACACCGTCTCGACGGTCTCCGGCATCACGGACACGCCCCTTCCGGTCCCGGTGCCGGCCTCGTCGCCGCACCGCCCCGGGGTACGGATCATCACCGTCGTCCGGTTCATCGGCGCCGCCCCAAGCGGCTGAATCCGGTTCGCGCGGTGCCTCGGCCCCTGAGTGGAACGCCGCGGGTGTCGCCGGGGCCGGGATGCACCCATAGAGTTCCACCGACCGTGTACGTGTGGGTGTGGTGTCCGTTTCGCGGGGTGACCGGCGGCATCCCGGCGGTGGAATGGCCGGCGGGTGGGGGTCGTTATACCCGGTGCACGACCGAGGAAGGGATGGCCCGCCGAGGCGGGTGTCCCCGGCCCGGGAATGATGGTGGCCCGCCGGTCGTTGTACATGGTCCCGGCGCGACGAAGAGGCCCCGCCCCGTGCGCCGGATGATCCCCCTAAGACTTTCCTTGAGCGCCTGACGTGGTGCTTGCGCCCACCCAATCACGTGCCGACCCCCCTCGGCTGTGGTGGTGCGCCAACCCCCGAATGGAGCTACCCCCATGAACACGATGCTGCGTAAGAGCGTGCTGGGTATTGCTGGTCTGGCCTTCACCGGTGGTGTGTTCGCC
>NZ_JBVJHI010000013.1:0-96555 GCF_055586885.1 Micromonospora sp. NPDC048907
CGGCTGTGCGCAAGCACCGTCAGGCGCTCAACAAAGTCTTGGGGGGATCATCCGGCGCACGGGGCGAAGGCCTCTTCGTCGCGCCGGGACCATGTCCAACGACCGGCCGGCCACCATCATTCCCGGCGGCCAGGCAGCCACCTCGACGGGTAGCGGGGCCGGTCACCCCGTCGGGCGGGGCCGTGGTCCTCGGTCGTGCACCGGGTACAGCGACCCCCACCCACCGGCCATTCCACCGCCGGGATGCCGCCGGTCACCCGCCGAACCGGACACCACACCCACCCGCGCACGGTCAGTGGAGCGCCATGGAGGTATCCGGGCGCCGGAGACATCCATAGCTCCACTCACCGCCGGAAGCCGGGCATGAAACGGACATAAACCCCAGAACCGCGACCATCCAGGGGTCAGGCGGGCGGCCTTCTGCCCTGGGCAGATCCGCTCACCGTGAACAGCGTTACCGGAGCCGGTGCCAGGCGGCAGGGTGGGACGCATGAGACTTCTGATGCTCGGTGGGACCGGATTCGTCGGCGGGGCCGTGGTGTCCGAGGCGGTACGCCGGGGCTGGTCGGTGACGGTGTTCAACCGGGGGCTGCACGGTGACGTGCCGGAGGGCGTACACCGGTTGCGGGGTGACCGCACCGCGGCGGACGGGCTGGCGGCCCTCGCGGGCGGCGAGTGGGACCTGGTGGTCGACACCTGGGACGGGGCGCCCCGGGCGGTCCGGGACGCGGCGCGCGCCCTGACCGGGGCCGTGCCGCACTACGTCTACGTCTCCAGCGGCTCGGTCTACGCGCCGCCGGTCGGGCTGGGCACGGGCGAGGACGCGCCGGTCGTCGCGGCCGAGGCGGACGCGGCCGACGGGGACTACCCGCAGAACAAGGCCGGCGGTGAGCGGGCCGCCGTGGAGGTGTTCGGCGACCGGGCCCTGCTGGTGCGGGCCGGGCTGATCCTCGGGCCGGGCGAGGACATCGGGCGGCTGCCCTGGTGGCTGCACCGGGTGGCCCGGGGCGGGGAGGTGCTCGCGCCCGGCCCGCGTGACCTGCCGGTGCAGTACGTCGACGCGCGGGACCTGGCGATCTGGCTGCTGGACCGCGGGGTCGAGGGCGCCGGCGGGGCGTACAACGTGGTCAGTCGGACCGGGCACACGACGATGGGCGAGCTGCTCGACGCGGCCGTGGCGGTGACCGGCGCGGACGCGACGCTGCGCTGGACGGAGCCGGACGCGCTCCTGGCGGCGGGCGTCGAGCCGTGGAACGACCTGCCGATCTGGGTCCCGCTCGGGCACGAGTACCGCTGGTTGCAGGAGCGGGACGTCGAGCGGGCGCACGCGGCGGGCCTGGTCTGCCGGCCGGCGGTCGAGACGGTCGCGGACACCTGGCGCTGGCTGCGCGAGGTCGGCCGGGTGCCGGCCCGGGCGGGACGCCCGGCGCGGGCGGCGGTCGGTCTGGCCCCGGAGCGGGAGGCGGCCCTCCTGGCCGCCCTGCCGGCCTGACGGCCGGCGCGGAACGCCGCCCCCGGCCGGTGTGCCGGCCGCCGGGCGATGCTCCCCGGTGGCCGGCGGGCCGAGATCGTCAGGAGAGCTGGTCGCGCACCGCCGAGGTGTCGACGGTCTGCGCGATCTCCAGCCGCGGGGTGTGCGGGGGGCCGGCGTGCGTCGGGTCGACCAGGCCGAGGCGCATCGAGATGTACGGGAAGCCCAGGCCGGACAGCATCTGCCGGAGCGTCTGGCGGGTGCTCTCGACCTCCACCACGCCGGACAGCGGCACCAGGGACACGCCGTGCCGGGTGGCGGTGAGCCAGGCGGCGGAGAGCGCCTCGCCGGCGTGCAGCCAGCTGTCCGGCTCGTCCTCGGCGCCCCAGAGGATCCCGTAGACGGCGGCCCGGTCGTGCCCGTGGCCCACGGGCAGGGTGCCGGGGCCGAAGTCGCGGGACGGAACGGTGGTCTCGGGGGCGCGCTCCGGCAGCACCTCCGGCGGCACCCCGGTGCCGGGGGCGGCCCGGCTGGTCCAGTAGGCCAGCTCCTCCTGCAGGTCCGGGCTGCCCTTCTCGACCGCCGCCGCCTGCTGGGCGGCAGCGGCCAGCTCGATCTTCTGGTCGTCGTCGAGCACCTGCAGGTTGGCGCCCTCCCGGGTGGCCGCCTGGTCGATCTCGCTCAGCACGGCCGTCGGGATCGGCTCGTCGCTGACCGGCCGGCGGTCGGTGCGCCGGACCTGCATGCACTGGACGGTGCGCATGGCGTCCGGATCGGCGCCGGCGGGCTTGAAGCCGGTCAGCCGGGCGAGCAGGTCGGGCTGGCCGGGGTCGGGCAGGCGCTCCACCACCGGCGTCCAGCCCTCGGCGGCCAGCGCCACCCGGGCGTGGTGCAGGGCGACGCCGCAGCTCAGCACCAGCAGCCGGCCCTCCGGGTCGAGGGCACTGAGGTGACGCTGCCGGACCAGGCGCAGCTCCAGCGCGTCGGGCAGCACCGTCCAGTGCCACGGCTGCGTGTTGTGCACCGAGGGAGCGTGGCCGGCCATCCCGGCGGCCTCCGCGAGCGCGGTGGTCAGCGGACGGTCCGTGGCCGGCGTCTCGTGGCTCATCGTCACGACCTCTCCTGTCTCCCCATCGTGGCCCAGGCCCGGGTCGTCCGGGTGGGCGTGCCCGCTCCATCCTCGGCCATGTCCGCGGTGGTCGCACGCGTCGCACGTCCCGCGCCCCTGGGCCCTTCGACCCGTCTGCACGCCGCGGCAGTTCCGGCGGCGGCAGTGCCGCCCTCGGTGGCGCCGTACCGGGCGAGGCCGGTGGGCGGTCAGCGTTCGCGGACCACGGCGACCGGGCACTGGGCGTGGTGGATGAGCTGTTGGCTGACCGAGCCGAGCAGCATCCCGCGCAGCCCGCCCCGGCCCCGGCTGCCGACCACCACGAGCTGTGCCGTCCGGCTCTCCTCGACCAGCAGCGCGGCGGGGTTGCCCGGGTTCGCCAGCACCTCGACCGGCACGTCCGGGAAGGACTCCCGCCAGGGGGCCAGGTCGGCCTCGACGGCCGCCCGCTCGGTGGCGGCGGCCTCCTCCGGGTCGAAGCCCGGCGGCACCCGCCCCTCGGCGGGCGGCTCCCACACCCGCAGCGCCCGCACGGGCACGTCGCGCTGCGCGGCCCGCTCGACGGCGAAGCCGAGCGCCTGCACCGAGGACGGCGAGCCGTCCGCGCCGACCACCACGGGCCCGGAGGTGACGGGCCGGCCGTCCCGGACCACGATGACCGGGCAGTGCGCGTGGGCGCTGACGGAGACGGCGGTGGAGCCGGCGAGCAGCCCGGCGAACCCGCCGTGGCCCCGGCTGCCCAGCACCAGCATGGCCACCTCGGCGGAACGCTCCTGGAGGACCAGCGCGGGCGGGCCGTCGAAGACCTCGCCCTGCACGGTCAGCCCGGGCCGGTCGGCGGCGGCGTCCGCCGCCGCCCGGCGGACCAGGTCCTCGACCTGCCGCCGGGCGGTCTCGTCGGGCCAGACGCCGGGGGCCACTCCGGGACCGATCCAGCCGGCCACCGTCAGCCACTCGAAGACGTACGCGAGCCGCACCGGCCGGCCCGAGCGGCCCGCCTCGTCCAGCGCCCAGTCCAGGGCCACCGACGCGTCGGCGGAGCCGTCGTAGCCGACCAGGATCTCGTCGCCGTTCACTGTGCTGGCCTTTCGTTCGCGACTGCGGGGCTCGCAGGCTCACTCCTCGCGCTCACTGTCCGCCCCGCACGCCCGGGTCGGTCTCCCGGATCCAGCGCCACTCGGCGACCCGGGGGTCGTCCTCGCCGTGCTGGCGGGTGTAGTCGCGGCAGGACTGCCGGAGGTCCACCATCTCCTGGCGGAGGTGGGCGGCGCGCGAGCGCAGGCCGGGCAGCCGGTCGATGACGTCGATGACCAGGTGGAAGCGGTCCAGGTCGTTGAGCATCACCATGTCGAACGGCGTGGTGGTGGTGCCCTCCTCCTTGTAGCCGCGGACGTGGAGGTTGTCGTGGTTGGTGCGGCGGTAGGTGAGGCGGTGGATCAGCCACGGGTAGCCGTGGTAGGCGAAGATGACCGGCTTGTCGCGGGTGAAGATGGTGTCGAACTCGCTGTCCGGCAGGCCGTGCGGGTGCTCCGAGGGCGGCTGCAGGCGCATCAGGTCGACCACGTTGACCACCCGGACCTTCAGGTCGGGCAGGTGCTGGCGGAGCAGGTCGGCCGCGGCCAGGGTCTCCAGGGTCGGCACGTCGCCGGCGCAGGCGAGCACCACGTCGGGCTCGCTGCCGTCGTCGGTGCTGGCCCAGGCCCAGATGCCCAGCCCGCGCCGGGTGTGCTGGATCGCCTCCTCCATGGTCAGCCAGTTGGGCGCGGGCTGCTTCCCGGCCACCACGACGTTGATGTACTGCCGGCTGCGCAGGCAGTGGTCCATGGTGGAGAGCAGCGTGTTGCCGTCCGGCGGCAGGTAGACCCGCACCACCTCGGCCTTCTTGTTGACCACGTGGTCGATGAAGCCCGGGTCCTGGTGGGAGAAGCCGTTGTGGTCCTGCCGCCAGACGTGGCTGGAGAGCAGGTAGTTCAGCGAGGCGACCGGGGCGCGCCACGGGATCTGCCGGGTCACCTTGAGCCACTTGGCGTGCTGGTTGACCATCGAGTCGACGATGTGGATGAACGCCTCGTAGCTGGTGAAGATCCCGTGCCGCCCGGTCAGCAGGTAGCCCTCCAGCCAGCCCTGGCACAGGTGCTCGGAGAGGACCTCCATGACCCGGCCGTCGGGGGAGAGGTGGTCGTCGCCGGGGAGCCGGCGGCCGACGAACGCGCGGTCGGTGACCTCGAAGGCGGCACCCAACCGGTTCGAGGCGACCTCGTCGGGGCCGAACAGTCGGAAGGTCTGCGGGTTGCGGGTGATCACGTCCCGGATCCACGGGCCCAGCGTGCCGGTGGCGCCGGCCATCGGCGAGCCCGGCTCCTTGACGTCGACCGCGTAGTCGCGGAAGTCCGGCAGCTCCAGGTCGCGCAGCAGGAGCCCGCCGTTGGCCACCGGGTTCGCGCTCATCCGCCGGTCGCCGCGCGGCGGCAGGTCGACCAGCTCGGCGACCGGCGCGCCGGTGGCGTCGAACAGCTCCTCCGGCCGGTAGCTGCGCAGCCACCGCTCCAGCTCGGCCAGGTGCGCCGGATTGTCGCGGACCCCGTCGATCGGCACCTGGTGGGCGCGGAACGTGCCCTCGACCTGCTTGCCGTCGACGTCCGCCGGCCCGGTCCAGCCCTTGGGCGTACGAAGGATGATCATGGGCCAGCGGGGGCGCCCGATCTCGCCGCCGGAGCGGGCCCGGCGCTGGATCTCGGCGATCTCGTCGACCGCCCGGTCCAGCGTGGCGGCGAGAGCCTGGTGCACCCGGGCCGGGTCGTCGCCCTCGACGACGTACGGCTGGTAGCCGAAGCCGCGCATCTGGTCGAGCAGGTCCTCGGCGGGGATCCGGTCGAGCACCGTCGGGTTGGCGATCTTGTAGCCGTTGAGGTGCAGGATCGGCAGCACCGCACCGTCCCGGGCCGGGTTGAGGAAGACGTTGGACAGCCAGCTCCCGGCCAGCGGCCCGGTCTCCGCCTCGCCGTCGCCGATCACGCAGGCGACCAGCAGGTCCGGATTGTCGAACGCGGCGCCGTACGCGTGGCTCAGCGCGTACCCCAGCTCGCCGCCCTCGTGGATCGAACCCGGCACCTCCGCCGCCACGTGGCTGGGGATGCCGCCGGGGAAGGAGAACTGGCGGAACAGCCGCTGCATGCCGGTCTCGTCGCGGGCGATGTGGTGGTAGAGCTCGCTGTAGGTGCCCTCCAGCCAGGTGTTCGCCACCAGGGCGGGGCCGCCGTGGCCCGGGCCGGTGATGAAGATGGCGGACAGGTCACGGCCGACGATGATCCGGTTGAGGTGCGCGTAGAGAAGGTTGAGGCCGGGGCTCGTGCCCCAGTGCCCCAGCAGCCGTGGCTTGATGTGCTCGGGCTTCAGCGGCTCACGCAGCAGCGGGTTGTCGAGCAGGTAGATCTGCCCGACCGTGAGGTAGTTCGCCGCCCGCCAGTAGGCGTCGAGCCGGCGCAGCTCGTCCTCGGTCAGTGGGCTGTGCACGTCCAGCGCGGTGTCCATGCTGCGTCAGCCTCTCGCGGCTCGGGGTCTTCTGCCACCCGGGAGCGGATCGGCCGCCCCCGGCACGTCCAGCCTGGTCCGTGGGCCGGCGGGTCGAGCAGGGCCGTGGGTCCCGGGCCGGGCAGGCGTCACGGCTCGTCCTCGTCGTCGGGGTCGAGTCCACGGACGACGATCACCGGGGCCGGCGAGTGGTAGAGCAGCGTCTGGCTGACCGCGCCCAGCATGCCCCGCAGCGGCTCGTCGCCGCGCGCCCCGACCAGCGCCACCTGCGCCGAGCGGGACTGTTCGACGAGGACGGCACCGGGGTCGCCGCGGACCGTGTGGCACTCGACGGCCACGCGGGGATGCCGGCTGCCGTACCGGGCGACGGCCTCGTCGAGCAGGCCGTCGTCGCCGTCGGGGTGGTCGTCGGGCTCCAGCACCCGGATGGCGAGCAGCCGGGCGCCCCGGCCCTCGGCGCAGTCGAGGGCGTACGCGAGGGTGGCGTAGGAGCTCTCCGACCCGTCGAAACCGACAAGCAGCGGCCCCTGCGGGGGCGGCTCGGCCCGGGCGACCAGCACCGGGCAACCGGCCCGGGCGGCGAGCTGCACCGACGGTGCGTTGGCCGGTACGCAGGACGGGCAGCCGGCCACGCCGCCGTCACCGACCGCCAGCAGGAAGGCCGAGTCGGAGGCGCGGACCAGCGCCTCGATCGGGTCGCCCTCGACGATCTCGTCGGTCACCGGCACCGCGGGCGCGGCCTCGGCGGCCACCCGGCCGGCCTGTTCCAGCAGTTCCTCGGCGGCGGCGCGCGGGCCGCTCACCGAGAACGACTCCAGGGCCGCCGCCCAGTTGAAGGCGTGCAGCAGGTGCAGCGGCCGGTCGTGCGCGGCGGCCTCCCCGGCGGCCGTCCGGACCAGCTGGAGGTCCTCCGCCGAGCTGCCCACGCCGACCACCACCGCGCCGTGGTTGGGTGCGGGCATCCCGGCTCACCTCCCGACCGCGATCTCCTCACCCACGGTAGTCGTGCGGGTGCCCGCGCGGACCGGGTCGGCGGAACTGGGGCCGGCGGGAGCGGTCAGCGGGGACCGGGCAGGGCCGGGTGGACGCGGACGATCACGGCGGTGGCGTTGTCCTCGCCGCCCTCGGTCAGGCTGGCGGCGAGCAGCGCCTGCGCGGTCCGGGCCGGGTCGCGGCGTGCGGCCAGCAGGTCGCGCAGCCGGTGGTAGCCGAGCTGGTCGCTCACCCCGTCGGTGCAGAGCAGCCAGGTGTCCCCGCTGCGCAGCGGCACGGCGAGCAGGTCCGGCTCGGGCTTGTCCGGGTGGCCGACGTAGCGCAGCAGCTGGTAGCGGGCCCGGGCCGCCTCCGGCGAGTCGGGTGGCCACCACCCGTGCAGCAGGCCGAGCCAGGCCATGGTGTGGTCGACGGTCACCAGTTCCAGCAGGCCGTCGCGCAGCCGGTACGCCCGCGAGTCGCCGAGCTGGACCAGCCAGCCCTGCCCGCCGTCGGGCTCGGCGACCAGGGCGGTGAGCGTGCAGCCGGTCAGCCCGGCGAGTCCCGCCCCGGCCCGGCGTACCCGGAGCTGGGTCTCGGCCGTCGCGGCGCGCAGCCGGGCGGCGTCGACGGCCGGCCAGCCGGCGCGGACCTGCGCCACGAAGGTGGTCATGGCGGTGGTGCCGGCGACCCGGCTGCCCTCGCCGTCGCCCATGCCGTCGGCGACCGCGGCCAGTGGGAGCTCCGGGTCGACGTGCAGCACGTCGAAGTTCTCCGCGTAGCGGTGCCCGACCACGCTGCCCCCGGCGATCTCCAGGGTGAGCCGGCCGACGGTCAGCCGGCGGGTGGCCTGGACCGGCTGGTCCAGCGGGCGGCGGCGGAACACCTGCGGACCGTAGCACCGGTCCGGGCCGCGGATCGGCAGGTCGCGGTGACGTGTCGGCCTGTCAACCGGGGTTGACAAGCGTGGCCCCGTCAACCTAAGTTGACAGCATGAGTCAGGCGACGGAACTCGCGGCGGCGGCCGGCAGCACCGACCCCAAGGTCGGGCTGCGGGCGGTGCTCGCCCTGCGCCGGCTGCTCGAACGGCTGGAGGTGGTCCAGGTGGACAACGCCCGACGGCAGGGCTGGTCCTGGCAGGAGATCGCCGACGCCCTCGAGGTCAGCCGGCAGGCGGTCCACAAGAAGCACGCCGGGCGGCCGGCGGTCCGCGGAAGCTGGGAGGCGTGATGTTCGAACGATTCACCGACCGGGCCCGCGCGGTGGTGCACCACGCGGTCGACGAGGCGCGCAGCGAGGGCCGGCGCCCGGTCGGCACCGAGCACCTGCTGCTCGGCGTGCTCGCCGACGGCGACAACCTGGCCGTCCGGGTGCTCTCGGCCGGCGGCATCCGGGCCGAGGACCTGCGCGCCGCCGTGGCCCGGCACACCGCGCACGGGGTCGACGGCCTCGGTGCGGCGGACGCGGCGGCGCTGCGCGAGATCGGCATCGACCTCGCCGCGATCGTCGCCCGGATCGAGGAGTCCTTCGGCCCGGACGCGCTGCGCGAGGCGGCGCCCGCGCCGCGCCGGTGGTGGGGCCGCCGCCCGGCGAACGGCCGGTTCTCACCCCGGGCCAAGAAGGTGCTGGAGCTGTCCCTGCGGGAGGCGTTGCGGCTGCGCCACCACCACATCGGCACCGAGCACATCCTGCTCGGCCTGCTGCGCGAGGGCAACGGGCTGGCCGCGCTGGTGCTCACCGAGGCCGGAGCGGACCTCGACGACCTGCGCCGCCGGGTCGAGGCGGCGCTGCGCACGGCGGCCTGACCGGACCCGGCCGGGCGCCGTCACGGGGCCGGCCGGGTTTCAAACCTGATTGCGGTCCTCGTGACGTCCGCCGCCGTCGGGTCGCCCAGCCGCCCCGCTTGCTGCACACTTGCGCCGTGGACGGTGGAGACGAGAAGCGCCCGTTGACCGCGGACAACCCGGCACCACGCTCTGCCGTGGTGGTCAATCCGGTCAAGGTGACCGATCTCGACGAGTTCCGCCGGACGGTGGACGGCGCCCTCGCCGCCGCCGGCTGGCCCGAGCCCGCCTGGTACGAGACGACGGTGGAGGACCCGGGCCGGGGCCAGACCGAGGCGGCCGTCGAGGCCGGCGCGGAGGTGGTCTTCGCCTGCGGCGGGGACGGCACCGTGATGGCCTGCGTGACCGCGCTGGCCGGCACCGACGTGGCGCTCGCCGTGCTGCCCCAGGGCACCGGCAACCTGCTCGCCGCCAACCTCGGGCTTTCCGGCGACCTCGCCGCCGGGCTGGAGATCGCCGTCGAGCGCGGCGTGCGGCGGCTCGACGTGGGCGCGGTCGGCGACCGGTGCTTCGCCGTGATGGCCGGGATGGGCTTCGACGCGCAGATGCTCGACTCCACCTCCGAGACGACCAAGAAGCGGTTCGGCTGGCCCGCCTACGTGGTGGGGGCGGCCAAGCACCTGCGGGACCGGCCCATGCGGGTCTCCATCCGGATCGACGGCGGGCCGCCGCTGCGCCGCCGGGCCCGCTCGGTCCTGGTCGGCAACGTCGGTCGGCTCCAGGGCGGGGTACGCCTGCTCACCGACGCCGAGCCGGACGACGGCTGGCTCGACGTGGCGGTGCTGACCCCGCGGACCCTCGGCCACTGGCTCGCCCTCGGCTGGGCGGTGCTGCGGCGGCGCGGCAGCGTGCCCCGGATGGAGGTGTTCCGGGGCCGCACCGTCGAGATCACCAGCAACCGGGCCCAGCCGCGGCAGCTCGACGGCGACCTCATCGAGCCCGGCCGGTCGCTCAAGGCCGAGATCCGTCCCGGGTCGCTCTGGCTCTGCGTGCCGCGGCCGGCGGGCCACCCGGACCTGTCGGTCGACGCCGACGCCGCCGCGCAGCGGGGCGAACGGCTGGTCGAGGAGGCGCGCCATGAGTAGCACCAAGCTCGTCCCCGAGACCCGGCTGATGGCGAAGGAGGAGCTGTCCGCCGACGACGCCTGGCACACCCTGCGTCGCCACGGCGGCTGGCGCCTGCTCCGGGACGCCTTCATCCGGTTCCGCTACGGCGACGGCTTCAGCCACTCCCGGGCCTTCGCGTTGCAGCTCTGCCTGGCCGTGGTGCCGTTCCTCATCGCCCTCACCGGCCTGATCACCGACCTGGGCGCCGACGAGGGCGGCAAGGTCGTCGCCGACACGGTGCTGGCGATCACCCCGGGCCAGAGCGAGTCGATGGTGCAGGAGCTGCTGGTCGACACCGAGCGCACCGAGGACGCCGGCGAACTGGCGCTGACCCTCGGCCTGCTGACCGGCCTGGTCGCGCTCACCACCACCATGGCGCAGATCGAGCGGGGCGCGAACCGGATCTACGGCGTCGAGCGGGACCGACCGGCCCTGTTCAAGTACCTGCGCGCGGCGATCCTCGCGCTGGTCGCCGGCGTGCCCGCGCTGGCCGGGTTCCTGATCCTGGTCGGCGGCCGGGCCATGGGCGACTCGGTACGGCGGCACTACGAGTGGGGCGACGTGGCCCACGGTGCCTGGGACGTGATCCGCTGGCCGCTCAGCCTCGGCCTGACCGTGCTCGCCGTGGCGGTGCTGTTCCGGCACGCCCCCCGGCGCAACCAGCCCGGCCTGTCCTGGCTCCTCTTCGGCGCCGGCATCGCCACCGCGCTCTGGTGGCTGGCCAGCCTGCTGCTCGCCGCCTACGTGAAGAACAGCGGCGGATTCGGGCAGACGTACGGCGCGCTGACCGGGATGATGGCCCTGCTGCTCTGGGCCAACCTGACCGGGATGGCGCTGTTCGGCGGGCTGGCCTTCGCCGCCCAGTTGGAGGCGATGCGGATCGGCGTGGAGGAACCCGCCCAGCCCGACCTCTGGGAGCCGGAGGCCGAGCGCGAGGAGCTCGTCGACACCGGGGACATGACCGCCCTCTGACGCCGCGCCGACCTCCCGAGCGTGTACGGGGGGCGCGAATCGGGTACAGCGCGCCTCGCAGAAGACAAGGGAGGTGCGGGGTGACCGCGGTCAAGGAGGCGACGCGCCGCCCGCTCGGCCATTTCGCCGAGCGGAGCGTGGCGGGGCTGTTCGTCGTGGCCGGCGCGGGCGTCGGGTTCGGCGTGCTGCTCATGCTCGTCCGGTTCCACTGGGGCCCGCTCTACCGCGCCGACCACGAGGCGGCCGAGTGGTTCAACGGCCTCGTGGCGCCGCACCACCCGCTGGTCACCGTGCTCCAGGCGGTCACCGACCTGGGCGGGCGGCCGGTGCTGATCTGGCTGGTCACCATCGCGGTGGTCGGCCTGCTGATCCGCCGCCGGTCCCGGCTGGCCGTCTACCTGATCATCACCGGGGTGGGCGGGCTGATCCTCGACCCGTCGCTCAAGGCGCTGGTCGGCCGGCTGCGCCCGGTGGTGGACGTGCCGGTGGCCAGCGCACCCGGCAACAGCTTCCCGAGCGGGCACGCGCTCGGCTCGTTCGTCGCGTACGGTGCGCTGCTGCTGGTGTTCCTGCCGGCGGTGCCGCCGCGCTGGCGCAAGCCGGCCATCGCCGTCGCCGGCCTGCTGGTCGTGCTCATCGGGCTGACCCGGATCGCGCTGGGCGTGCACTTCGTCTCGGACGTGCTCGGCGGCTGGCTGCTCGGGGCGGCCTGGCTGGGCGTCACCGCGTACGCCTTCCGGTTGTGGCGGCGCGAGCGCGGCCGGCCGGTGCCGCCGCTGACCGAGGGCCTGGAGCCGGAGGCGGGGGAGGAGATCACGCCCGCCCCGGCCGAGGAGCACGTGCTGGAGCATCCCCGCTCGTCGGTGGCCGAGCTGCTGGTCGGCTGGGTGCTCGTGTTCGGCGCCCTCTACGCCTTCGGCATGTACGTCAGCTACCACGCCAAGGGCACGATCTTCGACACCCTGGACACCCAGGTGCCGCGCTGGTTCGCCGACCGGCGCACCGACGCGCTCACCGACCTGAGCTGGTGGTGGAGCAAGTTCGGCGACACCCACGCCATCCTGCTCGTCTCGCTGGTGTTCTGCCCGATCGTGTTGGCGATCTGGCGGCGGTGGCGACCGGTGCTGTTCGTGGTGCTGGCGATGTTCGGCGAGCTGAGCCTGTTCCTGGCCACGGCCCGGGTGGTCGAGCGGCCGCGCCCGCCGGTGGAGAACCTGGACGGGCAGATGCCCACCTCGTCGTTCCCGTCCGGGCACATCGCGGCGACCATCTGCCTCTGGACGGCCATGGCGATCATCGTGCTGCCCCGCACCGACCGGTGGTGGCGCTGGCTCTTCGTGGCGCTGGCCGTGCTCATGCCGGTCGGGGTGGCCACCTCCCGGATGTACCGGGGCATGCACCACCCGACCGACTTCATGGGCGCGATCCTGCTCAGCGCGCTCTGGCTCACGCTGCTCTGGTGGGTGGTGCGCCCCAACGCGGACGTGCGCGAGGGCAACCGGCCGGCCATCGAGTCGGAGCAGGTGCACGAGCTGGACGACGAGCTGGCCCGGGCCGGCCGCGAGGAGTGATCAGGCGCCGATGCTGCGGGTCATGACCTGGAACATCCGGACCGGCGGGCGGGACCGTGACGGCACCGACCGCCGGGACCGGATCGTCGCCGTGGTCGCCGACCAGCGTCCCGACCTGCTGGCCCTGCAGGAGCTGCGCGGACTGCACACCGACGGCGGGCTGGCCGAGCTGGCGCAGCGGGTGGGCATGGTGCCGCACCTCGCCCGGTCCTGCTTCGGGCAGCCGGTGGCGGTGCTGGTCCGCCCGCCGCTGCGGGTGCTCCGCGCGGGCCGGGTACGCCGCCCATTCCACCACGCCGCGGCCCGGATCGAGGTGGCCACGGCGGACGGCCCGCTGACCGTGTTCAGCGCCCATCTGGACCCGTACTCGGGTGGGCGGCGGCGCATGGAGGCCGACTGGCTGGCGGTGGCCGTGCGGCGGGCCGCGGGAGACCTGACCCTGCTCGCCGGTGACCTGAACACCCTGGAGCCGGCCGTCGACCACGGCGCCCGGCTCGCCGGTCTGGACCCCCGGCACCGGCGGCGTCACCTGCGCCGCGACGGACGTACCGTCGACACCCGCGCGGTGGCCCGGCTGCTCGACGCGGGCCTGGTCGACCTCTGGCCGCACACGGGCGGGGGCGAGCCGGCCGGGCTGACCGTGCCGACCCGGCACGGCGGCGCCGAGTTCGCCGGGATGCGGCTGGACTACCTGCTCGCCACCCCGGCGCTGGCCGCGACGGCGCGCGCGGTCCGGGTGGTCCGCGGCGGCGACGCGGACCGCGCCTCCGACCACTACCCGGTCGTCGCCGACCTGGCGCTCGCGCCCGGCTGACCGCGACGGCGGCCGGCTCGCCCGGTGGCAACCCGTTCAGACGAGCAGGTTCAGCAGCACCGTCAGCACGATCGAGGCGACGATCGAGAAGAGGATCATCAGCAGGCAGCCGAGACCCCCGCCGAGGGGCCGGATCTCCGTGTTTCCGATGCGCATGGACTCACCTTCGCAGGACGGGCGCCAGCAGGTCGCGGATCGCGTCGGCAACCTGGCCGGGGGCGGTGGTGGCGACGTTGTGCGCGGCTCCCGGCACGGCTGCCGTCCGGCCGCCCGGGACCAGGCGGGCCGCCTCCACGCGCCAGCCGGCCGGGACGACCGGGTCCCGGCCGCCGGTCAGCACCAGGGTCGGCGCGGTGACCCGGACCAGGTCCGCCTCGATCGAGTTGCGCACCGAGTGGGACAGGGTGGCGAACACCCGCCAGGGGCGGGCGTCGAGGACATCGCGCAGCAGGATCGGGGCCTGCCACTTCGCCTCCCGCAGGGTGTCCAGCAGCCACCGCCCGACCTGACCGCGCCGGGAACGGGCGGCCGGGTCGCTGGTCGGGCCGGCCAGCACCAGCGCGCTCACCAGGTCGGGGCGGCGGGCGGCGAGCGCCGCGGCCACCTCCGCGCCGAACGAGTGGCCGAGCAGGCAGACCGGGCCCAGCCGGTACGCGGCCAGCCAGTCCGCCAGGAACGCGGCGTGCCGGGGCACGTCGTACGCCGTGCCGGGGCGCTCGGTCAGCCCGAAGCCGGGTAGGTCCGGCACGTACACGGGATGGGTGGCCGACAGGGCGACCGCCAGCGGGGTGAGGTAGCGGTGCGAGACGGCCAGGCCGTGCACCAGCACGACGGGCGGCCCGTCGCCGCCCGGGTCGGCCGACCGGCGGGTGTGCGTCCGCAGGCCGTCGACCAGCCGGAACTCGCTGGTCAGGCCCGCGGCCGGGTGGGGCGCGGCCAGGGCCAGCCGCAGCTCCGCCGGCCCGAAGCGTCCCGGTGGCGTGAGCCGGACCTCGCGACCGGTCACAGCTCGCGGAGCCGGGGCAGCAGTTCCTCCTGCGCCCAGTCCAGGAACATGGGCTGGCTGTCCCCGCCGACCTGGACCAGCGCCACGTGGGTGAACCCCGCGTCGACGAACTTCTTGAACGCCTCGACGTGCCGGTCCACGTCCGGCCCGCAGGAGATGCCCTCGGCCACGTCCTCCTCGCGGACGAACTGGGTGGCCGCGGCGAAGGCGTCCGGGCCGGGCAGGTCGGCGTTGACCTTCCAGCCCATGCCGAACCAGCGGAACTGGTCGTGCACGATCTTGCGGCACTCGGCCTCGTCGGGGCCGTAGCAGATGGCCACCTGCCCGTAGCGGGGGCGGCCCGCGCCGCCGGCCTCCTCGTACATCTCGACCAGGTGCGGCAACGGGTCGGTGGCGATCATGGCGTCGGCGTAGTCGGCGGCGAGGGTGGCGGACTGCCGGCCCGAGGCGGCCACGGCCATCGGCACCGGCCGTTCCGGCCGGTCCCAGACGTAGGCGTCGGGCACGTCGAAGTGGTTGCCGGAGAAGGTCAGCGTCTCGCCGTTGAGCAGCGGCCGGATGATCTGCAGCGCCTCCTCGAACATCTCGTGCCGCTGCTGCACGTGCGGCCACCCGCCCACCACGTGCTCGTTGAGGTTCTCCCCGGCACCGAGGCCCAGGGTGAACCGCCCGTCCGAGAGGACCCCGATCGTGCTGGCCTTCTGCGCCACCACCGCCGGGTGGTAGCGCCGGATCGGGCAGGTCACGAAGGAGAGCAGCTCGGCCCGGCTGGTGGCGTGGGCGACCGCGCCGAGCACCGACCAGGCGTACGGGGAGTGGCCCTGCGAGTCGAGCCAGGGGGAGTAGTGGTCGGACATGACGAGGTGGTCGAAGCCGGCGGCCTCGGCGCGGACGGCGTGGTCGACCAGCTGCTTGGGGCCGGCCTGCTCGCACATGAGGGTGTAGCCGACGTGGACCATGACACCTCTCCTTCCGGGCGGATCGTCACCGGATACCCCGCCCGGCGACGGTCAACCCTGGTGTCCGCTTCGCCGGCCGGGCTTCTTGACGCCGCTGAGGATGCTGCCTACAGTCCGGCTTAACCGGTTCAGACTCCGGTGGCGCACCATCCTGTGGTGGGGATGACCGCCCCTGCGGCGGCCCGTGGCGACATGGGCCGCCGCAGGCTTCCGGGCCGCACGGCCGATCTGCTTAACCGGTTGCCTTCCCCGTTCCATCGCCCTACGCTGATGCGTGCGTCCGCCGGAGTCGGGCGGCGGCTGCCGGGCTCAGCCGCCACGCCCTCGTCACCATCACCGCACCCCCACCTGGGCACGGGGGAGACCTCCCTGAGGACAGCCATGAAGAAGTTGCTCTCCGTCGCGGGCGCCGCCCTGCTGACGGTCCTGGCCGCCGTCTTCGCCTTCGGGCAGCCGGCCCACGCCGCCGCCGGTTTCTCCGTCGCGAACGGCCGGCTCTACGACGCCAACGGCACCGAGTTCGTCATGCGCGGGGTCAACCACGCGCACACCTGGTACCCGCAGCAGACCACCAGTTTCGCCAACATCAAGGCGCTCGGCGCGAACACCGTGCGGGTGGTGCTGGCCACTGGCGACCGCTGGCCGAAGAACACCGCCGCCGACGTCACCAACGTCATCTCGCTCTGCAAGGCCAACCGACTGATCTGTGTCCTGGAGGTGCACGACACCACCGGGTACGGCGAGCAGAGCGGCGCCATCACCCTGGACCGGGCGGTGGACTACTGGCTCAGCATCGCGAGCGCCCTCCAGGGCCAGGAGAAGTACGTCATCGTCAACATCGGCAACGAGCCGTACGGCAACCAGGGCTACGCCACCTGGGCCACCGACACGGCCAACGCCGTCAAGCGGCTGCGCGCCGGCGGCCTGACCCACACGATCATGGTGGACGCCCCGAACTGGGGCCAGGACTGGTCCTTCACCATGCGCGACAACGCCGCGTCTGTCTTCGCCGCCGACCCGCAGAAGAACACCCTCTTCTCGATCCACATGTACGGCGTCTTCGACACCGCCGCGGAGATCACCGACTACCTGGGCCGCTTCCGCACCGCCGGCCTGCCGATCGTGGTCGGCGAGTTCGGCTTCAACCACTCCGACGGCAACCCCGACGAGGACACCATCCTGGCCTACAGCCAGGCCAACGGGATCGGCTACCTCGGCTGGTCGTGGAGCGGCAACGGCGGCGGCGTCGAGTACCTCGACATGGTCACCAACTTCGACCCGAACCAGCTGACCACCTGGGGCCAGCGGATCTTCAACGGGGCGAACGGCATCAAGGCCACCGCCCGGGAGGCCTCGGTCTACGCCGGCACCTCACCGAGCCCGACCACGAGCCCCACGACGAGCCCGACGACCAGCCCGAGCCCGACGACCAGCCCGACGACCGCGCCGCCGCCCGGTGGCTGCACCGCCAGCTACACGATCGTCAACTCCTGGCAGGGCGGCTTCCAGGGTGAGGTCAGGGTGACCGCGGGCACGGCGGCGATCACCGGCTGGACGGCGAAGTGGACGTTCGCCAACGGCCAGACCGTCAGCCAGGCGTGGAACGCCACGGTCAGCGGCAGCGGCTCGGCGTACACCGCCCGCAACGTCGACTGGAACGGCCGGCTCGGCGCCGGGACCAGCACCTCGTTCGGCTTCATCGGCAGCTGGAACGGCAGCAACCCGGCCCCCGCGGTGACCTGCGCCGCGAGCTGAGGCACCACCGGTGGCCGGGTCCGCGCGGACCCGGCCACCACCCCTTTCCGGGTACGTCCGGCGTGATCGTTTCCTCTACCCGGCCCGGTGCTGGCCGCGCTCCTTGCCGGCCCGGGCCTCAGGCTGGCCGTCCACTGGCCGCCGGCTCAGCCCGGGTTCGCCAGGCGGGCGGCCCGCATCCGGAGGTACTCCTGCTCGGGGCGGCTGGTGGTGCGGCCGGCGGCGGCCCGGTAGTGCGCCACCGCCGCGTCCCGGTCCCCGGCCATCTCGTGCAGGTGGGCCCGCGCCGCGTCGAGCCGGTGGTGCTCGGTGAGCCGGGGATCGGCGGCCAGCGCGGCCAGGGCCGCCAGCCCGGCGGCCGGGCCGTGCACCATGGCGGTCGCCACCGCCCGGTTGAGCGACACCACCGGGCTCTCCGCCAGCCGCTCCAGCACCTCGTAGAGGGCGAGGATCTGCGGCCAGTCGGTCCGCCCGGCGGTCGGCGCCTCGTCGTGCAGGGCCGCGATGGCGGCCTGGATCTGGTACGGCCCGACCGGCCCCCGGGCCATGGCACGGGTGACCAGCGCGGTCCCCTCGGCGATCGCGGCGGCGTCCCACCGGGAGCGGTCCTGCTCGGCCAGGGAGATCAGCTCACCGGACGGGCCGGTGCGGGCGGCGGCCCGGGCCTCGGTGAGCAACATCAGGGCGAGCAGCCCGGCCACCTCGCTGTCGTCGGGCAGCAGCGCGTGCATGGCCCGGGTCAGCCGGATCGCCTCCTCGGAGAGGTCGACCCGGCGCAGGTCGTCGCCGAGGCTCGCGGTGTGCCCCTCGGTGAAGACCAGGTAGAGCACGTGCAGCACGGCGGCCAGCCGGGCCTGACGTTCCTCCGCCGCCGGCATCCGGAACGGCAGGCCGGAGGATCTGATGCGCTGCTTGGCCCGGCTGATCCGCTGCGCCATCGTGGCCTCGGGAACGAGGAAGGCGCGGGCGATCTCGGCGGTGCTGAGCCCGCCGACGGCGCGCAGGGTCAGCGCGATCGCCGACGCCGTGGAGAGCGTCGGGTGGCAGCAGAGGAAGAGCAGCACCAGGGTGTCGTCCCGGTCCGTGGTCAGCGGCTCGTCGGCGGCCGGTGCGGTCCGCCGGTCGTCACCGCCGCGCCGGGCGGCCCGGTCCTCCCGGTCCCGGCGGGCCGCCTCGCCGCGGACCAACTCGATCATCCGGCGGTACGCGACCTGCACCAGCCAGCCGCGCGGATTGTCGGGCAGCCCCTCGACGGGCCACTGCGTGGCCGCGGCCAGCAGCGCCTCCTGCACGGCGTCCTCGGCCGTGGCGAAGTCACCGAACCGGCGGGCGAGCACGCCGAGGACCTGCGGCGCCAGCTCGCGCAGCAGGTCCTCGACGGTGTGGTCCGGGATGCCCAGGGGTCACAGCTCCTGCGCTGGCGCCGACATGACGGGGTGCACCTCGATGGGCATGCCGAGGGGACGGCCACCGGGACCGGGCGCGGTGGAGATGTGCGCGGCGATCTCGACGGCCCGCTGCGGCGTCTCGCAGTCCACGATCCACCACCCGGCCAGGAATTCCTTGGTCTCGGCGAACGGCCCCTCGGTGACCACCGGCGCGCCGTTCTCGCCGGCCCGGACGATCCGCGCCTGCTGCGGCCCGCCCAGGCCCTCGGCCTGCACGAACTCCCCGTCGGCGACGAGCTTCGCGTTGACCTCGCCCATGAACCCGATGTGCGCCCGGATCTCCTCCGGCGTCCAGGTGTCGATCGAGGGGAAGTCGGTCCCGGCGGCGCTGAACTGCATCAGCAGCATGTACTTCACGATTGGCTCCTCACGCCCGAGCACCGATTGTCGGTGCTTCCACCCTCCGGTAGAAGCTGCCACCCCGCTCCTCGACATCCGTACAGAAGAAATTTCCGGCGTCAGCCGGCCGCGCAGGAGACGGTCGGCCAGGTCCGGTTGCCGTTGTGCTGGATGGTGACCCCGAAGGTGTTGCCGCTGCCGTTCGGCCGGCCGACCATCGTCTGGGCGTTGGACCAGGTGGCGTTGACGTTCCAGGTGGCGATGACCTTCGCGGGGCTCGGGATGTTCATGGTGACCGTCCAGGTGTTGGAGCCGGACACCGAGACGTTGAGGTTGTAGCGGTCGCTCCACTGCTGCCCGGCCGAGAGCGTCGCGGTGCAACTGCCCCCACCGCCACCGCCGCCCCCGCCACCGCCGTCGGGCGCCACGGCGCGGCCGGTCTGCGGGGAGATCATGCCGGCGCACAGGCCGCGGCTGGCCAGCCCCTGCGCGATACGGGGGATCGCCGCCAGCGTGTTGGCGGACCACTCGTGCATGAGGATGACCTGGCCGTTGGTCAGCCGGGCGTTGGCCTGCACGATCGCGTCGACGCTCGCCCCGTTCCAGTCCTGCGAGTCGACATCCCAGATGGTCTGGGTCAGGCCGTACCTGGCCAGGACCGACTGCAGTGTCGAGTTGGTCTCGCCGTACGGGGGACGGAACAGCCGGGGTGTGCCGCCGCCGGCGCTGGCGATGGCCTGCTGGGTCCGGGAGACCTCGGAGTCGATCTGCGACTGGCTCTGCTGGACCAGGTGCGGATGCGTGTAGCTGTGGTTACCGACCCACATGCCGGCGCTGACCTGCGCCCGCACCTGGGCGGGGTAGGCGGCCGCGTACTGGCCCTCGTTGAACATCGTGGCCCGCAGCCCGTTCTGCCGGAGCGCGTTGAGCAGGGCGGGGGTGTGGTCGTTGGACGGGCCGTCGTCGAACGTGAGCCCGACGTACCCGGTGCAGGCGGCGGCCCGGGCCGGGGCGGCCGCCACGGTGAGCGTGACGGCCAGGCTGCTCGCCGCGACCAGCGCGGCCGCGGCGAGTCCCGCGGCCAGGGATCGCTTCGACGGTGTTCTGCTCCACATGCGGCTGAGCCCTCCTCGTGGTGGCGGGTTGCCGGTCCTCGCATCGACAGCCGTCGAGGTCCGGCGGGCGGCGCAAGTATTGGCCCGCCGCCGATGCGGAGTCAAGAATTTCCGGAAGTCCCAGGCGCCGTCCGAGCCGCGACAGGCGGTGACCGGCAGGCCCTCGCGCGGATCGCCACCCCGGAAATTTCGCGCCTGTTCCGGTCGCCCCCTGGCGCCGTCCTCACCCGGCGGCGTCGACCTCCAGCAGCAGCGCCTGCTCCGGGTGCAGGGCCGGCAGCTGAAGTCCCACGGAACCCAGCACCGACCCGCTCAGCGTCACCCCGCCGCCCGTGGCCAGCCAGGCCGGTGGGGCCAGCTCCAACAGGGCCGGCTCCGGCACCCCGGCGGGCGGCCGGACCCGGTAGCGCCGGGCCGGATCCAGACCCGGCAGCCGCACCATGCCGGGCACCTGCGCCGCCGAGGTGGCCAGCCGGGACACCGCGTACACCGCGTGGGAGCCGTCGTGGGCGACCACGCCGTGGGCCTGGACGGCCGGGTCCGGGTGGTCGACCCGGACCACCCGGCCGCCGTGCAGCAGCGGGCGGAGCCGCTTGTGCAGCGCCACCCAGGCGGCGAGTTCGGCGCGCTCGGCCGCGCCGATCCCGCTGATGTCCCACTCGATGCCGTGGTGGCCGAAGAGCGCGGTGACCGCCCGGAAGCCCAGGTCGTGCACGCGGTGGGTGGTGTGCGAGCGCTCCGGTCCGATGTGGGTGCCGATCAGCTCGGGCGGCAGCAGCAGGCCGGTCCAGCGCTGGATGGACAGCCGCTCCAGGGCGTCGTTGCAGTCGCTGGCCCAGACCCGGTCGGTGCGGCGCAGGATCTCCAGGTCGACCCGGGCGCCCCCGGAGGAGCAGCTCTCGATCTCCACGCCCGGGTGCCGGGCGCGCAGGTCGTCGAGGAGCCGGTAGACGGCCACGGTTTGCGCGTGCACGCCGGGCCGCCCGCCGTGCCCGGCCTCGGTGAGGTCCCGGTTGTGGTCCCACTTCAGGTACGCGATCCCGTCGTGCTCGCTCAGCACCGCGTCCAGCCGGCCGAGCAGGTGGGCGTACGCGTCCGGGTGCGCGAGGTCGAGCACCTGCTGGTGCCGCCATTCCGGCGGGAGCCGGCCGGGGGCCTGGAGCACCCAGTCCGGATGGGCCCGGAACAGGTCCGAGTCCGGGTTGACCATCTCCGGCTCGACCCAGAGCCCGAACTGCATGCCGTGCTTCCGGACGTGGTCGATGAGCGGTTGCAGCCCGCCCGGCCACACCTCGTCGTCCACCCACCAGTCGCCGAGCCCGGCCCGGTCGTGCCGCCGGCCGCGGAACCAGCCGTCGTCCAGCACGAAGCGTTCCACGCCCACCTCGGCGGCCCGGTCCGCGAGGCCCCGGAGCCGGTCCAGGTCGTGGTCGAAGTAGACCGCCTCCCAGACGTTCAAGGTCACCGGGCGCGGGCCGCGCGGGTGCTCCGGGCGGGCGCGCAGGTGGGTGTGCAGCACGTCGCTGAGCCCGTCCAGACCGTCGGCGGAGTGCGCCGCGTAGAGCAGGGGAGTGGCGTACTCCTCGCCCGGCCCGAGCAGGACCTCCCCGGGGGCGAGCAGCTCACCGCCGCCGAGGGTGGCCTCCCCGGTCGGCCGGCGCTCGGCGACCGTGACGTGGTCGCCGCTCCACGCGGTGTGCACCGCCCACACCTCGCCGTGCCCGAAGCCGAACCCGGCGGTGCCGGCGACCAGCAGCAGGGTGGCGTCGTGCCCGGTCCGGCCGTGCCGCCCCTCGCGTACCCAGGCGCCCATCGGCCACGGGTGCCGCTGCGGCGCGCGCTCCCGGCACCAGCGCCCGGTCAGGTCGAGCAGTTCGGTGGCGACCGCCGGCACCGGCAGCACCGGCGTCAGCTCGCGTACCTCGTAGGGCCGGTCGCCGTCGTTGCGCAGCCGGTGCCGCACGGTCAGCAGCCCCGCGGCGCCCAGCGTGATCTCGACGGTCAGCGACAGCCCGGCGCCCGGGTCCGCGGCCCGCACGGTCACCCGCGCGGCACCGGCCCCGCCGTGGTCCCGCTCCTCCTCGGATACCCGGGCAGCCTCCCCACCCCCGGCCACGCTGCCCGATTCCGGGGCGTCGTCGGCGACGTCCAGCCCGGTGAGCCGGAAGGCGGTCGACCAGTCCCGGCCGTCCCGGTGCCCGGCCAGGCCGGGGCGGCCGCTCCAGCCGGCGCTCGGTTCGGGCAGCACCGACAGCACGGTCGGCGCGTCGAAGCTGCTCGGCACCACCGGCGGGACGGTGGCGTCGACCAGCGCGGGCAGGTCGGCGGTCGGGAGCGGCCCGAGGTCGGCGCCCCAGTGCACGACCCGGGGCAGGCCGGGGCCGCGCGCGTCGAGCACCAGGCTGGTCCGCGCGCGGCGCAGGTGGACGATGGTCATCCCTTGCTGGCTCCCAGGGTGAGGCCCCGGACGAACTGCTTCTGCAACAGGAAGAAGATGACCAGGGTGGGGATGGCGACCAGCACCGAGCCGGCCGAGACGAGGTTGTTGTCGGTGAAGAACTCGCCGCGCAGGTTGTTCAGCGAGCTGGTCACCGGGAACTTGTCGCCGGTGCGCATGAGCACGGTGGCCCAGAAGAACTCGTTGTAGATCCAGGTCACCTCCAGCGTCGCCAGCGCGGCCAGGGCCGGCCGGCACAGCGGCATGGTCACCTGCCAGTACTGCCGCCAGACGCTCGCCCCGTCCACCATGGCCGCCTCGTACAGCTCGTGCGGCAGGGCCTTCATGTAGTTGCTCAGCACGAAGACGCAGAAGCCGCACTGGAAGGCGACGTTGACCAGGATCAGCCCCCAGTAGCTGTCGTAGAGCAGCTCCGAGTCGCTCATCCAGGGCGGGAGCGGGATCTCGGTGAACATCCGGAACAGCGGGATGAGCAGGGCCTGCTGCGGCAGGAGGTTCGCCGCGGTGAACAGGCCGAGCAGCGCGATGTTGAACTTCCAGCTGAACCGGGCGATCACGAACGCCACGCACGAGGCGAGGAAGAGGGTCAGCAGCACCGCCGGGACGGTGATGTAGACCGAGTTCAGGAAGTGTTTGCCGAACTCGGCGGTCCGCCACGCGGTGAGGTAGTTGTCGAGGGTCCAGCCGCCGAGCGAGACGTAGCCGTGGGTGGCGGTGTACTCGTACGAGCGCAGCGAGGTCAGCACCGCCCAGAGGATCGGGAAGAGCCAGCCGACCGCCACCGCGGCGAGGAAGACGTGCAGGACCACGCGGGCCGGCCGCAGCGGCCGGCGGCGGGCGGGCGGCGGCGCGGTGTCGGGCGCACGGGTCAGGGTCGCGCTGCTCATCGCCGGTCCTCCCGCATCACGGTGAACAGGTAGAGGGTGATGAAGACCAGGGAGACGACCAGCATGATGGTCGCCAGCGCCGAGCCGAAGCCGATCCGGCTGGCCTCGCCCACCACGTTCTGGGTGACCAGGGCGGAGATCAGCTCCAGCCCGTTGCGGCCCTTGTTGATGACCCAGACCAGGTCGAAGGCGCGCAGTGACTCGATCACCGTCACCACCAGCACGATGATGTTGATGGGTCGCATCACCGGGAAGACGACCCGGAAGAACGTGCTGGCCTCGGAGGAGCCGTCCACGGCGGCGGCCTCGCGCAACGACGGGTCGACGCCCTTCAGGCCGGCCAGGTAGAGCAGCATGATGTAGCCGACGTGCCGCCAGCCGGCGGCGAGGAGCACCGCCCAGATGTTGACGTTCGGGTCGCCGTACCAGTCGGTCTGGGTGCCGAGCAGCGCGTTGAGCAGGCCCTGGTCGCGGCTGTAGATGAGCTGCCAGACGAAGCCGATCAGGGCCAGCGAGAGCACCACCGGCAGGTAGAGCGCGGTCTGGTAGAACCGGCTGCCGCGGATCTCCTTGTCGAGCAGCACGGCGAGGAACATCCCGAACGGGGTGGCCACCACGAACAGCGCGGCCAACCAGAGCAGGTTGTTCTGCACGGCCGGCACGAACGGCGGGTAGATGTTCACCACGTCGTCGTAGTTCTTCAGACCGACCCAGTCGATCTCGCCCAGCGGGCCGATGCCGTCCCAGTTGGTGCCGGAGAGCAGCACTGTCGCTCCCGCCGGCAGCCAGACCAGGCCGACGACGAGCAGCAGGGGCACCAGCACCATCAGCGTGATCACCACGCGGTCGGTGCCGGACAGGAGCCGTAGCCGTCGGCCGCGACCACGCGTGGTGGTGGTCGCGGCCGACGGCGGCACGGCGCGATCCGCTTGGATCAGGGGCAGGTCGGACATGACTGTCCTCCCCCTTCCGCCGTCAGCTGGTGAAGATCGACTTCTTCTGGTTCTCGATGCTGGTGAGCAGCCCGCCGATGTCCTTCGGGTCCTTGATGAACTGCTGCAACGCCGGGATCATCACGGTCGAGGCGAAGTCCGGCCGGGTGTCCCGGTCGAGGAACTGGGCGATCTCGGTGGCGGAGCCGACCAGCTCGGCGGCCTTCTTCTTCAGCGCGGTGTAGCCGCTGGTGTCCCCGCCGGTGTTGGCGACCAGGGTGCCGGGGTCGCCCTTCACCATGATGTTCGCGGCGTCGACGCCGCCGATGTACTCCAGCAGCTTCTTGGCGTTGGCCTCGGACTTCGGCTTGCGGGCCATCATGTAGCCGTCGATCGGCGCGTCCAGGGCCTTGGCCCCGATGGTGGAGTCGATCTCCGGGAAGGTGAAGAAGTCGATGTCGTCCTGCTCGTTCTCGTTGAACTGCTGGGCGACGAAGAGGCCGAGCAGGTACATGCCGCTCTTCTTCTGCTGCAGCGACTGGGCCGCCTCCTGCCAGGTCCGGCCCAGGGCGTCCGGCTGGTGCAGCGGCAGCAGCCCCGCCCAGGTGTCGAAGACCTTCTTCACCTTGTCGGAGGTCCACGCCTCCTTGCCGGCCATCAGGTCGACGTGGAACTGGTAGCCGTTGATCCGCAGGTTGAGGATGTCGAAGGTGCCCATCGCCGGCCAGCCGTCCTTGTCGGCGAAGGCGATCGGGCTCAAGCCGTCCTTCTTCATCTGCGCGCCGAGCGCGGTGAAGTCGTCGAGCGTCTTCGGCACCTGGTAGCCGCGCTGCTGCCACACCGACTTGCGGTAGAAAACCGCCCACGGGTAGTAGGACGCCGGCACGAAGTACTGCTTGCCGTCGTCCCCGGTCGAGGCCTTCTTGAACGCGTCGGAGAATCCCGAGAGCTTGCCCCAGACGTCGCTGACGTCGCCGGCCAGGCCCTTGGCGGCGAAGAACCGCATCCGGTAGCCGGCGAACCAGGTGAACACGTCGTCCGGCTTGCCCTGCAGGTAGTTGTTGATGTTCTCCTGGAACGTGTTGTGGTCGACCGTGTTGATGTTGACGGTGACCCCGGACTTGGTCTGGAAGCCGGCCGCCAGCTTGGCGAGGACGTCCTTCGGCGTGGGGTCCGAGGCGTTCGAGCCGACCGACACGGTCTTCGAATCGGCACCGGAGTCGGAGTCGGAGCCGCAGCCGGCGAGCAGTCCCGTGCCGAGCAGCGCGCCCGTGCCGGCCGCGCCGGCGAGCAGCGAGCGGCGGTTCAGGCCGGCGACGGACGGGGGTACGAGTCGAGCGAGGTACTCGGCTTCGGTACGGGGACGGGACATTGTGCCTCCTGCGTGGAAGAGGTGCGCTGCGCCCAAGGGCTGTGATGGGTGACGGGGATAGGTGTTCGTGCCGGCCGCCGTAGATCCACCGAGAATCCACACGTCCGAACAGAAACAGCCGGTGGCGGTTGAAGCTACCCCTTGCTTCGGCGCTGTCAAGAGGGCAGAAGGACAGCGATAACCCAGTTGTGACAACGGGGGAACTCGGTAAACGTTGGAATTTCTGTCGATGTTGGAAAGTGTTGACTTGGGTGGCGTTCGGCGGCACGCTCTGCTGTCATGCGGAACTGGCACGGCGAGCAGATCTGGTACGGCGCGGACTACAACCCGGAGCAGTGGCCCGAGGAGACCTGGGCCGAGGACGTCGAGCTGATGCGCCGGGCCGGGGTCAACCTCGTCTCGGTCGGGATCTTCTCCTGGGCCCTGCTGGAACCCGCTCCCGGCCGCTTCGAGTTCGGCTGGCTCGACCGGGCGCTCGACCTGCTGCACGCCGGCGGGATCAGCGTCGACCTCGCCACCGCCACGGCCAGCCCGCCGCCCTGGCTGGCCCACCGGCACCCGGAGACGTTGCCCCGCCGCGCCGACGGCACCATCCTCTGGCCGGGCGGGCGGCAGGCGTACTGCCCCAGCTCGCCGGTGTTCCGCGAGCGCTCGCTCGCCCTGGTCGAGGCCGTGGCGGGCCGGTACGCCGACCACCCGGCCGTCGTCATGTGGCACGTCTCCAACGAGCTGGGCTGCCACAACGTGCACTGCTACTGCGACGTCAGCGCCGAGGCGTTCCGCACCTGGCTGCGCGAGCGGTACGGCGACCTGGACACGCTCAACGCCGCCTGGGGCACCGCGTTCTGGAGCCAGCGCTACCACGACTGGGCCGAGGTCCACCCGCCGCGGACCGCCCCGACCTTCGCCAACCCCACCCAGCAGCTGGACTTCCTGCGCTTCTCCTCCGACGAGCAGCGCGCCCAGCTGCGCGCCGAGCGGGAGCTGCTGACCCGGCTCACCACCCAGCCGGTCACGACGAACTTCATGATCGGCACCGGCATCAAGTACCTCGACTACCACTCCTGGGCCGCCGACGTGGACCTGGTCGCCAACGACCACTACCTCACCGCCGCCGACCCCCAGCCGCAGGTCGGCCTGGCGCTGGCCGCCGACCACACCCGGGGCGTCGCCGGTGGCGACCCGTGGCTGCTCATGGAGCACTCCACCAGCGCGGTGAACTGGCAGCCGCGCAATGTCGCCAAGACCCCCGGCCAGCTGCGCCGCAACAGCCTCGCCCACGTGGCGCGCGGCGCCGACGGGGTGCTGTTCTTCCAGTGGCGGGCCTCCCGGTCCGGCGCCGAGAAGTTCCACTCCGCGCTGGTCCCGCACGCCGGCCCGGAGACCAAGGTGTTCCGCGAGGTCTGCCGGCTCGGCGCGGACCTGCGGGCACTGGCCGAGGTGCGCGGCAGCCGGGTCGACGCCGACGTGGCCGTACTCTTCGACTACGAGGCCTGGTGGGGTGCCGAACTCGACTCCCACCCCAGCGTCGACGTCACCTACGTCGACCGGCTCACCGCGCTGCACGGCGCGCTCTGGCGGGCCGGGGTCACCGCCGACGTGGTGCACCCGTCCACCGACCTGTCCCGCTACCGGCTGGTCCTGGCGCCCACCCTCTACCTGGTCCGCGACGCCGACGCCGACGCGCTGCGCCGGTACGTCGAGGCCGGCGGGACCGCGCTTGTCACCTACTTCAGCGGCATCGTCGACGAGCACGACCACATCCGGCTCGGCGGCTACCCGGGCGCGTTCCGCGACCTGCTCGGCGTCCGCACCGAGGAGTTCTTCCCGCTCCGGGCCGGCGAGTCGGTCCGCCTCGACGACGGCACGACCGCCGACGTGTGGACCGAGTGGCTGCACGCCGAGGGCGCCGAGGTGCTCGCCGCGTACGCCGACGGGCCGCTGCCCGGCGTGCCGGCGCTGACCCGGCACGCGGTCGGCGCGGGCGCGGCCTGGTACCTCGGCACCCGGCTCGACCAGGCGGCCACCGACCGGCTGGTCGCCCGGCTGCTCGCGGAGGCGGGCGTCCGCCCGGCGGCTACCGCCCCGGAGGGGGTCGAGGTGGTCCGCCGCCGGGCCGGCGACCGGAGCTGGCTGTTCGTCATCAACCACACCGACGCCGAGGCCCGGCTGGCGGTCACCGGCGCCGAACTGCTCGCCGGGGGCTGGTGCGACGGCGAGTTGGTCGTCCCGGCGGGGGAGGTGGCCGTCGTCCGCGAGACGTCCGGCGGCGCCGGCGACCGCGCCCTGCCGCCCGGGCCGCCGGACGCCGGTGCGCCCGCGGTGCGCCGGACGACCGACGCGGTCTGACGTTTGTGCCGCCCGAAGGGAGTTCGATGCTCGCCCAGCAACGGCAGAGCGCCATCCTGGAGCTGATCCGCCAGCGCGGCGGCGTCCGGGTCAGCCACCTGGTCAGCCGCTTCGGGGTGTCGGACATGACCATCCGGCGGGATCTGGAGGTGCTCGCCGAGCGGGGCCTGGTCGACAAGGTCCACGGGGGAGCGACGCTGGCCGGCCCCGGTTCCGCCGAGGAGCCGGGCTTCGCCGCCAAGTCGATCCGGCAGCAGGCCGAGAAGCGGGCCATCGTCGAGCGGGCCGCCGGCCTGGTCGAGCCCGGCATGGCCATCGCGCTCTCCGCCGGCACCACCACCGCCGCCCTGGCGGCCCGGCTGGCCGACGTCCGGGGGCTGACCGTGGTCACCAACTCGATCCCGGTCGCCGACGCCCTCTACCAGAACCCGCGGGCCGACCAGACCGTCGTGCTCACCGGCGGCATCCGCACGCCCTCGGACGCGCTGACCGGCCCGGTGGCCGAGGCGGCCATCGCGGCGCTCAACGTCGACCTGCTCTTCCTCGGCGTGCACGGCATGAGCCCGCGTACCGGGTTCACCACCCCGAACCTGCTGGAGGCGGCCGTCAACCGGCGGCTGATCGGCGCGGCCCGGCGGCTCGTGGTGCTCGCCGACCACACCAAGTGGGAGACGATCGGCATCGCCACCATCGCCCCGCTGGAGGCGGCCGACGTGCTCGTCACCGACGGCGGGCTGCCGCCGGAGGGGCGCCAGCAGATCGGCGAGCAGGTCGGTGAGCTCATAGTGGTCGACGTCGACTGACCGGCCCGGCTTTCAGGCACTTCACAGGCGCCCAGGTTAGGGTCCCCTTCGTGGCCCCGTGCGCTCCAGGGTGGAGCGCGCCGACGGTGGAAGCGGAGTGGCGATGGTCTTCAAGAAGATGTTGAGCGCGTTCGGCGTGGGCGGCCCGAGCGTCGACACCGTGCTGACCAACCCCAACACCCGGCCGGGCCTGACCCTGGACGGGCACGTCAACCTGGTCGGCGGCGACGCGCCGGCGAGCATCGAGCAGATCACCGTCGGCCTGGTCACCCGGGTCGAGATCGAGAGCGGCGACACCGAGTACGCCGGCGTCATGGAGTTCCACCGGATGCCGGTGAGCGGGCCGCTGGACCTGGCCCCGAAGCAGCAGCTGTCCATCCCGTTCCAGCTCCCGGTGCCGTGGGAGACCCCGGTCACCGACGTGTACGGCCAGCGGCTGCACGGCATGACCATGGGCCTGCGCACCGAGCTGGCGGTGGCCCGGGCCGTGGACAAGTCCGACCTGGACCAGGTGGCGGTGCACCCGCTGCCGATCCACGAGCGCATCCTCGACGCCTTCCAGGCGCTCGGCTTCCGGTTCAAGCACGCCGACCTGGAGCGCGGGCACATCCGCGGGGTGCAGCAGACGCTCCCCTTCTACCAGGAGATCGAGTTCTTCGCCGCGCCCCAGTACGCGCAGGTGACCAACGAGGTCGAGCTGACCTTCGTCACCAGCCAGCACGGCGTCGAGGTGATCCTGGAGTGCGACAAGCGCGGCGGCTTCCTCACCCCCGGTCACGACGCCTTCGGCCGCTACGCCGTCCCGCACAGCGACGCGGGCCGCACCGACTGGGTCCAGGTGGTCGACGGCTGGCTGCGGGAGACCACCTCGCGCTACGGCAACCTGCGCGCGCACGGCTTCGGCGCGCCGCGCGGGCACCACGGCCACCGCGGCGCGGGCATGGGCGGCATGGTGGCCGGTGCCGCGCTGGGCGTGGCGGGCGGCCTGGTCGCCGGCGAGCTGATCGAGGACGCCTTCGAGGGCGATTTCGGCGACTTCGGCGGGGAGTGACCACACGCGACGATGCCCCCGGGGTGACCCCGGGGGCATCGTCGTTTCAGGAGCGGCTCCGGTCAGTGCCGGGCCTTGCGCTCCTCACCGCTGCGGAAGTTGCTTCCGGCCTTGGCCAGACCGCGGCTACCCAGGTAACCGATGGTCAGCAGCGTGATGAAGAACCAGGCCTGCGGTGCGCGGAAGATGTCCACCCCGACCGAGTTCTTGCCGACCAGGAAGGACGCCACCAGCACGGCCGCCACCGACGCGACGTAGACCCAGAATTCGGTCGTCGCGAACGACGGCTTGGTCTCCGTACCGGGCGACTGGATCGCCTGCTCCCGATGCCCGTCGTGCATCATCGGCATGGGGCGGGTCGGCGTCTCCTGCATGGCGGCCCGGTTGGACATGTCCTGTGCCGGCCGGTTCATCGGCCTGGCGGATGCAGCCTGCGTGCTCATCTGGTCCTCCTCAGGATTTGATGAGTCGTTCTCTGCACACCACCCGCCCCGCTGCCGCAGGTCGGCCACGGCACGGTTCGCGCACTGTGGCGGGGGCACCCTCCGTCTACCCCTGGCCCCGGTGAGGTAACGCCACCTGGCGGCCGAATAGGAGCGCCGGCGGCAGCCCGCCTGACCGGCGGCGAGAAACGGACATCCAGGCGGATAGCCGGCGCGGTCGGGGTCGGCCGGGCCGGCCGGTTTCAGCCCCCGGTCGTCGGGCACGCAAGGAAGATCCCGAGAAATCTGCGAGGTGGTTCACGTGCGTGAGGACGACATGCGGCAGCAGGCCGCCCGGCGGGCCGAGGAGCGCGTCGCCGGCGGCGTCTACGGCGAGGGCGCGCTCGACGAGGTCACCGTGCCGCAGACCGACGTGCTGCGGGTCATCCAGGAGGAGGATCCGGACGACCCGGCGCACGCCCCGGTCGACCCGAACGTGTTGCGCGACGGCGGCCCGACCCGGGGCCAGGGCGCGGTCACCACGACCGGCGGCACCGCCGGTCCGGCCAGCGTCCGCCGGGTGGCCCGCCAGCCGGAGCAGCACCGGGGCACGGTGGCGCCGACGACCACGGGCGACGCCACGACCGGCGGCCTGAGCACCCCGGCCGGCGGCTCCACCAGCGACGCGTCGTCGAGCGGCAGCCAGGTCGGCAACTTCACCAACGACCAGGCCAACCCGGGCTGACACCCGGGCACAAGCGGCGGAGGGGGCGGCCAGGGCCGCCCCCTCCGCCGCGCTCTACCGGCCCCCGCCCGCGCCCGCGCCCGCGCCCGCGCCCGCCCCCGCCCGCGCCCGCGCCCGCGTCGATCATGAGGTTGGCGGCGGTGTTGATCTCCATTCCCGCCGCAAACCTCATGATCGTCAGAAGGGTCGGGTGGGTCAGGCGGTGTGGAGGATGCCCAGGCGTTGGGTGGCTCGGGTGAGGGCCACGTAGAGGTCGCTGTGGCCGCGTGGGGACTCGGCGACGATCCGGTCCGGGTCCACCACCAGCACCGAGTCGAACTCCAGGCCCTTGGCCTGCTCGGTGGTGAGCACCACCACCCGGTTCGCCAGCTCCGGCTGCTCGCCGACGGTCGCCTCGGGCAGCGCCGCGACGACCGCCGCCCCCAGCTCGTCCACCCGGCCGGCCGGCACGATCACCCCGAGCCGGCCGTCGGCCAACCCGGCCGCCTCCCGCGCGGTCGCCTCGACCAGGTTGGCGGCGAGCCGGTCCGCCGGCACCGTACGGTCCCACGGCGGCACGCCGCTGGCGCGTACGGAGCGGGGTGGGCGCAACGCCGGGTCGATCTCGGCCAGCACCTCGGCGGCGACCGCCATGATCTCGGCCGGGGTGCGGTAGCTGACGGTCAGCTCCTCCAGCCGCCACCGGTCCGCCACGTACGGCGCCAGCGCCTCCTGCCACGACGGCGTGCCGGCGAGCGCCCCGGTCTGTGCCACGTCCCCCACGATCGTCATGGACCGGCTCGGGCACCGGCGCATGAGCAGGCGCCAGGCCATCGGCGACAGCTCCTGCGCCTCGTCGACGATCACGTGCCCGAAGGCCCACGTGCGGTCGGCGGCGGCCCGCTGCGCGGTGGTGAGGTTGTCGGTCTCCTCCTGCCGCTCGGAGAGCCGGTCGGCGTCGATCAGGTCGGTGACGCCGAGGATCTCGCCGCCGTCCGCCTCGTCCTCCACGTCGATCGAGCGCGAACCCCGCCAGATCTCCAGCACGCCCTCGGCGTACTCGCGTTCCAGGGCCCGGATCCGTTCCCGGCGGGCGGCGGCGGCGCGCTCGTCCTCGCCGAGCAGCTCGGCCGCCTCGTCCAGCAGCGGCACGTCGGCCGGCGTCCAGCCACCCGGCTCCCGGTGCAGCGCGGCCCGCTCCGCGTCGGTGAGCATCGGCGCGGCGGCGGCGATCCGCTCCGGTGACTCGAACAGGTCGGCGAGCAGCCGCTGCGGGGTGAGCACCGGCCACAGCTCGTCCAGCGCGGCCCGGATCCCCGGCTCGTCGCGCAGCTCCCGGCGGATCTCTGCCCGGTCGGCCTCGGAGAGCAGGTTCTCCCCGCCGAGCGGGTCGGCGCCGATCCGCTCGGCCACCTGGTCGGCGAGCGCGTGCACGATCTCGATGTCGAACAGCGCCCGGGCCAGGTTGTGCGGGCGGTCGGTGCGGCGGACCCGCTCCCGTGCCTGGCGCACGGTCTCCGGGTCGAGGGTGAGGATCTCCCGCTGGGGCAGTTCGATCTCCAGCGGCTCGTCCGGCACCCACTGCCGGTCCCGTACCGCGTTGGCCAGCACCTCGGCCAGCACGGCACGGCCCTTCAGCGCCGCGGTGGCCGCCGGCTCGGTGCGCCGGGCGTGCACGCCGGGGAACAGATCCGCCTGGGTGCGCAGCAGCACGCCCGTCTCGGCCAGCGTCGGCAGCACCTGGGAGATGTAGCGCAGGAAGGTGGGGTTCGGGCCGACCAGCAGCACGCCCCGGGTGGAGAGCTGCTGGCGGTGGGTGTAGAGCAGGTACGCGGCCCGGTGCAGCGCCACCGCGGTCTTGCCGGTGCCCGGCCCGCCCTGCACCACCATGACGCCCGGCAGGTCGGCCCGGATGATCCGGTCCTGCTCCGCCTGGATGGTCTCGACGATGTCGCGCATCCGCCCGGTACGCCCGGCGTTCAGCGCGGCGAGCAGCGACGCCTCGCCCGTCACCTCCTCGTGGGCGGTGGGGGAGGCGGCGGCGATGTCCAGCACCTCGTCGTTGAGCCCGGTGACCTTCCGCTCCCGGGTACGCAGGTGCCGCCGCCGGCGGACCCCCTGCGGGTTGGCGGCGGTCGCCAGGTAGAAGGCGCGGGCGGCCGGGGCGCGCCAGTCGATCAGCAGCGGGTCGTAGTCGCCGGACGTGTCGAAGATGCCGATCCGGCCGATGTAGCGGCACGAGTCGTCGTCGCCGTCGAGGCGGCCGAAACAGAGGCCGCTCTCCACCGCGGAGAGCTGCTCGACCTGCTCGGCGTACATCCGCACGGCGTGGTCGCGTTGCGACCGGGCCTGCTTCGTGCCGCCGGTGGCGCGCAGCTCCTCGGTGAGCCGCCGGGCGGCCTGGTCCCGCTTGTCGTCCAGCCGGTCGTAGAGCATCGAGACGTACGTCTGCTCGCGGCCGATCTCGTCGTCCTGGTCCAGTTCACCCGACACGTCGGAGTGGGTTGACAAGCCGGCTCCTCATCGCCTAGAATTGCGGCAGGAATGGCTTTTGGAGCCATTCCTTTTTGTGTTTGAACTGAGAAAGATACCGCGCGGCGGGCCGCCGGACCAAGCCTCGCCGGCGCCCACGACCACGTCACACCCGCAGGCTCGCACACGAAAGCGGGGCCCGGCCGGCACACGCCGACCGGACCCCGGAGAGTCCGCTTGCGGATCTCAGCCCTTCGCCGCCTGGTACAGCCGCTCCGGCCGCACGAGACCGGCCAGCACCCGGCCGTCGTCGGTGAGCAGCACGCTGAACAGCTTGCCGGTGAGCAGCCGGCCGCTGCCCCAGTCGCCGCTCACCCGCTGCAGCCCGCCGAGCACCTTCGCCATCATGTCGGCGTCCGGCCCGGCCGCCTCGCCCGGCTTCGCGCCCGGCTTCCCGCCCGCCGCTCCCGCGGCGCCGGCCGCGTCGAGCTTCGCCACCAGCACGGTGGTCCAGTCCGTCCCCACGGTACGCACGTCCGGGTCGGCCCCGCCCCGCTCCGGGCGCTGCCGGCCGGCCGGCCCGCGCTCGTCACCCGCCGGCTCCTCCTTGACCGTCACACCCGGCGGCGGGTTGAACGTGAACTGGTCGGCGTCCGGCGTGCGGAAGTCGACCTGCGTGAAGGCCACCTCGAACGCCGGCTCGTCCACCCCGTCGGCGAGCACCTCGAAGCGCAGCGGCACGTGCTCCTTCGCGTCCAGCGCGACCCGCACCTGGTGCACCAGCGAATCCCGGTCGCGCGGGGTCAGCACCAGCTCGTACACGCTGCGCCCGGCGACGGTGGCGGAGCGGCCGACGGTGACCGCGGTGCTCGGGTCGATCGCCTCGAGCGCCCGGTCGGCGGCGTCGGCCGGGGTGGCCGGCGCGGACCCGAGGTCCTTGGCGTCCGCCGGCAGCTTCCGGTGGGACGCGGTGTTGGCCCGGCTGTCCCAGGTCCAGACGTCGCGCCCGTCACGCAGCACGTCCCGCTCGCCCAGCGTGTCGACCAGGGCGAGCCGCTGGCGCTCCGGGCCGGCGTACCAGACCCGCAGCGTGTGCGTGCCGCTGACCAGGCTGGCCAGATCGTTCCCGGCGGCCTGCCCGACCAGCCCGGCGATCGGCGGCAGCCCGAGGTCGGCGCGCTGCACGACGGTGCCGGAGAGCCCGTCGAGGCGGGACGTCCGCAGGTCCTCCAGGAGCTGGGCGGCGGTGCGCGGCGGCAGCGCCGGGTCGGCCCCGGCCGCGAACGTGCCGACGGCGGCGCCGCCCCCGATCACGGCGACCCCCGCGGTCACCGGGACCAGCCAGCGGAGCACGGCGCGGTTCTTCAGTACGGACATGGTGTGCACCTCCTGACGGTAGATGCTGCACCAGGGTCGCTGTGAGAGCGCTGAGGAGATTCCCTAGGGGGTGTCACCTGATGGCACCCTTGACCCGTGCGGTTGCTGGTGGTGGAGGACGAGACGCGGCTGGCCGCGTCGCTGCGGCGGGGTCTCCAGGCGGAGGGCTTCGTGGTGGACGTCGAGCCCACCGGCCCCGGCGGGCTGGACGCCGCCCGGCACGGCGACTACGACGCGATGATCCTCGACGTGATGCTGCCCGGGTTGTCCGGCTACGAGGTGGTGCGCCGGCTGCGCGCCGAGGAGCGCTGGCTGCCGGTGCTGATGCTCTCGGCCAAGGACGGCGAGTACGACCAGGCCGACGGTCTGGACTGCGGGGCCGACGACTACCTGACCAAGCCCTTCTCGTACGTGGTGCTGCTGGCCCGGCTGCGGGCGCTGCTGCGCCGCGGCGCGCCGGAGCGCCCGGCCGTGCTCGCGGTCGGCGACCTGCGGTTGGATCCGGCGCGGCGGCGGGTGACCCGTTCCGACGCCGAGGTGGCCCTGACCGCCCGCGAGTACGCCCTGCTCGCCTACCTGATGCGCCGCCCCGGCGAGGTGGTCTCCAAGACCGAGCTGCTGGACCACGTCTGGGACGCCTCGGTGGAGACGGCGCCGAACGCGGTCGAGGTCTACGTCGGCTACCTGCGCCGCAAGATCGGCCGGGACCGGCTGGAGACGGTCCGCGGCGCCGGCTACCGGCTCGCCACATGAGGCGCCGGCTCAGCGCGCTCCTGCCGGACCTCGGGCTGCGGTCCCGGCTGCTCGCGCTCGGGGTGCTCGGGCTTGTCCTCGGGTTCGCGCTCGGCGGGGCGCTGCTGCTCGGCGCGCTCGGCTGGACGTTGCAGCGCTCCGTCGACGCCGAGGCGCTCCGCACCGCGGACGCCGTCGCGATGCTGGCCACCGAGGACGCGCTGCCCGATCCGCTGCCGGTGGCCGGCGGGCAGCTCCGCGTCCAGGTGATCGACGGCCAGGGCCGGATCCGGGCCGCCTCCATCGACGCCGACCGGCTGGTGCCGATGCTCGGCGCCGACCAGTTGCGCGCCGGGGAGCGCCAGCGGCTGGTGGTGGACGGGCGGCGGGTCGGCCTCACCGGGCCGGTGCGGGTGGTGACGGTGCCGGCGGGCACCCCGGACGAGCCGCGCACCGTGCTGGTGGCGAAGTCGATGTCCGACGTCCGGCACAGCCTCCATGTGGTCCGGAACCTGCTGCTTGTCGGTTTCCCGCTGCTGGTGGCCGGGCTGGCCGTGGTGGCCTGGCGGGTGGTGGGGGCGACCCTGCGGCCGGTGGAGGCGCTGCGCAGCGGGGCCGCCGAGATCACCGGCCGGGCCGGCGCGGAGCGGCTGCCCGTGCCGGCCGGGCGGGACGAGATCCAGCGGCTGGCGGTCACCCTCAACGACATGCTGGACCGGCTGGCCGCGTCCCGGGACCGGCAGCGGGCGTTCGTCGCCGACGCCGCGCACGAGCTGCGCAGCCCCCTCACGAACATGCGCACCGAGCTGGAGGTGGCCCGGCGGCTGGGCGACCCGGACTGGCCGGCCGTGGCGGAGAACCTGCTCGCCGACACGGAGCGGCTCAGCCGGCTCGTCGACGACCTGCTGCTGCTGGCCCGCCTCGACGAGCAGGCCGCCCGGCCGGACCGCCCCGCGCCGCACGCGGTCGGCCCGGTGGAGCTGGGGGAGCTGCTGCGCGGGGTGGCGGAGCGCTATCCGTCCCCGCCGCTGCGCCACATCCCGCCGGCCGGGCCGCTCTGGACCGAGGGGGACCCGGGGGAGCTGCGCCGGGTGCTGGTCAACCTCGTGGAGAACGCGCTGCGGCACGCGCACGGCGAGGTGCGGCTCGCGGTCACCGGCCCGCACGCCGGCCCGCCGGTGCCCCGGCAGCGGAGCGGTTCGGCGTACCACCTGGTCACGGTGACCGACGACGGGCCGGGCATCCCGGCAGCGGACCGGGAGCGGGTCTTCGCCCGCTTCACCCGGCTGGACGACGCCCGGGCGCGGGACGCCGGCGGCGCCGGTCTCGGCCTGGCCATTGTGCGGGAGCTGGTCCGCCGGGCCGGCGGCAGCGTCGAGCTGGCCGACGCCGAGCCGGCGGCGGCCGCCCCGGGGCTGCGCGTGACGGTACGGCTGCCGGCGCTCGCCGACCCGGAGGTGGAGTGACGCCCCGGCGTCAGCCGATCCGGGCGGCCAGGTCCCGCACGGCGGCCTGGTACGCCGTGCGGGTGTGGTACGGCCAGTGCCGTTCCAGCGGTGGTGGCACGGTGTCCGCCGGAGCGATGGTGAGGCTGCTCGGATCGCGGAGCCGGACGTCGACGGACCGCGTCTCCGGCACCTCGCAGGCCGCGGGCCCGCCCTGGGACGGGTGGAAGATGGGCCCGCCGACCGGGTCGGTGTCCCGCCACAGGTTGCGCCACCGCCAGTCGAGGCGGTCGCCCAGGTCGCACAGCGTCTGCGGGCCGAGGTAGGCGGGGTAGAGGCGCGTGTAGAGACGGCTCAACGGGGACCCGTGGGTCAGCAGCGCCACCCGGCGCAGGACGTCCGGCGGCAGCTGCAGGATCGTGGCCGCGGCCAGGACGGAGCCGTGGCTGTGTCCCGAGATGACCACCGTGCCGCGCGCGCCGAGCGCGGCGACCCGCTTGGCGAGTTCGGGCACGGCCCGGGCGGCGTAGCAGGGTGGCGCGAAGGGGTGGACGGTACGGGGCCAGAAGTCGCCGAGGTCCCACAGGGCGGCCACGGTGCGCCGCGTCTGCGCCGACCGGTAGGAGCGGAAGGCGAGGATCATGAGGCCGATGACGAGCAGGCTGATGAGCCAGACCCCGCCGTCGGTGACGTACGCGGTCAGCAGGGTCGCGTGCTCCGGTTCCGCGGTGAGCCGGCCCACGAGCTGGGTGGGCCCGATGCCGACCACGTCGAACGCGATGGTGGCCAGGCCCAGCGAGGACATCACGAGAAACGTGATCAGGATGGGCGCCAGTTCCTCGGCCACCCGGGATCTGGCGATGGTCTCCCGGACCTCCTCGCGCCGGTGCGTCTCCCGGGCCGGGACGTCCGGGTAGTCCCGCTCCACGATCCGCGTGGCGCGGCGCCGCCTCCGGCGCCGGGTGACCAGGAGCGTGAGGGAGGCGGAGGCGGTGGCGATCACCAGTGCGGCCAGGCCGGCCAGCGCGGCCCACCAGTAGGCGACGGGCGGGTCCAGGGGAGCGGCGTCCGACGGGTCCGGCCGGATCGGGCCGGGTACGGAGGCGCGGTCGAGGAAGTCGGCGACCCGGAAGACCAGGGCGGCGGCGAGGGCGCCGGCGACCGTGACCGAGGCCGCCGCCACGACCGGCATGCCGAGCCCGGCCAGGAAGGGCCGGCTGCCGGCCGCCCGGGGCGCGATCGTGGCGAGCGCGAGCGCCACCAGGAGGAGGCCCTGCGCCGCGATCAGGCCGCCGACCGTCCCCTCGTAGCCGGGCAGCTGCCCGGGCAGCAGACGGATGTCGCGGGCCAGGGCGGCGTAGCCGAGGCTCAGGAGGGTCACCGCGGCGGTCGCTGCCGACAACGGGCGCAGCACGCGGCGGACCGTCCGCGGGGTGGCCGGCACGGCCAGGCAGAGCAGCACCGCGCAGCAGGCGAGCAGGCCGAGGGCGGCGACGAACAGGATGCGGCCGGCGACGCCCTCCGCGGAGGAGATCCCGGCGAGCAGGCTGGCGTCCAGCGTGCCGGCGCCGATCGCCACGTGGATCCGCCGCAGCCACGCCGGCGTCCGCTCGTCGTCCCAGAACCCCGGCAGGCTGAGGCTCTCGTTGACCCGGAAGGGCTGGGGGCGGGACGGTGGCGCGCCGAACCCCTCGAACGCCCGCGCCGAGCGGGCGCCCAGGCGCCAGATGACGCGCAGCGCGAGCAGGGGGACGAGCGCGAGCAGGGCCAGCCGGGGGCCCATCGGCAGGGCGTGCAGCCAGGACAGGTAGGGGCGGCCTTCGCGGCACCGGTGGTAGGGCACGCACTGCCAGGCGACGAGGTCCAGCGTCACCCCGACGACGGAGAGCACGAACGCGGCCGTGAGGGTTCCGGCCAGCAGCCGGCACAGCACCGCGAACAGGGCGGACCGGTCGGTCGGTGTCGGGCGCAGCCGGAGCGCGAGGTTGCTCAGCATGAACGGCAGGAGCAACAGCATGGAGGCCGTCCGCACGGCGGCGCCGGCCGTCAGCGCACCCCAGCGGTACGCCTCGACGGCGATCCCGGCGGTGGCTCCGCCCGCCGGCCCGGCCCCGGGCCGGGGGCGGTAGAACCCGGCGTGGCCGTCCCCGGCGACCCGGTCCACGATCGGGTGGTCGAGGATCTTCTCCGCGGTCCCGCCGGACACCCCGTGCACTCTCAACTCGACGGTTTCGCCCTCCGGTCCGGTGCCCACGACGACAGCGTCACAGACCCACGGCGGGCCCACCGCCGATACGGCGCAAACCGCGGTGGACCGACGGTCAGCGGCGCCGTTTCGTGCAGACCGGGCCGGTCCGCGCGACGCTGTCGGTGGACCAGACCAGCGCGACCGTGAAGCAGTAGTCGGTGGTGCGGTCGAGGCCGTAGGCGATGTAGTCGACGGAGCCGGCGGGCAGGGTCAGGAAGGTGCGCTGCGGCTGCCCGGAGCGGCCACCGGCGACCACCACGGGCCCCTCGGCTCCGGCCGGGTAGGTCCAGCTCAGCACGATGCTGTCCCGCCGGTCGGTCAGGGTGAGCCGCCCGGGTGGGGTGCCGGGCGAGGCGGCCGGCGCGGCGGTCGGCGTGTCGGCGGTGGGACCGGCCGACGAGGCCTGCCCGGTCGGCGCGGGCACCGGGGCGTCCCGCCCGCCGTCCACCCGGGACACCCCGGCGATCACGGCGATGGTGCCGAGCAGCAGCGCCACCACCACCCCGGCCACCACGAGCGGCAGCCACGGCGTGTTCCGGCGCTCGGCGGCGGGCGGCCGGGGCACGTGCACCGGCAGGTAGCGCGACGGCGCCTCGGGCTCGGCGGTCGGGGGCACCCGGCGTACGCCCGCCGGCTCGGCGTCGGTCAGGCCGACCACGGTCGGCGGCAGCGCGCTCTCCCCGGGCCGCCAGGGCTCGTCGGCCGGCTCGTCCGGCGGCCACGGGTAGTCGGCGAACGCGTCGTCGTCCGCCTCGGGCGGGGTGCGGGGCGTCGGCACGTGCGGGCCCTCGGCCCGGTCCGGCGGGCGGTAGAGCGGCGTCTCGACCGGGTCGTCGAGCGTCGGCGGCTGGTAGGGCGGCAGGTCGGGCGGCCCCTCGGCGGGCGGGGGGACCCGGGCGGCCGGCACCACCGGGGTCTCCCGGGGCGGTGGCTCCGCCGCGCAGACGTGGTCCGGGTCGGCCGCGGCCCGGGCCAGCCCGGCGACCTGGGTGGCCAGCGGGTCGTCGGCGGCCAGGTGCTCCCGGCACAGCTCCTCGGCGAGGGTCAGGTGTTCGTGAGACTCGGCGTAGCGGCCGCAGTCGCGTTCCATGGCGCCGAGCTTGGCCAGCATCTTGATGCCGCTGGGGTGGCCGTCGCCGTAGACCTCCCGGTGCAGCTCCCAGGCGTCCTGCAACCGGTCGCGGGCCACGTCGCACTGGCCGCGGGCGTACTCCACCGTGGCCAGGTCGGCGTGCGCGGCCAGCACCCGCTGCGACTCGGGCCCGTCGCGGGCGGTCAGCTCGATGATGACGTCGGAGTAGAGCCGAGCGGCGCGGGCGTCGCTGCCGACCCGGTGCAGCACCGCGGCCAGGGTCGCGGCGGCGGTGACCGTGCGCTCGTCGGAGCGCCCGAACAGCCGGGTGGTCGCCGCGTACGCGAACGCGGCCCAGCCGCGCGCGGAGTGCGGTTCGCCGAGCGCCACGAGCACCCGGGCCTGGAGGCCGGCGGCCTCGGCCAGCTCGGCGGAGGCGTTGGCGGGGCGGGGATCGGCGTCGCTCAGGGCGTCGGCGAGCAGTTGCTGGGCACCGGTGAGGTCGCCTTCGGACACCAGGTGGTGCGCCTGGACAGTCAGGTCAGCGAAGCCGGAGGACACGCCCCATCGTGCTCATCCGACGACGGTAAGTACAACCCCCGCTGTGGATCAGTTTGGTCGCGATCCGGTCAGGTGGTCGGCGAGGGTCTCGCTGATCCGCCGGAGCTGGTCCACCTGGGCCGGGCTGAGCGCGTCGAACAGGTGCCGGCGTACCCCGGCGACGTGGCCGGGTGCGGCGGCGGCCAGGGTGGCGAAGCCGGCGTCGGTGAGGACGGCGAGCTGGCCGCGCCGGTCCGTGGCGCACTCCTCCCGGCGGATCCACCCGGCGGCCTCCAGCCGGGCGGCGGCGTGCGAGAGGCGGCTGCGGGAGGAGCCGGTGGCGTCGGCCAGGTCGCTCATCCGCAGCCGCCGGTCGGGGGCCTCGGAGAGCCGGACCAGGATCTCGTAGTAGGCGTGCGGCATCCCGGCGTCGCGTTGCAGCTCGCGGTCGAGGGTGTCCATCAGCGCGCGGGAGGCGGTGAGGAACGCCCGCCAGGTCCGCTGCTCGTCGGGGTCCAGCCACCGGGTCATGACGGCCATCATAGCGCAAGTCGTTGAACGCTCAACAAAACCGCGCTACCGTCGGTGGCATGGGAATCCACCGCCTCAACCACGCCGTCCTCTACGTCCGTGACCTCGACCGCAGCGTCGCCTTCTACCGCGAGGTGCTCGGCTTCCGCCCGGTGTCGATGACGCCGGACGGCTTCCGCGGCGCCGCGTTCCTCCAGGCCCCCGACTCCACCAACGACCACGACCTCGGGCTGTTCGAGATCGGCGCGGCCGCCGGTCCCTCCCCGGCCGGCCGGACCACCGTCGGCCTCTACCACCTCGCCTGGGAGCTGGACACCCTGGACGAGCTGGGCGCCACCGCCGAGCGCCTGGCCGCCGCCGACGCCCTGGTGGGCGCCTCGGACCACGGGACCACCAAGAGCCTCTACGGCCGCGACCCCGACGGGCTGGAGTTCGAGATCGTCTGGATCGTCCCGGCCGACCTGCTCGACGACGCGGCCCTCGCCGCCCGCAAGCGGATCGGCCCGCTCGACCTCGACCGCGAGCGGCAGCGCTACGGCGGTCAGACCCGCGGCGGCGTGGGGATCTCCGTTCCGGCCTGACCGTCCATGCGGTAGAACGGCAGCATGTCGACCGACGCCGTCCTGCGCGAGCTGCTCGTCCGGCAACTCGACCACTGGTTGCCCGCCGCGCTGCACCGTTCGCGGCGGGCCACCCTCGCCCTCGCGTACGCCGGGAGCGACGCCGGTGGCGCGGAGGCCGCGCTGCGGGTGGTGGCCGAGTTCGCCGACCGGCTGCGCGGCCGGCGGCTGACCGTGCTCGTGGTCGCCGACGGCGGCGCGGAGCTGCCGGCCCGGCTGGGCGCGGCCGAAGCCGCCCTGCCGGCGGACGTCGCCGTGCACGTGGTGCCCGGCCGGCCGGACCGGCTGCCGGTGGCGCTCAAGGCGGCCGGCGCGGCGGGCGCGCCGCTGTTCACCGTGGTCGACGGCGGCGAGCCCGACCCGGCCCTGCTGGCCGCCGCCGCGTCCGGCCGCCCGGCCGAGGTGCTGCTGGTCACCGCGCCCGGCCGGTCGCTGCGCGCGGCGCTGACCGGGGCCGGGTTCCCGCTGGTCACCGAGGTCGAGCTGGTGCCGGCCGACGGCGGGCCGGCCCGGCTGTTCGGCTACGCGACCGGCTCCGACCGCGGCCTGGAGGCGGTCAAGGACGCGCTCTGGGCGGTCGACGAGTACGCGGGGGTGCGCTACCGCGACCCGGCCGATCCGGCGGGGCGGCTGCTCGACATCAGCCTCGACCCGGAACCCGGCCCGCTGCGCCGTGAACTGCTGGCCGAACTCGCCCGCTCGGGCCCGCGTACGGTGACCGAGCTGCGCCGCTTCGCCGCCACCTCGACGGTCTACCGGGCCGCCGACGCCAACCGGGCGCTCGCCTCGCTGCTCGCCGCCGGCGCGGTGTCCCGCGACCCCGAACACGGCCGGCTCGGCGGGGACGTGCTGGTCAGCGCCGCGTCGGGCGGGGCCGCCGGGTCATCTGCCTGACCACCATGGACGCCCCGGTGGCGATCACCCCGATGCTGAACACCATCTGCGCGCAGACCACCACGCGGGCGATCTGCCCCTCGGCGTTGACGTCGCCGTAACCGACCGTGGTGAGCGTGGCGAGCGCGAAGTAGAGCGCGTCGATCCGGGTGCGCAGGCCGTTGAACTCGGCCGGGCGGCTGTTCGCCACCACGTAGTCGGCCAGGGCGAAGACCAGCAGCCCGGCGATCAGGGCGACGGCGAGCCGGATCAGCGCCCGGGTCTCCGCGTCACCCGTCGGTGAGGTGGCGGCGAGCTGGCGGCGTACCTGGCCGGTGACCAGGAACGCGACAACGAGCACCAGGATCAGGGTGCCGGCGGAACGCAGGGCGAGGCGCAGGCCGTTCGGGTCCGGCTCGACGGGGACCACGAAGTAGGCGAGCAGCAGCAGCGCGACGGCCGCCGCGGCCCGCCGCCGCTCCCGCCGGAAGGACTGTTCCGCCACTCCGCGATTCTCCGTCGTGGCGGGGATCCCGTCGGCCGAACGGGAAAGGCCGCCCGACGCCGAGCGGGGTGCCGGTGAACCACCGGCACCCCGCGCGACCTCGGGACGTCACGCCCGGGTCTTGTCCTGCTTCCAGGAGAGCGGCCCCGGCAGGTCCACGCGGTGGGCGCGCGACCGCGAGTTCCACGACCAGCGACCGATCTTGATGCTCCAGGAGGAGAAGCCGTTCTCGGTGAAGTTCAAGATCAGCGGGCCGTACTTCTGCCGCTTGCGGAACACGATGCCCATCGCCGGGCTCCTCTCTCGTCGTCTCCCTGCCTCTGCGGGATCGAACATGCCCGAAACGGCGTTTCGCGAAACCCGTTCCGATCCGGTCTGGACGGTGCCTGCCCCACCCGTCAGAATCTCTATCCAACGGGTAGGTGTTAAGGGGCGGTAAATGCTGGTAGTGACGGGTGGTAACAAAGCCAGCGACGCAAGTCTCAATCTGTGGAAGGGCATTGACCGGCGCGGAGAACGGTCGGCAGCATGAGGTCATGTCGCAGCGGGACGAGCTTCTCCTCACCGCTCGCGTGCACGTCGACCTGGTCCGGCACGCGAGCGCGCTCTGTTGAGCTGACCGCTTCCGGTCGTCACATCTCCTCCGCTCGTCCGCTCCCGTCGCCGGCGCACCGTGGCCCGGCCGGCAGCGGCGTGCTCTCGCGCCCCTCGCGGGCCCTCGCCACCGCATCGTGGACAGATCAGGAGACCTCTCCATGCCCTCGACCCGTCAGTCGCCGCGGCGTACCCTCGCCGCCGCCGTCACCCTGCTCGCCCTCACCGCCGCCGCGGGCTGCGGCGCCGACGCCGCCGCCGGCGGCAAGCAGACCACCGAGCTGCGCTACCAGGGCTCGGTCGGCCAGGTGACCCTTCCCGAACTCGCCGCCGACCTCGGCTACCTCGGCGACGTCAGGCTCGACTGGATCGGCAACGTCACCGGCGGCCCCGCCGACATCCAGGCCACCGCCACCGGCCAGACCGACTTCGGTGGCGCCTTCAACGGCGCCATCGTCAAGCTCCAGGCCGCGCACGCGCCGATCACCGCGGTGGTCGCGTACTACGGCTCCGACGCGCAGACCTTCCAGGGCTACTACGTTCTCGACGACAGCCCGATCCGCGGTCCCCGCGACCTGATCGGGAAGAAGGTCGGCATGAACACCCTCGGCGCGCACGCCGAGGCGGTGCTCAAGACCTGGCTCGTCAAGGGCGGGCTGAGCCCCGCCGAGATCGCCAAGGTCGAACTGGTCGCGCTGCCCCCGGTCAACACCGAGCAGTCGCTGCGGCAGAAGCAGATCGACGTCGCCGTGCTCGGGGGCGTCATCCGCGACAAGGCGGTCGCCGCAGGCGGCGTCCGCACCATCTTCACCGACTACGAGCTGCTCGGCGCGTTCAGCGGGGGCAGCTACGTCTTCCGGGACGACTTCATCACGCGCAACCCGGCAACCGTCCGGGCCTTCGTCAGCGGGGTGGGCAAGGCCATCGAGTGGGCCCGCACCCAGCCCCGGGAGACCGTCGTGGCCCGGCTGGAGGCGATCATCGCGAAGCGCGGCCGCAACGAGGACCCGTCGCTGGTCCGGTACTGGAAGTCCACCGGCGTCGCCGGCACGGGCGGCGTGATCAGCGATCGCGAGTTCGGCACCTGGATCGACTGGCTGGCCGACTCGGGCGAGCTGAAGGGCGACCGGCCGAAGCCCGCCGACCTCTACACGAACAGGTTCAACGAGTTCGCCGGTGGGGGTGGCGCGTGAGCATCGACAAGATCCTCTTCGATCGGGTGACGAAGGTCTTCCCGGGCCGGCGGGGCAGCGGCGGCGCGGTCACCGCGCTCGACGAGCTGACCCTCGGCGTACGCCCCGGCGAGTTCCTGGTCGTCGTCGGCCCCAGCGGCTGCGGCAAGTCCACCCTGCTCGACCTGCTGGGCGGGCTCTCCGCCCCCACCGGTGGGCAGGTGCTGGTCGACGGCCGCCCGGTCACCGGGCCCGGCCTGGACCGGGGCATCGTCTTCCAGCAGTACGCGCTGCTGCCCTGGCGCACCGCCGCCGGCAACGTCGCGTTCGGACTGGAGGCCAAGGGCGTGCCGCGCGCCGACCGCGCCGACCTGATCGCCCACCACCTCGACCTGGTCGGGCTCGCCGGGTTCGCCGACCGCTACCCGCACGAGCTCTCCGGCGGCATGAAGCAGCGGGTGGCCATCGCCCGCAGCCTCGCGTACGACCCCGACGTGCTGCTCATGGACGAGCCGTTCGCGGCACTCGACGCGCAGACCCGCGACTCGCTCCAGGACGAGCTGGTCCGGATCTGGCAGGCCACCGGCAAGACGGTCGTCTTCATCACCCACGGCATCGACGAGGCCGTCCACCTCGGTCAGCGCGTCGCCGTGATGACCTCCCGCCCCGGGCGGATCAAGGAGGTCATCGACATCGAACTGGGTGACCGGGAGGCGGAGGAGGACCTGCGCTCCTCCGACGCGTTCCGGCACCACCGGCACCGGATCTGGACGCTGCTGCGCGACGAGGTGCGTGCCGCCCAGTCCGCCGTACGGGAGGAGGCCCGCGTTGGTTGACATCGCCGAACGGCCCGCGGGGGCGGCGGGCCGTCCCGCGCAGCCCCCGACACCGGCGGCCCGGACCGCCGGGACCCCGGCGGCCGCCGCGCCCACCCTGCCCGGGCGGCTGCTCGGGTTCGGCGGCCGGGCCCTGCACCGCAGCGTCGCGCTGCTGACCCTGGCCGCGGTCTGGGAGACCGCACCCCGGGCCGGGCTGGTCGACCGGGTCTTCCTGCCGCCGCTGTCCGAGGTGCTCACCGCCTGGTGGACGCTGCTGCGCACCGGGCAGCTCGCCGACCACGTCGGCGCGAGCCTGACCCGCTCGCTCACCGGGCTGGCCCTGGCGGTGGCCGCCGCCATCCCGCTGGGCCTGCTGATCGGCTGGTACCGGCCGCTCGCCGACCTGCTCAGCCCGCTGCTGGAGGTGTTCCGCAACACCGCCGCGCTGGCGCTGCTGCCGGTCTTCGTGCTCATCCTCGGCCTGGGCGAGACCTCCAAGATCGCCCTGGTGGTCTACGCCTGCTCCTGGCCGATCCTGCTGAACACCATCGCCGGGGTCAAGGGGGTGGACCCGCTGCTGGTCCGCTCGGCCCGCTCGATGGGGCTCAACCACCTGCGCCTGTTCCAGAAGGTGATCCTGCCGGCGGCCGTGCCGACCATCTTCACCGGCGTCCGGCTCGCCGGGGCGTACTCGATCCTCGTGCTGGTCGCCGCCGAGATGGTCGGCGCCAAGGCCGGTCTCGGCTACCTCATCAACTACGCGCAGTACAACTTCGCGATCCCCGACATGTACGCCGGGATCATCACGATCTCCGCCATCGGCCTGGTCGTCAACCAGCTCCTCGTCGCCGGGGAACGCCGCTTCTCCACCTGGCGCGTCGACGTCACCGCCTGAGAGGACCCCCCATGTCCCGAACCCTGCACCTCAACGCGTTCCTGATGGGCGTCGGCCACCACGAGGCGGCCTGGCGGCACCCGCGCACCGACCCGCGCCGGGTCGCCGACGTCCGGCACTTCCAGGAACTGGCCCGGATCGCCGAGCGGGGCACCCTCGACTCGGTGTTCCTCGCCGACGGGCTCGCCGTCGGACCGGCCGTCCGGCACAACATCCAGGCCGTCTTCGAGCCGCTCACCCTGCTCGCCGCGCTGGCCACGGTCACCGAGCACATCGGCCTGATCGCCACCGCCTCCACCACCTACAACGAGCCGTTCAACCTGGCCCGCAAGTTCGCCTCGCTGGACCACCTCAGCGGCGGCCGGGCCGGCTGGAACATCGTCACCTCGGCGCAGGCCCGGGAGGCCCGCAACTTCAACCTCGCCGACCACCCGGCGCACGCCGAGCGGTACCGCCGGGCCGCCGAGTTCGTCGACGTGGCGATCAAGCTCTGGGACAGCTGGGAGGACGACGCGCTGGTCCTCGACACCGCGGCCGGCGTCTTCGCCGACACCGACCGGGTGCACGAGATCGCGCACCGGGGCGACCGTTTCCAGGTGCACGGCCCGCTGAACACCCCCCGGCCGCCGCAGGGCCGGCCGCTGCTGGTCCAGGCCGGCTCGTCCGCCGACGGCATCGCGTTCGCCGCCCGCTACGCCGAGGCCGTGTTCACCGCCCAGCAGACCATCGCCGACGGTCAGGCGTTCTACGCCGAGCTGCGGCGGGCGACGGCCGCCGCCGGCCGCGACCCCGACGGGGTCAAGGTGCTGCCCGGTATCGCGCCGGTGATCGGGGGTACGGAGTCCGAGGCCCGTGCCCTCGCCGACGAACTGGAGGCGCTCATCGTGCCCGAGCACGCCCTCGCCCAGCTCTCCGGCATGACCGGTCTCGATCTCACCGGCCTGCCGCTGGACGGGCCGCTGCCCGACCTGCCCGACGTCACCGCGGTGCAGTCGCACCAGAGCCGCTACCAGCTCGTCGTCGACCTGGCCCGGCGGGAGAAGCTCACCATCCGGCAGCTCATCGGCCGGCTCGGCGGCGGTCGCGGGCACCGCGTCGTCGCCGGCACCCCCGAGCAGATCGCCGACCAGATCGAGCTCTGGTTCACCCAGGGCGCCGCCGACGGCTTCAACGTCATGCCACCCCTGCTGCCCCACGGACTGGAGGCCTTCGTGGACCACGTCGTACCGCTGCTGCGCCGGCGCGGCCTGTTCCGGCACGAGTACACCGGCCGGACCCTGCGCGAGCACTACGGCCTGCCCCGCCCGGCCAGCACCTGGGCCGACCGCGAGCTGGTGGGCGCGTGACCACCGTGGACCGGCCCGGGGCCGGCACCGTCGAGCTGCGTCCGGTCGACACCGGCACGTTCCGCGGACTGCTGCGGCGGCAGGCCTCCACGGTCACCGTGGTCACCACCCCCGGCCTGCACCGCGGCCGCCGCCTGCCGGCGCTGCCCCCGGCCGGATTCACCGCCACCTCGTTCACCTCGGTGTCGCTGGACCCGCCGCTGGTGTCGTTCTGCCTGGGCCGGGAGTCGTCGAGCTGGCCGACCGTGGCCCACGCCGAGCACGTGGCCGTGCACCTGCTCGCCTCCGGGCAGCAGGAGGTCGCGAAGATCTTCGCCACCAGCGGGATCGACCGGTTCGCCGCCCACCCCGGCTGGGAGACCGGACCGCTCGGGGTGCCGCTGATCGGCGACGCCCTGGCCGTGCTCCTCTGCCGGGTGGTCCGCCGGATCGAGGCCGGCGACCACACCCTCGTGCTCGCCGAGCCCCTGGCGCTCGGTGCCGGCGAGGACGGCGACCCGCTGGTGCACCACCGCGGCGGATACACCACCACCCTCGGGGCCTGGCCGGAGACGTGGTGAACGCACCCGCGACCGCGCTGCTCGCGCTCGACCGGGCCGCCCAGGACCTGCTGTTCCGGGCGGCCCGCACGGCCAACGCGTTCACCGACGAACCGGTCGACGAGGAGCAGGTCCGGGCCATCCACGACCTGGTCCGCAACGGCCCGACCGCCATGAACGCCCAGCCGCTGCGGGTGCTGCTGCTGCGCTCGGCGCCGGCCCGGGCCCGGCTGCTGCCGTACCTCAGCTCCGGCAACCGGGACAAGACGGCGGGCGCGCCGCTGACCGCGGTGCTCGCCGCCGACGTGGACTGGCACGACCGGCTGCCCGAGCTGTTCCCGCACCGGCCCGGCGCGCGGGACTGGTTCACCGGCGACCCGGCCGGCCGGGAGGCCCAGGCCCGGCTCAACGCCGCGCTGCAGATCGGCTACCTGCTGGTCGGGGTGCGCGCCGCCGGGCTGGCCGCCGGCCCGATGGCCGGGTTCGACACGGCCGGGGTGGAGCGGGAGTTCTTCCCGGACGGCCGGCACCGGGTGCTGCTGCTCATGAACATCGGCCGGCCGGCGCCGGACGCCTGGCGGGAGCGGCTGCCCCGGCTCGACTACGCCGAGGTGGTCAGCACCCTCTGAGGCGTCAGCGGGGCTCCCAGGCGTCGGGGCGGGCGATCAGCTTGCGGACGTGCCCCGGGAGCTTCCCGCTGGCCATCTCGGCCAGGCTCACCTCGTCGACCACCTGCCGGACGGCGGCGCGGACGGCCACCCAGAGCCGGGGCAGGTTCTCCGCCGCGCCCTCGTACCGCGTCTCCTCGGGGCGCAGCCCGCGTACCCCGGCGAGGGGGCCGTCGACGGCGCGCAGGATCTGCCCGATGGTGATGTCGCGCGGCGGGCGGGCCAGCGTGTAGCCGCCCTCGGCGCCGCGTTGGGCCCGGACGATGCCGGCCCGGCGCAGGTCGGCCAGGACCGCCTCGAGGAACTTGCGGGGCATGTCCTGCTCGGCCGCGATGGCCTGGGTGGACACCAGGGTGGGGTACGCGGTGGCCAGGCTCAGAGCGGCCCGGACCGCGTAGTCGCCGCGCGCGGAGATCTGCACCCTGCCATCATGCCCGCCCGGCGGGGGCGGGGGAGTCGGCGGGCGGGCGAGGGCGCACCATGCGGACGGGCAGTGGTTGCTCCCGGGCGGCCCGGAAGGCGCCCGGGCTCACCCCCACCTCCCGCGTGAAGAACCGACCGAAGTTGGTCGGCTCCGGGAAGCCGAGCCGGCGGCCGATCCGGGCGATCGGCTCGTCGGTGGCGGCGAGCAGCCGGCTGGCCTGCAACGCCACCCGCTCGTCGATCACCTGCTTGGCGCTGCGTCCGGTCACCGCCAGGCAGGCCCGGGTGAGGGTACGCACCGAGCAGCCGAGCTGGGCGGCGTAGTCCTCCACCCGCCGGGTGTGCCGGTAGCCGCGTTCCACCTCCCGGCACAGCCGGCGGAAGGTCTCCGTCTCGGACCGCGGCGTCGTCCGCTCCCGGGCGCCGGGCAGCAGGCTCAACCGCAGCAGCAGCACGGCGAGCTGGTGGCGCAGCAGCGCCACCGCGGCCGGAACGCCGGCGTGCCGGTCGGCGTCCACCGCCAGCTGGGTCACCTCGCTGATCACCGCGTCCTCGTCCTCGCCGGCCAGCTGCCGGTACGCGGGCACCGCGTCCGGGTCGACGTCCAGGCCGCGCAGCGTCTCCGGACCCCACCGCACCACCGTGGCGTCGAGCTGCGGGCCGAGGCAGCGCAGCACCTGACCGGGGCGGGCGCGCAGCAGCGTGCCCGGGCGGCAGGGCAGCGCGCGGAAGTCCAGCTCGGCGGTGCCGTGCCCGTGGGTGACCAGGATCAGCAGGTCGGCGTCGAGCAGGACCGGCCGGGACCAGCCGGACGCGGGCGCCAGGCCGGCGAGCGCACCGGTGACGATCTCGTCGGCGTCGACGGGAGCGGACAGGTCGGTGCGGATTGCCGGGGAGGGCTGACCGGTAGTGACCATCGTCCCGACGGTAACCGCCCGGCGCGCACGTTGCATCCCGACGGTTCCGGCCGGTCTTGTCGGCACTGACCAGGGACGGTTAGGTTACCGATCGGTAGCGCCGGGGTCGCCCGACCGACCCGCGGCCCCGCACACCGGCGATGGGATGGGCATGACGGATCTGTTCTCGGTCGAAGGCAAGACGGTGCTGGTCACCGGCGGCTCACGGGGGATCGGCCTGATGATCGCCCGGGGTTTCGTGCGCGCCGGCGCCAAGGTCATCATCTCCTCGCGCAAGGCCGACGTCTGCGAGACCGTGGCCAAGGAGCTCTCCGCCGAGGGGCACTGCGAGGCCATCCCCGCCGACCTCGGCCACGACGGGGGCGCGCTCGGGCTGGCGCAGGCCGTGCGGGACCGCACGGACCGGCTCGACGTGCTGGTCAACAACGCCGGCGCCACCTGGGGCGCGCCGCTGGAGTCCTACCCGGAGGCCGCGTTCGACAAACTGTGGGCGGTCAACGTCAAGGCCGTCTTCCGGCTCACCACCGCGCTGCTGCCCGCGCTGCGCGCCGCGGCGACCCCCGACGACCCGGCCCGCGTGATCAACATCGGCTCGATCGACGGCATCCGGGTGCCCTGGATGGAGGTGTACGCCTACTCGGCGACCAAGGCGGCCGTGCACATGCTCACCCGCAGCCTCGCCCACCAGCTCGCCGGCGAGCAGATCACCGTCAACGCGATCGCGCCGGGGCCGTTCGAGAGCAAGATGATGGCCTTCGCGCTGGACGACCCGGCCTCCCGGTCCGCCATCGAGCAGCAGGTGCCGCTGGGCCGCATCGGGCGTCCCGAGGACATGGCGGGCACGGCGATCTACCTGTCGTCGCGCGCCGGCGCGTACCTGACCGGGGCGGTGATCCCGGTCGACGGTGGGATCACCACGCACGGCTGAGGCGTACCCCGGGAATGACGGCCCGGGGCCGCGCGGACTCGGCAGATCCGCGCGGCCCCGGGTGTGCCGTGTCAGCGGCCGGCGAGCAGCCGGTTCACCGCCGTGTCGACGTCCAGGTGCTCGGCCTCGCGGCCGCGCGGGACGACGACGTAGGTCCGGCGCAGGAAGCGCACGAGCACGCTGCGCGGGACCTCGAAGAGGGCGTTGCCGTCCGGCGACGACAGCGCGAGCGCGACGAAGTCGCCGCGCGGGGTGGCCCACGGCCAGACCCGGACATCGCCGATGCCGGCCGGCTCGTCGAGACCGGTGACCAGCAGTTCGCGCGCGAACGACCAGCTCACCGCCTCGCCGCCGGCGGATTCGGCGTGGAACAGGACATGGACCGCATACGGGTCAGCAGGGTCGTAACGCAGACTGGCACGCACCGGCAAGGCGGTGGCGTCAGGCGCGACGAGCCTTAGCGACGTCTCGACCTCTACGGTCGTCGGTCGGATGACACTCATGGACGTTCTCCCCCCGGCACCGCTGCGGAACGCGCGTGTCCCGCTTTTCCCATACTCAGGTGCTGCTCCTGGCTACGCTCCGCCATACGCTGACTTCACCCAGTGGTGGGAAGGGGGTCGGAAAGCCTTCGAGAACATGAAAATTCTTGTAGGATTTCCGCTTCCGCCCGATCCGTCATCCCGCCCGGCAACGGGTGGTTCAGTCGTCGACTTACTCCGGTAACGTCCAGTCCTCAGCAGGGGTGACGGTCCCGGGCGACACTGGGGGTGGAAATGGTCACGAGGGGTTCCTCGGTGGAAGCGAGGACCACGGCCGGCCCACCGAAAGGTGCGGCCCGAGCAGCCAAAAGTCGGGGGTACGAGGTGCCTGTCGAAGGGGGTCCGGGGACCGCTGTCGCCGAGCGGCGCCACACCGGATGGCGGGGGCGCCTGCACACCACCCTCGAACTGATCCGGGCCAATCCCACCGGCCGGGTCGCCCTCAAGATCTTCATCGGCCTGCTCGGCGCCATCGTCGTCACCATCGGGATCGCCCTCATCCCGCTGCCCGGCCCCGGCTGGCTGCTGGTGATCGCCGGCCTCGGCGTCTGGGCCGTCGAGTTCCACTGGGCGCGACGGCTGCTCGCCTTCACCCGCCGGCACGTCAACGCGTGGACACGGTGGGCGACCAGCCGGTCGCTGCCCGTGCGGTGCGCCCTGGGGGCCGCCGGGCTGGTGTTCGTGTCGGTCGTGCTGTGGCTGTCGCTCAAGTACAGCCTCGGGATCGACCTCGTGGCGAGGGCCCTGCACTACCTCGCGACGCACTGAGACCCGGTTTTTGGTCCGCGGTCTCGATCAGGTAGAGTCATCGGCGCTGAGGGCGATTAGCTCAGCGGGAGAGCGCTTCGTTCACACCGAAGAGGTCACTGGTTCGATCCCAGTATCGCCCACCATAGATATACGCAGGTAGGAAGCCCGTCACCGGTTCGGCCGGTAACGGGCTTCCGCGCTGTTGCCCCTTAAATTGGGAGCAGGCGGTTCGGCTTAGCTGTCCACCGCCGTTGGCCGCCCGGCGGCGGTACTGGTTACCGTCCCGGACCGCGCCCGCCGGCTGATCGTGGAGCCGGAGGTACCGTGACCGGCACGCGCCTGACGAACTGGTGGCCCGCTATGGCTCACCGGTGTGACTGGTGGCCGTCGGTCCGGTGGGCCGCCCACTCGCCGGTCCACATCGCGAGGTCGTGTACCCAGCTCTCGGTGCTCTGCCGGGACTTCGCCGACCATTTCGATGCGTTCCTTGACGCGAAGTTGTCCAGGACGTCGCGGTCAGTCGCCGTCCATGCGGGAAACTGCGCTAGCCATTCTTCTGCCTGTTCGGCGCTGTGGCCGCTGCCGATCAGCCACTGGACGAGCAACGCGAGTTCGACCCATGGTGCGGCCTTGGTTGCCCACGCCCAGTCGACGATCCGTAGGCCGTGTGTGGTCACGATCAGGTTGGCCGGGTTGAGGTCGGAGTGGATGAGTGTCTCGCCGTCCATCGCCGGGTGGGCGAACCCGAGTCGGGCTGTCGGGGTGAACCATGGCTCGCCCGGCGCGGGAGTCTCCTGAAGTGCCTTCAGCGTGACTGCGAGCAGATCGAGATCCGCGTTGCCGGGTGACAGGTCGGGGTGGGGACCGGCAAGATGCTCGGTCCCCACCACCAGCCAGCCATCTGACTCGAAGTGCCACAGAACTGCGGGTGGGTGCCGGTCGATGGCCCGGGTTGCCGTCAGCTCGTAGCGCAGTGACCGAACGTTCAACTCTCCCAAGGCCGCCTTGACGAAGACCGGTCCGGCGGGCCCGGTGACCGTCGAGGCGATCTCCGCGTGGTTGCCACTGGGAGCCGGGGTTACGTCGAAGGCTCCGCCGATCCGTTCGGCGATCCCTGCCGTGACACTCTCAGGCAGAGCGGTCCAGTCGCTACGCATCGGCTCTCTTCTCTGCTACTTGCCGGGCTGAGGCGGGTTCGGCGGGCAGCAGGACTCGGCCTCACCACCCCAGAATTCCATGTCGACCCGGTAGCCGGTGTCGTGCAGCGCCGCGAGTGTGTAGGTGATGGCGCTGCCGTCCTGCATGGCCTCGGTCAGGATCGGCCGGTGGTGTACGTAGTGGCCGGCGATCTCCTTGCAGACGGCGGTGTAGGGCTCGCTGATCTGGAGGGTTGCATGCCATACGGCGTCGACCGGCCGGGTGGGCACGACCCGGTAGGACTCGCCGGTCGGCAGAGGCATCCCGAAGTCGGGCTGGTCCACACGGTCGGCGTACGCCTTCAAGAAGACGAGGAACTGCCCGACCGCACGCTCGGCGTAGGTCTGGGTCACCTCCTGCCTGGCAGCGACGTAGCGCGAGTCGGGACGACAGCGGCCGGCCCGCCGACTTGGCAAATATTTGGCGAACTCCGGCGCTTGATCAGCTCGACCACGGCGCCGGCGTCGTACCTGCGGTAGCCGGAGTGGTCCCGCTCCGGCTCTGGCAGCAACCCCTTGGCGTGATAGTGCCTCACCGTACGCACGGGTCACCCGGCATACGACGCCAGCTCACCGATAGTCAGCATCAGACCAGTCTCTACAGGGTATTCAAGGAGTCGGCCAGGCCGGCTGTGCTTTGTGCGCCCCGGATGATTCGGGCGATCTCCGCGGCGTGGGTGAAGACCAACTGGTGGTCGGCGTCGAGCCAGAACGTGGCGATGTGCGGCTGCTCGCGGAGAAGCCGCTCGACGCCGACACGCCAGTTCTGGTTGAACCGCAGCGCATGTTCCTCGCCGCTGTCGCCGGCCATCGAGGTCGACATGATCATGCTGATGGGCCGGTCGATCGTCTTGTATCGATGGAGGACCCGGGATCGAACTGCATCGATCTCGACGTTCAGGTCGAGAATCTCTCGGGCGGTAAGCAACACCTGACGCGCGGTACCCCGCATGGCCTCCTGCTGCGCCGCCAGCTCCTCCCACATCACGAGAAACGCCGGCACGTCGGCCTCGGTGATGAACGGTTCGGGCACCGGGTTCGCCCCGTCGATGAGAACAAGCTCAGCGACGGTGCCAGGATGCTCGGAGGCATAGTGCACGGCCAGATCCGCACCCAGCGAGTAGCCCACAAGCACGGGCGCAGAGGGCAGGTCAACGCGTTCCAGCTCGGCCATGACGGCGGCGAGATCGCTGAGGAACGCCTCGAAGGAGTACCGGTCGGCGGCCGAGGCGAGGCCATGGCCCCGCAGGTCGAAGGTCACCACGTCGTGGTCGTGCCGCAGCAGTTCGGTCAGCTCCTGCAGGTCTGCCTGCGTCGAGTTCAGCCCGGGGCACAGAACGAGCGGCCGTCCCCGGCCGCCGCGAGACACCGGGATCGTGACACCGTCGTGGTGAATAGTGAAGTGCCGTGCCGCCCTGTCGCCACTCTCCGCCGGCTTCCCATCGTCGCCGTGATGGCCACCCGACTTGCGTAGTCCGGCGACCTCCGTCGCACTGGTTTCTTTCGTGGTCATGTCACCCATGTTGAGAGATTGACCCTGCGTCAAGGTCAACTGCCTCGGCACATGATCTCCCAGCCGCTACCGCCAGCCTGTCCCCTGCACCGGCCGGGGCCGGCTGTCGAATGAGCCGGGCGACTACCTGTTCCACAGGCCACCCGTGCCACGGGAAAGTCACCGACGGTCGGCCAGCGACGGGACAGACGAGGGAGGGTCACCCTGCGCTTGGGCAAGGACGTCTTTCTATTCCGCGATCCAGGCGCTCCGCCCCTCGTCTTGGTAACGCGCTGTCGTCAGCTGGCGTAGTCATCCAGTGGATCTGATCGGGCTGTCCGCCGCTACTGTCGGGACGCTCTGAACCTCGGACCAACGGTGTCTCATGAGACCGGCGAGTCTGGAGAAGGGCCGGGCGCGGCGGGCGCACGCTTCGCGGCATGTCCACGCGTGGCCAACGCTGGACGCATTGGCCGCGCTCTGCGGTGCGATCCTGCTCGTGAGCCGACGGCCCTCGTCGCCGACGCGGCTTGCCCGGGCCCCTCGACCGGGAGTCCGCCTCTGGGTCGCCAGCGACGCAGAGTGATCTGGTTCGCGAGCTCATGTCGCGACGCGAGGACCACATCCGTCCCATGTGGTCCTCGCGCGGCGGGTTATGACAAGGTCTGCGGCTTCCTGGTTCGTACGGTCGCGGCCCGGGTAGTTGACAGGTCCGAGATCAGGTAGGCCGTGACGGCGCCGGCTGGGGTGACGGCCCAGAGATCCGGTACGCCGTCACCGTTGATGTCGGCGGCTTCAAGAGCGGACAGCGTGGTGTCCCGGTTCCAGTTGGTCGAGATCTGGTACTGGGTGTACGCGAGCGTGCCGGTGAAGTCGCCGTTATCGGTGAAGGTAACGCCCTCCCACAGGTACAGCTGCCCGGTCGACTGGTTCCACAGGAACATGGCCGTACCGGACGAGAGCTGGGTGGACGCGATCGTCCAGGTGTTCCAGTCGTGGCCGCCGGTCGGTGTGGCCGTGTTGAGTTGGGCGACATACGCGTAGCCGCCGGTGCCGTTGTAGTTGGGGTAGTAGTCCAGGTAGTAGCCGGTGGCGGCGTCCCCGCTGATCCCGATGAGGTCGGGGTAGAGGTAGTTGTTCCCGGAGGCGTTGTAGGCGTTGGCCAACTGCAGCGGGTTGGCGCCGTTGTTGTCGGTGAACGTGCCGGGGCTTATTGGGGCCGCGTTCTCGTCGAATTGGCTTTGCAGAACTGAGCCGTCGCCGGTCCCATCAAGGATCACCGCGCCGCCGGCACTGTTGCCGGAGGGGTAGTAGGCCAGCACGTCCTGGACTCCACGACCGGTGAAGGTTCCGGTGATGACCTGTGCGCCGTCGAAGTCGGATGGCACGTTGTCGAGGAAGATGTTGTTGCCGTTGGCTCCGATGTTCAGCGCGGGCGTGTTGACCCGTCCGGTCCCGGTGGCGCTGTCGTCGCCCATGACGCCGGTGGCCTGCCACAGCCCGGAGGCGAGACCGGACGTCCCGCCGACCGTGAGGAGATCCGGGATGCCATCGCCGTTGAGGTCCCTGTCGGCGGCGGCCGTAGCCGTTGTCAGCGACACCTTGTGCCTGCCAGTGGAGGCGTGTGCTGCGGCGGCAGGGATTGTGACGGCGGCGGTGAGCAGGGCGGTGGTGGCCCAGGGTAGGAGGTGGCGAGCCGTTCGGCGCGCGGTCATAGGGTCTCCCTCAGGGATGGTTCGCGTACGCAACAACTGCGCGCGCAGCACGCTAGTCCTCGGTCGTATGTTGATCAAGGTCTCTGTGCAGACCTATGGGCCCAGACCGGGAATACCACGGGGCAGCACGGGCTGTGTGTCAGCGCAAGATCGTCGGGTACAAATCCGGCACAAGTGACGACGATGAGTGGCGACAGATGCTGTCAACTGTCGCCAAGCTTGCCGCAGGTCAACCAGCAGATCCGTCCGATTGAGGTTGATTTTCAGCAGTGGAAGTGGGTTCAGGGTTCGATCGTGGGCGTCGTGGTCCACGCCTGGTCCGCGAAGCGCCGTCGAACACCGGACGGGGCGGTACAGATGGCTGACGGCGAGGGTGTGGCGCCCCGCATAGGCGCAGGCGCCAGCAGAGGTGGCTACCAGTTTCGCGTGGATGGACTGCAGCTGATCCCGCTGCACCCGCGGCGGATAGCGGTCAAGGTCGAACACGGTACCGACGCACTCATCGAGGTTCTCAGCCGTGGCCGCGTCACCGATTTGCTGGACCCGCGCCGGCCTTCGTACGTGTGACAGTTCGATCAGCTGTGCTGACCAAGACCGCGCGTGCGCCTCTCCCGCTCTGGTGCGTGCTGGGCTCGTCACGTTCAGTATCCGGTCGGCCATCGCGGTGTGCGTGGTGCGGTGAATGCAGGAGGCGTGACTGGCGCGGCGGACGCCTGGTGCTGACGTCCGTAGGGAGCGGATTACGAGTGCAGGATGCGGTGACGCCAAGGTAGCGACCGCATCTCAGCCGACGGCCAATCGCCCCGGATCCGGCGACCATGCCGGTGCCGGCCTGCGCGGCAGCAGTCCACCGCCGCTGGTTAACCGACACCGGTCTCATGCCGGGACCGGGGGAGCGGGATGGGAGCAGGCGGGTGCGCTCAACGGCATGGAACAGCACTCAACGGGCTTGAACGGCGTCTAAATGCACCCACCGCGACCTGCGAGTTCTCGTTTCCGCAGGTCAGAGTCGGTGCAGCGTCCTGCTTCACACCGAAGAGGTCACTGGTTCGAGCCCAGTATTGCCCACACAGGTAGAAGGCCATCCCATTCGTTGGGGGTGGCCTTTTGCTGCCCGTACAGCAGTTGCAGCAACCGCGGTCGTTGTGGGTGGGGCACTGCCGAGGAGGATGGCGAACGTGACGGACGTGCTGAGGGTCCAGGACCTTCGCCAGGTGTGCGGACTGCTGCTGGACGCGGTGGAGGAGCGGTTCGGGGCGGAACTCGACCCGTTGGGGGTTGGTGTCGACCTCTACTGGAACGTCGACCTGCGGTCCGCGTTCGAGCTGGGGCATGACCCGGCGGTGGGGATTGACGTCGGGCAGAGCAGTGACGATGTGGCGGAGCTGCATGCACTGCTGCGCCGTCCGGCTGGCGAGATGCCGGTGCTCTGGCACGACCTGCAACACCTCGCCGGTGTTCTGCGGCTGTTGGCCTACCTCGACCTGCCGGCGTCAGCACCGGCGACCGCCGACGGAGCACCGCCGCCACCTGTGCCGCCCGGCACCTGACCGGGTGGTGCGTCAGTTGCCGAGGAATTCGCCGCGGCGTTTGAGTTGATCGAAGGCCGGCGGGCGTGGCCGCATCAGCGGCAGGAAAGCCGCTCGGCATCTCCGACGTCGAGTCCAGCGATCCGGCAAGGAACGCCGCGCTGGCGTGGCCGACGAGCGTCTGCGTTACACATCAGTCTCCGGACGGGGTGACACGTCCCGCTGGATGCCCTCTTCTCTGTCGCTCGACGGGGGCGGTGCAGACCCACCCGTCAGTGGCACGGAAGCGGCGACGGCCGCTTCCATGATCCCCGTCTGGGCGGCGTATCCAGGAGATCGGACCGCCGGTCCGAGCCAGCCCCTGACGGTGGCTGCCACCGCCGCACGCGGCGGCCTGGCCGGCACCATATGGTGGCCTTTCGATCTGTCACAGAGTTTCTGAGGCCGGCAGGCTGTCGGGTCTCAGAACGTTGGTTACAGATCGGTCTCAGGACGTCTGTGACACCTTCCGCTAAACGATCATGTCCGCCGGGTGGCATGCGGGAGGTGGCCTGTCACAGAACTGGGAGGAGCGACGTGGGCGCGAAAACAGCCCTGCTGGCGTTCACCGACGGCAACATCCGTCCGGCGCTGCGTGGCGCCACGCGGTCTGAGCGAGCCGAGACCGAGGCACTGGTACGTCAAGTCCACCCCGGCTACGTCGTCGAACCCGCCGATGACAACACGTTGCTCGACGGCACCTACCCGCCAGATGACCTCACGTACGCCACCGTGCGGGCCGGGGCAGAGCTGTACTGCGATCGACGGCTCATGCTCGATCGCCCGTCTGAGCTACCGGAGCACCTGCGCCGAGCCGGAGCGGGCCGGCGAATCATCATGCACGGGATGCACTCGGTCGTGGACTGGCTCGGTTTCGCGGTGTGGGAGGACGGCGTACTCATCAGATCGCTGAGCCTGTCACCCGACGGCGGCATCCAGGAGAACATCGGCAAGCCGTACGACTTCGAGTTGCCGTACTCGGCCGGTGAGCATCCCGTCGAGGCAGTACCAGGCTTGCACAACCAGGATCCCTACCCGCTGCCGTTCCATCCCCTCGACCTCGGCGAGGAAGCGTTGCATGCGTTGTTCGGCTTCATCATCGAGGGCCTTCCTTCCCCCGACGACATCGACGCTGACTCCGTTCATCTGCACGGATTTCGCGTGACCGACCCGTCCGGCAAGGAACAGGCCGCCCGTGAGGCCGCATACGCGGAGGCACTACAGAGCATGGGACCGCCTCGGATGTACCGCATGGGGCCGGACGGCACGATGCACGAGGTCAGCCCCGACAGCTACTGATCCGCCTACCGAACTCATGCCCGGCCCAGCATCCGAGGCGCGGATGGAAGCCCTGTCCGCGATGGTTGAACGGCACGGTGGCCGCTTGCCGGCTCCTCGATCGGCTAGCCGAGCTAGAGACACCGGGCCGTCTCTGGGCCGCCTGGGCCGTCAGACGCGACCAGGGATTACCAGAGACGACCAGCAACGCCCGAAGGAACGGCTGGTCAGCCGCCATGCGCGGGTGGCTGACCTGGTGGGCGACGGACGAGTCGACCTGTACGCCGGATTCAGGGCCGCACGATACTGGGCACGTGCTGGCAGATGAGGAGTACGAGCGGGCGCTCAGTGCGGCGCGGCAGAGGACGGCGGGCGGAGAGGACCTGGACGCGACGATCGCGTTCTTGCGCAGGGAAGGGTTCGGGATCCTCTCCTGCATCAAGGCGGTCCGCACCTTGCGGGGCGTTAGCCTCGGTGGAGCGAAGGAGTTGGTCCACCTCAGTCCGGCGTTCGCGGATCAGCGGGAAACGCACGACGCCTTCCATGACGTCGCAGAGCAGTCGCTTGAGCTTGACGGCCGATCTGACGAATGGCCCACCGCTTGAGCATCGCCCGCCGCTGGCACAGCGGGAGGGTCAGCAAGGATGTCGCCGTGGCGGACGCTGGGCGGCCATCCTCCACACCGAGCAAGCCAGCTTCGACACCACGACTCCTGGATCCGAGGCATAGCGAGTGTCGACAGAAACGGGTTGGTACGGGGACGGGCGCCGACCGCCGATCACGGACAGTCGCCCGAGGTCGCGGACGAGGACGGACCTCGCCGGACGGAGCGACCAGAACTTACAAGCGTGTGGTCTGGCGCACCCGGCGGACGGGGATCCGCGGAGCAAGCACGGTCGGCAAGTGATCAACATGCGAGACGTCGGGGTTCGGGTCCTGGCCGGTGATATGGCTAGCGAGGAACTGCCGATGGTTGCGGCACGAGCGCTTGCCGAGGGGCTGGATAGTCCATCGTTGCGCGTACTCGCTGGGCTCTCCCGAGGCGAGTACCGCGAGGCACGCGAGCTGCTGGACCAGGTGGTCGACGAGTTGGGCCTGCCTGAGCTGCCAGACGAGGATCAGGCCGTCTGGGAGGTGGTCGTCTCGTATGCGCGACGTTTGGTGTCCGGGGCCGTCGCGCCGGTGGAAGGCGCGCACGCCATCGCCGCTTATGGCGGCTCTCTAGGATTCCCGGAGCCCCTTGCCACGTTCGCCATCCTGGCCGACCTGTGGGAGGACAACGCCGCTGGGCGTGCCCAACTTGAACAGGACATGGTGCGCGAGGCGGAAACCATGCTGCGTGACGTGGGTGACTAACTGGGTGACGATCGGGTCGGACACCATGCGACGAGCACGGACGATCGTGGACCATGTCCGCAGCCCAGAGCCAACAAGGCAGCAGGTGATCGGGCCGTGATTGTTGCCTGGGGGTCGAGCAGGCGCGCCAGCCTCACCTCTCACACGTAGTCACGCCAGAAGGTGACAGTCACCCTGGGCTGTCGGAACTCCTGATCGATGTAGTGGGCGAGGTCGTGGCCATACACGATGGTGTCGGTCAGCCGGTGGATGGACAGCACGGGATGCGCGAACGAGCCGCGGCCGGCCGGCAGGTAGCGGTGGGCGTACACGGGAACCATCTGAGGAACGTCGGCGAGGAGGCGCTTCGCCTTGGCGATGCGCCGGTTGGGGTCGTGAGGGCGATTGCCCCACCCGGGTGGCCACTCGCCCTGCTCGATGTCGTCGAGCGCGATTGTGAGCGGCCAGTCAACCTGCTCCTGCAGGGCGTCGGAGTCGAGGCGCCAGTTCGGCCAGCCCCAACTTGCCTTGTCGGGGTGGTCATCGTGCCCAGGTGTCCAGACGGGCAGCCCGGCCGCGAGGAAGGCGCGATGGTCGTCGGCGAACTCGAAGCCGAACCGTCGCTCGATGCTGACGAACTCGGCGTCGGTGAGCCCTGGCTGGATGTGAACCAGGTCCAGCTGTGCCAACCGCCGAGCGGCCTCGATACCCAATGCCACTCCGGCACCATTCGTCACCGGGGAAGCGTAGCGATCTGGCCGCCGTATGCGCGTGCGGGTTACGGAGGCGCGGGGCAACAGAGGCAGCGAACGAAACGGCAACCGGTAACACCGGACGTGGCTGGACTCCGAACAACGTGCATGGACTGAGGTTTCCTGGGAGCAGGCGACAGCCGTCAGTGGTCTCCAGCCGCGTCCACACCGAAGGGGTCTGAGGTCGCCTGGCCGCGAGGTGCTGACCGACGGCAGGCCAGAGCGTGCTCCCAGGTAGGCGGCGGGCTGTAGAGTCCGCTGTCGGCCGGCTGCATATCCGCCGGGCAGGACGGAGCCTTTGATGGGGAGAGTTCCGCGATTCGCCGCGGCCCTGGCGTTCAGCTTGCTCGTACTGATGGCCCCCGCAGGATGTAGCCGGTACTTCGGGTGCGCACCCCAGCCGCCAGAAGACATCTCCGAGTCAGACCTGGCAGGGGTCTACACCAGTCTTGACGGTGGAAGAGTCGAGCTAGGCGAAGATGGGCGCTACAGCGCCAGCAATCTTCCCGGGGCCAATGAAGAGGGCACGTGGACGCTCGATCTCGATTCAGAGAGCACCGAGGACTTGAGGCTTGAAGACCTGCAGCTGTGGATCTCCGGCAACCGAGAAGAGCCCTGGCTGTACCGATTTGAAGGCGACCCCGACAATTGTGACCTAATTAAGTTCCACCGGGCCGCCCGCTGACCTCAAGATCGCTCTCCTCCCCGTTATGAGAGTTCGACTGCAGTGAGGGACCTACTCCGCGACGAAGACGCCCACACCTGGCAGGCTTTCACCCAACGGCACCTATGGGAGGTTGCCGAGGAGGACGATTTTCCCCGGTTGGCGCTGTCGGCCGTCCTCGCCGGCGTGGATGTATGGCGCGTCCCCTGCGATCGGGCATCCACGCCATCGGATAGCTGCGGTACGAGGAGGCGCTAGCGCTCCCTTCGACCTCCCCAACTCGGCCGCTCACGTAGCCAGCCGTTGTGGCGAGCCGATGAGGCGGACTTCTTACGACGAGTACGTCCTGGCGGCAGCGCTCACCCTCGCGCGTCCCCACCGGCCGGTCTGGTCGTGGCGGCATTGGCGGCGCATCGCCCGATGTGGCGCGGACTTGCCATGCCGCAGCCGAGGTTGTCCGCATGCGCCACGCATGCATGTTCGGTTTCGCATCAGGTGGCTGTGCCGAGGGTGGAGGCGCTGCGGGTGGCGACCTGGCACCAGATCCGGAGCCGCGATTCAGAGGCTGAGGGAGCCTCGGGAGCGGGCCGTTGCGGAGGCCCACGCACGGGGTGTCTCGCGATAGCCGCAGCCGCTAAGGTGCTCCCGACCGGATCATGGGGGAGTTCGTGGTGAGTCACACGTTCCACGTCGACCTGCGCGGCATCGTCGACCTGCTCAGTCATCACCTGTACGCCAGCCCTCGCGTCTACGTCCGGGAGCTGCTGCAGAACGCCGTCGACGCCATCACCGCACGGCGAGTGATCGACCCCGCTGCTCCGGGCGTGATCCGGATCCATCCTCCGGAGACCACGGGGGACGGGACCCTGTGCGTCGAGGACACGGGCGTCGGCCTGACCGAGGCGCAGGTGCACGAGCTGCTGGCCACCATCGGCCGTAGCTCCAAGCGGGACGAGCTGGGATTCGCCCGGCACGAGTTCCTCGGGCAGTTCGGCATCGGCCTGCTCTCCTGCTTCCTGGTTGCCGACGAGATCAGGGTCAGCACCCGCGCGGCCGGCTCGCCGACCGTCGAGTGGACCGGGTACGCCGACGGGCGCTACGAGCTGCGCCTTGCTCCGGCGGAGCGGGACCGTGCCGAGCAGGGCACCAGGGTCACCCTTGTGCCGCGGCGGGGCGAGGAGCACTGGCTACGCCGGGACGCCGTCATCGAGATCGCGTCCCTGTACGGCTCCATGCTGCCCCTCCCGGTGCACGTCGACGACAGGCTGATCACCACCGGGTTGGCGCCGTGGGAGACCGACGCCGCGGAGACGCCGGCGGCCCGCCGGGCGCGCGTCGACGCGTACGCCCGGGAGGTGTTCGGGTTCGCGCCGTTCGACGTGATCGACCTGGCGGTGCCCGCGGCGGGGCTGCGCGGGGTGGCGTTCGTACTGCCCATGCCGGCCAGCCCGGCGGCGCGGGCGGCCCACCGGGTCTACCTCAAGCAGATGCTGCTCTCCGAGGACATCGAACGGTTGCTGCCCGACTGGGCGTTCTTCGTCCGCTGCGTGGTCGACACGGGCGAACTGCGGCCGACCGCGAGCCGGGAGGCTCTCTACGAGGACGCCCTGCTCGACCAGGTCCGCGAGTCCCTGGGTGACTGCCTGCGAGGCTGGCTCACCCGGCTGGGACGCACTGATCCCCGACGGCTGCAGGCCTTCCTGCGGGTTCACCATCTCGGCGTCAAGGCGCTCGCCGTGCACGATGACGAGATGCTACGGCTGGTCGACCAGTGGTGGCCGTTCGAGACGAACATGGGCCCGCTCACCCTCGCCGAGTTCCGTGAGCGGCACTCGGTGGTGCGGTACACGCCGTCGGTCGACGAGTTTCGCCAGCTCGCCGCCGTCGCCGCCGCGCAGGGCATCGCCGTGGTCAACGCCGGCTACGTGTACGACGCACAGCTGCTGGGCCGGCTGCCCGACCTCGACCCGGCGATCGTCACCGAGCTGCTCACCGCGAGTGACCTCGCGACCCGACTGGAACCGCTCGACCCCGAGGCCGATCTCGCGGTGCGCCCCTTCCAGACCCTGGCGCAACGCACCCTCGACCCACTCGGCGTCGAGGTTCTCGTCCGCGCCTTCGATCCGGCCAGCCTGCCGGCGCTGCACCTGCTCGACGGTGACACCGCGCTGGCGGTCGACCTGCGTCAGGGGCAGGAACAGGCCGACGCGCTGTGGTCGTCGATCCTGGGCACCTTCACTCAGGACCGCACCGACCGTCCGCAGCTGGTCTTCAACTATCGCAACCCGCTGGTCCGCCAAGCGGTCGCCGCTTCCGACGAGGAACTCACCACGTTGGCGGTCGAGGGCCTCTACGTGCAGGCGCTGCTGCTGGGCCACCAGCCGCTGCGACCGGCGGACACCGCGGCCTTGAACCAGTCGTTCCTCGGCCTGCTCGCCCGAGCGATGGGACAGCCGCGATGACCACCTCGTCGAGCGAGCTGCACGAGCGGCTAGCCCAGGCGTACGCGCTTCCGCGCGGCCCGGCGCGCTTCGCGGCGCTGGACGCGGTCTTCCGGCACGCCGACGCCGCAGGAGACATCCCGTTCGCCTTCTCTGCCCGGATGAACGCGATCAGCGACTTCCACCACGGCGGTGACCCCACCCGGGCGTTCCTCGCCTTCTCCTGGTGCCTGTCGGTCTTCGACAAGCAACCAGAGGTGGTCGGCCGTCAGTACGCCCACCGCCTGCTGTGGGACTTCAAGTGGATCGTCTGGGCACTGCCACAGTTCCCCGACATCCCCATGGATCGCACCATGGCGGTCCTCGACGACATGCAGCGCCGGTACCAGCTTGCCGGCCACAGCCTGCACGCTGTCCACCAGCACCGCTGGCTGGTCGCGCACCACGTCGGGGACATGGCGGCGGCGCAGGACTCGTACGACCGGATGCTCCCCGCCAAGCGCGACAACTTGTCGGACTGCTCGGCGTGCGTCCCCTCGGGACAGGTCCGGCACCTCACCTCCCTCGACCGCTTCGAGGAGGCCATTACCGTGGGGGAGCCGTTCAAGCGCGGCGGCTGCAGCGAACAGCCTCAATGGATGCTCAGCGAGCTTCTCACGCCGTACCTGCGTACCGGCCGCTTCGACGAGGCCGTCGAGGCGCACCGGGAGGGCTATCGGCGGATCCGGGACGACCGGCACCACCTCGACAACCTCGCCCAGCATGTGCTGTTCTGCGGGCTGACCGGCAATGAGCCGCGCGGGCTGGAGCTTGTCGAACGGCACCTGAGCTGGCTGGAACGGCCCTCATCGCCCTACGCGGCGATGGAGTTCGCCGCCTCCGCCGCACTGGTCCTTGGCCGGCTGCGGGCGTCGGGGCGCGGTGATCTCGTGGTGTCCCGCCGTTCCGACGACGGCACCCGCCGCTGGGACGCGACGGTGGCCGAGGTCCACGACGAGGTGGCCCGACAGGCCCGCACCATCGCCGCCCGGTTCGACGCCCGCAACGGCAACCGGCACCAGAGCAACCGGATCGAGGCGCGGATGGCCGCCGAGCCGGTGATCGAGCGGCTGCCGCTCACCGTTCTCGCCGGGTGCTCGGCCGACACCGCGCGGGCCACCGACCCGAAGCTCGTGGCCCTCGTCGAGCGGGTGGCCGTGCTGACCGGCGCCGGCGACGCCGCCGGCGCGGCGCGGGCCCGGCTCGACGTCGCACACGCGCTGCGTAACGCCGGCCGGTGGGAGGACGCGGTCGAAGCCGCCGAGGAGGCGGTCCGCAGCCTCGACCGTGCCGGTCTGCGCGACGACGCCGCTCGCTGCCGCTACCTGCTGTGGGAGCTGTATCGAAGGGCGTATCACCACCGGGACTCCGCCGAAGCGCTCCTCACCCAGCTCAGCGAGATGGAGCACCTGCCCGAAGGAGTGCCGCCGCTGGAGGTGATCCTGGAGGACGCCGCCGGCTCGACGCGCGGCGAGCAAGCTGTCACCCACCTGCTCGCCGCCGCCGATCGCCATCGCGCCAGCGGCACCACCGAAGCGGAATTGCGGGTGTTGAGCAAGGCGCTCGTGCTGCTTGCCCGTCGACCGCCCAGCGAGCACGCATGGACCGTACTGAAGCGCGTTGACACCCTGCGTAACGTTGCCAGGCAACCACCAGCGGAGCAGGCGGGGAACGTCCAGGCCGCCGCTGCCCGCCTGCTGGCCGCGGCCGACCGCATCGACGAGGCGCTCGCCCGACTCGAGGTGGCCGTGACCCTGTTCAGCCCCGACGAGTTGGCCGACGAGCGCCGGGCTGTCCGGTTTCAACGGGCGCGCCTGCGACTTCGCGCCGGTGATCCGGCCGCCGCGGAGTCGGAGGCGCGCGAGGTGCTGGCGGAGGATCCCGACGAGTACGGCTGGTCAGCCGGTGCCCTCCTCGCGCGAGCCTTGCGTGCTCAGGGCCGGCCGGATCAGGCAGCCGAGGTCCTGGCCGCACATCAGATCGACGCCGAATACCTCGACGAGGCGGACGATGACGTGTACTGAACCACTGCGCTGCTTGTGTGAAATGTCCTACCCGCGCTGGGCGCGTCAGGCCGCCCGGTGGATCCGCGGCGCAGGCCCCTCGAGCGGGGTACGTCCGGGAGCGCGTATCCCGTCGAGCAGGATGGTGACGACGCGACGCCAGCCGTCGGGTCCCGCGTCGACGCCCAGGCAGTGGTCGATGTCCAGTGGGGCGCGGGAGCAGATGAGGATGTCCTGCCAGGTCACGTCGGCGCGTAGTGCGCCCGCGGCGTGTGCCCGTTCGGTCAGTTGGGCGACCGCGTCCTGAAGGGCGGCGGTCCGCTGTGCTACCTCGGGCGACGGGGGGCCTTCGCACTCGGCGGTGACCTCGGCCAGTCCGCGGCTCTCCCGGTGGGCTCGAGCCAGCTCCACCACGAACTCGGCCAGGCCGTCCCAGGGATCCGCGCGTTCCATGCACTCCCGCGCGATGTCGCACAACTCGTCATAGAGGCTGAGCACCACCGCGTTGAGCAGCGTTTCCTTGGTGCCGAAACGCCGGTAGAGCGTGCCAACCCCCACGCCGGCCGCCGTCGCGATGTCGAGCGCCGAGACGTCGAGCCCCCGTGCGGCGATCGCCTCCCGCGTCGCGGCGATGAGCTGGCGCCGGTTGCGTCGCGCGTCCGACCGGACGTTCGGCTCGCGGTCCAGATCAGGCATCAGAACAGCATACCGCAACCGGACGGCTTCCGTCCGAATCCTGTTCACTGGCTGCTCGGAGGCACCCGGGCGCAGCCTCCGGACAACCGGCGAGGCGCTGGCGGGCGAGGTCTCCGGCTGCAGATCCCGACTGGTGCCGGAATCGTCCACCGGAGAGCTCTGTCCTTCCGGCAACGTCGGTGGAAGGGGTCTCACCCCGCGTCAGCCGGCGGTGAGACCCCCGTCGATCGCGAGCGCGCTCCCGGTGATGAAGGGGGCGTCGTCGCTCAGGAGGAAGGCCACGAACGCCGCGATCTCCTCGGGCCGCCCGATGCGTCCCACCGGGTGCATCGCGCTGCCGGCCCGGAGGCTCGCTTCCGGGTCCGGGCCGAGGTTGCCCCGCAGCAGCGGGGTGTCCACGCCGCCGGTGACGAGAGCGTTGATCCGCACACCCGACGCGGCGACATCGAGTGCCGCCGACCGGGTGAGCCCGACGACCCCGTGCTTGGTGGCACTGTAGGGCGCCATCCCCGCCGCGCCGGTGACGCCGGTGGTGGAGGCGTTGTTGACGATGGCGCCGCCACCGGACGCCTGCAGCGCGGGAATCTGGTACTTCAACCCGAAGAAGACGCTGTTCAGGTTGAGTGCCACCTCGGCGTTCCAGGCGTCCTCGTCGATCTCGGTGACCGGACCCATCGCGGTGGCGGCGCCAACGTTGTTGAAGGCGCCGTCGAGCCGGCCGTAGTGGTCGAGGGTGCGCGCCACCACCTGTTCCACCTCGGCGGCGCTGGTCACGTCGGTCGGCACGAAGATCGCCTCTCGGCCGGCGGACCGCAGCTCGGCGACGAGCGCCTCTCCCGCGTCCCTGCCGCGCGCCGCCAGAACGACCTTCGCGCCCTCCGCGGCGACCCGTTCGGCGAGAGCTCGGCCCATCCCTGAGGTGGCGCCGGTGACGAGAACGACCTTGCCGGTAAAACGCTGGGAGTTCATGCCTTGCCTCCACATTTTTAGCTGCTGGTTGCGGCCGGGTTCCTCAGGACCGCAGCCGGACGACTGTCGTCCGGTTGGCGAAGCTAGTTCAAGGGGACGAGAGCCGTCCACTTATCGCGGAGGTGGGGCCGGTGACCCTGGCCACCCCGTCGTGCGGAATAAAACCGCTGCTCGAAGGGCCATTGCCTCGTCAGCGAGGGCGGGCCCTCACTGACGAGGCAATGATCACGAGATGACGCTGTGCGTTCTGACTACTGCTGGGCGATCGTGATCGTCGCCGTACGGTAGTTGTTGCGCCTGTCGTTCTTCGACGGGTCGTAGTTCTGCTCGATGTTGCCGGCGCTGTCGACCGAGAACCAGTGGAACGTGGTCGTCTCGGTCACGTGGAACACCTGCCCCGGCTCACGGAACTCGGTCGCCGCGTAGCGCGGCGAATCGAGGGTCGGCCGGCTGCCGTCCGTCGTGTAGTAGATGGTGGCCGGCTCGCTCGTCTCGAAGCGCACGTCGACGGGCGTGGTGTACCTGCCGCCGCCGGGTACGAGCTGGGACGTCGGCTTCTGGTGGTCCTTGCCCCAGTCCGCCGCGATCCGGAACATCTCCATGATGCCGTTGGCGTACTCCATCGTCTCCGAGTGGCCGCTGACGAGGTCCGGGTCGCCCACCCACGCCGGCTGGAACGAACCGCCCTGCCAGTTGCCGGTGGCCGGGTTGTAGACCGAGCCGCCGACCTCCCAGCCGAAGGCGTAGATCCCGTACGTGTAGTAAAGGTCCTCGCGCACGTTGCCCGCGGAGGAGTAGAGGACGTCCGACGAGCCGCCGACGTTCTCCGGCGTGACGACGGTCTGCCGGTGCGCCTTCACCTGCGACAGGATCCGGGCGGCCGACTGCCAGTAGAACGCCTCGTCACCCAGGGGCGGACGCGGCGTGGTGATCCGCCCGTCCGCGATGTAGGCGCCCGGCTGCCAGAACAGCTGGCCGCCGTTGGAGTGCACCGACATCATGAACTTGATGTTCGAGTACTTCTCGACCAGCCAGATGATGTTCTTCGACTCCGGCTCGGACAGCTTCTCCGGGCCCTGGTAGGTGTCGCTGACGCAGCTGTTCGACCCGCCCGAGTAGCCGTCGTGGGCCGATCCGACCCGGTAGTTCCGGTTCAAATCGACGCCCCAGGAGTTGCGCCGGGCCGGATCGGCGTTGTCGTCCGGGCAGTGGTTCGTCATGTTCCGGCGCTGCGAGGCGAAGTTGTAGAAGCTGTAGTTCGCCCCGTCCGGGTTGTTGGACAGGATGAAGAAGATGTCGGTGTTGTCGACGATCTTCTTGGTCTCCCGGTCGGACCTGTAGTTGTGCACCAGACGCTCGGCCGACTCCAGGCTTGTCGTCGCGGGCACCCATTCGCGGGCGTGGTCCTGCGCCTGGATCAGCACGCCCGGGTTCCTGCCGTCGCGGTGCTTGCCGATCCGTAGGACGGGGATCGTGGCCGGGCCGCGCGGCACCTCACCCTCCGGCGCGCCGACGCGCTTCTGGTCGAGGAAGTCGGTCAGCGCGACCGGGCCCGAGGTCGCCGCGACGATGCCGGTGCCCGCGTTGGTCCGGTACGGGTGCGCCCGGTCGATCAGGCCCTGAGACTGGCTTTCCAGTGCCGCCGCCACCTGTGCGGCTGTGCTCGCCGGCTCACCGGAAGCGTCCTTCGCGAGGAGGACGCGGATCGCCTTGCCCGCAACCTCGACACCGAGCGGGAGGTTCGCCCCCGGCCGGTCCACGAACTCGACGGTGATGTCGTTGCCGCCCTCGTGGCCCCAGGCCGCCGAGCTGACGACGACAGCGCTCTGCCCGGTGCCGCCGATCGTGGCCTGCGCCTTCCGCTGGTAGCCGTTCGTCTTGTTCGGCAGGTAGACGATCTCGGCGATGTCCGGGTACTGGTGGGCGATCTCCTCGGCGCGGCTGAAGAGCTGCTGCGGGTGCCGGTAACCGTCGACGAAGTCCCACTTGTAGGCGGGGTTCGCCGTCAGCGGCGCCGCGCCGTCCTCGAGCCAGTTGGAGACGTAGCCGGTGGCGACGCCTCCCGTCGAGCTCGTGACCCGGATCTGGCTCGGGCGGGCGTCGAGCTTGAACAGGTTCCGGTGGAACATGTACTGCCCGGAGTCGACGAACCGGCTCATGGTCCGCGCGGAGCCGAACGGGGTGCCCGCGCCCGAGTCGTTCTCGAGCTGCATCCCGACGACCGGGCTCGTCTGCGCCCCTTCGGTGGTCCGTGCCTCGACGTAGAGGAAGCCCTGGCCCTTCGTCGTGAACCAGTCGGCGCGGGCGATCCGTACCGTCTCCTGGTGGGTGAGCGGCTGGACGGCAGTCGTGCGGAGTGTCTGGAGGCCACCGTCGGCCTCCTCGCTCCAGGCGAAGCCCTCGCTGTCGCCGAGGATCTCGACGCCCAGCGCCTCGAGTTCGGCGACCTGCTCGGCGGTCGCCACCGCCTCGCCTTCGATGCCCGTCGGCACGCGCTTCAGACCGTGTTCGAGGTCGAAGCCGGCGGCGGCCACCTTGTCCAGCATGTCGGCGCCGGTCAGCTTGATGTGTACGAGGCGTGCGGCCTCCGGAACCTCAAGGCCGGATCGTCCTGAACCGGCCGCGGCTGCCGGCCCGGCGGCATCCGCACCCGCGGGCCCGGTTGCCATGAGGACGCTTCCCACCAGGGTGGGCAGCGCGAAAAGCGCGATGCGTCGTCGTGTGTGGCGCATACTCCCCTCCTTCTGCTTGCGACGTGCGGTTGACGCGGTGGCCGGCCAGGCTGCGGGTCAGGCCGTCCATGCGTGACGGTCACGCCGGGCTCGCGCAGGGTCGGCCCGTGCACGACGGTGGTCGCCGCCGTGACGGGGTCGGGGAGGACCGTGAGTGAGCCGGGTTGCGCCGAGCGTATGCAGGTTCGTCGCTTCCGCGGATCGGCCGAGCTGGATTTGAGAATGACTTGAGGCGTCGCGCGGCTTGCACCGGACGATCGCCTCGGCCTCGACTGCCGGGTCGAGTACGTCAGCCCGCCGCCGACCCGGAGGCGCTCGGCGCGATCGACGTGGTTCTGCCCAGCCCTCGGGTCGATCCCTACGCCGTCGGGGTCAGCAGATTCGGTGGGTCCACTCCAGCAGACGGGTCACACGGAACGGGCCGGTCCAGCCGACCGGCGGCGCGTTGTCCTCATACTCGACCGCCGACCAGCAATCGTCGAGCATGACCGTGTACTCGCGGTTGCCTGGGAAAACTCTGGTGACGGTGCCCACGACAACCCTGCCCTCGGGGTACCGCCTGGTGATCGCGGCCCATTCCCACGCCCATCGGGAGGGCACTCACGGTGCCTCGCACCCGATGTAACACAGGGAAGGCGATAGGTGCCGCGAACAGGTTGTCGGCGTTCGTCGTCAACCGGCAGTCCTTACCTCATGGCTCGCACCCATCACTCGCATCACGAACTGCCGCCGTCGGCGGGAATGACAGCCGGAGCCGCGGGAGAGGGGACCAGAACAGGACGGGTTGCGACCGTACGATGCGTCGGTGATCCAGCGGCGGCGTTCGACATGGTCGCCTGTCGATCGTCAGGCGTCCATACGGTATGTATGCTTGCTGACCGAGACCTGCCCCTCCAACTCATGCCATTCCACCCATTCGCGGGTGCCGCTGGCCAGATCGGAGTGACATGGGCTGCTCACACGCTCAGGACTGCCCCCTGTTCCCCCTGCTCAACGCGAGCTTGAGCGCCTGGCGCAACCACTACTGCGACAACGCCGAGGGCTGGCGGACGTGCGTCCGGTACCAGCTGTACCGGACCGGCCAGCTCGTGCCGATCACGCTCCTGCCGAACGGGGTCGACGTGTTCCGGCCCGTACCGGCGGCAGTACCCAGGCCCACGCAACCGGTGAACGTAGGCCGCCCTGGGACATCAGCACCATCGCGAGAGGTGTCGGATGGATCACCGGCTGCGGAGTGCGCAGGTGCTACGGAGCCGAGTCCATCGGTCGACCACCCGGATCACTCTGGCGCCCGAGACCAGGTCAGCGACGCATGGGTGCTTGCCGTCGCCGATGATGCGAAACGCCGCGGCGGTGAGCGGCTGCACCTGTGGGTGACGAGCCAGGAGGGGCCGTGGTCTGCTCCTCCTCCCCTCCCACAGCAGGGGGAGCCTTCTCACGCCGACGGACCGGTGGAGGTCGCCGTCGCCTGGTTCGAGCCGGCCAGCGCCGCGTGGACGGAAACCCTCACCGGCTCGCGGTGCGAGGCGCAGTTGGAGGCGGCGGTCTTGTTGGGCCTGCCGCGCTGGCCGTCGGCGACACCTCCGGCGACGGTGACCACCTGGGGTCTGGGTCTGCGCGCTACGGGTCTTGCCTTGCATGACCCGACCGGTCAGGTATTCGCCTACGGCATGGCCGAGATACCGTCCACCTGGACGGCCGCCGCACGGGCGAGGGGCGCCGTCGCCGCCGTCTACGGAGTTGGTCCCCTGTCGCAGGCGGCGCACGCCGAGCCGCTTCCGGCTCAACGGCTCACCGAGGCGCGACGCGACGGAACCGTCGCCGCCGCATGGGTACCACTGGTCGAGTGACAGGTCGAGGCCGCCGCATCATTCGAGCCGGCGTGCCGCATCTCGCGGTCACCGTTCAGGCGGCCGACGGCGGGGTCGTCGACCATGGACAATGGCCGTCCGGCCGCGCCCGGGCCGTTGATCGAAGCGGCGTTCGACATGGTCGCTTGTCGATCGCCAGTCGTCCATACGGATGTATGCTTGCTGATCGAGACCTGCCTCTTTAACTCATGTCATCCCACCCGTTCGCCGGGTGGCGCTGGCCAGATCGGAGTGACATGGGCTGCTCGGACGCTCAGGGCCGCTCCCTCTTCCCCCTGCTCAACGCAGGCAGCGGTTCGAGCCGGTGCCGGCCCGTGAGCTCCACCTGGCACCGGCGCCCGGTGAAGGCTCCAGCCCGGCTCGTCCGCACCGGGTCCGCACCTCTCCAGAACTCCATCGGCTCCACCGGCGCCTCGGCGGGTCCGGTGGTGTACCCGACTCGTGAATGGATGGCAGGTCCAGCATGACTGACTACTGGCCCTGGTGGGCGGGGGCTGCCGGGCTGGCTCTCACCACCATCAACTACGCCGTCACAACCGATCGATCCTTCGGGGTTTCCGGTGCGTGGGACCGCGTGCTGCACTGGCGCGCCGAACGTCGGGTCGAACGGGTGAACGAGCAGTTCGCTGACGAACGTGTCCTCACCGAGGCTCTCGCCGCGGCCGCGGTCGACCAGTTCGGAGCCGGTTCGGCGGCACCTGCCGCGCCTCCCGCCCCGCACGGCGGCGCGCGGGCACCGCGACAGGGCGGGCGACCACCCGCCTCGCCGGGCTTCTCGCTGGCGAGCATGCTCCCGGCGCCCTTGCTCAGCCAGGTCGCCCTTCTTCTGTCGATCTTCGTGGGCGGGTGGGTGGCGGCGGTCACCGCCGGCCGGTTCCACCTCCGCCTCGACATGGGCGACGCCTTCGGTCAGATCGTGACCGACAAGCCGATCGAAATGACCGGCGCGTTGTTCGTCGGCGGCGTACTCGTCGGCTTCGGTACCCGTCTCGCCGGAGGGTGCAGCAGCGGTCACGGGCTCAACGGCTGTGGCCGGCTACAGCCGGTCAGCATCGTGGCGACTGCCGTCTTCTTCGGCACCGGCGTCCTCGTGTCGTTCCTGCTGTGGAAGGTGATCTGATGCGTACCCGGGGCGGGATCATCGTCGCCAACATCATCGCGGGGCTGGCTCTCGGCTACACCGTCGCCAACATCGGGTTCGGTGACTACGCCGAACTGAACCGCATGTTCACCTTCCAGGATCCCCGCATGTTCCTGGCCTTCGCCGGCGCCGTAGCGATCATCGTCGTGGTGTTCGCCGTGTTGCGCGTCCGCCGCACCCCAGGTCGCATCCACGCCGGCGTCGTCCCCGGCGCAATCCTGTTCGGGACGGGCTGGGCGATCTCGGGTGGCTGCCCGGCGATCCCCATCGTGCAGGTCGCCAGCGGGTACCTCCCCGCCTTGGTCACGATCGCCGGCATCGTCGTCGGCGTCCGGCTCTGCCGCTGGGCCAACACGAGGTACTTCCACCTCGACAGCGGATCGTGCGAGCGGTAGCCGCAGAGCGGCTCGGACCGCACGGAGTGGAAGCAGCGCTGGAGTCGGTGGCAGATCAGTCTCAGGACACGGGTGACACTGCCGGCTAAGCGGGTGGTGACGGCGGCTCGGACGGGTGCCGGCGAGCGCGGGCTGCGTCGGAGATGGCGATCCCGGTCAGGACGAGGGCGGCAGCGGCGGCGACCACGACTGGCGGCAGGGGGAGCATCGCCGGTGTCAGGGCGGCCAGCGCGAGGACGCCGATCGGTCGGGACCGGGACACGCGGCCGAATACCGCGCCGCCCCACCCGAGATCCTCGGCCAGGCCGCGCGAGAGCTGGGCGAGCGCGAGGACGAACACCAGGTCGAAGAAGAGCTCCAGGAGCGTGGCGCGCTGTGGATCCCCGGGCTCCCGCACCAGCTCGGCCGCCCTGCTCGTCGTCATCGGCCCGCCCGTCCTGCCAGCTCTGCTCCTGGTTTGGGGGCATTCTGGCATGCGGTAGCGCCGGTGACCGCGAACGTACGGCGGTGGACCGGATCGAGCGACCTGCGTGACGGCCCGGCAACGATCGGGGTCGGCGAGTTCCGTCCGTCCGTGGGGCTGGGCCTGGCCGGGGTGGTGGTGTCCACCGGACCGGCGCAAGGATTCGCGGCGGGAGTGAAGGTGCCGGGGCACTATCGTTCTGGCGTGCACATCCGCTTCGACGTCCCCGCCGATCCTGCCTACCCGGGCCGCGTGGCCGCTGCGCTCAGCCGTGACCGGCTACGCAGGTACGGCTACATCGGCGCGGCGCTGGCGGCGCTCGGGACGATCGGTCTCGCCGTCTCGTGGGGGCTCGCATGGGGCGACCGGATCCTGCCGCTGTGCCTGGCGCTGGTCCTGGCCGGCGTGCTCTCGATGCTCTACGCACCGTGGGTGCGCAGACGCGCCGAGCGCCGCTCCGGCCGCTACGCGGTCGAGGGCGCCTACGACATCACCGACGACAACATCATGATGCGCAGCGGCTCGGAGTCCGGCGGCATCGCCTGGGACGGCGTCACCCAGGTACGGGACACCCCTGACTTCTGGATCGTGTACGTCGGCCGGATGCCGGCGACCGTGATCCCGCGCCGCCTGATGTCCGCGCAGGACGCCGAGACGCTGCGCGCCTTCATGGCCGAGCGCGGACTGCTTCAGCCTCGGTGAACCCGTCTTCCGCCGGCACCGCGGGGTCGAGACCGGGGATGCCGGTGGCGCGTCGCTCGGTCGGTCGTCGTCGGGATGTCACCATCGCCTGTCGGCCTGGCGGAGCATCGCGTCCTGATCGGGGTCGGGCATGAGCTGCCGGACCTCCTGGGCGCAGCGGCAGGAGGCGGCGATCCTGGCGGCCCACGCCAGCGCCTCCTCGCGTGAGTCCACCTTCACGATCGAGAACCCGCCGATGACCTCCTTGGTCTCCGGGTAGGGGCCGTCGGTGACGATCCCGTCGGTGGCCACGACGCTCGCCCGCTGGCGCTGCAGTCCGGCGCCGTAAACCCACACGCCGGCGTTCACGGCCTCCTGGACCACGGCGTGCGAGGCCTTGGCCACGTCGGGCAATTCCTCGTCGGGGATGTGGTCCATCGCGCCGTCGTTGAACGAGATCAGGTACCGCGTCATCCCATGACTCCCTAGTCCCGGCGGCCCGCTCCGGCCGCCCCTCACCTGCTCTACGAACGACTCGCCCCGGATCCGACGCTATGCCAGAACATTTTTGGACGGAAGCTCCGCCGCGACACCCCCGAGCTCGGACGACACCGGCCCTGGCCGAAGGCGCAGAGCCGGTGTCGCGTCTCGAGTGGGCGGGCGGCCTACTTCGGTGCCGGCGAGGCGTAGCCGACGATGGACGAGGCCCAGTTGCTGTACTGCGGGTGGGTCACACCGTCCGACTGGTTGCCGCCGACCACGTAGTGGTTGCCGTCCGTGCTGGTGTCGTAGTACGACGTGACGATGGCGACGTGGTCGTAGGTGCCGTTGCCGTCCCAGTCGTAGACCGCCGCGTCACCCTTGCGCGGGACGTAGCCGCTGCCCCGCCCGTGCCAGGTGCCGTTGTTGATGCCGTACGTCCGGAAGCTGCCGGCGGCGGCGGTGAGGCCGGTGTACTTCGCGCCGCCCCAGTAGAAGGCGAACTTCGCGAAGTCGGCGCACCAGGGCCGCTTGCGCCACGCCACCGGGCCCCAGGACTTGGTGCCGTCGCGGTACATGTAGCCGTTGGTGGTCTTGCCGCACTTGGCGTACGTGGAGGCGGTGCCGTCGTAGCGGTCGTTGGCCGGGTCGGCCCAGAAGCCGCTGTAGAAGTTGCAGTCCTCGGTCGACGTCTCGGACAGCCGTGCCTGGACGTCGGAATTGGTGGACGTGAACTGCTCCCAGGCGATGTTGCCGACGTCGATGCCGAGCTGGGTGTCGCCCGCGGCGTACGCGGGGCTGGCCACGCCGAAGGCCGACGCCGCGACCGCGACCGCGGCGACGAGCGCAATCCGGATGCTTTTCATTGCTCCTCCGATTTCTGACTGATGGGGTCGTCAGAAAGCTTCGGCGCGCGTGCTTGGGCGATTCTTGAACGTGTCTTGAACGGATCCGGCAGGAATGCGGCCGGTATGGCTGGAGCAATTCACCGTGCTGCTGCGCGGTCGAGTTCGCGCAGCGTGCCGGCCACCTCGTCGGCGTGCGGATGGTCGAGTTCGCGGAGAATGGTGACCGCCTGCCGGAGATAGTCCCGCGCGACATCCACCTCGCCGGCGGCGCGGTGGCTCGCCCCGAGATGCGTCAGGATCTCCGCCTCGTTGTACCGGTCCCGGAAGCTGCGGACCAGGTCGAGGGCCCGCTGGTAGCAGGCGTTGGCCTCCGCGTGGCGACCCAGGTGGTGGTAGGTGTAGCCCAGGCTGTCCCAGGCACCCGCCTCCGCGTGCCGGTCGCCGATCTCCTGGTTGAGCTCGACGGCCCGCTCGCAGTACGCCAGCGCCGCGTGATGGTCGCCCAGTTGTGCGTGCAGCCACCCGGCGTTGTTGACGGCCCGCGCCTGCCCGGCCCGGTGCCCGGCCTGCCGGTAGAGGTCGAGGGCCAGTTCGTTGTGGTGGAGGGCGTCGGACCATCGGTCCTGCTGGTTGTAGACCCAGCCGATCCCTCGGTGGGTGTGCGCCTGGCTCACCAGGTCGCCCAGGTCCTCGAAGAGCGTGAGCGCCGTCGCGTGGTGCCGGTGGGCCTCGTCGAGCTCCCCGAGCTGCGTGTGGGCCACCCCGAGGCTGCGGTGGGAACAGGCCTGCCAGCGCCGGTCGTCCAGGCGGGAGGCGGCACGCAGCGCCGCGAGCTGGGTCGTCGTCCAGTCGCGCCAGTGCCCCTGCTCGTCGAGGTAGCTCTCCAGCGTCCAGGCCAACCGCCAGACGTACGCGTCGAGGCCGTCCCGGACCGCCCGGTCGAGGATGCTGAGCAGGACCGCGTGCTCGGTGTGGAACCAGACCAGCGCCTGACCCTGGTCGGCGACCGGATCGAGGGTGAGCTGGTGCTCCGGGGGCGGCAGGGTGATCGGCTCGCGGAGCGGGTCGAGCAGGCCGGCTGCCGCGTGTGCGGTGTGCAGGTAGTGGTCGAGCATGCGACGCAGGGCGGGGCGCCCGGTCTCGGGGAGGTCGCGCTCGACCTGCTCCGCCGCGTACAGGCGCACCAGGTCGTGCAGGCGGTATCGCGTCGGCGTCTGCTGGTGGACCAGGTGGGCCTCGTGCAGTTCGTGCAGCAGCGTGCGGGTCTGCTGCGCGGACAGGCCGGCCAGACTCGCCACGGCCCCCAGGCTGACGTCGGGGCCCGGGGTGAGCCCGAGCAGGCGGAACAGCCCTGCCGCCCGGGGCTGCAACGCCCGGGTCGAGGCGGCGAAGACCGCCCGCAGGTCGGCGCTCAACTCGCCGGTGGTCAGGACGTCCAGCCGCGTGGCCTCCTCGGACAACTCCTCGACGAGCGCCCGGAGCGGGAGGTCACGCTGCATCGCCGCGCGGGCCGCGACGATGCTCAGGGCCAGCGGCAGACCATGGCACCGGTCCAGCAGCGCCGCGACGCTGTCGGGTTCCTCCGCGACGCGGCGCGCCCCGAACCGGCGGGACAGCAGGTGGTGGGCCTCGTCGCCGGTCAGCACGGGCAGAGTGAATCCCTGCGCGCCCTGCGCGACGAGTCCGCCGAGACGGCGGCGGCTGGTCACCAGCACCGTGCAGGTGGGGCTGCCGGGCAGCAGCGGGACGACCTGCGCCGTGTCCTGGGCGTTGTCCAGCACGATCAGCATCCGCCGCCCGGCGATCAGGCTGCGGAAGAGGGCCGCCTGTGCGTCCAGGCCGTTCGGGATGGCCCTGGGTGCCACGGCGAGGGCGTCGAGGAAGCCGCGCAGCGCGACCGCGGGGGACACCGGATCGGCGGAGGGGTCGAAGCCCCGGAGGTTCACGTAGAGCTGACCGTCGGGGAAGCGGTCCAGATTGTCGTAGGCCCAGCGCAGGGCCAGCCACGTCTTGCCGATGCCACCGATCCCACCGATCACCGCGACGGCGACGGCCTCCGCGCCATCCGCCTGACCCTCCAGAAGCCTGGACAGCGTGGCCAGTTCGCGGACGCGGCCGGTGAACAGGGGAGGCGGCGCCGGCAGTTGCCGGGGCGTCGGGTAGGGCACCGCCGCCTCACCGGACGGCGCGGCGAGCGTCGGCTCGCCGCTGAGGATGCCCAGGTGCAGCGCCTGCAGATCGGGTCCGGGGTCGACACCGGTCTCGTCCGCCAGGACGCGCCGGAGCCGGTCGTAGTGGTCGAGCGCCTCGGCCTGCCGGCCGCAGCGGTAGAGGGCCCGCATGAGTTGCCCGGCGAGACGCTCGTCCAGAGGGTGGGCCTGTGTCTCCCGCAGCAGGTCCGGCAGGAGTGACGCGTGCAGGCCCAGCCGCAGGGCGACATCCGTGCGGTCCCGTTCCGCGGCCAGCCTCTCCTGCGTGAGCGCCTCCCGCGTCTCGTTGAGCCACGGGGTGTCCAGCCGGGCGAATGGCTCGCCGCGCCACAGGCCGAGCGCCTCGTCGAAGTGCCGCAGTGCCGCCTCGTCGTCGTTCACGGCACCGGCCCCGGCGACCAGCTCGCGAAACCGGTGCAGGTCCACCGCCGCCGGGTCCACGGTGAGCAGATAGCCGCCCGACCGGCGGGAGATCCCGACACCCGCGGCTCCGGCGAGGCAGGACCGCAGCCGGGACAGGTAGCTGTACAGGGAGTTCACGGCGCGCTGCGGACGATGGTCGGCCCAGACCCGGTCGAGAAGCTGGTCGACGTGGACGACGCGGTTCGCCTCGATGAGCAGGACGGCCAGGACGCTGCGCTGCCGCGCGTGACCCAGGTCGACCCAGACGCCGTCGATCTCCGCCCCGACCTCGCCCAGCAGCCTGAACTCCACCGACACCGTCCCCCGCTGTCGCCCATTCCCGGCTTGACCAGGCGATTCAAGATTTGCTCAAGAAACCGTTCCAGTCTACCCGGGACATTCACCGACTCGAATAGCGCGGGTCCCGCGCCTACGTTCTGGGACGGACACCGAAACGGGCCCCGCGACTCGGAGGAGTCGCGGGGCCCGCTGACGTGGTGCTCGGGACGGTGCTGGGCGAACCGGCGGTGTCAGCCGGCGGCGGAGACCTCGAAGAGCCGGCTGCCGCTGACCAACGTGGACGATTCGTAGTTCGCGACGGTGAACGTGATGTAGCCGGTCTCGGCGATGTCGAGGTCGATGTCGACGCAGTTGCCGTAGCCGGGGTAGTAGTGCTTGTTGCCGCTCCACGAGCCACCGTTGATCGCGTAGTTCACCACCGGGTGGTGGTCCGAGCCCGTGTCGCAGACCCAGAGGTGCTCCCCGTAGGGCGCGAAGCAGGCGAACGCGCCGCCGTCGTACGAGTAGTCGCCGTGGCAGACGGACGGCGGGCTCGCCGCCGCCTGCATCGACGGCGCCGACGCCGAGGCCGGCGCGACGAACGTCAGCACCCCACCGGCGGCGAGGGCGCCCACCGTCGCGATTCGCCGGAACTGCATGGGAACCTCCTGTGAGAGTCGCCCCGGGGTGTCCGGGGCACCTGCGTCAGAGGCTTCCGGTGCCGGTGTGGACAAACCTTGCGCGGAGGTTGAATCGCCTGATGAACGGCGGGTGCTCCGGATGCCGTGCCGGCGATCGGCGGGCCGGTGGCAGCCGCGCACCGATGACGACTGCGGCGTTCCCCACTAGGCCGCGACCTGGATGATCGTCTTGCCCGGCGTGCGGCGGTGGCGGGCGAACGCGGAGGTCGCCTCGGTGAGCGGGCGCACGGCGCCGACGATGGGGTTGAGCCGCCCGGTCCGCACACGCTGGGCGAGGTCGGCGAGCCGGACGCGATCAGGCTCGACGACGAAGAAGACGGCTCGCCCGCCCTTCGGCTGCACGGTGGGCGGCGCGGCGATGGTGACGACGGTGCCGCCCGGCCGCACCAGTTCGATCGATCGCGTGAGGATGTCGCCGCCGATGACGTCGAGCACCAGGTCCACCTCGCCGGCGTGCCGCAGCTCGTCGGCGTCCAGGTCGAGGAAGGCGTGCGCGCCGAGCCCGAGCGCGACATCGCGGTCGCCGGCCCGGCCGGTCCCGATCACGCGGGCGCCCACCTCCCGCGCGAGTTGGACGGCGAGCGAGCCGACACCGCCCGCGGCGCCGTGGATGAGGACGGTCTGGCCGGTCGTGAGGTGGCCGTGGTCGAACAGTCCCTGCCATGCGGTCAGCCCGGAGATGGGCAATGCGGCGGCCACGGTGTGGTCGATGTCGGCCGCGAGGGGAGCGAGGTTGCGGGCCTCCACCGCGGCGTATTCGGCGAGGGACCCGTCGCGGGCCCAGTCGGTCAGTCCGAACACCCGCTGGCCGACGGTGAGGCCGGTGGTCCCGTAGCCGAGCTCGACCACCACTCCGGACAGCTCGTGCCCGGGGATGCTGGGTGTCCGGTCGCGACCGGCGCGATCGGTCCACGTCGCCGGCCAGTCGAGCTCGCCGGGGGTGAAGCCTGCGGCGTGCACGCGCACGATGACGTCGTTCTCGGCGGCGTGCGGGTAGGGCCTGTCGGTCAGGGTGAGCCCGCCGACACCCGCCTCGCGGTCGCGTACGGTGATCGCTCGCATGCTCGGATCCTCTCCAGGGCGATTCTCGGTTCGGGGTGGTCGTGGGCGATCAGCTCGGCCAGGGCGAACCGAGCATGCGTTCGACAGTCGTCACCCGGCGGAAGCCGGGGATGAAGTGTTCGAGCACGTCGGAGTTCACGGTGCCGTTCGTGGTCTCGGGCCGGTTCCTCAGCCCCTCGACGTAGGTCCGCAGGAACTCGTTCTTGAAGTCGCCGCGCGGATGGACGGCGAGGATCTCGTCCAGCTGATCGCGGTCCAGTCCGTCGAGGCCGAGGCCGAGCACGTCGGTCAGGACGCCGAGGTACGTGGTCGCGATCTCCGGGGCCATCCGGTCGGGGATGCCCGGCGTGGTGTGCAGCGCGATCGCCGTCCAGACGGTCTCCGCGGCGGCCGCCGGGAAACCCCGGTCCAGGAGGAACGTGCGCGCGTGGTCGGCCCCGTCGACCTCGAAGCGCTGCTCGACGTCGGAGAACGGGGTCAGGAGGCCGGTGTCGTGGAACATGGCGGCCAGGTAGAGCAGTTCCCGGTCGGGTTTCACGCCGAGCCGCTCCGCGTGGATCAGGCCGAAGAGGAAGACCCGCCGGGAATGGTGGTAGATGAGCGGGCTGGTCGTCTCCCGGATGCGCCTGGTCGCCTCGGCGACCGCCGCTGTCTCCGGAATCTCCCACCCCGCGATGACCTCTGGCATGATTTCTGGCCTTCCCGGAAATGTTCGCGCTCGCTGTCTCCGGCCTCCATGCTGCCCACCGATCGTCGTACGGTGCCGCCTTCGTCCGGCCAGGAATCCCTCATATCCGGACAGGGCGCGATCGGCCCGAGAGCACCGGTGGTCCGGTCACCCGGACGTCGTACCGTGAGCGATCTTGACCACGAAGAGCCCGCCGTCTCCGGCGGCGGCGTGCTACCAATGAGCGGTGCCCGAGCCTCCCGCCGCACCGACCCGACGGCGGTCGGTGCCGCCGGCGTCCGGCCGCCCCGACGGGGCTCCGGCTCCGGAGGGACCGCGGTGGTGACTGCCGGCTCCCACCGCGTCGCGATCCTCGTCTACGACGGCGTGACGTTGCTGGACGTCGCCGGGCCTGGGGAGGTGTTCAAGGAGGCGAACCGGTTCGGCGCCGACTACCGCATCGTGCTTCTGTCGCCGACCGGAGCGGACGTCACGACGAACCTCGGAGTCCGGATCGCGGTCGACGGCGCGATCTCGTCGGAGCCGGCCTTCGACACGTTGCTGGTGGCCGGGTCCGACCGTTTTCCCCGCACCCGTGTCCCGGCCGACCTGGCGGACGCCGTACGGATGCCGGCGGCCGAAGCCGGTCGGGTCGCGTCGATCTGCACCGGGGCGTTCGTCCTCGCCGCCGCCGGCCTCCTCGACGGCAAGCGGGCGACCACGCACTGGAAGGTCGCGCACGAGCTCGCCGCCCGGCACCCGACGTCCCGCGTCGAGCCCGACGCTATCTACGTGCGCGACGGCACGACGTACACCTCGGCCGGGGTCACGGCCGGGATCGATCTGGCGCTCGCTCTCGTCGAGGAGGATCACGGACCCGACGTGGCCCGCGACGTTGCACGCGCCCTGGTGGTGTACATGCAGCGCGCGGGCGGCCAGTCCCAGTTCTCCGCCCCGCTGCAGGGGCCCGCGCCCAGGTCGCCGGCTCTCCGCACGATCACCGACCTGGTGACGGCGAACCCGCGCGGGGACCACTCGCTCGGTGAACTCGCGAAACACCTCAACGTGAGCACCCGGCACCTCACCCGGCTCTTCCACGACGAGCTGTCCACGACGCCGGCGCGCTACGTGGAGAACATCCGATTCGACATGGCCAGGGCACTGCTCGACCAGGGGCACACCGCGACGCAGGCCGCGACCCTCGCCGGGTTTCCCAGCTACGAGAGCATGCGGCGGGTCTTCGCCCGGAAACTGTCGATCAGCCCCGCCGCCTACCAGCGCCGGTTCAGCACGACGCGCCGCACCGGCGCGGGTTAGGCGCCGCCGGTGACCGCGTGCCGGGGCGTTGAGCGGCTCGCGGTACGCCGGTCCGTGACGCGGGGCGGCGGTCAGGGCGGTGTCAGACCGCCGCACCGGGGCCGGGAAGCAGGTCGACGTCACCGGCGTGCATCGGCTCGCCGCAGTGTGCACAGCGCAGGTCGACGCTGCTGACCTCGCCACACGCGTGGTGGCGGTACAGCACCGGCGCCCCGGCCGGCCCGGCGAGCCACTTGTCGCCCCACCGGACCATGACCAGCAGGAGGTCGACCAGTTCGGTGCCCTTCTCGGTCAGGACGTACTCGAACCGGGGTCGCTGGTCGTAGGGCCGTCGCTCGAGCACCCCCTGGTCGACGAGGTGGTTCAGCCGCTCGGTCAGGACCTTGCGCGAGATGCCGAGGTCCGCCTGGATCTGCTCGAACCGGGTGAACCCGGCGTACACGTCACGCAGGACCAGCGGTGACCAGGGCTCGCCGATCACGTCGAGCGTGCGGGCGATCGAGCACGCCATCTCGCCGAAGTTCGTGCGCTGCATGACGCCAGTGTAGCAAGCTGAGTTCCCTTAAGGAACTTGAGCTGTTACGGTCATGGAGTCTCTTGAAGGAACTGAGGAGGGGTACGGCATGAGCAAGGTGTTCATCGCGCTGTCGGTCTCGGTCGACGGATACATCACCGGTCGCGACCCCGGCGTCGGGCGCGGGCTGGGCGACGGGACGGCGTTGTTCGACTGGTTCTTCGACGGTGACACCCCCAGCCAGGTGTTCGACGGGTTCCACCTGACCGAGCCCAGCGCCCGGGTGCTCGACGCCGTGGCCGGGCGCGTCGGCGCGAGCCTGGCCGGCCGCAACACGTACGACTACTCCGGGTGGGTCCACGGCGGGACGCCGCACCCGACGGCGCCGCTGATCGTGCTCAGCCACCGGCCGGTTCCGGGCATGAGCGACGACCGTCAGACGCTGGTCACCACCGGGATCGAGGACGCGGTCGCGGTCGCGCGGGACGCCGCCGGCGACAAGGACGTCGCCCTCATGGGCGGCGGCGTCGCGACGGCGGCCCTCGCCGCGGGACTGGTCGACGAGGTGATCCTGCACCAGGTGCCGATCCTGCTCGGCGGCGGCCTGCCCTACTTCCAGTCGCTCCCCGAGCACGTGCGGCTCCGCCTCGTCGAGGCCGTCCCGGCCCCGGGCGTGACCCACCTCCACTACCAGGTGGTCCGGTGACCCGCGCCGCCACCGGTGCACATCCGTCCGGTCCCGCGTCGACGCGTTCGAGGCGTCCCAGCGGGCCTGACCGAAGTCGTCCCGGCCGTTCGCCGTCTCCGGATCCGGGTCCGGGCGGGCGGGCATAACGGCAGGTCCGGTGGGCACTCACCTGCCGGAAACGGGAGAGGCCGGAGCGTGCAGTAATCCACGGCCGCACGGCAAGGCGCATCTCGACGAAGGACAGCTGGTTCCCGGTTCATCCGGATGGCGCTCCCGCAACGGCGGCCGATCTGCTGTGACCGGGCGGGCGGAGCAGAAGCTTCGCCGGCCCGTCGCGAGGGAGGAAGTAGGGCCATGACGGCAACCAACCAGAGCCGGCCCCCGGGCGGCACGGGGGAGCAGGCGCGGCAGGAGGCGTCCCGCGTCGGGCAACACGCCATGCAGACGGGCGGACAGGTCGCGCACGCCGCGACCGAGCAGGGCGGGCAGGTGGCCGCGGAGGCGATGCAACAGGCACGGAACCTCACCGGCCAGGCCACCACGCAACTGCGGGAGCAGGCTCGGACCCAGCAGCACAGGGCCGCCGAAGGGCTGCGCGACCTCGGCCGTGAGCTCGGCTCGATGGCCGACCAGAGCGGGGAGTCGGGGATGGCCGGCGAGGCGGTCCGCCGGGCGGCCGACGCGGCGCAGCGCGCCGCCGGGTGGCTCGACCAGCGGGAGCCGGGCGACGTTCTGGACGAGGTGCGAGGGTACGCCCGGCAGCATCCCGGGACCTTCCTCGCCGGTGCCGTGGTGGCGGGCCTGCTCGTCGGCCGGCTCACCCGGAACCTGACCGCCTCCGACGGGTCGGGCTCCGGCGCCGCGCCGGCCCAGCCCGCGCAGCCGGTGGCGCCGGCGGCACCGTCGTCCGAGCGCGCGGTCGAGGCGCCGTACACCGGGGAGCAGCCCTACACCGGGGTGGCCCGGGTGCAGAACGTGTCGCCGGCCGGTCGGCCGGAGCCGGACATCCCGGGCGGGGTGGCGCCGTGAGCGCCCCGGAGAAGGAGCGGACGCAGGCCTCGGTCGGTGAGCTGCTGGGCGACGTGACCCGGGATCTTTCCACGCTGGTTCGCAAGGAGGTCGAGCTGGCCAAGGCCGAGCTGCGCGAGGAGGCGAGCCAGGCCGGAAAGGCCGGCGGCATGTTCGGCGGTGCGGCGCTGGCCGGTTTCCTCGCCGTGCTGTTCGTGTCGTACGCGGTGTGGTGGGGCCTGTCGAACGTGATGGACGAGGGATGGGCCGCACTGATCGTGGCGGTCATCTGGGCGGTCGTCGCTGCCATCCTGCTCGCCAACGCCCGGACCAAGGTGCGGCAGCTCCGTGCGGTCCTGCCACGGACGAAACAGACCGCGCGGGAGATGCCGCAGGCCATGCGGGGCCGGTGACCGAGCCAGGAGGGGAGCGGATCATGTCCACCGATCCGGATCGGATCCGATCAGAGATCGAAAGCACCCGGAACGAGTTGAGCAGCGACGTGGATGCGCTGACCGACAAGATGAACCCGCGTCGGATCGCCGGCGAGCGTGTCGGGCAGGCTCGCGGCGCGCTGACCCGAGTCAAGGAGAAGGTGATGGGCGGGCAGATGGACGGGCACGGCGCCGGCCAGCGGATGTCGCAGGGCGCCGGTTCGGTGCGGGGTGGGGCCCGGTCGTTCGGGCAGCAGTCCCGCGCGCATGCGCAGAGCGCTGCCGGTTCGGTCCGGGACGAGGCGCGGTCGCTCGGGCAGCAGTCCCGGTCACAGACGCAGGGCAACCCGCTCGCGGCCGGCCTGATCGCCTTCGGCGCCGGGCTGCTGGTCTCCTCCCTGATCCCGCCCAGCCGCCCCGAGCGGCAGTGGGCCGGGCAGGCCCGGGACATGGTCGGGGAGCACTCCGCCGGGCTGCGCGAGCAGGCGAGCCAGGTTGGTAACCAGCTCCGCGACGACCTGCGGGAGCCCGCGCAGCAGGCGGCCCAGTCGGTGCGGTCCACCGCCGCGCAGGGTGCGTCGGCCGTCCGTGACCAGGGCCGGTCGGCCGCACACCAGATGCAGGAGGAGACGCGGCAGGCCGCCGGGGAGATGCGGCACCGCTAGGTCGTGCCGGCACAGCCGAGAAGGCAGGGCCCCCTTCCCACCCCTCGTGGCGGTGCGGGGGCCCTTCCTGACGCCCCGTCGACCCCGGGCGGAATTTTCTTACCGCCCGGGGTCTGACCGGAAGACACCGTCGCGAACGGCGTCCCGGCTTCCTCCCGCTATGCCCACTCTGACGGTGTCGATGCCACGTCCCGCTAGGGTCGACGAGTGCGCCGCCCGGCGTGGGGAGGGGACATCGCGTGCCGACCTACCGCCAGCCGGGCACCGTCATCACCGATCACACCTTCCGGGTACCGCTCGACCACGCCCATCCGGCCGGCGAGCGGATCGAGGTGTACGCCCGCGAGGTCGTCGCCGCCGGCCGGGAGCGGGAGTCACTGCCCTGGCTGCTGTTCCTGCAGGGCGGGCCGGGTGGCCGGTCACCGCGCCCGGTGGGCCGCGACAGCTGGCTGGACCGGGCGTTGGACGACTACCGGGTGCTGCTGCTGGACCAGCGCGGCACCGGCCGCTCCACGCCCGCCGACCGGCACACGCTGCCGCTGCGGGGTGACGCGGCCGCCCAGGCCCGGTACCTGGCGCATTTCCGGGCCGACTCGATCGTCCGGGACTGCGAACTGATCCGCCGGGAACTCCTCGGCGAGGCCGGGCGGTGGAGCCTGCTGGGCCAGAGCTACGGCGGCTTCTGCACCCTCACCTACCTGTCGTACGCGCCGGAGGGCGTCCGCGAGGCCTTCGTGACCGGGGGTCTCCCGGGCCTGCGCAGCGGGCCCGAGGCCGTCTACCGGGCCGCCTACCCCCGGGTGCAGCGGAAGGTCGAGGCGCACTACGCCCGCTACCCGGAGGATGTCGAAACCGTCCGCGCTCTCGTGCGGCACCTGCGGGAGCAGGAGGTACGGCTGCCCGGTGGCGGGCTGCTGACCGCCGAGGCGTTCCAGGCGCTCGGCATCATGCTGGGCACCGCCAGCGGCTCACACACGCTGCACTACCTGCTCGAGGACGGCGTTCCACGCGGTCGCCGGCTTCCCGACCCGTTCCTCGCCCAGGTCGAGGGGCACCTGTCGTTCGCCGGCCGGCCGCTCTACGCCGTCCTGCACGAGTCGATCTACGGACAGCGCTCGGTGTCCCCGCGCGGCACCGGATGGGCGGCCCAGTCGGTACGCGCGGAGTTCCCGCGGTTCGTCGCCGACCAGGCCCTGGCCGACGGCGTCCCGGTGCTGCTCACCGGCGAGATGATCTACCCCTGGATGTTCGCCACCGACCCGGCGCTGGCCCCGCTGCACGAGGTGGCGGACCTGCTCGCCCAGCGGGAGGACTGGCCCGACCTCTACGACCCCGGGCAACTGGCGCGCAACGAGGTCCCGGTGGCCGCGGCCGTCTACCACGACGACATGTACGTCGACGCCGACGACTCGCTCGCCACCGCCCACGCGGTGCGCGGCCTGCGCACCTGGGTCACCAACGAGTACGAGCACGACGGTCTGCGGGTCAGCGGCGGCCAGGTCCTCGACCGGCTGATCCGGCTGGCCCGCGGCGAACTGTGACAGCGCGAGAGCCACCGCACGCGAGCGGCCAGGCCCGCCAGTGTGCTCAGCGCAGCCCGGCGAACAGGTCGTCCTCGCGTGCCGGCGCGCCGGTGGTGTCGTGCACCCGGACGAACGTCTCCACGCCCATCAGCTCGGTGAACCGGTCCTGCCCCAGTTGCAGGAAGAAGATGTTCTCGGCCTGGCTGGCGTGCGCGGCCAACGACGCGAACTTCTGCGCGCCGTAGGCGCTCGTGTCCACCCACGTGGTGATCTCGTCGTCGGGCAGGCCGAGCTGCGGCATCTCCTCCGCCCCGTCCGGCTCGGGGAACTCGACGCCGATCTCCTTCATCACGCGGCCAAACTCCTGGAAGGCGCTGCGCGGCACGGTGGTCCAGTAGACCTTCGCGGGGATGCCCGTCCGCTCGACGGCGGCCATGGTGATGCGGTGCGCCTGGATGTGGTCCGGGTGGCCGTAGAAGCCGTTCTCGTCGTAGGTGACCACGACGTCGGGCCGGTAGCGCCGGATCAACTCGGCCAGCCGGTCGGCCGCCTCCGGCACCGGCGTGTTCCAGAACGCGCCGGGCAGGTCGTTGGTCGCCCAGCCCATCATCCCGGAGTCGGCGTAGCCGAGCGTCTCCAGGTGGGTGACCTTCAACGCCTCGCAGCTCGCCTCCAGCTCGGCCCGGCGCATCGCCGCCACGGCCTCCGGGTCGTGCCCCGGGTCGCCCGGCTTGCTGCCACCGGGGCCGTCGCCGCACCCCCCGTCGGTGCAGGTCACGAGAACCGTCGTGACCCCCTCGGCCGCGTAGCGGGCGAGGATGCCGCCGGTGCTCGTCGCCTCGTCGTCGGGGTGCGCGTGCACCGCCATCAAGGTCAGGGATCTGTCTGCCACCCCATCACCATACGAGGCCGGTCCGACGCATAGCATTGCCGCGGTCCGGGACGGCTCTGCTGAAACGAGGCGACATGCGGTGGCTCCGGCGGTTGCTGGGTGGCGGGCGGGTCCAGCTCGATCCGGAGCGGCAGCAGACATTGCTGGCCGAGGTCCGGCACCGGTACGGCGCACACGCGCGGATCCGGTTCGCCGACCAGGTCGACGCCGTCACCCGGATGCTGAACGGTGACGACGGCCTCGTGGTGGCGGCCCAGGTCGTGCGCGAGGTCGCCGACCAGGCCCACGACGACCTGCGGGCCCAGGCGCACGACGTCCACCGGCGGACGGGCCGGCGGCTCCTGGTGCACCGCCGGAACTACCGGCCGCTGTGGAAGGAGGCCGGCCGGGCGTTGCGGTGGCCGCTGTTCGACCTCCCGTGCGGCTTCCACCCGTACGCGCAGGTGGCCGCCGCCGTCGCGGTGGTCGGCGGCGGGGCGACCCGGCTCGACCGGGTGACCGACCCGACCCCGGTGGTGACCCGCGTGTTCGAGCTGCTCGACCTCACCACCGCCGGGTGGGAGTACGGCCGGGTGCGGATCGACGCCGACTCCGCGGCCCTGGCCGCTCGGCTCATCTCGACCGCCGGCCAGGTCCTCGCGGCCATGGACGACCCGCCCCGGCTGCCACCCGCCGTTCGTGAGCTGATGCGCCGCAACAACACCCTGGACGTGTACGACCCGAACGGTCCCCGGGTCGTCGGCCGGATCAACCCGGGGGCGACGATGCGGGAGACGCTCCTGGCCTGAGGGCACCGGGGAAATCGGCCTCGCGCGAAGGGGCCCCCGGCGCTCCGGCGTGGGCCGTCGCGGGTTCACGGGCGGGTGCGACCGGGGGGTCCTGGCGGCGGGGCAGCAGCAGCGGGCTGGCGAGGATCAGCAGCCCCGCGATCGCGATCGCCGTGCGGGGGCTGGTGGCGTCGGCGAGCAGCCCGCCGAGCGCGCTGAGGACGGCGATGGCGGCGCTGCTGCTGATCGACCAGGCCGACAGGGTGCGGGCGATGCGGTCGCCGGGTGTGTGTTCGAGCCGGTAGGTGGCGAGCACCGGGTTGTACAGGCTCATGCTGAGGATGATCGCCAGCTCGACGGCGATCACCGTCGCGAGGCCGGCGATGCCGGGCTGGACGAACGCGAGGCCGATCAGCCAGACGGCGCGCAGCGTGCCGACCGTCCGGATCACCCGGTGCTGGCCGTACCGCGCCACGACCCGGCGAGCGAGCCGTGAGCCGATGAGACCGCCGACGCAGGGGGCGGCGAAGGCGAGGCCGTACTGCCAGGGCGGGAACCCGAGCTGGCCGAGCAGGAGCACGGCCAGCAGCGGCTCGGTGGCCATGATCAGTCCGCCGACGAGCAGCTGGTTGAGGTAGAGCGCGCGCAGGCCGGGGTGGGTCAGGAGGTGGCGCCAGCCGTCGAGCAGCTCGCCGGCCCGGACCGGCTGCCGGTCGGCTCGCCGCGGGTCCTCCTCGCGACCGCGGATCGCTGTGACGCCCAGGGCGGACAACAGGTAGCTGAGCGCGTCGGCCAGCACGGTGGTCACCGGCCCGATGAGGCCGACGGCCGCACCGCCCAGCGGCGGCCCGACGGCGATGGCGCTCCACGTGGTCGACTCGAACCTCGCGTTGGCCACGAGCAGGTCGTCGGGCCGGACGAGGGCCTTGAGGCAGGCGCCGCCGGCCGCCTGGAAGGTGATTTTGGCGGCGGCGACCACGGCCGAGACGATCAGCAACTGGACGAAACCGAGCCGGCCGGCGGCGTAGGCGACCGGGATCGTCATGAGGGCCGCGAACCGGGCCAGGTCCATCCCGATCATCACGGGTCGCTTGCGGCGGAACTCCACCCAGGGTCCGAGCGGCACGGCGATCAGGGCGCCGACGGCCGGCCCCACCCCGGACAGCGCGGACACCTGAGCGGGGCTGGCGTGCAGCACCAGCAGGGCGATCAGCGGCATCGCGCCGAAGCTCAGCGCCGAGCCGTAGGCGCTCACGGCGTAGGCCGCCCAGAGCCACCCGAACTGCCGGCCGAGGGATTGTCTGACCACCAGCCCGCGCACCTCCCGTCCCGGACCGTCGACGGCCGTGATCACAGCAGGGCCGGGGAGGCGGGATCAAACAACCGAGCCGGCGGCGAGCCACAACGGTTGGTGGTGCGTCTAGGGTCGGCGGGTGGATCTCGACGCCGTGCGCACCTTCGTCGCCGCCGCCGACGCCGGCCAGTTCCAGGTGGCGGCCACCGCGCTGTCGATCACGCAGCAGGCCGTCTCCAAGCGGGTCGCCGCGTTGGAGCGGGACCTGTCCGTGCGCCTGTTCACCCGTACGCCCCGGGGGGTGCGGCTGACGGTCGACGGCCAGGCGTTCCTGCCGCACGCCCGGGAACTCCTCCGGGTGGCGGACCGGGCCGACGCGTCGGTGCGTCCCGGTCGGCGCGCCCTCCGCGTCGACGTCCACAGCCGGCGGACCGCGCCGGCGGTGCTGCTCCAGGACTTCCATCGCACGCATCCGCGGATCGAGCTGGATGTCGTGACCCTCGACGCCGACGTCCACGCCGCGATCGCCGCGGTCGAGGCGGGGACGGTCGACGCCACCTTCCACGCCGTCACCGTCCCCGCCCGCAACCTGCCCGGCGCGATCCGGGCCGCCCGCATGATCGACGAGCACCACGAGCTTCTCGTCGGGCCACGCCACCCGCTCGCCGACGCCCGCGCCGTCACGCCCGCACAGCTCGCCGAACACCGCATCTGGATGCCGGGAATGGCCGCCGGCACCGAATGGTCCGACTATTACGACGAGCTCGCCGCCGCGTTCGGCCTCACCATCGACCGGGCCGGGCCGGTCTTCGGGAACGAGGCGCTGCTGGCCGAGATCGCCGACTCCCCGGAACTGGCGACGCTGGCCGGGGAGCGCACGCGATACCTGTGGCCGGACAGCTACGACCTGCGGCGCATACCGGTGCGGGGCCCCGCACCGGTATACCCGATGTCACTGATCTGGCGCGCCGACAACCGGCATCCCGCGCTCACCACACTGCGCGATCACCTGGGCGCCAGGCGGGCGGCGACACCCGACACCGAGGTCTGGACGCCGACCTGGGGACGGAAGGCCTCGTAGGTCAGCATGCCGCGGGCGGGATGCTCTGCTCGTACTGGAAGACGTTGTGGGGGTCGTACTTTGCTTTGATCTTCCGCAGCCGGTCGAAGTTGGACCCCCAGTAGGCGGTCTCCCAGTCCGCCATTCCGATGTTCGGCACGTTGACGTAAGCGCCGTTGACATAGGGCCGCAGTGCCTGGCTGAACTCGGCGATCCACGCCTGGGCGACCGGGGTGAGGGCGTCGCCGCTGTCCGGCACGCCACGGGTGCCCCATCCGGTGCCGGGCTCGGAGTAGAAGAGCGCGTCACGGTGCGGGAACGCGGAACCGCCGAGCGGTTCCCGCGCCTGCGCCCCCGTGCCAAAGGCCTGGGTGAAGAAGTTGCTGTCGTCGGTGGGCGCTTTCTGCATGAAGGTCCGGATCAGGTTGATCGCCTCCGTCGGGAACGGCTTCCTGGTGAACTGCGAGAAGAACTTCCAGTTCGCGGGCTCGTCCTCCGTCGGGATCTGGAATCCGGCATAGATGTCGCCCCAGCCGCCGGTCTGCACCGTGACCTTCGGCGCGCCGATCGAGAGGATCGGTTCCAGCAGTGCCCTCGCCTCCGCCTCCGAGCCGTCCGCGAGAACACCGAACAGCAGGATCTGGGACTTGTGGATCTCGACCTGGGTGCCGAGGCGGTTGTCGGCGAACGGCGCGAGGCGCTGCCAGGTGTCGAAGACCCCGTGCAGGTCGTCGAGGCCCGACCAGGTCGCCTGGAGGTAGGCGACGCTCCGCAGCGGAGCCGCCCGGTAGGTGAGCGAGGTGACGATCCCGAAGTTGCCGTTCCCCGCTCCACGGAGCGCCCAGAGCAGATCCGAGTGGTTCCTCAGGTCCACCTGGATCGCCTTCGCGCCGTCGACGCCCCACGGGACCACGATCTCCGCGCCGATGAGGTTGTCACAGGCCATGCCGAGGTAGCGGGTCAGGAAGCCGAGGCCGCCGCCCAGGGTGGCGCCGGACAGCCCCACGCTTCCCTCGGTGCCGGTGGTCACCGCGAGGTCGTGCTCGCCGAGCGCGGTCACCGCCTCCAACTGGTTGAGCCCGGCGCCGACCGTCGCGACGCGCGTGGTGGTGTCGATCCGCACCGACTTCAACTCGCTGACGTCGATCACGATGCCGTTGTCCACGTTGGACCAGCCTTCGAGGCTGTGCCGGCCGCTGCGCACCCGCAGCGCCACGTTGTGCTGCCGCGCCCACGTGAGGGCGTTGACGACGTCCTGGGTGTCCTGGGCGAAGACGATGACCAGCGGATAGCGGACGAAGAGCTCGTCCCAGCCGAGGCTCGCGTTCGCGTACCCGGGGTCCTGGGGGCGGACGATGCGGCCGGTCAGTGTCGCGGGCGGGCACTTCTCGCTGGTGGACCATCCCAGGTCGTCGGCCGCGAAGCCCGGGGTGCCTCCGGACAGGAGGCCCGGAAGGGCGACCGCCCCGGCGCCAACGGCCGCCGTCGCCTTGAGCAGCTTGCGACGAGAAAGATCGTGCATGTCCGTCTCCTCCCGATCGATGACCGCCAGTCCGGCCAGAAGGACTTCTGCCTCCGGCTAGCGTGCCCACCGACGGTATTACGGGCGGTTTGGGGCGAGTTGTGAGATTTCATCGCGGAACCCGGTCGAGTGACCACGGTGGTCCACTCCGCCCGGCACAGGGAGTATCGGCAGGTGGGCGCGATCAGGCCGTGCCGGACAGGTACTCCCGACGTCGCTGCGGTTCGAACTTCTCGATCGCGTACCGCAGCATGACCCGGGGCATGGCCCGGTACCGTCCGGCCAGGAACTCCTCCTCCGCCGCCCGGTCCCGGTTGCCCACCTCGCGCAGCATCCAGCCCACCGCCTTCTGAACCAGATCATGCGGGTCGCGCAGGAGCCGATCACTGAGGCGGAAGGTCCAGTGGAAGTCGCCCGCCCTGATGAAGGCGAAGGTCGCCATCACGGCGATGCGCCGGTCCCACACCACGCTCGACCCGGCCAACCGGTCCAGGACGCCGCGGTCCCTGTCGACCAACCAGGGGCCGACGATGTACGGCGCGCACGAGTCCACGAGATCCCAGTTGTTGATGCGGGCCGTGTTGGCCAGGACGAGGCGGAAGATCCGGCCCCGTTCCTCCTCGTCCCCCCTGGCGAACTTGCGCACGAGGATGAACAGCGACGTCAGCCTCTCCTCGTGCACGCCACCGGCCAGCAGCTCCGCCGTCTCGCCCAGGGAGAGATCGCGCCAGTAGCGGGCGGCCACCCTGCGCTGCTCCGGCACCGGCACGCCGATGGCCCGATCGCCCTCGCCGTACCCGCCCGGGGTCATCTGGAGGAGCCGGCTCAGTGCCTCCACCCGCCGCGGGTCGGCGAGGCTGGCGAGATCGTGGCGGACGTCGGCGGTCGTGGCCATGACTGAGCAACCTACCGCGACCGGTGGCGGCGGGCGGTGGGCGCGGTTCTCTCCGACCGCTCCTGACCGTGGAGCGCCGGGCTCACCAGGTCCCGGTGGCCGGCCGGCGGCCCGAAACCGGCGGGGCCCCGTCGGCCGCCGTGCGGCTGCGGCCCAGGGCGTCGATCCGGCCCCACCGGCCGGGGATGTCGAGCAGTTCCAGCCGGCCCAGCCTCGGTGGGAGTTCCGGGTCGATGATGAGGTGCTCGTCGTGGGGTTGCAGGCCGAGCATCACCCGCAGCAGGAGCAGCGGGGTTCCGGCCGACCAGGCCTGCGGGCTGCACGCGGTCGGGTACTCCACGGGGTAGGTGGTGCGGGCCCGGGGGTAGCCGGCGAAGGCCTCGGGCAATCGGCCCTGGAAGTAGTCGGCGGCGTCGAACATGGCCTGGCAGATGGTGGCGGCCTCGCGGCGGTAGCCGTAGCGCCAGAGGCCCCAGGCGATGATCGAGTTGTCGAACGGCCACACGGTGCCCACGTGGTAGCCGAGCGGGTTGTAGCGGGCGCAGTCGGTGGCCAGGGTGCGCACGCCCCAGCCGGAGAAGAGCCGGGGGGGGGGGCGCCGCGCCCCCCCCGCCCCGCCCCCGCCGGGCGCCGCCCGCCGCGCCCCGGGGCGCCGCCGCACGGCCGCCCCGGCCACCACGGCGCTGCGCGCGGTACACGCTCACCGGCTGGCGCTTCACGTAACCGGCGTGCGACACGGTGACCACCACGTCTTCCGGCGCGATCAGGTCGAGGATGTCCAGGTCTTCTTCGCTGTGGCGGATTTCGGTGCGACGCTCGTCGCCGAACTCGGCCTTGACGTTGACCAGTTCCTCGCGGATCACCTGCAGCAGGCGGTCG
>NZ_JBVJHI010000014.1:0-37340 GCF_055586885.1 Micromonospora sp. NPDC048907
CCAGATCACCCAGGGCGCCGGCAACTCCGGCTGGTACTCGGCCAGCCCGTACTGCGGGCCCTGGCCCGAGCCGCAGTGGGGCAACGGCCCGTCCACGCCCCCCCCCCCCCCCCCCCCCCCCCCCCCCCCCCGGCCCCCCCCCCCCCCCCCCCCCCCCCCCCGCGACCGCGTTGGTGCACCTCAGCACCCCGACGACGGGCGCTGACGGTGGCGACCACCCACCTCCAGCTCGGCGAAGCTCAGGGCGTGTGCGCCGGGTCAGCGTCGGCGAGCGGCGAGGGCTTCTTCGGCGTACGCCCAGAGCCGGTCGGCGGCGTCGGGGTCCACCGAGTGCTCGGCCACCCCGGCCGTCGGGTCCGGGCCGCCGGGGACCACCTCGGACTCCTGGTTGTCCTCGAAGTAGCGGCCGGTGACGCCCTCGACCAGCGGCGACGCGGCCAGCAGCACGGTGGTGGCGGCGCCCTGGGCGGGGGTCTTGTAGTGCTCCGGCACCGTCACGGTGCCCGCCTCGTCGGTGGTCACGCCGAAGGAGCGCAGGGTGTCCTCGCTGAGGTGGCGCTGCAGGTTGGTCCTGATGAAGCCCGGGGCCAGGGCGTTGGCGGTGATCCCGTCGGCGGCCCAGCGCCGGGCGATGCCGACGGCCAGCAGGACGTCGGCGGTCTTGGACTGGCTGTACGCGGTCCACGGGTCGTACGGGCGGCGGGCGAAGTGGGGGTCGTCGAAGTCGACGCCGGCGCGCAGTTGCGCGCCCGAGCTGACCACGACGACACGCGCGGCGCCGGCGGACCGGAGGTTGTCGTGCAGGCCCCGGGCGAGCGCGAAGTGCCCGAGGTAGTTGGTGGCCAGCTGCAGTTCCCAGCCTTCCGGGGTCAGCCGGCGGTGCGGCAGCGCCATGATTCCGGCGTTCGCGATCAAGGCGTGCACCGGGCCGGTCCAGCCCGCGACGAAGGCGTCGACGGAGTCGAGGTCGGCCAGGTCGAGCGCGACGGCCCGCACCGTGCCGGGGCCGGCGCCGGGGAACTCGGCGACCAGGTCGTCCGCGCGGGCGGGGTCGCGCGTCGCCACCGTGACCTCCGCGCCCGCGCGGGCGAGGGCGCGGACCGTCTCCAGGCCGATGCCGGAGGCGCCGCCGGTGACGATCATGCGGCGTCCGGTGAGGTCGACGCCGTCGATGACGTCCCGGGCGGTGGCGCGGGCGGTGAATGGGGTGGTCAGGAGTGTGCTCCGTGTCATGACCGCAACGCTACGGCCGCGGTCCTGGACGGCCTATAGTTTGACGTCCGGAAAACTTTAGCCAGCGTCCGAGGGGGGGTGTGCGTGGACCCGTTGGAGGACGTTCTCTCGCTGATCGGCGCGACCAGTCGCCTTTCGGCCGGTATGTCGGCCGGCGGAGCGTGGGCCGTCCGGTTCGAGCCGCCCGCCGGCGTGAAGTTCAACGTCGTACGCCGCGGCGACTGCTGGCTGCGGGTGGACGGGGTGCCGGATCCCCTCCGGCTCCGCGCGGGCGACTGTTTCCTGCTCACCCGGCCGGTCGCGTTCACCCTGGCGAGCGACCTGGGTCTGCCGACCGAGCCGGCCGGGCCCCTGTTCACCGCGGCCACCGACGGCGTGGCCCACGCCGGCGCGGGCGACGAGGTGTCCCTCATCGGCGGCGCGTTCTCCTTCACCGACCGCGCCCAGGCCCTGCTGCTCGACGGCCTCCCGCCGGTGATCCGGGTGGCGGCGGAGACGCCGGAGGCCGCGACCGTGCGGCGGGCGGTGGACGAGATCGACGCGGAGCTGCGGCAGGACGCCGCGGGGGCGCGGCTCGTCGCCGAGCACCTGGCCGTCGTCATGCTGGTCCGGATCCTGCGCCTCCACCTCACGCGGGACGCCGGTCAGACCCGCGGCTGGCTGGCCGGCCTGAACGATCCCACCGTGGCGACCGTCCTGCGACGGATGCACGCCCGGCCCGCCCACCCCTGGACCGTCGCCGAGCTGGCCCGCAGCGCGGCGGTCTCCCGCTCCACCCTGGCGGCCCGGTTCAAGCAGGTGGTGGGCCAGGGGCCGCTGGAGTACCTCACCGCGTGGCGCATCGAACTCGCCGCCGACCGCATCCGGCGCGGCGACGGCACCGTCGCCGCCATCGCCCGCGACGTCGGGTACGGCTCGGAGAGCGCCTTCAGCGTCGCCTTCAAACGCGCTCTCGGTGTCTCGCCGCGCGCCTACCGCGCCGCCGCGGGGCGCGCGGCGTAGCGCGGCTCAGTCCACGAGCACGCCGGGGTTGAGGATGCCGTGCGGGTCGAGCGCGGCCTTCGCGGCGCGCAGGGCCAGGGCGAACGGTTCCGGACGCTGCCGGTCGTAGCCGGGACGGTGGTCGCGGCCGACGGCGTGGTGGTGGGTGATGGTGGCGTGATGGCGGTGCAGGACGTCGGTCGCCACGTCCTTGAGGTGGTCCCACACGGCCACCTCGTCGCCGGGCCGGCCCCCGGCCAGCACCGTGAAGTAGGGTGCCGCGCCGTCGGGATAGACGTGGGTGAGGCGGCAGTTGACGGCGGCGGGATGGCCGGTGGCCTCGCGCGCGGCGGCGCCGACCTCGGCCCGGACGGCGTCGATCAGGGCGGGAAGCCGGTTCCAGGTGGCAGCCGTCTCGAAGGTCTCGACGACGGCGCCCATCCGGGCGAGTCCGTCGCGCAGGTAGGGCATCCGGAGGAACGGCGCGCGCCACGCGCCGACCGCCTCGTCGTCCCGGCGGCCGGCGCCGGGAGAGGGCGTTCCGCCGTGCGCACGGGCCAGGTCCAGCGCCTGGGCGAGAGCGGCGTCCACCGGCACGGCGGCCGACTCGAAGCCGAGGACGAGGACGGACGAGCCGTCCCCTGCGGCGCCGGACAGGGCGGCCTCGCCGGCATCGAGCAGGCGGCAGTTGGCCGGGGAGAGGCCGGACCGGGCGATCGCGCGGACCGCGCGCAGCGCGGCGGCGAAGTCGGCGAACCGGACCGACGCGGAGGCCCTGTGCCGGGGGCGGTCCTGCAGGCGCATCCACGCCTCGGTGATGACCCCCAGGGTGCCCTCGGAGCCGAGGAACAGCCGGTCGGGAGACGGTCCGGCGCCGGAGGCGGGCACCTGCCACGACGTGCCGGCGCCGGCGGGGGTGACCAGCCGCAGGGACTGCACGAAGTCGTCGATGTGCGTGTGCACCGTGGCGTAGTGACCGCCCGCCCGGGTCGCGAGCCAGCCGCCGAGGGTGGAGAACTCGAAGCTCTGTGGGAAGTGCCGCAGCGTGAGGCCGTGCGGCCTGAGCTGGTCCTCCAGCGCCGGGCCGAGGACGCCGGCCTGGATGCGCGCGGCGCGGCTGTCGGTGTCGACCTCCACCACCCGGTCCATCGTGGTCAGGTCGAGCGACACCACGGCCCGGTGCGCGTCGCCGCGGTACTCCACGCCGCCGGTCACCGAGGAGCCCCCGCCGTAGGGGATCACCGCCACGCCGCGGTCACCGGCCCAGTCCAGGAGGTCGGCCACGTCCCGGTCGTCCGCCGGCCGGGCGACCAGATCGGGTATCCGCCCGGGACGCCCGCGCAGCGCCCGGATCACATCCCGGTACGCCTTGCCCATGGCGTGCGCGGCGCGCGCTTCGGGGTCGTCGGTGACAAGGTGCGCGAGGCCGCGCGGCGGTGCGACGGCGGGTCGGGCGATCCGCAGGTCGGCGACGCGAGGGCAGCGGGCGGGGGAGCGTGCCGGGGAGGAGCGCGCCCAACGCCGCGCACTCGGCGTCGTCAGGGTGTTCGTCCGCCCAGCCCCAGCCCCACCAGGAACGGGCGCGGGCGGTGGGGCGGGCGGTCGCGGCGTCGGCCATGGCCATCACGGTAGCCATCGATCACCGGGAGCGCCGGACGTCGACCGGCCGTCGGGGCGCCGGCGACTATGATGCCGTCATGGGCGAGACCCTCGCGTTGACCCTGACGCTGGAGCAGCGTGGTCCGGCGGGAGCGTTCGTGCTCTCCGACGAGCAGGTGTCCGTGGTGGGGGAGGGGCGCCGGGCGTTCCCGGTGCGCGTGAGTGTCAACGGGGTGACGCTGTCGCTGCGGCTGGCCCGGATGGGCGGGGAGAACCTGATCGGGTTGTCCCGCGCGGCGCGGACACAGGCGGGGGTGAGCATCGGGGCGACGTACGAGGTGGCCGTGGCCCTCGACGCGGAACCCCGCGGCGTGGAGGTGCCCGAGGACCTGGCCGCCGCTCTCGCCGGTGACGCCCCGGCGCAGGCGGCGTTCGCGGCGCTGGCCCCCTCGCACCGCAAGGAGTTCGTCCGCTGGGTCACCGAGGCCAAGCGGGAGGCCACCCGGGCGCGGCGCGTCACGGAGACCGTCGAGATGCTCCGCGCCGGCCGGCACCGCTGAGCGGGCGACCACAGCGGTGGGGTGGGACGGGCCGACCGACCCGTCCCACCCGGACCGCCGTGTCTAGCGGCGCGGCCGCTGCGGGACGCGCGGCAGGACGTAGGGCGGGCCACTGTAGATCAGGTCCGCCTTCATGAGCTGGTACGCCCGCTTGGGCTGGTAGTTCTCGTCGTAGATGGTGGCCAGGCCCTCCGGCGGGTCGGAGAACCAGCCGGGCACCCAGGAGTGCTTGTCGGTGAAGCCCCAGACGGTGAACGACAGGCAGTGCCGCTCGGCCAGGCAGGCCTGCAGCAGCACGTCGAAGTTCGCCGCCGCGGCCTGCAGCCGCGGGTTCACCTCGTTCGGGTCGCCCGCCTGGACTCCCTCGGTGAGCTGGCTGCGCACGTCGACCTCGGTGAACGCGGTGGCCAGCCCCAACCCGGCGAACTTCCGCAGCGCCTCGGCGACCTGGAAGGTGTCGAAGTTGCCGTACTGGGTGCCGAGGTGTCCCTGGCTGCCGATGCCGTCGATCGGTACGCGCTGGGCCAGCAGGTTCCTGGCCATGTCGTACACGAACTGGGTCTTGTCGTTGGCCGGGTCGCGGGAGCCGAAGGCCTCGATGTTGTAGTCGTTGTAGAACAGCAGGGCGTGCGGGTCGGCCGCGCGGGCCCAGCGGAACGCGTCGGCGATGTAGCCGGGGCCGAGGTGCTCGGCCCAGAATCCCTTGTAGTGCAGGGTCGACGGGGTGTCCCAGGGGTCGCTGACCGCCTCGTTGACCACGTCCCACTGCCAGATCCGGCCCTTGAAGTGGGTGACCACGGCGGTGATGTGCCGGCGCAGGATGTCGCGCAGCTCGGTGTTGCTGATGGAGCCGTCGGCGACGCCGGCGGTCAGCCAGCCGGGCAGCTGGTTGTGCCAGACCAGGACGTGCCCGCGGACGCGCTGGTTGTTCTGCTTGGCGAAGGCGAGGAGCCGGTCGGCCGGCTCCCAGTTGTAGGTGCCGCGGGTCGGCTCCAGGCTCTCCCACTTCATCACGTTCTCCGCGGTGACCGTGGAGAACTCCGACGCCGCGAGCTGGCGGTACCGCGGGTCGGCGGGGTCGTCGAGGGCGGCCATGTCGACGGCCGTGCCGACGGCGAGGCCGTGGCGCAGCGCGAGGTTGCGCAGGCTCTGGTCGGTCGGGTCGTACGGGCGGCCGGCCGTCGCCGGCGGGCTGCTGAGCGTGGCGGCGGCGGCCACGGCGACCGCGCCGGCGGCTATCCATCGTCGCAGTTTCATGGGCTTCTCCGGTGTGCGAACGGGTCGACCGGGGCGTCGACCGGGAGGGCGCCTCGTATGCGGCAGGTGACCCGCCGGGACGCCGATCAGGGGGAGGTGCGGGAAACGGTGGTGCGAGACCGAGCCGATACTTCCGAGCAAATTCCCGGTAACTGAGCCGGAACAATACGAGTGTCGATCCCCCTCGTCAACCATCGTGGATCCGGCGGCGACGGCCGGAGGAGCGACCGCGGTAGCCGCAGGCCAGGCCCGGCTGGACCCTTGACCCGCATCGCCTCAGGTCATACCGTGCCCTCAAGCGATCGGAAGTACCGGCATCCCACCGAAAGTCCCGCGGCTCCGAGCAGGCTGCCGGCCCGGGAAGTCTTCCCTTCGTTCGCTCGAGCGATGACGAAAGGGCGACAGGTGGCCGCGGACGATTCCCGGAAAGTCACCATCGCCGCGATCGCGCGGCTGGCCGGCGTGTCGGTGCCCACCGTGTCGCGGGTCGTCAACGGCCGCTCCGACGTCGCGCCGCGGACGCGGGAACGGGTCGAGGAGCTGCTGACCCGGCACGGCTACCGCCGCCGCAGGCCGAGCGCGCGGCCCAGCTCGGGTCTGATCGACCTGGTCTTCAACGACCTGGACAGCCCCTGGGCGGTCGAGATCATCCGGGGGGTCGAGGACGTCACGCACGCGGCCGGCATCGGCACGGTGGTCTCCGCGATCCACCGGCGCAGCTCGTCGGCCCGGCAGTGGCTGAACAACTTGCGCACCCGCTCCACCCAGGGGGTCATCTTCGTGACGTCCACCCTGGAGCCCCCGCTGCAGGCCGAGTTGCGCCGGCTCAACATCCCCGTCGTCATCGTCGACCCGGCCGGGGTGCCCCCGCAGGAGGCGCACACCATCGGCGCGACCAACTGGGCGGGCAGCCTGCGCGCGACCGAGTACCTGCTCGGTCTCGGCCACCGGCGGATCGGCTTCGTCGCCGGCCCGCCGCAGCTGATGTGCAGCCGGGCGCGTCTCGACGGCTACCGGGCGGCGCTGGAGACCGCCGGTCTGAGCGTCGACGAGGAGCTGATCTATCCGGGCAACTTCTACCACGAGGCCGGCTTCGCCGCGGGCAACCACCTGCTGCGCCTGCCCGAGCCGCCCACCGCGATCTTCGCCGCCAGTGACCAGATGGCCCTCGGTGTCTACGAGGCCGTGCGACGACGCGGCCTGCGGGTGCCCGACGACGTCAGCGTCGTCGGCTTCGACGACCTGCCGGAGGTCCGGTGGTGCTCCCCGCCGCTGACCACCGTCCGGCAGCCCCTCGCGAAGATGGGCCTGCTCGCCGCCCGCACGGTCCTGCGCCTGGCCCAGGGTGAGCGGATCGAGAGCCCCCGGGTGGAGCTGGCCACCCAGCTCGTCGTCCGCGACAGCGCGGCCCCGCTGGCCGGCTGACCGCGACCGGCGCCCGATCCGGTGGGAGTGGCCCCGGCGTCACCGGTAGGGGCGGCAGGAGGCCCGGACGACCAGCTCGGTGGGGAGCCGGATGTGGATGTCCCGCTCGACGCCGGCGATCAGGTCGATGAGCAGGCGCAGCGCCTCGGCGCCCATGCGCTGCAGCGGTTGCATGATCGTCGTGAGCGGGGGGTTCACCAGCGCCGACTCCGGGACGTTGTCGAAGCCGATGACGGACAGGTCGTCGGGCACGGTGAGGCCCATGTTCCGGGCGACGTCCATCGTGGAGATCGCCGAGAGGTCGTTTCCGGCGAAGATCGCGGTCGGTCGGTCGGGGAGCGAGAGCAGTTCCGCGGCCGTGCCGGCGGCGGTCTCGGTGCGGAACCCGCCGACACGCACGATCCGCTCGTCCACGGCCACGTCGGCGTCGGCCATGGCCTTGCGGAAGCCCGCCTCGCGCAGGCGCGCCGACTCGAGGTCGGGGCGTCCGCTGATGTGTCCGATGCGGCGGTGGCCGAGCGACAGCAGGTAGTTGGTGGCGAGCACGGCGCCGGCGAAGTTGTCCGAGTCGACGGTGGGCAGACCGGACGGACCGGTGTGGGGGTCGACGGCCACGACGTGGAAGCCGTGCTTGGTCTCGATCACGGTCGGTGTGACGATCACGGCGCCGTCGATGAGGGTCCCGGACAGGCGGGCCAGGGAGCGCCGCTCCCAGCCGATGGCGGCGCCCTCGCCGTCGCCGCTGGAGTAGGCGAGCAGCTGGTAGCCGCTGCCGGCGACCTCGCGGGAGGCTCCCTTGAGCAGTTCGGTGGAGAACGGCTCGAACTCGGCGACCAGGATGCCCAGCACGTTCGTGCGGTGGCTGCGCAGGCTCTGCGCACCCAGGCTGGCCTCGTAGCCGAGCTCGTGGATGACCTGCTGGACGCGCTCCACGGTCGCCTGGGCCACGCCGTACCTGCCATTGACAACCTTCGATACCGTCGCCACCGAGACGCCGGCGGTACGTGCCACATCCGACATCTTGACGCGCTCCGGGAACACCACCCGACGATGATAGAGCCGCTGCTCCGGCCCCGTCACGAGTGACTCGAAAACGTTATCGATACCGATTGACACCAAGTTTCACGGCTGTAAAACTCCCCCGCAGGCCGAGTACCGCGACTGCCTGACGGAGGAGACATCGATGGCGACGAAGCGCCGTGCGGGTGCCGCTCTGGCACTGCTTATGACAAGCGCTCTCGTCGTCGCTGGTTGCAACAGCGGCGGCGACGACGAGGCGTCCAGTGAGAGCGAGCTGTACAAGAACCCGGTGACCCTGACCTGGTGGCACAACGCCCCCCAGGACGGGCCCGGCAAGGTTTACTGGGAGAAGGTCGCCAAGGACTTCTCCGCGCTCCACCCGACCGTCAAGATCGAGATCGAGGCGATCGAGACGAACCAGCTGCAGCGCACCCGTATCCCCGCCGCGCTGCTGAGCAACGACCCGCCGGACGTCTTCATGTCGTGGGGTGGCGGCGAGCTGGTGGAGCAGGTCGAGGCCGACTACCTGAAGGACATCACCGACCAGACCAAGACCGAGGTTGCCAACATCGGCAGCGCGGCCGAGATCTGGCAGGTGAACGGCAAGCAGTACGGCCTGCCGTTCCGGATGGGCATCGAGGGCATCTGGTACAACAAGGACATGTTCGCCCAGGCGGGCATCAGCGCTCCGCCGACCACGTTCGAAGAGCTCAACGCCGCGGTCACGAAGCTCAAGGCCATCAACGTCATCCCGATCGCCGTGGGCGCCGGTGACAAGTGGCCCGCCGCGCACTGGTGGTACAACTTCGCGCTGCGCGCCTGCTCGGTCGACACGCTGAAGAAGGCGTCCACCGACAAGGTCTTCGACGACCCGTGCTTCGTGAAGGCCGGCCAGGACCTCAAGGCCTTCATCGACACCAAGCCGTTCCAGAACAACTTCATCGCCACGCCGGGCCAGAACGACCCGACCAGCGCGAACGGTCTGCTCGCCAACGGCAAGGCCGCGATGGAGCTGATGGGCGACTGGAACCGGGGCACGCTGGACAACGTCGCCACGGACAAGGCGAAGCTCGCCAAGTTCCTCGGCTGGTTCCCCGTGCCGGCGATCTCCGGCTCCGCCGGTGACCCGAAGGCGGCGCTCGGCGGCGGCGACGGGTTCGCCTGCGCCAAGAAGGCCCCGGCCGAGTGCGTCGAGTTCCTCAAGTACATCGCCAGCCCCGAGGTGCAGAAGGGCTACGCCGAGACCGGCACCGGGCTCCCGGTCGTCAAGGGATCCGAGGCCGGGATCAAGGACCCCGCGCTGAAGGCCATCCTGCAGGCCACGTCCGAGGCGAGCTACGTCCAGCTCTGGCTGGACACGGCGTACGGCAGCACCGTCGGCACCGCGATGAACGACGGTATCGTCGGCATCTTCTCCGGCAAGGGGACGCCGGAGCAGGTCGTCGCGGGGATGAAGGCAGCCGCGAGCAAGTGACCTCCACCGACCAAACCCGGTTCCCCGCCGGCGGCGTCTCCGCGCCGCCGGCGGGTCCCCGGCCCGCCGGGCGCCCGTCCTCCCGCCGGGCCGAGACCCGCCGTAAGTGGTACGAGATCATCGGGCTCACGACGCCGGCGCTCGTGGTCTACGTGATGTTCGTGCTGGTGCCGATGGGCTTCGCGGTCTACTACAGCCTGTACCGCTGGCGGGGGGTCGGGCCCCCCACCGAGTACATCGGCTTCAAGAACTACACGCTCGCCTTCCAGGACCCGATCTTCCTCGACGCGTTGCGCAACAACGCCATCATCGTGTTCGGGTCGCTGCTGATCCAGGGCCCCATCGCCCTGGGCATCGCCCTGCTGCTCAACCGCCGCTTCCGCGGGCGCGCCGTGTTCCGCCTGCTGGCGTTCGTGCCCTACGTGCTCGCCGAGGTCACCGTCGGCATCATGTGGAAGCTGATCCTGGCCGAGGGCGGCACGGTCGACGCGCTGCTGCGGTCCCTGGGACTCGGCAGCCTGGTGCAGGCCTGGCTCGCCGACCTCGACGTCGTCATCTGGACGCTGCTCTTCGTCCTCACCTGGAAGTACGTCGGCTTCGCCATCATCCTCCTGCTCGCCGGCCTGTCGAACGTGCCGCACGAGCTGACCGAGGCCGCCGCGATCGACGGCGCGAGCTGGTGGCAGACCCAGCGCCACGTCACTCTCCCGCTGCTGGGGCCGACCATCCGGATCTGGATGTTCCTGTCGATGATCGGTTCGCTGCAGGTCTTCGACGTCATCTGGGTGACCTCGGTGCCCGCGATCCGGTCGCTCGGCGCCTCCGGGACCATGGCGACGTACATGGTGGACAACGGGTTCTTCGCCCGGCTGTGGGGCTACGGCAACGCGGTCGCCGTGATCCTCTTCGTCATCTCGTTCGTCGCGGCGCTGCTGTTCCAGCGCTTCATCCTCCGCCGGGACATCGAGGGCGCCATCACGAGAAGGGCGAACTGATCATGGTCACGAACCCCGTCCGTTCTCCGTCCGCCGGACGCCGGCCGGTCTCGTGGGGCACCCCGCTGACGTACGCGCTGGCGCTCGCGGTCGCGGGCGTGTCGATCGCGCCGATCCTCTACGTGATCCTCGGCGGCTTCCGCACCACTCCACAGATCGTCGCGGACCCGGGCGGCCTGCCCGACCCGTGGGTCTTCGACAACTACACCCGGGTGCTGACGCAGGGCAAGTTCTGGCAGCAGGCGTTCAACAGCGGCGTGATCGCCCTCGGCACCACGCTCGGCGTCGTGGTGCTCGGCATGGCCGCCGCGTTCGTGCTGGCCCGGTACAGCTTCCGGGGGCGTGAGGGTCTCTACACCTTCTTCACGCTCGGCCTGCTCTTCCCGGCCGGGGCGGCGATCCTGCCGCTCTACCTGATGCTGCGGGATCTGGGCCTGGTGAACTCCTACTACGCGGTGATCCTCCCGCAGGTCGCCTTCCAGTTGCCGCTGACGATCGTGATCCTGCGGCCCTTCCTGTCCGCCATCCCGAGAGAGTTGGAGGACGCCGCCGCCATCGACGGCGCGGGTCGGCTCGGCTTCCTCTGGCGCATCGCGCTGCCGCTGTCGCGGCCCGCGCTCGTCACCGTCGGCGTCCTGGCGTTCGTGGCCAGTTGGAACGCGTTCCTGCTGCCGCTGCTCGTCCTCGGCGACGTCGACCTGCACACCCTGCCGCTCGGGGTGCAGAACTTCTCCAGCCAGTTCTCCACCGACACCGCCGGCGTCCTCGCCTTCACGTCGCTGGCGATGCTGCCGGCACTGTTCTTCTTCACGCTCGCGGAGAAGCAGATCGTCGGTGGCCTGCAGGGCGCGGTCAAGGGCTGAGCGGCAGCGGTACACGCACAACCAGAGGAAAGGCACAGCATGACTGAGGTCCACGCGGTGGTGGACGGGCCGGTACCGGCCCAGACGGCTCCCGACCACGACCGGTCCGACGGCCACACCGGCGAGGCGCGCGTACGTGAGCTGCTCGGCCGGATGACGATCGAGGAAAAGGTCGCCCAGCTCGTCGGCTTCTGGGAGAAGGAGGACGGCGAGGCGGTCGCGCCCCTGCAGGGCGAGTTCGGCGACGCCGTCACGCTCGAGGACTTCGCCCGGCACGGACTCGGCCACCTCACCCGCGCCTACGGCACCCGCCCGGTCGACGCGGCGGAACGCGCGGCCTGGCTGTGGCGGTTCCAGCGGGACCTGGTGACGGGCACCAGGTTGGGGATCCCGGCGATCGTCCACGAGGAGTGCCTGACCGGGCTCTCGGCGTGGAAGGCGGCGACCTTTCCCACCCCGCTGAGCTGGGGCGCCGCCTTCGATCCCGAACTGGTCACCGAGATGGCCGCGGCGATCGGGGCCTCGATGCGGGCGCTGGGCATCCACCAGGGTCTCGCCCCGGTGCTCGACGTGATCCGGGACCCGCGCTGGGGCCGGGTCGACGAGTGCATCGCCGAGGACCCCTACCTGGTCGGCACCCTCGGCACGTCGTACGTGCGCGGGCTCCAGTCGCAGGGCGTGCACGCCACGCTGAAGCACTTCGCCGGCTATTCCGCCTCGCGCGCCGGGCGCAACTTCGCCCCGGTGCACGCCGGCCCCCGGGAGCTGGCCGACGTGCTGTTCCTCCCGTTCGAGATGGCGATTCTCGACGGGAACGCCCGCAGCGTCATGCACTCCTACACGGAGATCGACGGCGTTCCCGTCGCGGCCGATCCGGAGATGCTGACCGGCGTGCTGCGGGACGCGTGGGGCTTCGACGGCACGCTGGTGTCCGACTACTACGGCGTCGCCTTCCTGAACCTGCTGCACCACGTCGCGGCCGACCACGCGGAGGCGGCCGTGCAGGCGCTCACCGCCGGTGTCGACGTCGAGCTCCCGACCGGCGACGCCTACCTGGCCCTGCCGGAGCGGGTGCGGGCCGGTGACCTCGACGAGGCGCTCATCGACCGGGCGGTCCTGCGGGTGCTGCGCGAGAAGCAGGAACTCGGGCTGCTCGACGCCACGTTCACGGACGCGCCGCCGCAGTCGGTCGACCTCGACTCACCGGAGCACCGGTCGATCGCCCGCCGCCTCGCCGAGGAGTCGGTCGTCCTGGTCGCCAACCAGGGCGTCCTCCCGCTGCCGGCGGGCCGGCGCCTGGCGGTCATCGGTCCGAACGCGGACCGGCAGGCCGCCCTCTTCGGGTGCTACTCCTTCCTCAACCACGTGCTCGTCCAGCACCCCGGTGTGGAGACCGGCATTGAGGTGTCGACCGCGCTCGACGCGATGCGGGAGGAGTTCGGCGCCGATCTGGTGACCTGGGCGGCCGGCTGCGACGTGGACAGCGACGACCGGTCCGGTTTCGCGGAGGCCGTCGCCACGGCGGCCGCCGCGGAGGTCGCCGTGCTGGTCGTCGGTGACCACGCCGGTCTCTTCGGCCGCGGCACGGTCGGCGAAGGCTGCGACCGGGAGGACCTGGAGCTGCCCGGCGTCCAGCGCGAGCTGGTGGAGGCCGTGCTGGACACGGGCACGCCGGTCGTCCTCGTGCTGCTCACCGGGCGCCCGTACGCGGTCGGGTGGGCGCTGTCGCGCTGCGCGGCGGTCGTGCAGGCGTTCTTCCCCGGTGAGGAGGGGGCCGGCGCGATCGCGGGCGTGCTCTCCGGGCGGGTCAACCCGTCGGGCCGGCTGCCGGTCAGCCTGCCCGGCTCGGCGGGGGCGCAGCCGTACTCCTACCTGCACCCCACGCTCGGCGAGGGCAGCGAGGTGACCAACCTGCCGGCGACGCCCGCGGCGGCGTTCGGCCACGGCCTGTCCTACACGACGTTCGCGCACACCGACCTCTGCGCCCCGGCGACGGCACCGACCGACGGGGCGCTGCACGTGACGGTGCGGGTGACCAACACCGGCACGGTGGCCGGCGACGACGTCGTGCAGCTCTACGGCCGCGACCTGGTGGCGTCGGTGACCCGGCCGGTGGCGCAGCTGCTCGGCTACCGGAGGGTCCACCTGGATCCGGGCCAGTCGGTCACCGTCGAGCTGACGGTCCCCACCACCCGCCTGGCCTTCTCCGACCGCACGCTCACCCGCGTCGTGGAGCCCGGCGAGGTCGAACTCTGGGTCGGCACGAGCGCGCGGCGGGACACGGAGGCGCTGACCACCCTGGTCGGTGACACCGCGCCGATCACCGCCGACTCCCCGCGCTGGACCACGTCCGAGATCAGGTGAGGCCGGTCCGCCGGGCGTCCCCGTGACGCCCGGCGGACCGGCACCGTTTCAGTGGAGGGGCCGTCCCCGGGCGTCGGGGACCCCCGACTTGCGGAAGAAGTAGGCGTTGACCTGGTCCCGCCACTCCTCCGCGCAGCGCAGCTGTTCGTCGAGGCGTTCGCGCACCCGGTCGTACACCCTCGGGTCGAGCCGTCCGGCGAGCCCGTCCCACCGCCGCCGCATGGCCACCACCTGCTCCACCCCGGCGAAGTGGGTGTCGTAGATGTGCTGGATGACGGTGGACCCGCTGTGCAGCACGTGCCCGTACGGCACGTGGTGGAAGAACAGCAGCAGCTCGTCGGGGCACCGCTCACGCGACTCGTAGACGTCCGACCACGGCTGCGGGTACTGGCCGGTGAACCCGGTGCCCGTGGCGCGGGTGCGGTCGACGCCCACGCCGTCCCGGTCGGCGAAGTGGTAGGTGCCCCAGGCGGTGTACTCGTACCCGTCCACGTCGGGGCCGTAGTGGTGGCCGGGGCGGACCATGAAGCCGACGCCCAGCGGCGCGGTGTACCGCTCGTAGGTGCGCCAGGAGTCGTCCATGATGGCGTGCAGCGCCCGGCGCAGCGGCCCGGGACAGCCGGGCGCCGGCCGCACGAAGGTGAGGTCGATCCATTCGTCGAGCACCGCCACCGGGTCCAGGCGGGGATCCCAGGCCAGCCGGCCGAAGGCGTACAGGTTCGCCTGCGCCAGCGGGTGTCCCGTCCAGAACGGGTCGTCGCCCACGTTGGAGACCGCCACCAGCCCGCCGCCGTCCGCGGGGTTCGTGCCGGCCACCACGTCGGCGAAGGTCGGCCCGCTGGCGCCCCACGGCGCGAACCCGAGCGTCTCGCTCCACCAGGGGGCCAGGTAGCAGACGTGCCGCTGCTGGCCGGTGTACTCCTGGGTCGCCTGGAACTCCACCGCCAGCCGGGTCCGCGGCATGGCCGCGAGCAGCGGGGAGACCGGCTCCCGCGGTTGGAAGTCCATCGGGCCGTGCTTCACCTGCAGGATCACGTTGTCGTGGAACCGCCCGTCGAGGGGCGTGAAGTGGTCGTGGGCGGCGCGGGCCCGGTCGGTCGACCGGTCGCGCCAGTCCTGGCGGTGGTCGTAGACGAAGGCCCTCCAGTGCACCACGCCCCCGAACGGCGCCAGCGCGTCGGCGAGGAGGTTCGCACCGTCGGCGTGGCTGCGCCCGTACGCGAACGGGCCCGGCTGCCCCTCGGAGTCCGCCTTCACCACGTAGCCGCCGAAGTCGGGGATGCTCTCGTACACCGTGCGGGTGGTGTCGGCCCACCACGCCCGCACGTCGTCGACAAGCGGATCCGCGGTCGGCAGGCCGCCGAGAGCGACGGGGGCGGCGAAGCTGACCGACAGGTGCACCCGGATCCCGTACGGCCGCAGGACGTCCGCGATCGCGGCGACGTCGCCGAGCCGCTCGGTCAGCAGCCGCGCCTCGGTGGCATGGACGTTCACGTTGTTCACCGAGACCGCGTTGACCCCGCAGGCGGCGAGCAGCCGGCCGTAGGCCCCCACCCGGCTCAGGTCGTCGCGGCGGGCGCCGTCGCGCCAGAAGATCGACCCGCCGGCGTAGCCGCGCTCGACCTGCCCCGTCACCGGATGCACGTCGACGTTGTCCCAGTGGTCGAGCATGCGCAGCCGCACGGCCGGGCGGTGCAGTTCCGGCGGGCGGGTGAGGCCGAACGCCGACTCGCCGAGCCGGACCAGGTGGAACAGGCCGTGGAGCAGCCCGGCGGGCGCCTCGGCCAGCACCACCGTGACCTCGGCGTGCCGGGCCAGCAGGAAACCCTCCTCGCCGAGCGCGCCGGTCCCGTGGCGCCGCCGGTAGCCGACGTGGACGGCCGCCGCGGCGAGCGGCAGCAGCGCGGTCGGGACCAGCGCGAGCACCAGGTCGTACGGCGTGCCCGCGGCCGGTCGGTCCAGGGACGCCGGTCGCGGCGGAGGCCGGTCGGTGCTGCCGCCGTACCGCGCGCACGCCCGGGACAACTCGTCGCGGACCGTGTCGACGAGCAGGCCCTCGCCGCACACCAGGCTCCGCCGGGACCCGAGGGCGCGGAACGCCTCCGGCGGCAGCCAGGCGGCGTGCACCTCGTCCGGCCGGGCGGCGTCCACGGACCTCCCGGGGCCGGCGACCGGCAGGCTCACGCCGTGAACTCCGTCCGGATCTGCCTGATCATCGGGTCGCTGCCGCGCAGCACCGCCAGCACCAGCACCGCGGCCAGCGCCACCAGCAGCGCCGCGGAGGTGGCCAGCAGCAGCGCGGCCGCCGCGGCCAGCAGCCCGGCGGTGCCGACCGTGACGACCGGGGTACGCAGGACGAAGAACCGGGCCAGCCGCAGGACGTCGCGCGCCCGGAAGGCGAACAGCGAGGTGATCACCAGCGCGTTCACGCCCACCAGGACGGACGCCACCCCGACCAGCACCAGCGGCACGGCCCACCAGCGCGGTACCCCGGCGGCCGGCAGGTGGGCCAGGTTCACCGCGACGACGGTCAGCCACAGCAACAGCGGCACCCAGACCAGCAGGGAGTCGGCGAGGTTGCCCCGGTAGCCGCGCCAGAAGACCCGGGCCGGGTGCAGGTCGGTCAGGTCCGGGCGCTGGTGGTGCAGCGCGTACACCGCGGCGGACAGGGCGGGGCCGGCCGGGACCGCGCAGGCCGCGGCCAGCGGGAGGTTGCTGACGTCCCGGTCCAGCAGTGCCAGCGTCACCAGGCCCGGCGCGGTGGTGAGCACCAGCAGCAGCTCGACCACCAGGAGGGTGTAGACCAGCGCGGCGGCGCGGGACAGCGGCCCGTCGCCGAACCCGGACCGGGCGGTCGCGCCGCTCATGCGGACTCCTCCCCGGCGGGCTGGCCGAGCAGCCGCTCGTCCGCCCACCACGGCGGGGTCTCGTCGGTGACGGGGGTGAGCTCGACCAGGGTCACCTCGTGCCGGGAGAGGTGCAGGTCGAGCGCGACGCGGCCGGCCACGACCGGCAGGTTCCCGTGCCGCCTTGCCGGCTCGGCCGCCTCCCGCAGCGCGTCCAGTTGCCGGCGGTCGGGGGAGCGGGGCCGCCCCAGCTCGCACCAGGCCCGCCAGGCGTTGCCCGCCTCCTCGCCGACCGACGAGCGCAGCAGGAACGCGGAGGTCGCCCCGGGTGGCGACAGCGGCAGGGACAGCCGCACCGTGTGGGCGTCGGGGACCGGCTCGCGGCCGGTGACGTCCACGGGCGCCCAGGCCAGCACCGTGACGCGACCGGTGGCGTCGCGGGTGGCCAGGTGGTCGGTGCCGCGGGCGAGGACCTGGTCGCCCATCCGGGCGAGGAAGGCGTACAGGTGGTAGGTCGGTTTCTTGACCTGGCGGTGGGTGAGCAGGCCGAAGCCGCCGTGGAACAGTGCGGTGGGCACCCCTTCCTCCTCGAACATGTCGCTGAAGGTCCAGTAGGAGAAGGAGTCGACCAGGTCGCCGCCGGCGGCCACCACCGGGGCGAGGTACGCCGCGTGGAATGCCGTGTCGTGGATCGGGTTGTCCGGCCGGTAGGAGGAGTTGAACTCGGTGATGTGCACGGGCAGCCCCGCCAGGGCGGTGTCCCGCAGCACCTCGCGTGGGGTGGCGAACTGCTCCAGCAACCGGGCGGCCGGGGCCAGCGTCTGGTGCACCCCGAACGGCACGTGCTGTGCGGGTCCGGAGGTGTAGGCGTGCTTGCTGACGAAGTCGATGGGCACCGACCGGGCGGCGACGAAGTCGGCGAAGCGGGGGAGCCAGTCGTCGGCGCCGGGGGAGAGCGCCGGGCCGCCCACCTGGAGGTCGGCGTCGACCTCCTTCACGGCGTGCGCGGTCACCTCGTACAGCCGGTGGTAGGCGGCCTCGTCCGCGCCCGGCCAGAAGTGGGTGAGGTTGGGTTCGTTCCACACCTCGATCGGCCAGCCGCGCACCTCGTCGAGTCCGTAGCGGTCGACGAGGTGGGTGATCGTGGCACGGACCAGGTCCGCCCACTCGGTCCAGGACCGCGGCGGGGTGACGTTGCCGCGCCACCAGAACACCGTCTGGTCACCGGAGGCGAGGGCGGACGGCATGAAGCCCAGTTCCAGGAAGGGACGGATGCCGAGGTCGAGGTAGGTGTCGACCACCTGGTCGACGTAGGTGAACGCGTGCCGCACGTGCCGTGAGCCGCGGTACTCGTAGGGCCGGTGGACCCCCATGCCGTCGCTGAGCAGCCCGTGACCGCGGATGTGCCGGAAGCCGATCTCCCGCTGGACCAGCGCCAGCGAGTCCTGGTGGTCCCGCCGCAGGGCGAGGTCGAACCGGCCCGTGCCGACGCAGGCGCGCCAGGCGTCGCCGAGCCGGCCCGTGGCCCGATCCGGTACGACGACGCGCATGTCAGCCGTGGTTCTTGCGGTAGCGGTCGTACGCCTTGTTGACGACGTCCACGTAGGAGCCCATGTTCTTTCCGTTGAGCTCGTTCACGTACGCGTCCCACTCGCCGAGGCTGCGCTGGCCCAGGACGAACTTGAGCGTGTTCGCGTAGACGTAGTCCTTCAGCGGCGTCTCCCAGAGGGTCACCTGCTCGCGTTCGGCGTCGCTGAGCGGGTGCGGCGGCGAGACCGGCCGGTTCGGGCGGGCGTTGAGCACCTTCTGGAACTCCATCTCCTCCGGGGAGAAGAAGGACTGGACCAGCTCGAGGGGGCCGCCGTAGGCGAAGATGCCGTTGTAGAAGCCGAAGTCCTTCTGCAGGTGCTTCGTTCCCTTGGGGTTGAGCCCGATGACGTCGACGTCGGGGGTGAGGGTGCGCTTGCCGGACGCGTCCTTGGTGAAGGTGGTGCCCTCGACGCCCCACTTGGCGAACTCCTGGCCGGCGTCGGAATACCAGAGCCAGTCGATGAACTGCATCATCGCCACGAAGTTCTTGCTGTCCCGGGCCTTCTTCGAGATCATGAGGCCGTTCTCCGTCCGGGGCGCCGGGTTCACCGGCCCGGCCGGCCCGATCGGGAACGGAATCTTGGCCATCCGCGCGTTCGGCAGCGTCCTGGCCATGTCCTTCCGGTAGTCGTTGACCAGGGTCTGCGCGTTGCTGCTGATCACGAAGGACTTGCCGCTGGCGAGCTTCTGGCGGGCCTGGTCGTCGGTCTGGGTGAAGGTCTCCGGGTCCAGCAGCCCCTCCGCGACCAGCCTGTGCAGGTACTCCAGGAGCGCCTTGTACTTGTCCGACGCGCCGGTGTAGACGAACTTCTTGGCGCTCGCGTCCCAGCTGGTGTGCCGGAAGTTCCAGCCGGCCCCCTCCAGGCCGTAGGCGAGGGCGAGCATGTTCAGCAGGTTGCCGGCGGGGTTGGGCTTGCCGAACCGGTCGGAGAGCGGGTAGACGTTCGGATACCGGGCCTTCATCGCCTTGAGCATGGTGTACACGTCGTCCCAGGTCTGCGGGACCGGGATCCTGAGCTCCTCGAGGATGTCCATCCGGACCGCGAGGGTGTAGTCCTGCCAGGGCTTCTCGTGCAGGCCGGGCAGCAGGTAGAACTTGCCGTCCTCCTGCCGGAGCGTGTCAATCTCCGGCTGGAGGCTCCACTTCTCGACCCGGTCCTTGAAGTTCGGCATGAGGTCGAGGTAGTCGCTGACCGGGAGGATCGCGCCCGACGAGACGTACGCCTCCTCCTGCGGGTGGTAGGTCTTGGGGATGATGAACGGGGCGTCACCGGCGCCGACCAGGACACTGCGCTTCTGCTCGTAGTCGCTCAGCGGCACGGCCACCGGCTCGATCGTGACCCCGGTCCGCTTGGACAGCTCCGACCAGAACAGCCAGTCGTCCTTCAACGGGTAGTTCGGGTGGTTGTTGTAGAGCATCGAGAAGGACACCGGCGTGGTGGCCTTGAACTGGTCGCCGACGCCGTACCTGTCCATCGCGCCGGCCCGGTTGTCGCCGAGGTCCTTCTCGTCGGCCGCGTCGTCGCCGCAGCCGGCCACCGAGACGACGGCGGCCGCGCTGGCGGCGAACAGCAACTGGCGCCGGGATAGCTGGGCCATGGGGGTTCCTTTCGGGTGGGGGAGCGGTGCGGGTGGTGCCGGTGGCTATCCCTTGACGGCGCCGAGCATGACTCCGGAGACGAAGTACCGCTGGATGAAGGGGTAGACCGCCAGGATGGGCAGGACCGTGAGCACGATGGTCACGGACTGGATGGTGGCGGCGGACTGCACGACGTCGCCGGCGCTGCCGAGGCCGCCGGCGGTCGAGGTCGCGTCGGTCGCGCCGGCGATGAGGTTGCGCAGGTACACCGTCACCGGGAACAGGTCCATGCGGTCCATGTAGAGGAACGCGGCGAACCAGGAGTTCCAGAAGGCGACGGCGTAGAAGAGGAACATCGTGGCGACCATCGCCTTGGACAGCGGCAGCACGATCCGCAGCAGGATCCCGTACGTGTTCAGCCCGTCGACGGCGGCGGCCTCCTCCAGCTCGACCGGCAGGCTCTCGAAGAACGCCTTCATGACGAGCAGGTTGAACACGCTGATGGCGTTGGGCAGCGCGATCGCCCACACGCTGTTCTTCAACCCGAGGCTGGTGACCAGGACGTAGTTGGGGATCAGCCCGCCGCTGAAGAACATGGTGAACACGGCGATCCCGACCAGCGCGGTCCGGCCCCTGAGGTGTTTCTTGGACAGCACGTACGCGTAGCAGGTGGTCAGCACGAGCGAGACGGCCGTCGCGACAGCCGTGTACACCACCGTGTTGCGGTAGCTCGTCCAGAAGGTCGGATCGGACATCACCGCCCTGTACGCGGCGACGTTGAACCCGCGCGGGACGAGGTTCACCTCTCCCGAGACGATGTGCGCGTTGTCGCTGAGCGAGCGCGCCACGATGGTGACGAACGGGTACAACGTCACCACCACGACGCCGGTCAGGACGATGGCGTTGACCACCCGGAACACCCGCTGGCCCCGGCCGGCGCCGGGCCCGCGCCGGCCGCCGGTCGCGGGGACGGGCCTGGTCGTGTCGGCGGTCACCACAGGCTCGCCCCCACCGCTCGTCGGGAGATCGCGTTCGCCGACAGCACCAGCGTCAGCCCGATCACGGACTCGAACAGGCCGATCGCCGCCGCGTAGCTGAAGTTGTTGGAGACGATGCCGACCCGGAACAGGTAGGTCGAGACCACGTCGGCCGTCGGGTAGGTCAACGGGTTGTACAGCAGCAGGATCTTCTCGAACCCGACCGCCATGAACGTGCCGACGTTGAGGATCAGCAGGGTCACCATCGTCGGCCGGATCCCGGGCAGCGTCACGTGCCAGGTCTGCCGCCACCGGTTGGCCCCGTCGATCCGGGCCGCCTCGTACAGGTCATCGTCGATGGTGGTCAGCGCGGCCAGGTAGAGGATGGTGCCCCAGCCGACGGTCTGCCAGATCTCCGACGAGACGTAGATGGTGCGGAACCACCCCGCCCGCTGCAGGAAGGGCACCGCCTCGCCACCCACGGCCCGGACCAGCTGGTTCACCGTCCCGTCGACGGAGACCAGCTGCATGACCATCGCCGCGACGATCACGACGGACAGGAAGTGCGGCAGGTAGGACACCGACTGGACGAAGCGCTTCAGCCGGCGGCTGCGCAGCTCGTTGAGGAGCAGGGCGAGCACGACCGGCAGGGGGAAGCAGAACAGCAGGGTCAGCGCACCCAGCACCAGGGTGTTGACGAAGACGTCCCAGAACGTCGGGTCGGTCAGGAACATCCGGACGTAGCGCAGGCCGACCCAGTACTCGCCGAAGACGCTGCCGCCGGGCCGGAAGCGCCGGAACGCGATCACGTTGCCGAGCATCGGCAGGTAGCGGAAGACCAGGAAGAACAGCAGCGGCAGGATGGCCAGCGAGTAGAGCTGCCAGTCCCGGCGTACCGCCTGGCGCCAGGTGCGGCGGCGGACGCGGGTGGGCGGCGCGGCGGCGGGGGTGCGCCCGGCCGGCGACCGTGGGCGGGCCGGCCCCTCGCCGGCGTCCACGGCCACCACCGGGCCGCGGACGGGCACGTGGTCGGTCATGCGCACCCCCCTGGTTCCGACCAGCAACCGTCCCGTCCGGGCGCCGGGATGCGCACGGGCCACGTCGGAAGTTTCGGCAATGTCACGAGACTTGTTGCGGGAACTTTAGTGCGTTCCATCGATGTGTCAAGGGGGCTGGACAAGCGCTTGCCCGGTCGGCGAGCACGGCGACGCATCGACGACGGCCCTGTCGACGGCATCGAGTCCTGTGATAGCGTGCGCCGAAAGTTTCGGGGCCGGTGACCCGTCCCGCACCGCTACCGCCGCCGGTCCCGGCGCGAGGAGTCGTGGCCATGTTCGACCTGCCCCTCGACCAGCTGAGGCGGTACGCGCCCGAGGTGCGCGAGCCCGCCGACTTCGACACCTTCTGGCGCGCGACGCTCGCGGCGGAGGCGACCCGTCCGGTGCTCCTGGACGTCCGCCCGGAACCGACCGACCTGCGCCTCGTCGACACCTGGGACGTGACGTTCGCCGGCTTCGGCGGGGATCCCGTCCGGGCCTGGTACACCCGGCCGGCCCGGGTGGACGCGCCCCTGCCCGTGGTCGTGGAGTACGTCGGCTACGGGCGCGGGCGGGGCCTGCCGCACGAGCGGTTGACCTGGCCGGTGGCCGGCTACGCCCACCTGCTGATGGACGCCCGGGGCCAGTCCGGCCGGTACGGCAGCGGGGACACCCCCGACCCGCACGCCGGCGCGGCCGGCGGCCCCTCGCCGGTGACCTGGGGCATCCTGGACCCGCGGACCTACCACTACCGCCGGCTCATCACCGACGCGGTGCGCGCCGTCCAGGCGGCCCGGACACTGGCCGGGGTCGACCCCGCCCGCGTCGTGGCCGCCGGCAACAGCCAGGGCGGCGGCCTCGCCCTCGCCGTGGCGGGGCTCGTGCCGGACCTCGCGGCGTTGCTCAGCACGGCTCCGTTCCTCTGCCACGTCCAGCGCGCCGTCGAGATCACCGACGCCGGGCCGTACGGCGAGATCGCGCAGTACCTGGCGGTCGACCGCGAGGCGGAGGAGCGGGTGCGCCACACCCTGTCCTACGTCGACGGCGTCGCGTTCGCCCGCCGGGCGGCCGCGCCCGCGCACTTCGGGATCGGCCTGCGGGACCCCGTCTGTCCACCGAGCACCGGATTCGCCGCCTACAACCAGTACGGCGCCGCCAACGGCCGTCCCGCCCCGGTGGACCGGGAGGTGCACGTCTACCCGTTCAACCAGCACGAGGGCGGCGAGGCCGTGCAGGTGCGGCGGCAGCTGCGCTGGCTGGCCCGGGTGCTCGGCCCGCCGGCGGCGCCGGACGGTCGGTTGACGCCGGCGCCGGGTGGTCCTAGCGTGCCGGGAGATCGCGGCACTGTTCCGGAAATTCTCGGCCCGGTCCGGCCGGCTGTTCCGCGCACCCCGACGAGCTGAGAGGCGGCCGTGTACACCGACCTGCCCGAGGCGGAGCTGCGCGCCCACCGCAGCGACCTGCGCGAGCCGCCGGACTTCGACGCGTTCTGGGCCGACACCCTCGCCGAGGCCCGGTCCTGCGGCGAACCGGTCGAGGTGACCGCGGTGGCCACCCCGCTGGTCGGCCTGGACGTCTTCGACGTCACCTTCCCGGGCTTCGCCGGGCAGCCGGTGAAGGCGTGGCTGCGGGTGCCCCGGGACGCGACCGGGCCGCTGCCGGCCGTCGTGCAGTACGTCGGCTACGGCGGCGGACGCGGCCACCCGCTGGAGAACCTGCTCTGGGCCGCCGCCGGCTTCGCCCACCTCCAGATGGACACCCGCGGCCAGGGCTCCGGCTGGAGCCGGGGCGACACCCCGGACATCGCCGGGGCCGGCCCGCAGGCCCCCGGGATGACCACCAGGGGCGTCGAGGACCCGCGCCGGTACTACTACCGCCGCTTCCTCACCGACGCGGTCCGGGCCGTCGACGCGGCGCGCCGCCTGCCGGCGGTCGACGCCGCCCGGGTCGCGGTGCTCGGTCACAGCCAGGGCGGCGGCGCCGCGCTCGCCGCCGCCGCCCTGGTGCCGGACCTGCGCGCGGCGGTCGCGTTCGTGCCGTTCCTCTGCGACATGCCGCGCGCCGTGACGATCACCGACGCCGCGCCCTACCGGGAGATCCGGGACTACCTGGCGGTGCACCGGGACCGGGAGGAACAGGTGCTGCGCACCCTCGGCTACGTCGACGGGGTCGCGTTCGCCCGCCGGGCCACCGTGCCGGCCCGCTTCTCCGTGGCCCTGATGGACGAGATCGTGCCCCCGTCCACGGTCTTCGCCGCCGTCAACGCCTACCGGGGGCCGGCCGAGCTGGCGGTGTGGCGGTACAACGGCCACGAGGCGGGCGGGATCGACGACGACGCCGCAGCCCTCGACTTCCTCCGTACCGCCCTCCTCGGCTGATCTCCCGGAAGATTCCGGAACCTCCGCCCGGTCGGCGGGTCCCGCCGTCCAGGTCCGGGACCGTCAGGTGCGAATCGTCGCTGCCCCTGACCTGGCCTGAGCAGCACCGTTGCCTGGGGCCGCGTTCGGCTGCCACGGTCGGCGGTCCGCAACTTTTCCGGAAGTTGTTGACAGTGCCGCGCCGTGCGGCCGATGCTTTCGCCGTCGGGACCCATCCATCACCGCCGATGCCGGCCGTCCGCGACCCGCTCCTCCGGTGGCGGTCACGGGCCGCCGGCAACTGCCGCCGGGTCGCGCCGCGCTGCTGGCCTCCGCCAGCCGTCGAGAGAGGAAGCACGCACATGACCGACGCCCCCGTCCCCGCGAGGACCACCAGACGTGGCCGCCTCCGAATGCTCATCGGCGGCGCCTGCGCCGCCGTCCTGGTCACCACCGGCGTCACGGCCTTGCAGTCCAGCCCCGCGCATGCCGAGACTGTGACGTCGAACTCGACCGGGACGAACAACGGCTACTTCTATTCCTTCTGGAAGGACAGTGGCAACGTCTCCATGAACATGGGTAGCGGCGGCCAGTACAGCACCCAGTGGAGCAACGTCAACAACTTCGTCGCCGGCAAGGGCTGGAATCCCGGTGCACGCCGGACCGTGACCTACTCCGGCACGTTCAACCCGTCCGGCAACGCCTACCTGACCCTCTACGGGTGGACCAGGAACCCGCTCGTCGAGTACTACATCGTCGACAGCTGGGGCACCTACCGGCCGCCGGGCGGCCAGGGCTTCATGGGCACGGTCACCAGCGACGGCGGCACGTACGACATCTACCGGACGCAGCGGGTCAACGCCCCCTCCATCGAGGGCACCCGGACCTTCTACCAGTACTGGAGCGTCCGGCAGCAGAAGCGGGTCGGCGGCACCATCACCACCGGCAACCACTTCGACGCGTGGGCCCGGTACGGCATGAACCTGGGCAGCCACGACTACCAGATCCTGGCCACCGAGGGCTACCAGAGCAGCGGCAGCTCCAACATCACGGTGGGCGGCGCCGCCCCCGGCCCGACCACCCCGCCCCCGAGCGGCGGCGGCTGCTCGGTGAGCGTCACCCGCGCCGACGAGTGGAGCGACCGGTTCAACGTGAACTTCTCGGTCAGCGGCAGCAGCAACTGGGTGGTCACCATCCGCACGAACGGCGGTCAGACCCTGCAGAACAGCTGGAACGCCTCGATCAGCGGCACCAGCGGCACCCTCACGGCCCGGCCGAACGGCAACGGCAACAACTTCGGCATCACGCTCTACAAGAACGGCAACACCACGACACCCACCGCGAGCTGCGCGACCGGCTGACCTGGGGCCCGGGTGGGGCGCCGGCGACGTGCCGGCGCCCCACCCGACCGACCAGGGCCGGCCGGACGAGCGCGGCCGGTCGTTTGCCGGGAGGCGGGACGGGTAGGCCGCGCCATGGCAGCCGCGCCGGTCAGGCACCGCACCGTCGACGTGGACGGCATTCCGACGTTCTACCGGGAGGCCGGCGCGGCCGACGCCCCGATCGTGCTCCTGCCGCACGGCTACCCCTCGTCGTCCTTCCAGTTCCGCCACCTGCTGCCGGCCCTCGGCGACCGCTGGCGGCTGCTCGCCCCGGACCTGCCCGGATTCGGCTACACGCGGGCGGACGAGGGGCGATTCGCCTACACCTTCGACGCGTACGCCGACTTCCTGCGCCGGTTCACCGAGGTCCTCGACCTGCGGCGGTACGCCATCTACCTCCAGGACTACGGCTCCCAGTTCGGGCTGCGCCTGGCACTGGGCGCGCCGGAGCGGGTCGCCGCCCTGGTCATCCAGAACGGCGACGTCTATCCCGACCAGCACGGACCGAAGTACGCGCCGCTCAAGAAGATGTGGGCCGAGCCGTACCCGCAGGCCCTGGCGACGGTGGCCCCCCACGTCTCGGAACGGGGATTCCGCGACGAGTTCGTGGGCGATCTGCCGGAGGAGATCGCCCAGCGGGTCAGCCCCGACCTGTGGGTCCTGTCCTGGGCGCAGGTGGGCCGCCCGCCCGGCCCGCGGAACCTCGCCCGGCTGCTCGCCGACCAGCGCACCACCGTCGACTGGTTCCCGCGCCAGCAGGCGTACCTGCGCCGGCACCGGCCACCCACGCTCATCCTCTGGGGGCCGCACGACGGCTACATGCCCGCGGACGCGGCGCGGGCGTACCTGCGGGACCTCCCCGACGCGGAGCTGCACCTGCTCGACGGCGGCCACTGGCTGCTCGAGACCCACCTCGACGAGGTGGTGGCGCTGATGCGCGACTTCCTGGGACGGGTGCACCGCTGACGCCCGGCCGCCTCCGGTGGCCGGGCCGGCCCGGGGTTAGGGTGCGGCGGTGGAGGATCTGAGTCACCTGTTCCGGCTGGCCGCCGACCACGCGGCGGACTACCGGCGGTCGTTGCCCGATCGGCCGGTCGGCGTGCCGGTCGACCAGGCGGCGGTGACCGACGCGTTCTCGGGCCCGTTGCCCTCCGGCCCCCGCCCGCCCGAGCAGGTGCTGGCGGAGCTGGTCGCCGCGGCCGGGCCCGGCCTGGTCGCCAGCGCCGGCCCGCGGTACTTCGGGTTCGTGGTCGGCGGCGCGTTGCCGGCGGCGACCGCGGCCGACATCCTCGCGGCCGGTTGGGACCAGCTCGCGTTCAACGCGGTCACCTCGCCGGCCGCCATCGCCGCCGAGGCCGCGGCCGGCGGCTGGCTGAAGGAGCTGCTGGGGATCCCGGCAACGGCATCGGTCGGCTTCGTCACCGGCGCCCAGGCGGCGAACACCGCAGGGCTCGCCGCCGCCCGGCACCAGGTGCTGGCCGACGCGGGTTGGGACGTGGAGCGCCGGGGGCTGCTCGGGGCGCCGCCGATCCGGGTGATCGTGGGGGAGGAGCGGCACGGCACGATCGACCGGTCGCTGCGCCTGCTCGGCCTCGGGACGGACGTGCTGGAACCGGTGCCCACCGGGCCCGACGGCGCCCTCGACCTCGAGTCGCTGCGGGCCGTGCTGCGCGCCGGCGCACCGGGGCCCACCGTCGTGTGCCTGCAGGCCGGCAACGTGAACACCGGCGCCTGCGACGAGCTGCGCGAGGCGTGCGAGCTGGTCCACCGGCACGGCGGGTGGGCGCACGTGGACGGGGCGTTCGGGCTGTGGGCCGCGGCGAGCCCGACCACGCGGCACCTGGTGGACGGGGTCGAACTGGCCGACTCGTGGGCCTGCGACGGCCACAAGTGGCTGAATCTCCCGTACGACTCGGCGTTCGCGTTCTGCGCCCGTCCCGAAACGCACGCGGCGGCGATGTCGTACGCCGCCGCGTACCTGGTCGGTTCCGGCGGCTCGCCGGCGGGCGCGGACCTCACCGCCGAGTCCTCACGCCGGGCGCGCGGGTTCGCCGTCTGGGCCGGTCTGCGGGAGCTGGGCCGCGACGGCGTCGCCGCGGTGGTGGATCGCTGCTGCGCGCTGGCCCGCCGGTTCGCCGAGGGGCTGACCGCGGCCGGGTTCGAGGTGGCGAACGAGGTGGTCCTCAACCAGGTGCTGGTCGGCTTCGGCGACGACGCGCGCACCGACCGCGTGGTGGCCGCAGTGCAGGCGGACGGCACCTGCTGGGCGGGCGGGACGACGTGGCGCGGGCGACGGCTGATGCGCCTCTCGGTCTCCAACGCCGCCACGACCGAGGCGGACGTGGACCGCTCGATCGCCGCGATCACCCGCCTCGCCGCCTGACACCGACGCCGCGGGGCCGGCCGCCCCTCCGGCGGCCGGCCCCGGCCGTGGACCAGCCGGTCAGCCGGCGCGACGCAACCGCCCGAGCATGCCGGCGAGGTCCTGGACGAACAGGTCGTGCCGGAAGTAGTGGCCCCCGGGGACCTCCCGCCATTCGTGCGGGATGCCGGCCTGGCCGAGCGCCGCCCGGAACTCGCGCTGGCCGGCCAGGACCTGGGTCTCGTTGACCGTGTCGAACCAGTTAACCGGATCGGGTGAGGTGCCGGCCGCCAGGAAGATCCGCTTGTTGCGGTAGCTGCCGATGCGCTGGACCGGGTTGTCGGCGCTGACGCGTGCCTCGTCCCACAGCGGCGCACCGTAGACGGTGCCGCCACCGAGGTCCAGGGCCGCGGAGGTGACGTTGGCCCAGTGCACGACGAGGCCGAGGTCGCGGCGCAGGCTGGCCGGCCCCGAGTGGGAACTCACCGAGCAGAAGTGGCCGTAGTACTTCGCGGCGTACTTGAGGGCCCCGAAGCCGCCCATCGAGAAGCCGGCCACGGCGCGGCCGTCGTACTCGGCGAAGGTGCGGAAGTTGCCGTCGATCCAGGGCAGCAGCTGGGCGATGTGGAAGGTCTCCCAGTTGCGGGGGCCGGTGTTGCTGCTCACCGGGTTGGAGTACCAGCCGGTCGAGGCGTCCGGCATGACGACGATGAGCTCCCGGCCGGCGGTGAGGTTGATGATGTCGTCCTGCAGGTGGAAGGTCCGGAAGTCGGCGTTCCCGCCGTGCAGCAGGTACAGCACCGGATAGCGTCGGCCGCTGGTGTGGTAGCCGTCGGGCAGCAGGACGTTGACCGCCGGGTCCCACTGGATCGCGTCGGTGGCGAAGCGGTAGTACTGCAGCCGGCCGCCGTTCTCGTTGCGGTCCACGATGCGCAGGCCGTACCCGTCACCGGCGGCGCTGGCCACGGACGGCGCGGAGAGGGCGCCGGCCAGGGTCCCGGCCGCGGCGACTCCCGCCGCGCCGGTCAGCAGGCGCCGACGGCTGACCGGTCGACCGCCGTTGCGAGCGTTGCGCATGGTTCCTCCAAGCGTCGGGGTGGGTTCAGAGGGTGGTTTCGCCGGGTAGGCCGAAGAAGTCGTGCCATTTGGTGGCGCCGGTGAAGGTGGTGCCGGTGGACAGGCCGACGTAGACGTCGTTGGTGGCGCCCTTGGTGAAGACGATGATGTCGTCGCGGCCGTCGCCGTTGACGTCGCCGAGGTAGGGGAACTCCCCGGCGAGGCAGAAGAAGTCGTTCCATTTGACGGTGGTGCCGGTGAACGAGGTGCCGGTGGACACGGCGGCGTAGACGTCGGCGTCGGTGTTGCAGGTGAAGGTGACGATGTCGTCCTTGCCGTCGCCGGTGATGTCACCGACGCGGGGTTGTTCGGCGCCGACGGCGAACAGGTCGTGCCACTTCTGGGGTGCCCCGAACGAGGTGCCGGTGGACAGCGCCACGATCACGTCGGAGTTCGCTGCCGGGCCCTGGGTGAAGGTGATGATGTCGTCGCGGCCGTCACCGTTGACGTCCCCCAGCGCCGGGAACTCCCCGGCGATGGAGAAGAAGTCATGCCACTTCACCGCCGTTCCGGCGAACGACGAGCCGGTGGACAGCGCCACGTAGACGTCGGCGGCGTCGTCGTGGGTGAACGTCACGATGTCGTCCCGGCCGTCGCCGTCGACGTCCCCGACGGCCGGTACCTCCGCGCCGGGGGCGAACCAGTCGTGCCATTTCTGGCTGCCGCCGAAGGACGTGCCGGTGGACAGCGACACGTAGACGTCGGCGAGCGAGCCGTGGGTGAAGGCCACGATGTCGTCCCGTGCGTCGCCGTCGAAGTCGCCGGACAGCAACGTCTCGCCGTTCAAGCCGAAGAAGTCGTTCCACCTGACCGACGTCCCGGCGAAGGACGACCCGGTCGAGGAGGCCACGTAGACGTCGTTCGAGGAGCCCTGCGTGAACGCGACGACGTCGTCCCGGCCGTCACCGGTGAAATCCGTCGGCGATCCGGCCAGGTAGCGACCCCCGGCCGGTGACGACCCGCAGTTGTCGCTGACCAGGTACTTCTGGTGGTACTGGTCGGGGTACGGCGCGAGCGGGACGCCGTTGATCACGATCGGCTGGCCCACGCCGTTGTAGAGCTGCTCGTAGTGCAGGTGCGGTCCGGAGGAGTTGCCGGTGCTGCCCGTGACCCCGATCTGCTGGCCCTGCTGCACGTAGGCGCCGTCGGGCACGGAGTAGGCGCTGAGGTGGAAGTAGTAGGTGGTCCACCCGCCGCCGTGGTCGATGACGACGTAGTTGCCGGCGCCGCTGGGTTGCGAGTAGCGGCGGGCGACGCCGGCGGCCGAGGCCACCTGCGGTGTGCCGCCGGTGGTGCCGCCGTCGGCGCGTACGAAGTCCAGCGCCTGGCGCACCTCGGAGCTGTGGTGGTCGTACGTCCATCGCTGCCCGCAGGGGAACGGCGCCTTGAAGTTCGGCGCGGCCAGCGCGGGCGAGGGCGTGGCCACCGCGCCGACGAGCGCGGCCGCGGCCAGGGTGAGCAGTGCGACGAGGGCACGCGCGGCGGTGCCGGTGGGGAGCCGGGACATGGGTGACTCCTGTCGGGAGATGCTCGGGTCGGGTGTGGCGGTTCGACGGACGCGCCGGCGGACCGCGGCAGGTGGTGGCCAGGGGACGAGGCCCTGGCGTCGGAACGGCGGGCGACCGGGCGACGTCGCGCCCCGGTGACGGCTCGCTCGCGGGTGCCGCTGCGGAGAAGTGAAGCCGGATACTTCGGAGTCTGTCAATACCTGACGTGGCAGACGGGTTGGCTGAAGATTTCCTCCGAGGGGCGTTTGTGCTGGTCGGAGCCGCCGGACGTGGGCCGACACGGGCCGCAAGGTATTGACAACCGTGAGAACGTCGCAGTTAACTCGCGGCAATCGATTTCTCACCGCTCCCTCAGCCGCCCGGAAGGGATCCCGATGAGGCTCCGCATCCCCCGCTGGCTCGTGGCCGCCGCCGTGGCGTTGCCGGCGGTGAGCGCACCCGCGGCGACGACCTCCGCGGCACCGCCCGCCGCCGCACCGCCCGCCACCCTCACGGTCGCCGACGACAAGGGCCCGACCGGCTGGGACGCGTACCGCCGGCTCGACCGCCTGCCCGAGCTGGCCGCCGGGGTCCGGACCCGGCAGTTCTCCAGCTTCGGTCGCGACGGCTCCAACGACGACGGATTCGGCGGCACCTACTCGTGCCTGCGCCAACTCGGCGGATGCGTCATCGCCGAAGCGCGCGGCCCCGGGGAGGTGCAGTCGATCTGGTTCACCCGCGACAACGGCGACGTGCGCGCCACCGGCTGGATCCGCATCGAACTCGACGGCGTCACGGTCGTCGACACCAACCTGCAGGACCTGGTCGACGGGCGGCTCGGCAGCCCCTTCACCGCCCCGCTCGTCAGCAACGCCGACCAGACATCCGGCGGCGTCACCATCAAGGTCCCGATGCCCTACCGCGACTCCATGCGGATCACCACCCAGAACAACCCGCTCTTCCACCACGTCACCTACCGGACCTTCGCCGACGCCGTCGGGGTGTCCCGGTTCGACCCCGCCGACCGGGCCACCGACGTCCTCGACATGCTGCGCGCCGCCGGCACCCGCGACCCGAAGCCGGCGCAACCCGGCGCGTCCGCCGTGCAGGCCACCGTCACCGTGCCCGCGCACGGACAGGTGTCCCTCGCGAGCCTGACCGGGCCCCGGGCGGTCACCCAACTGCGGCTGCGGGTGCCCGACGGCGCCGCCACCGAGCCGGTCCTCTCCGGTCTCCGGCTGCGGCTGACCTTCGACGGTCGTACCACGGTGGACAGCCCGGTCGGTGAGTTCTTCGGCGGCGGCCTGGGGGAGCGCGCCGTCCGCTCGCTGATGTTCGCCATGGACCCCGCGGCCGGTGGGTGGTACAGCGCCTGGTGGCCGATGCCCTTCCGGGCCTCCGCCGCCCTGGCACTGGTCAACACGACCGGCACGACGGTCAGCGGGGTCCAGGCGGAGGTGACGTCGGCGCCCGGGACGGAATGGACGCAACGGCTCGCCGCCGACGGGAGCGGCGGCTACTTCACCACGGAGTCGCGCCGCGCGGAGACGACCGGCGGCACCGACTGGATCCTCGCCGACCAGACCGGCCGGGGCCGTTTCGTGGGCGTGTCGCAGACGATGCGCGGTCACATCGTCGGCGGTAACACCCGCAACTACCTCGAGGGCGACGAGCGGGTGTACGTCGACGGCTCGGCCACGCCGCAGATCCACGGCACCGGCACGGAGGACTTCTACGAGTCGGGGTGGTACTTCAACCGGGGCGAGTACAGCGGCGTCTTCACCGGCAACACCGCACACCTGTTCCGCGCGGGCGGTTGCGCCGACGAGTGCGACGCCGCGTACCGGCTGATGATCGGGGACGCCGTGCCGTACGGCGCCGCGCTGCGCTTCGGCATCGAGCACGGGCCGGCCAACGACATGCCGGCCGAGTACGCCTCGACCGCCTTCCTCTACACCCAGCGCACCGCGGCCACGCGGCGGACCGACGCGATCGTCACCGGCGACGCCGCCAGCCGCGCGGCCCACGCGTACACCGACTCGGCGACCCAGGCCGCGCTCACCTCCAGCTTCGAGGGTGACGACGACACGGTGGCGCGGACCGAAGAGGTCCGCGGGACGACCGCCCCGGTGAGCTTCCGGCTGGCGATCGACCCGGCGAACCAGGGGGTACGGCTGCGCCGCCTCGCGGACCAGCGCGCCGCCTACCAGCAGGCGGCCGTGGCGGTGGACGGCACGCCGGCCGGCGTGTGGCTGCAACCGCTGGGCAACGACCGGCAGCGCTGGCTGGCCGACGAGTTCGTCCTCCCCGCGGCGGTGACGGCGGGCCGGTCGGCGGTGACCGTCCGGCTCACCCCGGCGGCCGGCGCCCCGGCCTGGACCGCCGCCCGCTACGAGGCCGACAGCATGGTGTCGCCGTACACCGACACGACCCCTCCCACCGCGGTGGCCGGCCTGGCCCTGGCCGGCGGGCGGGTGCACGCCCTGGCCCTGGGCTGGTCCCCGTCCTCCGACAACGTGGGCGTGGTCTCCTACCGGGTCTACTCGTCCCGCACGCCGGGTGTGGCGACCACCGCGGCCAACCTGGTCGGCACGACCCGCGCCACCGCGTTCCGGCACGGTCCCCTGCCGGCCGGCCAGACCCGCTACTACCGGGTCGTGGCGGTCGACGGGGCGGGCAACGCCGCGGCCGCGTCGGCCGAGGTGTCGGCCACCACCCGTACCCGTAACACCAGTGACGCCGACGGCGACCGCCGTGACGACGTGGTCGACTTCACGCGCGGCCCCACCGCCGACGTGTTCACGGCCCGCTCCGACGGGAGCCGGTTCGTGCCGGACAGCCGGCCCTGGAACGACTTCTTCGCCGTGGACGCGGAGATCCCGCTCACCGGGGACGTCAACGGCGACGGCCGGGCCGACATCATCACCTTCACCCGCGGCGACAGCGCCGACGTCTACGTCGGGCTGTCCACCGGCTCCGGGTACGCCGCCGGCGTGAAGTGGCACGACTTCTTCGCGGTCGGCACCGAGATCCCGGCCGTCGGCGACGTCAACGGCGACGGCCGGGCCGACGTCGTCACGTTCACCCGCGGCGCCGCCGCCGACGTCTACGTGGCGCTCTCCACCGGTTCCGGGTTCGGTCCCGGCGTGAAGTGGCACGACCACTTCGCCGTCGGGGACGAGTTCCCGGCGGTGGGTGACGTCGACGGCGACGGCCGCGACGACATCCTGACGTTCACCCGGGGCGCGACCGGCGACGTGTTCGTGTCGCGGTCCGACGGCACCCGCTTCGTCGAGGACGGCTGGAAGTGGCACGACAGCTTCGCCGTCGGGGACGAGCTCCCGGCGGTGGGTGACGTCGACGGCGACGGCCGCGACGACATCCTGACGTTCACCCGGGGCGCGACCGGCGACGTGTTCGTGTCGCGGTCCGACGGCACCCGCTTCGTCGAGGACGGCTGGAAGTGGCACGACAGCTTCGCCCTCGGCGACGAGCTGCCCGGGGTGGGCGACTTCAACGGCGACGGGCGCGCGGACGTGGTGACGTTCACGCGGGGCACCGCGGCCGACGTGTACGTCGCACTCTCCGACGGCGGGCGGTTCGGGCCGGCGGCCAACCGGTGGCACGACCAGTTCGCCCCCGGCAGCGACCTGCCCCGCCCGAGCGTGCCGTGATGCGCGCCCGCCGGATGCTCGCGGCGCTCCTGCTCGGGGCGGCCCTGGTGGCCGTCCCGGCGGGCCCCGCCGCCGCGGCCGACGAGCCGGTACGGGTCGAAGCCGAGTCGCTCGCGGTCGTCTCCGCCACCGCGCCCGTCGAGTCGCAGCCCGACTGCTGCGGGGTGAGCTGGTCGGGCGGGCGGCAACTCTGGTTCCGCGGCGGCCGGGCCGGCGACGCGGTGACGGTCACCCTGCCGTCGGTGCCGGCCGGCCAGTACGACCTCGGGGCGGTGCTCACCCGCGCCCGCGACTACGGCACGCTGCGGTTCGCCGTCGACGGCGTGGCGGTCGGTCAGCTCTTCGACGGCTACGCGGCCAGCGTGCAGCGCACCGGTCCCGTGCCGCTGGGCTCGGTGTCGCTCGCCACCGGCGGCCACCGGCTGACCGTGACGGTGACCGGCCGCGCCGCGGCCTCGGTCGGCTTCTTCGCCGGTGTCGACACGGTGACGCTGCGCCGGGTCGGCCCGCTCGCGGCGGTCACCACGACGCCGTACGAGGCAGTCGGTGAGACGCCCGCGCGCGGCGCCCTGACCCGCGTCTATGACCCGAGCGTGGGTGAGTCGTCGACCTGGTACTACAACGACCACACCATCGTGCGGAACCAGCAGACCGGCGTGTGGCACGTCTTCGCCATCACCCACGCCGAGCCCGGCGCGCCGCAGGACGAGCGGTCCTTCGGCCACGCGACCGCTCCGACGCCGACCGGCCCGTGGACGAAACAGCCCGCGGCGCTGGTCGCCGACCCCGGGGCGGGCGAGCAGTGGATCTGGGCCCCGCACGTGGTCTACGACAACGGCGTCTACTACCTGTTCTACGCGGCCGGAAGCCCGGACTACACGCGCTACCGCATGCACCTGGCCACGTCGACGGACCTCGTCACCTGGACCCGCAGCCCCGCCAACCCGCTGTTCACCGACGGGTGGGAGGGCCGCGACCCGATGGTGACCCGGGTCGGCGACCGCTGGGTCATGTACTACACGGCGACGTCGAGCCCGACCGGCGGCAACCATGTGGTGGCGTACCGGACCAGCACGGACCTGCGCACCTGGAGCGCGCGGGCGATCGCCTACGCGTCGCCGTCCACCGGGCAGGCGGGCGGGCAGACGGAGTCGCCGTTCGTGGTGCGCCGGGGCGAGTGGTGGTACCTCTTCGTCTGCTGCGACGGCACCGACTACGGTGCCGCGTACCGGCGGACGGCCGTCTACCGCAGCCGGGACCCGCTGCGCTTCGAGGGCGCCGAGAAGGTGACGGTGCTGGACGCGCACGCCGCCGAGGTGGTGGTGGACGGCCCGAACTGGTACCTCAGCCATGCCGGCTGGGGCCAGGGCGGGCTGTGGCTGGCGCCGCTGACCTGGTCTTCGGGGGTGGTGGCCCGCGGGTACACGGTGAGCACCGGCTTCCTCCGGGCCGACGTGCGGACGTGGCCGAACGCCCGGATCGCCGCGCTGGGGGTGGACCCGGCCGGGGCCGGCAACTACCGCCCGGCGCTCGACTCGTCGCACCGCGGCACCGGCCCGTACCTGGCGGTCGGCCGGTTCGACGTGACCGACCGGGCGGGTGCGCCGGCCCGGGTCGACGTCTCCGCCGACGGCTCCCGGATCAACCTGGCGGGCATCCCGTTCGGGGACGAGCCGGTCACCGCCGACTGGTTGCTGACGGTGGCGCCGCGCTGGGCCGGCCCGGGGCTGCAGAGCGATGTCACCTGGTCCGTGAACGGGCCGTCGACCGCGGCCGTGTGGGAGGTGGCGTTCAACGTGGACGGCGCGCTGCCCGCGGTCGGGGACCCGGCGGTGGAAGCCCGGCCGACCGGTGACGTGACCGGGATGCCCCGCTGGACCATGGCCACCGGCGACGGGCTCTCGGTGGTGGCCGTGCACCGGTGGGCGTCGGCCTGGCGCGGCGACAACACCTGGTACGACGCCGGCCACGGGATGGCGGCCTGGCAGCCGTGGTGGCGGCCGGGTGGCGCGTCCTGGGCGCCCGGGCAGTATCCGGGCGGCACCTGGCGCTTCACGGCGAGCGGCTCCCGGCGCGACGTCGGATTCGCCGACACCGCCTACGCCGCGATCAACGCCGTGCCGTGACCGCCATGGAGATTGACATCGATGGTGAACTCTCGTCCCTGAGGAGCATTGTGAGACGAAGCCCGCTGGCGCTGCTGGTCGCCCTCTGCACGGCCACGGCGGCCGTCGCGGTCGGCGCGCCGGCGACCGCCGTACCGATCGACACGCTCGCCTGCCCGTCGGTCCCCGCCACCCACGACCCCGCCGTCACAGTCGTCGTCCACCGTGTGGCCCGCGCGCACGACGCGAACGACAAGGTGATGCTCTCCGCCTTCGAGGCCGGCTGGGTCGAATCCCACATGAACAACCTGCCCTGCGGCGACAAGTCCTCGCTGGGCGTGTTCCAGCAGCGCTGGGACTACGGCTGGGGCACCCCGGAGCAGATCATGGATCCGGTCTACGCCACCACGCAGTACGTCACCCGCGCCATCGTCTGCGATCGCAACAACCCGGGCTACACGGCCGGACAGGTCGCCCAGTGCGTGCAGCGCTCCGGCTTCCCCGACCGGTACGACCAGGCCGCGGCGACGGCGCGGACGCTGCTCAACCAGGCGGCCCGGACCCACGGCATGGCCGGTGGCTCGCCGACCGACGTCAACGGTGACGGCCGGGACGACATCCTCGCCTTCACGCAGAACGCCGCCGCCGACGTCTACGTGAGCACCTCGACCGGCGGCGGCTTCGCCGGGACCTCCGCGAAGTGGCACGACTTCTTCTCCATCGGCGGCGAGACCGCGTCGACCGGTGACGTCGACGGCGACGGACGCGACGACATCGTCACGTTCGCGCACAGCAACACGGGCGATGTCTTCGTGGCGCTGTCCACCGGCACGTCCTTCGGCGGCAGCCAGCGATGGCACGACTGGTTCGCCCCGGGCGCCGAGATCGCCGCGGTCGGTGATGTCGACGGTGACGGTCGGGACGACGTCGTGACGTTCACGCATGATTCGGCGGCGGATGTTTATGTGGCGTTGTCGACGGGGTCGTCGTTCGGTGCGGGGCAGAAGTGGCATGACTTCTTCTCGATCGCCGGGGAGTTCCCGGCGCTGGGGGACGT
>NZ_JBVJHI010000015.1:0-4053 GCF_055586885.1 Micromonospora sp. NPDC048907
GATCAGAAACATCAGGATCGAACAGCGGACGCAACGGAGCACGACGCCCTCGAGCGGCGCAAGACCGAACTCTACGTCAAAGCCTCAGATCAGCTCGGTTCCGCGAGCGCTGCAATCCGGCTCGCTGGGCTATACGGGCTTGAACGCCTCGCTGACGGAAACCCCGACTACCGTCAAATCGTTGTGAATCTAATCTGTGCATACCTCCGCATACCGCCTCCCAGCGAGAAGCCACTCCTGCCGACCTCCAATTGGGAGGTGAAAGAGCATAACGAGCGGATACAACAAGAGATTCACGTGCGAGTAGCCGCCCAACACGTGCTGACGTCACATCTCAAAAAGATGGTTAATAACCATGACGAGGGCGAGGTTCCCAACCCGTCTTACTGGGGGAGAGTCAACGTCGACCTTTCTGGTGCAACTCTAATCGTCTTCAGCGCCCGGGGCTGCACGCTTCCAGATGCCAATTTCAATGGCGCTAAGTTCGTGGGCAAGGCCGACTTCTTTCGAGCCACATTCGACGGCCCTGCAAGGTTCGAGGGGGCCATCTTCTACGGTCCAGCGGAATTCAGGTCAGCAGTATTCGAAGGGGCGCCAGTTCTTGCGCCAGCAGAGTTTAAGGGCGAGGACCTGTTTGACGGCGCCAGAGTACACAAAATAAGAGCTGGTTCTTTTTACGCGTGGCCCAAGGGCTGGGACCTGCAGAAGGTGGACAACACAACCGGGGGGCACTTCGTGAGAAAACAAAGCGCTGGGCCGGCGACTACCGCTTCTGCAAGCGATTGATGCGCTGCGATTCTTGGCTGCCATCCCGTCTGCCGCCGACCCACACTTCGTGGAGCGGGCCAGGGCCAGGGTGACAAGGTGGAGCGCCCTACCGGACGAACGACCTTGTCGCCCTGGCCCTGGTCTGCTCGGCTTGCCTGGGTCGGTGGTAGGCGGGATGGCAGCTCCTCAACCACCCACCTACCGGAACCGTTCGGCAACTCCATCTCGGAGTCGTCTGGCCCCCGCCGGAGGCACAGCTCTAACCCCGGACTCTCCCTCACCTCTCACCCTCCCACCACCTCCACCTCTTCCCTCTCTGGGCCTCAGCGACCCCCGTACGGGCCGTTCGGCAACTCCGTCCGCCGCCGGTGGCCTCCGGCCTTCGTGGGTGTCCGGACCGTCTAGAACGGGTAAGAGCGTGTCCGCCTGGCCCTGGTCGTTCTTCGGGACTCGTCACCGGGTCACCTCACTGAACCCAGGGGTGACGCGCGGGGCGGGGCGTGGGGTTCGGGCCGGCTGACTTTCCGCCCCGGCGCCGTGGCGCCGGGGCGGCGGCTCCGCAGGAGCCGGTTACCGCGTCCCGACCCGCGCCGCGCGGAGCGCCTTGATCTAGTACAGGCCAATTCGGCAACAGATCACGGGCTGCGTCCGAGTCGACCTGGCCGGCATGAACACAGCCCCTCCCGGCCGTCGCCGTCCGGTGCCGCCTCGGGATCGCTGTGGTTCATCGAGCGCGGGAAGCTGGCTGCTCGTCCGCTCCGCTCGTGGTCGCCTGCACCCCTCACCTTCATCGGCTCCGCAAGTTCTCCTCCGACCCGCGGATCCGGCTTCCTTCCTTCCCCTCCCCGCCACTTACTTCGAACACATGTACGATCAATCAAGTGGGGGAAGACCTGGTGGCGCGCTGGTGGAATGGCACGTGGGGTCGGCTGACCCGGCGTGACGTGTGGCTCGCCCGAGAGGTTCGCTGGCACGTCGTCGCCAGGACGGGCGACTCCGAGACCGGCAAGGTGCTCCGCTGGGAGTTTGACTCCGAGGACGAAGCCCGGCAGATGGTGAAGCGGCTCGTGCAAGCCGATGGCGGTCACTGGCGGGAGATGGACGGCGACGCCGCAACGAAGCCACCCGGCTGAGTCACCGCGGCCTGCCCCTCACGCCCTGGTCCTCATCACCGGCACAGTTCCGCCCGGACGTGTACCCCGCACCACGGCGGCAGCTCGACGGACCAGACGCGCCAACCGCCGCCGTCCTTGCGCAGCTCCCACCGCCACGGATGGTCCTCGCCCGCGAGCAGGTGCGGACCATCCCACCAGACGGCGCGTACGTGCTCCACGACCGTTGCGCGGTCGTCGCCCTGGTGCTCGATCGCCATCGGTCCGACCGCTTCCAGCTTCGACGGTGGGCGCCCCGTGCTTGTCATCTCGGCGCGGTAATCACGCCATTGGTGCCGGAGCTCGTCATGGCGGCGCTTAGCCAACACCCGCGACACCCCCAGCTCGTCGCCGGCGCTGAGCTTCACGAACCACACCGTGGCGGCTGCCTCCGGCGTCGCCTCGCCTCGCTCCGCTTCCAACTGCTTCCGCACTGCCCACGACGCGGGTACAGCAACAAGGCCAGCGCAGGCGATCGCTACGAGCGCCAGAAGCACCCACGGCCACCGTCGCGCCGGCCAAACTCGCCGCACCCGGTGCGGCCGCCACCCCGGTAATTCCTCCCCCATGGTCATCTGCCGACCATACGAAGCGACCGCGAGAGATCAAAGACCTTCAACCTGCATTGATGCGACGGTGAATGCGTTCCGCTGCAACCGGCGGAGACAGCTCGGCTGTGTTCAGCGTGAGATCCGCCTCGGGCAGGGCTTCCGTAGCGTCCCACGCACGAAGTCGTGCCGCCGTATCGCCGGTCCTCCTGGCGATGATCCGCTGTTCAGCGACCCTTCGCGGGCACCACAGGGACACCACCACCCAACGGGCGCCCGGCACAGCTTGGGCAACGGCCGCAACGGCATCCCGCTGGCCGAGGTGCACGATCGGCGTTCCTTTGCTCAGCTCTTGTGCCAGTGAGGGGCGATCAACCACGTAGCGGGCACCGTAGCGGCGGTTCTCCCAGACGACATCGCCTCTGCGGTGGAGCGTGTCCAGGCTCGCCTCGTCGGTCATGCGATAGCCGATCGTTCGGCCGGGCCCCACCTTCAAGCGGGGATAAAGCTTGTACCCGGCGTCCAGGTCGTGCAGCGCCGTGGTGATGGTGTCCTTCCCCGACGCTGGTGGCCCGTAGAGGATCACGCCTCGCATTACAGGCGCTCGTCCGCGACGATCTCCCGCACCAACTCCTTGGCTTGCTCCTGCAACGGACGGCTTGACGCGCAGTTGTCAATCACTACATGAGTGTCCGCCGGCCGGAATTCCAGGCTGATGCCGTCGAGGTAAGCGTTCCAATCGGCCAGCTTGACGGCATCGCGTGCAGCGCCCCGACGGCGTACGTAGGTCAGCATCGTTTCCGCGTCGCAGTACACCCACACCACCGTGACCATGGCTTGTGCGGCCTCGTAGAAGGCGCGGGTTCGAGCCATCCAGGCAGGGTCGTTGAACTCCCGGATAAACGGAGCGGTCACGATCACACTGTTGCCGCACTGCACGTTCTCACCGGCCGCGTCTTGAAGCGCTTCGTATTCGCGAGGACGGATCTTGTCAAAGTACGTCTTTGACTCCCGGTCGTGCGGCGAGTGACCCATGATCTCCAACGCTGCCTCGACCACCGGCCGCGTCAGCGTGTCCTTGTCCAGCATCGGCCACCCGGTCTCGCGCGCGAGGATCCTTCCCAACTCGGTCTTGCCGCTGCCCGGGTACCCGCCAACCAACACCACGCGCGGTCGTTGCGGGCGCATCTCGCTGCGGTGGAGCTGATCGGGGGCGTTGACGACGCGCTTGGAACGGGACTCGTTGCGGACGAGACCTTCCTCAGCTAGCACCTTCATCGCCTCGGTGATGGTGAAGACGCTGACGCCCCACTCTTCGGCCAGCTTCCTGGTCGACGGCAGGGCAGAGCCGTGCACGAGTCGGCCCGCCTCGATGTCGTTCCGGATGTTCCGTGCCACCTGCTGATGCCGGGCCTCCGGCCGCTCGGTGCGGCCACTCGGAGAGGTCATCGCAGTGCTCCCTGCTTCTGGCGTCGCGTACCGGTCTGCAGGCTACCAGCGACCTAACAGATGAGAGGCATTCTGCCTGCTCACTGACGCTCCGTAAGAACTTCGTACCTAACAGTTGACTGATGTACCTATCAGTT
>NZ_JBVJHI010000015.1:4150-10287 GCF_055586885.1 Micromonospora sp. NPDC048907
CGTTAGGTTGCCTGCATCACAAAGACCGGAGCGCCGGTCAAGTCGCAGCAGCGAAGGAGTTCGTCATGGCCCTCAGAGGCGGTACTCGGTTCTCGGTTCCGTTTGAGGCGGTTTTCCCGCACGGCGCGGTTTTCGTGCCGGACTCGATCGCGGAGGCGCAGGACTTCGACGAGAAGACGCGGATGCGGACGCCGAGCAAGGACAAGCTGACGGGCCAGCGGGTGTGGCAGTGCCGGGTGATGGACATGGACCCGGAGCTGGGCGCCCGGTCCCGTGAGGTGTCGATCAAGATCCTGGCCGACCACCAGCCGGTCCCGCCGGTGGGTCCGTTCCAGCCGGTGGAGATCGAGGGTCTTCAGGTGACGCCCTACGTGGGCAGCAACGGCCGCCTCGCGTTCTCCTACCGGGCAACCGCGCTGGTCGCGCCCAAGACCCTGGCCGAGTCGCGCAAGTCGGCGGCCTGATCCCCAGATGTGGCGCGGGGCGGCCCATGCCCTAGGAAAGCCGGCCGCCCCGCTGCCCACTCCAAAACCCTCACGGCCTGGAAGGGCGGGTTCATCATGCCTGTTTTCCTGGACTGGACGCGCGGTGGTGGTGCCGGCGAGTCGGTCCCGTGTGTCATCTGCCACCGTCCGACCATCTGCCGCAGTCCGGCGGGCAAGCCGGTTCACAAGGTCTGCGCGGAGGCGTGGACGGAGCAGCACCGCGACCGGAAGGCGGCGGCCTGATGCGGGCGCCGCTGGTCAACTTCCGCCGGTTCCAGATCACCGCCCCGTGGCCGATCGTCTGGACCCTCACCGTCCTGTTCCTGCTGTTCTGGCTCGTCGTCGCCGCGGTGCACCTCGCTCTGTTGGCGGTTCGGCACTGGCGGGCCTGGCCGGTCGTCGCCCTGGTCCTGCTCACCGTCGACGCCTACCGGTCCCATGGATGGTGGCCTCACCTCCTGGTCCTGCTCGTCGTCGCAGTAGCCGCCGGGCTGTGGTGGTGGCGGGCTCGGGAGTCCTTCCACCGCCTGGTCGTGCTCCGGTCGGTGTCGGTATGGCGCCGGCTGTGGGTCTACCGGCGGCAGTGGCACGAGGTCATGTCGCTGTGCGGCCTGGTGAAGAAGTACGACGGTGGCGAGAAGCTGCCGGAGCTGCTGTCGGTGCGCTGCACCTACGCCACCGATGAGCTCGTGTTGCGGATGCCGAAGGGTCAGAACCCGGAGGTGTACCACAAGGCCGCGCGGGATCTGGCGTACTCGTTCGGCACCCGCCACTGCCGGGTGTTCTCGGTCCGCCGCCACGCGGCCCCGCACCGCTCCGGCCGGCTGGCGGGGCTGCTGCGGCTGGTCGACCGGGTGCGGTTCCGCGATCGGCCCCGGCATGTGTGGCTGGTGTTCATCCGCCGCGACCCGCTGACCCGCATCGTCGCACCGCTGCCCGTCCCAGCCCGCCCGGACTTCACCGCCCTGCCGCTGGGTCTGCGGGAAGACCTGGCCGTGTACTGCCTGCGGCTGCTGGCCACGCACGTGCTGATCGGTGGTGCGACCCGCATGGGCAAGGGCTCGGTCATCTGGTCCTTGCTGCGGTCGCTCGCCGCCGGTATTCGGTCGGGTTTGGTGCGGGTGTGGGCGATCGACCCGAAGGGCGGCATGGAGCTGTCCATCGGCCGGGGCCTGTTCTCCCGCTACGTCGATGACGACTGGTCGCGCATGGCCGACCTGCTGGAAGACGCGGTGGCTCGGATGCGGGCGCGTCAACAGGCGCTGCGCGGCAAGGTGCGGGTCCACACCCCGACCGTGGATGAGCCGCTGATCGTCGTGGTCATTGACGAGATCGCCGCGCTGCTGGCGTTCCTGCCCGACTCCGAGATCCGCCAGCGGATCACCCAGGCCCTGGGGCTGCTGCTGACTCAGGGTGCCGGGCTCGGCGTCCTGGTCGTGGCCGCCACCCAGGACCCCCGCAAGGAGGTCGTCTCCGTGCGCGACTTCTTCCCCACCCGCATCGCCCTGGGCCTGACCGAACGCGGCCACGTCGACCTGATCCTCGGCGACGGCGCCCGCGACCGCGGAGCCCTCGCGGATCAGATCCCGCTGTCGGCCAAGGGCGTCGGCTACGTCCTGCTCGACGGACAGCCCGAACCCGCCCGCGTCCGGTTCTCCTTCCTCGATGACGACCTGATCCGGGACATGGCCGCGACCTTCCCCGCCCCGCCGGAGGTCCAGCCCGAACCCGAAGCCGTCCCGGCTCCGGTGAAGCCGGCCCAGGCCACTCGCAACGGCCGGCACGTCTGCCGGCCCACCGTGCCGAAGCAGGCCGCGCCGCTGCTGCCCCCGTCTCTGCTCAACGCCCTGGACCTCAACACCACGCCGAACGGAGGTGAGCCGCGGTGACCCACCACGAGCTGCCCGAGAGCACCCCGGCCCGGATGCCCTACGCCGACGAACCCGACGAGCAGGCCCCGGAACCCCGGCGGTTCTACCGGCTGCGCGCCCCGCACGTCGACAAGACCTCGGTGCCGGTCACGGTCCGGGTCACGCCCGACGCGGATCTCTACGTCGCGGTCGGCTCCGGTCGGCGCCGCATGTACCTCACCCCGTCCGAGGCGTGGGCGCTGTGGCGCTGCCTCTCCGAAGCCGTGGCGTCGACTGGTGAGCCGCCGGAGTGGATCCGCGTGCACATCACCCCCACCACCCGCTGACCTGCCTTGGAGACCGTGATGCGTACTCGTCGCCTTGCCCGCCGGCCGATCCGCCGTACCTGCCTCGACCTCGCCCACACCGACCCCGACCAGTCCTGCCCCTACTGCGCCCCCGACACCCAAGCTGCCGCGATCCTCGACGCCGCGCTCACCCGGCATTCCGAGATCGCCGCCGAGGACGCCGAAGCGTGGGGGTGGGCCGCATGAGTCACCAACTGTGGTCCTGGCTGCTGATGGCTGTGGGCGTCACCGGCCTGTGGCTGGCGGGCAAACGCTCCTGGACCGGCTGGGCCGTGGGCCTAGCCGCGCAACTGCTTTGGCTGGCCTACTCGATCACCACCCGTCAGTGGGGGTTCCTCGTCTCCGGCTTCGTCTACGGCGCGGTCTACCTGCGCAACCTGCGGGCCTGGCTCCGCCCCGCCCCGCCGGCCACGACCAGGCCGGAGGTGACCAAGTGCGTCGCCTCCTGAACGCCGACCGCATCGAGACCGTCGCCCTGGTCCTCATCCTCCTGGTCGTCGCCGGCACCGCCGGGTGGGCGTCGTTCTCCCACGTCCACGACTGGACCATGCGCCACGTCCCGCCCGGCACCCCCGACGCCTTCGGCTGGGCCAACGCCGTGCTCTCCGACCTGGTGCCGGTGGCCTGCCTGCTCGATATCCGCCGTCGACGCCGCCGCGGCGAACCCATCGGCTACCCCGTGTTCCTGATGCTGGCCTTCGCCTCCTTCTCGCTCGCCGCTCAGCTCGCCGTGGCGGACGCAAGCCCGTCCGGGTGGCTGCTGTCCGCGTTGCCGGCGGTCGCGTTCATGGCCCTCACGAAGCTCGTCTTCACCGGCTCCACCGCCCCGGCAGTGCCGACCCCGGCTGCAGAGCCCGTCGACCTGGAACCGGTCGACCTGCCCACCACCCCGGCGCCCGTCCTCGCCCCGCCGACGCCGACCCCGGTTCCCGTTCCGGCGCCTGCTGTCGCCCCGGTCCGGTCCGCGCTCATCTCGTCGGTCGTCCAGACGCCCCGCAACGGTCAGGTCTTCGCCTCGGAGGTGACCCGATGACCCGCACCCAGCTCGCCCGCCGCACCCACGCGCTGCACCGCACGGGTGCTCTGACCCGCCGCATCGTCGGCACCCCCGCCGAGGTCGCCGCGACCGTCGCCGTCCTGCGGGACTCCGGCCGGCTGCTGTTCATGGACCGGCCCCAGCAGACCGGTGCCGATCGGGTCACCGTCACCGTCCGGTTCCTCGACACCTGCGCCCCGGCCCCTGCACCGGTGCGCCGGCTGCGCCGCGGCCCGGTCATCGCCGCCGTCACCGTCCCCGCTGTGGGCGTGCTGGCCGGCGTCGGCTACCTCGCCGCGCAGCTCACTCACACCGTCCGTGCCGCCTTCCCCGGCGTCGTGGGCGTCGTCCTGGTCCTCGTTGTCCTCGCCCTCCTGCTGCGTCGCAAGACCCGGTGCGCCGGGCTGCACTGCTCCGGCTGCCAGCACTGACCGCCATGACCACAGGCCGGCCCACCTACTGCGCGCGCTGCCGTAGGTGGGCCACGGCCCTCATCGAAGCCGGCCAACCCGGCACCGGCCGCTACCGCGCCGAGACCGCCTGCCCCCGCCACGAACCCGCCGCCCACCGCTGGGCCGGCCGACTCGGCCCGACCCGCTCCACCCCGATCGGCTCTACCCAACCCGCCCTGTTCGACCTCCCGGAGGTGACCCGTTGACCGCCCCGACCCTGCCCGGCCTCACCCCCGACAACCCCGCCCCCGACCCGGTAACCGTCCCGGCCGCTGTCGCGCCGGCACCGGGCTCCCGCGCCGCCCGTCTCGCCCTGCCCATGTCCCGGCAGGTGCTGAAGGAAATGGCGGCCGAGTACGGCGTCTGCCTGCGTCCGGTCACCCTGCGCCGCACCGACTTGCACACCGGCCAAACCGAAGTCATCGACCTGCCCTGCGGCACCACCCGCGAAGACAAGTGCGAGCCGTGCGCCAAGCGCGCCCGCCGACTCCGGCAGACCCAGATCCGGGAGGGCTGGCACCGCACCGACGAACCCGTTCCCAGCCCGAACCCGGCGACCGAGGAACAGCGAGAGCTGGTCATGCTCCGCGCGCACCTGGAATTCGCCCGCGACGAAGCTCAACGGGCCGCCCAGTTCGACCAGGTACCCGCGATCGATCAGGCCATCACCGAGGTAGAGGAAGCCATCGCCGCAGAAGGGCTCCGCGGTGCCGTCGCTCCCTCGCACGAGCAGGACGACAACCACGGCCGGCGCAAGCGATCCACCCGCCGCCGCCAGGACGCCCCCGACCTGCCCCGCAAGAAGGTCGAACCCCGCACCGTCGGGAAGGTCTACACCGCGCCGGACGGCACCCAGCACCGGCCGTCCATGTGGCTGTCGCTCACCCTCGACTCCTACGGCCGGGTCCTCCCCGACGGCACGCCGGTCGACCCCGACAGCTACGACTACCGGCGAGCAGCGTGGGATGCGGTGCACTTCGCCCGCCTGCTCGATCGGTTCTGGCAGAACCTGCGCCGCTGCGTCGGCTGGAACGTCCAATACGCCGGCTGCGTCGAGCCGCAACGACGACTCGCCCCACACGCGCACTTCGCCATCCGAGGCACCATCCCTCGGGCGGTGCTGCGGCAGGTCGCCGCCGCGACCTACCACCAGGTCTGGTGGCCGCCCGCCGACGAACCGCGGTACACCCTCGACCGGCCCCCGGTCTGGGACGCCGACCGGGGAGAGTGGGTTGACCCCGACACCCGGGAGCCGCTGACCTCGTGGGCTGACGCCCTGGACCTCATCGACACCGACCCCGACGCCACCCCAGCGCACGTGGTCCGCTTCGGCGCCCAGGTCCACGCCGAAGGCGTCACCCCCGGCACGGTCCACGCCAACCGCACCATCGGCTACATCACCAAATACATCACCAAGTCCGCCGCCGACTGCCACAAGCCAGAGAGCGACCGCCAACGCGACCACCTCGACCGGCTGTGGGATCAGCTCCGGGTCACCCCGTGCAACGAGCGGTGCGCCAACTGGCTGCTCTACGGCATCCAACCCAAGAAGGCACACGGACGCCTCCAAGCCGGCCGGTGCAAAGGCAAAGTCCACCAACGGGCCACCCTCGGCATCGGCGGCCGACGCATCCTCGTCTCCCGCGACTGGTCCGGCAAAACCCTGGCCGACCACCGCGCCGACGCGCGCGCCTGGGTCCGCCGTCTGCTCGGCGTCACTACCGGCGCTGAGGACACCGAGCACGTCGGCCAGGACGACGCGCCCGTCTACGCCTGGGAGATGGCACGGCCGGACGACCCGGATATCCCGCCCCTGCAACACCGGCTCCTCAAAGCTCTGTCCCAACGCGCCCAATGGAAGGCCGCACTCCTCGCCGCGCGAGACGAGGCGGCACAGACCTGCGTACTCACCGATCTGGCCGCCGCGACCCCTCGGGAGGACTGAT
>NZ_JBVJHI010000016.1:1721-5043 GCF_055586885.1 Micromonospora sp. NPDC048907
CGTCGGGTTGTCTTTCAGAGCCTTGGAGGCGGGCGTTTGTCCGCTGAGGCGCCAGGCATGGCCTGGCCTCGCATACCGCCGGCGGTTGTCGGGTTTGGTGTGAGGCGGATCGGGTTGTGGGTTGGTCGTTTGTTGAGAATTGCACAGTGGACGCGAGCATCTTTGTGGTCAAGTTGTCAAGGGCGAACGGTGGATGCCTTGGCACCAGGAGCCGATGAAGGACGTGGGAGGCCGCGATAGGCCTGGGGGAGCTGTCAACCAAGCTGTGATCCCAGGGTGTCCGAATGGGGAAACCCGGCACCAGTCATGTGGTGTCACCCGCACCTGAACACATAGGGTGTGTGGGGGGAACGCGGGGAAGTGAAACATCTCAGTACCCGTAGGAAGAGAAAACAACAAGTGATTCCGTGAGTAGTGGCGAGCGAAAGCGGATTGAGGCTAAACCGGCTGCGTGTGATACCTGTCAGGGGTTGCGTGGTCGGGGTTGTGGGACCCTGCTGAGCGAGCTGACACTCGTTCGAGAAGTTACAAAGTCAGTGGCTAGTCGAACAGTCTGGAAAGGCTGACCGTAGACGGTGATAGTCCGGTAGGTGAAAGTTGCTGACCTTCTGTGGGTGTTCCCGAGTAGCGGCGGACCCCTGAAATCTGCCGTGAATCTGCCAGGACCACCTGGTAAGCCTAAATACTTCCTGGTGACCGATAGCGGACGAGTACCGTGAGGGAATGGTGAAAAGTACCCCGGGAGGGGAGTGAAATAGTACCTGAAACCGTTCGCCTACAATCCGTCGGAGCCTTGCGGGGTGACGGCGTGCCTTTTGAAGAATGAGCCTGCGAGTTAGTGGCATGTGGCGAGGTTAACCCGTGTGGGGGAGCCGTAGCGAAAGCGAGTCTGAATAGGGCGTTTTCAGTCGCATGCTCTAGACCCGAAGCGGAGTGATCTAGCCATGGGCAGGCTGAAGCGCGGGTAAGACCGCGTGGAGGGCCGAACCCACCAACGTTGAAAAGTTGGGGGATGACCTGTGGTTAGGGGTGAAAGGCCAATCAAACTCCGTGATAGCTGGTTCTCCCCGAAATGCATTTAGGTGCAGCGTCGCGTGTTTCTTGCCGGAGGTAGAGCACTGGATGGTCTAGGGGGCCCACAAGCTTACCGAAATCAGCCAAACTCCGAATGCCGGTAAGTGAGAGCGCGGCAGTGAGACTGCGGGGGATAAGCTTCGTAGTCGAGAGGGAAACAGCCCAGATCACCAGCTAAGGCCCCTAAGCGTGTGCTAAGTGGAAAAGGATGTGGGGTCGCATAGACAACCAGGAGGTTGGCTTAGAAGCAGCCACCCTTTAAAGAGTGCGTAATAGCTCACTGGTCAAGTGGTTCCGCGCCGACAATGTAGCGGGGCTCAAGCACACCGCCGAAGCTGTGGCATTCACATTTTAACCTCGCTTGGACGTGATTCCTTGTGCAGGTGTGTGGATGGGTAGGGGAGCGTCGTGCCGCGAGTGAAGCAACGGGGTGACCTAGTTGTGGACGCGGCACGAGTGAGAATGCAGGCATGAGTAGCGAAAGAAGGGTGAGAAACCCTTCCGCCGGATGACCAAGGGTTCCAGGGCCAGGCTAATCCGCCCTGGGTGAGTCGGGACCTAAGGCGAGGCCGAGAGGCGTAGTCGATGGACAACGGGTTGATATTCCCGTACCCGCGAAAGAGCGACCCTGACGAACCTCGTTGTGCTAACCACCCGAGCCGCCGGCGACCTTCGGGTCAATGGTGGGGAGCGTGGGAACCTGGCGGGTAGTAGTCAAGCGATGGGGTGACGCAGGAAGGTAGCTGAGCCCGGCCGGTGGTTGTGCCGGGGTAAGCGTGTAGGCCGTGCCGTAGGCAAATCCGCGGCGCATGTAGGCTGAGACGTGATGCCGAGCCGATTCAGGTGAAGTCAGTGATCCTATGCTGCCGAGAAAAGCCTCTAGCGAGTTCTTAGCGGCCCGTACCCCAAACCGACACAGGTGGTCAGGTAGAGAATACCGAGGCGATCGGGCGAACTGTGGTTAAGGAACTCGGCAAATTGCCCCCGTAACTTAGGGAGAAGGGGGGCCGGAGACGTGAAGCCCCGCGCGGGTGGAGCGTTGTATGGCCGCAGAGAGCAGGGGGAAGCGACTGTTTACTAAAAACACAGGTCCATGCGAAGAAGTAATTCGATGTATATGGACTGACGCCTGCCCGGTGCTGGAACGTTAAGGGGACCTGTTAGCTCTTCGGGGCGAAGCGGAGAACTTAAGCGCCAGTAAACGGCGGTGGTAACTATAACCATCCTAAGGTAGCGAAATTCCTTGTCGGGTAAGTTCCGACCTGCACGAATGGCGTAACGACTTCCCCACTGTCTCAACCACAGGCCCGGCGAAATTGCACTACGAGTAAAGATGCTCGTTACGCGCGGCAGGACGGAAAGACCCCGGGACCTTTACTATAGCTTGACATTGGTACTTGAGTTAGCTTGTGTAGGATAGGTGGGAGCCGGTGAAGTCCATACGCCAGTATGGGTGGAGGCAATCTTGAAATACCACTCTGGTTGATTTGGGTATCTAACTTCGGACCGTTATCCGGTTCAGGGACAGTGTCTGGTGGGTAGTTTAACTGGGGCGGTTGCCTCCTAAAGGGTAACGGAGGCGCCCAAAGGTTCCCTCAGCCTGGTTGGCAATCAGGTGTTGAGTGCAAGTGCACAAGGGAGCTTGACTGTGAGACTGACAGGTCGAGCAGGGACGAAAGTCGGGACTAGTGATCCGGCACTGGCATGTGGAAGCGGTGTCGCTCAACGGATAAAAGGTACCCCGGGGATAACAGGCTGATCTTCCCCAAGAGTCCATATCGACGGGATGGTTTGGCACCTCGATGTCGGCTCGTCGCATCCTGGGGCTGTAGCAGGTCCCAAGGGTTGGGCTGTTCGCCCATTAAAGCGGTACGCGAGCTGGGTTTAGAACGTCGTGAGACAGTTCGGTCCCTATCCGCCGTGCGCGTAGGATACTTGAGAAGGGCTGTCCCTAGTACGAGAGGACCGGGACGGACGAACCTCTGGTGTGCCAGTTGTCCCGCCAGGGGCACGGCTGGTTAGCTACGTTCGGAAGGGATAACCGCTGAAAGCATCTAAGCGGGAAGCTCGCTTCAAGATGAGGTATCCCACCCACATTGTGGGGTAAGGCCCCCAGCTAGACGACTGGGTTGATAGGCCGGAAATGTAAGCCCGGTAACGGGTTCAGTTGACCGGTACTAATAGGCCGAGGACTTGACTACCAAGCTGCTACGCGTCCACTGTGCAACTCTGAACAAGCGAACAGCCC
>NZ_JBVJHI010000017.1:0-4962 GCF_055586885.1 Micromonospora sp. NPDC048907
CGGCGCAGCACCGAGTGCTCGCCCTGGCGGGCCGGGAACCAGCGGGCCTGGGCGAGCGCGGGCACCGCGGCCAGCAGCGCGGCCCGGTGCGCCGCGACGGAGACCTCCACGGCGTCGTACCGGCGGGCGGCGGGGCCGGGCGGGCCGGACCGGCCGGCCGACGACCCGGACGCCCCCGTGTCCTCCGTCGTCGTGCCGTCCGCCGGCGCCGCCCAGCCGGCCACGCCGGGGGTGACGGCGAAGAACACCTCGACCCGGGTGCGCGCCACCTCGGCCAGCAGGTGCAGCTCGGCCGCGCTGAACGCCTGGTCGGCGGAGATCACGAAGAGCAGCGCCCCGGCCCGGCCGGCCGCGTCGAGCAGCACCCGGCCGCCGGCCACCCCGAGCGCGCCGGTGTCCGGCGTGTCGAGCACGGCGAAGTGGCGCAGCAGCGGGTCCGGCAGGCTCAGCTCCACCCGGCGCGGCGGGCGCGCCAGGGCCGGGCCGGCGGCGAGCGGGTCGGCCCGGTAGGAGTGCGGCTGGCGGTAGCCCGGCACGTAGGCGGCGCGGGTGGGCACCTTGGCGTGGTGGACGAGGAGGTGGCTGCCGGCGGGCACGGCGAGCATGCCGGGATCCAGGTCGAGCAGGCCGGCGAGCAGCTCGCGGCGGCCGGCGCCGGCCGGCCCGGTGACCACGACGCCCAGCGGCTCGTCCGGCCCCGGCTCGGTCACCCCGAGCCGGGTCGGCAGCGGGGCGCAGCGGGGCGGCTCGGCCAGCCCGCCCGGTTCGGGCACGTCGACCGAGGGGAGTGGACCTGGCTTCATCAGGCGGCCTCCCGATCAGGCGGCCGGGAGTGGTCCGGTCGCGTGGAAATTCCCTGGTCACAGGGCGATACCGGAAGCCTACGGTTGTCGCCGATCCGACACCGAACACATTCGATACTCACGAGTAATCGACAGATTACTCAACTTCGCTGCGTGACGGTGTACACGCGGACGGAACACCATCGATATGCTGCACCGATGAGTCGGTGGGACTTCGTCGGCCGAACGGCTGAGCTCAACCGTCTGTTGTCGGCGGTCGGCGGCCCGGAGGGCCGCGGGCTGCTCTTCAGCGGCAACGCCGGGGTGGGCAAGAGCCGGCTGCTGCGCGAGGGGGTGGCCGCGCTCTCACCCGACCGCTACGCGATCTGGTCCGTCGCGGCCAGCGCCACGACCGCCGCGCTGCCGTTCGGCGGGCTGGTCCAGGTGCTGCCGGCCACCCAGCCGCAGGGCCTGTCCCCCGCCGGCATCCTGCGCTGGGCGGTCGACCTGCTCCAGGAGCAGGCCGCCGGCCGGCAGATCGTGCTGGCGATCGACGACGCGCACCTGCTCGACCCGCCGTCGGCGGCGCTGGTCCATCTCATCGCCCGCTCCGAGAACGCCACGGTGCTCGGCACGCTGCGCAACGGCGAGCAGATCCCGCTGCCGATCCGCGCCCTGTGGACCGACGACCTGGTCGACCTGGTCGAGCTGGTCGAGCTGGGGCCGCTCGGCCCGAACGAGACCACCGGGCTGCTCGCCGCGATCCTCGGCGGGCCGGTCGACGCCGGCTCCTCGGAGCGGCTGCACCGGCTCTCCGCCGGCAACCCGCTGCTGCTGCGCGAGCTGGTGCTGGCCGCCTCCGGGGGCGACGAGCTGAGCAAGACGTACGGGATCTGGAAGTGGACCGGCCGGCTGGAGCTGGCGCCCAGCCTCACCGACCTGATCGACACCCGGATCGGCAAGCTCACGCCCGGCGTGCGCGCGGTGGTCGAGCTGGTCGCGTTCGGCGAGCCGCTCGGCCTGCACCTGCTGGAGCAGGCGGTCGACCCGGCCGACGTGGAGGTCGCCGAGGAGCGCGGCCTGATCTCCATGGTGCGCGACGACCGGCGGCTCAACGTGCGCCTCGCCCACCCGCTCTACGGCGAGGTGATGCGCCGGCAGTGCCCGGTCAGCCGCACCCGGCGGTTGCAGGCCACCCTGGCCGGGCTGCTCGAACGGGTCGGCAAGCGGCGCCGCGACGACCTGCTGCGGGTCGCCGTGTGGCGGCTCGACTCGGGCACGGCGCAGGACCCGGCCCTGCTGCTCGACGCGGCCGCCCAGGCCTTCGGCCGGTACGACGTGCCGCTGTCCACCCGGCTGGCCCGGGCGGCGCTGGACGGCGAGGGCGGCTCGGACGCGGCGGAGCTGCTCGCCACGATCCTCATGTTCGCCGACCGGCCGGACGAGGCGATCGAGGTGCTCGACCAGGTGGCCGGGGCGATCCAGGACGACCGGCGGCGCAGCCGGTGGCTCACCGCCCGGGGCATGGTCAGCTACTGGGGGCTGAGCCGCGAATCCACGGTGGAGGAGATCGCGGCGCGCGGTGCCGAGCTGACCGACGCCGCCGACCAGGCCCGGGTCCGCGCCTTCGAGGCGATCATGCGGCTGCACCGGCTGGACACCGACACCGCGGTCCGGCTGGCCCAGGCCGTGCTGGACCGGCCGGCGGCCCCGATGGCCGCGCGCGAGCTGGCCCGGTGCACCCTCGCGCACCTCCAGGCCGCGCAGGGGCAGTACCGGCGCAGCGCCACCGCGATCGCCCGCGTGCAGGCCGAGGCGGCGTGCTGGCGGGGCGACATGCCCTACCTCCAGCTCGCCATGGAGCTGGCCCGGGGCACCCGGCTCGCGCTCTCCGGCGACCTGGCCGGCATCGACGCGATCGTCGCGGACGAGTTCGCCGACCTGGCCGGCGCCGGGGACTTCCGGCTCGGCACGGGCTACCTGGCCATCCTTCAGGCGTACGCGGCGCGGCTGCGCGGGCGTGGCGACGAGGCGCTGAAGACCAGCCTCGGCGCCTGCGCCGTGCTCGCCACGAGCCGGGTCTACGCCGGCCTGGCGCACGCCGAGCGCGCCCAGGCGGCGGCGCTGCGCGGCGACGCCACGCACGCGGCGGAGGCGATGGCCGAGGCGGACCGCACCCACGCGCCCGGGATGGCGGTGCTCTACCCCTGGCTGGAGCAGGCCCGGGGCGCGGTGCACGCGGCGGTCGGCGACCTGCCGGCGGCCACCAAGCACCTCACCGCGCTCGCCGACCGGCTGCGGGAGGACGGCCTGGCCGGGCACGAGCTGCTGGTCCTGCTCGACCTGGTCCGGTTCGACCAGGCCACCGCGCCGATCGGGCCGACCTGCACCGACGGCGACCGGCGGACCGTGGCGCAGCGCCTGACCGAGCTCTCCGAGCAGGTCGACGGGGTGCTGCCGCCGCTGGTCGCCCGGTACGCGCGGGCCGCCGTCGACGGCTGCCCCGACGACCTGCTCGCCGTGGCCGACGGGTTCGCCGCCCGGGAGTTGACCGTCTACGCGGCCGAGGCGACCGCCATGGCGCTGCACCGGATGCGCGGCGGCCGGCCCGGGGCGACCGGCCCGGCCCGGGAGCGCCTCGCCGAGCTGCTCCGCCGCTGCGACGAGGTGTCGACGCCGGCGCTGCGGCTGCTCCGCCCGACGCTGAGCGACCGGGAGCGGGAGATCGCCCGGCTCGCCGCCGACGGGGTCACGAGCCGCACCATCGCGGAGCGGCTGTTCCTCTCCACCCGCACGGTCGAGAACCACCTCCAGCGGGTCTACAGCAAGCTCGGGGTGGCGGGCCGCGCCGAGCTGCGGGCCGCGCTGCGGTCGATGCCGGGCCACGACGGCACGGATCCGGCCTGAACTCTAGGCTGGAGCGGTGAGCACCCTTCGCCCCGCGCTGCTGACCGACCACTACGAGCTGACCATGGTCAGCGCCGCCCTGCGGGACGGCACGGCCGACCGTCGCTGCGTCTTCGAGGTGTTCAGCCGGCGGCTGCCGGCCGGCCGCCGCTACGGGGTGGTCGCCGGGACGGGCCGGCTGGTCGACCTGATCCGGGACTTCCGGTTCGACCCCGACGAGATCGACTTCCTGCGCCGCACCGGCGTGGTGGACGACCGGGCCGCCCAGTGGCTTGCCGACTACCGCTTCACCGGCGACGTCGACGGGTACGCCGAGGGCGAGCTGTTCTTCCCCGGCTCCCCGATCCTCACCGTCTCCGGCACCTTCGCCGAGTGCGTGGTGCTGGAGACGCTGGCGCTGTCGGTGCTCAACCACGACTGCGCGGTGGCCGCCGCGGCGGCGCGGATGGTCACTGCCGCCCGGGGCCGGGCGCTGATCGAGATGGGCTCCCGCCGGGCACACGAGGAGGCCGCGGTGGCCGCCGCCCGGGCCGCGTACCTGGCCGGGTTCCGGTTCACCTCCAACCTGGCCGCCGGGCAGCGTTACGGCATCCCCACCGCGGGCACCGCCGCGCACGCGTTCACCCTGCTGCATGACGACGAGCAGGCGGCGTTCGCCTCGCAGGTGGCCACGCTGGGCAAGGACACCACGCTGCTGGTCGACACCTACGACATCAGCCAGGGCATCCGCAACGCCATCGCGGTGGCCGGGCCGGAGCTGCGCGCGGTCCGGATCGACTCGGGCGACCTGGCGGTCATCGCCCAGCAGTCCCGCGAGCTGCTCGACTCGCTCGGCGCCACCGAGACGAAGATCATCGTCTCCGGCGACCTCGACGAGTACGCCATCGCCTCCCTGGCCGCCGAGCCCGTCGACATGTACGGCGCGGGCACCGCCGTGGTGACCGGCTCGGGCGCACCGACCGCCGGCCTGGTCTACAAGCTGGTCGAGGTGGAGGGGCGCCCGGTGGTCAAGCGCTCCGAGCACAAGGCCACCATCGGCGGCCGGAAGGTGGCCGTCCGCCGGCACAAGCCGACCGGCACCGCCACCGAGGAGGTCATCGTGCCGCAGGGTGTGCCGGACCGGCAGCCCAACGACCGGTTGCTCCAGCGCTCGTTCGTCGTCGAGGGCGAGCCGGTGGCGCTGCCCACCCTCGACGAGTCACGGGAGCACCTGCGGGAGTGCCTGATCTCCATCCCGTGGGAGGGGCTCAAGCTCTCCGGCGGCGACCCGGCC
>NZ_JBVJHI010000018.1:0-4515 GCF_055586885.1 Micromonospora sp. NPDC048907
GCGGCACCGACGACGAGTTCATCTACGGCATCTGAGCACGAGCACACCCACGGCGGGGTCCGGACACCACCGGGCCCCGCCGTCGCAGCGGTCAGGCCACCGGGATCAGGTGGCCGATCTGTGCCTCGAGGGCGTCGCACTCGCGCGTCCGGTCGGGCAGGTGGGTCGTCCGCAGCAGTTCGCGGAGAGCCTTGCAGTGCTGCGCGGCGTCCTCCGCCTCACCCCGCTGGAGCGCCGCCTTGGCCAGCACGATGAGGGCATCGCTGTGCAGGGCCCGGTAGGTCTTGCGGGCGGCGATGTCCAGCGCGGCCGCCGCCGTACGACGGGCCTCCTCGGCGGCACCGCTCGACAGCATGGTGTCGGCCAGGCCGATGCCCGCCTGGCATTCGAAGTACGGGAAGCCGTGGTCCCGGCTGATTGTCAGGCTCTCGGTGAACCTGGCCCGGGCGTCGTCGAGCGCGCGGCTGCCCAGCAGGGCGTAGCCGAGAGTGTTGAGGACGCCCGCCTCGGCCCGCAGGTTGCGCAGCTGCCGGGTGAGCCGCAGCGCCTCGGCGGCGTTGTTCACCGCGGACACCCACTCGTTCAGTTGGCGGTCGAGGTGGCTCAGCTCGTCCAGTACGGACAACTCCTTCAGGGTGGATCCGGTGTGCCGGTAGTGCGCGAGGGCGGCCTCGAAGTGGTCGCGTGCGGCCTCGAAGTCCTCCAATTGCCGGAAGACCATGGCTAGGTTGTGCCGGTTCACCATTGCCGAGGGGTGGCGCGCCGACTTCTCGTTCAGCCGTTGCGCCGCCGTCAGGTACCCCACCGCCTCGAGGAGCTGTCCCCGCTCGTGGCAGAGCGTGCCCAGGTCGTTGAACGTCACCGCCCGGATGTGGTCGAAGTCCGGGCCCGTCCCTAGGTCGAGGGCCCGCCGGTACAGCTCCTGCGCCTCGTCGACGTGGCCCAGCTCGGCTTGCACGAGACCGAGATTGTGGGACAGGTACGCCTCACCGACGAGCCAGCCGCTGCGGTGTGCGGCCGCGATTCCGGCGCGGTATGCCTGGACGGCGAGGTCGTGCTTCCCGGCTGCCCAGTGCGCCTGACCGATGGTCTGGTGCATGGCTGCCTGGGCGCGGACGTCGCCCTCGGCCTCCGCGGCGGTCAACCCGGCGGCGCCGCTCGCCAGCCAGGCAACCGCGTCTCCGGAGACGAAGAAGTATCCGCGCATCTGGTCGGCCAGCTGCCAGGCCAGCGCCGGGTGCCCGTTGACCGGTGCGGCCTCGATTGCGGCCACGAGGTTTCCCGCCTCCTCGTGCAGCCACGCCGTAGCGGCGTCGACATGGGGAAAGTCGGCTCCGGCCGGGTCGACATCGACCGGCAACCGGATCATGCCGGGGTAGACCAGCGTCATCGCGGCTGCCGTGCGGGTCAGGTACCACTCGTAGAGCCGACCCAGAGCCGCCATTCGTTCGCCCGGTGTCTGATGGGTCTCACCAGTTCGGAGCGCGTAGAGACGCAACAGGTCGTGGTACCGGTAGCGGCTGGCTCCGCTGGGTTGGAGCAGGTTCTCCGCGACCAGATGGTCCAGCGCCGGGCCGACGACCCGCTGCTCGGCCCCGAGCAGAGCGGCGACCGCGGCGACCGAGACGCTCTCCCCGGGGATGAGCGCGGCCGCCCGGAAGACCTCGGCCGCCGTCGTCGGTAGGTCGCGGTAGCTGATCGCGAAGCTGCTCGTCACGGTGCTGTCGCCCAGCCTCAGCTGTTCGAGTCGGGACCTCTCGTCGGCGAGCCGCCGCAGGGTGTCGGCGATCGTGCTCTCTCGGCGGCCTGCCAACCGGCCGGCCATCAGCCGTACCGCGATCGGCAGCCGGCCACATGCGTCGACGAGCGCCTCGGCATCCTCCCCCTCGGCGTCCATCCGGGCCGCTCCCAGCTTCGCCCGCAGCAGGTCCAACGCCTCGTCCGGCTCGAAGACCGGCAGCAACATACGGACCGCGCCGTCCAGTTCCTCGCACTGGTTGCGGCTGGTGACCAGGACCGCGCTGCCGCCAGGACCGGGCAGCAGCGGGCGGACCTGGGCGGCGTTTCGGGCGTTGTCGAGCACGATCAGGACGCGCCGGTCGTTGAGCACGCTGCGGTAGAGCGCCCCGGCCTCGTCCGCATCCCCGGGAATGGCGCGAACCTCGACACCGAGGGCCCGCAACAGCCGGGCGAGCGCGTACGCGACCGCGACCGGCCGGTCGTCTCCCCGTAGGTCGATGTAGAGCTGCCCGTCCGGAAAGTCGCGACGTACGCCCCGGGCCGCCTTGAGCGCGAGGCTGGTCTTGCCGACGCCGGCCATTCCGGCGACCACGCAGACCACAGGGGAATCCCTGCGCGGATAGCGCAGCGCCCGCTCGAGCCGACGCAGTTCGTTCGTGCGGCCGCAGAAGTCCGCGGGCGGCGCGGGCGCCTGCCACGGCGTGACACCGCCGCCTGTGGACGGCACGCCGTGGTGTCGGTCGCCGGGGCCGGCGAGAATGGCCTGCCGGGCCTCGACGAGTTCGGCACCAGGATCGATGCCGAGCTCGTCGGCGAGCCGTCGACGGATACCGTCGAAGGCTTCGATCGCGGCGGCCTGCTGCCCGGCCGCGGTGAGCGCGACCACCAACCGGGCGTGCAGGGACTCATGCCACGGATGCCGCCCCGCCAGCCAGCGCAGCAGCGGAAGGACCTGCCGTTGGTGGTGCAGCGCCTCGCCGAGGCGCGCCAGCCGGACGGTGATCTCCACGCGTTCCTCGGCGAGCGCCGTGACCAGGGGATCGCCGCCGAGTTCCGACACGTCCTCGGCGGCGTCGCCGCGCCACATGCTCAGGGCGTCGAGGAGCAGGTCGAAGGCGCGCTGCGGCGGCAGGGTCGCCGAACCCGCCTCGACGAGGCGGGACCGGTACCTCACCAGGTCGAGCTGGTCGGCGTCGACCTGAAGCTGGTAGCCACCGGACACCAGCGCCACCATCGGTGGCCGGTCCGGCTGCGACCTCGGCTCTAGCAGGCGACGGAGCCGGCTCACATGGGTCTGCACCACATTGGCGGCCGACGGCGGCGGGCGGTCCCCCCACAACAGCTGGATCAGCTCGTCGCGGCTGACCGGCCGGTTCGGGGTCAGCGCGAGCCGTGCCAGCACGATGCGGTGCCGTCCGGCGTTCAGCGTCACGGGCTGACCTGCGCGCGTGACCAGTAGCGGGCCCAGAACCGAGAGCTGTGCCGGACCGGCCGTGTCGACGCGCTGCCGCTGCGGCTGCCGCACCGGCCGCGTGATTCGCGCGCGCTCGTGGTCCGGAAGACCCAACGCGTCCGCGAGCGCCTGCAGAGAACGTGCGCGCGGTCGCCCGCTGCGCCCTTGCTCGAGGTCCCGTACCAGACCGACACTGACCCCGGCCCGTTCCGCAAGGTCCGCCTGGGTCAGGCCGCTGCTCACCCGGGCGCTCCGCACCAGCTCACCGACGCTTTCGCGATCTTGATCGTCCATAGCCGACTACTTCCCGTGCCGAAAGATCGTCAGCCTAGAGCCGGCGCCGCCGATTCTCCAGCGGTAGGTACGGGGCCGACTACGGGAGTTGATCCTCCAGCCGTACGTCAGGCGCACTCCCCAGACTCTCGGCAGACGCGGCCCGAGCCCGCCGTCACAACGGGAGGAAGCACATGCACTCATTCGCTCGACGGGGCGGCTGGTTGGTCCGCCGGTCATTGGTACCGCTCGCTGTACTGGTCGCAGCCATGGCGATGACGCCGACGACGGCATCGGCCACTCCGCAGACGTCGCCGGCCGGCTCGGTGGTGTCGGCCACTGAGGAGGTACCGGGAGATCCCGCGCTGCCCGTCTACCCGGGGCTGTCGTCCCAGCCGGGACCGTCCCTCGCCTCCGTCAGCACCACGCCCTTGCGATGTGACGACAATGGCGCCGACAAGACCGTGCGCCGTTCGGAAGCGATCACCCGGGCGCGGAGCTGGCTCAGCGTCGGTGGTGTGCCGTACAGCCAGGAGCGGTGCTACCGGAACCAGTACGGTGACTACCGCACCGACTGCTCCGGCTTCGTCTCGATGGCGTGGGGTCTCGGCGGCCTCGGGGACAGCTTCTGGACCGGCAACCTGGACGAGCGGTCCTATCCGATCGCCCGCAGCGAACTCAAGCCGGGCGACGCCCTGCTGCGGCACACCGGGAACCGCGACGAGAACCACGTCGCCCTCTTCGTCAAGTGGGCCGATGCCGCGCACACCAAGCCCACGGTCATCGAGCAGACGGGCAGCAGCGACACCATCGAGCGCGATTGGTCAGCCAGCACCGCCAGCTACTACACCCCGGTCCGCTACGACAACATCGCCGAGGACGTGTCGCCGGAGGACATTCCGGTGTCGGGGGACTGGAACAACGATGGGGTGGACACGGTGGGGGTGTACCGGCCGTCGACGTCGACGTTCTATCTGCGGGATGTCAACAGTGGGGTGGCGACGCGGGTGTTCAAGTTCGGTAGCGGGTCGTCGGGTGACATCCCGGTG
>NZ_JBVJHI010000019.1:0-1744 GCF_055586885.1 Micromonospora sp. NPDC048907
GTCTTCACCAAGGGCGCCACCAACGACGTCTACGTCGGCCTGTCCACCGGCACCACCTTCACCGGCGCCACCAAATGGCACGACTTCTTCGGCCTGCCCGGGGAGGCGACCCTGTGACACCAGGATTGGAGGCCCTCATGGCCCGAACGCGATCGACGTGGCGCCGTGGCGCCGTCGCCCTGCTGGCCGCGGCGCTCGCCGGCGCCGTCGCGGGCCCGTCGGCCCCCGCGGCGGCCCTGCCCGCGGCACCCAGCGCCCTGGACTCGGCCTTCCTGCGGGCGGCGACCGAGTTCGACGTACCCAGGGACGTGCTGGTCGCCGTCGGCTACGGCGAGTCCCGGCTGGACGGCCACGACGGCAAGCCCAGCCAGGCCAACGGCTACGGCGTGATGCACCTGGTGAGCAATCCCACCCAGCACAGCCTCGAACGGGCGGCCCGGTTGACCGGCGAGCCGGTCGCGCGGCTGAAGGCCGTCACACCGGCGAACATCCGCGGCGGCGCGGCCGTGCTGCGCGAACTCGCCGACGCCGAAGGGCTGACGGCAGCCGACCGCGGCCGGGTCACCGCCTGGTATCCGGTGGTCGCGAGGTACGGCGCCACGGTCGACGACGCGACCGCCCGACTGTACGCGGACCAGGTCTACGACCTGCTCCAGCACGGAATCCCGGGTCCCGTCCCCGTCCCCGCGCGTCGGGTCGCACCGGAACTCGGCCGCTACGCCACGGTGTCCCCGGCCGGCACGCAGCGGAGCACCCTCGCGGCCGCGGTGCCCGAGTACCCGCCGGCACGGTGGGTCGCGGCGAACGGCGCCAACTACGGCGTCGGCCGCTCCAGCCGCATCACCACCGTGATCATCCACGTCACCCAGGGCTCGTACGCCGGCACGATCAACTGGTTCCAGAACCCGTCGGCCGGCGTCAGCGCGCACTACGTCGTCAAGTCCAGCAACGGCGAGATCACCCAGATGGTGCGCGAGGGCGACACCGCCTACCACGCGCGCTCCGGCAACGCCTACGGCGTCGGCATCGAGCACGAGGGCTACGTGGACGACCCCGGGTGGTTCACCGATGCCATGTACCGCTCGTCGGCGGCCCTGACCCGCTACCTGTGCGACAAGTACGGCATCCCGAAGGACCGTAACGGCATCAAGGGGCACAACGAGATCCCGGGCAACGACCACACCGACCCGGGCCCCAACTGGAACTGGAACTACTACCTCTCGCTGGTCAACCAGGGCGGCGGGTCGGGCGCCCGGTATCTCGGCGGCTCACCGACCGACTTCTCCGGGGACGGCCGGGACGACGTGGTGACCTTCACCCACGGCTCGCTGGCCGACGTGTACGTGTCGACCTCGACGGGCGCCGGCTTCGCCGGAACGTCGGTGAAGTGGAACGACTACTTCGGGCTCTCCGGCGAGACGCCGTTGACCGGCGACTTCGACGGCGACGGCCGGGACGACGTCGTCGTGTTCACCCAGGGCACGCTCGGCGACGTGTACGTCGGACTGTCCACCGGCACGAGCTTCCTGCCGGGGGCGAAGTGGCACGACTGGTTCGCCCCCGGCGCGGAGGTCCCGGCCGTCGGGGACGTCGACGGTGACGGTCGGGACGACGTCGTGACGTTCACGCATGATTCGGCGGCGGATGTCTATGTGGCGTTGTCGACGGGGTCGTCGTTCGGTGCGGGGCAGAAGTGGCATGACTTCTTCTCGATCGCCGGGGAGTTCCCGGCGCTGGGGGACGT